>UEHQ01000026.1 GCA_900489925.1 Hyphomicrobiales bacterium | reverse complement strand
GCGCGACACCGGGGCAGGGGGCGGGGCTACGGCCGCGGTAACGGCTGGCTCATTCGCCTTTGGTGCCTCCTCCTGCTTTTGTGTCAGGGGCATTCCGGAAAAGAGGTCGTTGTTATCGTCCATGGGGCCGTTCAGATCTTCATCTCGTCGTGGGTGAGCCGCTCAAGAGTGAGCCTGACCCAAAATCACCGCATTTCATGTCACGTTTGCGAATCAAGCAAATTTTGCCAGAAAGCATCTCGATACGCGACGCCGTCTGATGTGACGGACTTTCTCAGGAAATGATTTGCGTTGCAGGGCGCGGAATGGCAAGCGGCCAGACGCATCAGGGAACCACGCATATGCGAATGTCCACAAGTCATTGCACCATTATCGCCGTAATTGCGGCCTTTTTCATGATGGCGACCGATCAGGTCCGGGCTGCGGACGCTTTGCCGCCATTCAAGGACGATCTGTTTTCCACGCAGAAAGTGCTTGAGACCGGCGATGGCGGCGCCTTCGAGGTCATCGAATACGACGAGATGCGCGACATCAACGGTCGCGATCAGATCCCCGAAAAGCGCGCCCAGCAGAAATATGTTTCCCTTGGTGTGCGCAAGAGCCAGACGGACGAGACCCTTTCGCTTGGCGGCCTCAAGCTCGATGTCACCAGAGTGGGACCGGCTTCCGCGGCAGGATTTACGGTGATCTTCATCCATGGCCGCAACGGAGACAGGCGTCTCGGCGCCAACGACTACACCTTCGGCGGTAACTTCAACCGGCTGAAGAACCTGGTCACCGGAAACGGGGGCGTCTACTACGCGCCGTCCGTCAAGTCGTTCGACAGCGACGGTGTAGCGGCGATCGCGGGGCTGATCCGCTATGCAAGCGAACAATCGCCGGGAAAGCCGGTGATCCTCACCTGCGCATCGATGGGCAGCCAGATCTGCTGGGGCATCAGTCGCGATCCCGAAAGCGTGAAGCGGCTGAAAGGCATGGTGATCTTGAGCGGCGTCGCCGATCCTGATTTTGCCAAGAGCCCGTTCTACAAGTCAAAGCTGCCGCTCTGGTTCGCTCATGGCAGCCGTGACCCTGTCTATGCCGCCACCGACCAGCAGGCGCTCTTCGAGAAGCTATTGAAGGCAAACTATCCCACGCATTTCACACTCTACCAGACAGGTAATCACGGCACGCCGATCCGGATGATCGACTGGCGCCGGGCCTTGAACTGGATCCTCGCCTCGTGAGGTAGCCGCGCCGGCCCCCTCACGTCAGCCTTTAGGCAACACGGCCGCCAAATTTTAAGCATTTGCGCGCCAAATTGCCCCTATTTCCCTTACGTAAGGGTCCAAAACCTTTTCATTCTCGCAGGCTTTTGCTAAGGCCGCTCAATATATGAAAATTGGATGGCTGGCATGACCCCTGACGTACGCCCACTGGTGGCGGGAAACTGGAAAATGAACGGCACGCGTGCCTCCCTCGATCAGATCAAGGCGATCGCCGAGGGTGTTCAAGGCCCACTCTCCGCGAAGGTGGAAGCGCTGATTTGCCCTCCTGCAACCCTTCTCTACGTGGCGACCGCGCTCTGCACGGATAGCCCGCTTGCGATCGGCGCGCAGGATTGCCACCAGAACCCGTCGGGCGCCCATACCGGTGACATCTCCGCCGAAATGATCGCCGATTGCTTCGGAACCTACGTCATCGTCGGCCACTCCGAGCGCCGCACCGACCATGCCGAGACGGACCATCTCGTTCGTGCTAAGGCCGAGGCCGCGTTTGCCGCCGAACTCACCGCCATCATCTGCCTCGGCGAGACTGCCGACGAGCGCAAGGCCGGTCAGACGCTCGATATCATCAAGCGCCAGCTTTCGGCCTCCGTGCCTGAGACCGCAACGCCCGAAAACACCGTGATTGCCTACGAACCTGTTTGGGCGATCGGCACCGGCCTGACGCCGACTGTGGAAGACGTGGAGAAGGCACATGCCTTCATGCGCTCCGAGCTCGTCGCCCGCTTCGGCGACAACGGCAAGAAGATCCGCATCCTTTATGGTGGCTCGGTCAAGCCGGGTAACGCCAGGGAGCTGATGGGCGTCGCCAATGTCGATGGTGCGTTGATCGGCGGCGCGAGCTTGAAAGCCACGGATTTCCTCGCCATCTACGGCGCATACGAAGCGTTGCTTGCTTAGAGCCGTGTATATTCCGGGCCGAAGGGCTTGGAATAGCGGATTACCTCATGTAAAGAGCGCCAGAATTTTACTTTATGCCCGCTATGCGTGGGCAGGACTGGACCCATGCAGACCGTATTGATTGTCATTCATCTCATGATCGTGCTGGCGCTTGTCGGCGTCGTGCTTATCCAGCGTTCGGAAGGCGGCGGTCTCGGCATCGGCGGCGGTTCGGGCTTCATGTCCGCACGCGGCACGGCCAATGCGCTGACCCGTACGACCGCAATCCTCGCGACGTTGTTTTTCATCACGTCGCTCGGTCTCGGCATACTGAACCGCTACGAAGCTCGTCCGACGGATATTCTGAACCGGATCCCGGCAACCAGCGGCCAGGGCAAGGGCATTCTCGATTCTCTCGGCGGCCAGAACGGCGCAGCCGCTCCGGCAGCACCAGCAGCCCCGGCAGGCAACGGCGTTCCGACCGGTGGTGAGGCTGCTCCGGCGGCTGCTGCACCAGCCGTGACCGCTCCGGCAGCGCCTGCTGCAACTGCTCCCGCAGCACCGGCTGCCGAAACCGCGCCTGCGGCGACGGCTCCTGCTGCACCTGCTACTCAGACCGCTCCGGCAGCTCCGCAGGCGACCACGCCCGCTGCTCCGGCGCAGACACCCGCGACTGCCCCAAGCGGACAGTAAGCGGCAGAAGAGATAAACCGCCGGCAGGCCCCTGGGTCTGCCGGTTTTCTTTTGTTCAGATTTCACGCTGGCACCAAAAATTCAGGAAATGAATTTTTGGGCTGGTGGAATCGTTTTTGAAAAGGTATCCGGTGACTCCCATGGCGCGATACGTATTCATCACTGGCGGCGTGGTTTCCTCTCTCGGTAAAGGAATTGCGGCCGCGGCTCTCGGAGCGTTGCTGCAGGCCCGCGGTTATCGGGTGCGGCTACGCAAACTTGACCCCTATTTGAACGTGGATCCGGGCACTATGAGCCCGACCCAGCACGGCGAAGTCTTCGTCACCGACGACGGTGCCGAAACCGATCTCGATCTCGGTCACTACGAACGCTTCACGGGGCGTTCCGCGACCAAGACGGACAACATCACGACCGGCCGCATCTACAAGAACATCATCGACAAGGAACGCCGCGGCGACTACCTCGGCGCGACGGTGCAGGTCATCCCGCACGTCACCAACGAGATCAAGGACTTCGTTACCGAAGGCAACGACGACTACGACTTCGTCATTTGCGAAATCGGCGGCACGGTCGGCGATATCGAAGCGATGCCGTTCATGGAAGCGATCCGCCAGCTCGGCAACGACCTGCCGCGCGGCACCGCGATCTACGTCCACCTGACGCTGATGCCCTACATTCCGGCGGCCGGGGAATTGAAGACCAAGCCGACGCAGCATTCCGTCAAGGAACTGCAGGCGCTCGGCATCCATCCCGATATCCTGCTGGTGCGCGCCGATCGCGAAATTCCGGAAGCGGAACGCCGCAAGCTGTCGCTGTTCTGCAACGTCCGTCCGTCGGCCGTCATTCAGGCGCTCGACGTCGGCAACATCTACGACGTGCCGATTGCCTACCACAAGGAAGGCCTCGACAACGAAGTTCTGGCCGCCTTCGGCATCGAGCCGGCTCCGAAGCCGCGCCTTGATTCCTGGGAAGACGTCTGCAATCGCATCCGCACCCCGGAAGGCGAAGTGACGATCGCGATCGTCGGCAAGTACACGGGCCTCAAGGATGCCTACAAGTCGCTGATCGAAGCGCTGCACCACGGTGGCATTGCCAATCGCGTCAAGGTCAACCTCGAGTGGATCGAATCGGAAGTCTTCGAAAAGGAAGACCCGGCGCCGTACCTTGAAAAGGTACACGGGATCCTGGTTCCTGGCGGTTTCGGCGAGCGCGGTTCCGAAGGCAAGATCCATGCGGCACGCTTCGCCCGCGAGCGCAAGGTTCCCTATTTCGGCATCTGCTTCGGCATGCAGATGGCGGTGATCGAAGCAGCCCGCAATCTGGCTGGCGTCGAGCATGCGTCCTCGACGGAGTTCGGCCCGACCAAGGAGCCGGTCGTCGGCCTCATGACCGAGTGGGTCAAGGGCAACGAGCTGCAGAAGCGCAACGCTGCAGGCGACCTCGGCGGCACGATGCGTCTCGGCGCTTACAAGGCAGCCCTGAAGAAAGGCACCAAGATCTCGGATATCTACGGCTCGACCGATATCTCCGAGCGTCACCGCCACCGCTACGAAGTCAACGTCGACTACAAGGATCGGCTGGAGAACTGCGGCCTGGTCTTCTCCGGCATGTCGCCGGATGGCGTTCTGCCTGAGACGGTCGAGTATCCGGATCATCCGTGGTTCATCGGCGTCCAGTACCATCCGGAACTGAAGAGCCGTCCGCTCGATCCGCATCCGCTTTTCGCAAGCTTCATCGAAGCCGCGACCGAGCAGAGCCGTCTGGTCTAAGCAGGGCGGCCGACCGCTTTTTTGAACAAAACACTGGCTGGATAGAAAAAGCCGCCTGCATCGTTGGTGCAGGCGGCTTTGTTTTGGGTGCTGATTTTCTGGCCTTATGCGGCCTGCTGCGGACGCCGTGCGGCGGGCGCGCTTGGCTCGCGGATGGCGGCGCGTCTGTTCAGCTTGAAGTGGTTGACGAGTTCGGCAAGGGTTGCCGCGCCGGCTGCCAGCTCGGCGCTGATGCCGGTCGTTCGCTTCACCATTTCGGCGTTCTGCCGGGTCATGCGATCGATCTGCGAAACGGCATTGTTGATCTCTGAGAGGCCAGTGGACTGCTCCGCGGCAGCAGTGGCGAGCGCGCTGGTATTCGCATCGATCGACGCAACGAAGGTTTCGATCTCGTTCAGCGCCGAGCCGGTTGCATCGACAAGGCGAACGCCTTCGTCAACTTCCTTGCCGGAGTTCTGGATCAGGCCCTTGATTTCCTTGGCGGCCTTGGCCGAACGCTGCGCAAGCTCGCGAACTTCCTGCGCTACGACGGCAAAGCCCTTGCCGGCTTCACCGGCGCGGGCTGCCTCCACGCCGGCGTTGAGCGCCAGCAGGTTGGTCTGGAACGCGATCTCGTCGATGACGCCGATGATCTGCCCGATCTCCTTGGACGCAGAAGCGATGCGCTGCATTGCGGTGATCGTTTCGCGCACGACATTGGCCGAAGCCGATGCGGATGCCATGGCACTCTGTACGAGCTTGCGGGTTTCCTGCGTGTTCTGCGTCGACGATTTCACCGTTGCCGTCACCACTTCGAGAGCCGCTGAGGTCTCTTCCAGCGAGGTCGCCTGTTCCTTGGTCCGCTCGGAGAGCTGTTCGGCCGCGTGGCGCATCTCCTGGCTATTGCCGTTCAGCACATTGGTCTGACCCAGCACCTTGGCCAGTGTTTCCTGGAACGCCCCGATCGACGTGTTGAAGTCCCGGCGAAGGACCTCGAACTCGCCGGCGAAAGGCTCGTCGATCGTCTGGCGGATATTGCACTCCGAGAGGCGCGCGAGCCCGGCGCCGAGGTCGTTGACGACCTTCATGCGATCGGTCACGTCAGTGGCGAACTTGACGACCTTGAACACACGACCGGCGTCGTCGAGAATGGGATTGTAGGACGCTTGGATGTAGACGGCCCGACCGCCCTTGGCCACGCGTTTGAATTGGTCGCTTGCGAATGTGCCGGCACCAAGATCACGCCAGAATTTCCGATAGTCAGGCGTGCTCGCATAATCGCTCTCGCAGAACATCGAATGGTGCTTGCCGACGATCTCGTTCAGGGAGTAGCCGAGCGTCGCCAGGAAATTCTCGTTAGCGGTGATGATTTCACCTGTCGGCGTGAATTCGATGATCGCCTGGGCGCGTGAGAGGGCATCCAGCTTTCCGCGATCTTCGGCGCTTTGCTTCTTGGCAGCCGTGATGTCGGTTGCAAATTTCACGACCTTGACCGGTTTCTTGCCACGGAAGATCGGGTTGTAGCTGGCCTCGATCCAGATTTCCCGTCCGCCCTTGGCGATGCGCTTGTACTGGCCCTGGTCGAACTGGCCAGCGCCGAGATTCGTCCAGAAATCGGCATAGGCCTTCGTGGCTGCCTCGGCGGGATCAACAAAGATCCGGTGATGTTTCCCGATGATCTCGCTCAACTGGTAGCCAACGGCTTTGCAGAAGTTCTCGTTCGCAGTCAGGATCTTGCCGGTGAGGTCGAATTCAATGATGGCCTGCGACTTGTTGAGCGCTTCCAGTACGGCAGACGAACCGATGCCTGATAGAATCCCGACCATAGATAAAGCCCCCGATAATCGTTCCGGCGCACCCGATTGCACGCCGGGCGAAATCTAAGGGTGGTGTGTAAAGTTTTCGCTAAATATTAATCAATGTTGCAATCTTCATTTGTTGCTACCCTTGGTGGCGTTGGCAGCCTGCGGCAGGCGCTATCGCCACACACGGATAGAGTGCGAGGTCGCCATCAAGGCGGTTACGCCAACACGGCAAAATATCGATTTTCATCAGCTCATCTCTGGCAGATAGTGTCATGCAGACGAGCGTCTGAGTGCACATGGTAGGGGAGACGGGTATGCGCGTATTCTTGACTATCCTGCTGGGGCTTTTGGCCAGCCTTTGCGCCATCTACGTCGCCGCACCCGATGTCGCTCTGGCACAGCAGGGCGGTTGCACCGTGCAACGCATCGCAGGCCCGCCCCGACAGGTCATCCGCTGCCCGGATGGCGTCGTCGTCACCGCTGAGCTTGGTGCGCGTTTCAACTTGGTCGACCGTGACCGCGATGGCCGCGTAGATGCGCTGTCACTCCGCAGCAAGGCGGTTCTCGTCGACGTCGATCGCCGGAAGCGCCCGAACGGTTTCGAGGTCATGACGCCGCAAGCCATTGCCGCCGTCCGCGGAACGCGATGGGCGGTTGACGTCAAGAATGGGACGACATCTGTTTTGGTCGTGCGAGGGCGTGTCGCCGTTGCTCGTCCCGCATCGCGCGCCTCCGTCGTGCTCTCGGTCGGCGAGGGCGTAGACGTCTCCTCCGGTAGCGGTCCGCTGACTGTCCGCCGCTGGCCGCCGGCACGATCGGCGGCCTTGCTCGCGCGCGTTGGCCAGTAATTCCCAATGAATGCCAAGCGGCTGCTGGTCACCGTCACCATTGTCTTCTCACTGCTTTGGAGCAGCCTGCTTGCGTCGCTGCACCTTAGCGGAAATGCGGGCTTTCTCGACCGCATGGAGGCTTTACTCACCGATATCAGGAGCATTGCGATCGGCGCTAGGACACCGCCTCCGATCGTCAGCATCGTCGCAATCGATGATCGCACGGCAGCGGCACACGGCTATCCGCTGAACAGGGCCACATTGGCGCGCGTGGTTGACGCCATCACGTCGCTCAAGCCGATGGTTGTAGCGCTTGACTTGCTGCTCGTCGATCACGGCGCTGATGCCGATGACGCCGCGCTTGCACTGGCGCTACAGGAGACACCGGCGGTTATCGCGGGCGCAGGCGTCTTTCCCGAAAGTACCCAATCGGTGACAAGCGACGCCAATGACCCGCTGTCTGCGGTACCTGTCGCCAACCAGCTGCTTTTGCCGCTTACACGCTTCTCTGATGTCGCGGCAGTCGGGATCGTCAATCTCGCGACCGATCAGACCGGAATACCGCGCTACGTCCCGCTGATTTCGCGCGGGCCGGATCGCGTCGATCAATCGTTCCCGCTCAGGGTCGCGTCGCTTGCGCTCGGGATCAATCCCGTCTTCGTGCCGGGCGGCCTCGCGCTTGGCGATCGGCACCTGCCGACCGACACCGGCCAACGGTTGCCGCTCACTTTCTACGGGCCGAGGGGCACCATTCCGACCTACAGCGCGATGGACGTACTTGACGGAAAGCTCAAGGCAAAGGCGGTCGAGGGCAGGGTGGTCGTTATTGGCTCCACGGTTGCCGGCGGTGGTGATGTCTTCCCGACACCCTTCGATCCGGTTCTGCCAGGTGTCGAGGTGATGTCGACGGCAACAACGCATTTGATCGCAGGCGACAGTATCATCCGCGACGGCAATATTCGCCGCTTTGATGCTATCATTTGCGTTGCTCTGCCGATCTTGCTGATCAGTCTCCTCGCCTGGCGCCGCAGCGCCGTCGGCTATGCGACGATCATCGCCCTCGTGCTGGCTTGGGGCGCGCTCAACATGCTCGCCTTCGCGGAAGGCTATTGGTTCAGCGCAGCGTTGCCGATCGCTGCGGCTCTACCGCCCCTTCTCCTATTCGGTGCAGGCGAGCTTTGGATCGACAGGCGGCAGGCGTCGCACTTTGCTGCGCAAAGCGACCTGTTGCAACGGATCGAGGCGCCGGGGCTTGGCGAATGGCTCGCGCGCGACCCGGGCTTCCTCGCGCATCCCGTTCGCCAGGACGCTGCCGTTGTCTTCATCGACCTGTCCGGTTTCACGGGTCTGAGCGAGGCCATTGGCGTCACGCATGTGCGCGACGTGCTGAGTGGATTCTTCGAGATCGTCGATGAGGAAGCGCGCGCACACGGCGGCGCCATAACGAGCTTTATGGGCGATGGCGCCATGATTCTGTTTGGCTTGCCACAGCCGGCCAGCGATGATGCAGGGCGGGCGGCGGCCTGCGCCGTGCAATTGTGCGCGCGGATGCGTCCCTGGCTTGCGACACATCCGATACTGGATGGTCGCAATATCGGTTTTAAGGTCGGTGCGCATTACGGGCCGGTGGTGGCGTCGCGTCTTGGCACCGGCAACCGCCGGCAGATTACGGCCACCGGTGACACCGTTAACGTCGCCAGTCGCCTTATGGAAGTGGCGGCCGCGCGCGGTGCGGAGCTGGCGCTGAGCGCAACGTTGATGGACGCGGCAGGCGCCGACAGCGCCCCATTGCGCTCCGGTCAACTTGAAGGTCCAGCGCAGGTGCCGATCCGCGGCCGCAGCGAAAGCGTCGATGTTTGGCTATGGAAGGGACATCCGCTTTGACATTTGCCTGCCGACCAAGTAGGAACGGCGCAACTTTTCAGCCGGCTGGTTCCGGCCACAGCGCAATATGCGCGTGAAAATTCCGAAAGACAGACAAGATGACAGATTTCAACGGCGTCGTTCCGGCGATCGCCAAGGCGTTGGTGAAGCGCGGTTATACCGAGCTGACCCCGGTTCAAAATTCCATGCTCGATCCGGCCTTGGCCGAGTCCGACGCCCTGGTTTCGGCTCAGACCGGTTCCGGCAAGACCGTCGCTTTCGGCCTTGCGCTGGCGCCGACGCTTCTTGATGGCGAGGATCGCTTCGAGCCGGCGGCACAGCCGCTGGCACTCGTGATCGCACCGACACGCGAATTGGCGCTGCAGGTCAAGCGCGAGCTGGAATGGCTCTACGAAATCACCGGCGCCGTGATCGTCAGCTGCGTCGGGGGCATGGATATCCGCAGCGAGCGCCGCGCGCTCGAGCGTGGAGCGCATATCGTCGTCGGTACGCCTGGCCGCCTTTGCGACCACATCCGCCGCAGGGCGCTCGACATGTCGTCGCTCAAGGCCGTCGTGCTTGATGAGGCCGACGAAATGCTCGACCTCGGCTTCCGCGAGGATCTGGAGTTCATTCTGGAAGCCTCGCCGGACGATCGTCGCACGCTGATGTTTTCGGCAACCGTCCCGGCCGCGATCGCCAAGCTCGCGAAGAGCTACCAGAAGAACGCCGTTCGGATCGCCACGACCACCGAAGAGAAGCAGCACGTCGACATCGAATATCGCGCATTGGTCGTTCATCCGAGTGACCGTGAGAACGCGATCATCAATGCTCTGCGTTTCTATGAAGCAAGTAATGCGATCGTGTTCTGCTCGACGCGTGCGGCGGTCAATCACCTTACGGCGCGCTTTCACAACCGCAATTTCAACGTTGTCGCCCTGTCGGGTGAGTTGACGCAGAACGAGCGCAGCCATGCGCTGCAGGCGATGCGCGATGGCCGTGCCCGCGTCTGCATTGCAACCGACGTTGCCGCCCGCGGCATCGACCTTCCCGGCCTCGATCTTGTGATCCACGCCGACCTTCCGACCAATCCGGAAACGCTGCTTCACCGCAGCGGTCGCACCGGTCGCGCGGGGCGCAAGGGCGTCAGCGCCCTGATCGTACCGCTGAACGCTCGTCGCAAGGCCGAGCGGCTGCTCGACAACGCCGGTATCGCTGCGGCCTGGGGTCGCCCGCCGTCGGCGGAAGAGGTGATCGGCCGCGATGAAGAGCGTCTGCTGGCCGACCCGATTTTCGCCGAAGCACCGCGCGAAGAAGAGGAGGATCTCGTCAAGCGTCTGCTGGACACGCATGGCGCCGAGAAGCTCGCCAACGCCTTCGTCAATCTGTACCGTTCCAATCAGTCCGCACCGGAGGACCTCATCGAGGTGGCAGTGCAGGACGACCGTGGTCGCAAGCGCCGCGACAACGCCGAGGGGCCACGCGAGCCCAGCCAGAAAGGCCCGCGCGACGATTTCGGCGCCAGCATCTGGTTCTCTGTTTCCGTCGGCCGCAAGCAGAACGCTGAGCCGCGCTGGCTGATCCCGATGCTTTGCCGCAACGGCAACGTGACCAAGCGCGAGATCGGCGCAATCAAGATGCAGCAGGACGAAACCTTCGTGGAGATCGCCGCTGACAGCGCAGATGCCTTCCTGCAGGCAATCGGACCCAACAAGGCTCTCGAGCGCGGCATTCGTGTCACTCAGCTGAACGGCACGCCGGACTTCCACAGCCGGCCTTCCGCGCCGAAGCCCTATGCCGGCAAGAAGACTTTCGATGACCGTCGCGACGAGCGTCCGAAGGATGGTTTCAAGAAGGGCCCGCGCAGCGACACTGCTCCTGCACAGGGACCCAACGACGATCGGCGTGACAGCAAGCCGTGGGCGAAGAAGTCCGGCAAGCCAAAGTTTGAAGGCAAGTCGAAATTTGAAGGCAAGCCTAAATTCGAGGGCAAGCCGTCCAACGGTCCGAAGCCAAAATTCACGAAGAAGAAGGGCTGACGTCTGTAACGTCTCACCGGCGCAAAGGAGGATGTGATGAATGACGTAGTGATCCTGACGGTTCCGCTCTTCAGCACCCTCTGCAACGAAGGTTTCAAGCTTCGGCGCGAAGTCTTTATTGCCGAGCAGAAGGTTCCGCCGGACGAAGAGTTCGATACTTACGACCTGACCGCACATCACGTCGTTGCATTGGCAGCGGGCGAGGTGTGCGGCACACTCCGCGTGCTCCACGCGGAGGAACACGTCAAGATCGGGCGTGTGGCCGTTGCGATGGCTTGGCGGGGGCAGGGCATCGCCAATCGAATGATGGACTATGCGATGACGGAACATCGCGCGGCCCGTGGCAATCGGTTTTACCTGACGGCCCAGCGCGATAAGGTGGGGCTGTACGAGCGCCTCGGCTTTGTTGCTTACGGCGACGAGTTTCTGGACGCCGGGATTCCGCATCTTGCGATGAAGAACTATTGAGCGAATGAAGCCATTCGCCGAGGATGTTCGGGCTTTCATTCAAGCGAACCTGCGCCTCCAGCCCGTCCCAGGCTTGCCTGGCATATCGCTCTACATGGCTCATCCCGGCAGCGGGCTATCGCGGCTTGCGCGACGTGATGACGATCCAGCGCCCTATTGGGCCTATTGCTGGGCGGGCGGTGCCGTGCTTGCGCATCATATCCTTGCAAATCCGGCACTAGTCCGGGGACGCCGCGTCCTCGATCTTGGGGCGGGCTCCGGAATTGTCGCAATCGCCGCAGCCACGCGCGGTGCTGTTGCCGTCAAGGCCGTTGACATCGACGCGAATGCCATCGCTGCAATCGCCCTCAATGCCGAGGCAAATGGGCTTTCCATCGAAGCTATACAGACGGATCTGCTGTCAGGAGAACCGCCGGACGTCGATATCATTCTCGCAGGCGATGTGTTCTATGATCGCCAGCTCGCGGATCGTGCATTGCCTTTTCTTACCAGGTGCGCGTCAGCGGGGATTGATGTGCTTATTGGAGATCCGCGTCGCGCGCCGTTGCCCAAGAAGCAACTGCGTCTAATCGCCGAGTACGCGGTAGCTGACTTCGGCGATAGCGCACAGAACACCGCAAATGTTAGCGGCGTGTTCGCCATCGACCAGCGGGTTTAGCGGCCGAATCCTGCCGAGGCGGCGGATTGCTGCACTTCCCGCAGAACATCGATCGCTGTGCCGGCCATGTCCGCGGGCACGAAGACGTGGTCGTGGTGGTAGGCGGCCACCATGTTGCAGGGGATTTGATGGGCGGTGAGGGCCGTGGCAACCGCCGCCGTCAATCCAATGCCTTCCAGCGAGGAGAAGACCTCGAGGATGATCCGGCGCATCGGGAGGCTGCAGTCGAAACCCATCTCGGCTGCTTGGTTTCTCTCGATGATGAACGAGATGCCTTCATCTTCGCGAAACCGCGCCAGGGCAATATCGCCAATGCGTTCCGCCATGTGCTCGTCTCTCGTGGTGCAGAATATGAACTCTCCCTCGACGAGCTTCGGCCTCATGCCTGATACCATCGACTGTGTATCTCGTACTGGCTGTGGTGTGATGGTCATCACTCTCTTCCGGTCATTGTGCTGAAATCCCGATGACAGGACCATACCACGACTTGGAAAGGTCAGCCGATAAGGTCTGGACGCAAGAGTATGACAGGGCAGGGACCGCCCGCCGGAAGTTCAGCCGCATGCGGCGGGCGCACGATCAGGCAATCGGCATAGGCAAAGATCTTCATCATCGAAGAATCCTGCTTGCTGAAGGGTTCAACGAGCAGCGAGCCGGACGGGGATCGCGTCAGCCGCGCCCGAACATAGTCCTGGCGCTGGTCGTTGGCGCGCAACACTACCGCGCTCTCCGCAGTAGCCTCGCGTTTGACAGACGGCAGGCTTGCCAGCTTGCGGATCAGAGGCTCGAGGAAGAGGAGCCCGCACACGAGGCTGGAGACGGGATTGCCCGGCAGGCCGAGGACATGGGTCTCTTCGAGGCTGCCGACCATCAGCGGCTTGCCCGGTCGCATGGCGATGCGCCAAAAATCAAGCTTCATGCCCGCCGCAAGCAGCGTTGCCTGCACCAGATCATGATCACCCACGGATGCGCCGCCGAGTGTTACGATAACGTCCGCTTTCGCATGTCGTGCCCGCGAGACGGCTTCGGTGATCGCTATCGTGTCATCCGGTACAATGCCGAGGTCGAGGACCTCTGCACCCGCCTTGCGGGCGAGCGCCGCGATGCCGAAGGTGCTTGAAGCGATGATCTGCGCGTCCGCAAGCGTGCTTCCCGGAGGGAGCAATTCGTCACCGGTGGCAAGAAGGGCGACCAGCGGCCTGCGCAATACCGGCAACGTCGCGTGGTTCATGCCGGCCGCCACCGTCAGGCGGGAGAAATCGAGCACTGTCCCGGCCGGGAGAACGGTCTCTCCTTCCACGAAGTCCTGTCCGCGTGGGCGGATATGCTGGCCCGCGCGCACCGGATAGTTCGTCCGTATGCCGCCATCGATCTTCTCGGCATCTTCCTGCAGCAGCACGCTGTCGGCACCTGCTGGAACCGGTGCACCGGTGAAGATGCGAACCGTCTCGCCTTCGCCGATCGTGCCATCGAAGCCGTGGCCGGCTGACGATGTTCCGATGAGCGTCAGCGCAGCGCCGGGTTCGGCCGCATCCGCATGCCGCAAGGCGTACCCATCCATCGCCGAGGCATCGAAGGGCGGTTGCGTCAGTCTCGCGGCCAAATCCTCCGCAAGCACGCGCCCATCGCCTGCTGCGAGCGTAACAGACTCCGACAGCTGGATCGGTCTAGCCCGTGACAGTAGCCGTTCTTGTGCCTCCGCGACCGGGATCAGGCTCATTTCGAATGCTCCGGATGCCGGAAATCCCCGGACTTACCGCCCGATTTCTCAAGCAGCCGGATGCCGCCGATTTCCATCGTGCGGTCCGCGGCCTTGGCCATGTCGTAGATCGTCAGGCAGGCGACCGAAACAGCCGTCAGCGCTTCCATTTCGACGCCGGTTCGCCCGGTCAGCTTAGCGGTTGCTGTCACGCGCAACCCCGGCAGATTGTCGTCCTCGGCGATGTCGACCGAAACCCTGGTCAGCATGAGGGGATGGCAGAGAGGAATAAGGCTGCTGGTCTGCTTCGCCGCCATTATGCCCGCAAGACGTGCCGTGCCAATGACGTCGCCTTTCTTGGCGTTACCCTGGCGGATCAGCGCGAGCGTTTCCGGCGCCATCTTCACGCAGCCCTCGGCGGTTGCGACACGCACTGTCTCGGCCTTGTCGCCGACATCGACCATGCGTGCCTCGCCCGAGGCATCGATATGCGTGAGTTCGGCTCGGCCGCCGCTCATCTCACTCGGCCGCCATCGTGGCGTTGTCGAAGAGCAGGGCGCGGGTCGCTGCCGTCACATCATCCTTGCGCATCAGGCTTTCGCCCACGAGGAATGTGTTGATGCCGACGGTGTGCAGCCGCTTGCAATCGGCATTGGTGAAAATGCCGCTTTCGCCGACGAGCAGCCGATCGGCCGGCGCCATGCCAGCAAGCTCTTCGCTTACCGTCAGGCTGACTTCGAAAGTCCGCAGATTGCGGTTGTTGATGCCGACCAGCGGGGAGGAGAGCTTCAGGGCGCGTTCCATCTCTTCGGCATCGTGAACCTCGATCAGAACGTCCATGCCGAGGCCAAACGCTTCGTCCTGCAGGCGTTCGGCATCGCTGTCGGAGAGCGAGGCCATGATCAGCAGGATGCAATCGGCGCCCCATGCACGGGCTTCCTGCACCTGGTAGGTATCGAACATGAAGTCCTTGCGGAGTGCAGGAAGGTCGCAGGCGGCCCGCGCGGCGGTCAGGAATTCCGGCGCACCCTGAAAGCTTGGGGTATCGGTCAACACCGACAGGCAGGCCGCACCGCCCAGTTCATACGCCTTGGCGAGCGCCGGCGGATCGAAGTCGGGGCGGATCAATCCCTTGGAAGGGCTGGCCTTCTTGATTTCCGCGATCAGGCCGAAATTGCCGGCGTCACGCTTGTCCACCAGTGCCTTGTGAAAGCCGCGGGGAGCGGATTGCCCGGCTTGCATCGCCTTGAGGTCCGCGAGCGAAACCTTCGCCTTCGCGGCGGCGATCTCCTCCAGCTTGTAGAGTTCGATCTTCTTGAGAATATCCGTCATATCACGATCCTAGTCGATATCGTTCGACACGGCGATGAGTTTGTCGAGCGCCGCAGCGGTCGCGCCGCTATCCAGCGATTCAGTGGCGAGCCGCATACCGTCGCGCAGGACCTCCGCCTTGCCCGCGATCACGAGGGATGCAGCTGCATTGGCCAGCGCGATATCACGATAGGCATTCTTGGCGCCGCTGAGGACCTCACGAAGTGCCGCCGCATTCACAACGCCGTCACCACCCTTGATCGCTTCCAGCTTGACCGTCTGGAGGCCGAAATCCGCCGGAGACAGCTCGAAGGTACGGATCTTGCCGCCCTCAAGTGCCGCGACATTCGTGCTGCCGGTCGTGGTGATCTCGTCGAGGCCGCTGCCGTGCACGACCCAGACGCTTTCCGAACCAAGATCACGCATGACTTCGGCGATCGGAACCACCCATTGCGGGGCATAGACGCCGAGCAGCTGGCGGCGAACCCCGGCCGGATTGGAGAGCGGACCGAGAAGGTTGAAGATGGTGCGCGTTCCCAGCTCGACGCGCGATGGCCCGACGTGGCGCATCGCGGAGTGGTGCTGCTGGGCGAACATGAAGCCAACGCCGGCTTCATGGATGCAGCGCGAGATTACTTCCGGCGGAATGTCCAGCTTGACGCCGAGCGCAGCGAGGCTGTCGGCCGCGCCGGATTTGGAGCTCAGCGCCCGATTGCCGTGCTTGGCGACCGGAACACCGGCGCCGGCGACGATCAGCGCCGCCAGCGTCGAGATATTATAGGTACCGCTGGCGTCGCCGCCGGTGCCGACGATGTCGATCGCATCGGCAGGTGCCTCCACGGTCAGCATCTTCGATCGCATCGTGCTGACGGCACCGACGATCTCGTCGACGGTCTCACCACGCACGCGCAGGGCCATCAGAAAGCCGCCGATCTGCGAAGGTGTCGCCTGACCGGACATCAGGATGTCGAACGCCTGGCGTGCTTCCTCGCGTGTCAGCGGTTCGCGGCTCGCAGCCTTGGCCAGAAGCGGCTTCAGATCGGTCATGCGGTTCGCTCTCCCTAGCGGACGGTTGCTTGTTCTGCCAGCTGCTGGTTGATCGATGCGCCGTACTGCGTTTGCAGCAGGTTGACCATCTGATCGAGAATGTCGTCGCCGGCAGCGTTGGCCATTGCGGTGATTTGTTGGTCCTGGTTGTTGAGCACGTCACCAGTCGCTTCCGGATTGACTTCCGTGACCTTCAGCAGGATCTGCGTCGTTGGGTCGGCGCCGACGGCGTTGGCAACGGTATCGATCGGACCAGCGAATGCAGCCGTGACGCCGGCATTGCCGAGAACGGCATCGTCCATGCCGCGGGTAATGCCGCTCTTGCTTTCAACTGTAATGCCGAGGGGAGCGGCGAGATCGGCAAGGGACGTGCCCTTCTGCGCCTGCTGCTTCAACTCGTCGGCTTTCTTGGCGAGTTCTGCCTTCTGCTGCTCGGCAGTCCAGTCGGCGACGGCCTTGTCGCGAACTTCGGCAAGCGGACGGTCGCGCTCCGGCGTCACTTCACGGACATCGAGCCAGAGATAGCCATCCGTACCGATCGACAGCGAAGGAACATCGGCGCCGGACTCGGCCTTGAAAGCGGCAGCCAGAACCTGCTGCTTGGCCGGAATGTCCTTGACCTCGTTGCCGCTCTTGTCGAGGCCCGTCGAATCGACGGCGTCGATCACGACAGCCTTCAGCTTCAGCTGCGTGGCGATTTGTTCGAGCGTGGAGCCGGAGCTGCGGAGATCCTCGATCTGGTCGTGAATATTGATGAGTTCCTGCGAAGCGTTGGCGACTGCAAGCTGCTTGCGGATCTCTTCCTTGACTTCGTCTAGGCTCTTCGTGGATTCTGGCTTGATGTTGCTGATGCGCAGGATGACAGGACCAAAGGAACCTTCGACAACAGGCGTGGTACCGCCATTCTTGGTCACCGCGAACGCGGCGTCGGCAACGGTCTGATCCGGAACCTTGTCCTTCGAGAACTCGCCGAGGAACACGTCGCTTGCGGTCTTGCCCTGATCGGCAATCAGCTGATCGAACGTGGTGCCCGTCTTCAAAGCCGTAGCCGCTGCGTTGGCCAGATCCTTGTTCTGGAAGGTAAGCTGCTCGACGGTACGGAGCTCCGGCGTGCGGTAGCTATCCTTGCGTTTGTCGAAGTCCTCGCGAATCTGGTCGTCGGTGACGGAGCCGACATCGGCGATGTCTTCCGGCTGCAGCTTCAGATAGGCGAACTTGCGGTATTCCGGCGCGCGGAAGCGAGGCTTTGCGCCTTCGAACCACTTTGCGAGCACGTCGTCCGCCGGAGCCTTGATCGGTTCGATATTCGCATTCGTCAAGAGAAGATAGTCGATGCCACGGCTTTCCTGACGGTACTGCTTCAGAGCATCGACAAGTGTCTTCGGAGCGGTGAAGCCGTTGGAGACGGCGTCCACGATCTGGCTGCGGACAGCAACCTTGCTGCGTTCCTTGATATAGTCGTCTTCGCGGATGCCGGCGTTGCGCAGGCGCGACGTGAACAGCGACCGGTCGAACTGACCGTTGACTGCCTTGAAGGCCGGGTCGTCACCGATCAGCTGTGCCAGCCGATCCTGGGACAGTCCGAGGTTCATGTCGTCGGCGAGCTGATCCAACGATGCGCCGGCCACCAGTTGCGCCAGAACCTGCTGCTCGACGCCAAAGGCGCGGGCCTGCTCGGGCGTCAGGCGCATGCCGAACTGCTGGCTGAGATTTGCAACCTGACGCTGGTAGGCGAGACGGAATTCGTTGACGTCGACATGCTGGTTGCCGACGGTGACGACAGTGGTACTGTTCCCACCACTGATCAGCGAGCGGGAAACGCCCCATATGCCGAAGGAGGCGACCAGGAGAAGCATGAGGAGCTTGGCAACCCAAGTCTGGGCAGCTCTTCGCAGAATATCGAACATCGAAACGCAAACCTCGCATTCTATCGCCCGTTCGCGGGCAAAGCATTTGACGTTCCTTAGAGCAAACCCGTACGGAAATGAAGGGTTATCGCGACAAAAGCTCTGGGTTATATCGGGGCCGGTTCAGACTGTTCGACACGCAACAAAAGACACCGACCGCGGGAACCTTTGCCGGGGTTATTTCGTTGACCAGCATCCCGAGAAAAGAGGAGTAGACAATGGCCGATATGAAAACTGCCTCCGCCCAGTCCACCGCCGCGCGCGGTAAGGTGGAGGTGGCAGCTGACGATCTTTCCGCGCAGGTCGCGGCGCTGCGGGAAGACCTTGCCCGCCTGTCCGACAGCGTTGTCGCGCTGGGGCAGGGCGCAAAGACTGCTGTCGCAGACGAAGCATCGGTCATGACGGAGCGGGTGCGCGATAAGGTGCGCGAGGAACCGATTTTCGCGCTCGCCGTAACCGCCGGTGTCGCTTATCTGTTCGGATTGATGAGCCGTCGATAGAAAGCGGAACCACTATCCCAAAAGGAAAGGCCGGACGCCGAGGCGCCCGGCCTTTTTATATGCGCGAAATTCAGCGGCGGATGACCCGCCCGACCGCAATGAGGATGCAGGCGCCGACGAAGCCGGCAATGAGATAACCGATCCACCCGCCGAGAACGACGCCGAAAGCGGAAAGGATCGCGTTCGCCACGATCGCTCCGACGATCCCCAGAATGATGTTCATGAACACACCCATGCTGCTGTTCATGAATTTTTCCGCCAGCCAACCGGCAATCCCGCCGATGATGATGGCTGCAACCCAACCAACGCCTGCACTTTCCATGCGCATGTTCCTTTCTGGAAAAACAAAGAATTGAACGCCGAGTCAGAACGAAGTTGAAACGGTTGGCTGCGCGCGGACCCTGCCGCAGTATTCATGGCGAAACGCATTGACCGCCCCCTCCGAGGAGAAGGATATGCGATCTGCTGTGGCGCGCAAGACCACCCGATGTGCTGGTGTTCTGTAGGCAGACGCAATTCGATATCCACACGCTATCCTATAGCGGTGTCGACCTAGCGCAGTCGGGCGAGGTCGCTGGAAATGCAACCAAAACGGTATTTTTGGACTGAGGCCATGGGCGCCGGTTTGGTGCGAGATAGCGAAAACCTTTTCCCGCCTCGTGTTTCCCCGCGTCCTATCGAAGGAACGGTGCATGGCTAACAAATGGCTTCATCATGCCGTTATATGCGAAATTACTTAATTAAAGTACCCGCCAGAACGCTAATTAAATCAACGAAAATTGATCTGCTATGGCGTTCCGCAACATATCCGCTAGGTTCCGGGACGTTGGCGCCTGCCACTGCGCGAAAACGCGTGAAGGGGCCCGTTCAATAGGGAAACTGTGCCGAATCAATCCCTTTCTCAGGCGAACGCGTTTGGTGTGATGTAATCGAAAAACCTCACATCAAGCCAAACTTCATCTTTCCTTCAGCAATCGCTTGCTCAACCTGCAATCTATGTCATGGTAGGACCCTGAAAATGAGGGGTGCCAGTCATGATCAATCTCCAATCTGTTCGCAGTGATACCACGCATGACCAACGACTTCTCGATTGCCGGGCGGAGGTCGAGCCAGCGCTTCACGAGATTATCCGGGAGGCGCAACGAAAGGGATGGGCGCCTGCGGAAGTCGCGATGGCGATCGCTGACGCCGCCGACGACTACATCCTGCTTCTGGCCAACAGAAAAACGATCGCGCACTGAAGCGCTAAGTCGAATTGTCCTGCGGGCACGTCTCGAGCCGTTGATGCCTCGGGATGTTTGCCCGCAGATTGCGTTCAAGAGGGACAACCGCGCGGAAGCGGTTGACGCTGCGATCCGAACGGCTATAAAGCCTCATTGTCTGATCTGGTCGCAAGCCGATTGTTCCGTCGTCACACGATGGGACGTGGCGATTGGCAATCAAATCAATCTGATGGAAGAGTGTCCGAGTGGTTTAAGGAACCGGTCTTGAAAACCGGCGTGCGGGAGACCGTACCGTGGGTTCGAATCCCACCTCTTCCGCCATGTATTGATCTAAATTATTGATTTAATTTAGAAATATATTCGGTGACTTCTGGAGCCCGCCACGTAGCCCGCCAGAGCGAAAACCCACCATATTTCCGTTCTGTGATCAAATAAATCGGTAGGGCTGCCCTTGCCAATTGTTACGATTATCGATTACACACAATTCATTGCAACCACCTGCGCAAGACGTGCGGGCCCAACAAAGGGTCACGTATGTCTGACGATCAGCAGCTAGGTCTGTTTCCTTCTCCTACGTCTCAAAAAATCACCGTTTCCGTATCTAATGATACCGAGCGGCACGCTCTAACATCGGTCGTGCAGGCGGTTGTCGCTGAACCTGCGCCTGTCGTAGAACCGCCGCGGGTACAAGACGAGGTTTTCAGCTCCCCCGCGCCCGTTCAGCGCAACGGCGTGGGGCCGGCGCGTGGCAAAGCACTCGAGAGGGAACGGTATCTTTCAGTTCACGACGTCGCGGAGCGCTATGCGATCAGCATCCAGACTGTCTGGCGCCATACAAAGCACAATCCCCTGTTTCCGAAGCCAATCAAGATTTTGACCGGTTCCACACGATGGAAGTTGAGCGAGATTCTCGCCTATGAGACCGCGCGCCAGGAGGTTGGACGGTGAACGCCTCCGTTGCAGACAGGAAGAAGCGTCGCAATCTACAGAGCGCGAGCCAGGCGAAGATCCATCAGCTCTATTCAGGTGACGACGTGATCAAGCTCTATGGCATCTCACGCAATACCTTGACCAACTGGATTGGTGGGGGTTGTCTTTCATCGAAAGTGAGCCGCGGCTGTTTCTCGGATCAGACCTGAACGCTTTTCATAGGCGACGTCGCGAGCAGGCGTCGGGGGCTCCGCTCGGCCGTTACGAGGCGCGGTGCTTCGGCTGTAAGGGGAGGCATACGCTTCTTGACGGCGATCTGTCAGTTATGCGTCGTGCGCCCGAAGGGATGATCCGGGTTTCTCGCATTTGCCCAGAGACGGGAATCGAGGTCAACAAATACATCTCAGAAGATGAGATGTACGATCTTCTTAGGCTCCGCGAAACCAATCCCGGAAGCGAGACTCCAGACTAATATGTCTCCCTTGTCCATTCGGGGATTGTGCAAGTTGGGATGACTCGAGTCCGGGAGGGATCAATCCGTCCGATCTGCTGCCGCGTCTTAAGGCGGCCTCCCAAACTAACCAACCCAGGAAAGCGCACTTTATCGAGGTCAAAGCCTGGATCCGGCACCGGCCCTTGTCGCCGGCGCCTCAGAGAGTTTCATTCACTAACAAGGAAAAAATTATGCCCACAATCAATGTTAAGAATGCCGAGGTTATCTACCTCTATCAAGCCGAGCTCAAACACGATCGTGGCTCGAGCTCCAAAACCATTGAAGCGGCTTTGCGCCATATCTGGCAGTTCGATAGCTATTTCGGCTCGGTCGATTTCCGTCATGTCACCCGCAAGATGATCGCAGAATTCAAGGATCACTTGATCGAGCGGTCGCCGAAAGGAGATGGCAAGACCCTATCGGCGTCGACCATCGTGCATACCTTCGGCAATTTGAAAGCTTTCTTCCTGTGGCTCTCCGATCACGAGGGCTACAAGAGGGCCATCACGTCTCGGCTTTACAATCACTTCACGCCGCCCAAAAATTTGGTCGAGATCGCTGGCGCAGCTGCGCCGAAATTTGTGCCGACTATTGAGCAACTTCGGCTGATCCTGTTCACCATGCCGATTGATCGCGTGGCACAACGCCGGGATCGGGCAATGCTGGCGGCCCTGCTACTATTCGGAATTCGCGATGGTGCACTGATCTCACTGCGCCTCAAACACGTCGATATCGATCACAAGCGGGTGTTTCAGGATGCGCGTGAGGTCAATACCAAGTTCAGCAAAACTGCCATCGTCGATTGGTTCCCGTTGGGCGAAGACATAGAAGTCATCGTGACAGACTGGATCGCTGAACTGCGAGCGATGGGCGGTCACGACGATCACCCGTTGTTTCCGACAACGCTGTTCAAACCGTGGATTGGGGCTCGGTCAATTGAGTTGAGTTTCTCACAACCGCTGCGCCCGTGCGCACGGGTGCAACCTTGCTCCAGTTCGGGAGTGCCTCGATCGTTTTCCCGCTCATCGCCTCTTGGCGCAGAATTGCGACGTCCACGATTGGCGCAGCTGCAGTTAGCTTACCAAGACCGGATACGATGCGCTGCTCGGATACTTGCTGGGCGGGTACAATCGTCGGCGCGGCCACGGATGCGACGAGCGCGGCAAGCGCGAAAGAATAGAACTTGCTCATCGAATTACCTCCAGCCCGCATCGGTGATCGCTTGGTTGCATTCCTTGCCGACATGCTTTTCCGCCTTGATGAGGCATGCCAGCACGTAGCCGTCGCCTTTGACGCCCGAACACCTCTGCGACATGTCGTGCTTGCAGACCTTCTCATATGCCGTCTGAGCTTGTTCGCGCTGACTGATCGACGCTACGACGCTCGAAAGCGTTCCCTTGCAGATCGCGGAGACTTTTGGGGAGTTCTTCTCCAAGCAGTCGGCAATGCGGCCATTACCGAGATTGAGGCCAGCGCACAGCTTCTTGATATCGCTCCCGCAATCCTGAGCAAGCTTTGTTACCGCGTCTGCATAGCTTAGTGTTTGGGCGTTTGCGTTCGCTGCGGACGAAAGCGCAACGAGAACAACAGCTGCAAAAGTGTTTCGTATTCTCAAATCAGTATCTCCCATAAGTGGGCGACGGAATGTCACCCGATCAGAACGTTTTTCATGGTTTGAGATGCGCGTTGTCTGGCCACTCAGATGAGCAGCAGCTTCTTCAGGACGGAGAAAACCTCCTTGTAGGGCAGTTTTGTTGCACCGACGATTGCGAACGGAACGAGCGCGGCAGCGGCGACCGGTAGCAGTGTGCTGCGGTTGACGAGCATCGACGACAGCTTGCGTGTTTGCTCGTATGGCTTGGTCAAATCGACGGGATCAATCTGTTGCCCGCTCTCCTGTTCATCAGGCGCCGCTATGTTGGCCCCGATCGATTTGCGCTCTGAAGCACGCTGCTGGGTTGTCGCTTGGGCCGAGAGCGTCAGCAGCGTCCTTTCCTTCAACTCCTTGAGCGGCTTCGAGAAAGCGGAAAGCGGGTAGGCAAAGAAGGCGAAGACGATCAGCAGCCAGCTCGCCATGATGGTCGTCAGGGTGGTTGCCGAGAGGCCCGCTTGCATCTGGTGCTTTGCTACCGCCGCGGCCATGCCGCAACTGATGCCGAAGACGAAAAGAAGGTAGGCGTTTGGGTACTCCGCGAGGAAGGCAAGACCGCCTTTGCCGTCCGGATGGGTCGACACGAGCCGTAGGTCGAAACGAGCGATGTGCCTCAGTAGGCCCGCCCAGACCAGATGCCGCCAGATGCCGCGGACGAACAGGAAAATGAACAGTGGTATGCTTACGAAGACGCACCACCAACCTGCCATCGTCAGCCGGTGGCTTTCATCCGTCACGGTCGCTGCCCAGGTTGTCGTGGGAAGCTGATTGAAGGTAGCGAAGGCAAGGATTGCGGAGATGATTGCCAGCCCGAGGCAAACAACTTCCGCCGATCCCGAGTCGCGCCGTCTCAAGGCCGTGTTGAGGGCCGCGACCGCTTCTCCTTGCAATACAGGAGGGATCAGGGGCGCGCGGAGGAACTGTCCAAGCTTGCGCCGCAGGCCGGCCTCGACAGCTTGCTCTGCCGCCACGAAGGCAGCGATACCGACAAAGAAGCGCGACCAAGGCCCCGGATCGACGAGATAATTCCACAGAGCGGGCGAATCCGTGCCGAGGGTCGGAAGCGTGAGCAGGAGGGGAATGACCCACGCGACGCTGACAAACAGCACAACCCGACGGCCAGTGCAGAGGCCCTGATCGTGCAGCAGATTGAGCCGCCGCTGAAGCTCGAAGAACGGGCCGCCGTGTGCCGCCAGGAACTCCATGCGGCCAGTTTCACCAATGCTTTCTTGTCCGGGGGGCGAGGACACGAGGTCTTTCTTCCCCATCCTCAATCCTCGGTCACCGACCATCGGTCACCCGGATTAAATCGCTTCATCGCGCGCGCGATCTTGTCCGTGTCGTTTCCGAGATCGGCTTGGTAGACGATGCCATTGCGATTGACCACGAAAGTATTCACGCCCGTCTCGCCGTATTTGACTGGCCATGCAACGAGGGCGAAACCGGCGATCATGTGGCCGTTGATCACATAGTCGTAGGCACCGCCGGCAATGTTCCCGCCCTGACGAGTCAGGATCTTGTAGCGGTAGCCAAAGTATCCGTCGCTCTTTGCCTTGTCGAACTGGACATAGTCGAGGTAGGGGGCCGCGGGACTTTGGCCCAGTCCGTCGCTCTGGGGCCAATACAGGCCGTCAGCCCGACCTGGACTGCTGACGAGTTTCTGCGCGTACTCGAGAACGCCATCCCCATTGTGATCGGCGCTAGCGTATTCCTCTTGAGCATCGACATAGCCCCGCACCGTCTCGATCGTCTGGATCTCATTCTCGCCGATGCGACGATTGATGATCTCCTCGATGCCGACGACGGGGTCGAACGCGAACTTGCCGGTCGCATCCTTGACGATAGGGAAGGGGAAGGGCCACATGATCTCACCGACATCGATGATGTTTTGGCCATTCTTCTCTTCAAGGGCGAGGCGCTTTCCGATCCCGTCCTTGATGGCAGCCAGCGTTTCCGAAACACCGTCCGTCGCCTTCAGGTGGGCAGCGTCCACACCCAGGATTGCAGCCAGTTTGTCGAGGTCGGAGCCGATGACTGCATCCTTGAACGCAGTCATCGCGGCATCCGCGCTGTCGTACGCGATGGGCGGTTGCTTGGCGACCATATCGGCGAGATCCTTGGTGGCGCCAAGCGCACCAGTGGTCGACAGCAGAACCGACAAGGCTGCGGTGGCGAGCAAACGAAATCCAATGCGATGGTTATGAGCACTCATGGCAATCACTCCGTTTGGTTCGACTAGCGATGACGTCCGCCGTGCGGCCGGCGAGCATGGCCGCCGCCACCTCCGCCGTGACCGCCGCTGATATGAGGCCCACCGCCTCCGCCGTGGTGTGAGAATTCCGGTCGGCTGGCATGGTGTCCGCCACCCATAGCCTGTCCGCCGCGCTGCGAATGAAGATTGGCCGCGCTGCGGGGGCGTACTTCGCCAAGGCCGGATGGTCGGTTCGGACGGGTATCGCGCTTGCCGGCCATGGCGTGGTGGCCACCATCTCGATTTCCGATCTCGCCCCTGCGCTCACCGGACGGACCGTTGGCCACACGATCACGCAACTCCGCGCCTCCGCCGGCACCAGGACGATTGCCGCCGGCAATCTTGTTCGTCCGGATGTCCCTGATTTCAGAGGGCGTTACTCTCGCATGGTTTGCGTTCGCAGCACTTGCCTTGACCGACTTGGCCTTCGCGCGAATGTCGTTATTCCCGCCGGCCTCCAACCTGTTGCGGATATTGGTCTTGTCGATGTTGTTGAACTGGTTGTGGTCGAACTTGATCTTGCTGCGATCGACATTCTTCCAATCGACGTCGTTGAAGTTGACCTTGCCGTTTCCGTTGAAGTTGTTGAAGCAATGATCGCAGTCGATATCGATGTCGTTGCCGTCGAAGTGCCCACCCCAGACACCCCATCGATCCCAGTCGACAACGGCGCCGAAGACGGCACCCGTCACAAAGCCCGCAAAATAGGTTGCGGTGGGGTAGTAGTAGTTCGGATATGGATCCGGATAGTAGCTGATGGGAGCGGGGGGATATCCGTCGTCGTAGAGCATCTGAGGCGCATACTGCGGCACATAGATTTTCTCGGGATTGGCTGCCTGAATGACGACGTTGTCGTTCTGTTGAACGACTTTTACCTTGTCGTCCGTCTTGATCACTCCATCCGCTACAGCCTTGTCGCGGAGCGTTTGAATGGCGATCAGAAGATCCTTCTGCTGGTCGGCGACCGCATCGCCAAGCTGCTGCGTCCAGTCAAGGTCGTTGCTCATCATCTTGACGATGTCAGGGTAATTGAGGAGCGACACGACGCTGCCGTCCCAGTCGTCCTTCGGCTTCAGCGAGGAGTTCCCTTTCGCCTGTTCCAGAAACCTCGACGCTTGCACGATCTGAAGCGGGTACAGCGAGGCTGACGTGATCAACGCAACCAGTTCGTCGGGATACAGTGCGATGCGTGCTACCAGAACCTGCATGTCTTCATCGCTCAGTTCGGTCGATGATGTGCTGCCCGCTGGTGTTGATGCTTGCGCGGCTGCGGCCTGTTCCTGAGCGTGGAGTGTGCCTCCGCAGAAGCCGATGAAGGCTGCCGCCGCAATGAAAATTGCTGAGCGTCTTGCGTAGGCGTTTAGGGAACGGAATGCCATTGACACGTCTCCTATCAGCGTTTGCCAACCACGTGACGGCTTCGGTCCGCGGCAGGGTGGCATTAACCTCAAGGGGGGCAGGCGACCAGAAGTTGGGGAGTTGCGTAAGTACTTTACCGTAAATATCAACGTAACAAAGCCGCGCCCGAACGGTTCAGAGCCCGCGAGAATTGAAACTCACTGGCTTGGAGGCGGGGTTGTCGCAAAGCTGCCAAACCCTTGCCTAGTCCACTCGTAAGGACGGACGTCTGTCCGAAAGCTGCCGAGCCGGGCGGTAGCAAGATCGAGGATATCAACCACGACCGCTGTCCAAACCAACGTTAGAAGCAGGACGAGAAATCGCACCGGCCGTCCCCTGAGCCCGAACTGGTATCCGAGAGACGCCATGCTCAACACCATGACGCCGACAAGCAGCCAGAAAATCTGGGCGGGCAACCGAGTATCCAGAGCAAACCGCGCTGAGGTGCCCGTATCAAAAGTCTCGTTCACGGCGTTCATCAATGCCGCCGCGACCGGGTCAGGGCGTTCTCGAACAACGACGGTCACCTGGCTCCAGATTTGCTGCTGTAGCAGGGACGTCTGCTCGTTTGCCTTGGCTACAGCTTGTTCGTCACGTCCCGCCCGAACAAAGCTCTCGCGCACATCCAGATACTTGCCAAGGAGGTTGGCGACATCCAGCGCGGCAGGTGAATCGATAGCCTGTGCGCGTAGCCATGCCGTACCGATCGCATTTGCCTCTGCAAGCGCGTCCTGGCGTCGTTCGTTAAAGTGCGTGCTGGAATAGGAAAGCGTCAGCGCCAATACGAAAGCCAGCAGCCCAAGCATGCCGCCGACGACGACACCGACGTTTTCTGGCTGGCCATTGCCGCGCGCTTTCGTACGGGCGCCTATTCGATAGCCGACTTCGTGCGCCGCCAGTTGAAAAACCAGCAGCAGCAGACCCACCGCCCATATGTTTGCCTCGGCAATCGCAATGATGAAGTTCATGGCAGCTCTACCGGGGTCACTTCGGAAAAAGGAACGTAATTGCCGCGCGAACGCCCCAGCCTTCGGGGCCGCCTTCAGGTGCCTCAGCCCAGTATCGCGCACCAAGCTGGAAACTCACGGGTTGCTTGTCGAAGGTAACCAGCTTCGAGACAGAAAAGTTGATCGGGACGCTCCATTGATTGCTTTCCCAGTCATATGTGCTTTCGGTGTTCAGCGCGAAGGTCCAGGCGTCCTGTGTCGTGTATGAAACGAAAGGCTGCAGGAATGTCGAGCTGATGTCCGACCGTCCTCCGTCACCGGCTACCGACCAGATGTGGTTGGCAAGCGCGCCATAGGTCCACGGGCCATCTTGCTTCAGTACGACGCCCGTCGGACCGAGACCTAACTTCTCGCCGCCGAGCAACGGCTCTGTTGCGGTAGGGATCAGGATGGCGGGACCCACGCCCCAGATGATGCCGCCAGGCGCCGGCTGCTTGGGCGAAAAGAAGAAGCTCTGAAGCGTGTCGCCGAGACCGAACTGTGTTCCGCTGTCCCCGGCAATATCGTCCTGCCATGTGACCGGGGCGATCGTTCGCGAAATAACCTCCCAGTCCGCATTGAGATCGAACGGTATGACGGGCTGAATGTTCAGAACGGCCTTGTTCCCATCGGTCGGACCGTAGCCTCTATCGTAGTTGAACTGGAAGGGCACGCTGATCAGCGATGCGATGGGATTGGAGAGTTTCTTCGCGAGATCGGCGTCTTGTGCCGAGGCGGTTGATGCTGCCAAAAGAACGCTCGATGCTACGAGCAGGGGCAACCGTGTCGTCATTCTTTCGCGCTCCGGCCTTTGTCTCAGAATCGAATGTGCACTCCGAGGATCGGGCCGTGCTGGATCATGTCGTAGGTGAACCCGTCGTTACTGTAGTTGACACCTTGCGCACGATAGCCGGCGACGGCCGAAACCGTGTCGTTGAACTGGTAGCCGACCGCGGCCAGCACATCCCAGTCGAGATCGGCTCCGCCGGCGCCAATCATGCCCCATCCCGTGACGAAGAACTGATCGGTGAACGAATGGCTTCCCTTGAAACCGACAAGGCCGTCGACCCAGTTTGCGTCGTCCGACCGCGAGACATCTCCGATAAGCCCGCCGCTAAGACCGATCCGCGTTTCGGCATGCCAGAAGCGCGCGCCGCCAAGCACGTCGAACCGTGTCTGCTGGTCTTCATAGAGCGTATAAGCGCCACCAACCATGGCCGTGAAGGTCACGGACTTGAGGTTGACCTCATCGGCGATAACGCCGCGAGGTGTCGCCGCGTCAGTCGTCACCTTCACATAGCTCATGTCGGTAAAGACGCTGTAGCGGTCATAGCGGGCATCGCCGGCTGCCATGAATGCGAAGTCCAAATCGGACAGGATGTCGCCAAACGTCTGGTTCACATCGACGGTGGGCAGACCAAAAACCTGCGATTTGCCGTCCAGACCAGCGGCCCAGAAATACGGCGAGAAGGAAAACGACCAGCCACTAGCGGCCTGCGGCACGGGTTGAGGGGCTGATGCCGGCAGAAGATCGGCTGCATACGCAGAAGAAGAAATGGCAAGTGCTATCAACGTGCCGGCGACGTACCCGATTCCACTGCGCATCAATTTCCCTCGCACGCTACGTCATGGATGAATTTGGAGTCGGAAAGAGGCTGCCTGTGTTCGTCAAAGAAGGAAAGTGATGCGTGCGATGCGTGCGCGCATTTGACGATGATTACATCCAAGTGTTGCATGGCCGCTACTGCGCAACGGACCGGAGACTGCCTTTCCTCGCCGCATCATGCGACTTCCGTGCAGACGAGGGTACTGAAGGTTCCGACGGGGTAGGATGCGATGAAGGCCGAGCGAATTACGCTCTCGGCAGAACCCGGCGCGTCCACAATCGCTAGCCCTTCCGTCATCGCTGATCCAAAGGGCAGCCGTCCCGTTATGATCTCGGCTGCGCCAGCCTGCGACATGACGACAACGTTGTCGCGGATGCCGCTCTCATCAGGTTCCAACCGTGGGGCCGACGGGTTTGCTTTGACGTCAAAACCACCGAGGGTCGGCTGGAAGTATCCCCAGGTCCTGCTCTCGATCATGAGGACATAAAAGTTCGGCAGCGCCATCAGCCGCGACGTCGACAAGACTTGCTCCAGCCGCTGCTGCATGGTGGTCAGGAGCACGACCGCGTCGTGACGCGATCGTGCCATGTCGTCCTGGGAGGTATTGCTTTCGGGCAGGAGGCCCGTGTCGATCGCCTGTCGTGTCGCCACTGCCACGGCAAGCGACAGCGGATGTTCCACGGCAAACTCGATCGTCAATGAGCATATGGTGCACATTGGTCGGACCTCCCTCTGGCTCAAGCCGTAACGATGTTGAACCAGAATTCGAAGTTGTCGAGCAGCCCGACAAACTCCGACAGCTTCTTGGGATCGCCTGTCAATTTGGCTTTCCCTTCCACCACCTGCTTTTCCATGGTGGAGGTGCCGAGCATCACGTCGTTCAACGCCTCGCGCGTTGTTACGATTGAAACGTCTGCGCTCGGTGCGCTCTTGTCCTTGGAATAGTGGATGGCGGAATTCTCGACACCGACGACGTACTTTTCCTTCGTGTCGGTCAGTTCCATGTTGATTTCGATCGTCTTGCCGACCGCCCGGTCGCCGTTCAGGCGGACGCCGAGGAAATCAAAGAACATGTCAATGGGCATCGCGCGGATCGTATCCGGGCTCGCGGTGTTCGGAACCGGAAGCTGGGTCACGCCTTCGCGCAGCTCCCGAGCGCCTGTCAGGTAGAAGTTGCGCCAGGGTCCGGACTCGGCCTGGTAGCCCAACTGCTCGTATGTGTCCGCCAGAAGCTGCTTGGCGGCGACGTTGTTTGCGTCGGCAAAGACCACATGGTTCACGACTTCCGCAACCCAGCGGTAATCGCCTTGATCAAACGACGTCTTGGCCTGCCGGAGCACATTGTCGGCACCGCCCATGAAGTCGACGTAGCGCTTGCCGGCCTCGGTCGGCGGAAGCTGGTGAAGGGTCGCAGGCACGCCGTCGAAGAAGCCGAGACGAAGGTTATATTGCGCTACGGCGTCATGGTAGACCGTGCCGTAATAGCTTCTGCATGCCCATGTCGTCGCCAGAGCCTGCGGCAGTCTGATGACTTCGCCGATCTCCTTCGGTGTCATGCCGCTATTGGCCATCCGCATGACCTGGTCATGGATGAAGCGGAACATGTCGCGCTGGCTCTTAAGATGCGCGTTAACTCGATCATTGCCCCATGTTGGCCAGTGATGAGAGGTGAAAAGGACTTCCGTCTCACCACCGAACATGTCGATCGACTGCTGCAAGTATTTCGACCAGAGCAGGCCATCGCGAACCTTCGCGCCACGCAGCGTATAGAGATTGTGCAGCGTGTGGCAGGCGTCCTCTGCTGCGCAGAAGGCCTTGTACTTCGGGATGTAGAACATGAACTCCGAAGGCGCTTCGGACTCCGGTGCCATGAGCACCTGCAGCTCGACACCGTCGATGGTGATCTTCTGTCCCGTTTCAGTTGCCCAGTCGGTCGGCAGTGCCAGGCCGATCTCGCCGGTCGAGGTCGTCTTGCCAAGACCACCGTCGACCTGACCTTGCGGCCCGCGTGGCAGGAGATTGCCGTACATGTAGCTGGCGCGGCGGCTCATCGCGTTGCCGGCAATGATGTTTTCGCCGACCGCCGCCTTGGTGAAGTCTTCGGGAGCGACGATCTTGACCTTGCCGGCGTCGATGTCTGCCTGATTGACGAGGCCACGTACCCCGCCGTAGTGGTCGACGTGACTATGGGTGTAGATCACGGCGACGATCGGCTTGTCGCCGAGCTTCGGGATGACGAGTTCCTTCCACACGGCGCGCGCCGTTTCGGAGCTGACCAGCGGATCGATGACGATGTAGCCCGTATCGGTCCGGATGATGCTCATGACGGACAGGTCGTAGCCACGAGCCTGATAGATGCCGTCGACCACTTCGAAGAGGCCGTGGATCATGTTCAGCTTTGCCATGCGCCAGAGGCTCGGGTTTACCGTGTCGGGCGCGTCGTCGGTCTCGGATGTGCCCAGGAACCCGTAAACGCTGAGATCCCAGACGGGCACGCCTTCGGCGTTCTTGATGATAGCCGGATCCGGCAGCGCCGCCAGCAGGCCACGATGGGAGTCCTTGAAGTCCTGGACATCGTCGAATGGAAGACCGTTGCGGTAGAGCGCATTGTATTCAAGGGTCGCCTTGGATGCGGGTTTTGCGACACTTCCCGTCGGTGAGACGGGTGGCGCATCCTGTGCATTTGCCTGGGTCGATTGCCCGACAAGGGTAACGGCCAAACCTGCCGATGCCATGCCACGAAGGAAGTCCGATCTGCTGATGCCATTGCCGTCTGACGAGGTCATCACGTGCTCCAATGTTCAGGTTTCAGCTTACGTCGGAGCGGAGCTTAGGCGCGGGGGGAATATTGCGAAGTACGTTACGGTAAACGCCGGCGTTACGAAGCGTAAAAAGAGGATTGGGTTTGGGAAACCGAAAAGCGGGCTTGCCGGTCGAGGCACACGCGCAATCGACGATGACTAGGTGTGAAAATTCGGAGCATACAGGGGCTGGAGCCAATCGAATGTTACAGTAACGTACTTCCCCGAGGGACTATTTCACGCATTATCGTTTGCACCTTTAGTCGGAGGCGGGGTGGATCCGATGGGCGGTGTCCGTGGCTTCGCAAAGAATGGATCAAGGGAAGCGCAGCGGGGGCTATTGCGGCTCCTGCTCAAGCTGCCTTCCATCCGTGCGCGTCTTCAGGTCATTGCAGCCGGATCGACGCATCTCAATGAACTTTTTGAGGCTTACGAAGAAGCAAATATCGCGCTCGAGCGCTTTCAGAGAACCGGTGACAGAGCCAGTTGCCCGCTGATCGAGGAGTACGAGGCCCTATGCGCCGAGATCGAAACCGACGTGCTGCGGTTTGTTATTGACGACCAGAGTGCGCGATAGGTGATTTCTGCTCACCGACTGTTGACTGATCCCTTCAGGATTTCATTAGAGAATTCGTTTGCAACCGGGTGTCATCCGGTCGATAAAGTTCCAGCGCAGATTTCAGCTTGGAACAACGCACCGGGGTCGACCATGAGTGCCGAAATTCATGGCAGAGTTGAGTACGATTTGGACTGCGGACAGGCACGCGAGGTGCTTGAGCAGCTTCTCGCCGACCAACGGTTCAAGGTTCCTGACCGCCAAAAATCAATACTTTCATATCTGGTCGAGCGGCGTCTTGAAGGCGAAGATGTCAAGTCCTACTCCATTGCGATCGACGTCCTGGGGCGGCCAATCAGCTTTGATCCGGGCACAGATCCAATCGTCCGCATCGAGATGAGCCGTCTTCGGTCTTCGCTGGAAGCCTATTACCTGGCTTTTGGCCATGAACACGACGTCTGGATCGGCATCACCAAGGGAAAATACATCGTTCGCTTCACGCGTAAGGCCGTTACGCAGAAGCCCGGCTGCGACGACGCTCCGCGAAGCGTCGCGATCCAGCAGCCAGCGCTTGCCCCCCGCCGTTGGCAAGCAAGACGGGTTACCCTCTTTTGCTCCTCCGTCGTCATGGTTGTTGCCGTTGCGGCGTACGCCTACCTCGCCAGGGCAACGTTTTCCGAAAAGCCGACTGTCTACGTATCGGTCGAGGCGGCCAGCCCCGAACAGGCGGGAGAGGCGAGCCAGATGCGCGATGGACTGCTGATTGCCCTGACGCAATTCCAGACGCTGAAGGTCGCGCAGCCAGCCTATGCGTCCGCGCGCGCCAACGGTTCCGATCGACGCTATGATGTCCAGCTCAAGTACTACGGCGATGGTGATGATCGCAGTGTCTGGTGGCAGCTTGTCGAGAACTCATCCGGCAGGTTGCTGATGTCCGGTCTCGAACGCGTTGACACGACGGGAAAAGACCCGGCGCGGGTTCGGGATGAGATCGTCAAAGGGCTGGCGAAGCGGCTTGCAGCCAACCGCGGCGTGATCAATGGGATGGAGATGCAGGCGGATAACTCCTCTCTCGGGAACGGATGTGTGATAAGGGCCGAATATGCGCTCGACGTCAGGGGGGATCTGGACGCAGCAAAGGACTGCCTGCAGCAAACGCTGCGGTGGAGACCCGAAGATTCCGATGCCAATGGCGTTCTGGCACGCGTTCTTGTCGCTCCTCAGGGACGAACGACGGCTCCCGAAACCGTAGACCGCGCTCTCGATCTCGCCAAAAAGGCTGTCGCCACCGCCCCGCTATCTGACCGCGCGCAGTTGGGATTGATGGCGGCGCAGGCGGCAAGCAGAAGACCAGACGCTGCCATCGAGGCTGGGAATAAGGCGATTGCGCTCAACCCGAACAATCCGGACGCCGCAGCGGCGTTGGGAGGCGTCCTTTACGCGGAGGGGTACAGAGGAGCGGGAGTATCGATGGCGATCGAGGCCAGCAAGGACACACCCGTCGTGCCCCGTTGCGCCTTGGTGGTCATGGCCCTGGAAGCCTTTCGCAACGCCCGATACTCGGAAGCGCTGCTCTGGACGGAGCAGATAAATGGCAGCAGCCCTTTGACGAGCGTGCTGCGGGCGGCATCGCTTGGCGAACTCGGCTCGGACCAGGCCAAGGCGAGCCTGAACGACGGCGGCGTTAGCGGACCAGTGTTCAGGAAAACAATGGACGCGACAGGTCTGCAGCCTGAACTGGTCTCCATGCTGGAGCGGGGACTGACGAAAGCCGGGGCTGATTTCGAGCCCGTCGGCAGCATTTCGCGTTAGAAAGGTCTTGGCTAGGGCCGGAGACGCAATTTAGACCGGCGCTAGGTTCTAGCGCATGGTATTCTTGTCCAGCGATCCAATGCCTCAGAACGTCTTTACCCAGAACTCCTGCCATGCGGGTGTCTGGCACTCGGCACGATCTCCTTTACTGGGCTACCCGGTCGACGTTAACGCTATCTGCAGGGCACACAACGATGTGTCAGTCGGCAGTGGTCGGAGTAGGCGGTAACGCAATGCCGGTCACCTAAATGCTCATGGATCCGAGCGCTGTGAGCATTCGGATCCATGAGTGTCTCGCAACAAGCCTCTGTAACCAGCCGTGGTTCAGTGCCCGGCGAAGACCAGCGTCTGTACCGGGAGCAGCATCGCTTGCATGCGCAGGATCATCGCGTGCACGAGGCCGACGGTGTCCACCACGTGCAGGAACACCCATTTCACTGACCCGATATTCTTGTCGGCAAGTGCGTCGTGGTTGTTCGTGTAGGCGTTGGCGATGCAGCTGCTGCCGGGTGGAATGTCATCCAGCCCGCCCTCGAACAGCGGCTGCAGGAAGACGGTGAGCGTCCCCGGCTGTGCGAGTTGCTGGACATCGACAAGCTGATCGGTCGGCCGCAATTGGCCGGCCGCGATGACGTCCTGCACCTCGGTGACAACAAGCGGAATGATCGTGAACGGCTTTCCGATGCAGGTGGCCTCGGCGATCATTCCTCGCTTCATCACCTGAGCTTCAATCTGCCCGAAGCCTGCGATCAGCGTGCCTTTGCCCGCTGCCGCCGGCACGAGAATGCCCGCGGGCCTGATCATGGTGTTCACGACATCGCCGGGCCGCAGGGTGAATTGTTGAACCGTACCGGCGACGCCGGCCCGCACCAGTGTCTTGTCCAACTCTACCTGTGCCTGCGCAAGCGCCGCTTCCGCGCTCGCTTTCTGTGACGGCAGAAGATCGGTGATTTGGGTCTGGAGGGTATCTTTTTTGGCGATTGCGGCGCTGAGCGTTCCCTTGCGGCTTTCGATCGTGTTGGCGAGGCGCTCGACCTCGCGACGGGCGACGGCATCCTTGGTCAGGAGCTGGGCCTTCATCTCATACTCGTCCACGGCAACCTGAAGCGAACCTTGGGCTTCCTGGATCTGGCCGTCAGCTGTCACCAATTCGGTCTGTGCGACCTTGGCTTGGGCCTCCAGTTCGGCGATTTTCCGGCGCGCCGTCTCAAGCGCTGCTCGCTGCTGCGAGTCATCCAGTCGGAAAAGCGGCGCGCCGGCTTCAACTTTCTGATTGAGGCCGACATACACCTCGTCGACGCGCCCGACCGTTTCCGGCAAAATCGTTACCGTGCGAAACACGGCGGTCACGTTTTTCGTCGATGGATGGAAGTAGAAGATCAACGTGATCAGCGAAATGGTCAGCATGAGACACGCCGATATGCCCCAGCGCAGCTCGTACCACATGGTGTAGAGGTTGATCTCGTAGCCAATGCGCTTTCCCTGAGCGTAACGCCTGTAGAGGTAGTCCGGGAAGATCGTGAGAAGCGAGCAAAGCATCAATTCAAACATTGTCAGACTCCTTCGCCCTGCGTCTCGCTTTTCACTGGCTCTTCGGCCTGCGCATGCTCATCTGCGTGTTTAGGAGGCTGGTCGCGAACGAGCGCCGGGTCGTCAGTTGTTTCAACCGTGCGGCCGGACAGCTTTCCAAGCGATTGCGCAATCGAATAGAGCGGCGTCGAAAAGTCGGGGATATGCACGAAGGCAAGCAGCAGACCGGCAATCCAGAACAGATGGTTGTGCGTGAAAAGCGAAATCAACGCCAAGACAGCCACGATTTCCATCTGCACCTTGCTGGTGCGATGTGCCATACGCTCGGGGACGGCGTGAAGCTGAAAGTAGAGATTGCCGACGATCAGGATGATCAGGACCAGGAAGACAACGACGCCGACGAAGAGGTAGTCGGTCTGGCCGGGCGGTGTGATGAAGATTGGCAAGTGCTCAATAGCGGCCGGATGGAGATCTTGCGCCATCGGATTTTCCTTTCTGTAGTAACGGCCTCATTCGCCGGTCAATGTATGCTGCTGGCGTTGCTTCTGCGCGAGACCCGCAGGCGCATAGTGATGAACACGCAATTCCTCCTGTGAACGCCGGACCGCGCTCTTCTGATTCTCCCGGACATAGTTCAGCTACACTACGCAGCAGGAATGAGATTTTACCGTAGCATCCTGTAAGTTACGGAGAGGGCAGGCGGCGTTTCTACGGCTGGCACGTTCTGGTTTGATCCGACGGTGGGAGTGTCGAAGCCCAGTAGAAAGCGTCAACAAGATCTATCGGCAAATTCTGCGTAGCAACGATGCAGAATAAATCGATTGCTATTTCCCATTCAATTGCCTGAACGGCACCTATTGGAGCAGAAACGGCAATTTAGGCTAGTTCATTTGGCTAGCATCCCTCGGTGTGCGTGACCGCGGCGAGGGCGTGGGGCGGCTGCACGCTACGCCGGAGCGGGAAGGAGTGTGGCTTTACCCACCCAAAATCAACGCGATGGTCACGAGAACGAGGCCCAAAACCGTCATCGCCATCCCAACCGCGAATGGGCGGGAGCCCGCAAAGCGCGCCCATGAATGGCCGGCCGCGTAAAGCAAACCAACAAGGAGGAGGTTGCTCACGCGAAGAGCAAGATATTTGTCGTCGATGAGCATAAAGGGAATGACGGCTGGGATCGCTGTTGCCGCAACGATCAAGAAGACAATGACGGCTCCGATGAGATCATCGATCGAGATGGCGGTGGCCGACGGTTTGGCCCGCTTCGCTAAAGACAATAGGTAGCGGTAGAGTTCATCCTGGTCTCGCGGGTCGAGAGCCAATGGACCGTCTTCCAACGGGAATTCTTGAGCCATTTCCGCCAGCGCTGTTTTGTCATCCGAGGCGCCTGTGATGGCGTTAAAGATGCGAGATCGATTTTGCCTGTAAACATGGATACCAAGCAGGAACAACACAGCATCGATGATGCCCCAAGCGACGTTGCAGCCCAATGTCGCAACGACGAGATCGCGTGCATCCAGGCCCTCATCGCCCGCCACCAGTCGAGCGCCGAGCGTAAAGGTAAGTGCCATGATCAGGCCGAACAGCGCCTCGCCGAGTGCGTCGCCGACATCGATGTACTTCAGAATGCGTGCAATCGGCTTGGTGTGCATCCGTCGTTCCCCGCTTTCGTTTTGCAAAAAAACTGAAGAGCTCGCCGGCGGAACGATCCGCTGTCTTTCCCATTGCGTATCTAGCGGGAGAATGACTGCGAGCAATCAAATGCACTCATCAAGCCCCGAGGGTGGACGCAAGAAGTTGATGTTGAGACTGCCTGCCTTGCGTAGACAGCTGCGGCAACTTGTCAGCGACTCCGCCGTCGAATTGTTTGAAACCTACGATCTCGCAACTAGCGCGCTTGACGAGTTTCGCAGGGAAATACCAGCAAACGCCGGGTTCATTGGCGAATATGAAGAGCTATGCCGCGACATTGAAGGCGAGGTCTCACGATATTGCGCCGAGGGTGTCATTGTAGAAAGCGAATAGCCCGCTCCCCGGACTAGTCAGGTTCGGGGGGCTCGCCAGCACCCGGTATTCCTTGGAGAGCGGTGCCTTGCTTGGGTTGATCGCTTCCGACGGCCACGGCAGGTGACGTGGGCCACACCCATGCGAGAAGAAGATCATAAAAGACGCTGAGGACGACAGGGCCAAGAAAGAGGCCCAGCAGACCGTGTGATATTGTCCCGCCGATGACGCCGATGAGAATGACCGGCATTGGCGTTGATAGTCCCCGTGACATAAGGATTGGCTTGAGAATGTTGTCCATGAGCATCACCGGTACAGCGACGATGGTGAATGCAGCAGACACGCCGATTGGCCATGAGAACCAGGCCCAAATGATCGCAGGCACGAGAATGAGGCCAGGCCCGATCTGAATGATGCAAAGAATGAACACTGCGAAAGTCAGAACTCCTCTGGCAGGCACGTCAAAGATGATAAAAACCAGACCGCACAGCAGGGTTTGTAGAAACGCGACGCCGATAACGCCGCGGGAAACGTTTCGCACGGTCGTGCCCGCCAGCTTTGCGAACCCTACACCCCGGTCACCCGCGATGCGGTTAGCCAGGATCTGAATAGCCAAGGTGAGGCGAGGTGCGACCGTCAGCAGTACGCCGCAGAGAATGATCGAGGCGATGAAACTGAGTATGCCGCCGCCAATAGAGGCAAGTTTTGCGACGATCATTCCTCCCACTTCGCGTAGAGGCGCCTGGAACGTGACGATGGCGGCCGCTAGATTGCTGGCAGCTTGATTCCATGCAGAGTAAAGCTGATTGCCGAAGAGCGGCAATTCCTTCAGCCGCTCCGGCGCTTGCGGAAGAGCGAAGCCCCCAGCGCCCGCAACCAGGGACTGCAACGTTTCCGCGAAGTTGGTCGCCACAAGAGCGACCGGACCTATGATGACGAAAAGGCACGCCAGCACAAGCACCGTTGCGGCCAGTATCCGCCGCCCGCCAAGGATACGTCTCAAGAGGTCGAAGAGAGGGAAAAGCGCAACCGTCAGAATCCCGGCCCAGATGGCAATCAAGGCAAACGGGGCGATCAGTTGGGCTGAGAAATAGGCGAATACCGCGATGATCCCCAGGCGAACAAGATCGCTGACCCGCGCTTCGATCGATATCTGGCCCGGTCGCGCAGTCGGGGGTGTCTCCTCTTTCACGGTCGCATCGGCATTCATCGTTGTTACTCACTGCCTCAAAACTTGTCCGACGGATCGAAGGGTGACGGCGTTCTATAGACTCTAAGCCGTTACATCGGGAACGACGCGCCGAAGGCTGGTGTCCTCGATGTAGTCATTCGGTCGTTTCTGGCGTTTCCCGAGATCCGGTGCGTCGAACTTGACGCGTTCGTAGGGGATAGATTTGAGGATGTGCGAGATGCAGTTGATGCGCGCGCGCTCCTTGTCGTCCGACGGAACGATCCACCAAGGCGCATGTTCGCTGTCGGTCATGCGAAGCATTTCGTCGTATGCGCGCGTGTAGTCCCACCACTTGCGGTAGGATTCGACGTCCATGGGGCTCAGCTTCCACTGCCGAAGAGGGTCTTCAATTCGCTTTCTGAAACGGCGTTCTTGCTCCTCTTCGCTGACCGTCAGAAAGTACTTCAGCAGTACCACGCCGCTCTCCACGATCGCCGCTTCGAAGCGGGGAGCGAGTTCCAGAAAGCGCTGCGCCTTCTTCTCGGTGCAGAAGCCCATCACGCGGTCGACACCCGGGCGGTTGTACCAACTCCGATCGAAGATGACGATCTCGCCCGCGGCCGGAAGGTGAGCGATGTACCGCTGCATATATATTTGAGATTTCTCGCGATCGTTGGGTGCTGGCAGTGCGACCACTCGAAAGACGCGCGGGCTGACCTTTTCGAGAATGCGCTTGATCATTCCGCCTTTGCCGGCCGCATCGCGTCCTTCGAACACGATGACAACTCTCAAGCCGGATTTCTTGACCCACGCCTGCAAATGGGCGAGTTCCACCTGCAGCTTTTTCATCTGCTTGTCGTAGTTGAAGGTCTTTTCCTTGTTCTTCTCACCTTCAGTCGCAGCTTCACGGTCCGAATCGCGCGTCTTGCTCATGCTTCCCTCCGTTGCTGTGTTTCGTAACCCGCGTGTCGGCATTTGCTCACACGCCGTTCTCTGTCACAGGCATTTCTCCGTATACTAACGTGGATGAGGTCCGGTGGCCCGTAACATCACGTAGTATCTGTGGTGCCTTTGACACCTGCTTTGGAGGTATAATCTTGCCGGATCGGCGCTAGATCGATGTGCGTGGCAAATCTTTCGATCTCGCACGGGAGGTTGCTTTCTCTGATCAGAGCAAGCGCCGTTTCCAATGGATGGCGCTAGCGGCAGCCGCTGCCGGCGCTAGGGTGACTGTAACTTCGTGTATAATACATCCATAAATGGTCTAACTGAAATACGATGACCCATCTTCTTGCCGGTGAACTTGCTGCAGGTGCGCGATGGGGTCTAGTTCGGATAAGCCATTACCTCCACGAGGCCTCGCGGCTGCGCTCGAACTTTTCGCTCCGCAAGCTCGGCGGATAGAGGATCTATTTGAGTTCGATGAAAGCTTCCGCGGGCTGTGTGAGGATCTGGCAGACGCGCAAGCCACTCTAAAGCATACCATGCGACTTCCTGATGACATTCGCGAGGCACGCCAACTGGAATACGGAGAGCTGGTCACCGCTCTTTCCAATGAGATCGAAGATGCCCTTTCCAAGGCCAAGGTCATTCATTTTCGTCACACCAGGCATCCGTCGAAGCCGCGATGATCACAACAGACCAACGTAATATTTACGGCCCATCGACTGACGGGACCGTTAGGAAGTGCGAGGTTTGGCTTGCGCAAGAGGCGGAATAGCGCGCCAGGGTGCGAGAGCAGCCGTTCATAGCACGCCGACCCAACACGGAGGCGACTGTCGATCCGGAATCTTTACCTTAGAAATTTGCGTCTGGAGCGCCGTTGGGGCCCAATGCGGAATAGGGCCTGATGTCGCACTGACGCGACACCATTATTCAGCGACCCGCGAGGGTGTGGCGCTCGCGCTCGATTATCTTCAATGTAGCTCGCACATCGGCAGTTACATCACCGTCGGATCACTTCACCGGCGGTTCCCAGCCAAGGAAAAAGCCAATATCGCCCGGTATGCCGCCAGGGAAATTGATGACCATGGCTTTGAGCGTATAGCCTTGCGGTTTGGCGACGGTCTCGAACAAGTCGTAGACCTCCTTGGCCCTTCCTTGCAGCGTGTTCTGCCATCCTGCCAAGCTGTTGTTGATCGCCCGTCCGCTGTCGGTGCAGAAGCTCGATGGGAAGCTGTAGACCATCGCTTCGAACTTTCCGTCGGCCGCCGCCTTCATGACCAGCCGCTTTATGACCGCGCGCTCGTTGTCGCCAATATGCTTCTTGAAGAAGTCTTCGACAAACTCGGCGTGCTTCTTGGCCTCACGCTCCTTGATCTTGTCCTCGCGGTCCATTTCCGCGAGCTGAAGCTCCAGCGCACGCTTCCTCAGGTCTTCGGCGCTCTCGATCGTCGAACGGGGACCGTCTGCTTTTGGCTCTACCATCACACCATGCCTCCATCTAACCATCGCAACGATAGGACGTGTGGATAAGCGAGGGGAGTAAGATACACGTCCCGCCCGGTATATTACGGTATTTTACTTCGCAAGCGGCGGTTGTTGGTGGACGTTTAGGGCAGCATCACGGTGGCCTTAAGGTCACGCGGGATCGGAGGAGAGTATTCGTTAAAAAATATTGGCGGGATGCACTTCGGGGCCGGATTGCCTCGTGATGTTGCGCATCCCGCAATCCCAATGAGAGAGGGCCCGATGATCGACTGGTTTGTCAGCACGCTTCGCACCTATCCGGAAATTGCAATTTTCCTGTCACTCGGGCTGGGTTATTACTTTGGGTCATTCACCTACAAGGGGCTGGGGCTTGGTGCGGTAACCGCGACACTCATCGCCGCGGTTCTGATCGGCCAACTGGGCATTACAATTTCGCCCCCGCTCAAGCCAACTTTCTTCCTGATGTTCCTGTTTGCAATCGGCTACGGCGTCGGGCCGCAGTTTGTACGCGGGATCGCGAAAGACGGGATTCCGCAGGCGCTTTTCGCCGTTGTGGTTTGCGTCTTCTGCCTGGGCGCAGCCTATTTCGGCGCCTTGCTCGCAGGCTACGATATTGGCTCGGCGGTCGGGCTTTATGCCGGCTCACAGACGATTTCGGCCTCGATGGGGCTTGCCACCGATGCCATTAATCGCCTCGGTCTCCCGCCGGAGCAGAGCAAGGCTATGCTGGACGCGATGCCGGTTGCATACGCCGTCACCTATATTTTCGGCACGGTCGGTTCGGCCATCGTCCTTGCGCTCTTCGGCCCCGCGATGCTCAACATCGATCTGGAAGCCGAATGCAAGCGTTATGAGGAAGAACAGGGGGGCAAGAAGGCTCTCGGTGGCGCCGGAACGGCATGGCACAATTTCGAGCTCCGTGCCTATCGGGTCAAGGAAAATGGCAAGATCGTCGGTCTGACGGCGCTTGAGGCTGAGGGGCTCTTGCCGACAGAGCGCGTCTTCATCGAGCGCATTCGCCGCGCAGGCGTGGTCAAGGACGCCACGGCAGACACCGTGATCGCCGCGGGAGACATTGTCGCAGTCGCAGGTCGCCGCGAGGTTCTTGTCGATCTCATCGGCAGCGTGGCCGACGAAGTCGATGACCGTGAGCTTCTCGCCGTCCCGGCCGACGGTGTCGATGTTTTCGTCACCAACAAGGACGTGGACGGAAAGACGCTTGCGGAGCTCGCAGCGCGACCAGCCTCTCGCGGTGTATTCCTGCGCAAGATCGTCCGCGGGGCAACGGCAACCGAGATACCGATCCTGCCAAACACCAAGATCCATCGCGGCGATATTCTCACGATCGTTGGGCGAACACAGGATACGGCGGCGGCGACGCGCGACCTCGGCCGTCCCGATGCACAGACGGATGTTGCCGACGTTGCCTTCATCGGTGCGGCCATAACCATCGGCGCCTTGGTCGGCGCGCTCACCTTCAAGATCGGCAGCGTTCCGCTCACTCTTTCGACATCTGGCGGTGCGCTTATCGCGGGCCTCTTCTTTGGATGGCTGCGTTCCGTTCGTCCGACCTTCGGCCGTATCCCGTCGCCAACCGTCTGGTTCATGAACTCCGTCGGTCTCAACGTGTTCATTGCCGTCGTCGGCATATCGTCGGGGCCAGGTTTCGTCGCTGGTCTGCAACAACTCGGCTTCAGCCTTTTCCTTTGGGGGATCGTTGTCACGACCGTACCGCTGGTACTGGCGATGTATGTTGGAAAATACGTATTTCGCTTCCATCCGGCGATCCTGCTCGGATGCTGCTCTGGTGCTCGCACCACGACCGCTTCTCTTGGGATGATCAACGATCGCGCTAAGAGCCAGATCCCCGGCCTCGGCTACACCGTCACATACGCCGTCGGCAACACGCTGCTGACCATCTGGGGTATGGTGCTCGTGATGCTGCTCGCCTGAGCCGCTCACGTCGGACGACAGATCGACGATCGAGTTGACCTGACGTGAACGCCAGCGGATCAAGCGCCATCGGCATACCCTGCGGGAGGGCAGGGCTGCCGGGACGGCGGAATTGCAATCAGAACCCACATCTGGAGACCGGGATGCCAAGCAAGAGCGCACATATCGATCAGTTTCTGCTGATACATTCGGCGCGTGCAGACAACTGGCGCGCAGTGACCAGCCTGGCCGACGCCTGGGCCAACAAGCGCGGAGACAGGGCCGCATTGGAGGCAGCACTGGCGGACTTGGCAGCTGTCGAAGAATACCACGCCTATCCTGGATCTCGATTGCTGACAGCCTTGAGCGAGCGCATCGCGACGAACGATGCAGGAGGAGCGGCAGGATTGGCGCGGCGGATCTCCAACGGGCTGCTGACACATGCCTATCGCGGCCGCGCGGCCGAATGGGATGCTCACGAAGAGATGTCGCCAAGTGAGGTGGCGGATATCATGCCGCCGGCGACCGGCGAGGTAGGCGGACACCGCCCCTATTTCGAGGTGCTGTTTGTCAACAGCCAGCCGGCCGCGCGCTGGCCCGCCTTCGCCAGAGAGATCCGCAGGCTGCGCCGCCCGGAAGATGCATTCATCTATGAACCGGTCATTGTCGGCTCCTTCGAGGATGCCGTCTGTGCCGCGGCTTTGAACCCCGACATCGTTTCCGTCGTCCTTGCCGAAGGGTTCCCTTACCGCTCGCGGCACGATGCACCGGTGCTCCGCTCGGTTTTGGATCCACTCGGTGAATCGGACAGTCCTGACGTGTCTGCGCTCCGGCTGGCACGCGCGCTACGGCGGATCCGGCCGGAACTCGACGTCTATCTGCTGTCCGACCGCCAGGTCGAGAAGATCGCCGGAGACCCGGCAGCCGATGCCATCCGTCGAATTTTCTATGCGGTCGAAGAACTGCTCGAATTGCACCTCGCAGTCTTGGAAGGGGTCCAGGCGCGCTTTGAAACGCCGTTCTTCGACAATCTGAAGAAATATGCGCGACGGCCGATCGGCACCTTCCATGCACTGCCGATCGCTCGCGGCAAGTCGGTCTTCAAGTCCGATTGGATTCGCGACATGGGGGAATTTTACGGCCTCAATCTGTTCCTGGCGGAAAGCAGCGCCACGACAGGCGGCCTAGACAGCCTTCTGGAGCCGACGGGAAACATCAAGCGCTCGCAGGAGATGGCGGCGCGCGCCTTTGGCGCCGATCATGTGTTCTTCGTCACCAACGGCACGTCGACCTCCAACAAGATGGCCGTCCAGGCGTTGCTTGCGCCGGGCGACATCGCAGTGGTCGATCGCAACTGCCACAAGTCGCATCACTACGGCATGGTACTTACCGGGGCTCAGCCCTACTACGTCGAAGCTTTCCCGATGACGGAATACTCGATGTACGGCGCCGTGCCGCTTGCCACGATCAAGCAAGCATTGCTGGCGCTTCGCGCGGAAGGTCGCCTCGATCGGTTGAAGCTGCTTGACCTTACCAACTGCACCTTCGACGGACACATGTACAACGTCAGGCGTGTGATGGAGGAATGCCTCGCCATCAAGCCGGACCTGATCTTCCTGTGGGATGAGGCGTGGTCGGGTTTTGCCCGCTTCTCGCCGTTCCTGCGTCCGCGAACGGCGATGGGCGCCGCCGCTGACATCGAGGAATGGCTACGTGATCCCGCATCCGTCACGGCTTATGAGAAGCAGCGTGCCGAGCTCGGTGATAATCCGTCGGATGAAACTCTGCTCGCCACCCGCCTGATCCCCGATCCGCGCCTTGTGCGCCTTCGTGTCTACCAGACGAATTCGACGCACAAGTCGATGTCGGCCATTCGGCAGGGCTCGATGCTGCTGGTCAAGGACGTGGATTTCCACACGGTCGAGGCTCAGTTCCACGAAGCTGTTTTCACGCACGCTTCGACGAGCCCGAACCAGCAGCTCATCGCCAGCCTCGATGTCGCTCGCCGGCAGATGGAGCTCGAAGGGTACGGGCTGGCGATGAACGCGATCGAGATCGCGCTAAAGATCCGGCAATCGATCAACGAACACGAGCTGATCTCGAAATATTTCCGCGTCCTCGGTGCCGATCAGATGATCCCGGCGGCTTACAGGCAGTCAGGGTTCAAGGACTATCTCGCGCCGGGTTCCAGCTGGGCAACGGCTGTCAAGGCAATGAAGGAGGACGAGTTCTATCTCGACCCGACGCGCATGACGTTAGTTTGCGGCACCGCTGGTTTCGACGGGACGCAGTTCAAGGGACTGCTCGCAAACGAGTACAGTATTCAGCTCAACAAGACGTCGCGTAACAGCGTGTTGCTGCAATCGAACATCAACAACACGCGCAGCGACGTTGCTCATCTCATCCGAGTCCTCGTCGAGATCTGCCATGGCATCGAAAAGCGGCTGGCTGACGGGGGCGAAGCCGAGCGCGCGGCGTTTGAGGCGCGCGTCAAATCGCTCATGACCGATGTGCCGGACCTTCCCAATTTCAGCCACTTCCACGAACTGTATCGCAGCGATGCGGGTCGCACGACCCCAGAGGGGGACATGCGAAGCGCCTTCTTCAACGCTTATGATGCCTCGTTGTGCGAGTACGTGCCGCTGAACGGCGCCGAATGCGATCGGAGACTGCGAGAAGGGCCGGACATGGTTTCTGCCAACTTCGTCATTCCCTATCCGCCGGGCTTCCCGATCATGGTGCCGGGCCAGGTGCTGACGCAGGAGACTATCGACTTCATGCGCAAGCTCGATGTGAAGGAGATCCATGGCTACGAAAAGGCGAGGGGGTTGAAGCTGGTCAAGCCCGATGCTGTCGCTGCCAAGGCGAAGCGCTGACTAGGCGGAGCCGGTGGGGACATCTTCGCGGGCCGATCGACGGCACCGCGGCGGGCCCGGGGTTAGGTACAGGCTGCCGGCGCCGCACCACCGACGCCGGCCCAAGGCACGCGCGTGGGTGGGGGCATGGTCATGGTGTGGATTGAGCAAATTCTGGTCAAGTATCCTGAGCTCGCAGTGTTCCTTGCAATCAGCCTCGGATATCTGATCGGAGGCGTCAAATTCGGCGGGTTTAGCCTGGGGCCGGTCACCGGCTCCCTTTTCGCTGGCATATTCATCGGGCAAGTCGCTGAAGTGCCGATCGCCGGAATGGCGAAGTCCTTCCTGTTTCTCCTGTTCCTTTTCGGCATAGGTTATTCCGTAGGACCACAGTTTCTGCAGGCTCTCAAGCGGGACGGCATGAAGCCGGTGCTGCTCGCGGTTGTTGTCTGCGTGAGTGGCCTGCTCACCGCCATCGTTGTCGCCAAGATCCTCGGGCTTGACCCCGGCTTCGCAGCCGGCCTGGTTTCCGGCGCGCTCACGGAAAGTCCGGCGATGGGCACCGCGACTGAAGCGATCAATGCGCTGCCTTTGCCAGATGCCGATCGCGCCCGGTTCGTTGCACATGTGGCTGTGGCCGACGCTGTCTGCTATGTCTTCGGTGCGGTCGGCGTCATCCTGTTCTGCAGTCTGGTGGGCCCGAAACTGCTTGGCGTCGATTTGAGCGGCGAGGCGCTAAAGCTGGAGCGTGAGCTTGGGATTACTCGCACGACGGCAGGTATCGCCTCTGCGTGGCGGCGGTTCGAGGTTCGCGCTTATCGCATTGCCGAAGGTGCACCCATTGTCGGCATATCGATGAAGGCTGCCGAGGCATCCTTTCCGGAGCACAGACTTTTCGTCCAACGGCTGAGAAGGCGGGGAGCGATCCTCGAAGCCGCATCGGAGGTCACTTTCGAAGCGGGCGACATAATTGCGGTATCGGGATCGCGCGAGGCGCTGATCACTGTGCTTGGGTCGCGTGCTGAAGAGGTCGAGGACAGTGCGCTGCTTGATATCCCGGTCTCGGTGGCCGATGTGCTGGTCACATCTCGCAATTTCGCCAACCGAACGATCGAGGATCTCTCGAAAGAGAGTTGGGCACGAAGCCTCTATCTTCGCGGCGTCACGCGCGGTGGCCAGGACATTCCCCTGGCGCCGGGCGTTGCTGTCGAACGCGGCGACATCGTCCGTATGGTGGGCCCAGACAATGTCGTATCGCAAGCTGCCAAGCAGATTGGCGTCGTTGTCGCGCCGACAGCGACCACGGACTTTGTTGTACTCGGGCTTGCTATATTCCTAGGTGGCTTGGTGGGCATCATTGTCACCGTACCGATCGGTGATATGCGAATTTCCTTGAGTACCAGCGTAGGTACCCTGCTTGCCGGGTTGCTGGTGGGGCATCTGCGCACGCGGTTTCCGCTTTTTGGCCGAATACCGGATGCGGCGGTCTCGCTTATGACCGCCCTCGGCCTAGCCGCCTTCGTCGCCATGACTGGTCTGCATGCCGGGCCGGTCTTCGTTTCCGCTATAGCTGAAGCCGGGATCGGTCTGCTGTTGGGCGGTATTGTCGTTACAACTGTTCCCCTGTTGATCGGGCTTTATTTCGGGCGCTACGTGCTGCGTATGAACCCGATTTTGTTGCTCGGGGGGCTCGCCGGCGCGCAGACGATGACGGCAGGCATGGCAGCGGTCCAGGAGCGATCGGGAAGTAGCGTTGCCGTTCTTGGCTACACGCCGACGGTGCCCATAGGGCACATTTTGCTCACCACTTGGGGAACCGTGATTGTCGGCATCGTGGCTGGTTAGGGCGGACATTCCTGCCGACATTTCTCTGGTGGGAGAGCCATGCCGGGATTAGAATTTGGGTGCGTTGGCAGAGACCTGCGCACTTTCCGAAATGCCTTGATACGGAAAGAGAACATCATGCTTCGGTCATCAGATACTGTGCAGTCAATCGGGCCATCAGCAGGGACACTGCGGCCGGATATTGTTGCCGGTCTGACGGCTGCCGCGGTCGTCCTGCCGAAGGCCATGGCCTATGCGACGGTGGCCGGTCTCACTGTGAGCGTGGGTCTCTACACAGCTTTCGTACCGACTGTGGTCTATGCCCTGTTGGGAACGTCGCGCGTATTGAGCGTCAGCTCGACGACCACGCTGGCGATCCTGACCGCGGCGGAGCTCGCCCTCGTCGTGCCCGACGGAGATCCCGCGAAGCTGCTCACTGCCACCGCGACGCTCACGGCGCTCACTGGTGTGCTCCTGATTCTTGCTTCCGCGTTGCGCTTGGGGTTCGTCGCGAATTTCATCTCCTCACCCGTGCTCACAGGTTTCAAGGCCGGTATAGGTTTGGTGATCGTGTTGGACCAGGTGCCGAAGCTGCTCGGCCTTCACTTCACCAAGGAAGGGTTCTTCCGCGACATTCTCAGCCTCCTGCAACACCTTCCCGAAGCCTCGATCACAACCGTGGTGGTCGGCCTTGTTGCCCTTGTCCTCCTGCTCTTTATGGAACGAGCCTGGCCGCATTCGCCCGCGCCCCTCGCGGTCGTTGCCGGGGGGATAGCCGCATCGTGGCTGTTTGGCATGAGCAGCCATGGCGTTTCGATTGTCGGTCACATTCCACAAGCCTTGCCGTCGTTGACACTGCCCAATCTCGAGCTCGTGAGGCAGCTACTACCGGGGGCAATCGGTATCGCGCTGATGAGCTTCACTGAGACGATCGCCGCAGGGCGGGCATTTGCAGATCAGTCGGATCCACCGATCCGCGCCAACAGGGAGCTGGTGGCGACCGGGGCCGCGAACGTGCTCGGCGCGCTGTTCGGAGCGATGCCGGCAGGTGGCGGAACATCGCAAACAGCCGTCGTCCGCGCCGTCGGCGGGCGAACCCAGAAGGCGTCGATCGTCACGGCTGCAGCGTCTGCGGCAACGATGCTGGTGCTGGCACCCTTACTCGGTCTCCTGCCACAAGCCGTGCTTGCGGCAATCGTCATCATTTATTCCGTTGGCCTCATCAAGCCCGCGGAATTTGTGTCGATCCGGAATGTTCGCAAGATGGAATTCCGGTGGGCGCTGGCTGCGTTCCTCGGCGTGCTTGTCTTTGGCACTCTTCAGGGTATCGTCGTTGCCATCATTCTGTCTCTGGTCGGCCTGTCCAGTCAGGCGGCCAATCCGCGAATCCATGTGATCGGCCGCAAGCGGGGCGGGGATGCTCTCCGCCCGCTTTCGCCTGAGCATCCCGATGACGAAACCGTTGAGGGACTGCTCATCCTGAGACCGGAAGGCCGGCTGTTCTTTGTGAACGCTCAGCATGTTGCCGACACCATGCGAGAACTGGTCATTCAGAACAAACCGAGTGTGCTCATGCTGGACCTGAGGGCCGTATTCGATATCGAATATTCCGCCCTGCAGACGTTGATTGAAAGCGAGCGAAGCCTGGCTGAGCGTGGGATCGTGCTCTGGCTTGCAAGCCTCAACGCAGATGTTCTCGAGTATGTGAGGGCGTCCGGTTTTGCCGAGCGGCTTGGCGAGAGCCGCATGTTTGCCTCGGTTCACGCTGGCATACGCCATTACCAGGAAAGTGCGGTGCCTCTATCTCGGAGTTCGCCGCCGACGCCGGGTATCGAGGCACCCTCCGACGAGACCTGAAGCATTCAGATTGCAGAAATAGAAAGACCGCGTCCCTCGCAGCACGCGGTCTTTCCGATTCATTGTCTTGCCTTACTTTTTCGACGCGTTGAACCGATCGACATAACCACGTCCCACCGCACGCACGGCCCGGCCGATATCGTCATAGACGTCATCCGGCAGGTTGGCGAAGGAGACGCGAACGCTCCAGTCAGGCGCTTCAAATCCGCCGCCGTTCAGCAGCACGATCGAATGATCCTCTGCCAGCCTGTAGACGAGATCGAGAGGATGTACGTGCTCTTTGAGCCAAGTCACCATATCCTCGCCGACATATCTGCGGAGCCAGAATTCGAAGTCGATCGTTCCGTAGTAAGCGGCGAAATTGGCGTTGGGCTGAAGATCGAGGGGAAGTCCCTCAAGAAGCGTGTTCACGCGCTTATGGCAAATGGCCATGCAGGCCTGCTGATAGACCTTCTCGCTGTCGATCAGTTCGCTCATGGAAAACATGGTCATCATCACCTGCTGCGGCAGGGATAGCCCGGCGGTGTGGTTCAGCGCAACGTCGCGGCTGTCGGCGACGATGCGGTCGATCATCTTCAGCTTGCGGGGCTCAAGCGTGATCGAGATGTATCGCTTGTCCAGTGCCTCCAATTCCTTGGCCGGAAGCTCCTTGAGGCGGTCATCGAGAATGTTCTTCTCGTTGATGCCGATCACGCCCAGGCGCCAACCGGTGCAGCCGAAATACTTGGAGTAGGAATAGACGCAGATCGTGTTGTAGGGCAGTTCCGCCATCAATGAGCGAAAATGCGGAACGAAGGTGCCATAGACGTCATCCGTCAGGAGGATGAGATCAGGCCGCTTGGTCTTCACCAGGGTGACGATCTTCTTCAGCGTCGGAGCATCGATGGCCATCGAGGTCGGGTTGCCCGGATTGACGATGAAAAATGCCTTGATCTTCGGGTCTTCGAGCTTCTTCAGTTCCTCGTCGGAATATTGGAAGCGGTGTTCCTGCGTCGCACGGATGTGAACGGCGTGGAACGCATAGTCCTCGAGTTCCGCAATCTCGATATAGGGGGTGAAGATCGGGGTTCCCATGGCGATTGTGTCGCCCTTCTTGAGAATCCGGTTGGCCATCAGCGACTTGAAGATGTAGCACATCGCCGCAGTGCCGCCTTCTACCGCATAGAGGTCAAACTTACCGACGGCCTGATCGGCGCCCATCGCCCACAGGAGATAGCGGTGCGCGACCTGCTCTGCGTGCACCAACATCCGATCCGGAACCGGGTAGTTGTCGCCGATGATCGAATCCGTCAGCTCGTGCACGAAGGCGTCCGCGTCGAAACCGAATGCCTTGACGCCGTGGTCGACGATTTTCGAAATGAAGGCCGCGCCCGGCTCGTCCGCATGCTTGCCGAGCCATGCGGTGAGCCTTGCCGCAATGCCGCTCATCTGTGGCATGCCGGCGAGGCCTGCCACCGGATTATCCATGGTACGCCGGCATTCGGACAATGCAAACTGCCCGAACAGGAAGAAACCCTCGCGTGGGGTGGTGGCGACCCAGTTCGGATTGCCGCGCCCCGCATTGAGGAGCGCGTGCGCGGATTTCTGAGAGCTGCGCTTTGCGAGCTTCATCAATCCGTCCTTGATTTCGAACGGGCTCATATGTTCGTATTCGCGATAGTCGATCTCGGTCATGCTACATCCTCCCGTGATACGGCTTAAGCGCCGCCATGTTGGGCGGTTCGCTGCCTCTTCCAGTTGAAGGTCCGTCGCGCCCGAACCTTTGAGCGCGAAACATCGCTAAAATTTCAGTCTGGCGCCTGCGAGCACTGCATAGCTGTCCTGGACGCTGGCGACTTCGTCGTCATACGAATAGGTGCGCGCCCCGACGTAGAGTTCGGTCTGGAGATAGTCGAGGTTTTGGACGACCTGCACTCCATAGGAATCGCTGTCCGTACCCTTGCCCTTGATGTCCTTGCCAAAATAGGCATCGACGGAGAAGGCGGTCTTGCCGACCTCGAAGATATCGGTCTGGTAGCCAAGTTTGGCATAGCCATAGCGGCCATCGATGGCTTCCTTGTCGGAATAACCGGCCGCAAGCGTCAGGCTGAGGCCAGTCGGCTGATGCAACAGGGAAACCGAGGCGTCGTAGATCGAGTTGCTGTCGCCCGGCCTCGAGAAGGCCAATGCGCCACTGATTTTGACGTCATCAATCGTTTGGTCGTAACGCAGGGCGATGTCCCACACGGCGACGTCTGTTGGGTCAGGCACGACTTGCGTCCCGACCGACGATGACACGCTGAATCCACCGAATGAGGGCGTGTCATAACGGAAACGCAGTTTTCGACTCAGGCCGTCGTAGTTGGTGAAGGCGTCCTTGACTCGTATCGAGGACAGCGTTCCGTCATCGAACCTGAAGAACGGCCCGCCCGCCATGTCGGAAATAAGCGAATAGCCGACGACGCTGGTGCCGGACAAATCGACTTCCGCGGTGCCATCGGAGGCCATGCTGCCCTGGCCGAACCAGAACTTCCCGTATTCCTTCGACTCCATATAAACTTCTGCCTTGCGCAGAAGGTTGGCTTCCCAATCGTAGTGATCCTTGTTCAGCTGGTTGACGCTTGTGGTCGAATACGGTGTCCATTCCCATTCGAGATTGCCGCCGACCGACCAGTTGTTCTCCATCTTGGTGGAGAATCGAAGGCCAGCGCGCGTCGACGAGTTGCCGTTGTCGACCGGGAAGTAGTTGTCGGTCGAACCGCCGTCGTCATAGGTCAGCAGGCCTTTGTTGATCTGGCCGTAGAGTTCCACATAGGCATCATCATCTCCGAGCCGCGGTTTCGGAATCCAACGCTCGTCGGCCTTGCTGGTCTCAGCGGGTTTGTCTGCCGGCTTCGCCGCCTCTTGGGCTAGAGCGGATCCGACCGGCAGGCACAATGCAAGAAGAGAATAAATCGGAGCATGCACGGCACTGCACTTTGCTCGTCGCATCATGTGTCCCCCAAGCGTTTCGTCAGTAATGGGATGAGCGTCCACGTCGCACACCCTGGCACCCCAAATGCCAAACCACGAATTCGACCTCGCCATCGCAATCACGCCGCAACTACTGGACCTACGCCTTCCATATAGGCCCGTGCGGGCGAACAGGGCAGTAAGATACAGTCCATTTCCGGTATGATACGGTAAAATACCTCGCATCTAGTGGTTGCGCTTTAGCCGCACGGATCAGCCTAGACCAAATAGGCGATAGGGTTCCGCTACTGCGTTGAAACAGGTGTATCGGATGATGCAACAGGCGTACCGGCTGCTCGCAGGCCGGCGAAGAAGCGCTCCTGATCTTCCGCACGTTGAAGCCGTATCGAGACCTCTTTGCGGATGTTTTTCATGAGCGCCGGCGCATTCGACTGAAGCCAGTCCTGCTGCTGCTTGCCTTCCTCGCGTTTGCCAGCAGCACCAAGGATCGACAGCAGCACGAGGCGGTGCATCGGATTGTATTCCAGGTCGGACATGCGCGACCACAGTTCGGCGGCTTGAAGGTCGCCACGCATGAAGGCGCAAAGCGCCATGCCGACTTCGTAATAACCCTTCGGACCGGCGCTCTTGTTTACCGCGCTCGACACCAGTTCACAGCCGGATTGCCACTTTCCAGACATCGACAGCCGCAAACCGTATTCGCCAGCGACCTCTGCGTCATTCGGGTTCGCAGCGTAAGCGGCAGCGCCTGCGCGCAAGGCGGTATCGATGTCATTCTGGAAGAAGCTTACCAGCATCAATGCTTGCAACGCGCGCGGGTTCTGCGGGTCGACGCTGATCGCCTTTTGCGCTGCCTGGACGGCCCGTTGCAGCGGGGCGGGGGAAGACGGACGGTGCAGCTTCGAGGCAAACCTGAACTCATCGAGATTTGTCAATGAAAGCAGCGCCCAGTGGGTTGCATCGTTGGGATTGTGCTGTGTCGCACGCTGCAGGCAGTCCTTCGCCGCGTCGTGGCTCGCGCCGTTCATGCTCATGCGATAGCTGTAGTATGCCAGCGTACACGCGTAGCCGTCGAAGCCGCCGCTGGCTCCCTCCTTGGCAAGGCCATCAGCGTCTGTTTGAAAGATGGTGCCATAGGGTTGCGCCACGGTGCCGGCCACGCGCTGCGCGATATCCTCTTGAATTTGAAAGAGTCCTTGCGATCGCATGTCACCGTCGTAGCTATTTGCCCAGACGACGGCCCCGTCCGCGGTGCGGATGAGACGGACCAGTGAGCGAATCTGACTATCCTCAAGTCGGACGCTGCCTTGGAGCGCATAACGGGGCTCCTCGGTCGCGCTTTCGTCAGCCGTTGCCGGATTCGCAATGACAACGATGTCCTTGAACTTCGCGAGTTGCCCGATGACTTCGTCCCTCAGCCCCTGCGCGATATCGCCCGTACCCGCGGCTCCGGCGTTACTCTGGAATTGTTCAACGAGGATTTTCGGAAAGGTCGAGTCCGCGACTGTCGGCCTATCGGGCGGACCTGTGATCGCCGCGAAGACTGACGCGAGCGGGGCGTGGACGAGCGCCGCAATGGCGACCAACACCGCTCCCACCGGCAATGCGTATCTGATCCAGGGACGGTTGGGACTGCCAGTAAACGGGGCTGGCGAAGACGGGTCAACAGCTGGGTCCCGTTCCGTTGCAGGGGACGCAGCAAATGGCGTGATGGCACCTGTCACCTTACCGCTTTCCGCATAGGTGAACGACGGCACATAGCCGCCTTTCGGTATCGTCACGACCACGCGATCGTCGCGACCGACGATCAGATAATAACGTTCCAATGCCCGGCGCATTCGCCCCGCTTCGATGCGCACCACAGGGTCGTTTTGCGCATCGAATGACACGTTTCGACCGAAGACGATATTGGCAATGGTGAACGCCTTCAGGAACTCCGAGCGCCCAGCAAGCGTCTCGTCCACGATGAACTGCAAAAACGCGCGGCCTCGCTGCGGAGAGTGAAACTCGGCGCTCGCAAATATCCGATCCAGCTGTTGGCGAATTTCCGCCTCAGTCGGATGGTCGGTACACCGCAGGTCTGCAAGTTCCATGGCTCCCTCGGCATAGAATTAAGCATTCCTAATTTGCTATTGTTATATATCGGTTTTATTGCAATAACAACCATAGGCCGCAACTGATATGAGTTCGGGGAGGTGATCGCGATGATCCTTGTCGTTCTGATAGCTGCCAGCCTTTTGCTCGGCACGATCATCGTTCATGGCCTTGCAGTGATAGTTCTCTACGGCTTTAGCCTCGGGCCGCTCAGCAGGGCTGCGAGCCTTTCCAGTGGTGCCCGGCTTGGTTTCACATATGTGTTCGTTGTCGGCTTTGTCATCGCTCACTTCATCGAAATCATGCTCTGGGCGCTGGCCTATTGGTTGATCGGCGCATTGGATAGCATCGAGGAGGCAATCTATTTCTCAGCTGTTACCTTCGCCACCATCGGCTACGGCGATGTAACGCTGTCAGGCCATTGGAGGATTGCGAGCGCTCTGGAAGGCGTCAACGGCATACTTCTGTTCGGCTGGACGACCGCCTTCCTCTTCAAGCTCTCAGGCCTGTTGTGGTTTCCAGAGGGTCCCACCGCCCCGGACGGTCGGTAGCGATGCCGATTTTGGTCGACGGTCGATGACTTGTTCGCGTAGAGGTTTCCGTTATTGTTGTTAAAGCGGTGGTTCACGCGTGGTTCCGGTGATGTTTTTGGCCGATATGGAGCGTTGCCTCACATCCACACGGCCCACCCAGCAGGTGCATTGGATAGGCATTTAATTCATCGAAAAGTTGAGGGAGTCTTGGATAATGGCATACCCGTCGATTTGGAAAATGCTGCATGCTGCTCCGGTCATGCGCACCGGACTTTTGATCGTTGCCTGCGCCTCCCTGCATCTAACGTCGGTCGCGGCGTCAGACGCTGCCGACAATCAGTTCGATAAGTTTCCCTTTGTGATTGGCTGTGAATACAAAGGCATGTTCCACGCTTACTATCTGTCAAGAATTACGCCTGAAGGACTGGCGACCTATGTCGCGTCGGAACGCCTTGCCGGTACGATTTCCCTTGACGGTCATGCGAAAGCGGTTGGTGGATCAGACGGTGGAAATTGCCTGGGCAAGACGCTCGATCAGTTGCGGGAATCCGGCCAAGCGCATTATTTGAAGCCGTAAAGCGGAAAACATCACCGGCGTCTCACGCGGCTAAGAGATCGGCTGACATATCCGTAGCTTTTGGTCGCTGCTCTCAGGGGAGTTGCTGCTCCCCGAGAGACAATGCGTGCTCGCGTATCATGTCGGGACGTGCCGTTACAGATCGTTAAATTAGCGCTTTATTAACCATGTTAATTAGAATTGTCTCTATCTCGGCGAAAGTCTTCGCAAATTTGCCACGAACGCATCATGATTAAAGTCTCGTTAGGTTGATGGAACTAGGGGTGTCTTGCCCGCAAGGGCGGATTTCTTAACCATAACGGTCTTGAGCGGCGTGGGACATATGAGGCGAGACGGCGGGGCGATGTCATTTGCGACCGGAATGCGATGGGTAGGGCTGTCGCTGATCTGTGCAACGGTTACGGCATGTGGTACGGCGCCTACGCCGACCAAGCCTAAGCACGGCAAAGAGTATTTCTCCGAGAAGGAATATGGCGTCAAGGCGAGCCCGCGGGTCGCGACAGGCGACAATATCCCCAAGGGTGGCGGCCGCTACATGGTCGGCAACCCCTACACGGTCAAGGGTAAAATGTATTACCCCAAAGAGGATTTCTCCTACAATAAGGTCGGTATCGCTTCCTGGTATGGCTCGGCGTTTCATGGCCGGTTGACCGCCAATGGCGAAGTCTATGACCAGATGCACCTGTCTGCCGCTCATCCAACATTCCCGCTTCCAAGCTATGCCCGTGTAACGAACGTCGAGAACGGCTCGTCCGTTATCGTGCGTGTCAACGATCGTGGGCCTTATCATGAGGGCCGTATCATCGACCTGTCGAACAAGACGGCCGATATGCTCGATCTGCAGCACAGCGGCACGGGCAATGTGCGCGTACAGTATGTCGGTCGCGCCCGCATGGACGGCCACGACATGCCATATCTGATGGCCTCCTATGTGCCCAAGGGTAGCCGTATCCCGGGCATCAATCCCGGTGAAGGGCAGATCGCAAGCGGCGTCATGGTTGCCTCCAACAGCAAGCGCATAACTGCCGACGAGATCCAGACATTTGGCGGCTACGCGCCCGCGCCGGCGTCCGTTCCTGTGCCGATGTCGGCCACCTCATATGCCGGTTCGACGCCGAGCGCGAAGTACAATGCAGTACCGACGCCGATGGCGTCGCCTTTCTCGACCGGTGCGTCGCAGTCGTACGAGCAGATGGTTGTTCTCCCCGATATCGGCCCCGTTCCTTATGAGCGGCCCTATGGTGGCGGCATGGCGATGGGCTATCAGGAAGAGATCAAGACCGTCACGGTTCCACTGGCTTTCGATGCCGTCATGGTGCGTAACGACGGGCTCACGCAGGATTCGATCCTCGCTTCGTTCAAGCGCCAGAAGCGGTAACGCTGGCGCCAATAGTGCGGCGGTTGAACGCCGTTTATGTCGTCTCCCATGGGCAAGGTTGCCTGATTGGTGGGGTTGTTGATGCTGAAGCGTATGCTTCGTCTTTGTGCGTTCTTGTTGCCGGTTGCCGCGAATGCCGCGCCGGCTGCCAATGAGCCGGCGCCGGCCTTCGGCACAAAGGCAGCGCAGGCCTACATGATCGAGGCATCGACCGGCACGGTCCTTCTCGCCAAGAACGAACACCAGACCTTTTCGCCGGCGTCGCTTGCCAAGCTGATGACGGTCGAACTCGTCTTCGATGCCCTGACGAAAAACCAGATCACCCTCGACACGCAATATCCTGTTTCCGAGTATGCCTGGCGCACCGGTGGAGCACCGTCGCGCACCGCGACGATGTTTGCGGCGCTGAAATCAAATGTGCGCGTTGAGGATCTGGCAAAGGGCATCGCCATTCAAGGCGCCAATGACAGCTGCATCATTCTTGCTGAAGGCATGAGCGGCGGCGAGCCGGCCTTTGCTGAAGCGATGACCCGCAGGGCCAAGACACTCGGCATGCAGCACTCGCTCTTTGGTAACTCGACCGGCCTTCCTGACGGGAAGAGCAAGACGACGGCGTTCGACATGGTCACGCTTGCCGTTCAACTCCAACAGGCCTATCCGAACTTCTATCCCTATTTCGCGCAGCCCGATTTCCAGTGGAACAAGATCTTCCAGCGGAACCGCAATCCGCTGCTCGGCTTCGGTCTGGGCGTGGACGGGCTTGCGACCGGGTTTGCCGAGGGAGAGGGATATTCCATCGTCGCGTCCGCCGTGCGCAACGACCGCCGGCTGTTCGTGGCACTCGGCGGTATTGCATCCGACAAGGAGCGAACCGAAGAGGCCAAGCGCATCATCGAGTGGGGGCTGGGTTCGTTCGAGAGCCGGCAGCTGTTCGCCGAAACGGAAGTCATCGGTGCGGCCAGTGTCTATGGTGGCGCCGAGCGCAACGTCGATCTTGTCGCGAAGGCCCCGGTCAGCGTCTATATCCCGGTCAACAATCCCGATCGCCTGGCCGCGCGGATCGTCTATCGCTGGCCCCTGATGGCGCCGGTGGCCGCCGACCAGTCCGTGGGCTCGCTTCGCATCTTTGCCGGCAGCCGACTTCTGCGGGAGGTTCCTCTCTACACGAAGAACGCGGTTGAGGTCGGATCGCTCAGCAGCAGGGCCGTCGATGCGCTGCTTGAAGTCGGTGAATCGCTGCTCTTCTCCTGGCTCTGGAACAAGCCTGAGCCCACGTGATCGCCATATTCTCTGTTCATTGTGGGGCAACACACGGAGTTGACCCGCAAGCAGTTCCGCTCGTCGGCATCTTCCGCTAGATGTACGGCAGTGGCGGCACCGGCGCCGAAATGCAGGAACGTATTATTGTCATTCCATACTGGATTGTTTGTTACATTTGAAGGCGGCGAGGGCGCTGGTAAATCGACGCAAATCCGCCTGCTGGCGGAAGCGCTTCGGGCGGCTGGACATACCGTTCTGCTGACTCGCGAACCCGGTGGCTCCCGCGGAGCGGAGGCCGTGCGCCACGTGCTCCTGTCAGGCGCCGCGGAGGCCTATGGCACGCGAATGGAGGCAATCCTGTTTGCGGCAGCGCGTAACGATCACGTCGAGGAACTGATACGGCCGGCGCTGCTGCGCGGCGAGGTCGTTCTCTGCGATCGGTTCATGGATTCGTCCCGGGTCTATCAGGGCGTGACCGGCAATCTCGAGCCGGAGTTCGTCGAGACGCTGCAGCGGGTGGCTGTAAACGGCGTCGTTCCCGATTGCACGGTGATCCTCGATCTGCCGGCACGTGCCGGTCTGGAGCGCGCCCAGAAGCGCGGCGCAGCCGGAGATGTGGCACCCGACCGGTTCGAGAAGGAAGAGCTGGAGACACACGAGAAGCGCCGCGAGGCTTTCCTCGATATCGCCGCGCGCGAACCCGAGCGCTGCCACGTAGTCAACGCGATGCGCAGCCAGGACGTCATCTCGGCCGATATCCTGTCGATCGTCGACCAGCTCCTTGCATCAGGAATAGTGCCGAAGACAACGGAAGCGTCGCCATGAGTGACGAACGCCCCGGTCTGCTCGACGGCGCCATCTGGCCAGCGGAAAACACCAAGCTCTTCGGCCATGAAGATGCGGCTGCATTTCTCGCCCAATCCTACCACTCGGGCAAAAGCCATCATGCGCTATTGATCGAAGGGCCGTCGGGGATCGGCAAGGCGACGCTGGCGTTTCGTTTCGCAAATCACGTCTTGTCGCATCCGGATCCGGCCGGCGCGCCTGAGCTGATGGCCGACCCCGATCCGGGCTCGCCGGTGACCCGTCAGATCGTCGCGGGCGCCTCGCACAATCTCTTGCATCTTGCCCGACCGGTGGATGAAAAGACCGGGAAGCAGAAGTCGGCGATCACGGTCGATGAAGTGCGCCGCGCTGGCAAGTTCTTTTCCCAGACCTCGGGTACCGGAAATTGGCGCATCGTCATCATCGATCCCGCGGACGATATGAACCGCAGCGCGGCCAACGCCATCCTGAAAATCCTCGAGGAGCCGCCGAAGCGCGCGCTGTTCCTGTTGATTTCTCACGCGCCGGGCAAGCTGTTGCCCACCATCCGGTCCCGCTGCCTGCCGTTGAAGCTGTCACCACTCGGAGATCAGGCGCTTGGCGCTGCGCTTGCGCATCTCGGCGTCCGAGTCGACGATAGCGACCTCCTTGCCGCCGCGAACGGCAGTGTCGGCGAGGCGTTGAAGCTCGTCAATTACGGTGGCGGCGAGATCATCGCGGCCTACAATGAGGTGCTGTCGTCACAGGGACCATCCGCTCGAAAGGCGATGCATCGCCTCGCCGATGCGCTCTCGGGCAAGGAGAGCGACACCATCTTCGAGTTTTTCTCCGGCCATGTCGGCGATGATCTGATGGGCAAGGCACGAGCGGCCGCAATGGCGGGGCAGGTGGCTGCCGCGGAGCGGCTGTCGCGGCTCCATTCCGATATCATCGAGCGGCTGACGGTATCGGATGCCTACAATCTGGATCGCAAGCAGACGATCCTGAGCATCCTCGGCGATATCAAGCAGCCTGGTCCTTGATCAGGCGAGATCAGCTCGTCAGCAGTTTCCAGGCAACGACGGCGAGCGTCAGAGCAAGCACGATGCGGATCGTGCGCTCGTGGAGCTTCGGGGCGACCAGGCTGCCGATGATAATGCCGGGGATTGAGCCAAGGAGCAGGGCCAGCAACATGCCCCAGTCGATCTCGCCGATCATCCAGTAGCCCATGCCGCCGATCAAGGTCAGCGGGACGGCGTGGACGATATCGGAGCCGACGATCTCGCGAACGTCCAGCCGCGGATAAAGGATCAGCAGGACGGTTACGCCAAGGGCGCCTGCGCCGACTGAAGTGAGCGTCACAAGGACGCCGAGCGCCAGCCCCAGCAAAACGGTGAGGATGGAGATCGTTGCCGGGCGCATCGGGCGCCTGTCGCCGATGGAGCGCTTGGCGAAGTCCAGCACCTGGCGCCGGAACACCAGCATGAATGCTGTCATGACAAGGAGCCAGCCAAGAGCGGTGGTGATCGTATGCGCGACTTCTATGCTCTTGCGATCAACGCCCGCCATGAGCCAGAGCATCAGCAGCGCGGCCGGCACGCTGCCGGCGGCCAGACAGCCGACCACGCGCCAATTGATGCGGCCGTGTATGCCGTGAACGGCGGTGCCCGCGCTCTTGGTTACGGCTGCATAAAGCAGATCAGTGCCCACGGCAGTTGCGGGGTGTACGCCGAAGAGCAATACGAGGATCGGCGTCATTAGCGAACCGCCGCCGACACCGGTGATTCCGACAAGGGCGCCCACGAGGAGCCCGGACAGCGAGTAGAGCGGATCGAAGCTGGATAGGGTCAAACGGTGAGCCTCGAGCTCGCGCGCGAAACGTTGCTGAGGGATGCCTGAAGTGTCACGTTGCTGTCACCCTGTCTTCTTTGCCTCTGCGTAGAATGCGAGAAAAAGCGAGTCAAGGTCACGGGGGCTCTGCCCCTGAAACCGCCAACTGTTTCGAAACTTAATGTTTCGCTTCGCCGCCACATGCGCTAAGGAGCGGCTGATCGTTTTTATAGAGTTAGACGGATACGATGGCCGCCATGGCAGACAAGACTCCTTTCTACATCACCACCGCGATTTCCTATCCCAACGGCAAGCCGCATATCGGCCATGCCTACGAACTGATCGCGACCGATGCGATGGCACGCTACCAGCGGCTCGACGGCAAGGATGTGTTCTTCCTGACGGGCACCGACGAGCACGGGCAGAAGATGCAGCAGACGGCGCGGGCCGAAGGCATCACCCCGCAAGAGCTCGCTGACCGCAACTCCGGCGAATTCCAGGCCATGGCGAAACTGCTGAATGCGTCGAATGATGATTTCATTCGCACGACGCAGGAGCGCCATCACGAGACCTCTCGCAATATCTGGAACCTGATGGCCGAGAACGGCGATATCTACAAGGATTCCTACGCCGGCTGGTACTCGGTGCGCGACGAAGCCTACTACCAGGAAAACGAAACCGAGCTGCGCGCCGATGGCGTGCGCTACGGGCCGCAGGGCACGCCGGTCGAGTGGGTTGAGGAAGCAAGCTACTTTTTCAAGCTCTCCGAATACCAGGACAAGCTGCTCGCGCTCTACGAAGCCAATCCCGATTTCATCGGTCCGGCCGAGCGCCGCAACGAAGTCATCTCGTTCGTAAAGTCGGGCCTGAAGGATCTGTCGATTTCGCGTACGACCTTCGATTGGGGCATCAAGGTTCCGAATGATCCCGAGCATGTCATGTATGTCTGGGTCGACGCCCTGACCAACTACATCACCGCGACCGGCTATATCGAAGACAAGAATGGCCCACGGGCGAAGTATTGGCCTGCGGACGTCCACATCATCGGCAAGGACATCATTCGCTTCCACGCGGTCTACTGGCCGGCCTTCCTGATGTCCGCGAACCTGCCGCTGCCCAAGCGCGTCTTCGCGCACGGCTTCTTGCTCAACAAGGGTGAGAAGATGTCGAAGTCGCTTGGCAACGTCGTCGATCCGGTCAATCTGGTGAACCATTTCGGTCTCGATCAGGTGCGCTACTTCTTCCTGCGCGAGGTCTCCTTCGGCCAGGACGGCAGCTACAGCGAAGAGGCAATCGGCACGCGCATCAACTCGGATCTTGCGAACGGCATCGGCAATCTCGCCAGCCGCTCTCTGTCGATGATCGTCAAGAATTGCGACGGCAAGATCCCGGAATGCGGTCCTCTGACCGACGAAGACAAGGCAATGCTGGCCGCTGCCGACGCCCTGCACGCCTCGACGCACGAGGACATGAACAAGCAGCTGATCCATCGCGCACTGGCGTCGATTATCGCCGTGGTGTCTGAGACAGACCGCTACTTCGCCGGCCAGCAGCCCTGGGCATTGAAGAAGACCGACCCGGCGCGCATGGCCACCGTACTCTACGTGACAGCCGAGGTTGTCCGTCAGATCGCGATCATGTTGCAGCCATTCGTGCCTGAATCCGCCGACAAGCTGCTTAATCTCGTCGCGGCACCTGCCGACAAGCGGGACTTCGCAGCCCTTGGTGAAGCGGGCCGGCTCGTGCCGGGCACGTCGCTCGAAGCGCCGACGCCGGTATTCCCGCGTTACGTCGCACCTGAGGCGTGAGACCACCATGCTGATCGATACGCATTGCCATCTGGATTTCGCTGATTTCGAGGAGGAGCGTGACGACATCGTCAAGCGTGCCCACGATTCCGGCGTCAAGCAGATGGTGACGATCTCCACGCGGGTCCGCAAACTCGACACTCTGCTGGCCATCACCGAAAAGTATCCGTCGGTGTTCTGCTCCGTCGGCACGCATCCGAACAGCGCAAACGAAGAACTCGACATCCAGACCGAAGACCTCGTGCGCCTTGCCAATGCGCACGAGAAGGTTGTCGCGATCGGCGAAGCGGGGCTCGACTACTTCTACGACACGCAGAAACCTGAGGATCAGAAGACCGGCTTCCGCCGTCACATCGCCGCAGCGCGTGAGACGAAGCTTCCGCTGGTCATCCATAGCCGCAGTGCGGATGAAGACATGGCGGCGATCCTGACCGAGGAAACGGGCAGGGGCGCGTTCCCATTCATCCTGCATTGCTTCTCGGCCGGTCCGGAGCTTGCAAGAACTGGCGTGGAGCTTGGCGGCTACATTTCCTTCTCGGGCATCCTGACATTTCCGAAGTCGCAGGATCTGCGCGACATCGCCAAGACCATCCCGCACGATCGGCTGCTGGTCGAAACTGACGCGCCTTACCTGGCGCCGAAGCGCTGGCGCGGCAAGCGTAACGAGCCGTCCTATGTGGTGAATACCGCTGAAGTCCTGGCTGAAACACTGGACGTCAGCTACGCCGAGATATCGAGGATCACGACGGAGAACGCATTCCGCTGCTTCTCGAAAATGCCAAGGGTCTGACGCGGTGGCCTATCGGCGGCGGTTCACCATTCTAGGCTGTTCATCGTCGCCCGGCGTGCCCCGGATCACCGGCGATTGGGGTGCCTGCGATCCGGCCAATCCGAAGAACCGGCGCACCCGGTCGTCCTTCATGGTCCAGCAATACGATGCTAATGGTGGCGTGACCACCGTTGTCATCGATACCGGGCCGGACTTTCGCGAACAGATGATTGCTGCGCGTGTCGATAACGTCGATGCGGTCCTCTACACGCATGCCCATGCCGATCATATTCATGGTCTCGACGATCTGCGCGGCTATTACTTCGGCTCGCAACAGCGCGTTCCGATCTATGCCACGCCGGTCACGATGGACCGGATCCGGCAGGGATTTGGCTATTGCCTGGAAACACCGCCCGGCAGCAACTACCCTCCGATCGTCGAGGCGAGGATCATCGAGGATATCGGTGCGCCGCTTCGCATCAGCGGTGCCGGGGGCACGATTACTTTCCGGCCGCACATACAGCAGCACGGCGATATCGTTTCACTTGGATTTCGTATAGGCGATGTCGCTTATTGTAGCGATATCAGTGATTTCCCGCCGGAAACTGTTGTGAAACTTGAGGAGCTGGACATCCTGATCATCGACGCTCTGCAATACCGATACCATCCGAGCCACCTGTCGCTAGAGCAGTCGCTCGACTGGATCGAACGCCTGAAGCCGAAGCGGGCGATCCTGACCCACATGCATACGCCGCTGGACTACGACACGGTGATGGCCGAGACGCCGGAGCACGTTGTTCCGGCCTACGACCAGATGAGCTTCGACGTCGAGTTGACCGAACCCGAAATCGCCTGAAGGGATCAGCCGGCGCTTCGAGCCCGTCGCTCTGGCTCGCTGGCAACATAGTTGCGCCAGCCACCATAGGCCGTGATGTCGCTTGCGCCGGCAATTGCCGCGGGCTCGACCAGAAATCCCTTCGCTGAGGTGCCGTCGGACAGGTGAACCGTGCCGATGCCAAGCGGCGACGGGATTGCCGCTACGAAGGCGCCGAATGCAGCCGGCGTCAGTTGCCAGACTTCGACGTCGATCTTGCCGCCTTGCCTTGCCTCTACACGGATCATTCCCGGCTTAGCCGGAACCTGGCCTGCGAGCGCATAAAGGCGGTAGGCATCGGATGTCTGTGCCGTCCTGGAGAAGCGTGCATCGAGGTCGCGCAATTGCACGTTCAGCTGCATGCCGGACAGATGCGCCCCGACCACGACCAGATCGATCAGCCCCTGATTGCTGTCGGCGGGAGCCTTTGCGGCGGGCGGCAGAGGCCAGCCGGTGGCGCCGAGCGTCAGGTCGGTCGTCTGGTGAAGGTTGCGGGCGAGCGCGGTTGTCAGCCCGTCATGGCCGGATGCGGCAAGCAGCGTGACGCTGGCCGGTAGACCATCGGCGCGCGTGCCTGTCGGAACGGCAATGCCGCACATATCCAGCAGGTTGACGAAATTGGTGTAGGTCCCAAGTCGCGAGTTTTCACGGATCGGCTCGGCCTCCAGATCGGCAAGCGTGTAGTGGCTCGGCGCCGTCGGCACGCAGAACAGATCGACGGAGGCGATCACGGGCTGTAGCGTTTGCTTGAGCGCCTGAAGCGCATAGAGGCCATTGAACGCATCGGCTGCCGTCAGCGATTTCGCGGCACCATAAATTTTCCCGGTTACCGGATGGAAGCTGTCTTCTCTCGCGTCGAAGAAATCTTTGACGGCGGCATAGCGCTCGGCGACCCAGGCACCTTCGTAAAGAAGATTGGCGACACGGTAGAAATCACCAAACGGAACTTCGACAAGCCGATGGCCCAGCCCGGACAAGGTCGCCAGAGCAGCCTCGTACGCCGCTTCCATGACTGCGTCCCCAAAGAATTGCCGGTCGTCCTTGGCAGGAACGCCGATCGACAGGACGGGCGGCAGCGAGCCATAGGCGGTCGCCGGGATCGCCTTCGAATAGGCATCCGCCGGATCATGGCGTGCGGCGGCGCGGAAGACGGTCCAGGCGTCATCGACCGTCAATGCGAAGACGGACACGCAATCCAAGGTCCGGCAGGCCGGCACGACGCCTGTGGTAGAAAAGGCGCCGACGCTCGGCTTGAGCCCGACGATATTGTTGAGCCCTGCGGGAATACGCCCCGAACCGGCAGTATCGGTGCCCAGCGCAAAGCTGACAATTCCTTGCGCGGTGGCAACCGCGGAGCCGGAGCTCGAGCCGCCGGGAACGAGGCGCGCATCGATGGCATTGCGTGGGATCGGGTAGGGAGACCGAACACCGACGAGGCCGGTCGCGAACTGGTCGAGATTGGTCTTGCCGATGACGAGCGCCCCGGCGTCTTTCAGCAAGCGCACCACCGTCGCGTCGTTTTCGGCGACATAGGCATAGTCAGGGCAGGCCGCCGTGGTTGGCATGCCGGCAACATCGATGTTGTCCTTGACCGCGAAGGGAACGCCCCACAGGGGTTTCGTAATGGGATCGAACGCCCCGAGCGCTTCCGTCTGGGCTGCCAGCTTGGTTCTATCCGCGAGATGAAGAAAGATCCCGGGGTCGTTGACCGCGGCAACGCGCGCAAACACCTGATCGATTATGTCCGCGACGGTGCCGCCGTCGGCGTAGAAGGCGTGCAGCGATGCGATGTCGAATGCCGGTCCTGCGGTCATGCTCTTTCCTCTTCCAGTATTTTCACAGGCCGATCCCATTGGATCAGCACCACGCAGCCGGTATCGCTCCAGACCGAGTGCTCCGTGCCGACGGCATTGACGATATAGCTACCGCGACCGTAATCGCCAGCTTCGTCCGATTGCGTGCCCTCGAGCACGAGAATGGTCTCCAGCCCCTCGTGTCGATGGCGTGGTACGGAGGCGCCGGCCTCGTATTTCAGCAGTGCTACGCCCGGCTGATCGCCCTCGAAGGGCCGGATCCAGTGGATCGTCACCTCTTCACGAAACGGAGAGAAAGTTAAGTCTTTCCAGCCGCCTAACGTCAGAAGCTCGCGTGTCGTCTCAGGCATGACCGATCACCTCCAGTATGTCGTCCACGTGTGCAGTCCACCCAACGATCGCGCCCTGGGCGCGGATCATGGCGATGGCGGCCTCCTTGAATTCAGGAAAATAGCTCTCCGTGGCCTCTTCGGCGAGCAAACACTCGTAGCCACGATCATTGGCCTCGCGCATCGTCGTCTGCACGCAGACCTCCGTCGTGACGCCGGCAAACACCAGCTGGCTGATGCCCTTCCGCTTGAGGACGTCGCCAAGCTCGGTGGCGTAAAAGGCGCCTTTCCCGGGCTTCTCGATAACGATCTCGCCATCGATCGGCGCAAGTTCGGGCAGGATCGCCGTGCCCGGCTCACCCGCGATGAGGATACGCCCCATCGGTCCACCGTCACCGATGCGCAGGCTTGGCTTGCCGCGGTTGCGCTTGGCGGGCGGAAGATCGGAGAGGTCGGGCCTGTGGCATTCCATCGTGTGGATGACAGGCAATCCCGCATCGCGAAACCCTTGGATCAACCGCTTGACGTCGGGCACGATCCTGGCGATGCGGCTGACATCGTTGCCGAGGCTGGCGCCGAAGCCGCCGGGCTCTGCGAAATCGCGCTGCATGTCGATGACGACAAGCGCCAGTTCACTCGGCTTCACAGGGAAGGCGAAAGGTTGGGCTTTGACCTCCGTCATCAATGGTGTCCCGCCATGTGAGAGCCGATAACGGCAATGTCCGCCGCGAGCGCCGGCGTTTCGTAAACCAGCTTGCCCTCCGAGATCACCATGATCCGGTCGGACATCTCCAGCAGTTCGTCGAGATCCTCCGACAGCAGCAGCACCGCTGCACCTGAATTGCGCGCCCGCATGATCCGCGCGCGGATCTCCGCCACCGCCGAGAAATCGAGGCCGAAGCATGGGTTGGAAACGATCAGCAGATCGACCTCGCCGGTGAGCTCCCGGGCCAGCACAGCCCGCTGCACGTTACCGCCGGAGAGCGCCGCGATCGGCGAGGACGACGATGCGGTCTTCACCTTGAAATCAGCGATCAGGTCGGTGGCGCGTTTGCGCATCTTGCCCTTGCTGAGCCATATCGCATCCTTGCCGTCGGCCTTTAGGTCGAATGTGCGGAAGGCGAGGTTTTCGCTGACGGTCATCTTCGGCGCGCAGGCGTTCTGCAGCGGCTCCTCGGGAATGAAGCGCACATTGTTGCGCCGCGTTTCCGGCCGCGTCGCGCCATAGGCGCCGCCGTTGACTTCGACGGTGCCCGCATCGGTCGGCCGTTGGCCGGCAAGGATTTCTGTCAGCTCCTTCTGGCCGTTGCCGGAAATGCCGGCAATGCCGACGATCTCGCCGGATCGCACCGTCAGGCTATCTATCTCGATTGTCTTCAGCCCGGACCGGTCCGGCGCCTTCACCTTCTCGACCTTGAGAACAGGCTTGGCTGCGGAAGACACCGGCACGCGCGTGTCGAGCTCGGCGAGCTTCACATCGCCGATCATCATCGCCGCCATATCGGACGTGGAGAGCTCGCCGACCTTGCCTGATCCCACCAGCTTGCCGCGCCGGAGAATGGAGACGGTGTCCGCGAATTTCGTCACCTCGTGAAACTTGTGCGAGATCATTAGCACGGTCAATTCGCCGCGCTCGGTCATCCCGCGCACCAGCCCGAGCATCTCATCGGCCTCGGCAGGCGTCAGCACCGAGGTCGGCTCGTCGAGCACCAGGAAGGAGCGGCCGAGATAGAGCTGCTTGACGATCTCCAACTTCTGCTTCTCGCCGGCCGCCAGCTCGCTCACTGGCCTGTCGAGCGGGATCTTGAACGGCATCCGCTCCATGAAGGCGGCGAGGTCCTTGCGCTCCTTGGCCCAGTTGATGATAGCGGGCACTGCGGCACGGCTGATGACGAGGTTCTCTGCGCCCGTCAACGACGGCACCAGCGTGAAATGCTGGTAGACCATGCCGAGCCCATAGGTCGCCGCATCCCTCGGCGAGGCCACCGCCACCTCGCGGCCATCCACCGACAGCGAGCCCGAGGTCTGGTGGTAAAAACCCATGATGCATTTCACCAGCGTCGACTTGCCGGCGCCGTTCTCGCCGAGCAGCGCGTGAAAGCTACCCGCCGGGATGTCGACCGAGACATGGTCGAGCGCCGTGAAGCTGCCGAATCGCATGGTCATGTCGAGTGTCTGGATGCCGACGGCCTTGCCGGCCTGCGGAAGAGGCGTGTCGCGGACTATGCTCACTTCAGGTCTCCTTTTCGACGATGATTGCCACGGGACCGCCGCCCGGTGGCCCCTGATGCTCGGCGCCACCCGAGACGTAGAGATCGGTCATCCCGAACACGCCTGACAGCACGCCGCCGACGAAGGCGCGAGCATGGCGCGTGCCGGATAAGTCGGAATCGCCGAGCATGGTGTGCCGGTTGCCGCGCACCTGGCCGCTCGGGTCCGGTTCCGCCTTGGCAAGCACCGCCGCGAGCTTGCCTTTGGGCAGCCGCGCATAGGCCGCCTTCACAGACTGCACATCGATTGCGTCCTGCATGACAGCATGGTCAATCTGGAAACGACCGGACCATCTGGAACTCATGCCGAGCACAACAATCTCGTGATCCAGCAACTCGACGCCGGCGGATGCCGAAGCACAGCGCGAATAGAGCTCGTGGCGCGTGCCGATATCGCCATCGGTGATCTCGTCCGGATCGATCTCGCCCAGCGCCACTGCGACGCCAAGCGCCGACGCGCCGCGCGAAAGCCCCATCGATTTCAGCGTGTCGCGTGTGGCGACGGTCTTGCCTGACGCTTCCACCTTGGCGATCCGCTGCGTGGTCAGAAGCGGGCATTTGATCTGCACGAAATGCACGTCCGCCATATCCTCGATCCCGGCATCCCGGATCGCGGCCTTCACGGCATCGGCCACCATCAGCACTTGTGCACGGCGCCCGAGATCATGCGAGGGCAGGGCAGGCGTGCGCGCCGCCCCGATCGCCAGCGCCCGCGTTGCCGGCGCTTCGGTCTCCTCGCGGGCAAACACCGTCCAGTGCGGTGACAGCGCCCCTTCGGTGCCGCCGGACATGACGATCGACAGGCCCTCGACACCGTGTCGGTGAAACAGCGTCTCGAAGCTCGATGTCGCATAGCCGCGGGTAAAGTCGTTGACGCAGCCGTTGCCCTCGGTCTTGCCGAGGATGGCGACCACATTCTCCGGCTTCAGGCCGGCAGCAAACAGCGCCTCGACGCCGGAGACATCATCCGGCCCGTCGGCCGGCACGCGAAAGACCTGGGCACGCATCGATGGCATCAGACGAGCGCCTCGATCAAAGCAGTGGAATTGGAGACCGAGCCGAACACGCCGCCCTGCATCTTCACCATGTGGATGGCGGCGAGGTGGTTGTTATAGTCGGTAGCGCCGCAGCAATCCTCCAGCAGCAGGCATTCGAAGCCGCGATCATTGGCTTCGCGCATGGTCGTGGAGACGCAGACGTCGGTGGTGATGCCGGTAAGAATGATGTTCTCGATGCGCTTCTGGTTGAGGATCAGTTCTAGATCCGTGGCGCAGAACGAGCCCTTGCCCGGCTTGTCGATGATCACTTCTCCCTCAAGAGGATAGAGTTCGGGAATGATGTCCCAGCCCGGCTCTCCACGCACGAGGATGCGGCCACAAGGCCCTGCATCGCCGATGCCGGCGCCGATCCGCTGCGAGCGCCAGCGCTTGTTGGCCGGCAGGTCGGCAAGGTCGGGTCGGTGGCCCTCGCGGGTGTGGATGATGTGGTAGCCCTTGGCGCGCATCGCCGTCAGCACCGCCTTGATCGGCTCGATCGGCGCCTGCACGAGTGCGAGGTCGTAGCCCATGTGATCGACATAGCCACCCTTGCCGCAGAAATCGGTCTGCATGTCGATGATGATGAGCGCCGTGTTGTCGGGTCTCAGCGCCCCGTTATAGGGCCAGGGGTAGGGATCGGCCTTGACGTAGTGCTCTTTTGCCTCGGTCATCATGTCCATCATCCGTCTCCTCTATTCGCCCGCAAGCTTGAATGTTTCGCCATAGCGCCTCGCCGGCTTGTCGAAGCCGCAGGACGTGCCGTCGGTGATCTTGATGTCCGCTTCCCAGGGCAGCTTGTACTGGCCCGCGATCAGGTCGTGCATGTAGCTGTAGGGCGCGTCACCCGCGCCGCCCGCGACGGCGACATAGCCGCGGTGGCCGAACTGGTAGATGTTGTTCTCCACGCCCCAGCCGAACCGCGCCTCGCGCACCAGGTCGGGCCGCACCTCGGCGGTGATGATCTCGTTGACGCGGCCGGACGTCCCGTGGGCGATGATCGAGCCGTCGAAATTGCAGATCATGCCTTCGCCCATGCTGTCGAAGGTGCCGTCCGAGCCGCACATGCACACGCTCGCCGTGACCATGAGGTTGCAGAAGGCGTTGGACTGGTTGGTGAATTTCCAGCTGTCGCGGATCGGGGCGGTATAGCCCGCCGTGCGGAGCATGATCTCGGCGCCCTTATAGGCGCACTCGCGCGCCATTTCGGGGAACATGCCGTCGTGGCAGATGATCAGCGCCAGCTTGGCGCCCTTCGGGCCATCGATGACGGGAATGCCGAGATTGCCCGGCTCCCAAGGTTCGACAGGCACCCAGGGATGCATCTTGCGGTAATAGAGCTTCAGTTCGCCCATGTCGTCGATGACGATGCCGGAATTATAGGGCATGCCGCCGGGGTTGAACTCCATGATCGAGAAGCAGCCCCAGATCTTGTTGTCCAGGCACGCCTTCTTGAACGCCGCGACCTCGGGCCCATCCATCCGGCACATGATCTCGGGGTTGATATCCATCGACAGGCCGTGCAGCGCATATTCGGGGAAGACGACGAGATCCATGCCCGGCTGGTTGCGCCGTGCCTTGGTCGCGAGATCGACGATCACCTGCGTTTGCCGCGCCAGATCTTCCTTGGTGACCGTCACGGGGAGTTGCAACTGCACAAGGCCGATGCCGACGCCGTGTTCGGATTTGTTGAGGCCGCCGAGACCGTTCATGGCTAAATCCCTATTTCAAAACAGAATTACTTGGTGAGTGACTTATTTCGTGAGCGACAGGGCCCCCGGCGCACCCGCGAGCGAACGAGTGGGCGATGAGGTGGCGATCAGGATGGCGAGCGTCAGCACGTAGGGGGCCGCGTAGAACAGGTAGTAGCCTTGCGTGACGCCGACCGATTGCAGGGCAGGGCCGAGCGCGCCCGCACCACCGAAAAGCAAGGCGGCAAGGAAGCAGCCGATCGGATTCCAGCGCGCGAAGATGACCAGCGCCACTGCCATCAGGCCCTGGCCGGATGAGATGCCCTCGTTCCATGATCCCGGATAGTAGAGCGAGAGATAGGCCCCGCCGACTGCGGCCAGCGATCCGCCCGCCGCCGTGGCAAGCAGTCGGACGCGATCCGGATCGATACCCATGGCGCGCGCCGCATCCGTGCTATCGCCGACGACGCGCAGGATCAGCCCGACGCGGGTATTCTTGAATGCCCACCACAGCGCCACCGCAAGCAGCGCGCCGATAACGAAGAGCACATTGATGTTCAAGGCAGCTTGCACCTGCGGCAGGCTCGACCAGCCGCCGAGCGGGATCGAGGGCAGGTGGGGGGCCACCGGCTTGATGAAGGGCTTGCCGAGGAAGAAGGCCATCCCCAGGCCGAACTGCATCATGGCGATGCCGATCGCGATGTCGTTGACCTTCGGCCACTTGCAGATCCAGCCGTGCACGAGGCCGAAGACGGCGCCCGTTCCCATGGCCGCGAGCACACCGAGCCAGGCCGAACCGCTCATGACGGCAATCGCGTAGGCCGTCATCGCGCCGAACACCAGCGTTCCCTCTAGCCCGAGATTGATGCGCCCGGATCGCTCGGTGATCGTCTCGCCGAGGCTGACGAAGATGAAGGGCGTGGAGACGCGGATCGCGCCGGCGAGGATCGCCAGCGGTACACCCCATATGCCGATACCGGTCTCGTCCATCACGGGTTCCTCTTCCAAAGGTCGGGGTTGAAGATCTTAAAGCGGCCGTAGAAGGTCTCGAACAGCAGGATGACGACGAACAGCGTCCCCTGCAGCACCAGCACGGTCGCGTCCGGCAGGCCCATGCGCCGCTGGATCAACCCGCCCGAGGCATCGATGCCGCCGAGCAGGATGGCGACGGGAATGATCGCCAGCGGATTGTGTCGCGCCAGGAAGGCGACGAGGATGCCGGTATAGCCGTAGCCGGCCGCGATCGAGGCATTGGCGCTGCCCTGGACGGCGGCGACCTCGATCATGCCGGCAAGCCCGGCGAAGCTGCCGGCAATCGCCGTGAAGCCAACGATCAGCCGTCCCACCGGCAATCCCTGGATCTGCGCGGCGCGCACATTGCCGCCGGCGATGCGGGCGGCAAAGCCGTAGCTCGTCACCTCGATCAGGATCCAGGAGACAATGCAGGCAACGATACCGATCACCAGACCCCAGTGCACGTCCATACCCGGTATCTTGCCCATCATGTACTCCGCCGGCAGCGGCGCTGTGGAGGGCTTGTTGAGGCTGGCTGGGTCGCGCAGCGGCCCCTCGACGAACTGGTTCATCAGCGCGATTGCGATATAGGCAAGCAGCAGCGAGGAGATCGTCTCGTTCACCCCGCGATAGTGCCGCAGGAAGCCCGCAAGGCCGATCCAGATGCCACCGACCACCATGGCCGCCGCCGCCATCAGAAGCAGCACGAGGATGGCGGGCAGGGCGCCGATGAAGGGAAGGGCGATTGCCGCGGCAGCCACGCCGCCAAGCACCACGGCTCCCTCGCCGCCGATGATGGTCAGCCCAAGCCTTGCCGGCAGCGCCACGCAGAGCGCTGTCAGAAGCAGCGGCGCGGAACGGCTGAGGCTGTTCTGCACCGAAAACCAGCTGCCGAAGCCGCCGGTATACATGAGCTGGAAAAGCACGGCCGGCGACTTGCCGACCGCCATGATGAAGAGCGAGAAAAGCGCCAGACCGACCAGGATCGCGCCGAGGCTGATGACGACGGGCTCTGCCCGCCGCGCCAGCCATTCCAGCAACGGCCCCAGGAAGGACCGCGCCGGCGTATCGGAGATTGCAGGCGATAGGGATGGAGTGTTCGCCTCGATTGTCATGACGCTTCTCCCTGTGGCTTAAGCCGTGGATCCGACGACGCCCTCGACCAGATAATCCATGCTCTCGAGCTCGATCGCGTCCTCGGCGAGCGCCTTGTCGGCGGCAACGATCACATTGCCCTTGTTGTCCTTCATCGGTCCCTTGAAGACCGAGAACTTGCCGCTCATGATCTCGGCATGGACGGCCTCGAACTTGGTGCGGGCCTCAGCCGAAACGGCAGGTCCGAGCGGGCTCATCTTGACGAAGCCGTCCTTCAGGCCGCCGCGCACGAAATTGCCGAGCTTCTCGCCGGCCTGCGCCTTCTTGACGAAATCGGTGTAGACGTTGCCCCAGGCCCATTCCGCGCCTGTGAGGTACTTCTCGGGCGCCAGCGGGCTCTGGTTGGCGTGGTAGCCGCAGACGAAGGCACCGCGACCGGCGGCGGTCTCGACCACGACCTTCGGGCTGTCGACGTGGCAGGTGATGACATCGGCGCCCTGGTCGACCAGCGCGTTGGTGGCTTCCGCTTCCTTGACGGCCAGCGACCATTCGCCGGTGAAGATCACCTGGCAGGTGATGGCGGGATCGACCGAGCGCGCGCCGAGCAGGAATGAGTTGATGTTCTGCAGCACCTGCGGGATCGGCTTGGCGGCGACGAAGCCGATCTTCTTGCTCTTCGAGGCATAGCCCGCCGCGATCCCGTTCAGATACTGGCCCTGGCCGATATAGCCGAAATAGGAGCCGGTATTCATCGGGTTCTTGCCCTCCTGCCAGAGGCCGCCGCAATGGCGGAACTGGATGTCGGGATATTTCGCGGCCATGGCCAGCATGTGGGGGTCGAAATAGCCGAAGGAGGTCGGGAAGAGCAGGGTGGCGCCATCGAGATTGATCATCGATTCCATCGTCTTCTGGACATCGACGGTTTCAGGCACATTTTCCTCTTCGACGACGGTGATGCCAGGCATTGCCTTGACGGCTGCGGCACCTTCTGCATGTGCCTGGTTATAGCCATAGTCGTCCTTGGGGCCGACATAGATGAAGCCGACGGTCAGCGCCGTCTGGGCGAGGGCGCGGCCCGGGAGCAGGCCAGGCGTAAGAGCGAGGGCGCCGGCTGCAGATGCCTGAAGGAAATGGCGGCGATTCATGGAAAGGAGTTTGGTCATCGGAATGCTCCTTGCGGCTAGGGCCGGTTCGAAAAACGTTACGGAAAAGTGTATGCAATGGCCGTGCCAAACTTTATCTATTTGGTTTGCCTATATAAAAATATCGCCACGCGGACGGAGGGGTAAAGTGTATGCAGATTTTCGCTGCATATGATGAAAAAATATTCACGGATTATTTTTAGACCGGCTAACCGATCGATGACGCCAAAAAATCTTGGTTATCTCGATAAAGACGCGGGCGTAAAACACGGCAAAATATAAAATATTTGACTTTTATTCGGGTCACGTACATCTGTATGCAATCAGGAAGGCAGATGAAATTGTGAAGCAGATCAGGCGTCGAGAAGTGATCAGGGCAGGGACGACCGTAGAGCAGATGGTGCGTGCCATCGCTGACATGATCGTGACCGGCGTGCTGTCGCCGGGTGAGCGCCTCGACGAGATATCGCTCGCAGCCCGGTTCGATGTTTCGCGTACGCCCGTACGCGAAGCCTTGCGCGAACTTGGCGCCATGGGGCTGGTGGAGCGCGAGCCGAACCGCAGCGCCGTCGTTGCCAACGTCACCGAGAGCTACCTTCATTCTATGTTCGAAGCGATGTCAGAGCTGGAGGGGATCTGCGCGCGGCTGGCCGCCGAACGGATGACCGTGGATGAGCGAAGGACGCTCGAACTCGAGCACCGCGCATCGGCCAAGCTCGTGCACGCCGGCGCCGACGAGGACTACGCCGCCCACAACACGGAATTTCACAGCCAGCTCTATCGTGGAGCCCACAACGATCACATCTACGAACTGGTGACGCAGACCCGCGCGCGGCTCGCTCCATTTCGGCGCGCGCAGTTTCGATTGCCTGGACGATTGGCCAAATCTTACGATGAGCACGACGTTATCGTGACCGCGATTATGCGCGGCGATGCCGTCGCAGCGAGCCAGGCGGCATATGCTCACGTCGCGATTGTGAGCGACGCAAGTATTGTTTTTGCCACAGCGAAGAGCATTCGATAACTACGTTCGATGCTCGAACGCGTTCCTCATATACTTTAGATTTTGGTGATGTATTGTCACTTGGTGCGATACGCTAGTCGCGCATGTCTATCAGTTGCATGCAGTTGCCTAAAATTCTTTCGTTGGTTGGTTCCTGTCTAGTATTTCCTCATTGCTGGAAGAACAGACAGAGCTCAATGTGAAAAGGTGCCAGTATGGTAAGCCTAAAAAAGCTTACTCTTTCCGGAATGGCTGCTCTTTGTAACAAGGTGTTGAAGAGCACGTCGACTCAGACTCTGTTGTTCAATTCGATAAGACTGAACCGATCGGAGGTTTCCCAGGCGCTGGAGAACGAGGAAGCACGGTTTCTCGGCTATTGTTTCTCCCGAAGAGATTACGCCAGATCACAGATATTGCAGGATTTATGGGTATGTTTTGAGCTCGGCGAGAAACGGGACGGGTTCTTCGTGGAGTTCGGAGCGACAAACGGGCTGAAGAACAGCAATACGTGGCTTCTCGAGACAAAATTCGGTTGGAAGGGCATTCTGGCTGAGCCCAATCCAATCTGGCACGACGAGCTGTTCGCCAACAGGCGCGCGAGCATCGAACGCATGTGCGTCTCATCGACGTCAGGCGATGTCGTCACGTTTGTTGCGACCGACACATCGGATCCGGAACTGAGCGCCATTGCCAGCTTCTCCGATGGCGACCATTTTGCCGCCGTGCGCAGCAAGGGCCGGCGCATTCAGGTCGAAACGATTTCGCTGGACGATCTGCTCGACAAGTACGATGCGCCACCGGTGATCGACTACATGTCGATCGATACCGAAGGAAGCGAACTGGCGATCCTGCAGGCGTTCAGCTTCAATCGGAAAATCAAGCTGCTGTCGGTCGAGAACAATCCGAAGACCGAACCGGAAATCGATGCGCTGCTTCGGCGCAAGGGATACGTCAGGGTCTTTCGTCAGTTCTCACAATGGGACGGTTGGTACGTGTCGGAAGAGCTGAGGGTCAACCAGAAGCGGGAGATCATCGCGCCAGCGGCATAACCAGCGTCTCCGGTTGGGATCTACGATATTAGTTTTGTTCCATAATCTACCTTATCCGATCTTTGTATGTAGTGAGGTTGATGCAAGACCTAGCGTCCCCTTCGGCTTGCTGCTGGATGCACCAACGCACCAAGCTCATATTAGATTAGCTGAACCGCCCGCCGACCTCGGTGCTCACAAGGAACGAAGATCAAGGCTAGGCAGCGGCCGTTTTGGTGCTTCCAGCGATTGGTAGCCTGACCGCGTCTATCGTCATCGTTTCGGCACCTGCAGGCAGCTTTGTATCATGGTAGCGCAACGGCTCCGCACCCATCGGTTCCGACTGCAGATCGCGGCGTGGCTGTCCCGAGGTGCGCAGAGCTGCTTCAGTCCCAATTTTCACTTGTAGTGCCGTTACCCAAATCAGATAGCGACGACACTGGATGCGGCCGCCAGCACGCAATTTTCTCGATCAGCGCTTGCGCACGAACTCGGTCCGCAGGACAAGCCCCTTGATCGCATCATGGCGACAATCGATCTCCTCGGGATTGTCGGTCAATCTGATGGACCGGATGACGGTGCCTTGCTTCAAGGTCTGGCCCGCACCCTTGACCTTCAGGTCTTTCACCAGGACGACGGAATCCCCATCTGCAAGGACATTGCCCGAAGCGTCGCGTACCTCGGCAGCACTGGCTTTCTCGGCGGCGATCTCGGATGCCGGGCGCCACTCGCCAGTCGCTTCGTCATAGATGTAGTCGTCGTTCTGGTCACTCATTTCGGTCTTCCTTCATGTATCGATAATGCACGGTCCAGCGCAGGCTGGTTGAGCATAATGTGCCTGTATAGGGTGGCGCCGTCTGCGTAAACCTCGGCGCTCGTACGGTCGGATCCTCAACGCAACCGACGCAGCGAGCGCCGGCATATTTGGCATCGCGCGGTTTCAAGCGAGACAATGCTTGGGCCTGCCCCTTTTCCTACGCGTCGGCAGCCCTACAATTCTGATGGATAGCTGGAGTTATTCCGATGCGCGCTTTTCTCGCAGTGCTTGTTTTATGCGTTGCGTCCCTCGTATCGGTCGCCGCCGTTCGCGCCGAAGATCCGATCGAGGCAACGCGCACGATGATCGAGGAGCAGATCAGGGCATTTCTGCGTGATGACGCGGAGGCAGCCTACTCTTATGCGGCCCCTGGGCTGAAGCAGCTTTATCCCGACAAGAACGTCTTCTTCGCCATGGTCAAGAAGAGCTATGAGCCTGTCTATCACCCCGGCAACTATGCGTTCGGGCGCAGCCGCTCGATCGACAATGGCGCCGTGATCTATCAGGAGGTTCTGATCACCGGCCGCGACGGCAAGGATTGGACCGCAGTCTACCAGGTGTCCCGCCAGCCCAATGGAGATTACAAGATCAATGCTGTCCAGATCGTGCAGAGCTCCGATAGCGAAGGCATTTGAGACCTAAGCCAGCGGAAGCAACCTGTGCTGATAGAGCGCCGTTCTGATGTGCCTGGCGCGAGGACAGGCGGGCCCCGTCACACCGGATCGAGATCGCCCCTCGCCCATTCGGCCTCCGTCTCCGCCATAAAATCGGCGAAGCGACCTTCGGCGATCGCCTTGCGGATCCCCTGCATCAGTTCCTGATAGTAGGAGAGGTTGTTCCACGAGAGCAGCATGCCGCCGAGCGCCTCGTTAGAGCGCACGAGGTGGTGCAGATAGGCGCGCGAGTAATCGCGGGTCGCCGGGCAGTTCGACTGCTCGTCGAGCGGACGCATGTCCTCGGCGTGGCGGGCATTGCGGATGTTGACCTTGCCGCGGCGGGTAAACGCCAGGCCGTGACGGCCAGAGCGGGTCGGCATCACGCAGTCGAACATGTCGATACCGCGCGCCACGGAGCGCAGGATGTCTTCAGGCGTGCCGACACCCATGAGATAGCGAGGCTTCTCGGTCGGCAGAACCGGCAAGGTTTCTTCCAGCATCTTCAGCATGACAGCTTGCGGTTCGCCAACTGCGAGGCCGCCAACGGCGTAGCCCTTGAGGTCGAGCTGCGCGAGCGCCTCGGCCGAGCGCACGCGCAGTGCCGGGATATCGCCGCCCTGCACGATGCCGAACATCGCCTTGCCCGGCTGGTTGCCGAAGGCAACCTTGCAGCGCTCGGCCCAGCGCAGCGACATTTCCATCGCGCGCTCGATCTCGCGCGGCTCGGCCGGAAGCGCCACGCACTCGTCGAGCTGCATCTGGATATCGCTGTCGAGCAACCCCTGGATCTCGATGGAGCGCTCCGGCGACATGTGGTGCAGGCTGCCGTCGACATGGCTCTTGAAGGTCACGCCCTGCTCGTCGAGCTTGCGCAGCCCCGACAGCGACATGACCTGGAAGCCGCCGCTATCGGTCAGGATCGGCCCATCCCAGCGGATCAGCTTGTGCAGGCCGCCAAGCCGCGCCACGCGCTCGGCCGTCGGCCGCAGCATCAGGTGATAGGTGTTGCCGAGAATGATATCGGCGCCGCCCTCGCGCACCTGGTCGAGATACATCGCCTTGACGGTGCCGACGGTGCCCACGGGCATGAAGGCTGGCGTGCGGATCGTGCCGCGCGGCATGGAAACTTCGCCGAGACGCGCGCCGCCATCGGTCTTCTTGAGGGTGAACTGGAAGTTCTCGGTCATCTAGTCTTTCCGGAAAAGAAGGCTGGAATCGCCATAGGAATAGAAGCGGTAGCCTGTCGAAATGGCATGTTCATAGGCCGCGTGCATGGTCTCCAGACCGGCAAAGGCCGAGACCAGCATGAACAGCGTCGAGCGCGGCAGGTGGAAATTGGTCATCAGCACGTCGACCGCCTTGAAGCGGTAACCAGGCGTGATGAAGATGCCGGTGGCGCCCGCCCAGCCGCGGATCTCGCCGCTGTCCTGAGCAGCACTCTCGATCAGCCGCAGCGAGGTGGTGCCGACGCAGATAATCCGCCCGTCCCTCGCCTTTACGGCATTGAGCTTGGCGGCCGTCTCGCCGCTGACATAGCCGCTTTCAAGATGCATCTTGTGGTCGTCGGTATCGTCGACTTTCATCGGCAGGAAAGTGCCGGCGCCGACATGCAGCGTCACGAAATGCCGCTCGATGCCGGCCTTGTCGAGCGCCTCGAAGAGCTCCGGCGTGAAATGCAGCCCGGCGGTGGGTGCGGCGACAGCGCCGTCTTCGCGGGCGTAAATGGTCTGGTAGTCAGCCCGGTCGCGCTCGTCCTCGGCTCGCTTGGCGGCGATATAGGGCGGCAGCGGAATATGGCCGACGGAATGGATGACTTCATCGAGCGCCGGGCCCGACAGATCGAAGGCCAGCGTCACCTCGCCGCCCTCGCCCTTTTCTTCTACCGTGCAGTCGAGCGCACCGAGCAGGCAGCTTTCGCCGCCATGGCCGAAGGCGATCCGGTCGCCGACCTTGATGCGCTTGCCGGGCTTGGCGAAGGCCTTCCAGCGGTTGGCGCCGACCCGCATGTGCAGTGTCGCCGAAACCTGCTGGCCACCGGCGCCTTCGCGGTGGCGGATACCTTCGAGCTGCGCCGGAATGACCTTGGTGTCGTTGAAAACGAGCGCATCCCCTGCCCTCAGGAACGACGGCAGGTCACTGACGCGATGATCGGAAAGCTGCGTCTCGCCATTGGGTTCGACGACGAGCAGGCGCGCGCTGTCGCGCGGCTCCGCGGGCCGCAGCGCAATCCGCTCCTCAGGCAGCTCGAAATCGAAAAGGTCTACACGCATCAGGGCAATTCCGGGAAGGCTGGTCCAGGCAAAGCGAAACCCGCCCCGCGCTTTCGCGCAAGGGCGGGTTCCAGCAAACATCACAATCAGACGTCGGCGGCAACCCGCATCGAGACGATCGAATCCGGATCGACGACCGGTTCGCCCTTCTTGATCTTATCGACGTTGTCCATGCCTTCGATGACCTGGCCCCAGACGGAGTACTGCTTGTTCAGCCAGGGAGCATCCGTGAAGCAGATGAAGAACTGCGAGTTGGCGGAGTTCGGGTTCTGCGAACGGGCCATCGAGCAGGTGCCGCGGATGTGGCTGACGGCCGAGAATTCAGCCTTCAGGTCCGGCTTCTCGGAACCGCCCATGCCGGCACGGCCCGGGTTGAAGCTCTCGCCGCCCTTCTTGCCGAACTTCACATCGCCCGTCTGGGCCATGAAGTCGTTGATGACGCGGTGGAAGACGACGCCATCGTAAGCACCCTCGCGCGCGAGTTCCTTGATGCGGGCGACGTGACCAGGCGCCACTTCCGGCAGCAGCTGGATCACAACCTTGCCCTTGGTGGTTTCCAGGATGATGGTGTTTTCGGGATCCTTGATCTCGGCCATTTCTTGTTCTCCTACTTCTCTTGAAACTTACTTCTTGCCGACGGTGACCTTGATCATCCGGTCGGGATCGCTGACTTCGCCATTCTGGCCTTCGCCACGCTTGATCTTGTCGACATTCTCCATGCCGGACACGACCTTACCGACGACCGTGTACTGGCCGTTCAGGAAGGATCCGTCAGCGAACATGATGAAGAACTGCGAGTTTGCAGAATCTGGATCCTGCGAGCGCGCCATGCCGACCGTGCCGCGCACGAAAGGCTTCTTGGAGAACTCGGCCGGAATGTTCGGCAGGTCGGAGCCACCGGTGCCAACCTGGTTCTTGTCGAAGCCCTTTTCCATGTTGCCGTACTGCACGTCGCCCGTCTGGGCCATGAAGCCTTCGATGACGCGGTGGAAGGCGACGTTGTCATAGGCGCCCTTCTTGGCCAGCGCCTCGATCTGGGCAACATGCTTCGGCGCAACGTCCGGCGCGAGCTCGATCACGACGGGACCATTTTTCAGCTGGATCGTCAGGGTGTCGGCCGCAAAGGCATCCCCTGCAAAGGAAGCGAGATAAAGCACGCCGGCAAATGCGAGATAAAAGAGTTTCATGTTAGCTCCGTTGCGGCGAAAAATGTCGCCTAGGATTTGCGCTTGGATTGTAGGGCTTTCAAGACTGCCGTCGGCACAAATGCGCTGACATCGCCTCCCATGCCTGCGATTTGACGGACCAATGTGGCCGTTATGGGCCGCGAGGCGGTTCCTGCCGGCAGAAAGACGGTCTGAATATCGGGCGCCATCTGTCTGTTCATGCCTGCCATCTGCATTTCATAGTCGAGATCGGTGCCATCCCGCAGGCCGCGGATCAACAGGCTCGCGCCGTGCGCGCGTGCGGCGTCGACCACCAGATTGTCGAAGGCAACGACGGAAATGTCGCCCGCCTTGACCGGGAGCGCTTCAGCCAGCGAACTGCGGATCAGTTCGGCCTTCTCGTCATAGGAAAAGAGCGGCGTCTTGCCCGGATGGATGCCGATTGCGACGATAACCTTCGAGGCGACGCTCAGCGCCTGAACGAGCACATCCAGATGTCCGTTTGTGATCGGGTCGAAGGACCCCGGATAAAAAGCTGTCGTCATGTGCCCGGCCGTTTCTTTCGACGCCTTTTGTCATGGATAATGGCTTCCCGCAAGTCATTTGCCCGCAACTGAACGATGGATGAATGCACCGTTCAAGGCGGCTTCAGATGCCCATCCTTATAACAGGCAGCGTCATCAACCGTTGCCGTCCGGCAGCGGCCCTACCCGGAAAAGTCTCATGTTGGTCATTCTTGTCGTGGTTGCCGTCTTCCTCTCGCTCATTGCGGAATCTCTCTATTCCTACGTGCAGAGCCGCAATGATGCCGATTAGGTGCGTTCCGACGTCCGCGAGCATCGCGCCATCATCAGAACGATGGGTAAGGTGACATTTAAACCGATTAAGCTTTCTGAACGCCAGATGAACGAGGCATTCAAAGTCGCTTCAGATCGGGCTTGGTAAACGACCAGTCAATATCCGACGGAACCATTTCCAGACGGATGCGTTCATTCAACCGAAGCGTAACGCGATACGCCGCACAAGGAAGATAATATGCCCAATAAGGTTACCATGATTAATGCAGTTTGGATGGTAATGATGACAGGTATGGTTGCTGCAACTATCGCGCTTTACGATCAGAAAGTTGATGCGTCCAAGGTATATGGCCCCTATGCGTCGGCACGCGCCGCCGTCATGAGCCAGTACTGAAGGACGTGAGCGCAACGGCCAGGAGGCTTGCCCATGTTCACGATCTTAACTGTGCTTACCGCCCTTATCAGCATCATGTTTGTCGTGTCCGTGGCGTCAACAGTCACTGCCCTGCGCCGCGAAAGCGAAGACCTCAAGAAGATGAACAGCAAGCATAGCGTCTTCTAGGCGCGCTGTTCCATCAAAGAGCGATTACGAGATTTGACGTGCCATGAACCGGACGAATTCTTCGTCCGGTTTTTCGTTATGCGTCGCTGGCTGTTAGATCGACTGCAGCGTCCAGTCGACGATCTGGCTCGCTACTGCCGAGAACGCACGATCGAGCGCCTTGACGTATCCGTCGTTTGATCCGCCGCCGGCGGGCATGGCCTGCCTGAAGACCTTTTGTGTGCGCACGGAACCATTGCGATCGTTGAGAATCTTGACGGAGATCTCCACGACGGCCTGGCTGCCGTTGCCGGCACGGACCTCGAACGCACGGATATCGGTCACGACCTGGTAGTCGATCGCAAGCCCCTGCCCCGGAATACCGACGCCGGCGACCTTGCCTGAGTTCTCGTAGGCCTGCACCAGCTTGGCCTGCACCATACGAGGCAGCTTGTCGCCCCACTGCGCCTTTGCCAGATATTGGATCTCAGACGGAGACACGCGGACGACGATCTGATCGCTGTCCAGCGGCTTGAGCGCCGTCGGCAGCTGCACCAGAATCTGGCGACCTTTTGCGGATGGGCCACTGCCGGTAGCCGTCGCGGAAAGATCATAGGTATTGTTCTTGGCAGACGTTCCGCAGCCCACAAGCGCGGCGGCCAGCAGCGGCATGGCGATCGCGGTCCTCAACAGCCACGAACGGCGCACCAACAAATCCGATACAGCCATATGCTGATTTCCCCTGTTACCGCCGCGTGCGGCCGTCAAATTGCTTTACTGTGTCGCCGCCGAAGATCAGCCGCTGCGGATTTTGGTCAAAATTGCTGATCGCGTCGTTCAGGTTCTGAACGGTCGAGCGTGTGTCGTTGATCAGCGACTGTACGTCGCGCAGTCCGCCGCTCGAGAACTTCTGCAGATTATCCGCGATCGGGCCGATGCGAGCGTTCAGGTTGTCCGCGACCTTCTTGAAGGAATCCAGCGTATCGCGCGCCTGGGTGAACAGCGACTGTGTGCTGTCGGAGCCAAGCAATGTATCGAGCTTCGCCATGATGCCGTCGACACGCGTCGAAGCGGCGTTCAGCTTGCTGGCCATCTGCGTCACGTTCTGGATCGTCTGGTCGATATCCTTCTGGTGGGAAGAAACGGTATTCGCCACATCCTTGATCGAGGCGACAGCGACGCGCGCATCCTTCGTTGCCTGAGCGATATCGTCGACCGATCCCTTGACCTTTGCCGGGTCGATCTGCGCGACGAGCGTATCGACCTTGTCGAGTGTTGCCTGCGCCTTCTTGCCGACCTCGTTATAGGTCGAAGCCGTTTCCTGGAACTTTTGAATGGCGCCCTTCAGGTCGCCGGATGCATTGGCGACGTCGTCGCTGACCTTCTCCGCATTCGCGAGAATATGGTCGATCTTCTTGGCATCCACAGCCTTGACCAGTGCCTCGACAGCCTCAAGCGTGGAATCCACGCGGCCGGAAACCTTGCGAACGGTATTGGACAGATCCCCGACGCTCTGCAGGAAGGAATCGATGTTTCCCGAATTCTTCGCGAGCGCGTCCGAGAAGGTCTCGGCATTCTGCAGGGTCTTGGTCAGCGGTCCTCGTGCATCCTTGACGAAACCCTGCACCTGGCCGACGGCGTCATTCGCGCGATCGAGGATCTTGTCTGCGGTCGCAAGCAGGTTCGTGACGCTTGATTGCTCGGCGACGATCACCGCGCGCTTCCCGGTCGCAAGCGACTCCTGCACGATGTTCTTGTCACCCACCCGGCCGCCGGAGAGCTCGATATAGGCCGCGCCCGTGAGGCCCTGGATTTCAAGAATGGCCTTTGTGGAGGGATAGATCGGCGCATCCACGCGCACTTCGGTGAATGCCAACGAGAATTGGGGATCGTCGGCATCGATCGAAAGCGATTTGACCGAGCCGACCTGAATACCATTGAAACGCACCGGAGAGCCGACGCTGAGCCCGTTCGCCGAGCCCGGAATGCGTACAATCAGTTCAGCCATCGGGCCGCCCCGACCGTATTCGGCCATCCAGTAGACAAAGCCGAACGCGGCCGCGATCACGAGCACCGTGAAAAAGCCGACAATCGTGTAATTTGCTTTGGTTTCCATTCCGGTTATTTCCCGCGGCTATCTTGCGCCGGCCTGTCGTGGGCGGCGGTGTGGCTGTCCTGCGGCACGATCGAGCGCGCACGTTTGCCCTTGAAATAGGCCTGAACCCACGGATCATCGTAGGCCAGCATGTCCTCTACGGTCCCCTCCACCATCACGCGCTTCTTACCGAGCACTGCAATGCGATCGCAAACCGAAAATAGGCTGTCGAGGTCATGGGTCACCATGTAGACGGTCAGGCCGAGCGTATCGCGAAGCTTGGCGATAAGTTCGTCGAACTCGGCAGCACCGATCGGGTCCAGGCCGGATGTCGGCTCGTCCAGGAACACAAGTTCCGGATCCAGCGCCAGCGCACGCGCAAGGGCGGCGCGCTTGATCATGCCGCCCGAGAGCTCCGACGGGTATTTGTCGGCGGCGTCGGCAGCAAGCCCGACCAGGCGGATCTTCAGATGCGCGAGCTCATCCATCAGCGACGTCGGAAGGTCCAGATACTCGCGCATCGGCACCTGGATGTTCTCCTTCACCGTCAACGACGAGAACAACGCGCCCTGCTGAAAGAGAACGCCGAGACGCATATCCAGCGAGTTGCGCTGCTGTTCGTTTAGTTCATCGAAGTCCTGGCCGAGAATCTTGATCTGGCCTGACTGTCGCGGCAGCAGGCGCAACACCGTGCGCATAAGCACTGACTTGCCGGCACCGGATGCGCCGACGAACCCGAGGATCTCGCCCCGGTAGATGTCTAGGTTCAGCTTGTCGAGGACGATCTTCGACCCGAAGCCGACGGTGACGTCGCGCGCCGAAAGCACGATGTCCCGCTCCTCTTCTCGTGTCGTCGTCACTTGTTCGTCCACGTCCGATCCCTAGAAATTGATAGCCGCATAGAACATGGCAAAAAGCCCGTCCATGAGAATGACCACGAAGATCGCCTTCACCACGGCAGCCGTCACATGCTGACCGAGCGACTCAGCACTACCACCCACTTTTAAGCCTTCGACGGCCGCAACGATACCGATAACAAGCGCCATGAACGGCGCCTTGATCATGCCGGACAGCACAGTCGACAGCGTGATGGCCTCGTGCAGGCGGGCCAGGAAGTTCGCGAAAGTGATGCCCGAATAGGCCCAGGCAACGACTGCGGCGCCGAACAGGGAGGCGAAATTGGCAATGACCGTCAGCAGCGGCAGCGCGACGGTGAGCGCAACGAGACGCGGGAAAATCAGGACGCCGACAGGGTTGAGGCCCATTACTTTCAGGGCATCGACTTCCTCACGCATCTTCATTGAACCGATTTCAGCGGTGATCGCGCTGCCCGAGCGGCCCGCGATCATGATGGCGGTCAGCAAGACGCCGATTTCGCGTAGCTGCAGGATACCGACGAGGTCGACCACGAAGACTTCGGCGCCGAAATAACGAAGCTGGAACGCGCCCTGCTGGGCGATGATCGCTCCGATGAGGAAGGACATCAGCAGAATGATCGGCACCGCGCGCACGCCCATGTGGTCGATCTGGTTGACGATGGAGGCAGGTGAAACGCCGCTGCCGCGGCCGAACTTCATCTGGGCACCGCGAACGGCCGACCCGAGGATATACATCGCCGCGGCGAGGTTGTTCCAGATGTCGTAGGTGATCTTGCCGATGGGGGCAAATACTCTCTGCGCCAGAGACTGCTGGGCACGAGGCTCCTGCTTCTGCTCGGCGGGCTCTTCCGAGAAGGACGCAATCAACTCGTCGATATGAGGATTGCTGCCTTCGAACCGTACGCTGCCGCCGCCCGCTTCAACCTGTTTCTTCAACCGGCAAAGCAGCCAGACACCGGCGGTATCGATATCGGTGACGGCCGATAGATCCAGCGTGACATCCCCGCTGCCGCGCGCTGCAAGCTTCTCGAAATCGTTGAGGACAAGGTGGACGTTGGCGCTTCGCCAGTTTCCCTCGAGATGGACGTGCTTACCAGAACCATTGGCTTGGTCGTCCACATGCAGTGAGGCGGCGTTACGGTTTTCGGATTTCAAAACGCTTGTGTCTTTCAAGGCTTACGGCGACATTGCCGACTCGCGAACAATGGTTCGCCGCTCGCGTTCACTATACCGAAGCCACACCAGATTTCCATGCGTGCAGGATTGCAAATATGCCACGGTCGCTCGAAATTAGAACAGACTCCTTCCCCATTGCAGGGACGTTTACGATCTCGCGCGGTGCCAAGACATCGGCGGAGGTAATTGCCTGCATCGTCACCGAAAACGGTGTTTCCGGTTGGGGCGAGTGCGTTCCCTACCGTCGTTACGGCGAGACCATGGAAAGTGTAGCGGCGCAGATCGAGGCCGCGAAGCCGCTGGTGGAGGCAGGGCTTTCGCTTGCCGATCTCCAGAGGGCGATGCCTCCGGGAGCTGCGCGCAATGCCGTCGACTGTGCCCTTTGGGATCTTCGAGCCAAGCAATCGGGAACCTCGGTGGCGGCGACACTTGGTTTGTCCGAGCCGCGCACGCTGACGACCGCCTACACGATTTCCCTTGGGGAACCTGATGTGATGGCCGAGCAGGCCCGCGCAAACGCCGGTCGTGCTTTGCTCAAGGTCAAGGTCGGCACTGGCGACGACGAGAGCCGAATTCGCGCCGTCAGGGCAGCAGCCCCCGATGCTGCTATCATTCTCGACGCCAATGAAGGTTGGCCGGAAGCGACGCTCGAACATCATCTGCGTGTTTCCGCCGAGGCGGGCATCGCACTCGTCGAACAGCCCCTTCCCGCGGGCAAGGATGAAATGCTGGCCGCGATCGATCATCCGCTCCTGATCTGCGCCGACGAAAGCGTCCATCATACCGGTGATCTCGCCAGCCTGCGCGACCGCTACGATGCCATCAACATCAAGCTCGACAAGACAGGCGGCTTGACCGAGGCGCTCGCGATGAAGCGCGAAGCGCAGCGTCTGGGCTTCAAGATCATGCTGGGCTGCATGGTCGGAACATCGCTTGCCATGGCACCAGCGGTCCTGCTTGCCCAGGACGTGGAGTTCGTCGATCTCGATGGCCCCCTGCTTCTTGCGCGGGACCGCGAACCCGGTCTTCGCTACACGGCATCGCTCGTCTGGCCGCCAGAGGCGAGCCTCTGGGGCTGAAGATAGTAGGCAACAATGATGAGACCGAGGCCCAGCAGGGCTGCAGTGGCCATCACGTAGTAGCTGGCAAGACCGAGAATGGCATAGAGGTATCCTGATGCGATCGTCATCAGCGCCATGAACATGCCGTTGTAGAAGAAGTAGGCACCCTGGGCCGACGATTCCTGCGTTTCCTGAACGCTGGCCACGATTCTCCGCTGCACGCCAGTGTGGACGAAAGCGAAGCTGAAGGCGTGGAGACATTGCAGCAGGAAGAAACCGACAAACCCCCAATGCAGCGGGAAGAGGATCCAGCGACAGATACAGACGCCGGCACCAAAGCGGATAAGCGTCCAGGCATCGAAACGCCGGCTGAGGCGCTTTGACAGAAAGAAGACCGTGACTTCTGCGGCAACGCCGGCACTCCAGAGCACGGCGATCTCGGTGCCGGAGAAGCCGAGATCCCGCCAATAGATTGATGCGAACGTATAGAGCAACGCGTGGCTGGACTGCTGGATGGCAACGCCGATCAGGAGAACCAGCAGATGCGGCTGGCGCAGCGAACTGCCGGTTGCCGCGGGAATGTCGACAGGTGTGCCACGCCGGCGCGTCGGGCCGATCCGTGGACAGTACATCGCCATGACCATCGTCATCACGAAGCCGAAGATCATCACCGGCAACACCATTTCGCCGCCCCAACGGCCGATCAGTCGGCCGCCGACCAGCGTCGAGATGATGAAGGCGATAGAACCCCAGACGCGCATCGAACCGTAATCGAGGCCCCAGCGCCGAACGCCGGAGATGACGATTGACTCCACCACGGGGATATAGGGGGAGAAGGTTGCACCCTGGAGAGTATAAACGATCAGAACCGGCCAGAACGTCGTCGTCCAGTAAAGGGCGATCGCCGTCAACAGTGAAAGCCCACCCGAAAACAGAAGAACGTCCGCTCTCTCCTTCATCCGGTCCGCGTACATCGCGACAATGGGGGCAACCAGCACACGCACGATCATCGGCACGGCAAGGATGAGGCCGATTTCATGATCGGTGAATTTGTGAAGTGCCAGCCAGACTGGAAAGAAGGGCAAAGCAACGCCGTTCACAAGGAGAGGGGCGCAGTAGGACAGCGCGCTTAGCAATCGGAAGCGCGGTGGCGCGCCCTCTCCCCTGGAGAGATTTTGAACGGGAATCATGGGTAGACCTGAAGGAAACTGACCGTTGCCTAACACGTCAACCTAAGGGCGACTATGGCAAGAAATAGCCCGCCCAAACCGATTTCAAAAATAATTGGGGGCTGTCGCGCGAACGCAACGCCCGAAGGGTATGTCTCCGAAAGAGAAGTGCCGAGACGACCTGCTTACGCGGCCTGCTGCGCGAGTTCCGGCTTCTGGTGTTCGATGGCAAGCGTAACGGGTTGGGCGTCGGCCATCGTGCGCCATTCAATCAATTCGAATGTGCCGTCCATGTGTTCGACGATTGCCGTGCAGCTTTCCACCCAGTCGCCAGTGTTGATGTAGCGGATACCGTCCATGTCCTCCATGACAGCATGATGGATGTGGCCACAGATCACGCCGTCGGCGTCGTGCTTGCGCGCCTCGTCAGCAACGACCTTCTGGAACTCGCCGATGAAATTCACCGCATGCTTCACCTGCAGCTTGGCCCAGGCGGAGAAAGACCAGTATGGCATTCCAAGGCGTCTGCGAACGGCGGCAAGGCCGACATTGATCATGATCGCCATGTCGTAGGCCCAGTCGCCGAGATAAGCGAGCAGCCGCGCATTGCGAACGACGACGTCGAACTCGTCGCCGTGAAGGACGAGATACTTCTTGCCGTCGGCTGCCTCGTGCATCATCCGTTCGGCGACTTCAATGCCTCCGAAGTGCATGCCTGGAAAGTCGCGGAGGAATTCGTCGTGATTGCCGGGTATGTAGATGACGCGCGTGCCTTTGCGCGCCTTGCGCAGCAGCTTCTGCACGACGTCGTTACAATCCTGCGGCCAGTACCAGCTGCGCTTCAGGCGCCAGCCATCGACGATATCGCCGACGAGATAGACGGTGTCGGCCTCGTGATACTTGAGGAAATCAAGCAGAAAATCCGCCTTTGCGGCCTTCGAGCCGAGATGTACGTCGGAAATAAAGAGCGTACGGAAGTGACGGGTATCCATATTATCCTTCACAAGCATCCTGCCCGTGTCCCTGGTTCATCTATGTCTCTGAAAACCAGAGTCGTGTTTCAGGAAGATGACATCCCCTCTCCCTGCCGGTTTTTACACATCGGTCCCAAGGTCTCGAAACCATGGTTCAAATTGAGCAATTTTCGAAAATTTGACTGTCCAGCGGTTGCGTTTGATGTATTGAAGGCCACCAAAGACAGCATGCGACAGCCCGGAGACGACGATGGATCATCACGAAAAATCCAAGACGGAAGCGAATACGGCAGGCGGAAGCCTCGATGAGCAGGCACTGTTCTTCCACCGCTATCCCCGTCCCGGAAAACTCGAGATCCAGGCCACCAAGCCGCTCGGCAACCAGCGCGACCTCGCGCTCGCCTATTCGCCCGGTGTTGCTGCGCCCTGCCTCGCCATTCGCGACAACCCGGAGACGGCTGCGGACTATACCTCACGCTCGAACCTCGTGGCGGTTATCTCCAACGGCACCGCCGTGCTGGGCCTGGGCAATATCGGCCCCCTGGCATCGAAACCGGTGATGGAAGGCAAGGCCGTCCTCTTCAAGAAGTTCGCCAATATCGACGTTTTCGATATCGAAGTGGATGCCACGACCGTCGATCAGATGGTCTCGACCGTTGCCTCGCTGGAGCCCACCTTCGGCGGTATCAACCTTGAGGACATCAAGGCGCCGGAATGTTTCGAGATCGAGCGTCAGCTTCGCGAGAAGATGAAGATCCCGGTCTTCCACGATGACCAGCACGGTACCGCCATCATCGTTGCAGCCGCCATCCTGAACGGCCTGGAACTGGCCGGCAAGAAGATTGAAGAGGTCAAGATCGTCGCCTCCGGCGCCGGTGCTGCGGCACTCGCTTGCCTCAACCTCCTCGTCACGCTGGGCGCGAAGCGCGAGAACATCTGGGTCCACGATCTTGAAGGCCTCGTCTACGAAGGCCGCGTCGAGTTGATGGACGAATGGAAGAGCGTCTACGCGCAGAAGAGCGATACCCGCACGCTCGCCGAAAATATCGGTGGCGCCGATGTCTTCCTCGGTCTCTCCGCTGCCGGCGTGCTGAAGCCGGAGCTGCTGGCACAGATGGCTGACAAGCCGCTGATCATGGCGCTCGCCAATCCAAACCCCGAAATCATGCCGGATCTCGCCCGCGCCGCCCGCCCGGATGCGATGATCTGCACGGGCCGTTCGGACTTCCCGAACCAGGTCAACAACGTCCTCTGCTTCCCGTACATCTTCCGGGGCGCGCTCGATTGCGGCGCCGTCACGATCAACGAGGAAATGAAGATGGCGGCCGTTCGCGCCATCGCAGCCCTTGCCCGCGAAGAACCGTCCGACGTCGCCGCTCGCGCCTATTCCGATGAAACGCCGATCTTCGGACCGAACTATCTGATCCCCTCGCCGTTCGATCCGCGCTTGATCCTCCGCATTGCCCCGGCTGTCGCCAAGGCTGCGGCAGAGAGCGGTGTGGCAGTACGCCCGATCACTGATTTCGATGCCTATCTCGACCAGTTGAACCGCTTCGTCTTCCGCTCCGGCTTCGTCATGAAGCCGATCTTTGCCGCTGCGAAGAACGCCGACCGGAAGCGGGTGATCTTCTCCGAAGGCGAAGACGAGCGCGTATTGCGCGCCGCCCAGGTGCTGCTTGAAGAAGGCATTGCCAAGCCGATCCTCATCGGTCGTCCGCAGGTCATCGAGACCCGTCTGAAGCGCTATGGCCTGCGCATCCGGCCGCTGTCCGATTTCGACGTGATCAACCCGGAAGACGATCCGCGCTTCCGCGAATATGTCGATCTCTATCTGTCGCTCGTTGGCCGCCGCGGTGTCATACCCGAAGCCGCCCGCACCATCGTGCGCACGAACACCACCGTGATTGGTGCCCTTGCCTTGAAACGCGGTGAAGCCGATGCACTGATCTGTGGTCTTGAGGGCCGCTATGAGAAGCACCTGCGCGACGTGCGCCAGATCGTGGGAAAACGGAAGGATGTTCGCGACTTCTCGGCGCTCAGCCTCTTGATTTCGCAGCGCGGCGCGACCTTCTTCACCGATACCTACGTCACCTTCAATCCGACGGCAGAGGAGGTTGCGGAATCGGCGGTTCTGGCAGCCGAGGAAATCAAGCGTTTCGGCATCACGCCGCGCGTTGCCCTCGTTTCCCATTCGAATTTCGGCTCTCGCGAGTCCGAAAGCGCGACGAAGATGCGCGCGGCTCTGAGCCTTGTTCGCGAAAGCGCGCCGACGCTTGAGGTCGATGGTGAAATGCATGGCGAAAGCGCGATCACCGAGACACTACGAAAGCGCGTCATGCCGGATACGACGCTCCACGACGAAGCGAACCTCCTGGTGTTCCCGAACCTCGACGCGGCCAACATCACGCTCGGTGTGGTGAAGTCGATGACCGACGGCCTTCATGTCGGTCCGATCCTTCTCGGTGCCGCGCTGCCGGCTCATATTCTCGCGCCGTCGGTCACCTCGCGCGGTGTGGTCAACATGGCCGCGCTCGCCGTGGTCGAGGCATCTCAGCCAGCCTGAGTGGTCGAAACCGGGAAAATGCTTTAGGATTCCGACGGCAGCTTGTTAAGACAAACAAGCTAATACAAGGGGCGGCGACATGCGTCGCCCCGAACTGGTATTTGCTCATTTACGGGACGATGCCTTGAAACGCCGGAACCTCTCTCTCGCGCTCCTGATAGCCTTCTCGACGACGCCCGCTGCCGCGCAAGTCGCACCGATCTGTGGCGAGCTGCGGGCACGGCTTGCCGATCTGCCGCAGGTGATCGGCAGCAACCCGGAAGTCCGGCGCTTTGCAAGCGCTATCGCCGAGCAGAACCTTGAGCTTCGCAAGGTGCGAGGCGACTTGCGGCGCAACGGCTGCACTTCTGGAAGCATGGTGGTCATCGGCGGTGACGATGCGGATTACTGTAGCGAGCTCGAGCAGGCCGAAGCCAGGATGGCCGACAATATCCGTTACCTGCAGGACCGACGCGACGAACTGCGCTCGCAGAGCGAGGATACGCGGACCCGTAACGAGCTGATAGCCGCGCTCGACGCCAACAGCTGCGATGAGGAACCGCCTGTCAGCGCCGATCCTCAATATGCGGAGCCACCGAGCGTTGAAGATCAGGCGATGCGCAACGACACCTTCATCCCGCTCGGCGGGAGCCCGGGCCGCAGGTTCTACGGTGGCGTCGGCGCGCAGGGCCCTTCGCACCTCAATACCGTCTGCGTACGGACCTGCGACGGCGGGTTCTTCCCGATCAGCTCGAATGCAACTTCGTTCGATTTTGCCCGCGACGCCGATACCTGCTCGAAGATGTGCCCCGGGATCGATACCGAACTCTTCTATCATGACGTTTCGAACACCGAGACGTCGAACATGATGTCTACGACATCGGGCGCCCCTTACAGCGCGCTTCCCAATGCCTTTGCCTACAAGAATCGCAAGCCCGGCGAGAAGTCGTCCTGCACCTGCGATCTCCCCGGTTATTACGAACGCATGCGGAAAAATCAGTCGGCAGTCAGCGAGCCTCCGCAAAAAGGCTCGATCACAACGATCCAGACCGCGAAGCCGGCGCCTGCCCCCTCTACCGCGCCTGCCCCGCAGGCGACCGTGCCGGATCGGCCGTATGAGCCACAGAGCGGCAAGGTGCGGCAGATCGGGCCGCAGTTCCTTGCCGGCGATCAGGAAACGATCGATCTGAAGCACCCGTTGGCCCCCGGCGCCCAGCCGCAACAGCAGTGACGATCACGAAGCGTCCTCCGTTCGCCCCCACGCATCGGTGAAGATCAGTTCTGAAAGCGGCACACGTTGCCGCCATCCTTTAACCGCGAGTTCCGGCTGGTCGTAGAGCTGGTCGACATAGCCGACGCAGAGCCAGGCAACGATTTCGACCCGTTCCGGGACGCCGAGTATCTGCTTCAGTTCCGCCTCGTGAAAGATGCTGACCCAGCCGACGCCAATGCCTTCCGCCCGCGCGGCGAGCCACAGGTTCTGGACGGCGCAAACGGTGGAATAGGAATCCATGCGCCGATTGTGTGTTCGCCCGAGCACCACATCACCACATCGGTCCGGATCGCAGGTGATGCAGATTCCGAGAGGAGCACTCCGGATGCCTTCCAGCTTCATCGCACGATATGCCGCCTGCTGTTGACCGGAAAACATCTCTGCGGCCTCGACATTGGCGCGATTGAAAGCCTCCCAGACGCGGAACCTCACGTCCTGGTCACGCACCAGGATGAAATTCCAGGGCTGCATGAAGCCGACCGAAGGCGCGTGATGCGCGGCCTCAAGCAGCCGCCTGACAGCGTCGCCAGGTAGCGGGTCCGGCAGGAACTGGGATCGAACATCCCGTCTGGTTTCGATTGCCTTGTAAACGGCCGCACGTTCGTCGGCTGAAAAGGCACCAGCTCTCGATAGAGAGCCAGATTTGTCTGGTCGCATCGTCAATCCCCAACAATACAACCGCCCGCCGTCCACGCGGGTCAGTCTATGATTGTCGGGCCGGTCTTCTGACTTGGCGTCATCCGTCTGCAGCACCTTCCCGGCGCAAGCCAGTGGCATATCAAGCGGCAGACGTCGGCCTTACAGCGTTGGGCACGTTCCGGTCTTTCACCGAATTCCCGATTCTCCCGCCGCTCGGCGGGCACCCGACGCGCGTTCTATGTCCCGAAACGAAGACAAAGGCAATCGTTCAACCCGATACCGGGAAGTAGCGAACATACGCGAACTCGTCACCATTCGGTGACCAGTTCGGAACGTTGATCGTCCCCTGCCCGCCGAAAAGCTCGAACAGCGTTGTCAGATTGCCGCCATCCATGTCCATCATGCGCAGCCGGACATTCAGGTCGCGCGGGTGGTCGAACACATCAGGGTCGTAGGAGAGGATCAGGACCCGGTCGTTATCAGGCGACGGATGGGCAAACCAGTTGCCGTAGTTGTCGTGCGTGACCTGCTCGAGCCCTGTGCCATCCGGGTGGATGCGCCAGATCTGCATCAGGCCGGTGCGGCTCGAGTTGAAGTAGATCCAGCGGCCGTCGGCGGAGTAATCAGGACCGTCATTGCGTCCCTCGCCGTGGGTCAGGCGCCGCTCTTCGCCACCCTCGACCGAAATCGTGTAGATATCGAAGACGTCATCGCGGATGCCGCAATAGGCGAGTTCCTTCCCGTCTGGCGACCAGCCATGCCAGTAAGAGGGAAGGTTCCGGGTAACCAGACGCGGCGTGCCGCCTTCGATCGGCAGGACATAGATCGCCGATTTCCCGAACTCGGTCTTGTCCGAGATGACGATCTGCGTTCCATCGGGCGAGATACCGTGATCGTTGTTGCACTGGACGGCGAAGCCGGTATCGACTCTCTCGAAGTCGCCCGCGCCGTCGAGGCAGAGCCGATAGAGCAGCCCGTCGCCGTTGAGCAGCAGATAGCTCCCGTCAGGCGAGAAATTCGGTGCCTCGACAAGCTTTTCGGTTTGCCAGACAATCCGGGCAGTGCCCGTTCGAACGTTGTAGATCTCCACGGAACTGCGCATGCCAAGCCTCCTCAAACTCAAACCGGTCCCTGACCTACGCGAGCGATCGATTTGGCGCAAGAAAACTCTCGGCAGCTACTTTGCCCGCGCCGGCGATGGCCCTTCCGTACAGCCTCTGCTCGCATCAACAAAATGCAAGAACCGCAGGAAACTAAAACGGTTCATCTAGCGTTCATGACCAAGATGTGACAGTTCGGTGAAGGTTTTATGATATTGGAGTTTCACCGTTGATCGCGCAAGTTTTAAGGTCCGGAGCGGCGTCTCGTGTCGCGTCGTTCTACGCTGGCGCGGGTGAAGGTCGTGCCTCCATATCGCGCGGCGCTGTGGGGATCGCCCTTTCTGCGCTCATTGCACTTCTTGCAACGGTTACGGTCGAAGTGATCGCGCGCGGCGGTGTTGGAGACGTGGGGACATTCCTCACCTCGACGGCCCGTCCCGGCATGACCACCGTGGTAATGCTCACGGTGCTGATGCTCACCCTCGATGCCGCTTTCGGCCGACGCTTTCTATCCGCCTTGATCGTCCTGCCGCTGGTGATCGTTCCCGCCTTCGTTTCCAATCAGAAGCAGCACTACCTCTCCGATCCTCTCTATCCGTCGGATATCCTGTTCGGTCGGCAGATCATGGAGCTTCTGCCTGTCATGGTGCGCGAGCGACCGATCACGGCGGTTGTGCTGGCAATTGGCATTCTGTTGTCGCTGGCCGGCGTAGTCTTCGCCTGGCGCTTTGCCTGGCGGCATTTCCCCAAGCTGCAGAGCAAGGCGCGTGTCAGGTGTCTTTGCCTCGGTCTGCCCGTGGTCGCCGCGTTCGGCTCGCTGATGGACTATTCGCAATACTCCTGGATCCGCGATCGTCTGCAGGTCGTGCCGATGATGTGGGATCAGAAGGAAAATTACCGCAGCAACGGGTTCATCCTTGCCTTCATCTTCAATGTCCCGATGGCCGACGTTGCCGCACCCGCAGGCATTGGCCCGCAGGCCCTGGACGCCATTCCGGCACGCAACTACGGCTATCTCAGCGGCCCGAGCGAAAAGCCGGATGTCATCATGGTGATGAGCGAGTCCTTCTGGGATCCGACACGCTTGAAGACACTGAAGCTGTCGGCCGATCCGATGCCGAACATCCGCGCTGCCCAGTCGGGCTATGTCTTCTCGCCGGAGTTCGGCGGCATGACCGCCAATGTCGAGTTCGAAGCGCTCACCGGTTTCTCGAATGCATTCCTGCCCTATGGCAGCATTCCCTATCAGCAGTATATCCGTAACGATATTCCCTCACTGGCGACCTTCTTCCGCGGGCAAGGCTATGCCGCTCGCGCCCTGCATCCGTTCAGCGGATGGTTCTGGAACCGCAACGAGGTCTACAAGGACTTCGGCTTCGAGGAGTTCCGCAGCGAGGAAACGATGCCGGCGATGGAGAAGCGTGGCATTTTCGCCTCCGACGACTCGCTGATGAAAGAGATCATGCAAGAGGCGGATGGGATGGATCGTCCGTTCTTCTTCTTCGCCGTCACCTTGCAGGGACATGGCCCTTACGAGCCCAACCGCTACAGCAAGAACACGATCGACATCCAAGGCGCCGGCCTGACCGATTCAGATCGTGCGACGCTCGGCACCTATACGCAGGGAGTGAAGGAGGCTGACGACAGCTTCAAGATGCTCACGGACTGGGCGAGCAAGCGCGAACGCGAAACCATCATCGTGCTCTGGGGCGATCATCTGCCGCCACTCGGGAGCGTCTACATGGATACTGGCTATATGCCGGATCAGGTCGCAACCCGCAAGGCATCCGTCAGTGTGATGAAGCAGGAGCACGAGACACCGCTCGTCATCTGGTCCAACAAGAAGGGCGTGAAGTCCAATGTCGGAACCATCAGCCCCTCGCTGCTGCCCTATCACTTGCTGAAATTCGCAGGCTACGAGCACCCCTATTACACCGGCTTCCTGGGTCGCGTTCAGAAGAAGTATGCGGTTGTTGATCGCTATCAGCTGATCGCCCGCGACAACACACCCTCGCCCGATTGGGTTCTCAACCCCAAGAACCTGGATCCACTGGTGCGAGACTATCGCTATCTCCAGCATGACATCATGTTCGGAAAGGCGCAGTCCCTCGAGCGCTTCTTCCCGCAGCATGCCTGGCTGAACAGCGCCGGCTTGTGACGGCAATGCGGGGCTGACCGCATTGCAATTTGACATGAGAACGGAATACTTCGCCCCGAAGCAAAACAATGCATCGGGAGTCGATCCATGCACAATCTATCCGATTTCGTACACCACCATTTCGACAAGTCCACGGGCGAACTTAGTGACATCGAGAAGCGTGTTCTCGCCAAGGCGCATGAGCGCAAGATTATCTCGACCAACGTCAACGCCGCCTTGCAGGCAAAGTCATCCGTCGGAGAACGCCTGGCGGATTCGATAGCCCGTGTCGGTGGTTCCTGGGGTTTCATCACCGGCTTTCTGGCTTTTCTCGTCGTCTGGTGCGTGGCCAACACCATCGTGCTCGCGACCGGAGCATTCGATCCCTATCCGTTTATCTTCCTGAACCTCGTGCTCTCGATGCTCGCGGCCATTCAGGCACCGATCATCATGATGTCGCAGAACCGTCAGGCCGAACGGGACCGCTTCGAGGCTGCGAAGGATTACGAGGTGAACCTCAAGGCGGAGCTGGAGGTATTGTCGCTGCACCAGAAGATCGACATGCAGGTTCTGACCGAGATCGCGGCCATGCGCGAAGAGCTTGCCAAACTTTCGCAACGCATGACCAACTGAATACAGACCCTCCCAGCACGATTTAACTATATCGAGCGATCGGCAAGAAGGCAGGCGCATCATCCATTGAAAAAGTGCATCAAGTGTAAGAGGAGAGCGGCGAGGATATACCCGTCAGGCTGAGCAGACATGGATGAGACTTGCCGCACCATTACCCGCACCGTTCTAAGCGGGAAGGTTCATACTCGTGAGGAAATCCTTCACCATCCCGCATTCCTGTCGGTCGAACGCCAGATCGCCCTGCATCTCATCGGCATCCACAAGCGGGCACCACGCCTCGCCCGTCTTGTGGCCTCCCATCGCAAGTGGCTCCTGACGCACTCCCTGTTTGCCATGAACATAGGCCGTGACCGATCAGATCCGACGTCCGGGCTGACGGCAAGCCGCCTGATGCAGGTCGCAACAGATCTCAAGGTAGCGAGCAAGAACACCGCGGCATCCTTCCTCTCTGAGCTGCTGGCATATAAGTTTCTGCGCGACGTTCCTGATGAAAGCCCTGATCGCCGGCTTCGGCGCCTGGAGACGACCGAGGTTAGCAACGAAGCCATGCTGGCCTGGTTCCAGGGGCACATGTCCTGCCTCGATCGTCTGGACGGCGGAAACCGCGCGGCGATGACAGCGGCGGAGCCGCGCCTCTTCCAGTCGGCCCAGCCGCATGCGGCGACCGCCCTGATCCATGAACCGGGCTGGAGAGACCCGCGCGACAGCATCGGTCATTTTCTCTGGTCCGAGGTCGGCGGGCTCATCTTGCATGAACTCATCAGCCGCCTGCCCGACGACGCCCGCGAGCACGAGCGCATCTATATCGAAGGTGTGAGTTTGAGCGAACTTTGCACCGAGTTTGCGATCTCGCTGACGAATATCAAGCGGATGTTCAAGAAGGCAGAGGTTGTGGGGCTGCTCGGCTGGGACGAACCCCGCAGCCGCGGCAAGCTCTGGCTGTCGCGGTCCTTCATCGAGGACTATTTCTACTGGCAATCGTTCAAGTTTGCCCAACTTGATCGATCGATCCATTGGGCGGCCACCGGGCTACGCGACGACAATCGGAACGGTTGAGTGGTAATGCGACCGGTGCCGGCAGGGCTTGCCGTGATGACTTATTGTGATGCACGTATCGCGTTCATTAGGTAATACAAACTTAATATATATGCATGTACGCTTTGGTTGTTCTCACCCAGCTCTGACTAGCTTAAGGGGTAGTGCAAATGAAGCGCATGAGGCATCTCCTTTCCAACACCCGTGGCGCCGCAGCAATCGAGTTTGCAATTGTCGCACCACTCTTTCTCCTCGTTGTCCTGACGCTGATCGCCTACGGGATCTATCTGAGCGCGGCGCATGCTTTGCAGCAGTTGACGGCCGACGCGGCACGCACGGCTGTCGCGGGTCTTTCGGAACAGGAACGGACGCAGCTCGTCAACAACTACATCACCATTTCCACGCTGAACGACCCGCTGATCGATCGCGCAAAGCTGCATGTGTCGGTCGCGACGGACGCGCAAAACAGCAATCAGTTCACGGTCACCACGGAATATGATGCCAGCGCATTACCCATTTGGAATCTCTATAGTTTTCCGCTCCCTGATACCAAGATCCGTCGTTTCGCGACTATCCGTATGGGTGGCATATGAGCGGAAAAATGAGCATGACCCTGTCGCGCCTTGCAAGTTCAAGGGATGGCAATATCGCCGTTGCCGCCGCTGTTTGCGCACCGCTAATCCTCTATTGCCTAGCGCTTGGGGTGGACTACGGCATGATGACGTTGCAGCAGCGCCGGCTGCAGCAGCTGAGTGACATCGGCGCGATTGTCGCTGCATCCGATATCAACAACGCTGCCGCCAACCTAGTTGCTAACTTTCAGAAAAACGGTCTGAACGTTGCCGTGAAGACCGGCGCCGGTTACACGACGCCAAGCGGTAGCCAGCTCCTTAACAACCAACAGCTCAGCCAGTTCGATGCTGTAGTCCAGTACACGCCAGGGGTTTATGTAGCCGATCCATCTATTTCGTCCGGCCAACGGTTCGTTGCCGGAAGTCAGCCATACGATGCCGTAAAAGTTGCAGTGCAACAGAAGGCGGAGCTGACCTTTGCCGCAACTTTTGCGACACCTCCGACCTTGAGCGCTGTCGGCACCGCATCGGCTGCCAAGATTGCCGCGTTTTCCGTCGGCTCACGTCTGGCGAGCATCAACGGCGGCGTCCTCAATGCCCTCCTGGGTAGCCTGCTCGGGACCGCGGTATCACTGAAGGCGGCAGACTACGACGCATTGCTATCGACGGACGTTGACCTGCTCTCCTTTCTCGACCTGCTTGCCACCAACCTGAACCTCACGGCGGCGAACTACGACGAGCTGCTTGCGACGCAAATCTCCTACCCTCGCCTGCTGAATACGCTCGGCAAGACGCCCGGCCTCTCAACGACGGTTACCAAGGCTCTGTCGTCGATTGAGAAGGGGCTTGGGCAGACGCAGCTGAAGGTCAAGCTGGAGGACTTCCTGAGCCTGGGTCCCATGGGCGAGCGGCTGGTCGGCACCGGGTCTCACCTCCAGGTCGACGCGCGTGTCATGGACATACTCTCTGCGACAGCGCTCGCGGCCAACCAGAAAAACCAGGTTGCCGTCAATCTCGCCGGCGCTGTGCCGGGGCTGGCCAATGTGACTTTGAAGCTCTCGATCGGTGAACGTCCGAAGGGTGTTACATCAAATACCGTGGGCGCGACCGGTGCCGCGGTAAGGACGGCTCAGATCCGGCTCGCGATTGAGGCAAGCGTTCCCGGACTTGGAGCTGTTGCCGGCATGAAGGTGCGCGTCCCGGTTTATGTCGAGGCAGCCTACGCCGAGGCGAAGCTCTCAAGTTTCAGCTGTCTTGGTGGAAATCCGAGAAACGCCAGCATCGGCGTCGACGTTGTGCCCGGTGTCGCGGAAATAGCGCTCGGAGATGTCGACCCCGCGGCAATGGCGAACTTCGGCAGCAAGCCGCGTGTGACGCCCGCGACGCTGATCGATGCCACGCTCCTGAAGGTCAGCGGAATGGCCGATGTCAACTTGACCAACACGGCCAAGACCCACCTAACCTTTCAGAGCAACGACATCGCCGCCAAGGCCGTGAAGAATGTGTCCACCCGCGACAGCCTGACGTCGGCCGTGCAATCGCTGCTGAAGAACACCGATCTTGAAATACAGCTGCTCTTCATCACGCTTGGGACCAACAAGGCGGTGCTAGCGGCAATCGCCGACACGCTGTCCGGTGTCACCGCCCCTCTCGACGAGTTGCTTTACAACACGCTGTTGATGCTGGGCATCAAGATCGGCGAAGCCGACGTCCGCTTCACCGACGCCCGCTGCCAGCAATCGGTTCTCGTCCAATAAAAAAGCCCGGCGCTGACCGGGCTTTCTCAAACTCAGGATCAATGGAGCGATCAGCCGTTGACAGCCATCCGCTTCTCGTCGCGACCGCTCTTCATGCGCTCGGACAGCAGGAACGCCAGCTCGAGTGCCTGATCGGCGTTGAGACGCGGATCGCAATGCGTGTGGTAACGATCGTGCAGATCGTCTGCCGTCACGGCGCGGGCGCCGCCCGTGCACTCGGTCACGTCCTTACCGGTCATCTCGATATGGATGCCGCCCGGATGCGAGCCTTCCGCGCGATGGATCTGGAAGAAGCTTTCAACCTCCGACAGGATCCGCTCGAACGGACGCGTCTTGTAGCTGTTCAGCGTGATCGTGTTGCCATGCATAGGGTCGCAGGACCAGACCACCTTGCGGCCTTCGCGCTCGACCGCGCGAATGAGGCGCGGCAGATGCTCGGCGACCTTGTCGTGACCGAAGCGGCAGATCAGCGTCAGGCGACCGGCCTCGTTGGTCGGGTTCAGAATGTCGATCAGGTTGAGCAGATCGTCCGCCTGGAGCGAAGGACCGCACTTGAGCCCGATCGGGTTCTTGATCCCGCGGCAGTATTCGACATGCGCATGGTCGGCCTGGCGCGTACGGTCGCCGATCCAGATCATGTGGCCGGAGGTCGCGTACCAGTCGCCCGAAGTGGAGTCGACGCGCGTCAGCGCTTCTTCGTAGCCGAGAAGCAGAGCCTCGTGGCTGGTGAAGAAATCGGTTTCACGCAGGCTCGGATTGTTTTCCGAGGTAATGCCGATCGCCTTCATGAAATCCATGGTTTCACTGATGCGCGCAGCAAGCTTGCGATAACGCTCGCCCTGCGGGCTGTCCTTCACGAAGCCGAGCATCCACTGATGAACGTTTTCGAGGTTGGCATAGCCACCCATCGCGAACGCGCGCAGCAGGTTGAGCGTCGCAGCCGACTGACGGTACGCCATGGCTTGACGTTCCGGATTCGGAATGCGGGCCTCTTCCGTGAATTCGATACCGTTGATGATATCGCCGCGGTAGCTTGGCAGAGTAACGCCATCCAGCGTCTCGGTGCCCGAGGAGCGTGGCTTGGCGAACTGACCGGCAATGCGGCCGACCTTCACGACCGGCAGCTGCGCCCCGTAGGTCAGCACGACGGCCATCTGCAGGAACGCGCGGAAGAAGTCGCGGATGTTGTCGGCGCCGTGTTCGGCGAAGCTCTCGGCGCAATCGCCGCCCTGAAGCAGGAAGCCGTTACCTTCGGCAACATTGGCAAGATGCTTCTTAAGGCGACGCGCCTCACCGGCAAAAACCAGCGGAGGATAAGATGCGAGCTGGGCTTCCGTTGCTGCTACTGCTGCCTGGTCCGGATAGTCCGGAACCTGCTGGATCGGTTTTTGCCGCCAACTGTTCGGAGTCCAATTCTGTGCCATCTCACTCACCTGTTTCCGCATCCGGCCTTTTGCCGGATGTCCCGTCGTAAAAATGTTGGGCGGCTTATAGACCTTTACCGCCATCTTGCATAGCACCGTTCAAGCCTAGTTTAGAGCCGTTACAGAGCTTCGCGAATGGCCTCATATAAAGGTATGACGTCGCCCTTTTTCAAACCATAACCGGCGTCTTAACGTTCAATATACCAAAACACTTTGTATCTAATTCAAACTTTGCAATTACAAAGGCCCTGATTTCAGACCGGCGCAACATGATGTTTCCCGCCTTTTCACCGATGCAGGTGATATATGGGAACAGTATAGTGCCGACATTCAATCGCTTCCTTACGGATCGATCGGGCAATTTTGGCCTGATGACCGCTCTTCTGATGGTGCCCCTCCTGGGGTCGGCAGGCATGGCCGTTGATTTTGCGCATGCCTTAAGCCTCAGAACGCAGCTCTACGCGGCGGCCGACGCGGCAGCGGTAGGCACACTTTCTGACAAATCGACGACAGCGGCCGCCGTGAAGATGACCGGCGACGGCGTCATTTCCGTCGGCCAGGACAATGCTCGCAGTATCTTCGTCGCTCAGATGCAGGGCGAGTTGACGGCGAGCAATGTGACAACCGCCGTTGCGGTGGCCAAGAGCGGCAACAAGGTGACCTCTTCGGTGTCGTTCAGCGCTGCCGTCCCCACCACCTTCATGCAAGTCTTCGGACAGAAAAGCGTTCAGATATCCGGGACCGCGACTGCGACGGTTCAGACAGCTTCCTTCATGGATTTCTACATCCTGATCGACAACACGCCGTCCATGGGCGTCGGAGCAACGCCCGCCGATGTCGCCACGATGGTGGACCTGACGAAGAACAAAAGTTCAAATGCCTCCTGCGCCTTTGCCTGCCATGAGAGCGGCAGCAATAAGGGCAAGGATTACTACGCGCTTGCCAAGAAGAATAAGGTGACCATGCGTATCGACGTGGTGCGTCAGGCGACGCAGGCGCTGACTGCGTCCGCCAAGGCGGATACCGACAATCAGTTTCGCATGGCGATCTATACGTTTGGCGCGAAGGCCGAGGCCGCAGGGCTTAGTGAAATCGTGCCGTTGACGAGCGATCTCGACAAGGTGGGCAGCAAGGTCACCGAAAAAACGCCGAATCCCCAAGTTGGTGACAGCGAATATGTCCTCGACCTGATGACGATCCCGCAGCAAGGTTACAACGACGACACCCAGACGAGCTTTGATAGCGCGCTGACGCAGCTCAACACCAAGATCCCTGCTGGTGGCTCGGGAACAAGTACGGCGGATACACAGAAGATCATCTTCTTCGTGTCCGACGGTGTCGGCGATAGCTATAAAGCTTCCACCTGCACGAAGAAGACGACCGGTAGCCGCTGCCAGGAACCGATCGACGTCTCCTTCTGCAAGGCAGCCAAGGATCGCGGCATCAAGATCGCCGTATTGTATACAACCTATCTGCCGCTCCCCACGAACGACTGGTACAACACCTGGATCAAGCCGTTTCAGAGCGAAATTCCGACAAAGATGCAGACTTGCGCATCGCCGGGTCTCTATTTCGAGGTCACGCCAACCCAAGGCATCACGGAAGCCATGCAGGCTCTCTTCCTCAAGATCGTCCGGATGCCGCGCCTGACCGGTTGATCAGACCCGGACGCCGTCGCGAATGCGGTAGCTCGGCGCGTACATCGTCACGAGCTCCTCGGCGGCAGTCGGATGCACGGCCATGGTGCGGTCGAAGTCGTCCTTGGTGCAGCCGGCCTTCAGCGTGATCCCCAGTAGTTGCGCCATCTCGCCGGCGTCGTGACCGAGAATATGGGCCCCGACGACCTTGCGACTCGCTGCGTCGACGATCAGCTTCATGATCATCTTTTCGGCACGGCCCGAAAGCGTCGCCTTCAGCGGCCGGAACTGGGCGCGGTAAACTTCGAGGTCCTTGTAGCGCTGGGCCGCATCTTCTTCGGTCAGCCCGACGGTGCCGATTTCCGGCTGCGAGAAGACCGCCGTAGCGATCGTGTCGTGATCAGGCTTCGTCGGGTTGTTCTTGTATTCTGTCTCGATGAAGCACATGGCCTCATGGATGGCGACCGGCGTCAGCTGTACCCGGTCGGTGACATCCCCCAGCGCGTAGATGTTCTCGACGTTCGTGCGGGAGTATTCGTCAACGACGATCGCCCCCTGCTTGTCCGTCGCAACGCCGGCTGCTTCCAGACCCAGCCTCTGCGTATTTGGAACGCGACCGAGCGCCAGCATCACGACGTCGGCTTTCAACGCGCCGTTGTTCAACGTGTCGACGACGAGGCTGTCACCGTCCTTCGACACCTTCTGCATCGTGTCGTGGCAGAGGATCCGGATGCCCTTGGCGGTCATCGCCTCATGCAGGCCCCGCCGCAGATCCTGGTCGAAGCGGGAAAGGATCTCCGCGCCACGATAGATCAGCGTCGTCTCGACCCCCAAGCCATGGAAAACGTTCGCGAATTCGACGGCAATATACCCGCCGCCGGCAATCACGATCGAACGCGGAAGCTCTTCGAGATGGAATGCCTCGTTGGAGGAAATGCAGAGTTCGTGGCCAGGCAGGGCTTCGTGCAGGTTTGGTCGCCCACCGGTCGCAACGACGATGGTCTTCGCGGTGACCGTTGCGCCTGAGTTCACGAGACGAATCGTATGGGCATCGATCAGTTCGGCGCGCGTCTCCAGAATTTCAGCGTTGGCGCCGGAAAGCCCCTTCTTGTAGAGCCCTTCCAGCCGCGAAATTTCGGCGTCTTTTGCCGCAATCAGCTTCTTCCAATCGAAGGAACTTGCGCCGACCGTCCAGCCGAAACCGGCGGCATCCTCGAAATGCTCATGATACTGGGAAGCGTAAACGAAGAGCTTCTTCGGAACGCATCCTCGAATGACGCAGGTGCCGCCATAGCGATACTCTTCCGCGATCGCGACCTTCTTGCCGAGGGATGCCGCCACGCGCGCACTGCGCACGCCGCCAGATCCGCCGCCGATGACAAAGAGGTCGTAATCATAGGACGTCATGGGAAACTCCGGATAGAATCTGCTGAAAGACGGGATTGATATAGTATCGATCGGCACAAAAACGAAAGCCCGGTCGGTGCCGGGCTTTCAAGAGATCATGATTGGGGAAGCGCTTACTGCTTTGCAGCGGGCTTCGGTGCGGCTGCCTTGGGGGCAGCGGCTGCAGCTGGATCAACTGCCGGTGCCGGCGTCACCTTGATGACTTTGCTGAGCTCGACGCTGGTCTGCTTCTGCAGGTCGCGGGAAATGCCCTGTGCCCAGATATCGGCTGCCTTGACTGTTTCGCGCGAAGCGATCGGGCCATCCTTCAGCAGCTTCTGGCCAACCGGCGAGCTGTAGAACGCAGCGATAGCGTTCAGTTCTTCGACCGAGAATGCCTTGGCATAGGTCAGGGCAGCTTCCTTTTCGAGGTCGGCGCGACGCGGTGCAAGTGCCAGCGCCTGCTTGTCGACTTCTGCCGTGATCTGATCCTGGTAGTTCGGCGAATCCTGGATGAGGTCGGCCTTCAGCCGCTCGGCGAGGCCCGGCAGGATGTTGTCGAACTGCGTCGTCGCACCGATGGCGTCGATTGCCGCGCGCGCTGCCTTCAGCTGCTCCGGCGATGCTTCCTGTGCCTGGGCGGCGGAGCCGAGGGCAATACCCGAAAGAATAACGGTCGCAGCAGCAAAACGGCCAAGACCTGCAAATTTAATCATGAGTTTCATAGCTCCTGTTACCTGTTTGCCCGCAGCGTGCGCGCGCCTGCTGGGCCGGCGATGATCGCAAGCGCGGCCATATTGAGAAAGAGTCCGTGTTCCACGACGCCGGGTATCGCATTCAGCTCGTTTGAAAGCGCCTCTGCATCAGGAATGCGGCCAAAAGATGCATCGATGATGTAGTGCCCGCCGTCGGTGGTGAAGTTATCGCCGCCGGATTGCCGAAGCGTCAGATCGCCGCTGAGACCAAGCTTCGCCGCCGTCTTTTCGATGGCGATCCGGGTCGAAACCAGCCCAAATGGATTGACTTCGATCGGAAGCGCAAAACCGCCGAGAGTCTGAACGAGTTTGCTTTCGTCAGCGATCACGATCATTCGTGTCGAAGCGGCCGCGACGATCTTCTCCCGCAGCAGCGCGCCGCCCCCACCCTTGATCAGGCGCAGCTCGGCATCCACTTCATCAGCACCATCGATGGTGAGATCCAGCTCCGGCAGCTCGTCGAGGGATTTCAGGGGTACGCCGAGTTCGACGCAAAGCCGCGCCGTGCGCTCGGATGTGGGAACGCCTTCGATCTTGAAGCCGCCCGCGACCCGTTCGGCGAGCAGCCGTACGAACTCTTCGGCGGTGCTTCCGGTTCCAATACCGAGCCGCATGCCGTCCTCGACATAGGTCAGGGCAACCTCGGCGGCTTTGATCTTCATTTCGCGGGCATCCATGCGCCGCTTACTCCAAATGTTACGTTGGGTGAGGTGTTTACACGGCTCGCTTGCCAAACGAAAGCCAAAATAGCGTCACGCTTTTCGAAATTGGGAATAGATCTGGGATTTATGGCGCAGGCGGGCAAAGCGTTGCTTTTGCGGCCTTCATCGCCTACTTCCTGAGCATCCCAACAAGCGCACAGGCAAACTCCCTTGACCCCTGTCCTCATTGTATTCGATCTCGATGGAACGCTCCTTGATACGCACGTCGATCTGGTCGAAAGCCTGAACCACACCATTGAAGCACTTGATCTGGCGCCGGTGAGCTACGACGATCTCACCCACCTTGTCGGCCACGGCGCCAAGGTCATGATCGAGCGCGCCTGCAAGCTGCAGGGTCTGAAGCTCGAACCGGAGGCGCTGCCGCCGCTCCTGGATCGCTTCATCGCGCATTATACTAGGAACATGCCCGGCAAGACGGCCGCATATCCCGGCCTCGAGAACGCCCTGGATACGCTGAAGGCAAGCGGCTTCCGGTTTGCCGTCTGCACCAACAAGCTCGAGGGCTTGGCGAGAACGCTTCTCGATCGCTTGAACCTCACGCATCGCTTCGATGTGATTACCGGCGGCGATACGTTTGCCGTCCGCAAGCCGGATGCGGGCCATCTGCTCGGCACCATCGAAAAGGCAGGTGGTGATCCCAGGCGCTCCATCATGATCGGTGACAGCGTCAACGACATTCTGGTCGCGCAGAACGCCGGGATTCCGTCGATTGCCGTGCCGTTCGGCTACTCCGACGTCCCGATCGAGCAGCTCAACCCGACCCATATCATTTCGCATTTCAGCCAGCTAACGCCCGAGTTGGTCGAAGGCATCATCCGCGATTTCGTTCCGGCAAACGTCGCTGCTGCTCAGTAGCGACAGCGGGTTGTTTGGATCAATGAGAGCGTCTTTTGATTGCAGCAAATTCGGCACCTCGCGCTCCGGTTCCTCACATCAAAATCGCGTCATTATCCGATCAAGTCCAGTCGCGGCTCCGTGATTTCATTTGATTAAACGTTGGTCGGTAGTGCGCTAATTGTTCACATTCCCGCCTCAATTCGGGCGCGAACTGGTCGTTGCCGAGGGTTTTGCGTAACGTTGTTTGCAACGAATGATTGAGGAGATCTACCATGCGCATTCAATTTGCTGCCGCCGCACTTCTGGCTCTCGGCATGGCCGGCACGGCATTTGCCCAGACCGCCCAGTATTCCAGCGACTACTCGAACGACAGCGACGGATTCGCTCCGGTGAAGGTGGCGCCGGCCAAACCTATCCACTACGCCCAGCACAAAGCGCAGGAGTATTCGAGCGACTACACGAATGACAGCGACGGCTTCGCTCCCGTTCGCGTTAGCCCTGGCGTCGACAAAATGACGACGGCAAGCATCAAGCCGCTGCCGAATTGCGACTACACTTCGAAGAAAGGCGTCCACACCTTTGGTGGCGACAGCGGCGCGTCGCACACGGATGCATGCCGTGACACCGGCGACAAGTAGTTCGAGGCAGGTGACAGGAGGCGGGCCGTCCTTACGGCCCCTCTCCGATAACGTGGTCTGACATCAATTGTCGTTCACGGTTTCGCCGAAAACCGATTCGAAGGCTTCACGAAGCCGGATATCCACATCGGCCATCATGACCAGCAGGCCCAAGTCGACGAGGCTGGTCACGCCATAGGCGGAAATTCCGCAGGGAACGATTCCACCGAAATGGTCGAGGTCGGGCTCGACGTTCAACGAGAGTCCGTGAAAGGTGACCCATTTCCGCAGTCGGATTCCGAGCGCTGCAATCTTGTCCTCCGCCACCGTGCCATCCGGCAGTGGCGGTTTCTCGGGCCTGCGAACCCAGACCCCGACGCGATCCTCGCGCCGCTCGCCGCGAACGTTCATCGAATCGAGCGTTCGGATGATGACTTCCTCCAGCGCAGCGACGAAAGCGCGGACATCCTGACGCCGACGCTTTAGATCGAGCATCACATAGGCGACCCGCTGTCCTGGCCCGTGATAGGTGTATTCACCTCCCCGTCCTGTGGAGAATACTGGAAAACGATCAGGCTGCACGAGATCCTTGGCATCGGCGCTGGTGCCGGCCGTGTAGAGCGGCGGATGTTCGACCAGCCAGACCAACTCGTCGCCACCGTCTGCGATCCTGGCGACCTCCCGTTCCATGATATCCACAGCCTCTTCATAGGGAACGAGCCCGTCGGCGATGCGCCAGCGAACCGGTCGCGAGCCCGCAATCGGAAACATGGAGTGGTCGAGATCGGTGCGCAGCATGGTTATTCCTCGTCACGGCTGGCCCTGCAGGGGCGGCAGCTTCGAGCGTCTATATGGCGTCGTTTCTCGTGTGATTCAAACGTCGTGACGTCTGTTGAAAAAAACTGTCACATCGCACTTGTGTCGCCGGAATCCTTTTGCTACATGCTGCGTCGCCGGCACAAACCGGCACCTACCACGATGCGGTCGTGGCGGAATTGGTAGACGCGCAGCGTTGAGGTCGCTGTGGGGCAACCCGTGGAAGTTCGAGTCTTCTCGACCGCACCATCTCACTTTTGATAGTGAGGCTGACCAAATTAGTCTGGATCCTGGCGCCTTCGTTTTTGAAGGCCGCCCTCTTCTCCTCAGATACTTCAGTCATACTGAATTCGGTCAGGAAATGCTCGGCTTTCTCGTAAGCTAGCAGATTTTCCTCAAGCTCTGTCGAAACTCCTCTCCCTCGAAAATAAATCGTCTGCGGCCATCTCCCGCGAATCGAATCGCTCAAACGGCATTTGCTGACGATGCGGCTTTGATTCGCGCTTGCTTCGTTCCGACCACCCTGTCTGCGCAAGTTTCACTAAAGCTTTCGTTCGTATCCAGAGAAACCATCACTGCGAATGGCTGTCTTCTAAGCGGGAATGTCAGCATTCGAACCGCTTGGTTTTTGGGAAAGCAAATGGACAGCAGTCATACCCCGGGCCTCATCGACAAGATCGGTGCAATCTCTGCGAAGCTTGACGACATGGAGCAGCAGTTCGCTGCCCTCGTCGAAACTCAGAATATTCAGGGCGAGATCTATCTCGAATCGGCCAAGCTCCTACAGATCATTCAAAGCCAGATGCAGACCGGTATCGCCGGGCTGTTCGAAGCCCTGGGCGGAGCTCCAGACCGAGAGCCGGGTGAGCCGCGGACGGACGTCGCTGGATTCACCGATGCGCTGTCCAATCTTGCCCTCCAGCTGGGTCACGAATTGAACACCATCAAGCAGACGAGCAACCTTGCTCTGCGCGCTGGCAGCTCGGTGCAGCTGCCGATACGCTGCGTCTTGATGGTGCATTCCATCCCCATGTGGGACGCCTTGTCCGATGTTTATACGGCGATGCTCGAAGACAAGCGCTTTGACCCCATCGTCATATCCCTAAACTCCACCCCGCTGGGATATGGGGCTTATGAAGGCGAGGATGTCGTCAGCCAGTCGCTGAGGCAGCTTGGCGTGAAACATCTGCGCTTCAACATGGAAGATTCGTATCAGGGGCTCGACATCCTGAAGGCGCTTCGGCCCGCCGTGATCTTTCGCCAGCAGCAGTGGGACTATTGCCTGCCGCCGGCGTTTCGCACCAACGAACTGACCTTTGCTCGCCTCTGCCTCGTGCCCTACGCGCTGAATCTCGCGGCATCGCTTGGCGACGAGATCATCACCGAGGTATCTGCCTTTGGCTTCGACCAGGCCTATCACCGCGCCGCCTGGCGGATCTTCTGCGAAACGGCCACGACCCAATCCTACTATCGCTCCTTTGAACATTCCGATCCGGCGAAGTTCATCCTGAGCGGATATCCCAAGTTCGACAGGCTGATGAAAGCCGACAAGACGGACGCGTGGCCGATACCGGCGCGCAGTACCCGAGGCTTCCGCGTTATCTGGGCGCCGCACCATTCGGTCGGCGGCCATGGCCTGGGTTTCGGCGTGTTCGACCGCATTTGGGACAGCATGCTCAGATGGGCCAAGGAGAGCCCCGACATCGAATTCGTGCTGAAGCCTCACCCCGCGCTGTTCGGGCATGCGCTGACCGGCGAAAACGTCGGATTGTTCCAGAACGCCTGGACGCGTTTACCGAATTGCGCCATCGAAATGCAGCAGTACGGCGAGCTGTTTGCCGCTTCCGACATGATGATCTCCGATGGCCTGTCGTTCCTGGCGGAATATCAGCTCTTCGACAAGCCGATCGTCTTCTTCGATTCCGAACAGCATGTGGAATTCAATGGGCTTGGCAGGATGACGGAAGCCGCGACCCGCCGTGTTCGCACCTTCGAGGAAATGAAACAGGCGACGCTGGAATACAAGAACGGCAAAGCCTGGGAGTTCCAGGCCGAACGGCGCACGTTGCTGGACACGATTCTGCCCAATCAGGGCAAGGCATCCGCCAGCATTTTGGACGCCATCGTAACAGGCATCTCAGCCGAACAGCCCAATCTCGCGTTACGCGCATCATGACATTGGGCGAGTTCGAGAACTGTGCCGACCAGCGGATGTGAAGGAGAAAGAATGAGAAAAGTCATTACGTTCGGCACATTCGATGTACTGCATATCGGCCACATTCGCATTCTCCAGAGAGCAAAGGCACTCGGAGACCATCTGACGGTCGGCATTTCGACGGATGCGCTCAACTACGCCAAGAAGCAGAAGGATGCGGTCTACAGCGAGACCGACCGCATGGAGATCGTTCGCTCGATTGTCGGCGTCGATGACGTGTTTCTGGAACACTCGCTTGAGCTCAAGGGCCACTACATTCAGCAGTATGGGGCCGATATCCTGGTGATGGGAGATGATTGGGCGGGGAGATTCGATCATTTCAAGTCGCTCTGCCAAGTCGTTTATCTCCCCCGCACCGACGGCATATCGACCACTTCGACTCTCGAAAACATTCGGTTGAGAGCCTAGCGCCGGTTCAAGGGTGCACGAAACGCGAAGGTTGGGGACGCACCAGCCTTGCATACCCGCGGCACCGCTTGCGCATGGACCACCCCATGTCTTTTCGGTATAGCCCAAGGAACCGGAAAGCGAACGTCTCCTGCCATGAGCAATTCCCCCGATCACCAAAATCCCCTGTTGGGTATGGCACTCATGGCCGGCGCAATGGTCGTTCTGCCGGCCATGGACGCCATCGCCAAGTACATGGCGACCTTCGAGCACATGTCGCCGGGACAGGTGACGTTCTACCGCTTCTTCTTCCAGCTCGTCTGCACCTTGCCGATTCTCTTTGTGCTGTTTGGCATGAAGGCGCTCTCGGCCAAGCGTCCGTGGATGAATCTGCTCAGGGGCGCATTGCACGGCGCAGCCAGCCTGCTTTTCTTCGTGGCGGTCAAATACATGCCGCTCGCGGATGTGTTCGCGATCTACTTCGTCGAGCCATTCATGCTGACCGGTCTCTCCGCGCTGTTCCTCGGAGACAAGGTTGGCTGGCGCCGGTGGACCGCCATCGTCGTCGGTTTTGGCGGCGCGATGATCGTCATTCAACCGAGCTACGAGATCTTCGGCCTGAAGGCCCTGCTCCCAGTCTGCTGCGCCTTCCTGTTCTCGCTCTATCTGTTCATGAACCGGGCGATCGGCACCGCCGATTCTCCCCTGACGATGCAAACGATGGCGGGCATCGGTGGCACGCTTTTCATGACGGCGGCGCTCGCCGTTGGCGGCTCGATGGGCGTCCCCGATTTCGAGCTGTCGCTCCCGTCCTCGTGGCTTGGGTTGATCCTGCTCCTCATCCTCGGTTCGCTGTCAGGTTATGTGCACATGATTGTCGTCAAGGCATTCCGCCTGGCGCCGCTGTCGTTGCTGGCTCCGTTCCAGTATTTTGAGATCATCTCGGCAACGGTGCTTGGCTATGCGCTGTTCGGCGACTTTCCCACCTTCTCCAAATGGATCGGCATCCTGATCATCGTGGCGTCGGGCCTCTTCATCATTTGGCGCGAACGGGTTCAGGCACGGTCGCTAAAAGCGTCCTGATTGGCCCAACATCTCGTTAACCGCACCTGTTGAGGGATAATCAATTCGCTGGCGCTAGAAGGATATTCGGCTTCATGATGAAGCCTGGAGAGAAAAGATGAGCGAATTCCGCCTCGCTTTTCCGGCATGTGTGATCGCCGGGAAGCATCGGCTGGCCGTCGAAGATATCGGCCTACTGCGCAAGCACACATTTCCGGAAGGCATCCGGACATCGGACGACGTCGTCGCCATGCTTGCGCTTAATAATTCCTGCCCCGAAAAATGCCCTGAATGGAACGCGTACTTCGTCGAACAACTCGCGCGGTTTGTCGTCGACTACACCTATCCGCAGGGTTCCCTGGACGAGATAAACGTAGCCTGGCTCATTCGCATGGTGTCGACCGATGGCGTCGTCAACTCGTCGCTGGAGCTCGAGCTTGTCCTGCATGTGATCGAAGTCTCGAAACATGTGCCGGATGAACTGCGCGCCTTCGCGCTGGATCAGCTGAGACTGGCGCTGTCCGACAATGTCGGCGGCTACAAGCTTTCCCGCGCCGTGGATCGCAAGGGCATCGCGCGACAGGATATCGACTACGCCATGCACATCCTGCGCGGCGTTTCGGACGGCGGGGTGATCAACGTCCCGCCAGCGACCTGGAACGTGCTGATGCGGATCGCCGAACAGACCCTGCCTGCGGCGAACCATCCGCGATGGTCGGACCTGCTCGCGGCGTTGCGTCTCGTGGAATATGCGGAAGCGCCACGCCGCAGCCGCTGGCTTCGTATCGTCGACAGCCCCGAGGCTGAATCCGCCGTCGCCTGATTCCTTCTCCGCGATGTGTTTCGCCCGATTGTGCGTTCCGGTCTTTGTGCTTAAGACTCCGGAACGCATTTCACGGGTGGAGTCTGCATGTTCAATAAGATCCTGATCGCGAACCGCGGCGAAATCGCTTGTCGCGTCATCAAGACCGCACGCCGCATGGGCATTGCAACGGTCGCGGTCTATTCCGATGCAGACCGCGATGCGCTCCATGTCGAGATGGCCGACGAGGCTGTGCACATCGGCCCGGCGGCGGCGGCCGAAAGCTATCTGGTCGCCGAGAAGATCATTGCTGCCTGCAAGGCGACCGGCGCCCAGGCCGTCCACCCGGGTTATGGTTTCCTGTCCGAGCGCGCATCGTTTTGCGAGGCGCTGGAAAAGGAGGGCATCGTCTTCATCGGCCCGAAACCCAAGGCAATCACCGCCATGGGGGACAAGATCGAATCGAAGAAGTTTGCAAACGCCGCGAAGGTCTCCACCGTTCCCGGCTATCTCGGCGTGATCGAGGACGCCACCCATGCGGAGCGGATTGCGGCGGAAATCGGCTATCCTGTCATGATCAAGGCGTCGGCGGGCGGCGGCGGCAAGGGCATGCGCATCGCCTGGAGCGAGGCCGAGGTTCGCGACGGCTTTGACCGCGCACGCTCCGAAGCCAGAAGTTCGTTCGGCGACGACCGCGTGTTCATCGAGAAATACGTTGTCGATCCGCGACACATCGAGATTCAGGTGCTGGCCGACGCGCATGGCAACGTCGTCTATCTCGGAGAGCGCGAGTGCTCGATCCAGCGACGAAATCAGAAAGTCGCGGAAGAAGCGCCCTCGCCGTTTCTGGACGAGCCAACCCGCAAGGCGATGGGTGAGCAATCGGTGGCTCTTGCCAAGGCCGTTGACTACCAGAGCGCCGGCACTGTCGAATTCATCGTCGATCGCGATCGCAACTTCTATTTTCTCGAAATGAACACCCGCCTGCAGGTCGAGCATCCCGTGACGGAGCTTGTCACCGGCATCGACCTCGTCGAGCAGATGATCCGTGTTGCGGCGGGCGAAAAACTGCCGTTTGCGCAAGATGACATCAAGCTTAACGGCTGGGCGATCGAGAGCCGGCTTTACGCAGAGGATCCCTACCGCAATTTCCTGCCGTCCATCGGCCGCCTGACCCGCTACCGTCCACCGGCCGAAGGCACTTCCGGCAATGCGATCATTCGCAATGACACCGGGGTCTTCGAGGGCGCCGAGATCTCCATGTATTATGATCCGATGATCGCGAAGCTGTGCACCTGGGCGCCGACGCGTCTGGAGGCGATCGAAGCGATGGGGCAGGCCCTCGACGGCTTCGTTGTCGATGGAATTGAACACAATGTTCCCTTCCTCGCGGCGCTGATGAAGCACCCGCGCTGGCGCGAAGGCCGGCTGTCGACCGGGTTCATCGCTGAAGAGTATCCCGAAGGCTTCGCCCCGATGGCGCCGGATGCGGGCCAGCAGGCAGTTCTGGCCGCTGTCGCTCTATCGGCCGCGCTGATCGAATCCAATCGCCGTGAGCGCTTCGACGATCGTCTGCGCGCGCATTCAGGTGCCCTGCGAGAGGCCTGGACGGTCAAGCTCGGCGATGATTACGTCGATATCCGCCTGCTCGATGGCCTCGTGACAATTCCCTTCGACATGGACATCGCGGTCGGCGGCAAGCAGTTCAACGTTGTCACCGATTGGCGACCTGGCGATCCGGTTTGGCGCGGCAAGGTTGGAAACGCGACCGTTACCGCGCAGCTTCGTCCGATCCTCAATGGGCTGCGGGTCGACTGGCAAGGACTGTCGGTGAAAGCCAAGGTTTTCACTCCGCAGCATGCGGCACTCGACAAGCTCATGCCGGTCAAGCTTCCGCCGGACACGTCGAAGCTTCTCCTCTGCCCGATGCCGGGGCTCGTTGTCTCTATTGCCGTCACCGAAGGCCAGGAGGTCAAGGCCGGCGAGACACTGGCCGTGGTCGAGGCAATGAAGATGGAAAACGTTCTGCGCGCCGAACGTGACCTGACGGTCGGCAAGATCAACGCCAAGCCCGGCGAGAGCCTTGCTGTCGATGCTGTCATCATGGAGTTCGCTTGAGCCGTTTCGGCACAGCCGTCCAAGCCGATCCGATTGATCTTTGTTAACGGCTGCGGGCCTATGCTCGACCGTCGGGCGGGCTGGTCGGACGGAGTACGCATATGTCTGGACTGCAATCGGCAATCCTGCTGCTGTTCATCAATATCGGTCTTCTATGGCTGCTGATGCGCATCCCGCTTGGTCTACGGACGCTGCATGTAAACAGGACGTTTCGGTGTACACACGAAACCCTGTGGAGTGCGATGAACCCCGCCGGCTCCAAGGCCAACTGGCATCATTCGGTCATCAGCAGCACGCCGCTTTCCCACCGTGCCGGTGTCATTGAACAGATCTACAAGCATCTCGACAAGAACGGAGAGCCGCTGCGCCGGCTGTTGTCGCTGGAGCCTCTGGCCGCCGTCACCGGCAGCGCGCATGGCTTCCAATCGGCAGTCATAGACGACAGCACGCTGGACCTGTCGTTCTGGAGGGACTTTCGCGAACGCAGGATCGTTCGCCCAACCCCTGAAGGTGCCATGCTTGAGATCGCCCAGACCGATCGCTATCGCGGCCTCGCCTTCCTCATATTCCGCTATGTCGCACTGCGCCGCGAAATGCGGGCGCTTGAGGGCTGGCTCGCCACGGGCGAGTCGCATCCTCAGGGCTACTTCGAGCACCCGCTCGTACAGGTTGGCCTTGCCGTCTTGTCGACGCTTCTACTCTGGCCGTTCCTTGGCTTGACGGTGCAAGGCTTGATGATCTCGACGTTCCTCACCCTCGTCATCGCATTGCACGAACTTGGGCACATGGCCGCTTATCGGATGTTCGGACACCAGTCCGTCAGAATGATCTTCGTACCGTTGCTGGGTGGCGTGGCAATTGGCGGCCGGCCCTATCGTTCATTGTTCGAAGTCGCCACCTGCGCCTTGATGGGTGCCGGCATGTCCGCCTTCCTGGTACCGATCCTGATCGTCGCCGAGCAGCTCGCGGACCGCGGGATCGTTCCATCGCCGGCCCGCGGCCCTCTGCTGGTTTTCATCATGATCTTGGGCGCGTTCAATCTGCTCAACCTCTTGCCGATGCACAGGTTCGATGGCGGCCAGCTGTTGCGCCAGATCTTTCGATCGAGACGCTCGCAGGCAGCGGCAAGCTTCGTCGTGACGCTCTGCATCATGTGCGTCGGATTCGAGGTCGGACTTGCCGCCACTTGGCTGCTGGCCGGTCTCGTCGTCTTCACCATCGTCAGCATGATCGGTGCGGGTTCCGTCAAGCCGCGCCAGAAGCTCGAGGAAATGAAGGACGGCGAACGAATGCTGGTCGCCTTTGGCCTCTATGCCGCGATAGCAATGCACGGCTATGCTGTCGTTTTTGCGATCGACAGGATCTTCTGACGCAGACGGTACAGAGATCGGCGCAACCTGCTCATCGGCAAAGGAAATTGCCATCGGTGGCGGGTTTTCCCTTGAGCCTACCTCCCCGCGCGTGCAAAAGTCCGCCCGATCAAATCAGCATTGGAGAATCCGAAGATGGACGTTCGCGCCGCCGTTGCCGTACAGGCAGGAAAACCGCTCGAAGTGATGACCGTACAGCTCGACGGCCCGAAGGCCGGCGAAGTTCTGATCGAGGTCAAGGCCACCGGCATTTGCCACACCGACGATTTCACGCTCTCGGGCGCCGACCCGGAAGGCCTGTTCCCGGCCATTCTCGGCCATGAGGGTGCCGGCGTCGTCGTCGACGTTGGTCCCGGCGTCACCTCACTGAAGAAGGGCGACCACGTCATTCCGCTCTACACGCCGGAATGCCGCGAATGCTATTCCTGCACTTCGCGCAAGACCAATCTCTGCACCTCGATCCGCGCCACCCAGGGCCAGGGCCTGATGCCGGACGGCACCTCGCGCTTCTCGATCGGCAAGGACAAGATCCATCACTATATGGGCTGCTCGACCTTCGCGAACTTCACCGTTCTGCCGGAGATCGCGCTCGCCAAGATCAATCCCGACGCCCCCTTCGACAAGGTCTGCTACATCGGCTGCGGCGTGACGACGGGCATCGGCGCTGTCATCAATACCGCGAAGGTGGAGATCGGTTCGACCGCGATCGTCTTCGGCCTCGGCGGCATCGGTCTTAACGTGCTGCAGGGTCTGCGCCTTGCTGGTGCCGACATGATCATCGGCGTCGACATCAACCCGGATCGCAAGGCCTGGGGCGAGAAGTTCGGCATGACCCACTTCGTCAACCCAAAGGAAGTCGGCGACGACATCGTGCCCTACCTCGTCAACATGACGAAGCGCCATGGCGACCTGATCGGCGGCGCTGACTACACCTTCGATTGCACCGGCAACACCAAGGTCATGCGCCAGGCGCTGGAATCCTCGCATCGCGGCTGGGGTAAGTCGGTCATCATCGGCGTTGCTGGTGCTGGCCAGGAAATCTCCACACGTCCGTTCCAGCTGGTCACCGGCCGCAACTGGATGGGCACCGCCTTCGGCGGCGCGCGTGGCCGTACCGACGTGCCGAAGATCGTCGACTGGTACATGGAAGGCAAGATCCAGATCGATCCGATGATCACCCACACGATGCCGCTTGAAGACATCAACAAGGGCTTCGACCTCATGCACAAGGGCGAATCGATCCGCGGCGTGGTGGTCTATTGATGATTGCCAACGGAAGGCGGCCCTGTGCCGCCTTCCGATGAGGTTTGTTCCATGATTTACGTCGACGCAGACGCCTGCCCGGTCAAACCGGAAATCCTCAAGGTCGCCGAGCGCCACGGTATCGAGGTGACGTTCGTTGCCAATTCCGGGCTACGCCCGTCGCGTGATCCGATGGTGCACAACGTCATCGTCTCCAATGCCTTCGATGCGGCCGACAACTGGATTGCCGAGCATGCCGGTGCGGGAGATGTCGTTGTCACGGCCGATGTGCCGCTCGCGGTTCGCTGCGTCGCCACCGGCGCTTTCGTCAGTGGCCCAAGCGGCCGTGTCTTTGATGACACCAACATCGGTATGGCCAGCGCCATGCGCGATCTCGGCGCGCATCTCAGGGAAACCGGTGAAAGCAAGGGCTATAATGCGGCCTTCAGTCCCAAGGATCGCTCCCGCTTCCTCGAAACATTCGACCGGCTCTGCCGGCGCGCCAAAGCCACAACTCCAAAGACCGGAGACTAGAATGAACATCATTTCCCAGGCGACCGCCTTCGGCGGCATGCAGGGCGTTTTCACGCACACGTCCGAGGCCTGCAAATGCGACATGACATTTGCCGTCTTCGTGCCTCCGCAGGCGATCAAGGAGCCGCGGCCGGTTCTCTGGTATCTCTCGGGCCTGACCTGCACCCATGCCAACGTCATGGAAAAGGGAGAATACCGCAGGATGGCCGCCGAACTCGGCCTCATCATCGTATGCCCCGACACCAGCCCGCGCGGCAACGACGTCCCGGACGAGCTGACGAACTGGCAGATGGGTAAGGGTGCGGGATTTTATCTCGACGCGACCCAGGAGCCGTGGTCAGAGAACTACCAGATGTACACTTACATCACCGAGGAATTACCGGCATTCGTCAGTCAGCACTTTCGGATGGACATGAGCCGCCAGGGTATTTTCGGGCATTCGATGGGTGGTCACGGTGCCATGACGATCGCGCTGAAGAACCCGGATCGCTTCAAGAGTTGCTCGGCTTTCGCGCCGATCGTCGAACCGTCGACCGCCGATTGGTCCGCGCCGGCGCTGGAAAAATATCTCGGTCAAGATCGCGCCGCGTGGCGCCAGTATGATGCCTGTGCCCTTGTTCAGGACGGCGCGCGTTTCCCGGAATTCCTGATCGATCAGGGCAAGGCTGACGGTTTCCTCGACAACGGCCTGCGCCCATGGCTCTTCGAAGACGCGATCAAGGGGACGGACATCAAGCTTTCGCTGCGCATGCACGAGCGCTACGACCACTCCTACTACTTCATCTCCACCTTCATGGACGATCATCTGAAATGGCACGCGGAGCGGCTCGGCTGAGGAAATAAGCGGCTGAAAATGAGATCGGCCCCTGAGGGGGCCGACCAAGCGACGCGTTCGTCCCAAACGCATCCAAGTACCACAGCGGCGATGAACGCCGCGGGCCAAGCCCGCGGCAGCAGATCACGCGTTTCGCTTGTCTATTGCGAACGCACCTGCACCTGCGAAGACCAGGAACAGGAAGATGAAGCAATAGAGGATCGCTTCGGCACCGTGGTTGACGGCCGGGTAGAAGCCCATCGGGGCATGCGCCATGAAATACGCAACAGCCATCTGGCCTGCCAGGATGAAGGCAACCGGGCGCGTCAGGAAGCCGACGAGGATCGCCAGTCCGCCGATGGTCTCGAGCAGAGCGGCAAAGATCATCAGCGGCGGAAGCGCACCGCCTTCACCTTGGGGGATCGGGAAGGCAAACAGTTTCATCGTGCCATGCTCGATGTAGAGCAAGGCGGTGACGATCCGCAGCGCAGCAAGCGCGTAGGGCTGATACGCGTTGAGGCGTTCGAAACTTGGCATTAAAACTCTCCTTAGGTCAAAAGACAGAGGAGCGTTAACGTTATGGCAGAACACAAAGAAGTCACGATTGGTGGAACTCCGATCACATCCGCTTGATTTCTTGTCGTTTTCCCCGATTTGTTCAGTCTATAGGGGAATATTGTCGTGTTTCTTCCAGGGATTGCTCAGATCCTTGTTGCGAAGCATCTTGAGGCCCCGCGCCAGCCGCCGCCGCGTCGAATGCGGCATGATCACTTCGTCGATGTAGCCGCGTTCGGCTGCCACGAACGGAGACAGGAACCGGTCTTCGTACATCTTCGTATGAGCAGCGATCTTCTCGGGATCGGCACTGTCCTTGCGGAAGATGATCTCGACCGCACCCTTGGCGCCCATCACCGCGATCTGCGCAGTCGGCCAGGCATAGTTCAGATCCCCACGAAGATGCTTGGATGCCATGACGTCGTAGGCACCACCGAACGCCTTGCGGGTGATAACCGTAAGCTTCGGCACGGTGGCCTCCGCATAGGCAAACAGCAGCTTGGCGCCATGCTTGATCAGGCCGCCATATTCCTGCGCGGTCCCGGGCAGAAAGCCCGGAACGTCGACGACGGTGACGATCGGAATGTTGAAGCAATCGCAGAAGCGAACAAACCGCGCCGCCTTGCGGGAGGCATCGCTGTCGAGCACGCCCGCGAGCACCATCGGTTGATTGGCGACAAAGCCCACCGTCGCGCCCTCGATCCGCCCGAACCCGCAGACGATATTCTTGGCGAAACTCGCCTGGATCTCGAAGAAGTCACCCTCGTCGACAGTCTTATGGATCAGTTCCTTGATGTCATAGGGCTTCTGAGCGTTAGACGGAACCAACGTATCGAGCGAGGTGTCCGCATCGGTCACCGACTGGTAACATTCGATTTCCGGCACTGGTGAAGTGTTGGATTGCGGCAGCAGATCGATCAGGCGGCGAACCTGAAGCAGGGTTTCGACATCATTGTCATAGGCACCGTCGGCAATCGACGAGCGCGTCGTATGGATCGTCGCGCCGCCAAGCTCCTCCGCAGTCACGGTCTCGTTCGTCACCGTCTTCACGACATCCGGGCCGGTCACGAACATGTAGGACGTGTCGCGCACCATGAAGATGAAATCGGTCATCGCAGGCGAGTAGACGTCGCCGCCGGCGCAAGGTCCCATGATCACCGAAATCTGCGGGATCACGCCGGAGGCCAGCACATTGCGCTGGAAGACTTCGGCATAGCCGCCGAGTGCCGCCACGCCTTCCTGGATACGCGCGCCGCCGGCATCGTAGATGCCGATGATCGGTGCCCGGTTCTTCAGCGCCATGTCCTGGACCTTCATGATCTTTTCGGCGTGCGCTTCCGAAAGAGACCCGCCGAAGACCGTGAAATCCTTGGCGAAGACGAAAACAGTGCGCCCGTTGACGGTTCCCCAACCGGTGACGACGCCGTCACCGGCGATACGGCTCTTGTCCATGCCGAAATCGCTCGACCGGTGTTCGACGAACATGCCGAACTCTTCGAAGGAGCCTTCATCGAGGAAGAGGTCGATGCGCTCCCGGGCCGTCAGCTTGCCGCGGGTGTGCTGCGCGTCGATTCTTTGCTGCCCACCGCCCTGTCGCGCGATGTCGCGCCGACGTTCGAGCTCTTCGAGAATTTCCTTCATGGGGCACTCCTCGCCGCGCAAGCGGCTTCTGATTTATGCGTGACCGGCGTTCAGCGAGAAAATGGAACGAATTCGTCCGGCAATATCCTCGGCCAGGATTTCGTCTGCTGCCGCCTTGTTATTCGAGAGGCTCGTCACGCTGAATGAACTGACGGCAATGACCGAACCGTCTTCGACCGAAGCGGCATCGACCGTAACTTTGGCAATGTATTGCCTGCCGTTATAGCCCTGCCCTTTTTCGGCTGAGAGAATACGAATGGTCAGGATCACGCGCGGATAGACTTCCGTGCGGACGGTTGCGTTGATCGCGGCGTTGACCCGGTCGCCCACGCCTGCCAGCAGCGGCGCGGGCATATTGGGACCGGCAAGGACGACCGCGCTGCGGACGTCATAAACCGGGCTGGGTTGTCCCTTCGAAAACAAGCTACCGCAGGACGTGAGCGCAATACAGACCAGCGCCATCCGCAAAAAACACGACCTAAGCCAACTCATCTCGAAAAACCCGCATCCGCCCCATGAGAGTCGCAGATTTCGCGATAAAAGCCCTCAAGGCAACCGGTTTTTAGCCGTGGACAGCCAAAAAAACATCAACGGCGGCTTTGAAGTCGGTGAACCGCTGGGCTCGCCGCTGTTCAGCCTCCTCGTCGCTACCCCAATGCTCGATGGTCCAGTCCTCATCGAGATGGGCGAGCGACCAGATCTCGTCTGGTGGCAACAGCTGTTCGGCGAAAGCGAGTGCCAGCAACGCCGAGCCGGTCAAGGTCGTGATCGTATGTAATGCGGTCAGCTTCGTCGCGTCGTCATGCTTGCGCAGGGCCGCTGAAAAGGCGGAAATCGCGTCGCGGGGTTGTTCGTGGTGCATAACGCCTTCGACGAGAATGAAGCGGGCGCCGAGTTCATTGGCCGCCCAGTCGAGCACCGGATCCCAGCGCTCGGTCTGCCGCTGAACCAGCGCCTCGGGCCCCTCGGCGCGGTAGCAGAGCATGTCGCTTGTCGAAAAGCGCAGGATGTCTTCGAAAACCGCCTGCGTGTCTGTCGTGACGCCATCGAGTGCCGTGTTGACGAGGCGCGTTACCGGCATCGTGGCAGGGTCGATGACTTCCGTCTGCGCCTGCCACTCGGTTGCCACCAGCTCGGCCAGCGTCCGCGTCGAAACCGTCAGCTTGTGCCGGGCCGGTGTCCGGACGGCCTTGCCGTCGAGTTCGATCGCAAACCCTTCATCACCTTCCGAGATCGTGACCGTCTTGTAGAAACGCTTCGGCAGCGGCTTCTTCATCTGGATCTGTCCGCGGCGAACGGGATCGGGATGGCTCAGGCCAGCGGTTGGGTCGTTCAGCAGATCGCGCATGGCATTACCTCAGGAAAAATGCTTCAGAATGTCGCCCGGATGATAGGCGATGCTATCGGCGCCGGCGGCAACCAGGTCATCGACGCTGGCATAACCCCACGAAACGCCCACCGCAGTCGCCCCGGCGGCCTTGGCCATCTGCATATCGTAAATGGCATCGCCAATGACAATGGTATCGGCGGCATTCATGCCGGTTTCGCTGCAGCACTCCGCCACCATTGCCGGGTGGGGCTTTGAAGGGCAATCGTCCGCGGTGCGTGAAACGATGAAGTGCGGCGCAAAGCCGTGCTTTTCCAGCACATGCACCAGCCCGCGCCGGGATTTCCCGGTCACGGCGCCGATCAGGATTTCGTCCCGACCCGCAAGCGTCTGGATCAGCGGTTTGATGCCCTCGAAGAGAACCACATCCATGCCGGGCTCGTCCCTGACATCGGCATAGATCGCCTTGTAGTGGGCAGTCATGGCAATCGCTTCGTCATCGACATGCGGCTTGCCCTGCATCCGGGCAATCGCGATATCGAGCGTCAGGCCGATGATCGACTTCGTCAGCGACACATCGGGCCTGTCGTAGCCGAAATGTACGAAGGTCCGCGCCATTACCTCATGGATCAGCGCGGCGCTGTCGACCAGCGTACCATCGCAATCGAACAGAGCGAGTTTCATTCGTAGTCTTCCCTGTCTGCGGATGCGAGATCGAGACCGAGCAGGTTCCAGGTCTGGACCATGTGCGGCGGCAGCGGCGCGGTGACGCGCAGCCGGCCACCGTTCGGATGCGGAATGTCGATCTTGCGCGCATGCAGGTGCAGCTTCTTCTGCACCCCGCCGGGGAACGGCCAGTTGATGTCGTCGTCGAAATACTTGGGATCGCCGATAATCGGATGGCCAATGTGGAGCGCGTGGACGCGCAGTTGGTGCGTGCGGCCGGTATAGGGCTCCATCTCCAACCAAGCTAGGTTCTGCGCCGCCGTCTCGCGTACACGATAATACGAGATCGCGTGATCCGCGCCCTCCTCTCCATGCTTGCAGACCCGCATGCGGTCGCCATCGGGCGTCTGTTCCTTCACCAACCAGGTCGAGATCTTGTCCTCGTGCTTGCGCGGCACGCCCTTGACCAGCGACCAGTAGGTCTTCTTGGTGTCACGCTCGCGAAATGCCGCCGTCAGCTTCTGTGCCGCTCCGCGGGTGCGGGCGATCACGAGCACGCCGGAAGTGTCGCGGTCGAGACGATGCACCAACCGCGGCTTCTCGCCCTTCGGGCTCGTCCAGGCCTCGAGCATCTTGTCGATATTGCGCGTCACGCCGGAGCCGCCCTGCACGGCAAGGCCGGCTGGCTTGTTCAGCACGATCACCTTGTCGTCCTCGTGCAGCACCATGCGCTGCAGGAGTTCGTAGTCGCCGCCATGCTTGAGGTCGTGGCTGGCGATCGGCCCGCTCTTCGACTTAGCATCGACATCGAGCGGCGGCACGCGAACCACCTGCCCCGGCTGCACGCGCGCGTCGGTCTTCACGCGTCCACCGTCGACACGCACCTGGCCGGACCGAAGAAGCTTCTGCAGCGGCCCGAAGCCAAGGCCGGGGTAATGGATCTTGAACCAGCGATCGAGCCGCATGCCCGCCTCGTCCGGTTCAACCGTTATATGTTCAATGCCAGCCATTCGTGATCTTTCGGAAAGAGTTGCGCGCGCCGAGCGCCGCCTTTGCCGCTGGCTTTAGAGCATTTTTCGCAAAAACGGAAACCGGAATCTCAGATGAGTGCGCGCGTGACCGCAAGCCCGGCAAATACTGCCGCCATCGACAGCCCGACGCTGGCGACCATATAGATCGCGGCCGAGGCGATTGCGCCGCGCTCGAAAAGCGAGATGGCGTCCAGTGAAAATGCCGAGAATGTCGTGAAGCCGCCAAGGAAGCCAGTGATGAGCAGCAACCACAGTTCCGGCGATGCATTGAAGCGGCGCGATATCATTTCCGCGAGCAAGCCGATGACAAAGCAGCCGACGACATTGACGGTCAGCGTCCCCCAGGGAAAGTGCGGCCCCATCAGTCGAAGCGCCCACTGGCCGACATAATACCGAAACACGGAGCCAATTGCGCCGCCGAAGCCGACAAGAAGTGCTTGAGTCATGCCAATTGTCTAGCGCAGCTCAAATGAGCTGCCAATCGATGAAAGTGACCCGGAGCTGAAAGCCCGACTTTGTCATCTAGTAGCTGCATGGCCGGTCGTTGTTTAGTCCGAGCGGGCAGGCCGAGTTCAGCGGCCGGTTTGGGTCCGTGTTGCTGCTCGTGGATGTGCAACCGGTGAGCGTGCCGACCGGCAAGATAAGTGCTGCGGCCAGCATCAGTGTGCGGAATCTACTCATCTGAACGCTTCCTTCGAAGATTGACGCGCGGGTTGCTGCAGTCTGTTGCGTCCGATCGGATAGTAAAACGAGAAATACCAAAGTCGTTAGGCCGAATTTACGCCACTCTACATCCAAACCGGAAACTGAGTATCGGAAACATCTAGCATATGGGCGGATTTCGATAATATTTTAGTGATCTTCTTAGCGAGGCGAAAACCCGCGCAAGTGTAAATCTGTCGTATGACAGTTCTAGTTGGCTCCATTTCAGCAAGCACCGCCGCAGCGGCGATAGAAACACTGCGCATCCCGCAGCGTGTTGCAACGAGCACGGCCGCCAAGGAAGCGCGCCGTCTGGCCGAACGGCAGGCGAAGGCCGACAGCGGCCAGGACGTCGACGAACCGACGAGCATCATTCACTCCACCGAAGTTGCTCTCGATCTGATGACAATGGGACAGAGGCAACCGCAGGCCGGTTTGAGGCAGGCTCTCAAGTTCTACGAAGAAGACTGATAGGAAACCCGGGCGTGTTGGTTCGCGCCCCGAAGGTCCGCGACAAAAATTTGTTCGGCGGCGACATTCCCCCTTGCCAAGCAGCGTCATGGCCAGATAATTGCGCTCAACCCTGTTGGGAGAAGCCGGTCTGTCGCGATCGGTGCCGAAGGAGCAACCGCCCCGGAAACTCTCAGGCAAAAGGACCAGCAAGGGGCAGACGGAACTCTGGAGAGATGCGTTCTTGAAACGCGCGCCGAAGGGATAACAATCTCAGGCGAAGGGACAGAGGGGGCTCGAAAGACAAGGCGCAGTCGCGTCTTCAGATTTGAGCCCGCGCATGGAATCCACGCGCAAACCCCGGAGGCGTCCTTGGACGATACTGCTGCCCTGAAGAAAACCCCGCTGCATCAGCTGCATGTGTCGCTTGGCGCTCGCATGGTGCCTTTCGCGGGCTACGACATGCCGGTCCAATACCCGGCCGGCGTCATGAAGGAACATCTGCAGACCCGCACTGCTGCTGGTCTATTCGACGTTTCCCACATGGGCCAGGTCATCATCAAGGCGAAGTCGGGCAAGTATGAAGACGTAGCGCTAGCGCTCGAAAGCCTCGTCCCCATGGATATTCTCGGCCTAGCCGAAGGCCGCCAGCGCTATGGTTTCTTCACCGACGACAATGGCGCCATTCTCGACGACCTGATGATCACCCATCTCGACGACCACCTCTTCGTCGTTGTCAACGCCGCCTGCAAGGACGCCGACGTCGCGCATCTTGAGAAGCACCTCTCCGCCACCTGCGACATCACCGTGCTCGACCGCGCGCTTATCGCGCTGCAGGGCCCCCGGGCTGTCGAAGTCCTGGCCGAACTATGGGCCGATGTCGCCGCCATGAAGTTCATGGACGTCCGCCACTGCCGCCTGCACGACGTCTCCTGTCTCGTCTCGCGTTGCGGCTACAGCGGCGAGGACGGCTTCGAGATCTCCATTCCCGCTGACAAGGCCGAGGATGTCACCAAGCGGTTGCTTGAGCATCCCGACGTCGAGCCGATCGGCCTCGGCGCCCGCGACAGCCTGCGTCTGGAAGCCGGGCTTTGCCTCTATGGCAACGACATCGACACCACGACGACGCCGGTCGAAGCAGCCCTCGAATGGGCCATGCAGAAAGCCCGCAAGACAGACGGCGCCCGCGCCGGCGGCTTCCCCGGTGCCGCGCGCATCCTCTCCGAACTCGACAACGGCGCCGTTCGCCGACGCGTCGGCCTGAAGCCGGAAGGCAAGGCTCCTGTGCGCGGCCATGCCAAGCTCTATGCCGATGCCGAGGGCAAGACCGAGATCGGCGAAGTCACGTCAGGTGGCTTCGGCCCGAGTGTCGAAGGCCCCGTTGCCATGGGCTATGTGCCGGTTTCCCACGCTGCACCGGGTACCGAAATCTACGCCGAGGTACGCGGCAAGTATCTGCCGGTCACCGTCAGTGCCCTGCCCTTCGTCACGCCGACCTACAAACGCTAAACCATTTCCAGAGAGGACAAACAATGTTGAAATTTACCGAAGAACACGAATGGCTGAAGATCGAAGGCGGCGTTGCAACGGTCGGGATCACCAATTATGCCGTCGACCAGCTCGGCGACCTCGTTTTCGTCGAACTGCCTGAAGTTGGCGCGACTTTCGGCAAGAACGACAACGCAGCAACGGTCGAATCCGTGAAGGCTGCTTCCGACGTCTATTGTCCGCTGGATGGCGAAATCACCGAAGTGAACCCCGCCATCGTCGCCGATCCGTCGCTGGTCAATTCAGATCCTCAAGGGTCTGGCTGGTTCTTCAAGCTGAAGCTCGCCAACGCCGCCGATGCCGATGGCCTGCTCGACGAAGCGGCCTATAAGGAGCTCACCGCGTAATGACGACGCCGACGGAATTCCAGTTTACAGACTACCAGCCCTACGACTTCGCCAATCGTCGTCACATCGGTCCCTCGCCGGCTGAAATGACCGATATGCTCAAGGTCATCGGCTATAACAGCCTCGACGGGCTGATCGACGCGACCGTGCCGCCCTCCATCCGCCAGAAGGCGCCGCTCCTCTGGGGCGCGCCGATGACGGAGCGCGAGGCGCTCGACAAGCTGCGCGAGACCGCCAACAAGAACAAGGTCCTGACCTCGCTGATCGGCCAGGGCTATTACGGCACGATCACGCCGCCGGTCATCCAGCGCAACATCCTGGAAAACCCGGCCTGGTACACGGCCTATACGCCCTACCAGCCGGAAATCTCCCAGGGTCGCCTCGAGGCGCTGCTGAACTACCAGACGATGATCTGCGACCTCACCGGACTCGACGTCGCCAACGCCTCGCTGCTCGACGAAGCAACGGCCGCCGCGGAAGGCATGGCGATGGCCGAGCGCGTCTCCAAGTCGAAGGCCAAGGCCTTCTTCGTCGACGCCGCCTGCCATCCGCAGACGATCGAGCTGATCAAGACCCGCGCCGAGCCGCTCGGCTGGAGCGTCGTCATCGGCAACCCGTTCACCGATCTCGATCCGGTCGACGTCTTCGGCGCCATCTTTCAGTATCCGGGCACCCACGGCCATGTGCATGATTTCACCGGCCTGATCTCGCGCCTGCACCAGACCGGTGCGATCGCCATCGTCGCCGCCGACATCCTGGCGCTGACGCTTCTGAAGTCGCCCGGCGAAATGGGCGCCGACATCGCTATCGGCTCGTCGCAGCGCTTCGGCGTTCCCGTCGGCTACGGCGGCCCGCACGCGGCCTACATGTCGGTCAAGGACGCCCATAAGCGCTCCATGCCCGGCCGCCTCGTCGGCGTCTCGGTCGATGCCCGCGGCAACCGCGCCTACCGCCTGTCGCTGCAAACCCGCGAACAGCACATCCGCCGAGAAAAGGCGACGTCGAACATCTGCACCGCGCAGGTTCTGCTCGCCGTCATGGCCTCGATGTACACCGTCTTCCATGGCCCCAAGGGCATCAAGGCGATCGCCCAACAGGTCCACCAGAAGGCCGTGCTGATGGCCAAGGGTTTGGAGAAGCTCGGCTACACCATCGAGCCTGAAACCTTCTTTGACACCATCACCGTCGATGTCGGCCACATGCAGGGCGTCATCCTGCGCGCGGCGGTCGCCGAAGGTGTCAACTTGCGCAAGGTCGGCGCCACCAAGATCGGCATGAGCCTCGACGAGCGCACCCGCCCGGCGACGCTGGAAGCCGTCTGGCGCGCCTTCGGCGGCAACTTCGCCGTGGCCGATTTCGAGCCGAGCTATCGCCTGCCCAAGGGCCTCGCCCGTACCAGCGAATACCTGACGCATCCGATCTTCCACATGAACCGCGCCGAAAGCGAGATGACACGTTACATCCGTCGCCTGTCGGACCGCGACCTGGCGCTCGACCGCTCGATGATCCCGCTCGGCTCCTGCACGATGAAGCTCAACGCCACGGCGGAAATGCTGCCGATCACCTGGCCTGAGTTTTCGGATATCCATCCCTTCGTGCCGGCCGAACAGGCGCTCGGTTATCGCGAGATGATCGACGACCTCACCGAAAAGCTCTGCGCCGTCACCGGCTACGACGCCTTCTCCATGCAGCCGAACTCCGGCGCGCAGGGCGAATATGCCGGCCTGCTCACGATCCGCAACTACCACATCGCCAATGGCAACGGCCATCGCGACGTCTGCCTGATCCCGACGTCCGCGCACGGCACCAACCCGGCATCCGCCCAGATGGTCGGCATGAAGGTCGTGGTCGTCAAGGTTCGCGAAAACGGCGATATCGACCTGGACGACTTCCGCGCCAAGGCCGAGCAGCATTCGGAAAACCTCTCTTGCTGCATGATCACCTACCCCTCGACGCATGGCGTGTTCGAGGAAACGGTGAAGGAGATCTGCGATCTCGTGCACAAGCACGGCGGCCAGGTCTATCTCGACGGCGCCAACATGAACGCCATGGTCGGCCTGTCCCGCCCTGGTGACATCGGCTCCGACGTCAGCCACCTCAACCTGCACAAGACCTTCTGCATCCCGCATGGCGGCGGCGGTCCCGGCATGGGCCCGATCGGCGTCAAGTCGCACTTGGCTCCGCATCTTCCCGGCCACCCGGAAACCGACGGCCGTTCGGGTGCCGTATCGGCGGCAGCCTTCGGCTCGGCATCCATCCTGCCGATCTCCTGGAGCTACTGCCTGATGATGGGCGGCGAAGGCCTGACGCAGGCGACCAAGGTGGCGATCCTCAACGCCAACTACATCGCCGCACGGCTGAAGGGCGCCTACGACGTGCTCTACAAGTCCGAGGCCGGCCGCGTGGCGCACGAGTGCATCATCGACACGCGTCCGCTGGTCGACAGCGCAGGCGTGACCGTCGACGACGTCGCCAAGCGCCTGATCGACTGCGGCTTCCATGCCCCGACCATGAGCTGGCCCGTTGCCGGCACGCTGATGATCGAGCCGACGGAATCGGAAACCAAGGCCGAACTCGACCGTTTTTGCGAGGCCATGCTGGCGATCCGCCAGGAAGCCCGCGACATCGAGGAAGGCCGCTCCGACAAGGCCAACAACCCGCTGAAGAACGCCCCGCACACGGTCGAAGACCTCGTCGGCGAATGGGATCGCCCCTATTCGCGCGAACAGGCCTGCTTCCCCCCTGGCGCCTTCCGCGTGGACAAGTACTGGTCTCCGGTCAACCGCGTCGACAACGTCTTCGGCGACCGCAACCTGATCTGCACCTGCCCGCCGCTGGAAGCCTACGCCGAAGCGGCCGAGTAAGGATATGAGATCGAAACGCCCGGCTTTGTCCGGGCGTTTTGCTTCCCGCTCTCTCGGTAGCTGCTCGGGCTTGCAAAACTGCATCAACACGAGACCAGCACCCGCCATGCCGGAACACCAAGCCTTCCATTATATCCGCTCGGCAGCCACCGGCGACCGACCACCGCTCCTCCTCCTGCACGGCAGCAGCCGCGACGAGACCGAGTTGCTGCCACTGGCCGACAATGCAGCGCCGGGCTGGCCATACCTGTCACTGCGCGGTGGCATCACCTGGGACGATGGCTACGCGTTCTTCCGCCGCAACCCCGACCGCACCCTCGACCACACCGACCTCGCGCTGCAGACCGAACGTCTCCATGACTTTATCGCGACCGCTTTAGAAGCAGGTCTGATCAGCCGCCCGCCAATTCTCGTGGGCTTCTCGAACGGCGCGATCATCGCTGCCTCCCTCCTGATCCACGATCCTGCCTGCGCCGCGGGTGCCATTCTTATCCGCCCACTGTCGCCGGACCACGATGCGATCGTGCCCGACATGCCGGCCAAACCGATTTTGGTTCTCGCCGGCGACTATGACGACCGCCGTGTGCCTGAAGACGCCATCTGCGTGGCGGCGCAATTCCAGGCCGCCGGCGCCCACGTCATCAGCCACACCTCGCCCACCGGTCACGATCTTCACGACCGCGAGCCTGCCATCATCAGAGACTGGCTAGCGCAAACGTTCTTTCCGCTTGTCGTGGAGAAACAGCCCCGCTAAGGAACGCCACACTTTCCAAGAGAACAGGCAACCAGTCCCATGGCAAAATCCGACGGCGATCTCACCCAGCAGCCCTGGTCGAAGCCCGTGCTGTTGGCATTGGAAGCGCCCGGCCAATACGTCACCATTGCGACCACGCAGGCGGCGTCCTGGGCAATGATCGAGGATTGGCCGACGGAAGACGGCCCCGCGCTCGACAAGGCTCTGCTCATCTGCGCCGACGTCATCAAAGGCAAACGCACCAACGAGGACGCCCGCAAGGCTTTCATTGCCGCCGCCATCGAGGCCGGCATCGACATGAAGGCAGAGTGAGCCCCGCCGAGGGACGCGAATGACCGCGATTACGTCTGACAAGACGACCATGGTCGTATGCGCTCAACTACCTGAATTCTCCTGACTGGACGCGTAGGCCGCTACCGCGAAAGCGGCTTCTACGTTCGCCGCCTCGTGTCAGGTCCTCCGATTTGGAAGTGTAACCGGATGAGTTGCAATTCGTATCGCGTCGGGAAGCATTGAAATCCGTCGATGATTTCTCATTGCGTCATGTTCCGCGACAACAAGACATCTATTTTCCACTTTATTCTCGATACGATACATTTTGCGTCTATAAATATTTTTGACTTTTCAATTGATTAACAGTATTAGTATTTCGTAATTAGTACATTATTCGGATCAACAACATCTATATTTGGTGTTTTGGACTTGATGGAACTGCACGCGCGTCCTGATCTGGCAGTTGCAACGAGCGCTGTTTTCAGCGGTTTCGACGATCCCCTAGTCCCCACGATTTTCCACGAAGAGTGGTGGTTGGACGCCGCCACGCGCGGGCGCGTGAACTACGTCGAGGTGGCAGACGGCGGCCGTACCGTCGGGCGAATGCCGTATCTGGTTGCGCAGCGTTATGGGATAACCAACTCCAACATGCCGACCCTGACCCATTTCCTTGGACCAGGAATAGATGACGGCACAGGTAAGGCCACAAACCGTTCAGTCAAGCGCCAGAACATCACCCAAGAGCTCATTCGAAAGTTGCCGCCTCTCTCGTCCTTTCGCCAGAAACTGCATAAGGGCGTGCGAGATGCATTGCCGTTCCAGGCCGAAGGCTATGACGTTTTTGTTCAATTTACCTTCGAAGTGACAGCGGCTCCCGCATGCGCGATCTGGGAATCCATGCGCGACAAGACGCGGAACGTCATCCGGCGCGCCGAAGAATCGCTCCGCGTTCGCATGAACATGGGAGCGGACGAGTTAATCCACTTTTCGAGATGTAATCTTGCGGCCAGGGGCATCTGTGCAAATATCGATTTTGCGATTTGCTCCGATATCATGACGAAGGCGCTGGCGCGTGGACGCGGTTGCATCTGGGCCGCAGAGGACCAACAGGGCGCGACCAAGGCAGCGATCCTTTGCGTTTGGGACCGGCGGGCGTGTTATTACTTGATGTCGACGCGCAGCATCGACAGTGGCAATGGCGCAATTCCGCTGCTGATCTGGAACGCAATCCAGATGGCGTCGTCTATGGGGCTCGTCTTTGATTTCGACGGGGTTAGCAGCAAGGGAGCGATCCTGTTCTTTTCAGGCTTTGGCGGCGAGACAACGCCGCGCTATATCGTTTCCCGCTCGTCCAGATATTATCAAGTTCTACGGCAGATACGCCGGCTTGATCCACTCGTCGTAAACTACTTCACTTAAAACGCTGTGCACGCGCCCTAGGAGGTTAAGCGACCGCTTATTTACCCACGGATCCTATGCGACCGCGATGGGCCGCGACGTGCTGCACACGCAGATCATATGGAGCATGTGCCGGATCGATGGCGTTTCGCGAAAATCATCTGGCGCTCACGCAGTTGTATTGCGATCGATGCAGCCTCCGATCCGAATAGCTTCAGGCATCGGCAAAAAGTCCTCCGAGAGAGTGAATGCCGCCAAGGCACGATCCCCAGCAGGCGGAAGTCGGCGTCGCTGTCGGGCCCAAAACGGTCAGACCTTCCGTGCGACAGCCTTCGGTTCGACTGGCTCCATGATGATCTTGAGTTCTGCTGCAGCGTCGGCGTCCTCGGATGTGATCAGGAGATAGAGGCGATCGTCCCGTGCGGCAATCCGGACATGCACAGACACCGCCGGACTGTTCGCTTCGAGGGCCCATTTGCCCACGCCAGAGGCCAGCATGCCGTCGTAGCCGGGCTCGATCAGCACCATCGACCATCCGGCCTTGCCGAAAATGGTAACTGTTTGGCCATATTGAATGATGCCGACTGAGGACGACGCTTGTCCCGGTTCGCTCCAGCGCCCCGCGAAACTCTGTTCCGCCGCATAGCTGGGACCGCTACCCAACAGAAAAACGATCAGACCAGAGAAGCCGGCGTGGCGGCACAAGCAGCTATAAAGCCACGCAAAGGCGATCCGGACACCGGCGCCGGGACTTCGGCGTGATATAATCGATATCAATCCGGCACGTGCTCCATGATGATCTGCGTGTGCAGCATCGGCGCCGCCTCCGATCCGAAATAGTTTTCCAGAATCGGTAGAAATTCTTCCGAGAGATAGAATGCGGTCAGGGCGCGATCGGCCAGCAGGCGGAAGTCGGCGTCGTCGCGGCGCATCGCGATCGCATAGGGTTCGTGGGTAAACAGGCGGTCGCCGATCTCCAGCGTGGATGGATCGCGCGCCCGCTTGGCCAGGCTGGTGAGTAGCACCTGATCGGCGATATAGGCATCGATCTTGTGGCTCTCCAGCGCCGCAAGTCCGTCCTCATGCGTGGGGAAATCGGCAAGCTTCGTCTTTGATACCTGGGTGGCCAGCGCGTCACGCAGCGTCGTTCCCGTCGTCGTGCTCGCGCGGACACCGATTATCCGGGTGGAGGCGACATGGTCGCTGACAGCGCGAATGGCCGGCTTCTCGAGAAAGAGCGTCTGGAGGTAATTGGGCGAATCCTTGCGCAGCAGCGCCGTCGCGCCAGCGAGGAAGATCGGTTGCGAGAAATCGACGATTTCCCGCCGCTTCAGGTTGACCGTGACAGCACCGCAGAGCAGATCGACATCGCCGTTCTTCACGGCGTCGAAGCCGTTGGCCAGCGTCTTCTCGATGTACTCACGCTTCAGCTGCGGGACCTGGCCCTCGATTGCATCGGCGATCTTGCCGCAAAGGTCGATCGCGTAGCCTTTTGGATCGGCGCCCGGCTTGCTTGAGGAAAAAGGCGCCTCATCCGCAATAAAGCCGATGCGAACACTGCCGCGCTGGGCGATCGTGTCGAGTGTCGCAGCGCCCGCCGCGACAGCAGAAAGCCAAAGGACAAGATTCAGCAGCAGAAACCGTCTCATGCACTGCGCCATGGGCATGATCCTCATCGCCGAAAACGGGCAATCTCGAGAGTATGCACGCAGATTATGGGCTGCCGGCCATTTGTCAACCGAAGCCCATCGCTAGCGTTCTTGGAGGCATGATGAAGGCAACAGCTCCGCGTGCTCGAAGCAGTCTCTCGCCAACCACATTGACAGAACATCGGCCACATTCCATTGCTGCCGAGCGAGGTGGCCGGTCGATGTTTGTATCAGAAGCGTTAGCACTTAGCTCAGCCGTATGTATTGCGTTGAGCTCCATGTTCATCAGTGAGTTGAACGGCCGCGTGCCCCTGATGCGGCTCGCTCGCTGGCAAGTCACGGCAGGCTTCGCAATAACGGCGGGGGGTGCGACCATCACCGGAGGTTGGGCCACCCTGGGACTGTGGCAGGTGGGCAACTTGGCCGCCTCGGGCGTCTTTGGCATCGCGCTTGCAAGCACAACCTATTTCGCTGCGATCTATACGGCCGGACCACGCCTTACGGCCTTGCTCTTTTCCTTGACCTCCCCCTTCGCGCTAATCATGGGCTACCTTGCTTTCGGCGAGACGATTAGCGCTACGCAAGCCGTGGGTGTCGCATTGATCCTTGCCGGCATTGTGATCGCAATCGGCGTTCGCCGGCGCCGGCCGCCGGCAATGATACCGATTGCGGACGCCGAGCCGATCGAATCCGTTCCGGCCAGCGGCCCGTCGCCCTCTCTGCTCGGTATCTCGCTCGGCGTGCTCACCGCCTTCGGTCAGGCCCTCGGAAGCCTCCTCGCCCGCCCCGCGATGGCTTCAGGTGTCGATCCCTTCGCGGCGATGGCGGTGCGGTCCAGCCTGGCGGTGCTGTTCTTCTGGGCATTGCTCGCCTTGCCGAAAATCCGGCGGGAGCTGACGGCGTTTCGCAAGGCCGACCTTGGTATCGCCGTCACCGCGGCATTCTTCGGCACGGCTCTAGGCATGTCCTTGCTGATGGCAGCACTCAGAACAGGAAACGTCGGCATCGTCTCAACGCTGTCCTCCATGACACCCGTCGTCATCCTGCCAATGGTGTGGCTGCGAAGCGGCCAGATGCCACGCGTCCATGCCTGGTGTGGAGCAGGACTCGCCATCGTCGGGACGGCGCTGATCAGTATCGCGTGAGGGATGACGCAAGGACTCCGTGTTTGCCGGCGACCACCAACAGCACCTACGGATTCATGGTCCGCTGCTCGTCAAGCCCGTAGGCATCGACATAGGCGCGTTCCGCGGCTCCGATCGTCGGGAAAAATTGCGCCTCGCCTATTTCCTCGAACACGCCAAAGCGCTTTAATTTGCCCTTCACCTCATCACTGAGTTCGGCGAAGCAGAACGTTACGCCCGTTGCTCGAAGATCGCCGATGAATTCGATGAGACTGTCCGAAGATGTAACATCGACGCTGGTGATTGGCTCCGCGGCGATGACCACCCAGTTCACCCGCTCAGGCGCAGCCTCTAGCGCCTGGCTCACCCGCTCCTTGAAGAGCTCGGCATTAGCAAAAAACAGTGGCGCGTCCAGACGGAAGAGCAAGAGGCCTTTGATGCGCCGGGCCTCCGGATGTCTGATCACATCGACATAACCGTCGGCACCGGCGTTGCCGAGAACGGCCGAGCGCGGGCGCCAGCCATCCCAAAGGAACTCGATGACCGCCATGACCACCGCGATCCCTATCCCCGGAATTGCGCCGAAGATCGCCACACCGGCGAAACACAGCATCGACAGCCAGAATTCCCAGCGCTGGATGCGGTAGATCCGCCTGAGGTCGGAGAACTCGAAGAGCCCGATCGCGGCGCTGAGAACCACAGCCGCGAGTGTGGCGTCTGGCAAGTTCTGCAGAAGCTTCGGAGCCAGCAGCAGCAACAGCGCGACAGCGATTGCGCCGACGACGCCGGTCATCTGCGTCTTGGCCCCGGCGGCTTCGGCGACGGGTGTGCGAGAAGAACTGCTGCTGATCGGAAATCCCTGAAACAATCCGGCCGCGAGATTGGAGGCACCGAGCGCAACCATCTCCTGGTTGGGATCAACGCGATATCCCATCCGCGCGGCATAAACGCGCGACAACACGCTCGTGTCGGCGAAGGAGACCATCGCTGTCGCAAACCCACCGACCAACACCGGACCGATATCCGAGACGCCAATCAGCGGTATCCGGAAGGAAGGGAGCCCCGCCGGGAGTGGCCCGAGAACGGAGACCACCTCACGATCTCCCAGCTGCAGCAGTCCCACGACCACCGTCGCAATGATGACGGCAATGAGAATGCCTGGCACATGCTTGAACCGTTTCAGCACAAGAATGAGGGCCAGCGCTCCCCCACCCAATGCGAAGGCCGCCCAATTGATTCGCCCGGCAAGAATTCCTTGTGCGATTGCCCACAGATCCTGCAGCGGGCCGCCTTTTTCAATCGAGAAGCCGAGAAGCTTCGGTGTCTGACTGATGATGACGGTCAGTGCTATGCCGTTCATGTAGCCATAGCGTATGGGCTTCGAAAGCAGTTCGGTAATGAACCCAAGCCGCGCAAATCCAGCCAGAATACAGACCAGCCCCGACACAATCGCCATTGCGGCCGCTAGGGCGATGGCGCGTGCGGGGTCTCCCCCGGAGAGCGGCAAAACGGTGCCGAGAATGACAGTGGCGAGTGCCGAGTCAGGTCCAAGCACCAATATCCGGCTCGGGCCGAATATGGCATAGGCGAGCAAGGGCACGATGGTCGCATAAAGGCCGTAGATACCTGGAACCCCAGATGCCACAGCATAAGCGATACCGACCGGCACCAGCATTGTCGCGAGAACAACGCCCGCCGTGACATCATGGATGATTAAGCCGGGTTTGTACTGTCTGAGAGCTTGAACCCCCGGCACCCAGCGAAGGACACCTTTTTGTGCTAACTCAGACATGTGGTTCGCGCCGCTCCATTCCCGTCAGAAATGACGATTGGCCAGACGCCTCCTCCAAGGCGATTTGTAGCATGACGGTGAACTCCGCGCGACTGGACAATAGGAGGCCGTGTCTGGGCAGGAGCGCGTGACCACCGCATGTCGCACTCCTATTGTGTCAATGTCTGTGGCTTCAGATCGCCGCCGAGGGTTTCGTCCGCCGGAAGTGGCTTTCGCCTCTTCTGGAGCGGCTGTTCCATGATCGTGACCGGAGCCGCGACGGTCGCCGCTGCCACCGTGCCGATGTTCGTTACCGTCCCCCCGACCACGGCCGTGATGCCTTGGCCCAGCGTCACCTTCGAATCCGTGAGCGTCTGGCCGGTCATCAGCCGCTGGCCGATAAGCTGGACGATCTCCGGGCTCTCGGCGAACTTGCCGTGGTTCAACCCATCCCCGGTCTTTACCTTTGTCAAATCGATCGCCGTTATGCCGGCTTTCTCAAGCTTCGAGCGGTACGGTTCCTCGGCTGGATTGATGGCGCCGAGACGGGAAACGCGCCCGGTGATGAAACTCGAGACAGCAAGCGCTTTGTCATCCTGCGATACAAAGATCGTGAACTTCGGTCGCGGCTCGCCCATCTCGACGAATTGCTTTGCGAAGACCTGAATGTCGATATCCGGGGAAGCCAAAATGACGTTGTGAATCTTCGGATCAACGTGGCCATCACGGATCCCCATCTGACGCAACGATTCCATCGCAAGCCAGGTGCCCATTGAGTGCGCCATGACGGTGATGTCTTTGACATCAGGGTCGGCGGCGAGCGTGCGAAGTGCCTGCTCCAGTGCGGTTCGGGAATAGTTGGTGCTTTCCTTGTCGTATTGGTAAGCCGTGATTTCCGCTCGCGACGGCCAGGTGAAAAGCACCGGCGTCGCCTGCATCTTGCTGTCGTTCACGATCTGCGCCAGCCGGAAGACCGAATCCTCATAGGTATTGTTGAAGCCGTGAATGAAAACGAGCGCATGCCCGCCGTTCACGTGCTGTCCAAACCACGCCCTTCCCTGTTCGACGGTGTCTATCTGCTGGACGTTCGTCACAGCAAAATCGGTCGCCGGATTGGGCGGAATTTGCTTCGGCCACTGGACGGTCCCCGGTTCGCGTTTTGGCGGGATCGAGACGGTGATTTGCGTGAGGTGCGGCTTCGCGCTGCGCTCACCGTTGAACAGCGTTCCAGGGTCTCCGGAGGGCTCGCGGGTGGTAGCAACCAGCATGGCGACCTTGGAGGTTGGCGGAGCAGATGCAGAGATCGCAACGGGCGTCATCACGCCATCCGGATGGCCGCAACTCGTCAAAAGCAGCAGAAGAAGGGGCACACCACGTTTTACCATACACGCATTCCAGCTAGTGCCCTGGGATGTCGGGCTTTCAGAACCTAGCAGGTGACACGACGCTCAGCCTGTAGCATCACGTATCATCTGTGCTCCTGGAGGCCTGTGTGATGCGGATCTGCCACGCTTACAGGCCGATGAGCTGTACGATCCGTCACGGGCTGGTCTCCTCGAATGCGTACCACCTAGCCGCAGACGCAGGGGTTTTCACGATTCAAGCCAACCTGAGTGCCGCCATGTCCCCGCTGCTGAGCGCCACTAGATCTGCTTCGATCTTGTCGATCGGCCAATCCCAGGCGATCTCCAGAAGCTCCGCGACGATCTCCTCTGGATAGCGCATCCGGATAATCGCCGCCGGCCAAAGTGCCCACCTCTCTTAGACGAGACCGAACTGGATCAGGCTCTCGGCACAAGCAATGATTGCTTCCTCCCTCGACCGGGGAGCCCAGCCGAGCAGGCGCTCGGCTTTCTTGCCCGTCGCATTCATATCGTAGCCAAGCAGCGGGACCACCGCCTTGAGCTGCGCGTTGGTTTCACCGGCAATGCGCACCTGCTCGTCGGGCCAGACCTGCGTCGATACATTTTCGGCGGCTTTGCCAAGGCGTTGGCGCAACAGCTCCGCAACCTCGACCATCCATAGGCTTTCACCGACTGTGGCGAGAAACCGTTCGCCTTTGGCCGCGGGATCGGTCATGGCGCGCAGATGCAGGTCCGCCACATCCCGCACGTCGACGCAGCAGGAATTGACGTTCACGCACCCCGGCTGCCCCTTCAGCATGTTGGCGATCAACCGGATGGAATGGGAATAATCCGCCCCGAGAGCCGGGCCGTAGACGGCCACCGGATTGACCGTTGTCAGTTCCAGGCCGTTGCCTTCTCGCGCGATGAACTCCCAGGCGGCGCGTTCCGCAAGGGTCTTCGATTTCTGATAGGGCGCAACATTACCGGTGAGATCACTCCAGTCCGTCTCGTCGAATGGCCTGCGGTAATCCGGCCCGTGGCCGACGCCGATGGCACCAAAGGCCGAGGTCAACACAACCCGCCTCACCCCGGCATCGCGCGCCGCGCCCAACACCCTCAGATTTCCGTCAACAGCTGGTCCGATCCAATCCTCTTCGCGCGTCTGGTCGCCGGAAGGCGTTGGCGACGCGCCATGCATGACGTAGGCGCATCCGGTGACAGCCTCCGGCCAGCCGTGATCATCCGTGAGATTGGCGATCACGAAGGACAGCCGATCTCCAGCGTCCACGCCACCCACTTTGAGATACTGCCGCACCTCCTCTTCCCGTTCAGGCGAACGGATGGTGGTGCGCATGCGGTAGCCCGCGTTCAGCAGCGCCAGCATGCAATATTGCGCGATGAAACCGGTGCCACCGGTGACGAGTACAAGCTTGTCGGTCATGTCATGCCTCATAGTTGAATTTGGCCGCATTTTGCTGCGGCCTGTCTTGTTGACCGGAAGGTAGGCATCCGCACCTGTACTGTGAATGCTTGAAAATACGCATAACTTGCGTGATAGTACGGAAATGCCCGTTGATCCCTTTTCCGACGTCCTCAAACTCACCAACGCCGAGGCAGTCGTTACCGGCGGTTTCACCGCTGGCGGCCCCTGGGCGATCCGCTTTCCCGGACGAGACAAGATCAAGTTCTTTGCCGTGGTGAAAGGCAGTTGCTGGGCAACGGTCGAGGGCGAGGCCCAGCCGATCCACTTCGAAACCGGCGACGTCGGCCTCCTGGCGAAACGGCGGAGCTTCGTCCTTGCCAGCGACCCGAGCGTTGAAGCTGTCGACGCCATGGAGCTGTTTTCCGGCAAGGGCAGGACGATGGCAACGCTTGGCGACGGCAGCGACTTCGCGCATATCGGCGGCCATGTGATGCTCGATCCGACGCGTGGCGGACTGTTGGCGGACATATTGCCCACATGGATCCACACGCGGGCGGCATCGCCGCAAGCAACCGTCTTCCGTTGGCTTCTCGATCGGCTCATCGAGGAACGGGATGTCGGGCAGCCGGGCGCGCAGCTTGCCTCGGCGCAGTTGACGCAGCTGCTCTTCATCGAGATCCTGCGCTCGCATCTTAACACATCGAGCCTGATGCCAGCTGGCTGGTTGCGCGCCTTGGCTGATCCTCGCGTCGCGCCGGCGCTCCGCCTGATGCATGGCGATCCTGCTCGGGCCTGGCACCTGGAAGACCTCGCAAAATCATGCGCGATGTCGCGGACGTCCTTCGCGTCTCATTTCAGGGCGGTCGCGGGCGTCGCGCCGCTAACCTACCTGACCGAATGGCGAATGCACCTTGCCCAGCGCGCCCTGCGAGAAGAGCGGACAGCTGTGGCCTCCGTCGCCCGGTCGCTTGGCTACACCTCCGAGAGCGCATTCAGCAACGCATTCAAACGCATCAAGGGCAGCTCACCGACCGCATATCGTTCATCTCTGCTCGCGTCGAATGGCGACGGCTCGAGAGAGTCCCTTGCAAACGAACTCACCGATGCCTCTTCAGAGCCCTGACTGCTTTGCAGCAGCGGCTGAATTGCAACCGCGCGACAGCCTTGGCGATCATGTTGCCGTTTCTGAGAGCTTTCATAGTCGTCCGAACCGTGACCTCTTGTTCTGACAACGGCCCAATCGTCCACGTCCCTCTGCCGCGCTATCGCGTACCAACGACGACGGTCGCGGTCGAACGAAGTCGAACTTTTCCGTCCTGCGTCGCCTGCCGTGCCAGAGACAGTACCTCGTCGCGGATCTTCGCTTGCGTTGCGGCGTCAGCCTTCGCGAGTCCCGCCACGACGGGTGCGGCGATGTCGGTCATGAAATCCCAGTATGTCTCCGGCGACGCGTGGGTCATCATGGAGGAAACGTCCTCTTCGCGCAGATCCTTCAGGCCAGCCTCTTCGAAGGCATGGCGCATCATGCCTGCCTGAGCGCAACGGAAGAGCCCCGGTGATCCCGGGGGCGGCGTCGGCATGTCCACGTGCCGCGCGATCGTCGACATGATCGTCGTTGCCCAGGGGTTCTTGTCAGGCCCACTCCAGACGGCTGCGCAAACACGCGCGCCAGGCTTCGCCACGCGTGCGAATTCCCGGGCAGCAAGTGCGACATCGGGAAAGAACATGAAGCCGAAGCGGCACAGGACGGTGTCGAAGGAGGCATCGGCGAAAGGCAGCGCACCGGCATCGCAGACCTTGGTCTCGAAATTCGTCAGGCCGCGGCGCGTGGCATTCTCGGCCGCCACCGACAGCATGCGCTCGGAGAGATCGGTCACCGTCACTTTTCCACGCGGCACCATCGCCGCTGCGGTAAGCCCCGGTTCGCCAGTACCGGCGGCTACGTCGAGCACGTGCGAATCCTCGCGCAATTTCTCGAGCCTTAGCATCGCATCACCAAACGGCGCCAGCCAACCGAGAACCAGTTCGTCCCATTTCTTCCAGCCGGCGGAAAAGCGGTCCCATGTGTCACGCTGCTGATCGCGGATCGCATCGAAGTTCCCAGGCATGCCCTTCGCTCCTTCCATACAGATCTTCCCGGTCTTTCGGGTGCCTCACTATGAACCGTCTGGATCAACTTACAATCAAATACGGACCATCACGGCGTCGGGGCCATCGCCCACCCGCCAGAAGAAAAGAGGCCCGCGGCAGTCCACCGAAAGGCGCTTTCAGCATGCCTTGTGCGTCCATGCTGCTCCAGTCCGCGAAGCGTGCCACTACGACACAAACTGCCCGCCTATCGGTCCCGCTTAATTCTTTGGCAAGGACCTGCTTTCAGCTTTCTCTAATGGCTTGCTGTTAAAAATCGTCAATCACATATGAGGAGACTGTCGGTGAGTATATCGGGCGTCATGAATACGGCTTTGTCGGGAATGCTGGCCCAGACCACGAGGGTTTCTGTTGCAGCCAGCAATGTCGCAAACAGCAGCACGCCGGGTTACTCACGCCTGAATGCCAGCCTGCAGACAACCGGCTCCGGCGGCGTTCAAGCTGCCGTAAGCCCAATTTCAACCGATGCGGATCCCGCCTCTGACCTCACGGACCTAGTGGAAGCTGAGCAGAGCTACAAGGCAAATGCCGTCGTCTTCGAGACCGGCGCAGACCTTTGGGATGTACTGATGAGTATCAAGCGGGATTGAGCCTAAGCCGAATTGCCGAGTGCTAGCCGCCTTACAAATGCACAACGCGCATAGACGAACTTCCAGGTAAGTCTTAGGCTGCGCTTTGGATGTGTAGTTTCACAGTAGACTGGCTGATCAAGAGGTAAAGCACATGGAGAAGAACATTCGCAAAGCTCTCGCGAGCCATGCAAAACTCGCGGTCGACGCAGATGGGATCTCAACGACGCAAAATCTCTTCGATGTCGGCCTTACCTCGTTTGCCTGCGTTCAGCTCATGATGCGGCTGGAGGAAGTCTTTGAAGTCGAATTCCCGGATGAATTGCTGAAGAAGCCGACATTTGAAACGATTGCCGCGATCGAACTCAACATCCGCCAGTTGAGAAGCGCCGAGGCAGCCCTTGGACACCTGCAAAAGATCGTCGCTTTCGGAACACTCGTCCTCGCGGGCGCGTTGCAGGAGTCCATCGCAGATACGATGCTGTCCATCGGCTTTGCGTGACCACCGGTCCTAAAGCAGCGAATACGCCGCCGAACACAGCGCCAGAACGCCGAAGCCGATCAGTAGATAGCTCGTGCCCCGAACGACCTTCGCCGTGAAATCTCGTGGCAGCTTGTTTCTCGCCAGATTGACGGTACCGCTCAGGAACAACCACCAGGCAAGCGACCCCAAAAACACGCCGCCAACGATCACGGCGGAGCTGAAGCGCCGCGTCTCTTCCGTAAGCCCGAAGCCGGCAAACAGTGCACCGAATGAGAGAATGGTCGCGGGGTTGGAGATCGTCAGCAGAAACGTCGCGAGAGTCGTACCCATGAGCCCGCCGGTGCGCACGTCGGCCGCCCGCACCGGATCATGGGTCAAGCCACGATAGCCAAGCCAGAGCAGCAGCACCCCGCCCCCAATCGCGAGCGGCAGCGTTGCCACCGACATGGTCTCGGCGAAGACCGCGATCCCGGTAACGGCAACAAGCGCATAGCTGGCATCTCCGACCGCCGTTCCCAGTCCGCAGGAAAACCCGGCCAGAAAGCCATGCTCCAGCGTCCGGTTGATGCACAGCATTCCAATAGGCCCGAGTGGCGCCGTGATGATGACACCCAGCAGAGCGCCTTTCAGGAACAGCAGTAGCATTCTTCAATTGATTCCTTATCGCCGGCGTCATCCGCGGCTCTTACAAGCTCTCTACCCGCCTGGCGAACCGCCGCAACGAAAAAGGCCGCCGGAAACGGCGGCCTGTAACAAAATCCCGGCAGATGTGACAATCAGTGCGCCGGCACCACGGCATCGCCACGCGCGGCAAGCGCTGCCAAGTCGGCCGGCTTGAGCTCTACGGATTCGCCGCAGCCGCAGGCGGATGTCTGGTTAGGATTGGTGAAGGTGAAACCGGAGCGTAACGTCGTCTGCTCAAAGCCCATTTCGGTACCTAGCAGGTAGAGGACAGCGGAGGGTTCGACCCAGACCTTGGCGCCGTCGCGCTCGATCAGGTCGTCCTTGGGATTGGCTTCGGTCACGAGGTCGATGGTATATTCCATCCCCGCGCAGCCGCCCTTCTTGATGCCAACGCGAATACCCTTGGCGTCCGGCCCGGAGTTTTCGACGATCGCCTTCACGCGTGCCGCAGCACCTTCCGTCATGCTCATCACTGCAAAGCCCATCGGCTCATTCTCCTTCCGCAACCGGGGTCAAGATCCGGCGCTTCGAGTTCTAATGTAAAGCGGGCGGCTTAAGGCTTCAATACCAGCCGACCGCCACCTGCGCCTCTTCGGACATGCGGTCCGGCGTCCACGGCGGATCGAAGGTCATCTCGACCTCGACGCCCGACACACCCTCGACCGAACCGACGGCGTTTTCGACCCAGCCCGGCATCTCGCCGGCAACAGGGCAGCCAGGCGCGGTCAACGTCATCATGATCTTCACCATGCGGTCGTCTTCGATGTCGATCTTGTAGATCAGCCCGAGCTCGAAGATGTCGGCCGGAATTTCCGGGTCATAGACCGTTTTCAGCGCCATGATGACGTCGTCGCTGAGGCGCGCCAACTCATCGGCAGGGATGCTGGAATGCACGATGCCTTCGCGCACGTCGATCTTCTGTTCGCTTTCGTCCAGGCTCATGCGGACACTCCTTAAGCAAAAAACTTGCGCGCATATTCCAGCGCATCGGCCAGGGCATCGACCTCGGCGCGTGTATTGTACATGCCGAAGGACGCCCGGCATGTGGAGGTGACGCCGAAGCGTTTCAAGAGCGGCATCGCGCAATGCGTACCGGCGCGAACCGCGACGCCACGCCGGTCGATCACGGTCGAGACGTCGTGGGCGTGGAGCCCCTCGAGCTCGAACGAAAAGATCCCGCCCTTGCCTGGCGCCGTGCCGATGACACGCAACGAATTGATGTCACGCAGCCGCTCGGCCGCATAGGCTGCGAGATCCGCCTCATGCCGCGCGATCGCCTCGCGGCCGACCTTATTCATGTAGTCGAGCGCATAGCCAAGCCCGATCGCTTGCACGATCGGCGGCGTGCCGGCCTCGAAGCGATGCGGCGGATCGTTGTAGGTGACGGCATCCTCGGTGACCTCGAAGATCATCTCGCCGCCGCCCTGGAACGGCCGCATCGCCTTCAACCGATCCTTCTTGCCGTAGAGCACGCCGATCCCCGAAGGACCGTAGAGCTTGTGGCCGGTCATCACGTACCAGTCGCAATCTATATCCTGCACGTCGACAGGCATGTGCACCGCGCCCTGCGAACCATCGACCAAGACAGGAATGCCGCGCTCATGCGCGATCCGGCAAATCTCTTTCACCGGAACGACCGTACCCAGCGCATTCGACATATGCGTGATTGCAACGAGCTTGGTGCGCTCGGTGAGGCTCTTTTCGAATTCCTCGATGTGGAACGCGCCCTCATCGTCAACCGGAACCCAGACCAGCTTGGCGCCCTGCCGCTCGCGGATGAAATGCCACGGCACGATGTTGGAGTGATGCTCCATGATCGAGATGACGATCTCATCGCCCTCGCCGATATTCGGCATGCCCCAGCCATAGGCAACCGTGTTGATCGCCTCGGTCGAAGACTTGGTGAAAACGATGTCATCAACCGAAGGCGCATTCAGGAAGCGGCGCACCTTTTCGCGCGCTGCCTCGTAGGCTTCCGTCGCGGCATTCGACAGGAAGTGCAGCCCGCGATGCACATTGGCATATTCGCTGGAATAGGCATGGCTGATGGCGTCGATGACGACCTGCGGCTTCTGGGCCGATGCGCCATTATCGAGATAGACCAGCGGCTTGCCATAGACCTCACGCGCAAGGATCGGAAAATCCTTGCGAATGGCTTCGACGTCATAAGCGGTGGCTGGAACTATCTTGTCCATCATCAGGTCCGATCAGGCGTGCTTTTCAAGCCAGGTCGAGATGACGCCTTCCAGCGCCTCAACCAGCACTTCATCTTCCAGTTCTTCGACGATTTCGGCGACGAAGGCGTTGACCAGCATGGCGCGTGCCTTGTTCTCCGGAATGCCGCGAGCCATCAGATAGTAGAGATGGTTGTGATCGATATCGGCAACCGTCGCGCCGTGGCCGCACTGTACGTCGTCGGCGAAAATCTCGAGCTCCGGCTTCACCGAGAATTCGGCGTCGTCGGACATCAGAAGCGTGTTGCACGCCATCTTCGCATCGGTCTTCTGCGCATCGGGCGCAACGCGGATCATGCCCTGGAACACGCCCTTGGCACGATCGAAGACGACGTTGCGGATCACTTCCGTAGAGCCGGTGTGTGGCACGTTATGGCCGAGCACCATCGTCACGTCGGTATGCGTATCTGCGCCGAGTAGATTGATGCCGCGAAGCGTCAGATCGGCGCCCTCACCCGTAACCTTGATGTGCAGTTCCTGGCGCACCAGCTTGCCGCCGGCGTTGATGACGAACAGCTTCAGCGTCGCATCAGCGCTGAGGTCGACGCGGATCTGCCCGAGCTGCGTGTCGTCAGCACCCTGCTGCTGTACGATGATCCAGGTAAGCTCCGTGCCTTCCCCGACGGAGATGTCACTGACGTGAGACACAAGCGCCGCATCCGGCGTCACCGAAAGGTGACGTTCGATCACGGTCGCCTTGACGTTCGCGCCGAAGGTAACAGGAAGCCGCGTGTGGGCCTGGCCACCGGCATGAATGAACTGGATCTCCAGCGGCTCTTCCAGCGCGGTCTCGGCAGGCACGTCGATGACATAGCCGTCGCGCACGAAGCTGCCGTTGATCCGGCCGACCGCGTCGTCCTTGTCGAGCGCGCCGAGGCTGCTCGCTGCAGTGCCATTCGACAGCTGCGCGGCATAAGCCGAAACCTGAAGATCGCCAACTCGAGCCTTGTGATCGGCGAGCCCCTGGATGACGGCCAGAACTTCAGAACCTTCGACCAGCGGATCGCGAGCGTCGGAACCGGAATCGCCAGCCTGCGCCGGAACATCGCGCAGCAGCGTCTTGAGATCGGTGTAGTGCCAAGCCTCAACACGACGAGTCGGCAGGCCCGCCTTCTTGATGTCGTCAAGCAGCCGGTCGCGGATCGCGATCACCGCGCCGTCGCCGGGCAGTTCGCCGATCTGGTTGTTGAACGCCTCGATGAGCGCCGCTTCGGCGGCGGTCTGGCGGTTAGTCGTCTGCATATTCATGCGACCAGTCCTTTCCGCCTCGATCAGGCTGCCGCTCCGATGATGTCGGCGTAGCCATTGGCTTCCAGTTCATGCGCAAGCGTCTTGTCGCCGGACTTGATGACCTGGCCCTTGTAGAGCACGTGAACGGTATCAGGCACGATGTAGTCGAGCAGGCGCTGGTAGTGGGTGATGACGATCACGGCACGATCGGGCGAACGCAGCGCATTGACGCCGTCGGCAACGATCTTCAGCGCATCAATGTCGAGACCGCTATCGGTTTCATCGAGGATGCAAAGCTGCGGCTCGAGCAGCGCCATCTGCAGGATTTCGGCGCGCTTCTTCTCGCCGCCGGAGAAACCGACGTTGAGCGGGCGCTTGAGCATTTCGGTGTTGATCTGCAGCTTGGCTGCCGCCTCCTTCACGAGGCGCATGAAGTCGGGCGTTTTCAGCTCTTCTTCGCCGCGTGCCTTGCGCTGCTCGTTCATTGCCACCTTGAGGAACTGCATGGTGGCAACGCCCGGGATTTCGACCGGATACTGGAACGCCAGGAAGATGCCCTTGGAGGCTCGCTCGGCCGGATCGAGTTCGAGAATGCTCTCGCCATTATAGAGAATGTCGCCCTCGGTGACTTCGTAGTCGTCGCGACCGGACAGGATGTAGGACAGCGTCGACTTGCCGGAGCCATTCGGCCCCATGATGGCGGCCACTTCGCCGGCCTTTACGGTGAGGTTCAGGCCCTTGATGATCTCGGTGCCGTCTTCGGCAATGCGGGCGTGCAGGTTCTTGATTTCAAGCATGGTTATAGTCCCATAGAAAAGCGTTCGGAAAGGGACGCGTCCTGCGCGCCCACTCATACAATTGGTTTGGCGTCAGCCTACAGAGCCCTCAAGCGAAATGCTGATCAGCTTCTGCGCCTCGACGGCAAATTCCATCGGCAGTTCCTGCAGGACTTCCTTGACGAAGCCGTTGACGATCAGTGCGATCGCCTCTTCTTCGGGAATGCCGCGCTGCAGGCAGTAGAACTTCTGGTCCTCGGAGATCTTCGAGGTGGTGGCCTCGTGTTCGAACTGCGCGGTCGAATTCTTCGCCTCGATGTAAGGCACCGTATGGGCGCCGCACTTGTCGCCGATGAGCAGCGAGTCGCACTGCGTGAAGTTGCGAGCGTTGGTCGCCTTACGGTGCGCCGAAACCTGGCCGCGATAGGTGTTCTGCGATACACCGGCTGCGATGCCCTTGGAAACGATGCGGCTCGACGTGTTCTTGCCGAGATGGATCATCTTCGTGCCCGAGTCGATCTGCTGATGGCCGTTGGAAACGGCGATCGAGTAGAACTCGCCCCTGGAGTCGTCGCCGCGCAGGATGCAGGACGGATACTTCCAGGTGATGGCAGAGCCGGTTTCGACCTGAGTCCACGAGATCTTCGAACGGTCGCCACGGCAATCGCCGCGCTTGGTGACGAAGTTGTAGATACCGCCCTTGCCCTGAGCATCGCCCGGATACCAGTTCTGGACCGTCGAATACTTGATCTCGGCGTCATCGAGAGCAACGAGCTCGACCACGGCAGCATGCAGCTGGTTTTCGTCGCGCTGCGGCGCGGTGCAGCCTTCGAGGTAAGAGACGTAGGCGCCTTCTTCCGCGATGATCAGCGTGCGCTCGAACTGACCGGTCCCCTTCTCGTTGATACGGAAGTAGGTGGACAGTTCCATCGGGCAGCGAACGCCCTTGGGAACGAAGACGAACGAGCCGTCAGTGAAGACAGCCGAGTTGAGCGTCGCGTAATAGTTGTCGCTCGTCGGAACCACAGTGCCCAGGTACTTCTTTACCAGCTCCGGATGCTCACGGATGGCTTCGGAGATCGACATGAAGATCACGCCAGCCTTCTTCAGCTCTTCCTTGAAGGTCGTCACGACGGAAACGGAATCGAAGACGGCGTCGACCGCAATCTTCGGCTTTTCGACGCCGGCCAGGATTTCCTGCTCCTTGAGCGGAATGCCGAGCTTTTCGTAGACCTTGAGGATTTCAGGATCGACCTCGTCCAACGACTTCGGACCCGGCGTGCTCTTCGGCGCGGCGTAGTAATAGATGTCGTTGAAATCGATCTTCGGATAGTCGACGCGAGCCCAGGTAGGCTCTTCCAGCGTCAGCCAGCGCTTGTAGGCCTCGAGACGCCATTCGAGCATCCATTCCGGCTCCTGCTTCTTGGCGGAGATGAAGCGGATGATGTCCTCGGACAGGCCCTTGGGCGCCTTGTCCATTTCGATGATGGTCTCGAAACCGTATTTGTACTGATCGACGTCGATTTCGCGGACGCGATCAACCGTTTCCTGGACGGCTGGCATGTCGTTCTCCAATCTCGCCGGAGAAAAGGTCCGGCAGCTTGTCGTTCGGGCAATGTCGTTTGCCCCGTATGTAGGTGGCCAAAAGGGCTTTTTCAGCCCGAATGGCAAGCGGAAATTTGCGTTTCCGCAAATTTATGAAGCAGTCAGGCCGCCTCGCCGGCTGGCCGGCGCCGGGCGGCTATTTTCGCGAAGGCGGCAACCGCCTTGTCGATGTCGTCTTCCGTGGTCGAAAAGCCGAGCGAAATGCGCAGAGCGCCAAGCTTCGGATCGCGGCCCATCGCCGTCAGAACGTGGCTCTCTCCGACCTTTCCGGACGAGCAGGCCGAGCCTGCCGAAAGTGCGACCCCTTCGAGATCGAATGCGATCTGTCCGGTCTCTGCCTTCAGGCCTGGCAGGGTGAAAAATGTGGTGTTCGAGACGCGGGAGCCGTCCGCTCCGTGGATGACGACGTCTGGCGCTGCCGCCCGCATTTCGTTTTCCAGCCGATCGCGCAACTGCGTGACCGCTCGGTTCCGTGCATCGAACTCCGCCACGGCAGCCTGCGCGGCTGCGCCAAATCCGATCACCGCCAGCGAGTTCTCCGTCCCCGAGCGGTGACCCTTCTCCTGGCCGCCGCCGTGAATGAGGGGACGAGGCATCAGAACCTCGCCGCGGGTGACAAGCGCGCCCACGCCCTTGGGGCCGCCGATCTTGTGCGACGAGACAATCATGAAATCCGCGCCGAGCGCGTTGATATCGAGCGCCAGACGACCGGCAGCCTGCACCGCATCGACAACGAGCAGCCCGCCGCTCGCATGCACGATCTCGGCCGCTTCCTTGATCGGCTGCACGATGCCCGTCTCATTGTTGACGAGCATGATCGCGACCATCGGCAGGCCCGAAGTCTTATCGTGGGCTTCAAGCAGCGTACGCAGCGCATCGAGATCGACGACGCCATCGGAGGTCACCGCGATTTCGGTCATGTCGACCTTGGCAAAGCGCCCACCTTCGCGCACCGCCGGATGCTCGATCGCGGAATAATAGAGGTGCCCCATGGAAAGCGGCGTGCGCCCCATCCGGAAATCGGGTGTCAGCACCATGTTGGCGGCTTCGGTCGCACCGCTGGTGAAGATGACGTGCGCGGGATCTGCCCCCGTCAGCGCAGCTACCTGCCGACGCGCGCCCTCGATGGCCGCACGCGCGGCACGCCCTTCGCCATGTACGGAGTTCGGATTGCCGAACAGGTCTAATGCGCGCAGAACCGCTTCGCGCGCTGCTGGATGCAGCGGCGATGTCGCGTTCCAATCGAGATAAAGGCGTGCCAACGCCATGATCTTTCGTCCTGCGCTAGATGCTTGCGTGCCGCCTCGGCTCATTTTCCTTGAAAAGTCAGCCGGGCTTGCCTTATGACACATCCACAATGCGTGGATCGCCATGCAAGTTTCGAATTGTTCTAAACTGCGTTTTAGAAAAGCTGACAACGTCCGTCAAGTCTGCGCAGCGCAAACGTTAAGAAATAAACGCCGGAGTACCGATGCCCGAAGTCATTTTCAACGGCCCAGCCGGCCGCCTTGAAGGCCGCTACCAGCCCTCCAAGGAAAAAAGCGCACCGATTGCCCTCATTCTGCACCCGCACCCACAGTTCGGCGGCACGATGAACAACCAGATCGTCTACCAGCTCTTCTACATGTTCCAGAAGCGCGGGTTCACGACACTGCGCTTCAATTTCCGGGGAATCGGCCGCAGCCAGGGCGAGTTCGACCACGGCGCCGGCGAGCTTTCGGATGCGGCATCCGCGCTCGACTGGGTCCAGAGCCTGCATCCTGATTCGAAGACGTGCTGGGTTGCCGGCTATTCCTTCGGCTCCTGGATCGGCATGCAGCTCCTGATGCGCCGTCCGGAGATCGAAGGCTTCATGTCGATCGCGCCGCAGCCGAACACCTACGACTTTTCCTTCCTGGCACCCTGCCCGTCGTCCGGCCTGATCATCAATGGCGACGCCGACAAGGTAGCGCCGGAGAAGGACGTCAACGGTCTGGTCGAAAAGCTGAAGACCCAGAAGGGCATCCTCATCACCCACCGCACGGTGCCGGGCGCCAACCACTTCTTCAACGGCCAGGTCGAAACGCTGATGAGCGAGTGCGAGGACTACCTCGACCGTCGCCTTAACGGCGAACTCGTGCCGGAGCCGGCGGCAAAGCGTATTCGCTGATCGTACGAAATACCTGTGATTGTTGATCGGCACGCGGCCTCGCGTGCCGATTTTCGTTTGTGGCTGCCGTAAATTACGGTCGGATCACGATCCCGCCGGTGATCGGCTCACGCACTCCGGTCGTGCCGGGAAATGTCAACGGCAATCCATCCAGCGAGCGAACAGCCAGATAGGCCCACGCTTCGGCTTCCATCGCATCGCCATCAAATCCCGCCTGTTCAGCGGAAATCACGTCGGCATTCTGGCCACGGGCAAGATCCCGCAGATCCTGCATCAGGATCCTGTTGAGGCGGCCACCGCCGCAGATGACATAAAGCGTCGGCGTCACTGGCAAGTGACCAGCGGACTTGATCACAGATGCCGCCGCGACGTGGGCAAGCGTGCGGGCACCGTCCGCAAGCTCAGCGTCCGAGCCCGTCAAAGGTGGAAAGTCGTTGCGGTCGAGCGAGCGGCGTTTAGTTGCCGTGAAAAACGGGCCGTCGAGGTAGCGATTCGCCAGATCATCGATCACCCTGCCTTCGGATGCGATCATGCCGCCCTGGTCGAAGGGAATGCCGGCCTGGGATTCGACCCATTGGTCGATCAGCGTATTGCCCGGTCCGCTATCGTAGCCAACGATCAGGCCATCGGCGCCGATATAGGTCAGATTGGAGATACCACCGATGTTGACGAAGCAGACGGGCAGCGTTGCGTCCCTGACGTTGCGCGCCAGTGCGGCGTGATAGACGGGCACAAGCGGCGCCCCCTGGCCGCCATGAAGCATGTCGTTGGCTCGCAGGTCATAGGCAACGGCGATGCCGGTCTCACGCGCCAGCAGAGCCCCGTCACCGATCTGCACGGTGAGCGCTTCGTCGGGTCTGTGCAGGACGGTCTGGCCATGGAAACCCACGACATCGACGGCGCTTACATCGATACCGTTCACATCGAGAAATTCCCTTACGGCAGATACATGACGTAACGTGAGTTCGCGTTCGATCGCGGCCAGTTCCCCCGGACGCTGATCTCGTTGCGTGATCGTCTTCGCCTGCTCCAGCGCCAGCTTCAGGCGGTCCCTGAACGGCGCATCGTAGACAACGCCGAGAAAGGGGCCGCGTTCGATGATCGCCTCCCCATCGGTGCGCAGCAACGCCACATCGATGCCGTCCATCGACGTCCCGCTCATCAGACCGATGGCCGTCCGTATGTTCCCCATTGTCCCTCGCTGGAAGATTTGCACCAAATGGTGACTGATCGGCAAAACAGTGCTAAACGCGCCGCTTCACTTCAACAATAGCCAATCCGAAAATCCTGATCCGAAAGCAAAAGGTCATGTCCGAGTTCAAATCCGATTTCCTCCGCACGCTGAAAGAGCGTGGCTTCATTCATCAGATCTCCGATGAATCCGGCCTCGACGCCCTCTTCGCCAAGGAAACCGTGACGGCCTATATCGGCTTTGACCCGACTGCGCCCTCGCTGCATGCCGGTTCGCTCATTCAGATCATGATGCTGCACTGGCTGCAGGCAACCGGCCACCGCGCGATCTCGCTCATGGGCGGTGGCACCGGCATGGTCGGCGACCCCTCGTTCAAGGATGAAGCGCGCCAACTGATGACCATCGACACGATCGAAAGCAACATCGCGTCGATCAAGCAGGTGTTCTCGAACTACCTAAACTACGGCGAAGGTCAGAAGGACGCGCTAATGATCAACAACGCCGAATGGTTGCGTTCGATCAACTATCTCGAATTCCTGCGCGACGTCGGCCGCCACTTCTCGGTCAATCGCATGTTGGCCTTCGACAGCGTCAAGACGCGTCTCGATCGCGAGCAGTCGCTGTCGTTCCTCGAATTCAACTACATGATCCTGCAGGCATACGATTTCGTCGAACTGGCAAAGCGTTACGGCTGCCGGCTGCAGATGGGCGGTTCGGACCAGTGGGGCAACATCGTCAACGGCATCGACCTCGGTCACCGCATGGGGACCGGGCAGCTCTACGCACTCACTTCGCCGCTTCTGACGACCGCCTCCGGGGCGAAGATGGGCAAGTCCGCGACCGGCGCCGTCTGGCTGAACGCGGACATGCTGTCCGCCTATGATTTCTGGCAGTACTGGCGCAACACCGAAGACGCTGACGTATCCCGCTTCTTGAAGCTCTACACGACGCTGCCGATGGATGAGGTTGCACGGTTGTCGGCTCTGGCGGGCTCCGAGATCAACGAAGTCAAGAAGATCCTCGCAACGGAAGTGACCGCTATTCTCCACGGCCGCAAGGCTGCAGAAGAAGCTGCGGAAACCGCCCGCAAGACGTTCGAGGAAGGCGCGCTTGCCGACAACCTTCCGTCGGTCGAGGTTCCCGCCTCCGAACTCGATGCCGGTATCGGCCTGCTGTCGCTGATCGTCCGCGCCGGTCTCGCCGCCTCGAACGGCGAAGCCCGCCGTCACGTCCAGGGCGGAGCCGTTCGCATCAACGACCAAGCTGTCAGCGACGAACGCAAGCTGATTGGCAGCGGCGAGATGACGTCAGACGGCGTCATCAAGCTCTCGCTCGGCAAGAAGAAGCACATTCTCATCCGTCGCGCGGCCTGAGAACTCGAATCTAAACAATAGAGAAAGCCGGCCTTTGCGCCGGCTTTTTTCATTGGAACTCGAAGATATTGCGGAACACGCCGGGGGCGATGATCGACAGCGGGTTCACGACGAGGTTGGGCGCTTCCAGCTTTCCCGTCAGCTTGAAGGTGATGCCGATCAAGCCGCGATCCGTTCCATTGCCGAGAATGATGCCGATCAGGGGCAGCTCGGCAAACAGGCGGTTGAGGCCATAAGCAGGCATGAACGTTCCTGTCATGTCCATGTTACCCCGCTGGTCGCGGAGCGTCCCCTGAAACACCGCGCCCACCTGATCACCACGTGCAACACCGTTCTCAACTCTGACAACGCCGTCCTGCGAAAAGACACGTGCGAAACCGCGCTGGAAGCGCTGCGCCGTCGTATCGATATCCCGCTTCACGGCTGAGTTCAGGCTCCGTTGCTCCTGTCCAACGGGCGTTGAGACGATCGAATGCAGGCGCTGCTCGTTAACGAGCGAGAAGCGCCTGACGTCAACTGAGCCTGCCCAGTCACTGCCGGCACCGAGCCGGATCGCCACGTTCAGCAGACCGCCCTTCATATGCTGATAAAGGTCGGCAAAGCGGGAAACAGCGCCCGCGTCGCCGCTGGTCACATTGATCACGCCGCCGTCACGGGTCTTGGCGACCACGGCCTCACCGCTGTTGGTCACACCGGAAATATTGAGCGATTGAACACGACTGCCTTGGGCGGAGTAGGTCCCCTGCACGCTCCGCAGTTTCTCATCGTTGAAACCGACAACGGTATCGAGGTTGGCGCGCAGAGAGACTGCTGTACTACCCTTGTCGTCGCCGCCGTCGCGGCTTCCGGATTTCAGCCGGGCGATGATCGGGCGCAGATCCGCGCTATTGCCGGACACGACAACATCGACGCTTCCCTTGGAGCGCTTCAGGGAAACGGCAAAATCGTCGAGCGACGACAGTCTCACGCTGTCGAAGTCCGCCTTGACAAGGTTACCCTTGCTGATAGCGAGCGCTCCGTTGGCGCCGAACCCATCCCCCTTCAGGGAAAAGTTCTTGATCTGCAGGTTGTCGTCCGGCCCGGACACCTCGAAGGTAGCGTTTGCGCCGATACCACTTCCCTTCGACCAGCCGATCCAGGGCAGATCCAGGCGCGCCTTCGAAAGGTCCATCGTCACAGCCTGCCGATCGCTGTCGATCCGGCTGAGTTCAACGGTGATGCTGCCGTCGATAATATCCGAGACGCCTGGAAGCATTTTCTCCCGCTGGTCGTTGTTCAGGGTCGCCGTAATGATCCGCTGCGGCTGGATATCGGATGATTTGTCGGTTGGTTCGGTCAAATCGATACTCGCCGGCACGCCGTCGACATTCCCCTTTCCAACCAGGCTCACCTGCTTCGGATCGGCAGTCAGCACGCCGTCAAGGCTAGTGATCTTCCTGCCCGATATCGGCTTCAGGACATCGACGTTCTGCAGTTGCAGCGATGCCTTCCATACTGCCGGTGGCGGATTCTGAGAGGATATCAATCCAATCCGGGCCTGGACGGTCGCAGAGACCTTGCCCTTGAGGTCCTCAGGCACAAAGCCGGCACGCTGCAGGACCTGGATAGGCTTGTAGGTCAGAAGCTCACCAATAGCGTCGGCCGCGCCGGATACGGGGAGATTGATCTCGGCCATCAGCGGCTTGTCATAGGTCGACGGAAGAATGAAAGTTCCCTCACCCACATCAACGGAACGCCCGGATGGGAAGAACGACTTGCCGCTCTTGATCGAGATCGTGGCCCTCGGCCCGGCCAGATCGAAATGAGCGACGGTGTCGCGGATCGGCGGGATGTCTCCGGTCACGTTCATGCGTGTTCCGGCGATGTCGAAGGCAACCTGGATCTGCTTTTCATCCAGTTTCAATCCCTTGCCGATGGCCGCATCCAGGCGGCCAAACGGAATGAAAACGGAAATCGACGCATCCGTGACCGTACCGCCGAACAAGTTCCGCTGCACCCAGTCACGCGCCTTCGGCGCCATCCAGAAAGGCCACAGCTGCTTGACGGCCGTCGTTTGCAGCTGCTGCGACTGGCCGACGAAGCTGATCTCCGGTGACACGTCGCTGAAGCGCACATGCAATGAACCGTAGAGCGAGCCAGCCGGGCTCGATGCCGTCATGTGGGGGAATTGCAGCTCTTTGGTAGCGACAAAGTATCGGCCGGTTGCCTGTATGTCGAAAGCGAGCGGTTGTTCGCCGGAAGCGACAGGCGCCGCGGTGCCGCCGCTCACCAGAAGATCGATCCCGAAGCCCTTGCCAGCGGCAGGGTCGATCTTGTCGAGGTCGATCAAGGCGCCGTTGAGCGGAACCGTAGTCCCTCCGAACTGCAACTGAGAATGTGCGATTTCCAACGTCTGCTTATCGAAATCATAGGCTAGGTTGATGCGACCGCCGCTGAGCTCCTGATCGTCGCCATCCATATAGAGCTGGCCCGGCTTGAGATCGATGGCAGCTGTGAGCGACGGCTTCGAGCTCTCGTTGTTTCGAACGGCCGACACCGAAAGATCGGCAAACCCGTCGATACCCTGCCGGATCTGGCCGAGAGAATTGCGCTTCAGCGTGAATGGCGCGAGATCGGCGTTGGTAACCTTCCCTGTCAGGCTGGATGTATGCCCGTCGGATTTGTTGGTCTCAACGGCCAGGGTCGCTTTCTTACCGTTGATTGCGATCTCACCGTCGAGCTGCAGCGCACCCTGCTTGTTGCGGGAGAATACAAGGCTATCCACCGCGATGGCCAATGGCCCGTTTGCCGTATCGGCGAGTTTGATGTTGATCCCCTCAAGCTTCACGGAGCGGGTACCACCGCGCTCGACAAAGCTGTCTATGACGTCGAGCTGATCGAAAGCGGCTTCCATTGCCGAAGGAATCTCGTCAATGCGAAGGTCTTCCAGCTTGAGCGGCTTGCCGGACGGCAGAAGCGCCGTGTCCAGCACGATATCGTCCGCCTCCACCTGCGCGATGGCAATGCGCCCACGAAGCAGCTGCAGCGGGTCAAGCGCCATCCGCATTGCACCTGTCGTCGAAAGATGCTGGCCGCTTTGCTCATCGATCATGTTGACGTTGCGGGCCTCCAGCGCCAGCCGAATGCCTGATGTGAAGCGAACGACCGTCGAGCCGACTTCGGCGCGATAGCGAGGGCCGATTGCCGAGTTCAGGGCGATCTGCGCTTGCCGCGATAGCGGTTCATCGAAGACGCCGCTTTCGACCGTGAAGAATATTGCGCCGAGAATGAAGATAAGCACGCCGAGGCAGGCACCGGCCATGCCCGTCGTGCGGCGCATACGAGAGCGCTCCGTCGGGCAGCGCACGATGATTGGATCTTCGGCCCGCGCGGAGGGAAGTTCGTGCAATGCGACGATATCTTTTTTGCGAAATGTAATCTTCTCGCCGCGGATCGCCGACATGCGCCTCGCCTAACTCCATAGCTTGTGGTTGGACCAGACTGGCTGGACGCATGTTCGTCCAATATATATCTGGCAAATCACCTGTCATCCATAAACCCGGCAAAAGAAAGGTTTCCCCATGGCGGATCTCGGTATCGGTTCCAGCGCGCCTGAATTCGATCTCCCTCGTGACGGCGGCGGACGCATAAAGCTCTCCGATTTCAAAGGAAAACCGCTGGTTCTCTTCTTTTACCCGAAAGATGACACGTCGGGTTGCACCGCCGAATCGATTGCCTTCACGGCACTCGCCGAGCAGTTCGCAAAAGCCAGCGCCACAATTGTCGGAATGTCGCCTGATTCCGCCCAGTGCCACGATCGCTTCATCAAAAAGCACAACCTGTCCGTCATTCTCGCTGCCGACGAAGAGAAGACGAC
>UEHQ01000022.1 GCA_900489925.1 Hyphomicrobiales bacterium | reverse complement strand
GGCTAACCCGCCTGCCACGGCGCCTACGGCAGCTCCCCCCCAGCTGTTGCTGACCGCCCCCCCGATGACAGCCCCTGTCCCGGCGCCAATCGCAGTGCCCTTTTCGGTCGGCGTGCAGGACGCCAAAGACCCGATAGTAGCGGTCACGATAACAATCTTCTTCAACATTATTGAACCTTCCTCGTTAGCCTTCCTTTGGCGAGTTAGTGCAGATTCACCAAAAGTCCACGCAGGGATTGCAGACGCTTTGTTCCCGGCTTCAAAGACGGCGCTGTTTGCGAGGTGAAATGAGCTGTCGGAAACGGTCTACTACTCAGCCGCAAGCGTAGCCCGAGAATTACCGATCATGGCGACCAAGATCCGATACCTCTTGCGTGACTACGGGAAGTGCTCAATCACGCGAACTTAAGGCATGCAATCGTGCCACTGTGACCGGTTCGATGAGACGGCATCCCACGTACGCAGCGCTTCATTGAGCTGGGCACGTGAGGGCGCTCCGATACGCCCCCCGAACACCTGGCATTTGAGCGCCGCAGCCATGGATGAGCATCGCATGATCTGCTCGATTTCCATGCCTTCGGCGATGGCGAGCGCGAAGGTTCCGTGGAAGATGTCACCCGCGGCAAGCGTATCGACGGCCTTTATCTTTGGCGCGGGAAGATGGCGGACGAGGCCGGTCGCGTCGTCGAACCACAAGCAGCCATGTTCGCCAGCGGTGACGCTGATGAAGGCATGGGGAAATCTCTGCTTCAGCACATGGACGACTTCGATCAAGTCGGTCGCTCCAGCCAGCCGCTCTGCGGCAGGCTGCGAGAACACGATATGGCTCGCTGCCGGCGCGAGCCTCTCGATCACGCCATCGCCAACGACATCTCCGTCGAGGATGCCAGGCTTGCCGGCGTCCCGGGCGGCATTCAGCGTTCGCAGAGCGAGTTCGGGCCAGCGAACATCGACGAGCACGGCATCGAAGCCGAAGATTTCTTCGGTCGTGACCGGCTTGACGCTATCGTGCAGCCGCCGATCGTAGAACGGAACGATCAGGCGCTCTCCGTCGTCATCGACGAGAATGGTCGAGACGGCCGAACGGGCACCTTCCGCTCGGGTCATGCCGCTAACGTCGATACCGCTGTTGCCGAGATCGGCGATGATACGCTCACCCGCATCGTCATCTCCGACAGCGCCCCACAGGCTGGCATGGCCACCCAGCTGCGCGACGGCGAAAGCTGCGCTCGACGCCATTCCCTCGGCGATCTGCAGCATGTCATAGGGCAGCACCTTTCCCTGGCCGGTGGGCAACGAGTGCACGCGAAACAGGGTGTCAAGAACGGCAGCCCCGACGCAGAGAACACGGCGCGCCGGTCCAGCGGGCGGATCGAAGGTAGGAAATGTCACCAAAATCGGTCTCTCAACTGGTCACTTGACGGCGCCAGCCGTGAGGCCGGCCACGATCTGTCGTTGCGCAAACACCGTCAGTATCAGCACAGGCAGCGTGACGATCAAGGCGGCTGCCGCAAGCGGTCCCCAGCTCACCTGCTCGAAAGACAGCATGTTGTAGACCGCAACCGGGAGCGTTCGCGTCTCGCGGCTGGCCAGCACGATGCCGAAGACGAAGTTGTTCCAGGAAAAGATGACCGACAGGATGAACGCAACGACGATGCCCGGTCTTGCAATCGGCAGGGCGACGAGCCGGAAGACCTGCCAAGGTGACGCGCCGTCGATACTCGCGGCCTCCTCCAGCTCCAGCGGCGTCGTTTCGAAATAGGCGATCATGATCCAGACGACGATCGGCACCGTGACGACGAGATGGATGATGATCTGCGGCAGGAGCGTGCCGAGCAGGTTTAGCCACTGGAACAGCAGGAAGAGCGGGATGAGGAATGATAGACCGGGCGTCATGCGGGCGATCATGATCACCATGGCCGATTTTTCCGCCTTCAGTCGCGCGATGCCATAGCCGGCGGGCACGCCGATCAGAAGGGCCAGAAGCGTCGCGCCGCCCGTAACCAGCACTGAATTCCAGAGATAGAGGAAGAAGTTGTTTTCCTCGAAAACCTTGAGGTAGTTCGACCAGGCGAAGCGTTCAGGTATGAAGATTGGCGGATAGGCGCCGTTGTCGATCTCGTATTTCAGCGACAGCGAGATCATCCAGAGGAAGAACAGGATGACCGGCGAGATCATCACCAGGGCGACGAACAGCAGTCCGATGCGATCGAGCGTCTTGCGTTTCATCAGCGCGCCTCCCCGTCCGACCAGTTCGCGCGCGCCCGGACCATCAGCAGGACGAAGGACAAGAGCACGATGAGAATGAAGAAGACCACCGCCATGGCCGAGCCATAGCCGATGTCGTAGTAGGAGAAAGCGGTGTTGTAGAGGTAGATGTTGATGGTCTCGGACGCCGTGCCAGGCCCGCCTTGGGTCATCGCGTAGATGATGTCGAAGCTCTTCACCGCATCGATGCTGCGGATAATGACGGCGGTCATCAGGAAAGGCGCGATCATCGGAAGCGTCAGATACCGGAACTTCTGCCAGACATTGGCGCCATCGATTTCTGCGCTCTCATACGGCTCGCGCGGAACCGCGGCCAGCCCACCAAGCACGATCAGCATGACGAGCGGCGTCCACTGCCAGGTTTCGACCATGACGAGTGAGGGGATGACGCTGCTTTGGTTATAGATCCACTCCTGCGGACCGATGCCGATGAAGGAGAGCAGGTAATTCAGAACGCCGAGCTGCGGATGGAACATCATGGTCCAGACGAGTGCGATGGCGACCGGGGTCGCCATCATCGGCATTACGAAGATACCGCGCAGAAGCCCGCGCAGCGGAAATTGCGCATCGAAGATCAGCGCAGCCAGCGTCCCCAGGACCAGTGGCGCCAGCACCGACAGCGACGTGTAGAGCACCGTATGCCACAGAGATTCCCAGAAGCGCATGTCGCCGGCCAGACGGACATAGTTGTCCATCCCGGCAAAGACCTGCGCCTGGCCAAGCGTCCAGCTGTTCACGCTCATCCACAGGGTAAACACCCACGGAAAAACGATCACCGCTGCGATGACGATCAGCGCCGGGACGACGAAGGGCCAGTAGTTGGGAGCAAACCGGCCCGGTTTGCTCCCCTTCTTTGGTAAAGCCCTGGCCACTGCGGCCGTTTCGATGCTCACCGAGGCCATTATCCCTCGCTTCTCGCCAAAACGGGTTCGAACTGCGCCGTTGCCGTCTTCAGTTCGTCCGCAGGATCGGCCCCGCCGATCATGTTCGTCAGACCGACGCCGTAGATGTCACGGAACTCCGTCACCGGGATGATGACTGGCAAGGTAAGTTGCGAGACCTTGGCCGAGCCGACAACGGCATCGAGCCATGCGCCGGGCATCTTGACGCCTTCGCGAACCTTCGCATCCTCGAGGATGGACTGGCGGAACGGAACGCCGGCGCCGGCCTGCAGCAGGCGGGCGCCCATGTCGTGCGAAATCGCCCATTGGCAGAAGAGATAGGCGGCTTCCTTCTTCTGGCTGGCAGCGACGACACCGAGACCATCGCCCGTCGTGGCAGCGGCCTGCGCCTTCGGCCCCTTGGGCATGATGCCATAGCCAACCTGGCCGACGACGCGCGATTTTTCGGGGTTTTCGATCGGTGGTGCGAAGCCGACACCATCGAGCCACATGCCGATCTTGCCCTGCAGGAAGGCCGACTGCGCTTCCGCCCAGTTGAAGCCGGAGACACCGGGAGGCGCCGTCTTCGTCATCAGCTTCTGATAGAGCTTTGCGGCCTCGACCGCTTCATCTGATGTCGTGCGCAATTTGCCATCCGGCCCCAGCGGGCTCGAACCATAGCCGAGCATCAGCGTCGTCCATACCGGCGTATTGGCGTTCTTCAGACCGCGGGCAACGAAGCCGTAGGTGTTGGTGGATGGGTCGGTCAGGGCTTCGGCTGCGCTCGCCAGTTCGTCAAAGGTTGTCGGGTAGGAAAGGCCCTTCTTTTCAAAGAGCGCCTTGTTCCAGTAGATGATCCAGTAATCGACCGAGAAGGGAAGCGACCGCAGCACGCCATCCTGATCCTTGGAGAAGGCCATGCCGGCCTCGGCAAAGTCGCCTTCCGCAAGCGACGGGTCGGTAAGCGAAGGATCCTTGAAGAAGCCGCTGATGTCGGCGAGCCAGCCGCCCTTTTCGAACTGGCGCTTCTGAACGTGATAGCTCATGTGCACGACGTCGAAGCTCGGCTTGCCGGAGCTGAGCTCGATGGTGGTCTTCTGGCGTTGCTGCTGTTCAGGCGTTGCTTCGGCATTGACCTTGATGCCTGTCAGCTCCTCGAACTCGGATAGGTACTTGATCAGCGTCTCGCTACGCGGGCTCTTGACGAGATTGACCTCGAGCGTGGTGCCGGCATAGCGCTTCCAGTCGACTGCCGCCGATGCGGAGCGCACGCCGAGCAGACTGCCCGCACTGAGCGCCGCGGTGCCCGCGAGAAAGCCGCGTCGCGTCGGATTCAAGAATGATGTCATGTTGGTCCTCCTTGTGCCGGCGATCTCCTCACCTCCGGCTGGTTATGTCCTGCTAAATCCTGAGCGCACGGTCCCTTGCGTGGTTGATGTGCGCCACAAGGCTGTTGACGGCGTCTTCCACCGATCGTCGCTCGATCGCCTCCAGCACCTTCAGGTGCTCGCCCATGACGGGCCCAACGCGACCGTCGATGCGAAAGCGCTCCTGGCTGATCAGGCGCATCTTGATCGAGTTCACGCGGTAGGCGTTCGATATGATGGTATTGCCAAGCGCGTCGATGAAGGCATCGTGCATGCCCCAGTCAACCGCCTGGGCCCGCACCTCGAGCTCATGAGACGCATCGCCATTTCGAATGGCGTCGGCGATATCCTGATGCTGCTTCAAGAGTTTGGCAATCGTTTCATCCGATGCCGAACGGGTGAAGAGCGCCACGGCTTCCTTCTCCAAAAAGACGCGCAGCTGGAACGCCTCACGAATGAGATTGAGATCGATATGGGCGATCTGCAGTCCCCGTTGCGGCACCGTCTTGATCAATCCCTCGGCCTCGAGCCGGGGGATGAGTTCGCGGATGGCGCCGAGCGTGAGGCCCGTCAACTCCACCAGGCGGCGCTGCGACACGAATTGGCCGGGGCGCACGTCACGCGCGAGGAGGTGACGCGTGAAGCTCTCATACGCCTTTTCCCGCAGTGTCGGCTGCTCGTCCGTTCCGTCCATCGCCTCCCCCAAAAACATGCCTCGCCTATGCAGCCTTCGACCGGAAAAGAGAATCGAAAGCAAGGGCGAGTTGGCTTTGCCCTTCCTCGGATATTGGAACAAGCGGTGGACGAACCGCAAGCCACATTTCATCATCCGTCAGACGCGCCACCATCGCCTTGACCGCAGCTGTCACGGGATATTTGAGGAGTTCGGCCACGAAATCTTCGATCCGGGAATCGTCCCTGCCCTCTTCCGCCATGAGCTTGACCTCGCCAGGCACGAAGTTGGCCATGCCGGAGATTGCGCCCTGCCCACCAAGGCGAACACCCTTTGCCAGATGACGTTCGTCTCCGATCAGGATGACCAGATCGCCATGCGCCTTGAGCAGGCTTTCGGTAAAGGGCCAGTCACCGGACGAATCCTTGACGCCGACGACGACACGCGGAAACGCGGCACGCAACCGCCCGATCAGCGACACCGTCAGCGGCACCATGGTTACCGAAGGGATGTTGTAGACGATGATGTCAGCGGCTTTGTCGCCCAGGATGGCGAATACGGCGGAAAACCAGCGGAAGAGGCCGTCATCGCTGACGTTCTTGAAATAGGAGGGCGGCGCCAGGAGAATGTTGCGGACTCCCTTGGAGAGCGCATGGCCAGCCTGAGCCGCGGCATCTTCGGCGGCATCGACGAGGACACCGACAACGATCTTGCCTGGGGCAATGCCCGCCGCGAGAAAAGCGGCAAGAACGCGCTCCCGCTCCTGCGTCCCTATGGACGATCCCTCGCCCGTTGTTCCAAAGAGCGTCACGCTCGAGCATCCCGCGGCTAGGCAGCGCCGGGCCTGCGCGATCATGGCATCGATCGCGATATCGCCGTCGCCATCAAACGGCGTGGCCAAAGCGGCAGAAAGCCCGAATTTCTGAGTCACATCATTCCTCCCATTTAACATGCCAATCGTAACCAACTAACATGTCAGTTGTAAAGAGGTGATTGCAGAATAACAGGTGAAGATCTGGCGGCCGTCGCAAGGTCAGCTGTTTCCAGTCCACCCGTCGATATCAAATAGGGCGGACAAGCAGCCGTCGAACCCGCGCGTCCCGCCACGCTGAAACGCGCCAAGGACGAATCGCGCAGAACTTCGGCAGCGAACAAAACACTGAGCACCGCCGCAAGCGACGCTCGCTAGGCGTTGCGAGGTCTGCCGCCGCTCGCGGACGCCAGCCGATCATGCCAGCGCGCGCCAGGTTTCGATTTGCCTCATGCCTCCGGCCAAAAGCTGGCCCATTGCCTGAAAGGAGGCGCGAATATCGGCTCGCGAAGCGCTCACGCTGCCACCTCGATAAACTCGATCGGTCCGCCTGGGATCTTGTCGTCGAACACCGCGCATGACAGTCGTCCCCCGAAGACACAGGCACTGTCGAGGTTCGTTCGATTGCCGGTCGTCTGTGGGTTCTCCGGCGAAGGCGTGTGGCCATGTACGAGATGCTTGCCCCAATATTCGCTGGAGTAACCGCCCGGGAAGCGCGTCCACATGAGATCTTCGGCTGTTTGATCTTCAAAGAACGCACCTTCCTTGACCCCGGCATGCACGAAGAGGCGGTACTGGTCCTGGTAGAACAACGGCAATGCCGCCGCCCATTGAAGATGCGAAGGCAGGATCTCCTGCCCGTAGGAGGCCAAAGTCTCGAGGCCACCGTTTTCGAGCCACCAACTCTCGTCATGACGGCCATCTTGAGCGCCGACCATCATATCTTCATGGTTGCCTTTGAGCGAGATCCAGCGCCAACCGGTAGGCGCCTCTTCGATCAGCGTATCGAGGACCGCTTTGCTGTCAGGGCCGCGATCGACATAGTCACCGAGGAAAACGACCGTGCCGCTCGCTGCGTAGGCGTTGATATGTGTCAACATGCGCCTGAGCGGGCTTATGCAGCCGTGGATATCTCCGATCGCAAAGGTATAGCTCATAGCGCATCTCCTATCTTCCCAGCCGCCCGGTGCATCATTGAACGGATGAATGCGAAAGATAGGGCCGCTTGGGGCATTCGGCGCGTCTGCGACGAAGATGAGCCGTCGCCTCGCCGATCGCTCTCTTCGCGACTACAACGCCAACTCTGCAATCCTATGGACCCTAACGCACTCGATCAGCCGCATGTGCCGACGCCCATACGGACACCGGCAGCATAGGGATCGGCTGAGCGATGGTGTCTGGCCCCCGAAGACCAAACCGCCGCGCTCTACCGGCTCGCTGCGAAGTCGGCCAGTCGACGGATCAGGAAAGATCCGACCGTGGCACCAGCATCCTGCAGACCGACGGTCTTTTCCTGGAAGGCGGCGGCCTTACCGTGCTGGGCCAGCATGGATTTTGTCGCTTCCAATGCCTGTTCGGCCGCGTCCGCCGTGGCGTTCAATGCGTCTGAAAGCGCTGCACCGGCAGCAGTCTGCGCTTCCAGTGTCGTGGCGATCGGATCCAGTACGTCCAGCAGGGTCTTGTCACCAACCTTGGCCTTGCCGCGCTCGGCAACACCATCGCGATACGCCCGCCAGAAGGCGGCCATGTTGGCGGTATCAAGCGTGTCCTTGCCTTCCACCGCCTTGCTTGCGCGCAAGAAGCCGGTCGCGGTCAATGTGCCCATGGTAGAGGGGGCCGTGCGCGCCATGGTCGCCCCAGCCGTGCGCAGCAGCTTGGAAATACCCGCTGCCTCGCCTTCGGCTTCCAGTGCCTCGGCGGCGGCGGCGAAGGACTTGCTCATGGTGATGCCAAGATCGCTGTCACCCACCTTGCCATCGAGCGCGATAAGAAACTCGCGCTGCTCGGCAAAAAGGTCCTTCCAGCTCTTGAAGAGGTCGATGAAATCTGCGGCGTTCAATGTCTGAAGCGTCATGGCATCACCCTGCGACGTACTGGAAGAATGGCGTATTTGCCGGGGCTGCGACCAGGCGATCCAGCTCGTCGTCGAGATGCAGGATCGAAATCGACGCGCCAGCCATTTCCATCGAGGTGGCGAATTCGCCGACCCAGACGTATTTCGCCGTGACGCCGCGCGCCTCCAGAAGCTGGGAGACGCGACGGAAGAGGATGTAGAGTTCTTCCAGCGGCGTCCCGCCAAGGCCGTTCATCAGCACGGCGACGTTGTCGCCAGACTTGTAGTCAGTTTCGGCGAAGATACGCTCCATCATCTCGTCGACGACAGCGTCGGCCGGCGCCAGCTTCTTGCGGCTGATACCGTTCTCGCCATGGATACCCATGCCGATTTCCATCTCGTCCTCGCCGATGGAGAAGGTGGCATGGCCGATCTCAGGAACGACGCAGCTCGAGAGCGCAACACCCATGGTGCGGGTGCGCAGGCGAGCCTTGTCGGCAAGACGCGCGACCTCGTCCAGCGAAAGACCTTCGGCAGCAGCAGCGCCCGCAGCCTTGTAGATGAAGAAGATGCCTGCGACGCCGCGGCGCTTGTGTTCTTCGCCGACGACCGACGATGCAACGTCGTCATTGCCGACGACCTGCTTGACCGCGATGCCGTCGAGATCGGCGAGTTCGGCCGCCATGTCGAAGTTGATGAGGTCGCCGGTATAGTTGCCGTAGATGTAGAGCACGCCTGCGCCCTGATCGATGTGCTTCGTCACCTGGTACATCTGCTCGGCGCTGGGCGACTGGAAGACGCCGCCCACTGCGGCACCATCCAGCATTCCGTCGCCGACGAAGCCGAGGAAGGTCGGCAGGTGGCCGGAGCCACCGCCGGTAGCGATACCGACCTTGCCGGCCTTGATCTTGGATGTGACGAGGCAGCGCAGATCGCCAGCCGTATAGGTGACGGCGGGATGGGCCTTGTAGATGCCTTCGAGCATCTCGTCGACGAAGTTGACGGGGTCGTTCAGGAACTTTTTCACGGGTTTCCTCCGGGAGTGGGGGTTATTTCTTACGCTGGCGCGTGACGAAGAAGGCGGCGGCCAGCAGGATGAAGCTTCCGACGACGAGCCGTTGCCAGGTGCTGGGAATGCCGACCATGACGAGCACGCTGTTGAGCACGACGATCAGCAGCACACCGAGAAGGGTGCCGAGAACCGTGCCTGTGCCGCCGGTGATACGCGCCCCGCCGAGCACGACGGCGGCGATGACGTTGATCTCGGTGCCGACGAGATCGAAGGGATTGGCCTGGCGGTTGGCGCAGACATGGATGATGCCGGCAAGGCCCGCGAGCGCACCCGCATAGCCAAACAGGAAGACGTGCACCGTGCGCAGGCTGTAGCCGAGGCGGCTTGCGATGTCGGCATTGCCACCGACGGCAAAGATCGCGCGCCCCATGAGGGTCCGGTTGAGGATCCACCAGGTAACCAACGCCGCGACCGGCAGGACGAGGAAGTAGAACGGCAACGTGATAAGCGCGCCATTGGCGGATTCAAACTGCAGCAGGGGCATGCGGCCAAAGGCGCCCATCTGCGGCGGCAGCGTCATGATCCAGACGGTACCGATGAAGGAGAGCAGGAAGCCGCGGAAGAGATACTGCGTGCCGATGGTGACGATGAGCGACGGAACCTTCAGGTGATGGACAAGAAGGCCGTTGATGATGCCAAGGATCGCACCACCGAGGGTCGCCATCAGGATGACGACGACGATGGGCAAGCCCGGCAGATAGTGCTGCACCAGCACCGTCATCGAGTACATGGTGAAAGCCGCGATCGCCGTGAAGGAGACGTCGATGCCGCCAGCCGCCAGGATGACGAAGACGCCAAGCGCAAATAGCCCCATGACCACGCTGGCTCTACCTATATCGATGAGCGTCGAGGGCTGGAGGAAGGCCGGATTAGCGATGGCGACGCTGACAACGATCGCTATCAGGAGAAGGAAGGTAATCGTCTCCGGGCGACGATGCACGAGCGCACCGAAGCTGAAGGAACGCGACGGGCTGGCAGCTCCGTGGAGTTCATCGGTTCGTGAAGCGCTCATTGCACAGTCTCCGTCTTGGTCGCCAGCATGGCCTTGTAAAGCTGGTCTTCGGTTGCCTGCTCCGCATCCATTTCCGCGACCACCTGGCCGCCGTTCATGACCAGGATGCGGTCAGCGTTCTGCAGCAGCTCGGGCAGGTCGTCGCTGACGATGATGAGCCCCATGCCGGATTCGGCGAGCGCCTGAATGACGCGGTAGATCGTATCCTTGGAACCGACGTCGACGCCGACCGTCGGGCCGTGCAGCACGAGCAGCTTCGGCGCGATGCTCAGCCAGCGACCGATCAGCACGCGCTGCTGGTTCCCGCCGGAAAGTGCTCCGACGGGCAGATCGAGGTTCTTGGTATTGAGCCGCATTTCTTCCGAAAGCCGGGCCGCGATGGCGCGCCCCTCCTCTCGATCGACAACACCGAGAGAGTTGGCAAGGCGCGAGACGATCAGGGCGATCTCGTTTTCGAAGATCGATTTGCCGAGGAACAATCCTTCAGCGAGCCGGTCCTCCGGCACGTAACCGATGCCCCGCTCGATCGCTTCGGCTGGCGAACGCACCGAAACGGCCTTCCCCTCGAGTGCCACCACGCCGCTTGTCGCGGGGGCAACGCCGGTGAGTGCCATGGCGAGTTCGTTGCGGCCGGAATCGGCCAGGCCTGTAATGCCGAGGATTTCGCCTTTCCTGATGGAAAAGCTCATGTCCCGCACGCCGTCGGCGACGAGGCGATCGACCTTGAGAAGGTCGGTATCCGCCGGCTTGCCGGTGCGATACCGCTGGGCGTCGATCGACCGGCCGGTCATGAGTTCGGCCAGTTCCTTCTTGCTATAATTGGCGATAGGCCCCTGGGCCACGCACTGGCCATCACGGAAGACGACCGCGTGTCCGCCGATGCGGTAGCATTCGTCCAGCTTGTGCGTGACGAAAAGCACGGCGACGTTTTCAGAGCGCAGGCGTTCGACGACGCGAATGAGATTGTCGACCTCGCGCCGGGTCAGCGACGTCGTGGGCTCGTCCATGATGACGAGCTTGGCGCGGGTCGCGATGGCACGTGCGATGGCCACGAGCTGACGCGACGCGAGCGGCAGTTCGGAAACGATGGTGTTGAGGAAGGCGCGGTCAGTCGGCAGGCCGGCTGCGGCGAGCGCCCGTTCGGCCGTCTCCTTCAGCCGTTTGCGGTCGAAGAGACGCGCCAGCCGACCGTTGGCGTTCACCAACTGCTCGCTCAGCGCGACGTTTTCGGCGACCGTGAGATTCGGCAGCAGCGACAGATCCTGGTAGACCGTCTCGATGCCGGCCGCGAGCGACTGGATCGGGGTCAGCGACGAGAAGGTCTCGCCGTCGAGTATGATCTCGCCGGAGGTCGGGGCGTGTGCACCGGACATGATCTTGATGACGGTGCTCTTACCGCAACCGTTTTCACCGAGAAGATGGTAGGCTTCGCCGGGCTGCAGCGTCAGGTCGATGCCGCGCAGGGCGTGGACGCCGCCAAACCATTTCTGAATATTCTTGAGTTCAAGGAGCGCTGCCGAACGCTGCGCGGTGTGTGCTTGTGCCGCCACGGAAATTGTCCTCATGCTGACCGGCGCGTTGCCACGCCGGACGGTTCCGGCCGGGAGGCGAATCCCCCGGCCGGCTGACGGTTTGCCGAACTAGAACAGGTGTTCCTTGTAGGTCGCCTTGTCGGCCAGGACCATGCCGTTGCCGAGGATCAGCAGACCCTTGCCCGGACCCTGCTTGACGGAAACCTTGTTGTAGCCTTCGACGCCGAGGTCCATGCCGTCGGTGACTTCCTTCTTTTCCAGCAGGAGCTTGGCAACGGCGTTCATCGCCATGCCGGCCTTCTGCGGATCCCAGAAGCCGATTGCGGTAATCGCGCCGGATTCAAGCAGGTCAGCGGATGGGTTCGGCAGGCCGGTACCGACCAGGCACACCTTGCCGCTCAGGCCCGCTTCGTCGATGGCTCGGCCAACGCCGAGAACGTCATTGCCGGCGGAGGTCTGGAAGCCCTTGAGGTCGGGGTGCTTGCGCAGGATTTCCTTGGCCTTTTCATAGGTGCCGTTGGCATCGTCGAAGGATTCGTTGTTCGGATCGACGAGTTCCATGCCGGCATACTTCTTGGCGTTCGCTTCGGCTGCGCCAACCCACTGCATATGCGTGCGGCTGCCGAGCGAACCGACGAAGGTCGTCCACTTGCCTTCCTTGCCCATGCACTCGGCCAGGCGCTCGTTCAGCGCTGAACCGTAGTCGGCATTGTCGAAGGCTTCGACGTCGGCATTGGTGTTGGTCTGGTTGTCGGCCTCGTGCGTCACGACGACGATGCCGCGGTCCATGGCGCGCTGGAACGTGCCTTCCAGTACAGCGGGATCCATCGGTACGACGGCAAGTGCGTTCACGCCCTTGGCGACGAGATCGTTGACGATCTGCAGCTGCTGGGCCGAGTCCGCCGTTGCCGGGCCGCTCTGCGTGGCGACAACATCTGGATTGGCTTCCTGATAGGCAACGACGCCCGTGTTCATGCGGTCGAACCACGGAATACCGCTGATCTTGACCACGGTGGCGATGACAGGCTTGTCCTGTGCAGACAGCACACCGATCGAACCGACAAGCGCGACGGCTGCAACGGTGGTTCCAGCCAAAAGCTTCTTTGAAAGCGACTTCATAGTTTCCTCCACGAATATTCCCTCCTGTTTCTACTTCGATGCTTGAGGGACAGGCACCGAAGGGGTTTGCGAACGGCGGCCTGGGGACAGGAAGCCGGCGATGTCGTAGCGGCCAACCGCCAGGAACGTGAGCAAGAGCAGGCCCCAGGCAAAATCGCGCACGAAGTTGGAAAGGCCGCCGAAATTGAGCAGGCTCGACATGAGCTGCAGGGCGATGGCGCTGAGCACGACGCAGACGACGCGTCCGTAGCCGCCCTCGGGCTTAACGCCGGCCATCACGGCAATAAGGATGGCGATGAGCAGGTAGGAGCTGCCATAGTCGAACTTCACGTTGACGTTGCGGGCCGCGATGATGATGCCGACGAGACCCGACAGTATGCCGGAGATCGCGTAAGTGCCGATGATCACACGGTTCTTCGGAAAGCCTGCATAGACAGCTGCCTTGGGATTGGTCCCCATCAGCATCAGCCACAGGCCATAGGGCGTGAACTTCAGCAGCGCTGCGACGACGCCGGCGACCAGTACGAAGACCAGGAAGCTGATCGGCACCGCCGCGATCATGTCGTTACCGATGCTGGAAAGGAGCGCCGGGCTTCCGACCGTTACGGCCTTTCCGCCTGACACCACGACCGCGAGACCCATGAAGGCCATCTGCGTTCCGAGCGTGCACAGGATGGGCGTGATGTTCAGCCGCGAGATGAGAAGACCGTTGATGACACCGCCAACAAGACCGACGAAGAGCGCGCCCGCGATGAACAGGAGGCTGAAGGCCGTACCGCTTTCCGACACCGACACGAAGGATGAGACGATAACGGCCGAAAGCACACCAGACAGATTGGCGAGCGCAATGCCCGACAGATCGATGCCGCCATTGCCGGCACACATGGCCAGCATGACGCCGATGGCCAGAAGACCGATTTCCGGCACTTGGCTTGCCATGGATTGGAGATTGAAAACGGAAAGGAACGAGCCGCCTGAAATCAGGGCGCCCGCCACAAGCAACAGACCGTTTATGACAAGCAGCATCGCCAGCTGTCCGCCGGTTTTCTGCATGATCTCCTCCCAATTGTTTACTAAACAAACTCTAGCTTCACTAAACGCTAGCAAAGGAAATTTGCGCTGACAAGCCCCGTTTTTGCGCCATATCGGTTGCGAACCGCGCCAAATTGGCTTAGGTCTCAAAAATATCTTTTAAATCGTTTAGTAAACTCGTTCGCAGCCGCAGCATGAAGGACAGCCTGTCTCCGCATGAAGAAACCGGGAAAACTGACTATCAGGGACATCGCCGAGGCGGCGGGCGTATCGCCCGCGACCGTCTCGCTCGTGCTGAACGGCAAGGGAGAAATTTCCGGCGTGACCCGGGCGCGGGTGCTCGAGGCCGTGGCAAGCCTCAACTACGTGCCGAGGGCGACGCGAAGCGCGGAACCGGGCGAGACGCTGCGCTTCCTGAAGATTGCCAAGCACGGTCACACGGTCAACCGCGATCATAGCGTCTTCGTCTCCGACTACATCGACGGCATGTCGGCTGAGGCGACGCGGCGCAACTACACGCTTGAGGTGGTGAGCTTCGAAGGCCAGCCGATCAGTTCGGTGGCGGAATCGCTGGCCGGCGCGCCGATCTCAGGCGTCATCGCGCTCGGCACCGAGCTGACTGAAGCCGATATCAGGCTCATCCAGGGGCTCGGCCTGCCGACCGTCTTCATCGATACGTTCTATGACGTGCTCGAGGCCAATTTCGTCGACATGAACAACGAAGACGCCGTCTACAAGGCGCTGTCGCGTTTCCGCATGCAAGGCTTCCAGCGCATCGGCTTCGTCGCCTCCCATGTCGACACGACCAACTTCCGCCTGCGCCGCGAGGCATTCTTCAAGAACATGGCGCGGCTTGGCCTGCCGGTGAACGACGCCGATATTCTCTCGGTGGAATCGACCTATGACGGCGCCTATCTCGATACGCGTGCGTTGCTTTCGACCGGCCTCGAGCTTGCGGAATGCTACTTCTGCACGAACGACATCATCGCTTATGGCTTCATCCGTGCGCTTCGCGAACACGGAGTGTCGATCCCGCGGGACGTCTCGATCATCGGCTTCGACAACCTGCCGCAGAGCGCCACCATGGAGCCGGGACTGACGACCATCGACGTATCGAAGCGCAAGATCGGCAACCTGGCCGTCACCGTGCTCGACGACCTGATCGCCGCGGCCGAACCACAGCCGCCGGTCAAGATTTTGGTTGGCGCCGAGCTCATCCTGCGCGCCAGCCATGAGCACGGCGCCTCGAAGGCGACGCAGGACCGCCCGACGCGCAAGGCAAAGCAGCCCGCGCAATAAAGCTACAGGAAAGACCATGGAATACAGGACACTCGGCCGTTCGGGCCTCAAGGTTTCGGCCATCTCCATGGGAACCTTCTCCTTCGGCGGGGTCGGTGCCTTTTCCCGCGTCGCCAGCCAGGGCGTTACCGAAGCACGCCGCCTGATCGATTGCTGCATCGACGGTGGCATCAACCTCTTCGACACGGCCAACATGTATTCGCTCGGCCGCTCGGAAGAAATTCTTGGTGAGGCACTGGGGGCGAAGCGTGAGAAGGTGCTGATCTCGTCCAAGGCCCGCATGCGCATCGGCGACGGACCGAACGACGAAGGCACATCGCGTTACCACCTGATCCGCGAGTGCGAGCTGAGCCTCAAGCGGCTGAGAACCGATCATATCGACATCTATTTCATGCACGAATGGGACGGACTGACCCCGATCGACGAAATGCTGGCTGCGCTCTCGACGCTGCGCGAGCAGGGCAAGATCCGCTATGTCGGCTGCTCCAACTATTCCGGCTGGCATATCATGAAGGCGCTCGCCGTCGCCGACGCAAGGAACCTCCCGCGCTTTGTCACCCAGCAGATTCATTACACGCTGGAAGCCCGAGAAGCCGAATATGAGCTGCTACCGATTTCCGTCGATCAGGGGCTCGGTGTCATGGTCTGGAGCCCGCTTGCCGCTGGCCTCCTCTCCGGCGCCTTCGGCCGTAACAGGACGCCCGCCGATTCCCGCCAGGGCGCCGGTTGGAGCGAACCGCCGATCCGGGACAAGGAACGCCTCTGGACGATCGTCGATGCGCTTGAGGTTATCGCCAAGGCGCGTGGCGTCACGGTCGCGCAGGTCTCGCTGGCTTGGACCCTGTCGCGTCCGGCCATCGCAAGCCTTGTCGTCGGCGGTCTCAGCGAAGACCAGTTCCGCGACAATATCGCGGCCATTGATCTCAAGCTGACCGAAGAGGAGCTGGATACGCTGAACGCGGTTAGCCGTCCGGCCTGCATCTATCCCTATTGGCATCAGCACAATTTCGCGAGCGCCCGCTTCAATGCTGGCGACGATGCGTTGCATTCCAACTACGCCGATCTCGGCATGATCTGATCGTATAGTCTGGCGCGACAAAGGCCTGCCCTATCGCGGCCGGCACCGAAACGGCCCCGCCTCACCGCTCGACGCTGGCCATCGATGGATGGCTAGCGGGAGCTCCCCGTTCGATTCCGGCTCTTAATCGCCACGCGATGGAACCAGGCCCGTTTCCGGTCATTAACGTCGCATCAGCCGCGAAAGGAGATTGGAACAATGGCCAAAGACGTTACAAATCGCCAGGCGAAGGAGCATGTCGACGAGGACCAGAATGGTGTCATCGTCGCCGGGCCCGAGGCGCATGAACGCGAGCGCGCGGGAAAGGATCCCGCTCACAGGGTGGTGCCGGAAAAGGACAAGGGCACCACCAAGCCAAATCCGCGGACCTAAAAGCGGTTCGAAAATCAAGTAACAGAGGGGCCGGGCCCCGAGGCGCAACGCATAGCTGAAAGGCCAGCTTTGCAGATGCCACTTTGCCTCGGCCGCTCGGCATTCTCCGTGCAAACAAAAACCTCCCGTGTGCGGCAGCACACGGGAGGGTCTTTTATGAGATGCCAATGGCAGACCGTTTGGCCGTTAGGCGACCAGGTCGAAGCGGTCGGCGTTCATTACCTTTGTCCAGGCCGCAACGAAATCCTTCACGAACTTCTCCTTGCTGTCGTCCTGGGCATAGACTTCCGCATAAGCGCGCAGCACCGAGTTGGAACCGAAGACGAGGTCGGCGCGGGTCGCGGTAAAGCGGGCAGCGCCCGTCTTGCGATCGCGGATCTCGTACGAGTTCCGGCCGGTCGGGACCCAGGAATAGGCCATGTCGGTCAGAGTGACGAAGAAGTCCGTGGTCAGGGCTCCAACCTTGGACGTGAAGACACCGTGGCTGGTACCGCCATGGTTGGTGCCGATGACGCGCAGGCCGCCGACAAGCGCCGTCATTTCAGGTGCCGTCAGGCGCAGAAGCTGGGCGCGGTCGAGGAGCAGTTCCTCGGCGCTGACGAGGTAGTCTTCCTTCTGCCAGTTGCGGAAACCGTCTGCGAGCGGCTCGAGCGGCGCGAAGCTGTCGCCGTCGGTCTGCTCGGCGGTGGCGTCGCCGCGGCCCGCTGCAAACGGCACTTGGATGTCGAAGCCGGCAGCCTTGGCGGCCTGTTCGACGCCGTAGTTGCCGGCAAGCACGATGACATCGGCAACCGAAGCGCCGGTTGCCACCGCGATCGGCTCCAGCACGGCGAGAACGCGGGCAAGGCGTTCAGGCTCGTTGCCGGCCCAGTCCTTCTGCGGCGCGAGACGGATGCGGGCACCGTTGGCCCCGCCGCGGTTGTCCGAGCCGCGGAAGGTGCGGGCGCTGTCCCATGCCGTGCTGACGAGTTCGGAGACCGAGAGGCCGGAAGCGGCGATCTTCGCCTTGACGGCCGAGACGTCATAGCTCGTGCTGCCCGCCGGGATCGGGTCCTGCCAGAGCAGGTCTTCAGCCGGAACATCCGGGCCGACGTAGCGAGCCTTCGGGCCCATGTCGCGGTGGGTCAGCTTGAACCAGGCGCGAGCGAAGGCATCCGAGAATGCAGCAAAGTCATCGCGGAAACGCAGCGAGATCTCGCGGTAGATCGGGTCTACCCGAAGCGCCATGTCGGCGTCAGTCATCATCGGGTTCAGGCGGATGCTAGGATCTTCGACGTCGACAGGCTTGTCGGCATCGGCGATCGAGATCGGCTCCCACTGGGTGGCACCTGCCGGGCTCTTCACCAGATGCCATTCGTGCTTGAACAGCATTTCGAAGAAGCCGTTGTCCCACTTGGTCGGCTCGGTGGTCCAGGCACCTTCAAGGCCCGAAACGACGGTATTCCGGCCGATACCGCGCCCCTTGGTGTTCAGCCACCCGAGACCCTGGAATTCCGGACCTGCCGCTTCAGGATCGGCGCTGAGGTCGGCAGGATTGCCATTACCGTGGGTCTTGCCGATGGTGTGGCCGCCGGCGGTGAGTGCCACGGTTTCCTCGTCGTCCATACCCATGCGGGCGAAGGTTTCGCGCATCTGCGCGGCAGTGGCAAGCGGATCCGACTTGCCGTTGACGCCTTCAGGGTTGACGTAGATCAGACCCATCTGGACAGCCGCGAGCGGGTTCGAAAGAGTAGCGGGCTTGGCAACGTCGCCGTAGCGACCGTCACTCGGCGCAAGCCATTCCTGCTCGTCACCCCAATAGACATCCTTCTCAGGATGCCAGATGTCTTCGCGGCCGAAGCCGAAACCGAAGGTCTTCAAGCCGGCGACGTCGTAGGCGATTGTACCTGCAAGCGCGATCAGATCCGCCCAGGAAACCCGGTTGCCGTACTTCTTCTTGATCGGCCACAGCAGGCGACGGCCCTTGTCGGTGTTGACGTTATCCGGCCACGAGTTCAACGGCGCAAAACGCTGGTTGCCGGTGTTGGCGCCACCTCGGCCGTCGGCCGCACGATAGGAACCGGCCGCGTGCCAGGTGACGCGGGCGAACATGCCGACATAGCTGCCCCAGTCGGCCGGCCACCACTCCTGGCTGTCTGTCATGAGCGCGCGCAGATCGGCCTTCAGGGCCTCGACGTCGAGCTTCTTCAGCTCCTCGCGATAGTTGAAATTCTTGCCGAGCGGATTGGTCTTGGTGTCGTGCTGGCTAAGGATGTCCAGATTCAGCGCGTTCGGCCACCATTGCGTGACAGATTTGCCGAGGGCCGTATTGCCGCCGTGCATGACCGGACACTTGCCGGCCGATTGTGTTTTCGTGTCCACGTTAACTCTCCCTAAAATTCGAACTGGGGTTGACGTCGCGTGCCAAATATTTTGCGCGGGTCGCTGAACCAGCTGTCGGGTCCAAGTCCCGAGATAGGCAATAAGCAACTCGGATGATAAATTCCAATTGTATATTCTGAATAGCCTGATAAGTTTAGGTTATGATTGGTCTATCCATGAAGCACCTGCGTTATTTCGAGGCTCTGGCGCGGCTGGGGCATTTCGGCCGCGCCGCTGAATCCTGTGCGATTTCCCAGCCGGCGCTGTCCGTGCAAATCCGCGAACTCGAGGAACTCATCGGCGCTCCGCTCGTGGAACGAGGCGGACGGCAGATACGCTTGACAAGCCTCGGCGAGGAGTTTGCCGAACGCGTCCGAGCCATCCTTCGCTCGGTCGATGATCTCGCGGAACTGGCGCGCGCCACACAGGTGTCGCTTGCGGGCCGGCTTCGTATCGGCGTTATCCCGACGATTGCTCCCTATCTGTTGCCCGACGTGATCAAGACGCTGACGCAGCGCTATCCCGGGCTCGACCCACGGCCGCGCGAGGCGGTGACGCAGCGGCTGATCGAAGACCTGCACGAGGCGAGGCTTGATGCAGCGATCGTCGCCCTCCCCGTTTCCGAGCCGACGCTCGAGGAAGTTCCCCTGTTCAACGAGGAGTTTGTTCTGGTGCGGCCGCTCGAGGACGCGGGAAAGCCCGTGCCGAGTTCGGAAATGCTGCAGGAGATGCGCCTACTCCTGCTGGAGGAGGGGCACTGTTTCCGCGAGCAGGCGCTCTCCTTCTGCAACATCGCCGCCGCGCCGCCGCGCGAACTCATGGAGGGAAGCTCGCTCACCACGCTGGTGCAGATGGTGGGTGCCGGCATCGGCGTCACGCTGCTGCCGCAGATGGCGGTGCGTACGGAGACGCGCTCGGCCGATGTCAGCGTGTTCCGCCTGCTGGAACCCCGCCCCTTCCGCACGATCGGCATGATCTGGCGCAAGACCAATCCGTTGGTATCGCAATTCGGTCCCATCGCCGAAATCGTCCGTGACGCCGGCACCCGCAAGAAGTGCGAGCTTGAGGACCTCCCCGGTGTCAGCGGGGCGGCGTCTCAATTTTCTATTGCGGGTTAAGAAACTGCCGGCTCATACCAAGCCGACACTGACGACAACGGGGCAGCAAACGTCTTCAAGACGACGCTAGGACGCGATCGCCGAACTTCCTTCAATTGCGTTTCGCACGTCCATAAACTCTCGATGAATCTCCTTGAAGCGCAGAGCAACCGTTTCAAAGACGTCGACGAGATCCGGATCGAAATGCTTTCCCTTTTCGCCGAGAATAATCGCGACGGCCTCCTCATGGGGAACGGCAGATTTGTAGACCCTTTCCGAGACGAGGGCATCGTACACGTCGGCGAGGGCCATCAGACGTCCCGCCAGGGGAATGTCTCTGCCCTTCAGTCCGCGCGGGTAGCCGGAGCCGTCCCATTTCTCGTGATGCGTCAGTGCGATCTCTTGAGCGACGCTCAAGAAATTGTTCGACACGCCAAGATGCTGCTGCGCGTTGGCGATTGCCGACATGCCCAATTCAGAATGGGTTTTCATGATCGCGAATTCATCCGCGCTCAACTTTCCAGGCTTGAGCAGAATGCGGTCGGGGATGCCAACCTTGCCGATATCGTGGAGGGGTGCCGACTTATAAAGAAGCTCGATAACCGCGCCGCTCAGTTCCGACCGGAACGCCGGATGAACACTCGCCGCCTCTGCCAGAACGCGAATGTAGTGCTGTGTGCGCCGAATGTGATTTCCGGTTTCGTTGTCCCGAGTTTCGGCCAGCGATGCCATTGCCAGAATGATGGCATCCTTCGCCCGCAGCGCCTCTTCTTTTGACGCGGCCAGCGAATTGATCAGGGCAACATTGGTCATGCCGACGGCCGCGCTGTTTGCGATGCGCCGAAGGACTTGAACACTCTGCGAGCAAGGAACGTGTTGCTTTGCCCAGTAGGCTCCGATGGCGCCGACCGGATCCTCTTCTCGCACCGGCATCATGACAAGGCTGCGCACGAAGGTTGGGCGGTACACGGCATGCGGAACGCGATCATCCGCATAGATGTCTTCGACGATCGCGGCTTGGCGATTGAGCATCGCCCATCCCGAAATGCATTGCTCCAGTGGAAATCTCTGGCCCTTCCAAAGCGGCCCAATGGCATCCTCGTCAGCGTAGTGGCAGATCCCATCTTCGCGCAGGACGAAAGTAATGCCATCCGCGCCAACAAGTCTTCTTGCCGCCAGCCGTACAGCGGACATGATATCCGCCAGCCCCCGTGCCATGGAGATGTCGAGGATCAGATTCTCCATGTCCAACATGGAGTCCTCGCGAGTTTGACTAATGGGTATTGCGACCATGTCGAACCGAAACAGTTGGTATGATTAGAATATCGGGCTTTGCCCGACATTATCGTCAAGACTTGTTCGGAAAGTATAAATAATCTACTCAAAGTCGCAATATTTTACTCTTCACCTGCGCGCGCTTTCTTCGGTCACGGTGGTGCACCTCACCTGCCTACATCTCACGCCGCTTTGCAGCGCCGGCGGCGATCGTCAGGACGAGTTCGTCTACCTCAAATGCAAGGCGCTCTGGCGGCAGCCCCACGAAACGGCCCTCCAGGCTGATGCTGATGACGCCGTGGACGGCGCCGAAGAGCGTGCGGGCGCGGATGGCGCGGTCCTCCGCGGACATGTCGGGCTGCAGCTCGGCCAACGGTTCGGCGATCACATCCATTAGGAAGAGATGCTCATCGAGATGCCATTGCGGCGTCGGACTGGTGTCGGGCGGAAAGTGGTCGAATAGCGCTTTCCAGAGATTGCGGTGCTCTATGGCAAAGCTCAGATAACCCTGCGCGAGGTTGCGCAGCCGGTCCGTCGGGCTGAGATCCCTCGCCTCCGTGAGCGTCAGCTTTGCCTCCAACGCCTTCAGCGTTGCGGAATTGACGTGGATGACGAGTTGGGCAAGGTCCGAGAAGACCGTGTAGAGCCCGCCAAGCGCGCAACCTGCGTCCTGCGTGATGTCACGGGCCCTGAGATTGACAAGACCGTCACGCGCGATGCGGTCGCGCGCCGCCTCGATCAGCCGCGCCTTCAGATCCTCGCGTTTTTCTTCCCGTCGACCGGCCATTAACCATTCCACTTCGATTTCCTGAACGACGTTCAAAATTATTCTTGAACGTCGTTCACGATTCTGCCATAACTCAACTCGTGAACAGCGTTCATAAACCGGAGGAAGGAAATGTTCAAACTGATTTCCATCTTGCTGCGAGGCAGGGCGCATGACGCCGAACAGGCCTTTGCCGATCGCAACGCCGTGCCTCTGCTCGCCCAGCAGATCCGCGATGCCGCCCAATCGATCCAGTCTGCCCGTCGCAGCGTCGCGATCGCCATGGCTCAGAATGAGCAGGAGCGGACGCAGCACGCAACGATCGTCTCCCGCATAGACGATCTTGAGGCCCGCGCCTGCGTTGCGCTGGCCAAGGGCAACGAAGCATTGGCTCGAGAGGCTGCTGAATCGATCGCCTATCTGGAGGCAGAACGCGACCAGTCCGAAAAGGCTCAGGCGCAATTCACGACTGCAATCGACAAACTGAAGGGGACTATCCGCCTGTCAGAAATGCGCCTGCAGGAACTGCAGCGCGGCGAGCGCTTGGCCCGCGCCACGGAAGAAGCACAGAAGCTTGATGTCGCCGGCGCGGACGTAGGCCTTGCCACGCTCGACGATGCCGAACAGACGCTTGCGCGACTTCGCATCCGCCAGAGCCAGAATGAGATGACGGCCTCGGCTCTCAAGGCCATGGAGACCTCCACGCGCCCTGCCGGAATCATCGAAAAGCTGGCCAATGCCGGTTGCGGCGCGCCGTTGCACGCCTCGGCCGATGACGTGCTGGCACGCCTGCGCAACCGCATCAATCCCGCCGCTTGACCTCAACAGGATCACACAAGGGTTCGCCACAATGAACGACAGTTTCCAGAAACATTCCGCAAGCTGGGTCAGCTTCTCCTACATTTCCTTCGGCGCGGCCGCCTTCATGCTGACGCTCGGCCTCTACCTGATGCCGCTTGATCTGTGGGGCAAGGGCTATCTCGCCATGGGCATCCTGATGCTGGTGCAGACCACGGTGAACATCACCAAGACCCTGCGCGACAATGCCGAGTCCGAAAAGCTGATCCGCAAGGTTGAGGATGCCCGCACCGAAAAGCTGCTGGTCAAATTCAATCGTAACGGTGAAGATTAATCCTCATTAACTACCGCTCAGGGTTGTTATCGCATTCAACTTTTGCGTAACAACTCTGTGGCCTTCGCTACCCATCACAAGGGGGTCCTGCCGTGCAACACAAGCTAATGACGTCGAGGAAATTCGCGCCGCTGTTCTGGACACAGTTCCTGACTGCCTTCAACGACAACTTCCTCAAGAATACCCTGGTATTTCTCATCCTGTTCAAGATGTCGGCAAGCGAAGGCGCTGCCCTTGTGACGCTTGCGGGCGTCATTCTCATCGTGCCCTTCCTGCTGCTCTCGGCAATCGGCGGTGAGATCGCCGACAAGCACGACAAGGCAAAGGTCGCCGAACTCCTGAAGCGCTGCGAGATCGCGGTCGCCGCCCTTGCCGTCGTCGGCCTTGGCTTCTCTTCCATTTTCGTGCTGATGGCCGCGCTCTTCGGCTTCGGCGTCGTCTCGGCTCTGTTCGGGCCAATCAAATACGGCATCCTGCCCGATCATCTGGAGCGTCGCGACCTGCCGAAGGCCAACGCCTGGATCGAGGGTGGCACCTTCATCGCCATTCTCGGCGGCACGATCGTCGCAGCCCTTGCCTTTTCCAACGGCGACAACGTCGTCCTCTTCGGCTCGATGATGATGGGGCTTTCGGTGATCTGCTGGCTGGCCAGCCGGATGATCCCACCGACCGGTTCCAAGGCACCGGATCTGACAATCGACCGCAATGTCATCCGCTCCAGCTATAACCTCGTCATGGAGATCCGTCAGGACAAGCGGTTGTGGCGGTCTGCGCTGATGAACTGCTGGTTCTGGCTGGTCGGGGCCTTCACCCTCTCCATCCTGCCGACCATGGTCACCGAACTGCTTGGCGGCTCCGAGCTCGTCGTGCCGGCCTATCTCACGGTCTTTGCGATCGCCGTTGCCGTCGGTTCGGGCATTGCCGCCTGGATGTCGTCGGGCCGCATTGTGCTCTTGCCGGCGCCTGTCGGCACGGCGCTTCTAGGCCTTTTCAGCCTCGACCTCGCCTGGAACCTCTGGGGCCTGCAATCGACAAGCCATGCCACGACGATTGCCGGATTCTTCGCTGGACAGAACACCATCCGCGTCGCCATCGATCTCGCCGGCATGGCAATCTCGGGTGCCTTCATCGCTGTCCCGACATTCGCGGCGCTTCAGACCTGGGCACATGAGGATCGCCGCGCCCGCGTCATCGGTGCAGCCAACGTGCTCTCCGCACTCTTCATCACTGTCGGCCTCGGCCTTGTCGCCGTTCTGCAGGCATTGGGCGCCTCCATCCCGCAGATCCTGATCGGCCTCGGCATTATCAACTTCGCGGTGGCCTGGCTGATGCTGAAGACGCTGCCGACGAACGCTTTCCGCGATTTCATTTCGATCCTGTTCCGCGCCTTCATGCGGCTGGAAGTCGAGGGACTGGAGAACATCAAAAAGGCCGGCCGGGCGCCGATTATTGCCTTGAACCACGTCAGCCTGCTCGACGGCGCGTTGGCGCTTGCCATCACCGAAGAGGAACCGGTCTTTGCCGTAGATTACAAAATCGCCCAGGCCTGGTGGGTGCGCCCCTTCCTGAAGATGTGCAAATTCCTGCCTCTCGACCCGACAAAGCCGATGGCAACCCGCTCGCTGATCAAGGTGGTGCAGGAAGGCAATCCGATCGGGATCTTCCCCGAAGGCCGCCTGACGGTGACCGGCACGCTGATGAAAGTTTACGACGGCGCTGCCATGGTCGCCGATAAAACCGGTTCGATGGTCGTACCAGTCAAGATCGACGGGCTGGAGAAGAGCTATCTCTCCTATCTCGGCGATGGCAAGATCCGCCGCCGGCTGTTCCCCAAGGTCAAGGTCACGATCCTGGAGCCGGTGAAGCTCGAAGTGCCGCCGGAGCTCAAAGGCCGCAAGCGTCGCGTTGCCGCGGGCGCCGCCCTCTACCAGGTGATGTCGAACCTTTTGTTTCGCACCGCCGATACCTCTTCGACCATTCTCGACCGGGTCATACAGGCGGGCCACGAATTCGGGATGAAGAAGCTTGCGGTCGAAGATCCGCTCACCGGCCGGCTCACCTATGGCAAATTGCTGACCGGCGCGGCGGTGCTCGGGCCGAAATTCCGTGCCCGTTTCCCCGAGCGGAACCTCGGCGTCATGCTGCCGAATGCCAATGGCGCGGCCGCCACACTGCTCGGCGTCATGACGGCGGGCAAGGTCCCGGCCATGCTGAACTTCACAGCCGGTGCCGCCAATATTCTCTCAGCCTGCAAGGCGGCAGAAGTCAGGCACGTGCTGACCTCGCGGGCTTTCGTGACCCAGGCAAAGCTTGGCCCCGTCATCGAGGCTCTGGAAAAGGAACTGACGATCGTCTGGCTTGATGACTTGAGAACCGAGGTCACCCTCAAGGACAAGATTGTCGGCTATCTCAGGAAGGCGCGACCGCTGGTCAAACGCCAACCCGACGACCCGGCCGTCATCCTCTTCACCTCGGGTTCGGAAGGCACACCGAAGGGCGTGGTGCTGACCCACCGCAACGTGCTGTCGAACGCTGCCCAAGCCGCCGCCCGCATCGACTTTCACAGCGGCGACAAGGTGTTCAACATCCTACCGGTCTTCCACTCCTTCGGCTTGACGGCGGGTACCGTGCTGCCGCTGATCTCGGGTGTGCCAGTCTATTTCTATCCCTCGCCGCTGCATTACCGCATCGTGCCGGAGTTGATCTATGTCTCCAATGCCACGATCATCTTCGGCACCGACACCTTCCTCAACGGCTACAGCAGGACGGCGCATCCCTATGACTTTCGCTCGATCCGCTACATCTTCTCGGGCGCCGAGCCGGTGAAGGCCTCGACGCGCCAGACCTATATGGAAAAGTTCGGCCTGCGCATTCTCGAAGGTTACGGCGTTACCGAGACAGCGCCTGTTATCTCGATCAATACGCCGATGTACAACAGGTCTGGCACGGTCGGCAAAATCCTGCCGGGCATGGAATGGAAGCTGGAAGCGATGCCGGGCATCGATGAGGGTGGCCGGCTGCACGTGCGCGGCGCCAATGTGATGGCAGGCTACCTGCGTGCAGAAAATCCAGGCGTCATCGAACCGCTCACAGACGGCTGGCACGACACCGGAGACATCGTCACGATCGACGAGGACGGCTTCGTCAAGATCCGCGGCCGGGCCAAACGCTTTGCCAAGATCGGCGGCGAGATGGTCTCGCTTGCAGCCGTCGAGGCGCTCGCCGGCGAGCTCTGGCCCGGCGCCCTTTCGGTCGTCTCCTCGGTGCCCGATGCCAAGAAGGGCGAGCGGCTGGTACTCCTGACCGAGGCGCCGACCGCCAGCCGCGCCGAGTTCCTTGCCTTCGCCAAGTCGAAGGGCGCCATGGACATGATGGTGCCGGCCGAGGTCAACATCGGCAAGGTGCCGGTGCTTGGTTCGGGGAAAGTGGATTTTGTCACGGCGCGCAAAATGGCCGAAAGCGCGTCGCAGCAGCAGGTCGCATGAAGTGAAGTGCCACCGTAAGTGACGCCAACCGAGCAGGAAGTCGGGTCTCCCTCAGGATCCGACTTCCGCCGCTACAAGCAAGTGAGCGAAAGCTTATGCGTGAGAGTTGGAAAGCAACTTCGTCCGAGAGACTGTCAGACGGACGCCTAACTCGCTTCGGGCAGAAAGAGTCTAGGTGTGACCGACGTCCTATCGGGCAAGCCAGCCGCCATCCACCGGCAGCACCGTGCCATGAACATAATCGGAAGCGCGCGAGGCGAGATAGACCGCCGTGCCCACCATATCCTCGGCCTTTGCCCAGCGGGCGGCCGGGATGCGCTTGAGGATATCCGCGCTTCGCTCCGCGTCGGCGCGAAGCGCCTCTGTGTTGTTGGTTTCGACATAACCGGGGGCGATGGCATTCACGTTGATGCCCTTCGAGGCCCACTCGTTCGCCATCAGCCGGGTGATGCCTGCGAGCCCGCTTTTCGCCGCCGTGTAGGACGGAATGCGGATTCCGCCCTGGAATGAGAGGAGCGAGGCGATATTGATGATCTTCGCCGGCGCCTGCCGCACGACTGCGGCCTTCGCGAAGGCTTGGCAGAGGAAGAAGACCGATTTCAGGTTGGTGTCGAGCACCGCGTCCCAATCCTCTTCGGTGAACTCCAGCGCATCGGCGCGGCGGATGATGCCGGCATTGTTAACGAGGATATCGGGCGAGGCGCCGGCGGCAAGGGCGCGTTCGACAACGGCCTTTGCCTCCCCGATATCGGACAGGTCCGCCTTGAGCGATACGAACCGGCGCCCCGTCGATGTGACCGCATCCGCTGTGCCGTCCATCGCCGAGCGGCCGACGCCGACGATGTCGGCGCCCGCTTGCGCAAGCCCAACCGCGATGGCCTGGCCGATACCGGCATTGGCGCCGGTGACGATGGCCCAGCGACCGGTGAGATCGAAAAGGCTCATCGCAGGTCTTCCATCGGCACCTTGTCCATGTCGGTGAAGCTCATGTTATCGCCGGCCATCGCCCAGATGAAGGCGTAACGACCGGTTCCGGCGCCGGAATGGATGGACCAGCCGGGCGACAGCACCGCATCGTGGTTCTTCAGCACGACATGCCGCGTCTCGCTGGGTTCGCCCATGAAATGAAAGATGCGCGTCTGCTCCTGCATGCCGAAGTAGAGATAGACCTCCATGCGCCGATCGTGAACGTGCGCCGGCATGGTGTTCCAGACCGACCCCGGCTCGAACATCGTCAGCCCCACGAGCAACTGGCAGCTGTCGCAGACATCGGGGTGGACGTATTGATTGATGGTGCGGGCGTTGGATTCCTCCGCCGAGCCCACGACCACCTTTTTGGCCATCTCGCGGGTGATATGCACCGTCGGGCACGTCCGATGCGCTGGCGCACTCAGGAGATAGAAGAGCGCCGGCGCCGCCGGGTCCTTGCTGGCGAAGCTCAAAGCCCCCTCGCCCATCCCGATATAGAGCGCTTCCTGGAAGCCGAGTTCGTAAGCCTTACCTCCTACGCTGACGGTGCCGGCACCACCGATATTGACGATGGCGGCCTCGCGACGGTCGAGAAAGCGCTCCGTGCCGGTCTGGGCGATCGCGGCGATCTCCAGAGAACCGGCAGTCGGCATGACGCCGCCAACGATCATGCGATCGAGGTGGCTGTAGGTCAGATTGGCCTCGCCTGGGCGAAACAGGTTCTCGATGACGAAACCGTCGCGCAGGCCCTGCGTGTCGCGCCTCGCGGCATCCTCAGGTCCGACGACCTGGCGTACTGATACTGAAATGGTCACGGGCTATGCCCCTTCTGTCTGTTGGGTGGGATCAGGTGAGCACGACATATTCGGTCAGCTGGTTGATCGTCGTGTCCGCCTTGTCGACATCGAACACCTTGGTGCCGTGGCTCATGATCACGAAGCGGTCGCAGACCTGATAGGCGTGGTAGATGTTGTGGGTCACAAGTACGCTGGAGACGTTTTCCGCCTTGAGCTTCAGCACCTGGTTCAGGAGCGCCTCCGTCTCGCGCACCGAGAGCGCAGACGTCGGCTCGTCGAGAAGCAGCACGCGCTTTTTGAAATAGACGGCGCGGGCGATGGCGACGGCCTGTTTCTGGCCGCCGGAGAGATTACCGACGAGCGTATCCGGGCTATCAATGCCGGAGATGTGGACCGCGTTCTGCAGCACCTCCATGGCGATCTCGCGCATTTCGCGCTGCCGCAAGAAGCCGAAGCGATCGGTGAGTTCGCGGCCCATGAAGATGTTGCGGGTGATCGAAAGCGAATCCACCAGCGCCGTATGCTGATAGATGGTCTCGATACCGGCATCGGCGGAGTCGGAGCGGCAGGTGAACGCCGTCTTCTTGCCATCGACGCTGAGATAACCGTCCGTAGGCTTGTGAATGCCGGAGATCAGGTTGACTGTCGTTGACTTGCCGGCGCCGTTGTCGCCGAGCAACCCCACCACTTCGCCTTCGCCGATGTGGAAGCTCAAATTGCGCAGCGCGGTCAGCGCGCCGAAGCTCTTCGAGATGTTGTGCAATTCAAGAAGATTGGGGGCCGACATCACGCAAGACCTCGCCGCTCGATAAGATGGTTGAAGATGGCGGCCAGCACGATCAGCGTCGCGATGAACATGTCGAGATAGAAGCCCGGCGCGCGCAAGAGAAGCAGCACGTCGGTGATGGTGTGAATGAGGAGCACGCCGAGGAAGATGCCGATGATCGACCCTCGGCCGCCGCGAAGCGACAATCCGCCGATGACGCAAGCCGCGATCGCCTGAAGCTCCAATCCGGCGCCCTGCCCCGGCTGCACGCTGCCGACGCGGGCAGTTGCAATGATGCCGGCCACAGCCGCCATGCCGCCGGCAATCGCGAAGGCCACGAGCTTGACGCGGTTGGTGTTGATGCCGATCGCCTCGGCCGCACCGCGATTGCCGCCGGTAGCGAACACATGGTTGCCGAAGCGGTGACGATGGACGAGGTAGTGGAAGCCGACGACGAAGATCACGATCCAGATGAAGGCTGCGTTGATGCCAAGCAGCGTGCCGGAAAACAGGCTAGTGAAGATCGGCTCCGGATCGAAGCGGACCTGGACGGCGCCGTTATAGAGCAGCACCGCGCCGCGCCAGAACAAGAGGCCGCCAAGGGTCACGATGAAGGACGGCAGGCCGAAGCGCAGCGTGATGTGGCCGTTGAGCAGGCCGATCATGATGCCGGCGAGAACGCCCAGTGGGGCGGCTATGAAGGCGCTCATTCCGGCGCCGACGAGGCTTGCCATCAGGATGGCGGTGAAGGTGTAGACGGAGCCGATGGAGAGGTCGAATTCACCCGCGATCATCAGCACGCCGGCGCCGAGCGCCAGGCAGCCGAGCACGGGGACCGCCTTCATCAGGATCGTCAGGTTCTGCGGCGAGAGATAGCGAAACTGATCGGGATAAAGCAAGGCGCCTGCGATGCAGACGATCTGCAGCGTCATGAAGACGAGGAAGATCGCGCCTGCCGGCATCGCCATGATCTGCCTGAGAATAGGTTGTTTCTGCGTCCGCGACCGGGGCGCGGCACTTTCTGCGAGAATTGGTGTCACGGTCTGGTACTCGATCGATTGGAGACGGAGAACCTGCCGGCATCGCCGGCAGGCTCCCACGAAGCGCGGTTTAGCGGAAGCTGCCGATCAGCGGCTTGACCGAGCTGATGCGCGACTTGTCGAGGAAGGCGCCCTGGCCGGTGTCGACATCAGTCGGCGTCAGCCCGTACTTCTTCGAGAGCGCGATCTGGGCGATCGGGTAATAGCCCTGCAGGTACGGTTGCTGGTCCATGGTGGCGAACATCGCGCCTGATTCAACCGCATTGACGATCTCGACCGCGAGGTCGAAGCCGCCGAACGGGACCTTCACGCCCGCATCCTTGATAGCGCCGGCGCCGACGGTCGAGGTGACCGAGCCCGTGCCGAACACCGCCTTGACGTTGGGGTTGGCGATCAGGAACTGCGCCATGATGTTCTGCGCTTCGGCCGGATCAAGCCCGGCGCGAACCGTCTCGACCTTGATGCCGTTTTCCTTCATCGCCTTCTCGATGCCGCCGCCACGCGCGACCGCGAAGCTCGCTTCGGGGATTTCGCGAGGATTGAAGACGACGTCGCCGGACTTCAGACCGAATTCCTTGATCATCCGGTTGCCGAGCTCGTAACCGGAGGCGAATTCGTTCATGCCGACATAGGCCTGGCGGCAATTGCCCTTGGCGCCTTCCAGATCGTCATTGTTGAACCCGATGACGACGATGCCTGACTTCACGGCCGCGCAGATGCTTTCATCGAAAGCATCCGACGAGGAAATGGAAACCGCGATGCCATCGACGCCGGCTGCCGTCGCGCTTTCGATCAGGTCGTTCTGGCGAACCGGATCATTATTGGCATATTGCACGTCGAGATCGACGCCGAACTGTGCCGCCGCATCCTTGGCGCCCTTCACCACGGGGTTGAAGAACTGGACACTCGGATCGAGATAGATGATCATCGTTGCCTTGACGTCGGCGGCCAATGCCGTAGATGTCATCATCGTGGCGATACCCGCGGCGAGTGCTGCGGTTTTCAACCTGGTCAATTTCATTTGCGTATCCTCCCTTTGGATGTGCAATACGGGTCGAAAGACCCAAGTCTCGGCTGGCGGGCTCCGACCAAAGATCACGCCGGCCGAGATTTTCCTCCGAGACGCCCCGCCTTCTCCCAAGCGGAAGCGCCCCTATCTCCTAACTCCCTGTCAGCCGAACCACGGCGCCGGTCGCCCGAACGTCACGTGCACGCCCTTGAACTGGGAATATTCATCAAAGCCATAGCGGCCGAGTTCACGGCCGAGGCCGCTTTTCTTGTAGCCGCCGATCGGCAGTTCCGGCGTGCCGTCGATGACGCTGTTGATCCAGCAGCGACCGGCGCGAATGCGGCGGATGCTCTGCATGGCGTTTTCGAGATTGGTGGACCAGACCGACGCGGAAAGGCCGAACTCACTGGCATTGGCGAGCGCCACGGCCTCGTCCGCGGTCTTGAAGGTCAAGGTCGAGAGCACCGGTCCGAAGATCTCCTCACGGGCGATCGACATCTCCGGCTTTACGCCGGCGAATACGGTGGGGGCGTAATAGATGCCCGTGTCCTTGCCGACCCGCTCGCCGCCGAGCAGCAGCTCGGCACCCGATGCGATGCCGGCCTCCACGTAAGAATGGACCTTGCCGACATGGGCTTCCGAGATCAGCGCGCCGATCTTCGTGCGGTCGTTCAGGGGATCGCCGAAGGTAACCTTGCGCGAGATATCGAGCAGGCGCTCCATCAATGCGTCGCGGATGCCTTCCTGAACCAGAAGCCGGCTGCCTGATATGCAGCACTGCCCGCCATTGTGATAGACGCCATAGGCGATGCCATCGGCAGCCGCCTCGAGGTCCGCATCGGCAAAGACGATCTGCGGGCCCTTGCCGCCGAGCTCCAGCCCGACGCGCTTGACGCTGCGCGCGGCGATCTCGCCGAGCTTGGTGCCGACGCGCACCGAGCCGGTAAAGGCAACCATGTCGACGCCGGGGTCTTCGGCGAGCACCTGGCCGGCCGGATCGCCGTAGCCGGTGACGACATTGAAGACGCCATCGGGAATGCCGGCCTCACGCGCCAGTTCCGCCATGCGGATCGACGTGCCCGAGGTGAATTCCGACGGCTTAAGGACGACGGTGCAGCCGGCGCCGATCGCCCACGGCACGCGCTCCGAGGCGATGATGAAGGGGAAATTCCATGGCGTGATAATGCCGACGACGCCGACGGCTTCACGCAGCACGAGACCCAGCCGATCATCGCCGATATTGTTGTGCGCCTGGCCTTCCAGAGCGCGCGCCTGGCCGGCGGCATATGACCAGAGGTCGGCGCAGAAGCCGATCTCGCCGCGCGCCTGGGCGATCGGCTTGCCGACCTCGAGGCTTTCCGCCAAGGCCAGTTCTTCCTGATGCTTGAGGATCAGCTCGGCCACCTTGAACATCAGGCGCGAGCGCTCCGCACCCGACATGCGCGGCCACGGGCCGGTATCGAAGGCGCGGCGGGCGGCGGCAACGGCCAGCCGCACATCATCGGCCGAGGCTTCCGGCCACGTGCCGACGACGACGCCCGCGTGACCGGGGCTGACACGGTCAATCGTGCGGCCGGATGCGGCATCCACCGACTTGCCATCGACAAGCATCTGGTAGCGGGATTTAATGTTCAGCCGCGGATCACTGGAATCAGGCGCAATGAAATTGGACAGCACGTTTCCCTTAAAGCCGACACATCGTGCCGGCCCTCCCTTTTTACCCGGTTTCCGACCACCGGATTTATGTTGCGTTTGAATTGTATGGTACTGTATGGTGGTTTAAATTGGATGTCAACGGATGACGGCGACGAAAGACATGAACCTCGAATCCTTGAAGATTGAGACCGGCGAAACCGCTGCGGCCCAGGTGGAACGCGACCTGCGCGAGCAGATCATCAGGCTGGAACTGGCACCGGGCACGCGGCTTTCCGAACAGGAGATCGCGACCCGCATGGGTGTCTCGCGCCAACCCGTGCGCGAGGCCCTGATCGCGCTCGGGAAATCACGGCTGGTCGACGTGCGCCCCAACAGGGGCACCGTGGTCGTCCGGATCTCGGCGCGGCAGATGATGGAAGCGCGCTTCGTGCGCGAAGCCCTTGAAACCGCTGTTGCCCGTCGCGCCAGCGAAAGCTTCGACACCTGGACGCGGCGCCGGATCGACACCATTCTCGGCCGGCAGCGTGCCGCGATGGACGCCCATGACCACAACGCATTCCGGCGAGAGGACGAGCAGTTCCACATCGCGATCGCGGAAGGCGCCGGCTGCAGCCTTGCCTGGAATGCGATCGCCGACATCAAGGCCCATATGGACCGCGTCTGCAATCTGCAGCTTCGCCACCCGGATTCTATGATGCGGCTGATTGCCGAACACGAGGCAATCATCACAGCCATCGACGGACGCAACGCGGACGCCGCAGCCGGCGCCATGCGCGCGCATCTCAACGGCATCCTGTCGGATCTACCGCAGATCGAAGCGGATCATCCCGATCTGTTCGAATAATGCCACATTGAAGAGCCATTGCGCGGATGCATGACCCGCGCAATGGCTGCCGTCGAGCGTCGAGTTAAGACGACGACGCGATCTCAAACGAAGGCCAACACAGCTATCCATTTCTGTGAGCAGCGCGCGCCGAGGCTGCACGCTAGAGAGAGACGCTGCGCCCAGTCCTGACGCTCTCATCCGCCGCAATGCAGATCCGCAATGAGGTCACGGCGTCATCCATGTGACGGGCGAGATCCAGGTCTTCGACCACGGATCGATAGACGAAATCCTGCTCTCGATCGCATAGCGCCTGATGACCCGGCTCGTCATGCATATCAAGCCAATCATCCGCCTTGGCGAGAGAACCATCTGCCTTCAGCTCTGCATGATGGACGCGCAATCTGGATGTCCGGGTATGGGCGTCGAGATCGGCGGAGCTTGCGCCCTCGTCCATGACGATGGAAACCGAGCCCTTCGGCGAAATGACGTCCTTCACGAAGAAGGCGGTCTCCGACATCATCGGACCCCAACCGGCCTCGTACCAGCCGACGCTTCCATCCTCGAACAGCACCTGGAAGTGGCCGTAATTGTACATGCCATCAGGCAGGCCGCCGGCCATTTTCACGCCCATGCCGCGCACTTCCACCGGCTTTGAATCGGTGATCTGGCACATAACGTCCACATAGTGCACGCCGCAATCGACAATCGGCGATGTCGTTTGCATGATCGATTTGTGGATCGCCCAGGCGCTACCGCTCGACTGCTGGTTCAGGTTCATGCGGAAGACATAAGGACCGCCGAGGCCGCGTGCCTCGTCGATCAGCCGCATCCAGGATGGATGATGGCGCAGGATATAGCCGATGACGAGTTTCCGGTCATTGGCCTTGGCGGCGGCGACGACGCGCTCCGCATCGGCGACATTGGCGGCAAGCGGCTTTTCGACGAAGACATGCGCGCCGGTCTCCAGCGCCGCGACGGCCATATCCGCGTGGGTGTTCGTGTGGGTCGCTATGCAGACGACATCGGGCTTGAACTCCTTTAGCGCCTGCAAGTAGTCGTGACGCAAGGGATAGGAGTGCAATTCTTCCGGCAGGTCGGGAACCGAACGGTTGACAAGACCAACGATCTCGAAACCGGGGTGATTGTGATGGGCGAGCGCATGGCTCTTGCCCATCTGACCGAGGCCGACCACCAGAACCTTGAGTTTTTGTTGAGTCATTCAGGCAGTCTCCAAGTCAAACGGTGCAGCGAGCGTCAGCGATCTGGCTGGCGCCGATGCTGGCGAGAGCGACGCTGAACAGGGTCGGGTTGGTGGCGGTCACCGTCGGGATCACGCCATTTCCGGCGACATAGAGATTGTCGAAGCCCCAGACCTTGGAGTTCCTGTCGCAGACGCTGGTGCCATCGTCGCGCTCGCCCATCCGGATCGTCCCCTGATAATGCAGCGACGAGCCGACCGGCTGCACGAAGGTGGCAAAGCCGGGCGCCGGGCGACCGATGATGGCCGAAATGCGCTGCGCATGGCCCTTCGCCTCTTCGAGGCGCGCCTTGTCGCCTTCCGACTGCCGCCAGTGGATGGAAATCGCTGGAAGGCCGAGCCAGTCACGGCTGTTGTCATCGAAGGTGACGCGGTTGTCGGCACTGATGTCGGAGGCCACGAAAAAGCCCATGCCGATCGGCTGACCACTCATTTCGCTGGCCTTCGGCATCGTATGCAGGCTGGTCGCGGCAATCGTGACCGAATAGGGAAAATCCTTGGTGGACGGAATCCAGCTCATCGACGCCATCGGCACATCGGTCTGCATTTCGCTGATCTGTGAGACGATATAGTGGTCGTTGATATAGCGTCCGAGCGCTTCCGGGCGGATGTCCGAGGCGTATAGCAGTTGCGGCGAGTGCAGCGAATCACAAGCAACGACGACCGTGGCGGCCTTGATCACGAAGGCTTCTTCCGAACCGACGCGAACAAGTTCGACACCGGTGACATGGCCATTCTCATGAATCACGCGGCGGCAGGCCGTTTCGGAAAGAATCTGAAAGCGCTCCTTCGGCTCATCGACGAGATCGCCGAGAACGACATCCGTGCCGTGATAGCGCAGGCCCTCGGGGCCAGGCGTTGCGGCAAGCGGCATGGGCTGAACGAAGCGATCGGGCGTGCGACCGGGATTGAAGACTTCGCCCAGGCGCTCGCGCATGGCGATGGCTGCAACATCGCCGGCGCGCGGGTCCTTGTTGGTCCCGAGCAATTGCGCCGACACCGCCAGAGCCTTGTGCATCTCGTCGGTGGGGATGAAAGGCACCAGTTCGATCTCGGAGGGCACCGGCGTGCCGGTCGACCACTTGGTTCCCATGCCGCCGACATTGGCTGCCGAAAAGCCGGCGAACAGGTTCTCGTCCTGTGGATCGGCATCATTGGCGATGAAGAGACCGGAGCGACGCAACATCGATCCGTCGAAACCGCCGGCACGGCGCGCTTCCCATTCCTCCTTGTTGATCGGCATGCGCGGGCTGCGATCGCCGCCCTGGGCCTGCATTTCGAAGGCCGCGCGCTCATCGAGATCGACGATATTGTCGAGATGCGCGCCTTTCTGCGCGAGAATCTGCGGGCCGGCCTCGACCATCAGAATACGCGCGTCCGCCCATTTGTTCCTGATCACCCGTGCATAGGCCGAGCCGGTAGGGCCACTCCCGATGATGACGACGTCGGCAGATTGCTCAGACATTATGCTATTCCCCATTCTTCGGTATCAATTTGATATCTAACAAAGATGTATCCTAGCGGATGTCAACCGGGATCGTTAGTCTGCGAACAAAGTTTGATAACAGCGATCGAGGAGATGCCGTGATGAAGATAGGTCTGAGTTCATATAGCTTCCGTCCGTTGATGCAGAGCGGCGCAATGCAGATCGAGGATGTGTTCGCCTGGGTCGGCAAACATGGCGGCGATCATGTCGAGCTGGCAACACTTTCCGTCGCCCCCGAAGGGCAGGACCTGCAATATGAACTCATCGATGACGCCGAGATGCTGGAGCGGCTGACGGGAGCGTCCCAAAAGAGCAGTGTGCCACTTGCCGGCCTTTGCACGTCAGGCAACTTCATCGACGACAGTGAACGGGCGTTCCAGCTCGACCGGCTGAAGCGCTATGTCGAGCTGTGTGACAAGCTTGGTGTCCGCTACCTGCGCCACGACGTCGTGCCGTGGTCGTTGCGCGTGACAGCGCCTGGCCAGTTCGAAGAAGCATTCCCTGCTATCGCCGAAGCGACCCACGAACTTGCCGATCATGCCGGCCGCTATGGCGTGACGACCAGCGTCGAGGATCATGGCTTCTTCATGAACTCAAGCGAGCGGATCAAGCGGCTGCTGCACGCCGTCAATCTGCCGAGCTTCAAGCTCACCGTCGATATCGGCAATTTTCTCTGCGTCGATGAGAATCCGCTGACGGGAACGCGGGCCTGCCTCCCCGACGCGAGCTTCGTCCACATCAAGGACTTTTATGTGCGCCAGACGGCTCCTGGAACCGACTGGCTGCAGACGGTCGGTGGCCAGGCGATTCGCGGTTCGGTCTTCGGCTATGGCGACCTGCCTGTTCAGTCGATCATCGCCGACATTGTCGCCTCAGGCTATGACGGCTTCGTCTCGCTGGAATATGAAGGCAACGAACCAACGCAATATGGCTGTGAAATCGGCCTGAAGAATGCGAAGGCAATGTTTGCGGCCGCCAGCCGCTGAACATTGCCCTCGTGAAATCTTGAGACTAAAGCGCGGCGACCCGATCGACACGCTTCTTGAGATCGGCGAGGCGATTTCGGTCGCCTCCCGGCACCTCGATGGAGGCCCAGCCGGAATAGCCGACATCCGACAGCGCCCTGTTGACCGCAGCCCAATCGCAATCGCCCTCGCCCAACTCGACATCGAAACCCTTCCACGGACCCTCGCTGTTCATCTTCTTGAGGCTGTATTCCTTGATGTCGATCTTGAGGATACGCGACCCGAGTGCCTCGATCCAATGCGCCGGTCTGCCGTAACGCAGGACGTTGCCGACATCGAAATACCAGCCGAGTTTCGGATGATTGAAGCGGTCAACGAAATCCGCTGCCTCCAAGGGGCTAAGCAAGAAGTCGTTCCAGACATTTTCAAGGGCGATCGATACGCCGGTTTCTTCTGCGGCAGGCAGAATCCTGGCGATTTCCTCGGCGGCTCTCGCGTAAGCGGTCTTGTAACTGGTGTCTGCGTTGACCACGCCCGGAACGAGCAGCACCGTCGTGGCGCCGTAGAGCACGGCATCATGGAGCGCCTTGACCATCGAATCGACACAGGCCTGACGCGCCGCCGGATCTGGATCCGTCAGGGGGTGTTTCCAGTGCACCGCATTGACAAGGCCGGGGATCTGGAGGCCGGTCTTGTCGCGGGCATTCAGCACCTCGTCGAGCGGCAAGTCATTGGGCGAGTCGAGCTCAACACCGTCATAACCGAGATCGCTCAGGAGCTGGAACGTCTCCAGGATGGATAGCGAAGGCTCCTCGACCATGCTCCATTTCAGGCTGATCTTGGCCAGGGGACGAGCGGAAACGGACGTGGAGGGTTGATTGGCGGATTCGGTCATGGATGAGATCTTTGCTTGGTGGGGGCGGATGCGCGGCGGGACTATGTCAGCCAATACAGCGCCGATCAATCGGTCATTAGAAGGCAATAGTCACCGAGGCGAAGCCACAGCCAATATGGGATCGCCGCGGTTTGATCAGTCATTATGCGCCGGAACGCCGCGTTGCGTTCGGCCCGGCTTGACGTTTTCCGCCAACGAGGAGTAGCATCAAATCCTCAGCACTAGGCGACACACGTCTTGCAGTTGTGTTTTCTACCCAGCATTTCTCTTCGCATACGAACAGCCAATCGCTCAACGAATTGACGGAGGAAGCCTTGAGGACCAGCTCTGAGGGGGGCATTGCGCGCTGCTTCGCTGCGATCTTTTCGACTATGTGCCTCGCAATGGTTGTAGCCGCTCAGCCCCTGGCCGCACAGACCGAACCGACGGTCGGTGTCAGTAACGTGGTCGTTGCCGACGTTTCTCCCAAGCATGAATTCGTCGGACGGGTCGAGGCAGTCGACGCGGTGGATGTGCGTGCGCGCATAGAAGGCTTTATCGAAAGCCGTTTGTTTGCCGAGGGGCAGTTCGTTCGAAAGGATCAGGTTCTCTTCGAAATCGACAAGCGCTCCGCGGAGATCGCTCTCGAAGACGCAAAGGCGGGCTTGGCGAGCGCGCAGGCAACGCTTAGCGATGCACAGCGCCGACTGGAGCGCAATCAGACTCTGAGCAGCCAGACCGTGTCGCGCGCGGTACTCGAAGAAAGCCAGGCCGCCAGCGAGACTGCGCAAGCCAATCTCCTGTCCGCCCAGGCAAGGGTCGAGCAGGCTGAGCTTAATCTCAGCTTCACGCGCATATCCTCGCCGTTCGATGGCCGCATCGGCGCGGCTGCCCTGTCGGTCGGGAGCTATGTGAACACATCGTCGCCGGCGCTGGCACGCGTGGTGGCGATCGACCCGATCCGTGTGGTGTTTTCCGTCAGCGACCGCTCGATCTTGGAGTTGCGCGCGGCAGCAGGGGGCATCGGCAAGGACGAGCTGGCGAAGCGATTTACGCCCGGCCTTCGCCTCTCGGATGGTCAGCCCTATGCGCAGTCGGGCAAGATAGAGTTCTTCGGAAACGAGATCGACGAACAGACCGGAACGCTGGCAATACGCGCGCTGTTTCCCAATCCGCAAACGCTACTCATACCGGGGCAGTTCGTCACGGTCGTCATTTCGCAGGCCGAGCAAAAGTTGCGCCCGGTCGTTCCGCTCGGCGTGGTCCAGCAGGATCGCGAGGGTAAGTACGTCCTGTTGGTCAATGCCCAAGGCGAGGTCGCCGTCCAGCGGATCAAGGTTTCCGAGCAGTCCGATGGGAATTGGATCGTCGACGAGGGCCTCAAGGGCGGAGAAAGCCTGATTGTCGAGGGACTGCAGAACGTGTCGGAAGGCACGCACGTCAAAGCGGTCCCCGCATCGCCGGCCGCCACGGCAGGCGCGTCTGCGCTGGTTCCAGTGACACAGAGCCCGTCGCCATGAACATTTCCGCGCCCTTCATTGCAAGACCACGATTTGCGATGGTGATCGCTGTCGTGATGATCATCGCCGGCGTGGTGGCGCTGCTGCAGATCCCGGTCGCGCAGTTCCCGCAGATCACCCCGCCGGAGGTCCAGGTCACAGCCAGCTATCCCGGCGCCAATGCCAGCGTGATGACCGACAGTGTCGGTGCGCCGATCGAGGATCAGGTCAACGGTGTCGAAGACATGCTCTACATGTCTTCCTCCAGCACAAATAACGGCACCTACAGCCTGACCGTGACCTTTGCCGCCGGAACGGATCCAGCGATCGCACAGGTCAACGTTCAAAATCGTGTCGCCATGGCCACGCCCAGGCTTCCTGCTGCCGTCACGCAGACCGGCGTGTCGGTGAGGGCGCGGTCCTCCAGCATGTTGCTCGGCTTTGCGATCTATTCGCCAAAGGGAACCAGAGACGACGTCTTCATCAGCAACTACGCGACGATCAACATCCGCGACGCGATTGCCCGCATTCCCGGCGTCGGCGAGGCAAGTGTCTTCGGCCCGGCATACAGCATGCGGATATGGATGAACCCGGACAGGATGCAGGCGCTTGGAGTCACAGCGGCCGACCTGACTGCGGCAATCCAGGCACAGAACGCCCAGGCATCGGCAGGCCAGCTTGGTTCGCCGCCATCGGCAACCGGCCAACAACTGCAGCTGACAGTGATGGCACGGGGTCGGCTTGCAGACGAAACCGAGTTTGGCGACATCATTGTGCGCACGAACCGGGATGGCGCGATCGTGCGACTGCGTGATGTCGCCCGCGTCGAGCTCGGCGCCCAGTCATACGATACCGCTTCGACCCTGAACGGCAAGCCGAGTGCGACGGTCGTCGTCTACCAGTCCGCCGATGCAAACGCGCTTGCCGTTTCTGACGCGGTCCTGTCGGAACTCACACGCCTGTCGAAGCAGTTCCCCGAGGATGTTGCCTCCACCGTGGTATTCGACACCACCGCCTTCGTTCGAGAGACAATCCGGGAAATCTTCATCACGCTTGCGATCACCTTCGCCCTTGTCGTTGCGGTGGTCTACGCCTTCCTGCAGGACTGGCGCGCAACGGTTATCCCGACACTGACGATCCCTGTTTCCCTGATCGGCGGCTTCGCAGTTCTCTATGCACTGGGATATTCGGCCAATACGATCACCCTCTTCGCCATTATCCTGGCGATCAGTCTTGTCGTCGACGACGCGATCATTGTCGTCGAGAATGTCCAGCGCGTGATGAGCGAGGCCGGGGTCGGCGTTCGGGACGCCACCCTGCGCACGATGAACCAAGTCACGGGGCCAATCGTCGCGACGACACTGGTGCTTGCGGCCCTCTTCGTGCCCGTTGCCTTCCTCGCCGGAATAACCGGGGAATTGTACCGCCAGTTTGCCGTGACGATCCTCGTCACAATCACTTTCTCGACCATCAACGCCCTGACCCTCAGTCCGGCTCTTTGCGTCCTCATGCTTCGCCCGCCCGAGCACCAGCGGGCCGGGCTTTTCAGAAAGCTCAATGCCGGGCTTGATGGTACACGGCGCTTCTATCTGCATTTGCTGCAGATGTTTGCGCGCAGGACATTCGTTTCATTGCTCGCCTTCCTGGTCATAATCGCGGGCATCGCCGGTCTCTTTCGGATACTGCCGACGGGTTTCGTTCCCGCCGAGGACCAGGGCTACTTGTTCATGAATGTTCAACTGCCGAACGCCGCCTCGTTGGAGCGCACGCAACAGACGATCGCCACTGTGAGCTCCATCCTGCAGCGAACGCCGGGTGTGGCCAATACTATCGGGATCGCCGGCTCCAGCATGGTTGGCGGAGGTGGCTCCAACTCGGGGATGATCATTGCAGCGCTGAAGCCGTGGGGAGAGCGTGGCCGCGACCAAAGTGTCTTTGCGCTGATGAACCGGCTCAGGGCAGAGTTTGCAGCCGTTCCGACGGCCTCCGTGGTGGCATTCAACCCACCGGCAATCCCGGGGCTTGGAACCACTGGCGGCTTTGACTTCAGACTGCAGGCACGGGCGGGCCAGAGCCAGGAGGAATTGGCCGAAGTGATGCGCGGCCTGATCACCAGCGCCAACAAGACGCCGGGGCTCGCCAGCGTCTTTAGCACGTTCTCGGCCGATGTTCCCCAGCTCTATCTCGACATCGATCGCAAGCGCGCCGAACTCTACGGCGTCTCCCCGGCGACGATCTTCAACACGCTGCAGGCCCATATGGGCTCGTCCTATGTCGACGACTTCAATCTGTTCTCGCGCGTCTATCAGATCAGAATCCAGGACGAGCCAGGTTTTCGCACCCGCGTCGAAGATATCCAGCGCCTGCGCGTTCGGGGCCAGGCGGGCAACATGGTGCCATTGCAAGCCATGGTGTCGATCTCCGCCGTCTACGGCCCCAATGCGGTCAACCGCTACAATCTCTTCCCATCCGCGGCAATCAACGGTCAGGCCGCCGCGGGAACGAGTACGGGCGAGGCTCTGAACGCCATGCAACGGCTGGCGGACGCGACCCTGCCGGCTGGGTTCGGATACGAGTGGACGGGGCTGGCGTTGCAGGAGAAGCAGGCTGGCAATCAGACCGTCATCATTCTGATCATGGGCATCATTTTCACCTACCTCTTCCTCGTGGCGCAGTACGAAAGCTGGAGCGTGCCGGTCGCGGTCATGCTCTCGGTCACAGTTGCGGTTCTCGGAGCGCTCGGCGGCCTGCTCGTTGCCGGCCTCGATCTCGACATCTATGCGCAGATCGGCCTCCTGCTGTTGATAGGATTGGCTGCGAAAAACGCCATCCTGATCGTGGAGTTCGCAAAGGAGCGCCGCGAAGCAGGCATGAGCATCATGGAAGCCGCGACCGAAGGAACGTCGCAGCGCTTCCGCCCTGTGGTGATGACGGCGATGGCCTCGATCCTGGGCGTCATTCCACTGGCGATCGCGACAGGTGCCGGCGCCGGCAGCCGGCAGGCAATCGGCACGACCGTTCTCGGGGGCCTGCTGGTCGGAACGCTGATCGGCCTGCTGATGATCCCGCTCCTGTATATCGCCGTGCAAAGCACGCGCGAGGGGATCAAGCGGCGCCTGTTTGGACCAACGGCCAACGACCCGTCTGTTCCGGGCGGCACAACAGACTAACTCATCGCAGCGCCGCGATCACAAGATTTGCTGTGCTACCCCCGCCGCGTAACGCTTGGGCAGGTAGTGCCCGCAGATCTGCTGAGGAGCCCCACAGTGAGGGGGAGCTACCTGGACGCCCCTCGCTTAGAGAGCCGAGCCTCGTTGGGAAAACCGCCAACAAGGCTGGTACCATCAAATGTTCCCGTTACGACCTGACGTGCCGTGGCCAATGATCCGTATCGTGATCTGGATGTTGCCGATTTGAGGCTTGGATTCGTGGCAGGTAACCTTGCGGATCCACTGCATAGGTCGGCGCATCGCCGGGAAGCAATGCCAGCATGCCGTACCACGAAACGCGGCTCTCATTGCCATATTGCACTACGGGCGGAACTTCACTGGGATTATCGAAGCTTCCTGCCATGACACCGATGTCTGGAAACTCAGGATAATCGAAAATCATCGGAGTGCCACAGTCCCTGCAAAACCCGCGGCGAGCAAGCTCCGAGCTTTTGAACCACGACAGCTTGCCCCGCGTCACCTGAAAATCGCTCTTCAGGACCGGGCAGATCACCGCAAACGGCCCGCCCACCGCCTTCTGGCACATGCGACAATGGCAGACATGAACATTCTCGGGCGGACTATCGCACCGAAACCGCACAGCGCCACATTGGCATCCCCCTGTTTGGGAACGCAACCTAGTCTCCGTCATGCTCTCTCCCTCGTAGGCGCCATAATGGACGCGGTACGGCATCGTAGTCGTCACATGGCGGGATGCAACCGTCTGCTCAAACCGCTTCCACTGACCGAGAGAAGTGGCGACACCTTGACCTCCAAACCCTGCCTGTCATCCTTGATGAAAATCGGCACCTCTTGAGCCAAGCCCGTCATGGCATCAACAGGTTAAAGTATTTATTGAAATCATCACTTAGTAATCCGCACGCATTACAGAGTATTTTATATTACGTCATACACTCATATTTGAGTTGCATCAGGCAACCCATGTCTGTAGGTGAATAAATACACTCACCAATATTTTTATATGCACAAAATCCGATTTTATAGTGACAATACAGCAGCGATAGAACCGGGCGGGCTTCTTCACATACAGGACATTCCCTTGATGAAGACAATTGCATATTTGACGTATGGAAACCGGCGCGAGTACGGGCTGGAGCTAACTTACAGTGTAATGTCAGCCGTCCATTTCCTCCGGCAGCGCAATGACAACATTCAGATTGTGTTGATAACCACGGCTGCGAGCCGGCGTGACGATCTCCCCGTTCGGCATCTCATCATCGATGATGACGAGATGGATCGGTGGATGCTTGACGGAAAATACGCCCATGCTGCGAAATACGCGGCTTTTCTGCGCGCCTTGGACGAGTTTCAGGGACAGGTCATCCTGATTGATACGGACACCTACTTCACCCAGCATCCCGAAACTCTTTTCGAACGGATCGGTCCAAAGCGCGCGTTGATGCACGACTACGATACTACGCTTGGAGCTCATCCGGAATGGACCAAGTTGCTGGCAAAGATCGGTGGTCCAATTGCTGGCTATAGAGTTGACGGCGCCTCGGTTATGCTCAATTCCGGGATCGTCGGCGCAGATTGGTCAATTCGGTCGCAGATTGACGAGGTCTATGATCTCATGAGCGGACTCTTTGCGATCGAGCCCGTTTTCAACATTGAGCAGTTCGCCTTCTCCGCCGTACTGGGGAAGTACGCTTCGCTGTCGGTGTGCCCGGATGTTGTGAGGCACTATTGGGGTTTTGATAGACCGTTCGTACAGGCCCAGATCGACGATCTGTTCCCACAATTTTCACGGGAGCTGTTCGATCAGCATGTCGGACAACTGTGTGCGTTCGGGACGCCCCCAAAGCCTCTGCGGCATCGCCTAAGAGCCAGGCTCATGGCGGCGTTACGCGGCAATAATCGGCAATATGGTTTTGCCTATCTCTCATATCTGTGCGCCTTGTCGAGTGAGAACCCGAAACTAGCCGATGCCTGGGCAAATACGGCCTTGGATGTGCTCCTGGAAAACCCAGCGGGCTGGGCCGACATCAAGACCTATGTGAGGCAGGACTTTCGTGAATTTGTCACCGAGCGCCTGGAGCAAAACTCATGGATGCAACCAGCTACCCGCCAACGATGGCGAGAACACTGGGGTGATGCCCCCCTTTCGAGTGAGCGACAGCCTTGTGATCTCCGCACCTTTGCCTAGACGCCGACGTCGGACCGAAAAAGGAAGCGCCGTTGCATATATGCTGATTTCGCTGTGACGGCGCGCGCGAAGGTTCCGAGGCCAACGGACTGAACAGTCCCGCTAACCGTTGATCAGGCAACGCGATCTCCCGCGGCATCAAAGAGGTGAAGCTTTGCCAGATCGATGCTGAGTTTTACGCTCTGTCCCGGCTGAACGTCGACGCGATCGCGAAGCATTACCGTCGCCGTCTGGTTCCCGATCTTCACAATGAGCATCGTCTCCGGGCCGGTCGGTTCAACCAGGATGATCTGTGCCGGGACGCCGGCGTCATCCGCTGAGAGGGCAATGTGCTCCGGTCGAATACCATACTGGGCGATCGCGGCGGTGCCTCGGTCGTTGGGCAAGGGCAACGCCGGGCCGCCATCCAGCACAAAGCGACCCTCGACAAGCGTCCCGTCGAACAGGTTCATGGCGGGAGAACCGATGAAGGTCGCGACGAAGGTGTTGACTGGGCGATCATAGAGATCGAGCGGCTTTCCGACCTGTTCGATACGTCCGGCGCGCATGACGACAATCTTGTCGGCCATGGTCATGGCTTCGATCTGGTCGTGCGTGACATAGACCGTCGTCGTCTTCAGGCGCTGGTGTAGCTCCTTGATCTCGGCGCGCATTGTTACCCGCAATTTCGCGTCGAGATTGGACAATGGCTCGTCGAAGAGAAACACCTTGGGGTGTCTTACGATCGCCCGGCCCATCGCCACGCGCTGACGCTGGCCACCGCTCAACTGCTTCGGAAGCCTGTCGAGGAGTGGTTCGAGCGCCAGTATCCCGGCTGCCTCGCGCACGCGCTTTGAGATTGCGGTCTTGTCCTGGCCCTGAAGCTTCAGGGCAAATCCCATGTTCTCCTCGACCGTCATGTGCGGATAGAGCGCGTAGCTCTGAAACACCATGGCGATGTCGCGTTCCTTTGGCGGCACCTCGTTGACGACGCGCCCGCCGATGCGGATTTCGCCGCCGCTGATGTCCTCGAGGCCAGCTAGCATGCGCAGCAAGGTGGACTTGCCGCAGCCTGACGGCCCTACAAGCGTAACGAATTCACCGTCCGCTATGTCCACGGAAACGCCGTGGATCACGGATGCCGCGCCATACTGCTTCTTGACTTCGTCGATTGCGACCGATGCCATGATATCCTCCCACCAAAATTAGAGCTTGAGTTGCCAGACGCGGGCGCCGGCGATCGAACCATTTCCTTGAGATAGCTGTGCCGCCTTGACGCCCATGAAGGTCGGCAGGCGCTTGGTTCCGGTCCACCGGCCGTTGTCGGCAAAGACCTCGATCGATCCGGCGTCCAGAAAGACCCGTACCGTAGATGGTCGCGCACCTGCCGCGAGGTAGCGGGGCGAAGCCTTGCCACTGCGCTCGTCGAAGAGGATCTCCAGGCCTTCCGCGTCGAGGCGAAGTGCAAGATCGATGTCAAGATGATCGAAGCGCAGCTCGAAGGCCGCACCCGGGCTTGAAAGATCCAACTCGATCTCGACGGCGCCGTTCTCCAACGGCAGCCGTTCGCCCGCGGCCAGACGACCGGTACCATCGAGCTCCGCACGCCGAAGCGCTTGGACACCCTCGACCGGAGGCGTCAGGACCGCCGTCCCATCCCACAGAACCCGACGCGGCAAGGTCATCGCCGTTGGAAAGTCCTCTTTCTTGGAGACATCTGTCCAGTTGGCGAGCCACGCAATCCCGACCGGCCCGCCATCATCGACGAAGGCCTGGAAGGCATAGGCGTCCGACCCGAAATCCAGCTCCTGCTCCAGCTCTGGCGTGAAGTTTCTTCCATCGAAACGCCCGACCGTGACGCTGGTCATATTGCGGCGCCCCTTCTGATCCCGGCTGGTCAGAAGTCCGAAGATCAACGCCCACCGTGTTTCGGCGGCCCCGACATCGCCAAGCGGCACCATGCACGGGCATTCCGCGGCCGTCATGCCGTAGCGATTTTCCCGGTGTAGCGTACCGAGGAAGGTCCATCCGTCCGCACCCGCCGGATCGAGCGTCTCATAGAGCAGAACGACGCCGCCGGCCTTGTCGCGGCTGCCGATCAACATCTTCCAGCGCCCGTCGGAGCCCTTGAAGACGTAGGGATCGCGAAAGTCGAGCGTCAGGTCCAACCCGCCTGGTCGTTCCGGAAGGATCACGGTGGACGGCTCCGCCGAAAGACCGTCGCGGCTGGTGGCCGACAGCTGGATCTGCTCTTCCGGGTTTCGATCGCGTACCTGCTCGGTGTAGAAGACACGGATATCTTCTCCACCCTGCCCGTTCGCCGCTATGGCCGACCCGGAAAAGGCACCACCGCGTCCGTCATTGCGCTGCGACAGGTCATCGGATGGAAACAGGAAAACCGGCAGATGTCGCCAATGGACATAGTCGTTCGACACGGCATGTCCCCAATGCATGGTGTTCCAGCGCAGGCTGTGAGGATAGTGCTGGTAGAAGAGATGCACCTGCCCGGCAAACCGACCAAAACCGTTCGGATCGTTCATCCAACCGAACGGCGGCCGAAAATGATAGCCATCCGAAAGAGCGGGCGGTGCGTTTTCGGGGCTGTGGTGGAGAACACGGATCCCCTCGTTCTGCACGCGTGCAGGGTGGAAGGCGTAGATGACCGAAACATCTGTTGCGTTGACATCATAGGTCAGTTCGAGATTGCCCCCGCGGGGTAGCACAAGCTTGCAAAACTCGAACTCTTCCGTCCTGGCGGTCGCCACCTGTTGAAGCTCCTTATCATCGAGCTCGACGGTCATCGTCGCGACCTCGCCTGGTCGGCGCGATTTGAGCCAGAGGTGGATGACCGTTCCTGCGTCGAGTTCAGCACGCACGGATTGGCGGGCGGACGGGATGGTCGTTTCCTGGTAAGTCATCAATCAACCTTTCACGGCGGAGCCGACGAACGAGCTCACGAACCAGCGCTGGAACGCGAGATAGAGGGCGAGAATGGGGATCATCATCAGGACCGAGGCTGCCATGGCGCGATCCCAATAGATGCTGTCCTGACCAAAGAAGGTGGCAATCGCGACAGAGATTGGCCGGGCATAATCGGTCTGCGTCACCAGGGTCGGCCAGAGATACTGGTTCCAGCTTTCGATGCCCATGAGGATCGATACGGTTGCCAGGGCAGGCAGACTGAGCGGCAGGTAGATCGAGCGGTAGATCCTGAAGATCGACGCTCCGTCGATCTCAGCCGCCTCATAGAGCTCCTTCGGAAGCTGGGCGAAGAACTGGTAGAAGAGGAAGATGTAGAGGGGGCTTGCGACCCAGGGCAGGATCTGGACGGCGAAGGTGTCCGTCAACCCGGCGCGCGACATCATCACCACCAGCGGCATGATGATGCTTTCCTGGGGGATCACGTAGAGCGCGACGACGAGCGACAGAAGCACGGCCTTGCCGCGCAGTGAGCCCCAGGCGAGGATGAAGCCCGCCATCGAATTGACGACAAGGCCGGACGCCACGGTAACAGCCAGGATCACCAGCGAATTGAAGAGATAGCGGCCGTAGGCGAGCTCGCCGGAAAAATGGGCGATCTCGTTGAAGTTGGAGAGCGTCGGATTCGAGACCCAGAAGGCGCGGAAGCTGCCCATGTCCGCCAGAATCTGGAAGCGGTCATCCTTCAGGCTCGCAATCAGGAGCATGAAGAGCGGCGAGATCACCACAAGCGCGATGATGAAGATTGCGACGGTCTGAACGAGGCGAAGCGAGATCTTGCCGGAGCGTTCTGCGGGCACGACACGAGGGAGAGCGATATCAGACATCGAAGCGTCTCAGCAGTTGGCGCTGAAGCAGCGCGATTACGAGGACGATGACGAAGAGGATCACCGATACGGCGGAGGCGTAGCCAAGCTTCTGCTGCTCGAACCCTGTCCTCACCATGTAATGAACAACCGTTTCCGTGCTTCCGCTCGGTCCACCCTGGGTCAGGATGGAAACCTGGGTGTAGAGCTTGAAGGCCTGGATCGTTGTGATCACAAGCACGAAGACGTGGGTCGGACGCAGGCCCGGCATGGTGACGTGCCAGAAGCGCTGGAAGACGTTGGCTCCGTCGATCCTTGAGGCATCGTAGAGTTCAGCGGGAATTCCCTGGAGACCGGCGAGATAGACGATCATCTGGAAGCCGTAAGCCTGCCATGCTGACAAAAGGACGATGGAGAACATTGCCCACTTGGGATCACCGAGCCAATCGATCGGCTGGATGTGGCCGGCGGAGAGAAAGCCGACGATCTGGTTCAGCGGGCCGCTCGGATACTGGAAAAGCGTGCCCCAGATGACGCATACGACGACCATCGAAGTGATGGCGGGCAGAAAGAACATGCCGCGAAGCAGGTTGCGACCGGGGATCTTCTGGTGAAGCAACAGTGCCGTGGCGAACGCCATGCCGCACTGGACGGGCAGCACCCAGATGGTGAAGCGCGTCACATTCCACAACGAGGTCCAGAACAGCGGGTCGTTGAAGATGCGCACGAAGTTCTGCAGGCCGATGAAGCGCACCGGTGTCGGGCGCGGCACCAGCGGCTGGTTCGTCATCGACGTCCAGAACGACAACAGAAACGGTGCAATCAGGAAGCAGGCGAGCAGGATGACTGCCGGTGCAATCATCAGCATTTCCTGCGTGAGCCGGCCCGGATCCCGGCGTCTGCCGACGCGCGGTCGGGCAGCGGCAGGTGATTGTTGCAGTGTCATCGTCTCCTCCTCGCAGTCTGTTCTGTCATGACGGGCGCTTCCGGGGCCGGACCTTCCGGCCCCGGGGCTCAACACTTATTGCTGGGCATCGAACGGCGGATAGCCGTCGTTGTCCTCGATGTCCTCGTCGATCTTCTGAGCGGCTTCAGACAGGGCCTGTTTCACGTCGCCCCCGTTGAAGGCCTTGTCGACCGCCTGCATGAAGGCCGAGGTGATCGCCGGATAGGCTGGATGCGGCGGACGCGCGACCGCCGTCTTCGACGCCTGCTCAAAGGCCACTGCCATTGCACCGCCCGGAGCGTAAAGCGGCGAGGATTCCGCGAAGCTCTTCAGGCCGGGGAAGGCCGACTCGTGCTTGGCGTATTCGCGATAATCCTTGTCCTTCAGCAGAAAGCTCAGGAACTTTCCGGCCACATCAGGATGCTCGGAGGTCTTGGTGATCCCCCAGATCCAGGTGCCGTTAGGGCTGACGCCCTTGTCGCCGAGTTTCGGCAGCGGCATCACGACGATATCGTCCTTCATGGCCGCGGCCGCTTCCGCGTAGAACCAGTGCCCGCCAAGTGCCAGCGCTGCCGGATGGCCCTCCGCATAGAACTGGTTGGTGCCCGATGATCCAGGAACAACCCAACCGTTCTTCACCCATCCCTGCATCATCGTCAGCGCGCCAACGCAGGCATCGCTGTCGAGTGTTCCGGTCGCCTTCCAGGTCGTGCGATCAATCAGGTCGCAACCGGCGCTCTCAAGCAACGGACCATAGGCATAGGTGATCCATTCGGTCTTGATGCCGTAGCCACGGAAGGTATCGATCGGCCACTTCACGCCATCGAGCTTGGAGAGTTTCTCCAGGTAGCCTTCGAACTCCTCCTTGGTCCAGGCGTCGTCGACCGACTTCGGAATGCGTGCGCCGATGGCTTCCAGGTATTTCTTGTTGCCGTAGAGCACGACCGACGAGTCGGTGAGGCCGACGGCGTAGAGTTCCTTGTCGATGGGGTAGGTTCCCTGCGACACGTTCGAAGACGTCATGTCGTCGATGACGTCCTTGTCGATCAGCGGCTTGATCGGCTGCAGATAGCCGGACCAGGCATAGTTGGCGAGGAACGGCGCATCGATCTCCATGATGTCAGGCAGCTGCTTGGACATGACAGCGGCGCTGAACTTCTCATTGTAAGCGTCGTGGGGCGCATAGATGAACTCGATGTCGACGTCGGGATTGGCCGCTTCGAAGCGTTTTGCGACATCGGCATAGGCCTTGACCCACCCCGGATCGCCCTGGTGCATCATGTGGATGACGGTCTTTGCATCTGCAAAGCCGGCCGTCGCCACCAGCGAGGCCGAAGACAGAAGCAGAGCCTGAAGTAAACGTTTACCCATTTATATTCTCCTCCATTGATAGGCATGCGTCGATGTTTAAACGGAAGACCGTTCCACGAGCTGGAACGGCAGCTTTCGCAGCATGGGCCCGCCGGCTTCCTCGGCCAGCAGGATCTCGGCGGCAAGACGGCCCATGGCGCGATGTGGCAGCGCCATGGTCGTCAGGGGCGGATCGAGACGCGAGGCGATCTCGATCTGATTGTCGAAGCTCGCCACGGCCACGTCATCAGGGATCGAGGCTCCGACCCGACGTAGCGCGGCATAGATCTCCATGGCGACGCGATCATTGCCACAAAGAATGGCGTCGGGTCGGTCGGCGGCTTGCATCAGCGCCGTGACATGCGACAGGACAAGGCTAGGCGCGCGGTCGCTGTAGATCGCGCGCCGGACAGCCGGCAACACGGCAACAGGCGCAAGACCAGCCTCGGCCAAGGTGCTCCGGAAGCCCTGCTCGCGCAAGTCACCCGCCAGCAGGCCTGGAAGATTGATGAAGGCAACACGACGCCGGCCGGCGGCAAGCAGGTGACGGGTCATCTCCGCGGCGGCCGCCTCTTCATCCGGCACCAGCGAGATTACGCGACCATCCACCTCGCGGCAGTTGATCATGACGCCGACGTTTTTGGCGAGTTCCGGCGGCAGCGCCACGGTCTTGTGGTACATGGCGGCAAACGCAGTCGCACGCGGGCGAAACCGACGAACCTCTTCAAGAACGGAACCAACGTCGCGGTTTCCGCCAAGGTTCATGACGAAGACCGCAAGCTCAGCGCTTCGGGCAGCTCCATCGAGACCACGAATGATCTCCGTTGCGAAGGGAGAGGTGATAAGCTCATCCGCGACCACGCCGATCAGCGGCAGCCACCCCTGACGCACGCCACGGGCTGCGAGATTGGTGACATAACCGAGCTCGTCTGCGATTTCCTTGATCTTCGCACGCGTCTCGTCGGACATCCGCGCGGAGCCGCCATGGAGCGCGCCGGAGACGGTCTTGATCGAGACCCCCGCCCTTTCCGCGATATCCGACAGCGATGCCGCCACTTGGTTCCTCCCTTGGGTTATCGATTACCCAATTACTCCCAGTGGCGTCTCGTTGTCAAGACGGATGATTTCGACCGTGAGTCTCGGCTAGGCAAACGAATCAGGCCTACTTCCACATCGACCGCATGCGGGCGCCAACATCGATGCGTATTTGACGGGTGCTGCGCTCACTGGCGTTCGCCGAAACTTTCGGCCAGCTTGTCACCTCGAAGAACTGCAGCAGGGTGACGGGGATGAACCGCGTCCGCGAGGCATAGACATGGCGGTCTCCCTGCGTGTTCTGGCCATGCGTGAAGAACCGTTGCGGCGTCAAAAGCGTGAGGCTGTCGCGGGCCCTCGTCATTCCGACATAGAGCAGGCGACGCTCCTCCTCCAGCTCGGCCGTCGTGCCCGCTCCCAGATCCGACGGAATACAGCCGTCCACGACATTGAGCATGAAGACGGAACGCCACTCCTGGCCCTTGGCAGAATGGATCGTGGAGAGGATCAGATAATCCTCGTCAAGCAACGGCACGCCTGCCTGATCGCTTGTGGCATCGGGAGGGTCCAATGTCAGCTCGGTCAGAAACCGCTCGCGGTTCGGATAGCCGCCGGCGATCTGCTCCAGTTGCAGAAGATCGGCCTTACGCGTGTCGGCATCTTCATGGATGCGGTCGAGATGCGGCTCGTACCAATCGCGCACCGTTGCGATCTCGCTTGGCCAGACAGCCGAGGATTTCCGCAATCCGGACAGGAGATTGGTGAAATCCGCCCAGGCATCACCGGTTTTCGGTGGAGGCGGGATCTCGGCAAGCGACAGCAATGGCTCGGGCTCCGCCGCGATCGTGTCGAGGATCTTCCCGGCTGTCTGCGGACCGATACCGGGAAGCATCTGAAGCAGCCGAAAACCCGCCACGCGATCGCGTGGATTCTGCGCAAAGCGCAGCACCGCGAGCAAGTCCTTCACGTGGGCACTGTCGAGAAACTTCAGGCCGCCGAACTTCACGAAGGGAATATTGCGACGCGTGAGTTCGATTTCCAGCGCGCTGCTGTGATTGGACGACCGGAAAAGCACCGCTTGCTGCTTGAGCGAGGTCCCAACCTCACGGTTCGCCAAGACCTGCTCGACGATGTAGTTTGCCTGATCGACCTCATCCTTCACGGTCACGAGCAGCGGGCGCTGCTCGGATTCACGATCCGTCCAGAGGTTCTTGGTGAACCGCTCTCTCGCGAGATCGATGACCCCGTTGGCGGCCGCCAGGATCGGCTGCGTCGAGCGGTAGTTGCGGTCAAGCGTGATGACGTCGGCTGGCGCCGGCGAAAAGGCCTTCGGAAAATCCAGGATGTTGCGAACCGTCGCGGCGCGGAAGGAATAGATCGACTGAGCATCATCGCCAACCACGGTGAGCCCGTGGCCACCAGGTTTCAACGACATCAGGATCGACGACTGCAAGCGATTGGTATCCTGGTACTCATCGACCAGCACGTGATCGAAGCGATTGCCGATATCTTCGGCAAGCAAGGGATCGGAGACCATCTGCGCCCAGTAGAGCAGCAAGTCGTCGTAATCCAGAACGTTTTGCGCCTGCTTTGCCTCGACATATCCGGCAAAAAGCTGCTTCAGCTGCTCTTCCCAGCCGAGCACCCAGGGATAGGCGGATTTCAGCACGTCGATGATGCTGCTCTCGGAATTGACGACGCGAGAGTAGATGGCAAGGCATGTGCCTTTCGTCGGAAAACGGCTGTCCGTCTTCGACAAACCAAGTTCGTGGCGAACAAGGTTCATCAAATCGGCACTGTCTTCTCGGTCATGGATGGTGAAGTCGACGTTGAGACCGATCTGCTCGGCATACATTCGCAGCAGGCGCGCACCGATCCCGTGAAACGTGCCCGCCCATGCCAGCGCATCAGTCATGACCGCCGCATTGTCACCCAGCACCTGCCGACAGATGCGCTGGACCCGCCGCGCCATTTCCGCCGCTGCCCGACGTGAGAAAGTCATGAGGAGGATACGGCGCGGATCAGCACCGTTGACCACAAGATGGGCGACCCGGTGGGCAAGCGTATTGGTCTTTCCGGACCCTGCCCCGGCAATGATCAAGAGTGGCCCGGCCACCGCTCCATCATTCAAGCCCACCCCATGTTCAACCGCCTCGCGCTGGCGATCATTCAGTTTTTCCAGATATGTCGCGCCCATTACCCTCTGCCACTTTACTGTTCCAATCGCCGGCCTTCCGCTCGTTCTTGCAAACAAAATCAGCGGATAAGCCCCCAGAAAATCGACTCACCGCCGCGTTCAGAACAAAAATAGAACGTACCAGTTCACAGGCAGGCTGAAAAGCCTGCCTTCGCAATGCCGACTGAATCCAACGCGCTGGGCGGAGCTGATACGCCAGCGGGCATCAGCGGTCTCTGGCGATTTTGCGAGTACGCACACCGTCAGGCATAGCCATCGATTTGCGCCGCAATAGCCCCCTCTCTCCAGGGTCGGAAACGAGTTACTCGGGGCGCGCAACTCTCTACCTCTCCGTCGCGCCAACGCGACGGAGTCAGAGTCTGCGGCTGAGTTTGACGAAATTACTTCCGCTTAGCCGTCGTAGTGGCCTGAGAAGACCTGCTCCGCAGACTTGACGACGACTGCGAGGTTCACGCCTTTCGTGATAACTGTTCCGCCCGTCCTCAGGTCGGTAACCGCCTTGAGCGTACCCGCCTTGGGGGCATCGAGCGGCTGGACGGTGCCGGCTCCCAGATCGGCGACCCAAAGACCATCTTCACCTGCAATGCTGATGATTACGACTGCGGACATGCTCTTCCCCTTTTCAACGGTTAACGTTCAAAATCCTGCCTTCTTCAGGCCTTCACGGTAGAGATCCTTCTGCCACTGCTCCTTGCTCGGAACGGCGGCAAGCCATTTGTCGACATCAAAATTCGGGTTGGCCTCCCGAACCCTTCGCACGCAAACCCGCGCCATGTCCTGGCGGCCGAGCATGGCCCAGCTGGCGGCGGCCAGCCGGTCAGCCAGGCTCGGGTCGGCCATTCGGCCTATGTAGTCCAGTGCCGCCTCGAACTCGCTAAGCGCATAGTTCGCTCCCGCCGCGGTCCAGAGATAGGGGTCTGGGCTCAGCGGATTCAGTTCGATCGCCCGCTCGATCTTCTGCAAAGCCATACTCGGGCGCGAGCAATGCACCAGCGTATCGGCATGATCGGCGATGACGTCTGCATAGTGCGGAGCAAGGTTTTCAGCCACCTCCATCGCCTCGGCGCTCTCATCGAATGCGCCCTGCAGCAGCTTGGCGACGCCGAATTCCCGGAAACCATCGGCGAAGTCCGAGCGTTTCTCGATGGCCTTCTTTGCCAGGTTCTCCGCCTGGGTCAGCAGGTCGATGTCGCCCCGTGCGGTCAGCAGCCACTCCTTCGAATAGGTCCGGCCCATCGAACTGAGCGCCGGTGCAAAATCCGGACTTGCGCTCAGGGCTGCGCGCATCTCGCCGCGCGCGCGGCGAAGGTTGGGCAACGTCAACCTTGCCAGATGTTGCCGGCCAACGAGGTATCGATGGTAGGCGATCGGATGCAGCTGAAGATCGGCGCGGACCTCCTCGTGGCGCGCGATTTCACTCGATACGCAAAGCGCGATCTGCCGGGAAATCGCCTTGCGATCGCGCAGGAGCGAATGGTGCGTCAGGCGAAAGCGATCAGCCCAGAGGATCTGGCTGTCGTCGAAGAAGATCAGCTGGACAAACAGCGTGACTTCGTCGTCCACGGCATTGATCCGTGTCTCGAGCACGTAATTGACGTTGTGGCGCTCGAAGAAGGCCGCCTGCGTTTCCTGATGATGGCTGATCTGGATTGCCGAATAGGGGGCAATGACCTGCAGGCTGTTGAACGCACAAAACCCGATCGTGATGTCTTCAATCAGGAACGCGGCAAGCGAGGCCGCATCGGCGTGCGTGGATTGGTTGGTCGGCGGCAGCAACACCAGCCGAGGCACTGTGATGCCAAGCTCTCCCGGCACCAATGCCAAGCCGGACGCCCCAGGCCCCTCGAACGGAGCCGAGACACGAGCGGCAACCTTTGGCTTCTGCTCGCTTGGCTTCAATTGAAGCGTGTCGAGCCCTTTCGCGATCGCATTACGGCGCTCCTCGAAAAAAGACTGCAGGGACGCGACCTGCTCGCCGGCGTCAAGCGACTGCACGAGCAGGTTCAGCGTATCCTGATCCCGCGGCCCCGATTTGAACAGGATGATGGCAGCATCCCTCAGGAGCCTGGATTGCTCCTTGGTCTGTGCCAATTGCGAGGCTGATCTCAGCGTGTCTTCCAGGAGGTCGCCATGATACTTTTCCCGCTCGGAGAGCCAATGCCTGAACTCACGGCTTTGCGTGCTGGCCGTTCCCAGGAATGTCTGATCCATCAACCTCACAAGGCCTTTGAGGCGGACGAACGGATCCGGCTCCTCGCCGATGAGTAGCAGGTCGGAAGACAGCGCTGCGCGATTGATTGAGACCGCACTCCCTTCCAGAGACAGGACCTCGACCCCAAGTTCATTTTGAAGTGCCGCAATTCTCGAAAGCAGCTTTCGCAAGGTGGAATCCGAGATCCCGCGATCCCGTTCACCCCACAAGAAGCGATCCAACGTCGCTCGGTAGGCGGTCCCCTGCTCACTGGTCAGCAAATATGCAAGCAACAACAGGCCTTTTTCAGGGAATGCAACCACGTTGCCCTCCCTGTCCATGAGCTGCAGTTTCCCGAAGGTCTCCAGGACGAAAGCCATTCCTGCTGTCTAAGCCTCTCGCGCGCGTGTTGCGTGTCCGCCAGACGCCACATTGTCACGATGTTTCCCGAGATTCAACGGCTGCATTTCTTCCAGAGGTACGCATAGGTTGCATCCATCGATCCAGAACCCGCGATTGGAGGTTGCCCTTAATGAACAGCCGAACCCCGAGTTTTCAGTGGCTTCGAGTTATCGAGAGGACGCAGCCAGGTAGCTTGTCAGCACATCCAGGAAGCGATCGATATCGGCTCTGGTCGTCCGATGGTTGACGATTGCGCAGCGGATTGCCAGTTCGCCTTGTATCGTCGTCCAGGACGGCACGGCCGAACCTGCCTCGTGGAGATCGAGAACCATGTTCCGGATGAACTCCGTATCAGCCCCGCGGATCCCGAAACAGACGATGTTGAGGGCAACGGGCGCCTTCAGTTCGAACCTCGGATCGCTGCTGAGACGATCAGCGAGGTAGCGGGCGATCTCACAGGTGTGCGCAATGGAATTGCCGATCCGCTCGCTGCCAAGCGCCTCGATCGTCATCCAGGTCTTCAAAGCACGGAACCCGCGCGACAGGTCCGGCCCGAGATCGCAGGGCCAGGTTTCACCGGCGGCAAGCCCCCTGTCGGCGCGCTGCAGATAGGCCGCCGGCTGCGCGAAGGCCCGCTTGTGGGCAATGCTGTCGCGCACCAGCAGGAACCCGGCATCATAAGGAACATGCCCCCATTTGTGAAAGTCGAGCGCCACGGACGCTGATTGTTCAATCCCGGCAAAGAGCTCGCGCATGGCCGGGGAGAGCATTCCAAGCGCTCCGATCGCTCCGTCGACGTGGAACCAGATACGTTCACGACGCGCGATCTCTGCGATTTCGCCGAGCGGATCGATCGCCCCCGTGTTGACGGTACCGGCGGTGCCGACGACCAGAAAGGGGAAAAACCCGTCTCTGCGATCATCCGCTATCTGCGCCGACAGGGCGTCACTTCGCATCCTGCCCTGGCTGTCGACGTCGATCGAGCGAAGGTTGTCCGAACCGATGCCGCTCAGCTGCATCGCCTGGGCAATACAGACGTGTGCCTCGCGGGATGTGTAGGCCACGAGCTGCTGTGGCGTATTGCGCAGGCCGGTCTCGCGGCTGGACTGCCCCATCGCCTCGGTCTTGGCGATGGTGACGGCAAGGAAGTTCGCCATCGAGGAGCCGGTGACAAACAATCCGCTGGCGCCGGCAGGATACCCGAGCGCCTCACCCATCCAGCGGACAATCTGCTGCTCGACCTCGATGCCGACATGGTCGCGTCCGCCACAGTTGAGGTTCAGGCCGGCTGCGACAAGTTCGGCCAGCATGCCGACAGGCGTGCCCGCCCCGTGAACCCATCCCATGAATAAGGGATGCAGATTGCCGGTCGCGTAGGGAAAGACATGGGTGCGAACGTCATCCAGGACATCCCCGAGTTCGCGCGATGCCGCTGGCAGCGGACGCGCAAATCGTTCCCGGATCCCGGCGTCCATCGGCCGCCACACGGGCTTCTGCCTGATGCTCGCGATATGGTCTATCGTATCGTCGAGCAGCCGGTGCGCATTCTCACGAAACTGCGCCCAGTCATCGGGATCAAGGCCTGACGGTGGCTCGGTGGGATCGTCGTCCCTCATGCACGCCGCTCGGTTGCCCGGATCGCAGCCCACTTGGCGAACACGATGTCGAGGTTGGTCTCGATCGGCCTGAAGGCTTCCTCCAAGCTGTTGCCCAACGCCATACGTCGCGAGACGGTCGAGATATCCAGGGCGGACGCGGCAACACGTAGCACGCTACGCGAGCCCAGCTTCACCGCCTGGCCCAAGTGGCAAACCGGTCCCTCGCCAGCCTCGCGCATGGCCAGATGGACGCTCTGTGCCTGTGCGAAAGACGCAAACGCGCCGGTCTCGTCCATGATCGTCATTGGCACGATAGCACGGGAGCCAAGGTGTTCGCCGTCGTCTTCCGGGTGAAGAAAGGCCCCGTCGATATCACCGATCCTGGCGCGGACCAGATGGGCGAATTGCCGCTTGATGAGACCCTGCAGCCCTTCATCAACGGCAATGCCGTCGGCAAGATTTGCCAGTGCCGCAACCCATCTGAGACCAAGCCCCAGATTGAGCTCCGAACCGAACGCGAAGCTCACGCTCGCCCGAAGGGTTTCCGGCCAGTCATAGAGCGCCGTGTATTCGGCAAGACCTGCCGGAAGGTCGACAATGGACCCCAACTCCTCGGCGATCGATCCAGGCACCAGAAGCGCGCCCGCAAATGGCGGCCCGGCGATAAACTTCGACCCGGTCACCGCGACCATGAAGCCATCCGCGATATCCTGGCGCACCGTCGCGTTCGAGCAGCGATATTGGCACGCATCAACGATCACCCGCACCCGTCCGGGCGCAAGGCCACGGACATGGCGAGCAGCCTGTCGTGTCACGCCGGTCAGGCCAGTCTTCGACGTATCGAGCACATGAACGAGCACATCCCGGCCGCGCTTGAGTTCCCGTTCGACCATGGCAATGAGATCCGCGTCGATCTCATCGGGCAGTCTGGCCTGGCCAATTTCGTTACGGATCGAAATCGTGCACACATCGATGCGATCTGCCGACACCCCTTCGAGCGGCGCGCCTGCGACCACCGGACGGCCGAGCGCGGTCAGGTCGGAATAATGGCGGCCGGCTGCGGCGAGCGGGACACCGCTCCCCGTCTCATCAGGCGCAATCAGGATGTTGGTCAAGGGGCGTGTCGACAGGCCCGCCATCATGCAGATGGCAAGAAGCTCTACGTCGGTGCCCGATGCGGCAAGAATGATCTCCGCGTCACCACAGGCAAGTTTGTGACGGATACTGGCTCGCAGGTCGTCAAACCATCGATCGACGGTAACCGACGATGGTGCGTCCATTCCGAACAGCCGCTGCAACTCGTGACCGGCAGCGGCCAGCCCCCTGGCAGACACGTTGCTTGCGGTCGTCGATGCGAACGAAATCTCGTCTTCCGCCAGCGTCGTGCGCGTTCCATACCGGTTTCGGCCGGTGAACGGATCAGACAGGATTCGACGGTCCCCGCCGGCGCTCAGCAGAAGCGACAGGGAATGGAAAAGCCCCTCGCTTCCGAGCGACCGATCATTCAGTGCCTGCTGGATCCGCTGCTCAACCGGAGGCATGGCGACCCCGTGTTGCGCAATTGCGAGAGCCTTCACTGGCGCCACGGCTGTTCGTGCGTGACTGCCGCACCCGGCAGATGAGACATTGGAGATGCGCCCAAGACCGCGCGTTGTTTCAACGCATTCTCGAATGCGGCGAAGAGCTTGTTCATCGCCGCTTTCTTGTACGGGAAGACCTTCTCCGAATCCATGGAATGGACGATCATCGCGACATCCGCCTCAAACAGGAACAGACGTCCGTCATCAAGCTCGGCGCAATCGATCGCAAAGTAGTCCAGGCCGATATGTTGGTGAAGCGCATCGAATGCGCGAGCATGGCGCACAGCAAAATCGGTGTCGAAATCTGCCATCCAGGCCGCCTCTTCAAGGCGCCGGTCATTGTGCTGCGCCATGCCGGCGCTCAGATAGTGAACCATCCAATGATCCGAAATCGCGAGATGGCTTGCATAGGGCTTACCGTCGATAACGGCGATGCGCTGCTTGCGGAACTTTCCATCGGCGTCGCTGTAGTCGATGAATGGCACGATATAGAATTCGGTCTCGGAGCGGGACGTCAGGTATGTCGAAAGCTCCGCCGTCGTCGCAATCTTCTCCATCCCCTTGCCGGCGTGGGTACCGATCGGGCGCACGATTACCGGATAGGTTTCGATCCCCGCGATCGCCCCGATGCTGGCCTCCTCGGCAGCAACGCTCTCCAGCTCGTTGCGAGAAATGCGCGTCGTAGCCGCGGCAAGAACGGAGGGTTCGTCCTTGAATGCATCCGCCACCCCTTCGCGCGACAGATCGATGACGCTGCGGGGCGCATTATTGACGATAGGACCGGCCCAGTTGCTCAGCAGCCGCTCGAGATTCTCCAGGACCGGGAGATTTTCGGGCGACTCGCCGACCGCGACGAAAGCAACGTCGTGCGCCGGAAGATCGTCCAGGCTCGCGGTCTGCGCATCGACATAGTGGAGCCGGATGACGGTGTTGGACGTCTCCAGAAGAAATTCGATCGGCGTATTGACCATGAAATCGCCGGCCGTGAGAAACACGAGCACCGTCAGTCCGGAGCCGTCGCCGTTCCTGATCCTGTAGGACCTGGATATATCGAGCGCCGCCTGCTGGGTTGTCGAGGCATCCTCTGCCTTGCCGAGTGTCTGCAGGATGGCTGAAAGATCGAGGAACGCCGCGGCATCGCGCGGATTGGCGGAGACCCGGGCCATCAACTTGTCCCAAGTGGGAGAAATGTCGCGCCCTTCGTACAAGGTACGAACGATCGCAGCCTTGCCTATGAGGATGTCTTTGTCTTCCGATATCCGGATCTGAGCCACAGTGCCTGTCAAACGCCAAACTCCTTATGTCGCCGTTGTGCTGAGGCTGGAACGCCGCGCCAGACGGATGCACGATTTGGCCTGTATTTCTGTGCCCAGTGGCTTGTGCGGACCTTGCTTTGATGGTCCCTGAGACCCGCGCTTCCTGCTTAGATGATCGGAGGTTGAAGAGCCAATGTCACGCGCTCAGGAGTTGGCGCCGTGACGGCGTCTGTGAAGTTCGCGGACTTTCTCTGCGAGGTCAGGAACAGGACCATCCACCTTCGCATCGCGGATCACCTCCTCGATCGCAATCCTGCGAACGGGGGAGACATCGATGCCCATTTCCTGCAGCCAGTTGCCCAGCTGATCTGACGAACTCGCATAGACGATGCGGCCAAGCCCCACCCAACCGTGCGCCGCCGCACACATGGGGCAATGCTCTCCCGAGGTATAGACGGTGGCCTTGGCCCGATCCGCAGGCGTCATGTTCTCGGCGGACCATCTCGCAAGCGTGAACTCCGGATGTCGTGTTCCATCGCCGGTTGAATGGATACGATTGCGGTCTTCCGCGAGAACGCTGCCGTCGTCTGCAACGAGCACCGACCCGAAGGGTTCGTCGCCGGCATCAACAGCCTGCGCCGCCAGTTCGACGCAACGGCCGAGATGCTTGAGATCCGTGTCGGTAATCATGGACATGCTCCTTGCTTCAGGGGATGGTGGAAAGGATCGTCTCGACAGGCCTGTGTATGACCGGCCTGCCGTTGTCGAAGCTGCGACGTCCGCGCTTCCAGCCGGCAATGACGGGCGCGATTTCACGCACCGCCGAGCGGGGACCGCGGCAATCCATCAATACGATCGTCGCCTCTGCGCCAACGCGTATTCCTGATGGGACGCCCATCAGCTGGGCTGCCGACCGATCGACCATGGCAAACACCGCATCCATGTCGTCTGCCCGGGAAAGTTGCGCGACGTTGGCATAGAGATTGGCCATGCGGATCAAGGAGGCGTCACCAAACGGGGTGAATGGATTGAGGACATTGTTCGTTGCGATCGATGTGACAACGCCGGACGCCGCCAGGATATGGGCGGGGGCAACACCGCGCGGCACAAGCCGGTCGGCACCGCGACCATTGAGAAAGAGGTCGGTCGAGGGCAAAACGGTCAACGCGATACCAGCCTCGACAAGAGCGACCGTAACCTGCGAAAGACGATCAGGAGACATGGCAGAAAGGTTGGTGACATGGCCGATCGACACCCTCCCCTGCCAGCCGCGCCTGACAGTTTCCTTGATCACGGCCGGCAGATTGGTGTTGGCCGGATCGAGGTCGAAATCGAGGTGGAAGTCGACCGCGACATCATGCTTCTCGGCAAGATCGAAAATCAATTCCACGTGCCGGCGCGGCTCCGGATCGATGTAGGGGCACCCGCCGATGAGATCGGCGCCCTCTGCCAGTGCCTGGTCCAGCATGCCGAGGCTCTCGGGCTCGTTCGTCAGCCCTTCCTGCGCAAAGGCGCAGATTTCGATGTCGATCGCGAAGGCAAAATCGCGCCTGATCCGCTTGATTGCCTCAAACGACCGAAAGCCCACCCGCGGATCGATCTCGACGAAAGACCGCATCCGTGTCGTGCCATGAACAATGGCCTTTTCCACCAGGCGGGCAGCGCGCTGATAGACGTCGGCCTCGTCAAAGGCGGGTTTCACTCTCGCCGTCTCGCGCACGGCTTCGGCGAGCGTACCCTCGCAAATGACGCAGCGATCGAGGATGCAGGCCTTGTCGAGATGAATGTGGCTGTCCACGAAACCGCTGAATGCGAAGGCGCCCTGCGCATCAAACTCCTCAATCGCCTCACATCTGAAGCGCGGCTCGACCGCCACGATCCGCCCGTCTTGTACGGCAATGTCGACCAGCGCCCCGTCCTCCTCGGTGCGAACGTGGCGGATGACGAGATCATACGGCAGGGCTGATGTTCTCATAGGCCGATTGCGCCGCCGTCGCTGCGCGGGTCGTGAGCACCGGCCAGGCTTCCTTGCGCCCCGATCTTGATGACCCCCGCCTGACCGCCCAGTTGGCTAAAGGCATCGATGCCGCTCACCACATGGCCCATCACGGATAGCGAACCGATGACATCGGCACCGACATTGCTCTCGATCTTGAGCGTGTGGCGGGTATCCGAAAACGTCTGGCCAAGCAGGAACCTCGGGCGCGAAAGTGCTGCCAGCGGATCAAGATGATGGTCGGCCAGCAGACTGATCAGCAGTGCCAAGGTCTGCGGCTGTCCATCGGCACCCTGGGTTCCGTAAAGCAGGTGCGGACGGCCATCCTTCAGCGCCATTCCGGGATTGAGTGTGTAGAACGGACGCTTGCCCGGCTCCAGCATGTTCGGGCTCGTGGGATCCAGACTGAAGGCTGCTCCGCGGTTCTGCCACAGTATCCCGGTATCGCCGACCACGACTCCGCTTCCCCAATCGAAATAGGTGCTTTGGAGCAGAGACACCGCCCGCCCCTTGTCATCGACTGCCGCCAGGAACGCGGTGTCGCCATGCCTGTACGGCTGTGGCCAGGGCATGGCACGCGCCGGATCGATGGCATCCGCCTTGGTCCGCAGCCATTCAGGATCAAGCAGCGCCTCGGCTAATGGCGATGCTACATAATCCGGATCGGCGATGCGGTGGCGATCGAGGAAGGCCTGTTTTACGCCCTCGATCAGCCGGTGATAATAGGCGCTGCCCGAGAAATCGAACCCGGCCATATCCAGATGTTCGAGTATGCCCATGATGCCAAGCGTCGTCAGCCCCTGCGTTGGCGGCGGGGGCGCAAACAGCGTCAGGTCGCGATAACGAAGCGAAACAGGAGTGTCTTCGCGTGTACGGGTCACGGCCAGATCAGCGGCAGTCAGCGGTGAGCCGATCTCGGCTAGACCGCCCGCGATACGCGCGCCAAGCTCCCCCTCGTAGAATTCACGCGTACCGTGGCGGGCAATGGCTGATAGCGACCGCGCCAGGTCAGGTTGCCGCTGGATGCCGCTGCCGGCGAAGATCGCGGCAACGCCAGGCCACCCTCCGAGCTCGTCGCGGCGAAACTCATGCCAGAAACGCTGCGAGGAGCTGACAGTAAAGCCATCCGCCGCGATCCGGATAGCGTCATCAAGAAGGCCGGAGAGGCGTTCCTTGCCCGCCCATGCGGATGCCGAATGGGCGAGCGCCCGCTCCCAGCTGTCGACGAGACAAGCGCTGGTCAGCGTCGATCCGGGCCCGCGCTGCGGTATAGCGGTGATACCGTCAATATTGCGGGCCGACTGCCCGATACCGAGAAACGAGCGGGCATTGCCATCGGCATCCGAAACCATCCAGACGGCATCGCCACCCAATCCACAGAAGTGCGGATAAAGCACCGAGAGTGCAGCGCCCGCGGCAACCAACGCTTCGATTGCGTTGCCGCCGCGCTTCAGCACAGCCGCGCCGGCCTCGCTCGCCTGCCAGTGCGGCGTGGTGATCATCGCAGTGTGCGAGGTGGCGCCGGTATCCGCCGTCTGTCTGGTTCCTGGCGTCATCAGCGGATTACAACCCCGTTCCTGGCGACAAGCCGGCCGTCCTTGAAGACCTGACGGTCCTTCGGAATGGCGACAACAGCCTCGGGAACATGCTCAGCCGCGAGAGTGACGAAATCCGCCTTGGCGCCAACCTCGATACCGTAGCCTTCCAGCCGCAATGCCTTTGCACCCGAGGCCGTGACCACGTCGAACGCGGCGCTCAGCTCGTCATCGGTATAGAAACCGGAGCGGTAGCCGATCATCATCGCGCGGCCGAGCATGTCACCGTCGCCATAAGGCCACCAGGAATCGCGAATGTTGTCGCTACCGCTGAAAACGGTGACGCCCGCCGCCCTGAGCAGTGCAACCGGCGGAAAATTATGATTGCCGGGAGCGTTCGTCATGATCGAGACGCCGCTACTGGCGATCCGGTCCGCGATCTTCCTTGCCGCTTCCGGGGGCAGATCGCCAAGGCCATAGGCATGGCTGACGGCAACGTGACCCTGCATGCCGAGCGCCACGGTGCGCGCGCAGATTTCCTCGATGGTGAAGGCGCCGAGCGTGCCCGCGTCGTGCAGGTGGATATCGACGTCGACGCCACGCTTTTCGGCGATCCCGAAGACGACATCCAGGTGTCCGTTCACATCGCGGTCAAAACTGCCGGGATCAAGACCGCCGACAAGATCCGCGCCAAGTGCAACCGCCTCGTCCATCAGTTCTGGCGTCCCGGGGCTCTTCAGGATGCCGCTTTGCGGGAACGCGACCAGCTGGATGTCGATCAGGCCCGCATATTCCTCACGGACCGCAAGGATAGTCTCCAACGACTTCAGGCCAACCGAGCCGTCCACCATCACATGGCTGCGCATCTTCACGCTGCCCCGGCCGATGCACAGATCCAGCTGGTTGCGCGCCCGTACATCCATGGCCGCGGCCTGGGCCATGTTCTGCGCCTGGAAGGCGACGCGCTCATGCACGTCAAAACCGTTCGTGCAGGGTTTGTGCGGGATCCACTTGTCGCCATAAAAGCTGGTATCGAGATGGATATGCCCCTCAACGAAGCTCGGTACGAGCAGCGCGCCGGCCAGATCGACGACAGTGCCGCCCGGTCCGCCTTGGCCAGCAGGCGTGATCGCGGAGATCCGTCCGCCGACAACGCCGATATCATAGAGTGACCCATCGGCCAGCCGGGCATTGGTAAAAACTGTTTCGATCGTGCTCATTGGCATCTCCTCGTCTTTTGTCGTTTTATTGCCGCGCGCCGGCTTCCGTTTCGGCCAAGCCGGCGCGCCGTTTCAGTTCGGGTTTCTCAGTTCTGCGGCAGAGTGCCCTGCACGCCTTCCATCAGCCAGGTCATGCCCTCGATGTCATTATCGGCAAGAGTCTGCCCGGCGGCTACCTTCACCGTTCCCGACTGATCCTTGATCTCGCCGGTAAACGGCTTCAGCTTGCCGCTGATGATCGCAGCTTCCGCAGCTTTCATTTCGGCTGCCACGGATTCCGGCAGCTCAGGGCTGCTGGTCGTCATCTTGACGTAGCCGCCTTCGCCGAGGCCCAGCCAGTTGTTGGACGGCTGCCATGTGCCGGCCATCACGGCCTTGGCCGCATTGATATGAGCCGCGCTCCAGTCGAGTTCGAACGAGACGAGCTGCTTCTTCTTGACGTAAGCAGAGAAGTCGCCGGTGCTGCCGATCGACCAGACGCCCTTTTCTTCGGCGGCAAGGCCCTGAACCGGTGTATTCGGGCTACCGGAGATCACGTCGGCGCCCTGCGCCACCAGCGCGGCAACCGCATCCTTTTCCTTGGCCGGATCTACCCAGGCATTGGCCCAGACGACCTTCAGGACCGCGTTCGGATTGACGCTTCGCGCACCCAGCAGGAATGCATTCAGGCTGTAGATGACCTGCGGCACGGGAAACGCGCCCACCCAGCCCAGAACGTTGCTCTTCGTCATGCGACCGGCAGCGATGCCGGTGAGATAGGTGCCTTCATAGTGGCGCGCCTCAAATACGCCGAGATTCTTGCCGGCATCGATGCCAGCGCAGCACTCGAAATGCGAGTTCGGCAGCGTCGGGGCGAGCTTCTTGAGCGAGGCATACTGCGAGAAGGTGGTTCCGAAGATCAGCTTGTGGCCCTGCGAGGAAAGCTGGCGGAACAGACGCTCACAATCCTGAACTTGGGCGATGTTCTCGAGCACCGTGACCTTGACCTTATCCGGATAGGCCTTCTCAAGCGCACGCCAGGCGTTGGCCTGGAAATACTCCCAGCCGGTGTCGGAGATCGCCCCCATGTGAATGACACCGACCTTGAGCACTTCGTCTGCGGCAAACAGCGGCTTGGCGCCGCCGGCGATGGCGAGCGACGCCGCAGCACTGGTCTTCAGGAAATCGCGTCTGGAAAAATTGGTCATGTCAGTTCCTCTCTTTGGTTTCATTCTTGGTTGAAAAAGTCAGCCGTCGGCGGTGAAGGGCTTTCCCAGCGACGCCGGAATGTTGAGGCGCATCAGGGCTGCGTTTCGCGAGATCAGGACGAGCACCACGATGGTCACGATGTAGGGGAGTGCCGACATGAGCTCCGACGGAAGGCCCACGCCTGCGCTTTGCGCGAAGAGCTGCGCAATGGTGGCGCCACCGAAGAGGTAAGCGCCGAGGAAGCAGCGAACCGGCCGCCACGTTGCAAACACCACCAGCGCAACCGCGATCCAGCCGCGCCCGGCAATCAGGCCCTCGGTCCAGAGCGAGGTATAGATGATCGAGATGTAGGCGCCGGCAATGCCTGCCGTCGCGCCGCCGAAAAGCGTGGCGACATAACGGATGCCGTTGACCGGGTAGCCGAGGGCGTGGGCTGATGTCGGCGCCTCGCCGACCGCCCGTAGGATGAGACCGGCGCGGCTGCGATGCAGGAAATACCAGACTCCGGCAAAGAGCGCCCACGACAGCCAGACCAGCGGATGCAGCTGGCCGAGAATTTTGCCGATCAGGGGGATCTTTCCGGCCAGCGCCGATAGCTGCGATGGTTCGATGACGATCGCCATGCCGATATAGGATTTGCCGAGGTAGGAGCCGAGACTGGTGCCAAAAATGGTGAGTGCAAGGCCGACGGCCACCTGATTGGCCCTGAAGCTGACGGCCAGCACGGCGAACATCAGCGCCAGCAACATCGCTCCCAGCATGGCCGCGACGATCGCCAGGAACAGGTTGCCGGTTGCCATCATCACCATGAAAGCAAGAACCGCGCCGATGACCATCATCCCTTCGACGCCCATGTTGAGGACACCGGCGCGTTCGACGACAAGTTCGCCGAGCGCTGCGTAAACCAGCGGCGTGCCGGCAATCAGCGTCGCGACGAGGATCGGGAGAAATTGACTGATCATGCCGATGCTCCTTGCCCGGCGCGGGTACGCAGGCGAACGCGATATTGGACGAGGACATCCGTGGTCAGGATGAAAAACAGCAGCGTGCTTTGCAGCAGGCCGGTGATCGAGGACGGCATGCCGAGCGACATCTGCGCCAAGTCACCCGCGAGATAGAGCAACGCCATCAGCAGCCCCGAAAGCAGGATGCCGATGGGGTTCAGCCGCCCCAGGAAGGCGACGATGATGGCCGCATAGCCGTATCCCGGCGAGGCAGTCGGAAAGATCTGCCCCAGCGGGCCGGCTATTTCTCCAACACCGGCTATGCCTGCAACCGCCCCACTGACGAGCAGCCCGAGCCAGACGGCACGATTGACGCTGAAGCCGGCATAACGCGCTGCGCCTTCCGACAATCCGGTGACCTTCAGCTGGAACCCGGCAAAACTGCAGCTCATGAAGACCCAGCCGACGGCAACGGCGACCAGTGCGAAGAGAACGCTCGCATTGGCGCGCGTCCCCTCGAGCAGGACGGGAAACAAGGCATCGGGCGCGAGCGGCTCTGACTGCGGGAAATTGAAGCCCGCCGGATCGCGCCACGCACCGAAGACCAGCCACGATAGCCAGAGGCCCGCCACGTAGTTCAGCATCAGGCTGACGAGGATCTCGCTGGCGTTGAATTTGACCCTGAGGAACGCGGGGATGGCCGCCCAGACCATGCCGCCGATGGCGCCGGCCACGATCATCGCCGGAAGAATCCAGCCTCCGCCGGCAGGGCCGTAGTGGAGTGCGACATAACCGGAAAAGATCACGCCCACTGTCAGCTGTCCCTCGGCGCCGACATTCCAGATGCCGGCGCGGAAACCGATTGCCAGGCCGATACCGATCAGCACGAGAGGCGCTGCCTTGATCAGAAGTTCTCCCAGGCCGTAGAGATCGACCAGCGGCGCCGTCAGGAAGGTGACAAGTGCCTCGAGCGGGTTGTGTCCCGCAGAGGCGAACAACATCATGGCGACAACCGCCGTCAGCAGGAGCGAGAGCAGCGGCGATAGCCAGACCATCAGCTTGGAAGGTTTCAGACGGGGCTCAATGCGCATGCGCTGCCTCCTGCCGGCCGGCATCCCCGGCCATTGCGATCCCTATGTCGTCGCGGTTGGCAGCGTCTCGCGGCACTGCCTGACTCAACCGTCCGCCCGCGATCACCGCGATCCGGTCGGCGATCTCGAAAAGCTCGTCGAGTTCTTCGGAAATGACGACGATCGCCGCGCCCTTGTCGCGCAAGTCGAGCAGAGCCTGGCGGATCACCATGGCTGCGCCGACATCCACGCCCCACGTCGGCTGGGAAACGATGAGCACCGAAGGCTCCTGCAGGATCTCGCGGCCGATGATGAACTTCTGCAGGTTACCGCCCGACAGGCTGCCGGCGGTCGCCCTCGGCCCGCCGCAGCGCACGTCGAACGCCTTGATGCAGCGCTCGGCAAACGCCGTGACGCGATCGAACCTGATCAGGCCGAGCTGGACAGAGCCGCGGCGATTGGCCGTCAGAAGTGCATTGTCCGAAAGTGCCAGCGACGGCACCGAGCCCTGCTTGAGCCGGTCTTCCGGAACCGAGCAAAGCCCGCGCGATCGCCGCACAAAGGGGTTGAGGTCTCCGATCGGCTGGCCGTCCAGCGTGATCGCTTCCCTGTCCGAGAGCTGGGTCTCGCCGGAAAGCGCGGCCAGCAGTTCGGCTTGACCATTGCCCGAGACCCCAGCGATACCAAGAATCTCGCCACCACGAACCGCCAGGCTGATGTCCCGCAGCGTCGTACCGAAGGGGTCATCCGTGGATAAGTCGAGACCCGACACCGAAAGGCGGATACGACCGGCCTCATCGACAGCCGAGCGTTCGCGATAGGCCGGCAGATCGCTTCCCGTCATCATGCGCGCCATGGAGGCCGGGCTTTCGAGCCTCGGGTCACAGGTTCCAGTCACCCGTCCGCCGCGCAGGATGGTCGCCCTGTGGCAGAGCGCCTGGATCTCGTTCAGCTTGTGGCTGATGTAAAGGATACTGCAGCCGTCATCGGCGATCTGCCGCAACGTCACGAAAAGGGTTTCAACCGCCTGCGGGGTCAGCACCGAGGTCGGCTCGTCAAGGATCAGCAGCTGAGGGTTTTGCAACAGGGCGCGAATGATCTCCACCCGCTGACGCTCCCCCACCGACATCGTGTAGATGTGGCGGCCGGGATCGACCGGCAGACCATAGCGCGCCGCGACCAGACTGATGTCGCGCGAGAGCGCGTCCAGCCGTGGCTTGTTAGGCATCGCCAGCGCAATGTTTTCGGCAACCGTCAGCGTGTCGAACAGTGCAAAATGCTGGAACACCATGCCGATGCCGAGCCGCTGCGCATCCGCCGGCGAAGCAATCGTGACCTCGCGGCCGTTCCACAGCATTTCACCAGCGTCAGGCCGCACCATCCCGTCGATGATCTTCATCAATGTGGATTTGCCGGCCCCGTTCTCTCCCACGACGGCGTGGATTTCGCCGGGCGCAACGGCAAGATCGATTCCGTCATTGGCGACAACCGCCGGGTAGACCTTGCGGATACCGCGAAGCTCCAAACGATATTCTGATGATGAGGCAGTCTGCGATGACATGGGCACAATCTTGGCTACATGATACTGATAATCATGTATGCAATATGAATGCCACAATGTATCGCTGATTTCAATTCAAGCCGAAACGCCTAGCTATTCAACTGAAAACATTGGCGAAAAAATGCAAAGCGTCGCCCTTGGCCGAATCCACAAAGCGGAGATATGCCCGTTAGGCGCCACGTAGACGTCTACAAAAAATGCAGAAAACTGTATACTTGATGGAAAAAGCGGCAGATCAGCCGTGCGTCCTGTCGGCATAGCGCGACAGGATGGAGCCCAGATCCGGCTCAACAGGAGCCTCTTCATCAAACAGCGCCCGGCTCTCGACCGACGACAGATGTTCATCCATGAGCTGTTCGGCCACGGCGACATCACCCCCGCGCAAGGCCGCGATCAGGGCCGAATGCTCGCTGATGGCGCATTCGCTGGAGTGTGGGCGGCTATACATCGCCAAAATCAGCGAACAGCGGGAAACGAGCTCAGACAGATAGCGCTCCAGAAGCGTGTTTCCGGAAAGCTCGGCGAGCTTCAGATGGAATTCGCCGGCAAGGCGCGTCGACAGGCGCACGTCGCCCTTGGCATGCGCCGCCTCTTCCTCCGTCACGTGCTCCTGCAGGCCCTTTTCGATGGATGGGTTCCAGCGCTTGATGATGCTCTTGATGACTTCACGCTCCAGAGCCCGGCGAACAGCGAAGGCATCATGCGCCTCCTCGAGGCTGGGCTGCGCGACCGTAGCCGTCCGCTTGTGATAAGTGTCGACAAGGCCCTGCGCTTGAAGCTTCGCCAGCACGGCACGCACCAGCGTCCGGCTCATGGAAAAATGCCGACCGATCTCATCCTCGGGCAGCTTCGTGCCGGCCTTCAACGCCTGCTCGATAATTGCCTGACGGAGGGTACGGTGGGCAATTTCCACCCGGTCGGAATTGGAGGACATAGGGGTCTGAACCACGCTTTGAAGAGATCCGGCACACGATTAGCGTGGTTTCTCGTATACAACAAGGGTCCCGATCTTGGATCCCCTCGTCGCCAGAGCGAATGCCGGCATTAGCGAAATGGCGGCTGATGGGGTATGCCTGCTGCCGATGATGACCGACGACGAAACCCAATCCGACATCCCAACCGCCCGCATGCTCAGCTGGTCGAAAAACTCCGCCGTCTATCGCCTCGGGCGCCAGATGATGACGGAGAAGCAGCTGTTCGATGCGATCAGGAAAAAGGCCACGCAGAAATTCGACGACATCAGCGCTGCACAGGCACAGGCGGTCGCCGAGTTTGCGGTGAAATTCGCTCGCGATCTCGGAGCGCTGAACGATGTCGCCTACGCCGAAATCAGCACGCGCGCCGGCGTGCGCGGCGGCAAGTCGCACAGGATCATCGCCCAGCGGCTGTCGTTGAAAGGCATCGATCGCGAGGTGGCTGCGTCCGCTCTTCAGGCAACCGACGACCTGTTTGCAGCAATCGTCTTCGCCCGCAAGCGAGCGTTCGGTCCCTATCGTCGAGTCGAGGCGGATGACAAGCGAAGGGCCAAGGAAATGGCCGCATTCGCGCGCAACGGCTTTGGTTTCCAGCTTGGACGGAACGTCCTGCAGATGAGCGCTGACGAAGCCGATGCCATTTTGGAGTCACGGCGCGACAGCATTTTCTGATCCGCGGCCACGGCAGAAAGCCAATGCCGGGTTGCCTCCTGCAACCCAAATCATTGCGAAGCTCCGTCGGGTTCCCGCCACGCGAGTGTCACGGCAAAGTCACAACATCATCGACCTCACCCGTGCTTATCTGTTGCCAATGCACCTCTTCCGGTTTTGAGCGAGGCGCAGCATGACGCGGAGGCGTCTCGTTTTGATCGTACGTTGTCGGCCGATATGCGGGTCCGGGTGGCCAGTGTTCCGGCAACGGGAGCCTCATCGTATAGACAGCAGGTGTGCATGCTAATCGACGTTAGAAGAGTATCCCAGGCCGAGGCTCGGCAAGGTGCGAGTATCATAGTAAAGGCCTATGCCGAGCCGCCATGGGACGAAGACTGGTCGCTTCAAAAGGCCGCATCGCGCCTCGATGAACTGATGAACACGCCCGGCTGCATAGCGATAGCCGCGTTCAAGGAAGAAGAGATCATCGGCTTTGCCTTCGGCCTGCCGCACACCTCGGCCATTGGCCGCGGCCTGCAGATCGCCGAGGTCGCGATACTCCCTCAGCACCAGCGCCAAGGCATCGGCTCCAGGCTCTTGCTCAGCCTCGAGAAGGAGGCAAGCCATCTCGGCTATGTGCATTTATGGCTTGTGTCCCGCCAGGCAGGCGGCGCCGCGCACTATTACCAGGCCAACGGCTACCGGCAATCAAGTGCGCTATGCGTCTATTCCAAGCGATTGGGCTGACACCCCGGGACGAAGACTATGCCACCAGGCTAGTGGCTGCTCACGCCTGCGTAGCCGATCGGGTCGCTCAGCCCCTCGTAGGGAACGTCACCGAGTTCCCGCTTGACGGCGTGCAAGGCCAGATCGAGGCAATCCACGGCGCTCGCAAGATTGATGTCCTGGGCGGCATAGCGCGCAAAGGAGATCAGCCGCGCAAGCGCGGCAAGTTCATCCAGGTCCTCGTCGGAACGTTCGTTTAGGCCAGCTTCGGCCAACTTGCCTTCAAAGGATATGCTCATGTCATTTCTCCGCAGATCGGGGAGAAGCATAGGCCAATTGTGGCAAGCCGCCCGTGAAAACCGCGTGACACAACCACAGAGTGATTTTCACGAGCAAGACTGCCTTTAATGTCGTGAAAAGAAAGACGTCTCGGCAATTTGCCACGACATTTCATGACGCAAGGCTCCCGGCGCTGCTGCGCGCACAGCCTCCAGAAGCGCCAGGGCATCAATCCGCTTCTGGTCAACCGCGTTTGAAACCAGCATCGAATGCATCTCCTTGCGCTCCGAAACCGCCGTCAACCCGCAACCGTCGACGACCGAACGCCACGTCCTCTCCTTGAAAAAGATCTGCGTTGCCGCCGCCTCGATGATCAGCCGTGTGTCACGCGCGAGCGCCCCTTGCACCTCCAACCGGTCAAGCGTCGCCCTGACATTCACCAGCGGCACGGTCAGCGGTTTCCAGCCGAATTCGGCCGGCGCGTGCAGAAGCGCGACATCGGCGTCGTCGACGGTCGCCCCACGCATGTACTCCTCGAATATTCGCCCCACGCCGATCATGCCGAAAGCCCGGCATTCTGCTGCCCGCAGCGCGCCCATGCTCGAGGCACCATAGACCGGCACGTTCTGCGACAGAGCAAGCAGGATCTCCTTGTGCCAAACAGGCGCGGTATATTCGAAACCGCCGTCGACGATACCGATAACGCTTGCGCCGTCTCGCAGTGCTGCGGCAACGTCGCCTTGTACGGCTGGCGGTCGGATGACGACGCCGTCTCCGGCAATGGAAGCGGCATCCGGAAGGCTTGGACCGACGAAAATGACCTTCATGACGCGAATGCCTTTGATATGGCCCGCTCGCCGAAACGGCGCGCGCGGCTCCCCTCCGGATTTTCCAGCGAAGGCATGAACACCTTGGTCACGCTGAAGGGAAGCCTGGGATCGCTGAGCGGAACCGCGCTGACGGGGCCGACATCGTGTTCCCGCACGATGGCGACCGTCGCGTCAAGCAACTGGGAGACACCGGAAACGCCTGTCAGCGCGCTCGGCGCTGTGACGACTGGAGGGCGCGGAACTGCCTGAAGCGCACGACGCGTTGCTGCCGGGAGAGGTCTGCGATAGGTTTCCGGCGTCACATCATCGCGCGCACCGCTGATGTAGGTCAGCCGGGATTGGGCGGCTTCGGTGATCGCACGAATGGCGGCTCGCGCGGGTGACGGATGGCAGCCACTGCCTCCCGTTGCCTCGACGAAGCGGGCATTCTCGTCACGGTGAGCGCCGCGAGGCGCCAGGATCGCCGTAAAGCACGGGACCGGAATGTCGCTCGTCATGTCGAAAAGTCTGAGATCAAGGCCAGCTGTCTCGATCTTTTCGACCAGTTCATCGATCACCGCGTCATGCAGGCCGTGTGGGTCAACACAACGCATCCCGCGCGCCGCGTCACTTTCTATCTGCCAAAGGATATGGGCATCGCGCTCTATGCGCTCGAGCACGCCATGAAGCACCGCTTCATCCATGGTGTTGCCCGAAGCCAGCCCATCCGAGGACATCCAGAAACGCGACGCTCGGGTTCGATCAAGAAGTATGGCGTCAAAGGGCACGAAAATGTCTGTCCCCGTGAGCAACTCCCTGCCACAAGCCCACGCGATTTCCTCGCTCGGATCGATATCGACCTGGTTCAGGCCGATCAGGCAATCGAGTGTTTCGACTGCACAGCCCGCCTCCCGCAAGCGTATAGCGCTGCTACGAAATGGGGTGACAGCAGGATCGCCGGCGACCGCCCGCTCCAGGGCTTCCATTACTGCCGAGGCCTTGGCGTCCTCGTCACTGATCCCCTTGCCCTGAGCGATCGCGATCGATCGCGCATTGGGCGTGTAGGCACACCAGACCGGGATACCAAGGCAATCAAGGCCGGTGTGACGTGCCACGCGAGTGATACCGAAATCAGCCAGGATTGGTCCTACGCGCGATAGCGTTTCCGATGGCGGGACGGATCGATCGGACCATGATGGCGTCAACGATGAACCTCGAGGTTCGGTCCCATGACAGAATTGCGGAGATCGGAAGGCCTCGTCATCGAGGCTGAACGGCGATGTCGCCTCGCCCGCAGCGCAGCCGATTTCGCGTCATAGCCCTTACCCAAGAATTGCCTTCACCGGCTCGGCGGTCTCCCGATCGACCGCGGCGGTCCCCAAAGATCCCAGGCTTCTGGTGAGAGCCAGCAGCTTCTGGCGGACATTCGGATCCTCGATCGCGATGAAGGCCCTGCTGAGCGCCAGACCTTCCTTGGAGGCCAGGAACAGCGCGATCTCATCGGTTTCGGTCTTGATATCAGGCGACGGCGCTCCATCCCCCTCGAAAAAGAAACCAACAGGTACGCCGAGGATCTCCGCAATACGCTGGAGCCTCCCTGCGCCAATGCGGTTCGTCCCCTTCTCGTATTTCTGGATCTGCTGGAAGGTGATCCCCAGCGATTCCGCCAGAACACCTTGGCTGATACCAAGGCTCTTGCGCCGGGCCCGGACACGCTCACCGACATAGGCGTCTATCGCATTCGCAGATTTCGCCTTCATGGCGCGCCTCCATCATTATTTATGGTACATCATGATGCATTTCTAAAAAAATGCAACCAAGAGTAAAATTCTTCCGAGGCGTCAGTCCTCGGTTTTTTCCGCTTTTGCCCGGCTCTTGGCGGGCGCCTTCTTTTTCAATTTGCTTCGATTGAGATCGATGGCAGCGCGAATGAGATTCGTCAAACCCGCCCCATCAACCTGATCACCCTCGAAGAAGTCGATCGCCCGTCTCGCATTGCCTTCCAGACCGGCGTTGAACAGTTTTTTGGGATCCGCGAGGCTGGCGCCGTGGAGAAACGTAAGCTTGACTTTCCCCTTGTGAGCGTTGGCCACCGCAATCATTCCGTCGCAATACCAGACCGGGCTGCCCATCCATTTCCAGTCTTCGACAATCTCGCAATCCGCCGCAAGGATGGTCTTGCGAATGGCGGCGAACGTCTTGCCGCGCCAGTCCGGGATCTCCGCGATCAGCTGATCGATACGTTCCGATGGGTTCATTGGGATCTCTGCGCCTCTCTCATGCGATCACGTTGCAAACCTTGAAGATCTTCTGCGTCCCGCGCTATAAAAATTCGACGATGCAGTTCCCGGTCTATCTAGGTGCAGAAATCCAGAATGCAACCTTATCTGGTGTCACATCGATTTCACGGGTCACGTCCGCTCTTACAGTCTATAGTCCGATCGTCAATGCTCGAGGCGTCAGCGACGCCTTGAAGTTGGCCGGGGCATTTGCAGGCGCGCATGACGTCGCGACCTCCTTGCCGTCACGAGACGAGCATGCCGCCTGGCCAAAATCAAATCATCGATCGACCGGAGTTACGACTGTTATGGAATTGCCTTCTATACAAATCGATCATGCCGACCGCCTCTATGCCTGCAGGCAGAAGATTGAGGAGGCCGTTCACCGGATCATCTTCGGCGAGGAGCTGGTTGAATTCTCCTCGGCGGAAATCGCCATGGCAGTCGCCGATATTGCTGATGACTACATTCTGTCCATGGCAAAGAAGAACACCGCGCGCCACTAGGCCGGTTTCCTCCTCATTTCATCCTAGACGCGATCCGCCATCGCCCAGCGACGGTATGGGTTTTGCTGCGCGCTAGTTTCTCTGTGCGCTGGTCATCTGACCTTTCGACCCGAGATCACTCCTCTCGCGGAAATCGCCTCGCGGCCTAACCGACGCAAAACACCTCGGACGAAGCGAACTCTTCATACGGTAAAGATTGGATTCAGCATTTCGTGTCAGACTGGCGCAGTTTCTGAATCCCGACGACTGCGTTTTTTGTCGTCGCCAGTTGTGCGTGTGAGTATCTATGCGTCTATCAGGTGTGCCAGCAATCCTCCTCACCTGCCTTGCTTTGTCGGGCTGCAGCTCCAGTCTCGATTCAGAAAGTGTCCTAGCGCGCGCGCCGTCTCGGGAAACAACAAGTTCAATCACGCTCCCGCCGGCGCCTGTTCCCGCAGCCAATGTTGGAGCGCCTGTCGCGCAGGCTGCGCCGCCGCAAGAAGAGCTGGCATGGGCCGGGCCGGTTCCGAACGCGCCACAGTTCGCGCCGGTCATGCAGACGCCGGACGTTCCAATGCCGAACGAAAGACCGGTGGCAGCAGCCCCCATGCCTGTTAACCCGGCACCCCGTGCCAACAGAATGCAGATCTACAGCCACCGCTTTCGCGACGCCAAGCCCATCAACTTCGGTTCCGCCTCGCCACGGAATCTCGCCGTGCACGGCGTCGACGTCTCGCGCTGGCAAGGCGATATCGACTGGGTAAAGCTGCGGACGCAGGGGGCGAACTTCGCCTACATCAAGGCGACTGACGGCGGCGATCACCTGGACCCGATGTTCAAGACGAACTGGCGCAAGGCCAAGGAAGCCGGCCTGAAGCGCGGCGCCTATCACTTCTTCTACTGGTGCCGGACCGCCGGGGAACAAGCCGACTGGTTCATCCGCAACGTTCCAAGAGATCCCGACGCGCTGCCGCCCGTCATTGACGTCGAATGGAACGGCGAGTCCAGCTGCAAGAACCGCCCGTCGCCTGAGCGAGTGCTGGAAAAGATGCAGGTGTTCATGGACAAGCTGGAAAGGCACTACGGCCAGCGACCGATCATCTACACCGCACCGGACTTTTATCGCGACAACCTGCAGGGCGAGCTGCTCGACTATCCCTTCTGGCTACGCTCCGTCGCCGCCCATCCGTCCAAGATCTACCGCGGGCGGAAATGGCTCTTCTGGCAGTATTCGGGCTCGGGCCTGTCGCACGGCGTCGAGGGACGCATCGACCTCAACGTGTTCCACGGCAGCGGCGACGATTGGCACAACTGGGCGTCGGGACGATCCACCTGACCCCGCGGGCGACGCTTCCTGCGCGATCTCTTGATCCAATCAATGAGATCTCCCCGCACCGAGCGCAGGTGCGGGCAGCGGCGGTGACTGCCGCGCGCGGACAAAATGTGATAGCTGAACGTTTGGGCAGCCGAATGGAGAAGCCGACCGATGGCAGCAGTCACCCGCGCTGACGAAACGATAGCCGCATTTGTCGAGCAGATCCTTGTTCAATCGCCGCTGAAGGCGGCGGGTTTTATCGTGACGATCTACGGAGACGTCGTCGAGCCGCGCGGCGGCGTGGCGTGGATCGGAAACCTGATCGAGACCTGCGCCGAGGTCGGCATCAGCGAGACGCTGGTTCGAACAGCCGTCTCGCGGCTAGTCGCCTCCGGCCAGCTTTCCGGCGAGCGCGAAGGCCGCCGCAGCTACTATCGCCTATCCCCATCTGCGGGGGACGAATTTGCGGCAGCCGCCCGCGTCTTGTTCGGCGAACAACAGGACAACAGCTGGCAGTTCGTGCATGTCACCGGGCCAGCGCCCGAGGACACGATGCTGGCGCTCGATCGCGCCGGATACGCCCGGATCGGCGCACGCTTGGCAGTGGGACCAACACGTCCCCTGGCCATGCCCGCCACGCTCGTGTTCAAGGCGGACGCTACACAAGACGGCCCGGCATTGCAGGACTTTGCGGCCGAACACTGGGATCTTGACCGCCATGCCAGCGCCTATCGCGCTTTCATCGCTCAGTTCATGCCGATCGCAGATCACGCAGACGCCCAGGCCCTTGCCCCGAAAACTGCGCTCACTGTGCGACTGTTGTTGATCCACCGTTTCCGCAGCGTCTTGCTGCACGACCCTCGTCTGCCGGCGCTTGCACTGCCCACCGACTGGCCAGGGAAAGCGGCGCGACAGCTCTTCGCCCGCCTCTACCAGCAGCTTTCGCCGCACGCTGACGAGTATGTGACGCGAAGCTTCGTGACGGCTTCCGGACCGTTCGCGCCGCTGACCCGAGCGACCGATCTTCGCCTCGCGATGCTTGCACGCGAAGTGCTCTAGAGCCGCGTCCTACAGTTTGTGAACCGGTCGCTCGGCATTTGTGTTAACCTTGATTAGCACCACCACATATCACAGAGATTATAAAAAATCGCATTGCCTTGTGACATATGCCATGCTAATACATGACCGATCGGTCGGTTAATCAATTGAGATCTGACCGGCTTTGCGCAGCAGGAGGAATTGGCGCATGTCAGAAGCATTCATCTGTGACGCCGTTCGCACTCCGATTGGTCGCTACGGCGGCGCGCTGGCGACCGTCCGCGCCGACGACCTGGCGGCCATACCGCTTGCCGCCTTGATGCAACGCAACCCGACCACCGACTGGAGCAAGGTCGACGACCTGATCTATGGCTGCGCCAACCAGGCCGGCGAGGACAATCGAAACGTGGGGCGCATGGCCGTGCTGCTCTCCGGCATGCCGACCACCATTCCTGCCACCACGATCAATCGCCTCTGCGGCTCCGGCATGGACGCCGTTGGCATGGCCGCGCGGGCGATCCGCGCCGGTGACTGCGACATGGTGATTGCCGGAGGCGTCGAAAGCATGAGCCGCGCACCCTTCGTCATGCCGAAAGCGGACAGCGCCTTTTCCCGCGCCAACGCGATCTATGACACGACCATCGGCTGGCGCTTTGTCAATCCGAAGCTGAAGTCCGCCTTTGGCGTCGACTCCATGCCGCAGACGGCGGACAACGTCGCCGCCGATTTCAATATCAGCCGCGCCGATCAGGACGCGTTTGCAGCCCGCAGCCAGGCACGCTGGGCAGCCGCTCAGGAAGCCGGCGTTTTTGCCGAGGAGCTGGTCGACGTACGCGTCCCGCAGAAGAAGGGTGACCCGCTCGTCGTTGATCGCGACGAGCATCCGCGCCCCGGCACCACGGCTGAGCAGCTGGCAAAGCTCAAGGGCGTCAACGGCCCGGATCTCAGCGTCACGGCCGGCAATGCATCTGGCGTGAACGATGGAGCAGCCGCCCTGGTGATCGCCAGCGAAGCGACGGCGAAGACACAAGGTCTGACGCCGAAGGCGCGCATTGTCGCCATGGCGGCAGCCGGCGTTGAACCCCGTATCATGGGCATCGGCCCGGCCCCTGCCGCCAGACGGGTTTTGGAGCGCGCCGGGCTTTCAATCGGCCAGATGGACGTCATCGAGCTCAACGAAGCCTTCGCGGCCCAGGCGCTCGCCGTTCTGCGCGATCTCGACCTGCCCGACGATGCGCCCCATGTCAATCCGAATGGCGGCGCCATCGCGATGGGTCATCCGCTCGGCATGAGCGGCGCTCGTCTGGTGACAACCGCCGCCTATCAGCTGCATCGCCAGGGCGGCCGCTACGCGCTTTGCACCATGTGCATCGGCGTCGGCCAGGGCATCGCAATCATTCTCGAGCGCGTCTGACGCGCGACGGCAAAGGAGACGAAACCATGTATGCACAGATGGTCAAGACCGACAGCGCCCGCGTCAAGACGCTCGACGAGATGGATCCGATCGAGCGCGCCTTCCAGGAACGTGTCGATGCCGGCCAGAAGATCGAGCCGAAGGAATGGATGCCCGAAGGCTATCGCAAGACGCTGATGCGCCAGATCAGCCAGCACGCGCATTCAGAAATCGTGGGCCAGCTGCCGGAAGGAAACTGGATCACCCGCGCGCCGACCCTCGAGCGCAAGGCGATCCTGCTCGCCAAGGTTCAGGACGAAGCCGGGCACGGGCTCTACCTCTATTGTGCGGCCGAAACGCTCGGCATCAGCCGTGACGAAATGTACGAGCAGCTTCACAGCGGCAAGGCGAAATACTCTTCGATCTTCAACTATCCGACGCTGAGCTGGGCCGACATCGGCGCGGTCGGCTGGCTGGTGGATGGTGCCGCGATCATGAATCAGGTGCCGCTGCAGCGCTGTTCGTACGGGCCCTACGCCCGCGCCATGGTCCGCATCTGCAAGGAAGAGAGCTTTCACCAGCGTCAGGGCTTCGACATCCTGATGAAGATGGTCAAGGGCACGCCCGCGCAGAAGGCCATGGTGCAGGATGCACTGAACCGCTGGTGGTGGCCGTCCCTGATGATGTTCGGCCCTTCCGACGACGCGTCGGTCCACTCGGCCCAGTCCATGGCCTGGAAGATCAAGCAGAACTCGAATGACGAGCTCCGGCAGAAGTTCGTCGACCAGACGGTGCCGCAGGCAGAGTATCTCGGCCTCACCGTTCCGGATCCCGATCTCAAGTGGAACGAGGAAAAGGGTGGCTACGATTTCGGCGAGCCTGACTGGACCGAATTCTTCGCCGTGATCGCCGGCAACGGCCCGTGCAATGCCGAGCGTCTCAGCGCAAGGCAGAAGGCATGGAACGACGGCGCGTGGTTCCGCGAAGGCCTTGTCGCCCATGCTGAAAAGGCACAATCGCGCCGCGCCGCATCACGGATCGCCGCCGAGTAACAACTGTCGCCGGGCTTGGCCCGAACAGCCGCAACACGATGCGTTCCCGGACAGCAAGCCCGGAGGAACGCAAGCCAGGGAGAAATGTCCATGTCCAGCGAATGGCCCCTTTGGGAAGTTTTCATCCGCGGCCAGCACGGCCTGAACCATCGCCACGTTGGCAGCCTGCATGCGCCCGACGCCGAAATGGCCGTCAACAATGCCCGCGATGTCTATACGCGCCGCAATGAAGGCGTCAGCATCTGGGTGGTGCGCTCCAGCGACATCACCGCCAGTGCGCCGTCCGACAAGGGGCCGCTGTTCGACCCGTCGAACTCCAAGGTCTACCGTCACCCGACCTTCTTCGACGTGCCTGAGGAAGTGGGGCATATGTGATGAGCACGACCGCTGTCTCGCCCGTCGACCAGACGGCTCTGTTCGAATTCCTCAAGCGCATCGGCGACAATACGCTGATCCTCGGTCATCGCGTATCCGAATGGTGCGGCCATTCGCCGGCACTGGAAGAGGATATTGCGCTCTCCAACACGGCACTTGATCTGATCGGCCAGACGCAACTCTGGCTCGGTCTTGCCGGCGAGGTCGAGGGGAGCGGACGCACGACCGACAACCTCGCCTATCTGCGCGACGCGACCGAATTCCGTAACGTCCTGCTCGTCGAACGTCCGAACGGCGACTTCGGCAAGACGTTGATGCGCCAGTTCCTGTTTGATGCATGGCACTTCCTGATACTCAAGGCACTGCGCGGATCGACCGACAAGCGCATCGCCGACATCGCGGAGAAGGCGTCCAAGGAAGTTGCATACCATCTCGATCGCAGCCGCGATCTGGTCATCCGCCTGGGTGACGGCACGGCCGAAAGCCATCGCCGCATGCAGGAGGCGCTGGACGACCTGTGGGCCTATACCGGTGAACTCTTCGTCGGCGATGCCGCCGACGCCACACTCGCTGAAGCCGGGATCGCACCTCAGCCACAGAGCCTGAAAGCCGACTGGGACGAACTGGTTGGCGAGACGCTCTCCGAAGCGACACTGAAGAAGCCCGCCGACGGCTACATGCACAAGGGCGGCAAGCGCGGCGTGCATACCGAGCACATGGGCTTCATCCTTGCCGATCTGCAATTCCTCCAGCGCGCCTATCCCGGCGCGACCTGGTAACCAAGGGAGGCGGTTATGACGACCGCGACATTGCCGTCGACCGCCGATGTCTGGCGGTGGCTTGCCGAAGTGCCAGATCCGGAGATCCCCGTGATTTCGCTGGTCGATCTCGGCATCATCAGGGATGTCGCCTGGCAGGGCGACACGCTGATCGTGACCGTGACGCCGACCTATTCCGGCTGTCCGGCGACCGCGATCATCAATCTCGATATCGAGAGCGCACTTGCCTCCAAGGGCGTTGAAAAACTGCGGCTCGAGCGGCAGCTCTCGCCGGCCTGGACGACCGACTGGATCAGCGCCGAGGGCCGCGAAAAGCTCAAGGACTATGGCATTGCGCCACCGGTGGACGGCACCGCCGTCGACGGCCTGCTGCGCCAACGCATCGACCGCCTTTCGGGGCGGCCCAACCTGACGATCGCCTGTCCGCGCTGCGGATCGACGAACACAGAAAAGATCAGCCAGTTCGGCTCGACGCCCTGCAAGGCGAGCTATCGCTGCACGGACTGTCTGGAACCCTTCGATTATTTCAAGTGCATCTGACCCTTTGCCTAGTGAGGTCCGCAATATGGCACGTTTCCACTCCCTTCAGGTTACCGACGTCAAGCGCGAGACGCGCGATGCCGTGGTCGTCACGCTTGCTCCGCAAGACGAGGACCGCGATGCGTTCGATTTCACGCAGGGCCAGTACCTGACTTTCCGCCGCAGGTTCGATGGCGAAGAATTGCGTCGCTCCTATTCGATCTGCGCGGGCCGGGATGAGGGCATATTGCGCGTCGGGATCAAGCGGGTCGACGGCGGCTGCTTCTCGACCTGGGCCAACGAGGAACTGAAAATCGGCGATACGCTGGAAGCGATGCCGCCGATGGGCGCGTTCTTCACGGCGATCGAACCAGAAGTCTCCAAGAACTATCTGGGCTTTGCGGCAGGCAGCGGCATCACGCCGGTGCTTTCGATCATCAAGACGACGCTTGCCCGCGAACCGCATGCCCGCTTCACGCTGGTCTATGCCAACCGTCAGATCAGCTCGATCATGTTCCGTGACGAGTTGGACGACCTGAAGAACACCTATCTTGGCCGCCTGTCGATCTTGCACATACTGGAAAGCGAAGCACAGGACATCGACCTGTTCACCGGTCGCATCGACGCGGAAAAATGCGCAAGCCTGTTCCGGCACTGGATCGACCTGAAGTCGGTCGACACTGCCTTCATCTGTGGCCCGGAACCGCTGATGCTGACGATCGCCGCGGCTCTGCGCGATCACGGCATGGCGGAGGAGCGGATCAAATTCGAGCTCTTCGCCTCCTCGCAGCCCGGGCGCGCACGCCGCAAGGCCGAGAGCGCCGCTGCCGCGGACAAGGCCGCCGCCTGCGAGGCAACCGTCACGCTCGATGGCGCAACCCGCATCTTCAAGATGCCGAAGCACGGCCAGAGCCTGCTGGAAGCCGCCCTCGAAAACAACATCGACGCGCCCTACGCCTGCAAGGCGGGCGTCTGCTCGACCTGTCGCGCCAAGGTTCTTGAAGGCGAGACCGAGATGGAGGTCAACCACGCGCTGGAGGACTACGAGGTCCGCCAGGGCTATGTGCTCACCTGCCAGTGCTATCCGCTGAGCGACCGGGTTGTCGTTAGCTACGACCAGTAAGCGGCAAGGACCGAGGGAGGAATAGCGATGACCGATACGATGCCGATCGAGGAATATCTTCTCAAGGGGGGCGTGCTGACCTCCCCAGCCAACGCCTCGCCGCGCTATCGCGGCGAACTGCTGCGGCTGATGGCAAGCTTTGTCGACAGCGAGCTCGCCGGAGCCGCGGGCTTTGCCGATACGATCAACGATGCACCCGGCATCAAGGAACGCATCGCGTCAGCCCGCATCGTGCTCGAGAAGACCGATCATGCCGGCCGGGTCCTGGAGATCATGGGCACCTTCGGAGCCGATACCGACCGCTACGCCGTGCACCACCCCTGGGACGCGCGGATTTCCCGCGAAGCCGATATCGGCGCCGTGCGGCAAGGCGCCGACATGCGCCTGTCGGTATTCCACTACCCACTCCAAGGCTGGGTGGATGCCGTGGTCATGAATATTCTCATGGGCATGGCCGGTGCCATCCAGCTCCGGGAGCTGACGCACGTCTCCTATCAGCCGCTGGCCGAGGTATTTCGCGGAATCCTGCCGCGCGAGAGCCGCCATACCGAACTCGGTACCGAAGGTCTCAAGGCCATCACGCAAACCGAAGCTGGCCGCCGCGCGGCACAGGACGCGATCGACTACTGGAAGCCGCGTGTTGCCGCAAGCTTCGGCCTGTCGGGGTCGGCGCGCTATGACACGCTGGCTCGTTTCGGCCTTCGCCACACGCCCAATGAAGCGCTGCTCTCCGAATGGCGGGCCGCGACCGACAAGCAGCTCGCTGCGTTGAACCTGAACTGATCAGGAAGGAAATGACGATGAACATTATGGCAAACGGAGCGCGCCGGCTCGAAAGCTATGTCTACGGAAGCTGGCACCCCGGCAAGAAGGATGGCGTAACGCTTCTCGACGCCTCCACCGGCAGCCCGGTCGCCATGATCGATTCAAGCGGCATCGATTTTGCCGGCGCGCTTGCCTATGGTCGCGAAAAGGCCGGCGCGGCGCTGCGGCGTATGTCCTTCCATGAACGAGCCGCCATGCTGAAGGCGCTCGGCCAGGCGCTGATGGACAAGAAGGAAGAGTTCTACGCGCTCTCGTCTGCAACAGGCGCGACGAAGGCCGACAGCTGGGTCGATATCGATGGCGGCATCGGCACCCTGCTCTCCTATGCCTCGAAAGGCCGGCGCGAGCTGCCGAACACCCGTGTCCTGGTCGATGGCGATGTCGAAACCCTGTCGCGGGACGGAACGTTTTCGGCGCGCCACATCCTCACGCCGCTGCAGGGCGTGGCCGTTCACATCAACGCATTCAACTTCCCGGTCTGGGGCATGCTCGAAAAGCTTGCGCCGACGCTGCTTGCCGGCATGCCGGCAATCGTCAAACCGGCCAGCCAGACGGCCTACCTGACCGAACTCGTCGTGCGTCGCATGGTCGAGACCGGCCTCCTGCCGCAGGGCGCGGTACAGCTCATCTGCGGTTCGGTCGGCGACCTGCTCGACCACGTCGACGGCCAGGACGTCGTCACCTTCACGGGGTCGGCCTGGACCGGCCGCAAGCTGAAGACGCATCCCGCCATCATCGAGAACTCCGTTCGCTTCACCATGGAAGCAGACAGCCTCAATGCCTCCGTGCTCGGCCTCGACGCGGCACCCGGAACCGAGGAATTCGACCTCTTTGTCAAGGAAGTGGCGCGTGAAATGACGACGAAGGCCGGGCAGAAGTGCACGGCGATCCGCCGCGTCATCGCGCCACGCGCCTATTGCGACGCGCTCGTCTCGGCGCTCGGCGACCGTCTCGGAAAGACCACCCTCGGCAATCCGGCCGATGACGGCGTTCGCATGGGTCCGCTTGCAAGCCTCGACCAGCGCGAGGAAGTGCGCGCCCGTATCCGCGAACTCGCAGCCGATGCCGAGATCGTCGCCGGCGATCCCGACAATCCGCGTGTCGTCTCAGGAGATGCGCAGGCCGGTGCCTTCCTTAATCCCGTTTTGCTTTACTGCGACAAGCCCTGGGAGGCGAAGGCGATCCACGATGTCGAGGCCTTCGGTCCTGTCAGCACTGTGATGCCTTATGATAGCGCCGAAGAGGCGGTCGATCTTGCCCGCCGCGGCAAGGGAAGCCTTGTCTCCTCGGTCTTTACCAACGACCCGGCTTTTGCCGAAGAGGTGGTGCTAGGCATGGCGCCGTTCCACGGCCGCGTCCTGATCGGCAACCGCACCAGTGCCAAGACATCCACCGGCCACGGTTCGCCGCTGCCCGGCCTCGTGCATGGCGGCCCCGGCAGGGCCGGCGGCGGCGAGGAACTTGGCGGCCTGCGCGGCGTGAAGCACTACATGCAGCGCACCGCGGTGCAGGGATCGCCGACCCTTCTGTCAGCCGTGACCGGTCGCTGGGTCGCAGACGCCGACGTGCGCCGGGACGGCGAGCATCCGTTCCGCAAGTCGCTGGCGGAGCTTCGGATCGGCGACCAACTCGTCACCGCTACGCGGACGGTCACGCTCGATGATATCGAACACTTCGCCAACTTCACCGGCGACACGTTCTACGCCCACATGGACGAGGAAGCAGCCAAGGCCAATCCCTTCTTCGACGGGCGCGTGGCGCATGGCTATCTGATCGTTTCGTTCGCAGCAGGCCTGTTCGTCGATCCGGCACCAGGCCCTGTGCTTGCCAACCACGGCGTCGACAACCTGCGCTTCCTGACGCCGGTCAACCCGGGCGATACGCTTCAGGTGCATCTCACCTGCAAGGAAATCAATCCCCGCATCGGCGCCGAGCATGGCGAGGTCCGCTGGGATTGCCGCGTTACCAACCAGAACGCTGCGACCGTTGCCCAGTACGATGTCCTGACCATGGTCGCCAAAACCCGGAGCTAGCACGATGGCGCAGGTCTATTCCTATGACGGCATCGTGCCAGTCATCGACAAGGCAGCCTTTGTTCATCCCGCCGCCGTAGTGATCGGCGACGTGATCGTGGGTCCCGGCTGCTATCTCGGGCCGTGTGCCGTGCTCCGCGGCGACTTCGGCCGCATCGTCATGGAGCGCGGGTCGAACGTGCAGGAAACCTGTGTCGTCCATAGTTTCCCGAATGTCGAGGTGGTGATCGGCGAGGACGGCCATATCGGCCACGGCGCCGTGCTGCACGGCTGCCGTATCGGCCGCAACGCCATGGTCGGCATGAACGCGGTTATCATGGATGAGGCGGTCATCGGCGAGAACTCGATCGTGGCCGCCATGGCCTTCGTCAAGGCGGGTGCCGAGATCCCGCCAAACAGCCTCTCCGTCGGGTCGCCGGCCCGCGTCATCCGCGAACTCAGCGAGAAGGAAATTGCCTGGAAACGGCAGGGTACCGGCGTCTACCAGCGACTGGCGCTCGAAGCGAAAGACAAGCTGCAGTCAGTCGAACCGCTGACCGAGCAGGAAGCAGATCGCCGCCGCATCGTGGCTCCGGAATATGATCCGCTGATCCTTGAGCGGCTGAAGTTTGACGAGTGACGGCGTTCAGCGAACGGCCTTGACGCCCTCGAGGATCAACGTCGTTGCGATATCCGCATATTCGTCGCGGCTGATCGGACCGCCGGGGCGGAACCACATATAGACCCAGTTCATCATCCCGAAGAGCGACATGGTCACCGGCGTCAAGAGCGGCCGGTCCTTGTTGAGGTCTGGGTTGATGTCATTGATCGTGTTGGAGAACCGCTTGACGATCCGCCGTTCGATCGCCCTGAGTTCGTCGAGCTGTTCAGGCGACAGGGCGCTCGTGCCGTTCAGCTGGACCTGGTGCTCGTTGTCGGCCCCACGGTAGTTTTCGAGAACCTGCCGCACCAGAAGGCGAAGTCTTTCTTCCGGCTTCAGATCGGGACGATCAGCCGCGGCAACACCTGCCTCCAGCTCTTCCAGATGGTTGCGGATGATATCGAAGATAAGGGCGTCCTTGCCCGGATAGTAATGGTAGAGCAGTGCCTTGGACACATTGCTACGCGAAGCGATGTGCGCCATCGACGCCTTTTCCATCCCCATTTCAGCGAAGACAGCAGCGGCGCTACTCAAGATGCTGCGTTGCTTTTCTTCAAAATCGATCGCGCGTGTTCTTGCCATACTGATCCTGCGTTCCTGTTCGTCCTCCGCGCCCCCCACTCCGAAAACCTCTTGCGAGGGTTCCGTGTCCGCTTCCCGCCGCGACGCCGCCGCGGGAAGCGACATCAGTCATTCCTTTGGTCGGTTATCGACGACCCGCTTGGCCTTGCCTTCGGATCGAGCAATTCCGCCCGGATCGCGAATCTCGATCTTCGTGGTAACACCAACGATGCTTTTGATGTAGTGGGCAAGAGCCTTGGCTGACGATGCACGGGCATTTTCGTCCGCGGCATCAGCGGTGCACTCGACATGCACCGTCATCGCATCCATTCGGCCGCTACGGCTGAGCTCAATCTGGAAATGCGGTGCCAAGCCCTGACACTTGAGGATCTGCTCCTCGATCTGGGTCGGGAAAACATTGACGCCACGCAGGATCATCATGTCATCCGATCGGCCGGTAATCTTCTCGATGCGGCGCATCGAGCGCGCCGTGCCCGGCAGAAGCCTGGTCAGGTCGCGCGTGCGGTAGCGGATGATCGGCAGACCTTCCTTTGTCAAGGTGGTGAAGACCAGTTCGCCCATTTCACCGTCGGGCAGAACCTCGCCCGTAACAGGGTCGATCACTTCAGGATAGAAATGATCCTCCCAGATGTGCAGGCCATCCTTGGTCTCGACACACTCGCTGGCAACCCCCGGCCCCATGACCTCCGAAAGGCCGTAGATATCGACCGCATGCATGTCGAAGGACTGCTCGATTTCCTGGCGCATCGCATTGGTCCAGGGTTCGGCGCCAAAGATGCCGACGGCGAGCGAGCTTTCACGCGGATCTATACCCTGGCGCCGGAACTCGTCGAGGATCGACAACATGTAGGACGGCGTCACCATGATGACGCGCGGCTTGAAATCCTGCATCAGTGTCACCTGCCGCTCGGTCATGCCGCCGGACATGGGAACGACCGTACAGCCGAGACGTTCGGCACCGTAGTGCGCTCCGAGCCCGCCCGTGAAAAGGCCGTAACCATAAGCCACATGCACCATGTCGCCACGGCGACCGCCGGCCGCACGGATCGAGCGGGCCACCATGTCCGCCCAGGTATCGATATCCTTTTGGGTATAGCCCACGACCGTCGGCTTGCCTGTCGTGCCCGACGAGCCGTGAATACGGGTCAGTTTCTCGCGCGGAACGGCAAACATCCCGAACGGATAGGTATCGCGCAGATCCTTCTTCGTCGTGAACGGAAACTTCGCCAGATCAGAGAGCGATTTCAGATCGGAGGGATGGACGCCCGCCTCGTCAAAGCGAGCCCGGTAGAATGCCGAGTTCTGATACGCGTGATTGAGCGACCACTTCATTCGGTCAAGCTGCAATCCTGCGATCTCATCACGCGACGCCGTCTCGATCGCGTCGAGATCGCCGGGGCGGGGTGAAAGGTCTTCCATGTCTGTCTCCTCCGAGATAAGTTCCGGCGGCTTACGCCTGATCCGGCAGATGCGTGCCCTTGACGGTGCGCGAATGACCGCGGAATTCGGCCACATGCTCTCCGTTGTGATTGGTGATGTTGATGTCGTAGATGGCGCCGCGCCCGCGTCGCGAAACCTCACGTGCGGTGGCTGTCAGCCGGTCACCGGCAAAGGCCGGAGCAATGTAGGTGATCGAACAATGCTGCGCGACCGCGCGCTGATTGTAGCTGTTGCAGGCAAAGGCAAAGGCCGAATCCGCAAGCGTGAAGATATAGCCGCCGTGGCATGTGCCGTGACCGTTGGTCATCTCCGGCTTGATGGTCATCGAGACCACGGCGACGCCGGGCTCGACGCGCTCGACCGCCATGCCGAGATGACGGGAGGCATTGTCCTCGCGCCACATGGAGTCGGCGCAGGCGTCGGCAAGCTCCTGTGCCGTCAGACTTGACTGCATCATTGTCCCTTGAACTCCGGCTTGCGTTTTTCCAGGAAGGCCGTGACCCCTTCGGCATAATCGCCGCTACGCCCGGCCTGACGTTGCAGGTCGCGTTCGAGGTCCAGTTGCTGGTCAAGCGAATTGGTGGCGGCGGCCTGTATGGCCCGCTTGGTCAGGCCCAGCCCCATCGTCGGACCCGCGGCGAGCCTTGTCGCCAGCGCTCCCGCCTCATCGAGCAATGTCGCGTCATCGACTGCCTTCCAGATCAGGCCCCAGTTCGCCGCCGTCTCGGCGTCGAGTGGCTCGGCGGTCAGGGCGAGCGCCTTGGCGCGGGCCTCGCCAAGCAGGCGCGGAAGGCTCCAGGTCCCGCCGGAATCAGGTACCAGACCGATCTTCGCGAAAGCCTGGATGAACCGCGCAGACCGGGCCGCAAGCGTGATGTCGCAGGTAAAGGCAATGTTGGCGCCCGCCCCGGCTGCGACGCCGTTCACCGCGCAGACAACCGGCTTCTCAAGACTTCTGATCAGCCGCACGAGCGGATTGTAGAAGGTCTCGATCGTGTGTCCGAGATCGGGCGCGGCCCCTCCCTTGCGAGGGTCGCGATCACCAAGATCCTGTCCGGCCGAGAAGCCGCGACCGGCGCCAGTCAACAGGACGGCGCGGACGGATCGATCCTCATGGGCGCGCTCGAAGCCGGCGCGCAATGCCAGATGCATCTCTTCATTGAAGGCATTGAGTTTGTCGGGGCGGTTGAGTGTCAAACGCAATACGCCGTCGGCAAGCGCCGACAGGACGGTCTCGGATTCGGGCATGATTCCTCCTGTTCCGCCATGATCCGTTCGGCGGTTCATGAAAAAATCCTTGCATAAACCGACCGGTCAGTCAATTATAAACGCAGAGCATGAGAGGAAGATATGATGGATGCTTTGTTTGACCGGCACCAACCGACACTTGCCGCAGCCCTGAAGGCGGCGCAGGATCGCGGCTATTGGTCGGCTTATCCGGAAATTCCAAGCGGCAAGATCTACGGCGAAACCGCCAAGGACGACGGACTGGCATCCTATCGCGCTCATCTGGGAAAGGCTTTTGCATTGCCAGGGCACCCGGCAACAACGACCGTTGGTGCCGAAGTATCGCCCTTCGGGGCCACGCTTGACATCACCTATCCCGCAGCGGACGCCAAGACGCTGATCGCGGCCTCTCAGGCGGCTGCGCCCGCATGGGCCGCGACGACGCCTGACGTGCGCGTCGGCATCTGCCTGGAAATTCTCGCGCGCCTCAATCGCATCAGCTTCGAGATGGCGAACGCCGTCATGCACACGACCGGCCAGGCTTTTGCCATGGCGTTTCAGGCCGGTGGCCCGCACGCCCAGGATCGTGGTCTGGAAGCAGTCGCCTACGCATGGGCGGAGATGACCCGCACACCGGTACAGGCGACGTGGACCAAGCCGCAGGGCAAGGCAGATCCGATCGTTCTCGAAAAGCACTGGCGGATCGTGCCGCGCGGTGTGTCGCTGGTGATCGGCTGCCAGACATTCCCGACCTGGAACAGCTATCCCGGCCTGTTCGCCAGCCTAGCGACCGGCAATACCGTCATTGTCAAACCGCATCCGGGCGCGATCTTGCCGCTTGCGATCACCGTATCCATCGCTCGGCAAGTTCTGGCGGAACAGGGTTTGCCCGCTGACGCCGTGCTTCTTGCCGCCGACGCGCCCGGCGCTGAAATCACGCGCGATCTCGTCAGCGACAAGACCGTCGAAATCATCGACTACACCGGTTCGAACAGCTTCGGTGACTGGGTTCGAAAGCACGCTGGCGACGCCCAGGTCTACACCGAGGAAGCCGGCGTCAACTCGATCGTGATCGCCGCCACCGACGATTTTGCCGGCATGTGCGCCAACATCGCCTTCTCGCTGTCGCTTTACAGCGGGCAGATGTGCACCGCTCCACAAAACATTTATGTCCCTCGCGGCGGCATCGAGACCAATGAGGGACACAAGAGCTTCGACGCGGTCGCACAGGCCATCGCGGTCGCAGTGGACGCATTGCTTGCCGATCCCACGAGAGCCGCTGGTGTCTGCGGAGCCATTGCGAACCCTCTCACAGCCGATCGGGTCAAGGTCGCACGCCGCCTCGGCCGCATCGTCCGCGATTCAGCCGGGATCGAAGGCCTGCCTGAAGCCCGCACCGCGACTCCTCTGATACTGACGGTGGATGGCGACCAGACGGATGCGCACGAAGAGGAGCGGTTCGGCCCCATAACTTTCATCGTGGCTGTTTCCGACGGCGCAGACGCTGTTGCCCGCGCGGCGGCTCTCGCCCGCAGGAAAGGCGCAATCACGGCGGCATACTACGGCACCGACGAAACGGACATCCTTTCGGCGGCCGATTCATTTGCGGCAGCGGGCGTGAACCTGTCCGTCAACCTGACCGGCGGAATATTCGTCAACCAGAGCGCGGCCTTCAGCGACTTTCATGTCACAGGCGCCAACCCTGCGGGCAATGCAAGCCTGACCGACGCGGCCTTTGTCGCCAACCGGTTCCGCACCGTCATGTGGCGCCGGCCGAAAGCGGCATAAAGCCTGCCTCTTTGACCTGAACAGCATTCGCGAAGCTATAATGGGGTTTCAACTATGACCGTCACCATCACGCATAATGGCGAGATCGCCGTTGTTACCGTCGACAATCCCCCCGTGAATGCCCTCTCGCAGGAGCTGCGCCAAAGCCTGTGGGACGCCGCCGAAACGCTGGACAACGACCCGTCGGTGCGTGCCGTGGTTCTCATCTGCGCCGGGCGAACATTCATTGCCGGAGCGGACGTCAACGAGTTCGGCAAGCCACCAATGCCGCCGCACCTGCCGGATCTCGTCAAGCGCATCGAACGGGCCACCAAGCCCTGGATTGCGGCAATCCATGGCAGCGCATTGGGCGGCGGGTTCGAGATCGCGCTCGGCTGCCGTTTCCGCGTCGCGGTCGCCTCCGCGAGCGTCGGGTTGCCGGAGGTTCGCCTCGGCATCGTACCCGGCGCCGGCGGAACCGTCCGCTTGCCCCGACTGGTCGGGCCGGCGTTGGCCGCTGACATGGTCACGACAGGCACGCCGGTTGCCGCACCAAAAGCACGGTCCCAAGGGCTGATCGATGCCATCGTCGATGGCGATCTCGAAAAAGGCGCGATCGACTTTGCTCTTGCTGCACTCGATCACTCCTTGCCGCTTGCGCTCCGCGACCGCGCGGTACCGGCTGTCGATGCCGCTTTCTGGGACAAGACTGCCAAATCCGTCGCCGCGCGTGCGAAACGCGAAGAGGCGCCCTTGCGTGCGCTCGCCTGCGTGAAGACGGCAGCAGAAGCAGATTTTGAAACAGCCCTTGCATTCGAGAGAGAAACCTTCCTCCAACTGCGGGGTTCGGATCAGGCGGCGGCGTTGCGACATGTGTTCTTCGCCGAGCGCGCAGCACCGCGCCCGCCCGAGCTGTCCGGCGTCTCGCCGCGCCCGATCCGGTCGGTGGCCGTGATCGGTGGTGGCACGATGGGTGCCGGCATTGCAGCATCGCTGAGGGATGCCGGTCTGCCCGTGACGCTGGTGGAGCGCGATCAGGCAGCCGTCGAGCGCGGACTTGCCAACCTGCAGGCAATCTTCGATGGCGCCGTCAAGCGCGGCCGGATAGACCCCGAAACCGCAACAGCACGGATGGCCGGTATCGTCGGCACGACCGACTATACGAGACTTGCCGATACCGATCTGGTCATCGAGGCAGTCTTCGAGGATCTGGATGTCAAGCGGGCGGTGTTTGCCCAGCTGGCGGCGACCTGTCGGCCCGATGCGGTCCTTGCCACCAACACCTCCTACCTCGATCCAGATCAGATCGCCGCCTTCCTGACTGGGCGCGAGCGCTTTATCGGGCTGCATTTCTTCAGCCCGGCAAACATCATGAAGCTGTTGGAAATCGTGCCGACAGCCGCAACGGCTCCCGACGTGCTGGCGACCGGTTTCGCCCTTGCCCGCATGCTCAGCAAGATCCCGGTACGCGCCGGCATCTGCGATGGCTTCATCGGCAATAGGATCCTGAAGGTGACGCGCGCGCAGGCCGAGCGCCTGCTTTTGTCGGGCGCACCGCCACAGGCCGTGGATGCCGCCATGCGCGCTTTCGGCCTGCCGATGGGTCCCTTCGAGGCACAGGACCTCGGCGGCCTCGATATTGCAGCCTTCCAGCGGAAGGCCGCGCGGGCCCGTGGGGAAACCCCGTTTGCACCCATCGCGGATCGGCTGTGCGAAGAAGAGCGCTTCGGCCAGAAAAGCAGCGGCGGCTGGTACGATTACGCCAAGGGCGACCGCACACCGCTGCCGTCCGCGACTGTTGCGCGCCTCATCGCCAAGGCAGCGGATGGCACACCTCAGCGCGATTGGAATGAAGCGAGCATTGTCGATTGCATCGTCCTGCCAATGGTCAACGAGGCAGCGAAAATCCTTGAGGATCGCACCGCGTTGCGGGCATCCGACATCGACCTCGTCAAGATCCATGGCTACGGCTTCCCGCGCTGGCGCGGCGGGCCGATGCATTATGCGCAAGCGCGCGGTCTGGGCGAGGTCGTCGCTACTCTCGACAGGCTGGCCGCAGAAGGCCTGGCAGAGCCGCCTTGCGACCTCTTGCGGCAAAGCGCAACCAGCGGCACCTTCGAGGTGCCTCGCTAATACCTCTTACAATCTGGCAGCGACGACGGCGGGACGGCCACGGCCTGTCCGCATCGTCGAAAGACGTACTTGAGATTGTGCAGGCACCAGCGATAATCGAATAAGCGAAACGAGCGGCCACCGAGCCGTTGATCCTTGCGCGCGTAACCGTGTTTTGAGGGTTTGCCCTCACAGAGTGGTCCCTGATGAGTTCCTTGATCGAAGATCCGACGAGCCCGGCGCCCCTTAAGTCTCCTCTTCGTCCATTGTTGATCGCCGAAGCCGCAAACCCGGAATGGGCCAGTGTCCCACTGGTGGGATGGAACTTCGCGCATGCGATCCTCAAAAAGACCAATGGCCTGATAGCCACCCACATCAGAAACCGCGACGCCGTCCTGCGCGCGGGGCTGGTGGAAGGACAGGATTTCATCGCGATCGACAATGAGCGGGTCGCACGCGCGGCGTTTTTGATGGGCGAGTACCTGCGCGGCGGTTCCAACAAGGGGTGGACGGTCGTCACGGCCATATCCGCATTCTCCTATTACAGCTTCGAGAAGGAGGTCTGGCGACAGCTCGGCCATCGCCTTGCCGCAGGAGAATTCGACCTCGTCCACCGCATCACGCCCCTTAGTCCGACCATTCCAAGCGGCATCACGGGACGGCTGAAGAAACACGGCGTTCCCTTCGTGCTTGGTCCCCTCAACGGTGGCGTGCCGTGGCCAGCCGGCTTCGGAGATGTGCGAAGCCGCGAGCGGGAATGGCTGTCGGCGATCCGACGGCTTCACCGGCTGATGCCGGGCTACCGGGCAACAAGGACGAATGCCTCTGCGATCATCGCAGGCTCGCGGTATACGCTAAGTGAATTGCCGGGAAGCTGTGCACAGCGCAGTTTCTTCATTCCGGAAAACGCTGCCGACCCGATGCGCTTCCCCTTCCGCAAGCGCGAACTGACAGGCGACACGCTCCGCATTGCCTTTGTCGGACGGCTGGTTCCCTACAAGGGGCCGGACATGCTGCTTGATGCGGTAGCCGCCTACAAGGGAGAGCGCAGGCTGGAGATCGTCATCGTTGGCGACGGGCCCCTGCGCCAGGAACTGGAAGACAAGGTGCGGCGTTACGGGCTGGAGGACCAGGTGCGTTTCCTCGGTTGGATACCGAACGAGACACTGGCCGACGCCTTGCGCGATTGCCATGTGATGGCACTCCCGAGCATCCGCGAATTCGGCGGTGGCGTCGTCCTTGAAGCCATGTCGCTCGGACTTGTGCCTGTTGTCGCAAACTACGGGGGACCGCCCGAACTGATCGATGCCGGCAGCGGCATTGCCATCGACTTTTCCGATCGCGAAAGCCTCATTGCCGGTCTGCGTGAGACGCTGGAACGGATTGCAGCAAACCCGTCCCTGATCGCGGAGCTCAGTGCCGGAGCCAGCCGACGCGTACGCGAACTCTTTACCTGGCAGGCCAAGGCCGATCAGGCGCTTGCCATCTATCGGTGGGTACTGGGTCAGGGATCCAAGCCGAATCCGCTTGAAGCCGATAAGCCGATCGCCGGCAGCCCCGTTTTAGGCGCCGGCTCTCAATACGCGCATCTGGGGCTTTGAAACGATCGGTTCGGCAGTCTCTTGATGGGTACTGCCAAGCCCCATGCGCATCAACGCAACACCCATTGCTGCGAACGTCCAGTAGATGTAGGGGACGAAGGTCACGCTGCTCGTCGTGGCAATCGTGAACATGATGGACAAGAGCACGCCGAGAATGCCGACGTAATTGACATGCTTCGGCGCTTTTCGCATCGCAAGGATCGCAAGCTGAACCGCGTTCAGGATAAAGAACGCGGCAAAGAAGGCCAGCGTCACCACCCCGAACTCAAGCGTGATCTGCAAGTAGGAGTTCACGATGTCGATAAGGCCCTGCCCCTGCATCATCTTCTGCAGCTCGGGCGCCTTGAGAAAGGTCGGCGAACCGAACCAGGGATGTTGCCGAATGACCAGCAATGCAGCGTCAAAGAGGTCGGACCGATAGGTTTCGCTCGCCTTGTCAGCCCTGCCCACAAAGGGAAGAAGATTGATGAAGCGGTAGATGAAAGACGCCGAAATAAGCGCCAATCCGGCGCCCACGGGAATGGCGGCTGCAACGAACTTCGAGGCTGCCTTGAGATTTGTCGATAGTATCACCGCCACACAGATAGCCAGACCAAGCCACGGCCCGCGAGAGACACTCGCAAACAGGCCCGCGAGCAGCACGGCCGTCGCGGCGTAGTGCCAAAGGCCGAAACGTTCCTTGGTCTTGAGCGCGAAAAGGCATCCCGCGCCAACCATGCACATGAAGCCGAACGAAATCGATATCATCGATGTCGCGCTGGCACGCAGCATGCCGTCGCGGAAAAGATAACCCGAACCGGTGGCACTGTCCCAGCGGGCCGCGACCCCTGGATAGACCGGCCAGCCTTTCAGGAACTCAAACGTACCGATTGCGGCGATCGGCAGCGCAGCAACGGCAAAGGCCAGAAGCGTGCGGTTGACGTCCGAAGCGGTTCGCAGGGCGCGGCTAAAGACAAAATACGGTACGACCACACCAAGGAACTGCGCCATGCACGCTCTCAAGACGGAGTTCAAATCCCCCAAGCGCGACGCAAGCGCACAAATCATGAGCACGTAGCCGCCGGCAAAAATATCCGCCAGGCTGACTTTTCGGTTGCCTTTGTCGCGCCAGAGGGAGACCCCGATGGGCAGGAGAATGAAGACGGCAAGCAGCCTGGGTGGATCAAGCGCCGTGATACTGGCGAAAAGGCCGGGAATTCCGAAGTTGACCGACACGCAGGGCGCCGCAAACATCAACACAATATAGAGATACAACGGCTCGCGCGCTTTCTTGAAGCCGTACACACAGACCAGGAGAAGCAATCCCGAAAACACCAGGAAGCTGCTGGACAGAAAGGAAATACAGGTGGTCGCGAGCCAGCAGTTGCGCCAGACCAGAAATTCATCCTCGCCAATGACGGGAACGGCAATCCGCCTCGCGATGAACACTGTCGGGCCGCTGGCGATGAGAACGTAGATAAGGGCCTTGATATAGTCGGGCATCACGCGGCCCACCCTTGGGCGTGGCAACCAGGTTCCATCGTTCTACTCATCACCAATACTCTTGCCCCACCCGTTACATGACACCAAGCGTTCTGCCGCGTGGCTTCGGAGCGTTTGTACAGAAGCCCGATCCCGCTTTACTCGCGCGAAACGGGAGCAATGATATCGGCCGCAGTAACCGACGTGCTAGACTAGGCACGAACTTGGCCGCCAGGCAGTTGCCTAAAAGACGTAGATCGCACCTCCATCCGTGCGGGAGTCAGCAATTTGGCGTTCTTGTTCGCTGATGCGAAACCATCCTAGATAGCTGCAACTACCATGACGCGTAGAGTGCGTCTTCATGTGCGCCCGCGAGCGCTCCTCGACGGGTGCGGCCAATAGAAGGAATTTTCCGTGAACCGTCGCGAACTCCTGCAGCTGATCTCCGCTTCCGCCCTCCTGCCTCTCATCGGCGGAACACGGCAGGCGAGTGCCACCGCCGCAAAGTCGACAGCCAAGCTGGGGCTTAATCTGACCGGTATCTCCTACGCTTCGACAGAGCAGGCCTTTTCCAACCTGGCTGCAAATGCATCCCGCTGGCGCCTGCAGAAGGATAACGACAAACAGTGGACCTGGGACAATCCGCTACCGCCGCTCACCGACGACCTCTATCCGAAGGTGGTTCCGCCGAAGTCCATGCTGGAGAGCTTTCTTATTTTCACGCCATATCGTACCAACCTGCCGGTCGCCCTTTCGGTCTACCATGACGGCAAGGGCAAACTGGGCTATCTCAGCGGTGCGGAGCTCGAAGCCCGGATGCCCGGCTACGACAACGTCAGAAACCTTCGCAACGACGCGCCTTTCAGTTGCATCCTGCTTGAGACCGATCCGAACGACCCTGTTCGAAACATTCGCGTCTACGAGCGCGGCGAGCAGCCGAAAGGAACGTTTCGCGATGCGTTCCTGAAGCGCATGAGTGGCATGTCGACGCTGCGCTTCATGGATTGGATGAACACCAACAACTCGGAAGTCCAGAAATGGGATGATCGCGCCAAGGTGGGCCAGTTCAGCCAGCCGCGCGGCGTTGCGCTCGAGCATATGGTGGAGCTTTGCAATATCACCAAGGCAGATCCCTGGTTCAATATTCCTCACAAGGCCGACGATGATTACGTGCGCCGTTTTGCGCAGCAGGTAAAAGACACCCTCGATCCCAAGCTCAATGTCAACGTCGAGTATTCGAACGAAGTCTGGAACCCGCTCTTTGATCAAGCAAGGTACGCCGACGAACAAGGCGCCCGACTGGGGCTCCCGGAAGGTGGTCGATCCCTGCTCTACTATGCAAAGCGTACCAGCGAGATCCTGGCCATATGGGAAGATGTATTCGGGGCCGACAAGGACCGCGTCATCGGTATCTACGCCTCTATGGCTGCCGGCAACTGGGTAAGTGAGACGATCCTTTCCGGTGAAGGCGTAAAGGAACATGCCGACGTTCTGGCGGTCGCGCCCTATTTCGGCGGCAGCATCGGCTCTCGTGACCGCGCTGCCGAGGCTGCCAACCTGACGCTCGACAAGCTCTTCGCTGAACTCGAGCGAGAGATCGGCGACGAAAATCGCAAGGCGATGCAAACACAAGCCGACATCGCTGCTAAAAACGGTCTCAAGCTCTTCGCCTATGAGGGTGGTCAGCATCTCGTCGACACCAGGGGGATCGATGACAACAACACCCTGACGAACTTGTTCATGGCAGCAAACCGCGATCAGCGGATGGGCCCGCTTTACGTCAAGTATCTGCAGAACTGGGCCGACGTCGGTGGAGATACCTTTGGTCTCTTCTCATCGATGAGCACACCCTCCCAATGGGGAAGCTGGGGCCTCCTGGAGAAGGAAGGCGCTCCCAATCCCAAATGGACGGCGGTACAGGAAGTCATGCAACGCTGGACCAGCGGCTGAGCGAGCGCGATATCTGCTTTTCCTTGGATACAGAAGACTAAGGAGCGGCCAACCGGTCGCTCCTTAGTCTTGTCGCGTACGATCGGTGCGCACCCAGGCCACGGCGTTGCCGGCCAACAGCGTCTTCGGATAGAGCTTGAACTTCGACGCAGCATAGAGCGGTACCTGCGCCAGGCTGCGGGCAGGTAAAACAGTTCTTCCATGGGCGAGCCAGCTGGCAGCGACCGCGACGGACAACAGAGCGACATTTGCCGCAGCGATCACCAGCGGCAGCAGACCGATCCCAAGAAAGGCGACGACCGCGGCAAGCGGCACGATCGCCATCGTCACGAAAACGAGAAGCGTAAGCGGCGGTATGGTGACGTCGAGCAGGAGCGCGGCATAGCTGCCCCTCGCCCAGCTTGACGGAGAGAGCAGCCGGCCGATTGCGTAGCGCATGATGCTCAAATGCCCTCCTTCCCATCTCTGGCGTTGCGTATCGGCCCCCTCCTTAGAATAGGGAAACAGGCTCGTCACCAACGCGTTAGGGCAAAACAACGGGGCATGCCCCGCGCGGGCAAGATCCAGGCCGAACTTCATGTCCTCCACCTGATGCCCGCTGGCGAGGCTTGCGTCTTTCAGCAGCGACCACGGGAGCGCCATCCCCGTTCCGGTCATCAGGCACGGCAGCCCTAGGCGCGCGAGGCCAAGTGGCCGGACCTGGTTCTTGACCAGGAAGGCAAACTCCGCGACGGCCAGGTTCAGCCCGGCATCTGCGGGGGCGATCTGGAGATTGCGGGCCTGCACCGGCCGGTTGCTCGAGAACGCAGCCGCGGCCAGACTGTCGAGCGCATCCGCCGCAAGCCGGCAATCGGCATCGACGAAAACGACGACGCGCGGAGGCGACTGCCGCAGATGTTGGATGCCTGCATCCAGCGCGTAGCCCTTCCCGCGACGCTCCTTGTCCGCGCGCTCGACAACCTCCGCCCCCTCGGCCCGCGCCACCTGCGCGGTATCGTCGTCGCAGTTGTCGGCGACGACCACCAGCCTGTCTCCGTCGCGCATCTGCGCGCGGATGTTTCTCAGCGTATCGGCAATGCCGGCGCTCTCATTGTGAGCGGGGACCAAGATCGCCACCGGTGGCCGGATTGTCATTTCGACACGCGGTCGTCTCCTTGCCGGCCAGCTTCCGGCAACGCATTCGAGGAAAAAAAATGCAATCGGAATGGAGATAACTGCGAGCAGCAGTGTCGCGACGGATAGTATTGCCGTGTCAATCACAGTATTGCCCCTCGAATAACGCAAAATTTGGAACAGTACTTTGTTTATACCATGAAAAATCGAGCAACGGCCAACAGGCTACGTAACTCTTTATGATGATCTCGGAGATATCCATTTTCGCTTGAATATCGCGAATCCAGGCGCCGCTTACCTCGAAATGGTAAGCGCGGGGTTAATTGCGTCCGCTCGATATTCGTATAGTCTGAAATCACCAATAAAAACATATGCTTGCTGCAATTGTTCTTTCAGCGGAGCTGGTTGTGTGCGCGCTTTTAACCGCGGGGAAATACACTATGAGTGCAGTGGAAATACCTACGGCAAGATCTGCATACGTCGCCGGCCGCAACCGGCATTATTTCCTCGGGGCGCCGTTCGACCCTATCCCACAGGATGTAGCCGTCGACCTCGTCGCAGCGCCGGAAGACCGGAGCAAGTTTCGCTATGTCGTGACGCCCAATGTCGATCATGTCGTTCGGCTGAGCAGCAACCGGATGCTCGCGCAATACTATGACGACGCCTGGATATCCCTTTGCGACAGCCGGCCGATTGCAGCGCTGGCCCATGCGGTATCGCTCGACCTGCCCTTGGTCACGGGATCGGACCTGACGGCACGTGTCTTCAAGACGGTGGTCAAGGACGGCGATGTCGTCACGCTGATCGCAGCCGACCCATCGATCGTTCACGACATGGGGCTCGCCTACCCCAAGGTCCACTTTCGGAGCCACGTTCCGCCCAAGGGCGTCATGAACGATCCCACGGCCCTTCAGGCCTGCGTGGACTTTGTCGCCGCGGAGCCGGCGCGTTTTGTGTTTATCGCGATAGGATCGCCGCAATCGGAGAAGATTGCGCATGCCCTCGCCCAGCGCACGGATGCCTCCGGCGTGGGTTTCTGTGTCGGCGCTTCACTTGAATTTCTTGTTGGCACCAGAAAGCGGGCGCCGTTATGGATGCGCCAGACCGGCCTAGAATGGGCCCACCGTCTCGCATCAGATCCCAAGCGGTTGTGGCGTCGGTATGTCTTTGCGATAGCACCGCTTACGCAGTTGTTCGTCAAGGAACTCTTCAGCCGCCAGCAGCGCCGCGCCTGACCAGTACCGGCGCGTGTTACACCACGACCGCCGTTGCGATATGGCCGGCGGCAAACCGGATGCGGCCCGACAATCGCTCGCCGGCGCGATAGGGCAGGACATCCTGCTCGAATGTCGCGGCAAATGTCCCGCTATCGACGTCAAGCTCAATTCCGATTGCATCGAAACCGATCAGCTGCCGGCTGACAGGATACTGGCACTTGTAAGCGCTTTCCTTGGCACAGAAGATTGCTTTCAGGTACAGCCCGCGCTCCACGTCTGGCTTGGCCGCGAGCCAGCGGCGCTCGGACGCAGTACAGATCTCAACTTCCAGATCAAGCTCCAGTGGCGTCGCCTCCTCGAGGTCGATGCCGATCGAGCGAACGCCATCAGACGTCGCGGCAACCGCAGCCGCGCAATATGTCTTCGAATGGGTGATGCTTCCAACCAACCCTGCCGGCCATATCGGAGCACGATCTGGTCCCATGGGCACCGCAAGTGGCTGCCATCCAATCCGTCCCATCGCAACGCGGGCACAGAAACGACCAAATGCGAACTCTCGCTGGCGGCCAGCGACGGCACCGCGCACGGCAAGCGCCTCCTCAGGCAGCAAAGACGGGCATTCGCCATCGAGAAGCGCCTCCGCCGTCGCCACGGGACCGTCGAAAAGACCTTCGAACAGCTTCATCACCGCCCGCTAGCTACGCTGGAATTCCCGGCGCCGATCCCCCATCGCGTTTCTCCGCATGGCGGCGCGATCGGCAATCTTGGCCAAGTGCTTCTCGCTCGCTCCGCGATCGGCGATGAAATCCGCGAGTTGCCCGACGGTCGGGAAACGGAAGAGATCGGTGATCGACAGATCGGGCGCGACGACCGCCTTCAGGTCGCGATGGACCTGCACGGCCAGAAGCGAGTGGCCGCCAAGGGCAAAGAAATTGTCGGCAAGCCCGACCCTCTCGACGCCCAGCACACGTTTGAAGGCCTCGGCAATCGAGCGCTGCAGGCCGTCGGCAGGAGCTACGAACTCAGCCGCAACGACGCGATCTCCACCGGCGCCCGGCGCCGGCAACCGGCCACGATCGACCTTGGCGTTCGGCGTCAGCGGAAACGCATCCATTCGTACGATATGGC
>UEHQ01000051.1 GCA_900489925.1 Hyphomicrobiales bacterium | reverse complement strand
AAAAGCATGAGCCGGTCGCCACGACCTCCGATTTCGATTTTGACGTCGATGCCGAAATCGCCAACCTGCTCGCCCCCGCAAAGCACGCCGAAATGCCGGTGAAAGCGGCTGCGCCGGAATGGCGTCCCCGCGCCAATCTTTCGGTTGCGCCAGCGGCCGCACCGGTCGCCGGTCAGCCGGCTCAAATGCAGGGCTTCGACGAATTCGAACGGGCACTGGAAGAAGACTTCCGCCGTAGCGTCAACGAGCCGGTGCAGCAGCGCCGCGAGAATATCTCCGAGGTTCAGATCCAGTCGGCAAGTGACGCCGAGGATATGACCCGTGCACGCTCCATGAAGCGCATGCTGGCGGCCGCTGCCGTCATCGTCGTCTTCGGTGGTGCTGCCTATGCCGGCTATTCGTTCCTGGCACGCGATGGCGGCCTCGGCATTTCTTCCGGCGAACCGCGCGTCATTGCGGCGGACAAGGAACCGGTAAAGGTCGTGCCTGAGAACCCGGGCGGCAAGACCGTTCCGAACCAGGACAAGGCCGTGTACGACAGCGTTGGCGGTGCGGCGGCGGAAGCCCCGAAGCAGAAGGCGCTCGTCTCCAGCGATGAACAGCCGGTCGATGTGGTCCAGCGTACGCTGACGCCAGAAACGTTGCCTGAAGACAATGACAGCGACACGGCTCTGCCGCCGATGGCAACGCCAGTCGGCGAAACGCAGGATCCACGCTTGCTGCCGACGCATGACGCAACGGATACAGCGGCTGTCGACGACTCAGATGCCGACAAGGCGCCTGCTGTTTCCGCGCGCAAGGTCCGCACCATGATCGTCAAGCCTGACGGTACGCTTGTTGCTCGCGACGAGCCGGCTCCCGCGCCGACGGAACCGACTCTGCCGAAGCCGACCACGGTGCAGACGCAGAAGATTCCGGCAGGCAATTCCGCCAGCGGTACGGCCGCAGACTTCCCTGCATCGAGCCAGCTCGCATCGGCTGACATTCGCTCGACGCCGGTAGAGAAGACCACGCCGTCCGCGGCGCAGGTCCCTTCCGAAAACGTATTGGCAAAGGCTGCCGCTGCCACGCCTGAGAACGTGGATCCGCCGGTCCGCGCCGTCACGAGCAAGCCGGCTACCGACACCGCACCGGTTCCCGCAGCACGTCCCGTCGCTGCGGCAGCGGCACCGGCAGTTCCTGTTGCCGCTGCTCCTGTAGCCGAGGCCGCTCCTGCTGTTGAGAAGCCAAAGGATGTCGCCGCTGTTTCTCCTGCGGCAACCCAGCAGAAGCCGGCTGCAACAGCGTCGGGCGCCTACGGTGTGCAGATCGCATCGCTTCCTTCCGAGGAAGAGGCAAAGAAGTCCTATGCCAGCCTGTCGAAGAAGTTCGCGAGCGTGCTTAGCGGTCGCAGCTACGAAATCCGCAAGGCTGAGATTGCAGGCAAGGGCACATTCTATCGCGTTCGCATCCCTGCAAGTTCGAAGGACGAAGCCGCAGCGATCTGCGAAAAGTATCGTGCTGCGGGCGGTTCCTGCCTGATCTCGAAGTAACGTTCGAAGAGACCCAGTAAGGAGCGGCGGGCAATTGTCCGCCGCTTTTTTTGTGAATGACGGTTGACGCTGCTCGCAATTCCTGCGGGCAGCTTTATGATTCGGGTATGACCGAATCAAAAGCAATGATCCTGGGCTGCAGCGGCCTTTCCCTCACTCCAGATGAGAAGGCCTTCTACAAGGCCGAGCGCCCCTGGGGCTTCATCCTCTTCGGACGCAATATTTCGGAGCCGGCGCAGATCAGCGACTTGGTTGCCGAGATGCGCGATAGCGTCGGCTGGCACGCGCCGGTCCTGATCGATCAGGAAGGTGGCCGCGTGCAGCGTATCCGTCCGCCGATTCTTCAGCACTATCCTTCCGGGCAGCAGCTCGGCGATCTCTATCGCCAGGACAAGGAGAAGGGGAAGCGCGCCGCCTGGTTGATGTCGCGGCTGCATGCCTTTGATCTCTCGAAATTCGGCATCAATGTCGATTGCCTGCCTGTCCTCGATGTTCCCGTCGAAGGCAGCAGCAACGTCATCGGCAACCGTGCCTATGGTGGCGATCCGACAACCGTGACCGAGATGGGTATGGCGGCAGCCAACGGCATGAAGGCCGGCGGGTTGTTGCCGGTGATGAAGCATATGCCGGGCCATGGTCGCGGTTTTGCAGATTCCCACCACGAATTGCCGGTCGTTGACGTTTCGCGTGACGAGCTCGAAGCACACGACTTTCCGCCCTTCATCGCGATGAAGGACGAGCTGATGGCGATGACCTGCCACGTCGTCTTCGCCGCGATCGACGCCGACAATCCGGCGACGACCTCTAAGAAAGTCATCGACGGCGTCATTCGCGAGCGCATCGGTTTCAACGGGCTGTTGCTTTCCGATGATACGTCGATGAACGCGCTTGCCGGCACGATCGGCGAGCGAGCGGCGAATATCATTGCAGGCGGATGCGATATCGTGCTGCATTGCAACGGTCACATGGACGAGATGCAGCAGGTGGTCGCAAACGTGCCGCCGCTGCAAGGCAAGCCACTGGCACGTACCCAGGCCGTGGAGAACGGGTTCCCGACAGCGGACGCTGCCGAGGAAGCTGCTATCCGAGCCGAATTCGATGCCATATTTGCGACAGTCTGATCGCGAAAGGAGCAGGGCGGGGTGAACGCGACAAAGGGGCCTGAACGGCCGAGCGCAGCGGCAACGCCGATGGACAAGCTATGGCAGGACAACGGCGCCGAGCGTGCGTCCAACGATCCCGCGCTGCTGATCGACGTCGCCGGCTTCGAAGGCCCGCTCGACCTCCTGCTTTATCTGGCCCGCAACCAGAAAGTCGATCTGTCCCGCATCTCGGTTCTGGCGCTCGCCGAACAGTACCTGCAGTTCATCGAGAGTGCGCGGCGCATCCGCATCGAACTGGCTGCGGATTACCTGGTCATGGCGGCGTGGCTGGCCTACCTGAAGTCCCGCTTGCTGATCCCGCAGCAGGTGAAGGACGAGGGGCCCTCCGGCGAGGAGATGGCAGCAGCGCTCGCCTTTCGCCTCAAGCGTTTGGAAGCGATGCGAGAGGCCGCAAGCGGTCTCATCAACCGCAATCGCCTTGGCCGTGACGTCTTCGCGCGCGGGGCGCCGGAGCATATTCCGGATCGCCAGCAGTCCGCCTACGAGGCGAGCCTCTATGACCTTCTGACGGCCTATGCGTCGCTGCGTCAGCGACAGGCCGTCACGCAGGTTACGATCGCACGCCGCAACGTCTGGTCGCTAACTGACGCCCGTGAGTTGCTCACCCGCCTGATTGGCGAAGTCGTCGACTGGACCGCACTGGAACAGCACCTGCTGCGATACATGGTGTCGCCGGAAGACAGGGTGACAGCGATCGCCAGCGCCTTTGCGGCTTCGCTCGAACTCGTGCGCGAAGGCAAGCTCGAAATCCGCCAGGAGGGCGCTTTCGAGCCGATCTACATGCGACGTGGACCAAAACATGCGACACTGCAGGTCGTTGAACAGGAGCGACCGGCTTGACCGATCTGGAAGATCAGGAAATCGAGAGTGAAGACAGCCATGGCTCGGAAAGCGATGACCGCGCCTACGCGGAAGCTGAGCGCATAGCCGAAGCATTGGTTTTTGCTTCGGCGCAGCCGGTCTCGGAGGGTTTCATAGCCGACCGCCTGCCGCGCGCCCTGAATGTTCGCAACATCATGCTGAAGCTGAAGGAGCAATACGCGCACCGCGGCGTCAACCTTGTGCAGGTGGACGATGCCTGGGCCTTTCGAACGGCGGCTGACCTGTCCTTCGTCATTCGTCGCGACGACAATGAGGTTAAGAAGCTTTCGCGTGCAGCGCTGGAAGTGCTTGCGATCATTGGATATCACCAGCCGGTGACGCGCGCCGAAATCGAAGATATCAGAGGCGTTCAGACGTCGCGAGGCACGCTTGACGTTCTGATGGAGGCGGGCTGGGTTCGCTTCCGTGGTCGGCGACGCACGCCGGGCAGGCCGGTCACGCTCGGCACGACGCGGGAGTTTCTCGATCATTTCGGTCTTGAGGAATTGCGCGATCTTCCCGGTCTCGAAGAGTTGAAGGGGGCCGGGCTGCTTTCAGGCCGCATCCCCGCGAACTTTAATATACCGTCTCCTTCCATGAGTGATGAGCTGACTGAAGATGAAGATCCGATTACGCAGCTGGATCTTGAGGAGCTTGGCCTTCTGGCACCCGGGGGCTCATCTGAGGAATAGTTCGGTCCGTCTTTGTTTTGCCACGCATGGCGAAAACAATGCTTATCAAAACTTTTCGAATGACAGATGGCTTGTCACCAAGGGCGATCCCGTGACATTAAGCGTCATCCTAGGGGAATTTTGATGTTGGTTTTGGTGTTGGAAATTCTTACATCAACAGACATCGCAACAGGGAGTTAGAGTAATGGGTTCTTTTAGCATGTGGCACTGGCTGATCGTTCTGGTCATCGTGCTGTTGTTGTTCGGTCGTGGCAAGATTCCCGAACTGATGGGCGATGTTGCCAAGGGCATCAAGAGCTTCAAGAAGGGCATGAACGACGACGACGCGCCGGAAACGACTGGCAAGACAGTCGATCACAAGGCCGACGAAACGAAGTAATCACGTCCGGGCAAACGCCGCCCCCGCGTTTCCCGCCCAGGAGCCTTGAATGTTCGATATTGGCTGGACCGAGCTGCTTGTCATCGCGGTCGTACTGATTGTGGTGGTTGGTCCCAAGGATCTGCCGCCGATGCTTCGTGCGTTCGGCAAAATGACGCAGCGAGCCCGAAAAGTCGCCGGTGAGTTTCGCGCCCAGTTCGACGAAGCGCTGCGCGAAGCCGATCTCGATGACGTGCGAAAGACGCTGAGCGACGCTCAGAAGCTGAACCCCGTCAACAGCCTGCGCGAAGCCATGAACCCGCTTCGGCAGATGGGCAACGAGATCAAGGCCGACCTGCAGAAGGCGACGACGGTCGACAACAAGACCGAAGTGCCTCCGAGCGTAATGGCCACTCCGGAGCCGGCGATGAGCCTGCCGGAAACGCCGCCAGTCATGCCAGCACCGACGCCGCAGCCCGCTGCCTCGGCCGAGATGCCCAGCGTTGCTGAAGCAGCAAAGCCGAAGGCTGTCCGCAAGCCGCGCGCCAAGGTCGCGGACAAGGCGGACGCCGTTGCTGCCATCGCGGTCGCACCCGTCGCAGCCGCGCCTGCCGAAAAGCCCAAGCGGGCGCCGGCGAAGGCTGCTGCGGCCAAACCTGCCGCTGCAAAGACTGCTACCGCGAAGAAGCCTGCGGTGGTCGCCGCTGATACCACAGCCGCTCCGAAGAAGACGGCAACAAGGAAGAAGAAGGGTGATGCATGAGCGGTGATATCGAAGACAAGCCGCAGCCGTTGATTGAGCACCTGATGGAGCTGCGCACGCGGCTGATCTGGTCGATCGGCGCTTTCTTCGTTGCGTTCATCATCTGCTTCGTCTTTGCCAAGCATCTCTTCAATGCTCTGGTCTTTCCTTACAAGTGGGCGGTCCAGTGGGCGCATCTGGATGTGTCCAAAGCCCAGCTGATCTATACTGCGCCGCAGGAGTTCTTCTTCACCCAGGTGAAGGTGGCCATGTTCGGCGGTCTGGTGATCGCTTTCCCGATCATCGCGGCGCAGATCTACAAGTTCGTGGCGCCTGGCCTCTACAAGAACGAGCGCGCGGCGTTTCTGCCGTTTCTGATCGCGTCGCCGCTGCTGTTCCTGATGGGCGCGTCGCTCGTCTACTTCTTCTTCACGCCGATGGTCATGTGGTTCTTCCTGACCATGCAGCAGGCGCCTGGGGAAGGTGATGTTGCAATTTCGCTGCTGCCGAAGGTCTCCGAGTATCTCAGCCTCATCATGACGCTGGTCTTCTCGTTCGGCCTAGTGTTCCAGCTGCCGGTCATCACGACGCTGCTGGCTCGCGTCGGGCTGCTGACCTCGGAATGGCTTCGCGAGAAGCGCAAGTTCGCGATTGTGCTTGCCTTTGTCGTGGCCGCGGTGCTGACGCCTCCGGATCCGATGTCCCAGATCGGCCTTGCACTGCCGACCATCATTCTCTACGAGATTTCCATCTACGCGGCGCGACTCGTGGAACGCCAGCGTGCCCGCGAGGCGGTCGAAGAGTCTGACGGATCTGCGGACGTTGCCAAGACGGACAACGTCTGAGCGATCACCGAACACTCTCAATGAGCGCTTCCGAACATCCGGTCGAAGCCCGGTCAGGCTTTGGCCGGGTAATCCCTTTTGCAACGACCTGGAACGACGATGCTCGATATCAAATGGATCCGTGAGAATCCCGAAGCGCTCGACGCAGCACTGGCCAAGCGTGGGGCAGAGCCACTTGCGCAGAGCCTGATCGCACTTGACGAGAAGCGCCGCTCCGCGGTCCAGAAGGTGCAGGACATGCAGTCCCGCCGCAATGCCGCCTCCAAGGAGATCGGTGCGGCCATGGCGCAGAAGAACAACGAGCTCGCGGAAAAGCTGAAGGCTGAAGTCGCGGACCTCAAGGTCCTGCTTCCGGCGGCCGAAGAGGATGACCGCCGTTTCTCCGACGAGTTGAACGACGCCCTGTCGCGTATTCCGAACGTCCCGTATGACGATGTGCCGGTCGGTAAGGACGAGCACGACAACGTGGTTGCCCGCGTCACCGGCGAGAAGCCGCGTTGGAACCATACGCCGAAGGAGCACTTCGAAATCGGTGAAGCGCTCGGCTACATGGATTTCGAGCGGGCCACAAAGCTGTCCGGCTCGCGATTCACGGTGCTGACAGGACCGCTCGCACGTCTGGAGCGCGCGCTTGGTTTGTTTATGATCGACCTGCACACCCGCGAGCACGGCTATACGGAAGTCAGTTCGCCGTTGCTGGTGCGTGCCGAAGCCCTGTTCGGTACCGGCAATCTTCCGAAGTTTGAAGAAGACCTCTTCAAGACGACCGACGATCGCTACATGATCCCGACGGCAGAGGTGACGCTGACCAATCTGGTGCGCGAGGAAATTCTCGACCAGGAGAAACTGCCGCTTCGCTTCACGGCATTGACACCGTCGTTTCGCTCTGAAGCGGGTTCGGCAGGGCGCGATACGCGCGGCATGCTGCGTCAGCATCAGTTCTGGAAGTGCGAGCTCGTTTCGATCACCGACGCGGAAAGCTCGATTGCCGAACATGAGCGTATGACGGCCTGCGCCGAAGAGGTGCTGAAGCGGCTCGGCCTGCATTTCCGGACGCTGACACTCTGCACCGGCGACATGGGCTTCGGATCGCGCAAGACCTACGATCTCGAGGTTTGGCTCCCGGGACAGAACACCTATCGCGAAATCTCCTCCTGCTCGGTCTGTGGAGATTTCCAGGCACGCCGCATGAATGCCCGTTACCGCGGCAAGGAAGACAAGGCGACGAAGTTCGTTCACACGCTGAACGGTTCCGGCACTGCCGTTGGGCGCTGCCTGATCGCCGTGCTCGAAAACTACCTGAACGAGGACGGTTCGGTGACTGTTCCTGACGTGCTGGTACCCTACATGGGTGGCCTGACGAAGATCGAACGGGCGGCCTGAGTTCATGCGCATTCTGCTCACCAACGACGACGGCATTCACGCAGAAGGCCTTGCGGCGCTGGAGCGGATTGCGCGAACACTCTCCGACGACGTCTGGATCGTTGCGCCCGAGACGGATCAGAGCGGGCTTGCGCATTCGCTGAGCCTCTCTGAGCCTTTGCGCCTGCGCAAGATCTCGGACAAGCATTTCGCGCTGCGCGGCACGCCGACCGATTGTGTCATCATGGGCATCAAGCAGGTCATGGATATCAAGCCGGACCTCGTGCTCTCCGGCGTCAACTCCGGCTCGAACGTTGCCGACGACGTGACTTATTCGGGCACCATCGCGGGTGCGATCGAGGGCACGATGCAGGGCGTCCGTTCCTTCGCGCTCAGCCAGGCCTATATGCACGCCGACGGGGTACGCACGGTTCCGTGGGACGTCTGTGAAGCGCATGCGCCCGCCTTGCTCGATCGGCTGATATCGCTCGAGCTTCCAGAGGGAACGTTCCTCAATCTTAATTTTCCGAATTGCCAGCCTGAACAGGTCGAGGGTGTCGAGGTGACCGCACAGGGCAAGCTCGCCTTCAACCTGCAGGTGGACGCCCGCGCCGATGGCCGCGGTTTTCCCTACTACTGGCTGAAGTTCGGTGAGCGTGCCGGCGCCTTTGAAGAGGGAACGGATATTCACGCTCTCAAGCATCGCAAGATTTCGGTAACGCCTTTGAAACTGGATCTGACTGATTATTCCGTACAGGACCGCGTGGCGCGGGCGCTTTCGGGTACGGAGTAAATCGCTTTGACGGCACGTCTGGTGGAGAAGGAAGGCTTTGCGGCGCTCGTTTTGAGGCTGCGGGCAGAAGGCGTGTCCGATATCGACCTGCTGACCGCTGTCGAGCAAACGCCGCGTTCGTTGTTCGTGCCGCCGCAGTTTGCGGAGCAGGCCTATTCCAGCCGCACCATCCCGATTGAATGCGGCTCCTTCGTCGAAGGTATCGATCTCGCTGTCCGAACCCTGCATTCGCTGCGGGTCAAGCCTGGCCAGCGTGTTCTGGAAGTGGGAACCGGCAGCGGCTTCATGACAGCCGTTATCGCGCGATTGGCTGAGCGGGTGCTGACGATAGACCGCTACAAGACATTGACGACCAATGCGCAGAAGCGGATTGAATCACTTGGAATCCGCAATGTCATCGTCCGCCAGGCCGACGGAAGCGCAGGCATGCCGGGCGAGGGGACTTTCGATCGCATTCTCGTTACGGCAGCCTTCAATTCGATGCCGCGCTTCTATGCCGACCAACTGGTCTCGGGCGGTTCCATGATCGCGCCGCTGATGATTTCCGAGACCGAATGTCGCCTTGTGCGGTTGACGAAGACCGGCAGCCGTTTCGAGCGCGAAGAGCTTTTCAACTCTCCCTATCTGCCGATCGTGCCGCGCATCGCATCCCAGCTCTGAGCTGGCGGCGCGTCCTATGGTTAGCAATTTCTCAAAAAATTCGCACTGATTCCGGCGCTTTAACCGGGTGGTAATACTAACGCGCTTTAATCATACCCACAAATGGTTGCGTTATTCAGTGTGGGTCGAGTCATGCGTTTCAGTCTTTCGCCTAAGTTCGGGAAGTCTGCCGGTAATGTTCTGATGGCGGCTTTTCTGGCGAGTGCCGCAACGGGATGTAGTTCCGATGTGACACGTTTCGGCGGTCTGTTCTCTTCGTCCGGTCAGGACCAGATGACGACCAATTCCATACCGCGCAGAAATATGAGCGGCCTCCAGGGTGATCCGGTTCCGCGTGCCGACCTTCAGGGTGGCGCGATGCAGCCCGACTATTCCACGCAAAACCAGGCGATGAACCAGCCATACCCGGCCGCGCAGCCCGCTTACGGTTCCAGCGCTCGCATGGCGTCCGCTCCGGTCTCCGTGCAGCGTTCCGAATTGGCGGCGCCGGGTGCAGTCGCTCCTGTTCACGAAAAGCAGGTTGCTCTCGCTCAGCCTTTCCCCGCGGCGGTCGCTCCGAAGAAGTCGGCGCCGGTAATCGTTCCGCCGAAGGCTGACACGGATTCTATCGTCACCGGCACCACGCCGAAGGTTTCCGGTTGGTCGGCGACCAATGCGCCGTCCGTCACTCTTCGCCCCGGCGAAAGCGTCGCGACGCTGGCAAGGCGCTACGGTGTGCCGGAAAAGGAAATCCTGCGTGCCAACGGCCTGAAGACGGCATCTGCCGCCAAGCCTGGCCAGGTCATCCTGATCCCGACCTACAATGGCGGTGCCGCCAAGGCGTCTGCTCAAACCGCGGACCTGTCGAAGGGCGGTCAAGCACCGCAGCCCGGCAAGTCGCAGGAACAGAATGTCGCGGTTATGCCCGGCGCGAACTCCGCTCGCGACAAGGCCGTGGCAAGCGCCGATCCGACCGGCAAGATGCCTGCCGGCAAGGGCCCGAAGGGTGCCGGTGGCACCTACGTCGTCAAGCCTGGCGACTCGCTTGCCAAGATCGCCAAGGCAACGGGCAACAGCATCGATGAACTCAAGGCAGCCAACAATCTCGGCGCCGGTTCGATCCGCATTGGCCAGGAACTCAGCATTCCGAATGGAGCGGGTTCTCCCGACGCGATGAAGACCGCATCGATCCCGGCCAAGGCTGATCCGAAGCCGGTTGCGCAGCCGGTGTCGGCAACGACTACCGCCGCAGCCCAGCCTGCAACCTACAAGGCTCCCGTTGCGACGGAGACCGTCGATGACGCCGCGAAGAAGGAAGTGGCATCCGCAGCGCCCGAGGCAACAGGCATCGGCAAGTATCGCTGGCCGGTTCGTGGTGCCGTCATCGCCGCCTACGGCGCGAACGTCAACGGCAGCCGCAACGACGGTATCGATATCTCGGTGCCACAGGGAACGCCGATCAAGGCCGCAGAAAATGGTGTCGTGATTTACGCAGGCAATGGCCTGAAGGAACTCGGCAACACCGTTCTGGTTCGCCATGACGACGGTACCGTCACGGTTTACGGCAACGCCGACACCCTGAGCGTGACCCGCGGCCAGAAGATCCAGCGCGGCCAGACGGTCGCGGTCTCGGGAATGAGCGGAAATGTCAAGCAGCCGCAGGTTCACTTCGAAGTCCGTAAGGACGCAACGCCGGTGAACCCGATCACTTTCCTCGAATAGGTAGTTCGTATCGAGGACCAAGCAAAAGCCCGGCGGAAAGCCGGGCTTTTGTCGTTTGGCGGTATGTCGCTATCCCGCGCGATCGAGCGCTATGCGCATCCGGCCGGCAAGGTCCTGCACGTACTGCCATGCGACACGGCCCGAGCGCGCACCACGCGTCGTCGCCCATTCGAGCGCCTCGGCGTGCATCTTTTCCCGATCGAGCGTGAGCTTGAAGTGGTCGGCATAGCCGTCGATCATCGTCAGGTAGTCTTCCTGGCTGCACTTGTGGAAGCCAAGCCAGAGACCGAAACGGTCGGAGAGCGAGACCTTCTCTTCGACGGCTTCGGACGGATTGATGGCCGTCGACTGCTCGTTCTCCATCATGTTGCGAGGCAGAAGGTGGCGGCGGTTCGACGTCGCGTAAAAGAGCACGTTTTCCGGCCGGCCCTCGATGCCACCGTCAAGCGCTGCCTTCAGCGACTTGTAGGCGGTGTCGTCATGATCGAAGGAAAGATCGTCGCAGAAAACGATGACGCGATGCGGCGTGTTCTTGAGCAGGTCGAGGAGCGTCGGCAGGCTGGCGATATCCTCGCGGTGAACCTCCACGAGTTTCAGCGATACACCGCTCTCCCGCCGGACGTCCTCATGCACGGCCTTTACCAGCGAGGATTTGCCCATGCCGCGCGCGCCCCAGAGAAGAACGTTGTTGGCCGGAAAGCCGTCGGCGAAGCGCACGGTATTCTCGTGGAGGATGTCACGGACGCGATCGACGCCCCGGATAAGCTTGAGGGCGACGCGATTGGGGCGCGAGACCGGCTGCAGATGCGAGCGGACAGGCGACCAGACGAAGCAGTCCGCCGCATCCCAGTCGTTGACGGCGGGAGCCGGACCCGCCAGCCGTTCGACCGCATCGGCAAGACGGCGGAGTTCGGTGAGAATGACAGTGTTGAGGTCTTCGGCCATAGCTTGTCCTCCTTGGGGCCTTGCGGCTGTGAGCCGTTCGCTTTTCGCAGCGGGGTAGCATGGCCTTTTGCGAGCGGAAAGGTTATTAGGCAACGGAATCGGTACGGTTTTCGGCTGTTTCTGTTGCATTCGCAAAGGCCGTAATTATAGTCCGGCCACCCGGCAAAATGGCGAAGTTCCGCCTCCGGAAAAGTTTTGAGGAGTTTAGCATGTTCGTCACCCCGGCATTCGCCCAGGCTGCAACCGACACCGCGGCATCGCCGTTCGGTTCGGGTTTTGAAATGATCATCCTGTTCGTGCCGCTGATGGTTGTCTGGTATTTCCTGCTGATCCGTCCGCAGCGGGCACAGGCAAAGAAGCGCGAAGAGACACTGAAGGCAATCCGTCGCGGCGATCAGGTCGTCACCGGCGGCGGTCTCGTCGGCAAGGTCACCAAGGTTGTTGACGACAAGGAAGTCGAAGTTGAAATCGCTGACGGCGTCCGCGTTCGCATCGTTCGCAGCGGCATCTCGGAAGTTCGCGTCAAGGGCGAACCCGTAAAGGCCGACGCAGCGTAACGAAGGCAACCCCCGCGAACCGGGTTGGCCGGGTCGGAAATCGTCGAGAGAAAATGCTTCATTTTTCCCGCTGGAAGACCATTCTGATCTGGTTCGTGGTGCTGGTGGCCGTGTTGATCGCGGCCCCCAATCTTTTGTCGGACAGGCAGCTTGAGCGTCTGCCGTCCTGGGTACCTCACGATCGCGTCGCACTCGGCGGCGATCTGCAGGGCGGAACGCATGTTCTCTTCGCAATCGAGAAGGCCGACATCGTTCGCGAACGCCTCGAGAGCACAGTCGCGGATGTCCGCGCGAAGCTGCGCCAGGGCAATATCCGCTACACCGGCCTGACGGGCAACGATCAGACGGTGACGGTGAAGATCACCGATCCGGCGCAAATTCAGGCCGCCGTTGACACGCTGAAGAGCCTGGTGGTGAGCACCAAGGCTGGCCTTTTCGGAGGCTCCACGCAAAATCTCGACTTGCAGCAGGCCGAAGGCGGCCAGTTGACGCTGCAGATCTCCGACGCAGCGATCATCAGCGGGATGGCCGCGGCTCAAGCGCAGTCGCTGGACGTCGTTCGCCGACGTGTTGCCGATATGGGCAGCGAGAATTTCACCGTTCAGCCGGAGGGCTCCGATCGTATCGACGTGGAAGCGCTCGGCGCGGTCGATCCGGAACGGCTGAAGAATATTCTCAACGAGCCAGCCAAGCTCTCAGTCCGGATGATCGACGAGAGCATGACAGGACAGGAAGCGCTGGCTGGACGCTGGCCAGCGACATCGGAAATACTCTACTCACTGGATGATCCTCCAGTTCCCTACCTCGTCGACAGAGCGGACTTTATCACCAGCAAGAACATCGTCGACGTTCAGTCGAAGGTAGACGCTCAGACGCAGGCCGTTTCGATCACCTACAAGCTGGATGCCGAAGGAACCGAGCGGCTCGCGCAGAAAACCCGACAGAACATCGGCCGGCACCTTGCGATCATTTTCGATGACCAGGTGATGGCCGCTCCCCTGATCAACGCTCCAATCCTCGATGGTGCAGGGGCGATTCCCGTCAGCTTTACGGAAGAGGGTGGACGTGACCTCGCGCTGATGCTGCGCGCGGGTGCCCTGCCTGCAACGCTGACAACAGTCGAGGAACGCACTGTCAGCCCCGCGCTCGGTTCGGAATCGGCACGCGCCGGCCTCGTTGCTGGCGTCGCCGCCGCAATCCTCGTCATCGGTCTGATGTTCGGCTTCTATCGCGGGTTGGGTCTCATCGCCGCGCTCTCGCTTCTGCTCAATCTGATCGTCATCCTCGCGGTACTCAGCCTTATCGGCGCAACACTGACCCTGCCGGGCATTACCGGGATCGTGCTGATCATGGGCATGGCCGTGGATGCGAACGTCCTCATCTACGAGCGCATTCGCGAAGAAGCCAAATCCGGTCGCCCGTTCTTCCAAGCCATCGAGCACGGATATTCCAAGGCGATCATGACTATCCTCGATGCCAACGTCACGATCTTCATCGCGGCCGTCATCCTGTATTTCCTTGGCAATCACGCGGTCCGCGGCTTTGCCATTACGCTCGCGGCTGGAATTTTGACAACCGTATTCACGGCCGTAACCCTGACACGGTGGATCGTCGTCACCTGGCTGCACAGACGTCACCCGAAGCATCTGCCCAAGGATGTGCGAACGGGTATCTTCGACCGCGCCAATATCCGTTTCATGGGGATTCGCCGCTACACGTTTACCGCCTCGGCAGCATTGTCGATCGCGGCGATGATCGGGTTTGCGACTGTCGGCATGCATCTCGGCATCGATTTCGCCGGAGGGTCGATCGTCGAGGTCAAGGCAAAGCAGGGCGCAGCCGATCCTGACGACATCCGCGACCGCCTTGGGGATCTGAACCTCGGTGACATTTCTGTCCGTCGGCTCGGCGATCCCGCGAGCGCGTTGATCCAGCTTGAGTCCCAGGGCGGCGGCGAGAATGCCGAGCAATCGGCGATCACGCTTGTGCGCGATGAACTCGGCGACGATTACGATTTCCGTCGGGTCGAGGTGGTCGGTCCGGCAATTTCGGGAGAGCTGACGAAGGCGGCCACGCTTGGCGTTCTGGCATCACTTGCGGTCATTCTGATTTACATATGGATGCGGTTCGAATGGCAGTTTGCTGTCGGGGCGATTATCGCGACATTGCACGACATCATCCTTGTGCTCGGCCTGTTCGTGTTGACCGGCATGGATTTCAATCTTACCAGCGTTGCCGCATTGCTGACCATCATCGGCTATTCGTTGAACGACACCGTCGTCGTCTATGATCGCCTGCGCGAGAATCTTCAGCGTTACCGCAAGATGCCGTTGCCGATCCTGATCGATGCAACGATCAATCAGACGCTGTCGCGCACTGTCTTGACGGCCGCGACGACGATGCTTGCGCTACTGGCGCTTTCACTTTTCGGCGGAGAAGTGATCCGCTCCTTTGCCTTCGTCATGCTCATCGGCGTTGCCATGGGCACTTTTTCCTCCATTTACATCGCAGCGCCGGTCCTGATTGTTTTCAAGCTTCGTCCGGACGCGTTCGACAACGACCAAGACAGGAATGCAGCGGAGCCGGGCACCAAGACCGGCAATCCGGCAATATGAGACCATGGCAAGAGGCATAGAAATACGCGAGGCGCATTTCCCCGGGCGCGCGCCGATTGATACATATGGCAATGGGGGCTTCCGCTTTGCGGACATGTCGCACCGCGGGTCGATCCTCTGCCTGCCTTCGGGAATCTACGGCTGGGACATGGATGTGACGAAACCGCTTTCCGTCGAGAGTTTCGAGCGCGTGCTTGCCGAGGCAGCCGAGATCGAATTTCTGCTGCTCGGCACAGGAACAGACATGCGCCCGATCCCGGCCGATCTGAAGGTTGCGCTCAAGGCCGCAGGCATCTCCTCCGACTCGATGAATACGGGGGCTGCTGTGCGCACCTTCAACATCATGCTCATGGAATCGCGTGCAGTGGCTGCCGCGTTGATCGTAGTCTGAACATGGCCGACCAATCAATGACGAACCAGGATATCTGCCTGGCGATGCTGCGCGACAACGATCGCGACCGTTATCTGGCCTGCCTGCTGTCACCAGAAGACAAGCGCGGCGCGCTGGCCGCGCTCTACGCCTTCAACGCGGAACTCGCCCGCATCCGCGACCTCGTGCACGAGCCGCTTCCCGGCGAAGTCCGCATGCAATACTGGCGCGATCTGCTGGCGGGCAGCGCCCACGGTTCGACCGAGGCCAATCCGGTGGCATCGGCACTGTTGACGGCGATCGACACACATCGGCTGCCGCGCCCGACACTCACGGACATGATCGATGCACGCATCTTCGATCTTTACGACGACCCGATGGAAACGCGGACCTCGCTCGAGGGCTATGCCGGTGAAACGGCATCCGCGCTAATTCAGCTGGCAAGCCTGGTGCTGTCGCCGCAAGAGGCTGCGAAGTCCGCCGAAGCCGCCGGACATGCTGGCGTTGCCCAGGCGATCGCCGGGCTTCTGCTGTTGATGCCGTTGCATCGCCACCGGGGCCAGCTTTACATCCCTCTGGAAATCCTTGCCGCAACCGGCCTTGATCGTGATGCGTTCCTTGCGGGGGAAGACAAGCAGCGCATTTCGGCTGCGATCCAAGCCTTTGCCGGTCTCGGCAGGGACCATCTCGCCAAGGCGCGTGATGTCGCGATAGCGCCTGCCGTCTTCCCGGCATTTCTGCCCGCGGCGCTGGCCAGCAACGTTCTCGCCAGTGCCCAGAAGGCCGGCGCAGGGTTGTTCGAGCGGTCGCTTCAGCAGTCCCAATGGCGCCGCCAGATCAGCATGACACTCGCTCTTGTGCGCAAGAAAGTCTGATGGGTTCAAACTCGCGCAAGGCTCGTGCATTATGGATAGTGCTGCTGCCATGTTTTGAACGGAGAACGGCGTGAGCATAATCGTCTGGTGCGTCATATTCGCCATCGTCATCGCCATTGCTGTCGTCTCCACGCGCATGGCGTCGCGGAACCAGGAAGATGGCCTGCACGATACCGGGCTCGCGATCATCGAGTTCAATCGCGCCTTTCCGAACGAGGCGATCCGACAGTTGCAGGCGACTGCCGATGGGCAGGCCGTATTTGTCCGTCTTCACGACAACAAGGCGGGCTTCATGCGCAACATGCAGCGGCATTATTCCTGCCATGTCATCGAGCCCGGAAGAGTGCGGGTGCTGAGCTCGGAAACGGGCAGGGGCTTGAGCATCCAGTTTCTGGATGCGCCCCATCACAACGCCACCTTCGAGTTTGTCTCTCCAAGAGAGGCGTCCGAAGTGTCGCTCTGGCTGCTTGGCAACTATGTCGCCGATCCCGACAAGGAGCTGCCGGCAACCAATCCAACGGCTGCCAATCGTCACTAGCCCGCGCCGGCCGTCGCCGGCCCATCGCGTGGTCAAGCGCTGCACTGCGTTGTTTTTTAGCATTGCCTCACATTGGAAATGGGCGCAAGATTTTGCCTCATCCGGTGAATGTTTGAAACCGTTTCACAACGCGATGGAGGCGCATGATGGTGCTTGCAATCAATGATATCGCCCCGGATTTCGAAGCTCAGACAACGCAAGGAACGATCAGTTTCCACAACTGGATCGGCAATTCCTGGGCTGTGCTGTTTTCCCATCCGAAGGATTTTACCCCCGTCTGCACGACCGAGCTCGGCTATATGGCGAAGATCAAGCCGGAATTTGACAGGCGCGGCGTGAAGATCATCGGCCTTTCCGTTGATCCGTTGGAACGGCACGCGGGCTGGCTGAAGGACATCGAGGAGACACAAGGCGTCAGGCCGAACTACCCGATGATCGCTGATGTCGATTTCGCTGTATCGAAGCGCTACAACATGCTGCCGGCGCTGGTGTCGGGTGATCCGACAACGCGTACCGCGGCCGACAATCAGACTGTCCGCAATGTTTTCGTGATCGGGCCCGACAAGAAGATCAAGCTGATCCTGGTCTACCCGATGACGACAGGCCGGAATTTCGATGAAGTGCTGCGTGTCATCGATTCCCTGCAGCTGACCGCAAAGCACAAGGTTGCAACGCCCGTGAACTGGAAGGAAGGCGACGACGTCTTCATTGCCGGGTCAGTCTCGGACGATGACGCGAAAAAGCAGTATCCGCAGGGCTGGACGTCACCGAAGCCCTATATCCGCATCGTGCCGCAGCCGCACGGTTAGCCTTCGCGAGATAGTGGCGGACAACAAGTGCCCGCCAACCCTCCTGTCAGGTCGTTTCCGCCAAGGGCGCGGCCTGACCGAGCCAGGTTGCGCAATCGGCGAGCGCCCGCTTGGCGATCAACTGACGCTTCATGATCGTCTTGTCCTTGCCACGGAAGCGCTTCACGCCTTCCGGCTTGACGATCGAACCCGGCTGCAGTTCCGGGAAAAGACCGAAATTGATGTTCATCGGCTGGAACGAACGCTTTCCGGGCTCTTCGTCGGTGACGATATGGCCGCCGGTGATGTGGCCGAGGAGCGAGCCAAGGGCAGTTGTTGCCGGTGGCAGCGAGACCGCTTCGCCCTTGCGCTCTGCCGCTGCGAAACGACCGGCCAGCAGCCCGACGCTCGCGCTTTCGACATAGCCTTCGCAGCCAGTGATCTGGCCGGCAAAGCGCAGGCCGGGCCGCGACTTCAGGGTCAGCGACGAATCGAGCAGCGTCGGCGAATTGATGTAAGTATTGCGGTGCAGGCCACCGAGGCGCGCGAACTCGGCGTTCTCTAGGCCGGGAATCATCCGGAAGATCTCGGCCTGCGCGCCGTATTTCAGCTTCGTCTGGAAGCCAACCATGTTGTAGAGCGTGCCGAGCGCATTGTCCTGTCGCAGCTGGACGACCGCATAGGCCTTGACTGTCGGATTATGCGCATTGGTGAGGCCCATCGGCTTCATCGGGCCGTGGCGCAGCGTCTCGCGGCCGCGCTCTGCCATCACTTCGATCGGCAGGCAGCCATCGAAATATGGCGTGCCTTCCCATTCCTTGAAGCCCACGGTGTCGCCGGCGATCAGCGCATCCACGAAGGCATTGTACTGCTCTTCGTTCATGGGGCAATTGATGTAATCCTTACCGGTGCCGCCCGGGCCGACCTTGTCGTAGCGCGACTGATACCAGCAGATATCCATGTCGATGCTCTCGCGGTACACGATCGGCGCGATGGCATCGAAGAAGGCAAGTGCGTCAGCGCCGGTCTCGGCCTGTATGGCTTGCGCAAGGGAAGGGGCAGTCAGTGGTCCCGTCGCGACGATCGCCAGGCCCCACTCCTTCGGCGGCAGACCGGTGATTTCCTCCCGAACGACGGTGATCAGCGGATTGTCGTGGATTGCCTTGGTCACCGCGTCGGAAAACCCGTCGCGATCGACGGCGAGCGCTCCGCCTGCCGGAACCTGATGGCGGTCGGCACAGGCCATGATCAGCGATCCGGCCATCCGCATTTCGGCATGGATCACGCCAACGGCATTGCTGGTCGCGTCATCGGAGCGGAACGAGTTCGAGCAGACAAGCTCTGCAAGGCCGTCCGACTTGTGGGCGTCGGTGCCGCGCACACCGCGCATTTCATGCAGGACGACGGGGACGCCTGCGCTGGCGATCTGCCATGCGGCTTCCGAGCCGGCGAGCCCGCCGCCGATGACATGGATGGGGGAAGAAGTGGAGGTCGTGTTCATGGCGGCTGATTATCACGCCGGCCGGGGACATGGAACCGAAAGAATCAACGACCGGGTACATCTTCAGGCGTTCGTCGGGTTCGCGGCGTTCTCCCAGGGCGTCGACGACAAGGAAAAGGAACCGGCCTTCATCTGGCCGCTCGGCGAACGGCGCGCGATGCTCTTGACCGCCACAAACCCGGCGCGGCAAATTCCCTCAACAAGAATGGGAAGTCTCCAGCGAGCGGAGGACATCATGAACCAGTACGTTACCGATATCGATGAAGCATTGAAGCGGTTGCTCGATCTAAGACGGACGGTCGTGCCCGAGGTGGGCGTTCAAGATCAGGCGATGGAGAAGCTTGCGTCGATACAGGCAAGTCTCTCAAATCTTGTGAAGGCGCGAGATCAGGAAGTGCAACTCGGCAGCGGCAAGTCGATATTGGACGCTGTTAGCCAGAGCTGATCCAACGATAGGTCGGCGACCGTGGGCCCGCTTAATATAGACGATCAATCGGGAAGCGGATCGCGCAGGGGCATTGGGAGTGGTGTCCCGATTGGCCGGGGGGGTGTCCCGCGCGATCCTAGATGAGTCATACCAGAGGTGCGTGAAAAATAAAAGAACCATTGGGTACCCAAAATATGGATAGACCGTCTTGCCTCGACCCTTGGACCCTGATCGCTAGCTTGATGCTTCTTGCACGATGCGACCTCCATGATCCCAGTAAATCGCTCTACGGCTGCTCGCGTGTACCCGGAGCCGCCTCGCGCTGATCGGCGTCCTCCAGATCCGCCGCGACAATAAAGCTGTCGGTGTGCTGCCTGACGGCCTCACGAATGGCATCAAGTCGTGGGAGATCGTCACCCTCCAACTGGTCGGCTGAGTGGCTGATCTCGTGTTCAGCCTGCAGCCAATGGTCTGTATGCCGGCCTTCCGGCCTGCCTTCGCGTTCCCAGATTGAATAGGCGCGTTCTCTTGTAGCTTTTTCGCGATCGTTCATTGGAGCCTCCGGCTTGGTTCCGCGGCTGACAGATGAAAGCCCGGCGCTAGGGGAGCACCGGGCTTTGAAGTCGGCTGGCACTTAGGGCGGTTGCCAGCCATGCGCGCAACGTGTTTGGGGCGTGCGTTGCAGACATAAAACGCGGCTTTCAGAAAAAGGTTCCGTGCACCGGCAAGGAAGTCGCTTTTTCTGTATGGGGCAGCAGATTGCTTCGGCTCACAAGGGGCTCGTCCAGAGCTTTGGGGCTCCGGCCAACGCGATCCGCCAAAAGAGCGCCAAGGCGCGTTCCATGGGGATATCGCACGTGAAAAAGCCCGCCCTGGGCCCGAGCCAGGACGGGCTCCTACCGATCCGACCCCATCGGACCACGGCTGCCTTCCTACCGCTATCGAGACGTTAGCGATTTGAAATATGCGTGCAATTCCAACCTTGATGGATGGTTAGTCGGTAAGGTTACCTCGGCAGTAGTACTACATCGGGAACCTGCCCTCGGAAAGGAAAGCCCGGTGCGGAGGGACCGACACCGGGCTGACATTTCCAGCCAGCGGCCCTCGTGACCGCCTGCCGAAGCAACGCCACGGGAGCAACGCCGCTGCCTGATTAATGGCTGGCCTCACTGATTGTTCCAACACGGCTTAGCGCATTGTGTCGAGTGAGCACCATCGAGCCAGAGTCGAATGTATAGGACATGGATACATCCAAAAGCAGGCGGTCTTTCACAATTAGTATAGGATCCAGGCAGCTATCATCGCCGCGTCGCATCGATATACTTCGTCGGCTTAGTGAGCGTTGTGTATGCGTGCGGGGGGTACCATGTGCGACTTGAGTTCGGAGCGATGGGATGTGGCGATCGTTGGGGCGGGCATGGGCGGATCTGCTTTGGCCTATTCCCTTGCCCTTTCCGGATTTAGCGTTCTGATCGTTGAAAAGGGCGAGGCTGAAGTCGACAAAGACGCCTCGGACGACGAGAGCTTCGATCCCGAGACGCGGATGCTCGCGGGCCTTTGGCCTCACCCCGTTGAAGCAACAGTCGATGCTTCCAAGGTCAGATTCTTTCCCGCCTTGGGGTGCGGCCTGGGCGGCTCCACGATTCTATACGGTGGCACTCTCGAGCGCTTTCAGCGCGATGATTTCAGGAGAGCAGACGATCGCGGCAATCCAACACCTTCATGGCCGATCTCTTACGACGACCTGACGCCGTTTTACCGCCTTGCGGAAGAATGCCTCAAGGCACGTGGCGGTCGGGATCCCTTGCAGTCGGATGCCGAGGAACTTCAGAATACCGTTCCGCTGAATGCAACCGACCGTCATTTCTTCGCATCGCTGCGTTCCAACGGCATGAACCCATATGAGCTGCGTACCGCCGGCGACAGCGATTCCCGTGGCGGCAAGATGAATGCATACGATGCCTTTCTCGATCCGGCCATCAGATCAGGCGGGGTGCATCTGCTTTCGAGGTGCGTTGCCAAGCGCATCGGGGCCGGTCCGAATGAAGTGACGGGCCTTCTGTGTCAGCAGGATGGGCGGGAATTCGAGGTAAAGGCGACGATCTATGTCCTCGCAGCCGGCGCGCTGTCGACACCTGTTCTGATGCTCGGCTCCGCGAGCCCGCTTTGGCCAAATGGAATCGCCAATTCATCGGGTTTGGTGGGACGCAATTTGATGTTCCACATCTCCGACTTTATCGCCGTCTGGCCACGCCGTGGAGGCAGGGTTTCGTCGCCGGCGAAATCGATCGGCTTTCGTGACTTCTATTGGCACCAAGGCGAAAAGTTGGGCCAGATACAATCGACCGGGCTTACCGCTGGCCGTTCGAACATTCTGCAGTATCTGAAGGAGCGGTTTGATACGGGCCGCTTGCGATTGCCCCGATCGCTGAGGCCGCTCTTGCATATTCCTGCTTTCCTGGGCTCCTTGTTTTTTGGGCGCGCTACGATCTTCGCCTCGATCATGGAAGACCGACCATATTGGGAGAACCAAGTCTTGACGGGCTCGCCGGCAGCCGGTGAGATTCGCTTTCGCTACACGTCGCGTGACGAGTTAAAGGATCGAATTGCGCGGTTCCGACAACTCTATCGTCGCGCCTTTTCCGGTCATCGGATGTTCTTGCTCAGCACAGGGCAAAACCTGAACTACGGTCATGCTTGCGGCACGTGCCGGTTTGGCGACAATCCTGAGTCGTCGGTCTTGAATGCGAACAATCAGGCCCACGATCTTGCAAATCTGTTTGTCGTCGATGGTTCGTTTTTTCCCAGCAGCGGGGGAACCAATCCGAGCTTGACGATCGCGGCGAATGCCCTGCGTGTCGGCCAGTATATCGCGCAATCTCTGTCCAGAATGGGTACGAACGAGGATCAAGACGTTCCTCGCTTGGTGATGCCTGCGTCGGCACAATAATTGATCTCGTCCTGTGCGATCCAGGAGCGCTCACCGCGATCTAGGGCGATCAAGGCAAGCAATAGGCCGGAAACGCAAAACGGCGCCATCATGGCGCCGTTTTGGAAGCTTCACGCACTCGCTATTAGCGGAATGCGCGGGAAGCGATGTTGCGGATTTCGTAGCGGTTGACACCGATGTCGGACAGCGTCTGGTTCGACAGGCTGGCAAGTTCGGTAAGCGTACGGCGGTAGCTGATCCAGCTCTTTGCAATGCGAATAGGGTTCATGGTCGTTTCCTCAGAATGACAATCGTGGGCGGCGTCATTGCCGCTCGAACGTGGTTGACGCTTATATAGGCTTCTGCAGCCATATTGTGCAGTGCAAATATTAGTCGCCTGCCATGCAATTGTGCATATGATGCTCACCCAATGAGCAGTCGTCATTTTTTGAGCAAGCGCAAGACACGGGAGTTGGCCGCAACCAGAGCGGTATCCAGCTGGTGGACAAAAGAAAACACCCGCGGCCTGAGGCAGCGGGTGTTTCAATAAGGCGATCTGCTCGGGAGGAAGCTGATCGCTATGTATTAGCGGGTTGCCTCGCGAGCAACGCGATGAATGTCGGAGCGGTCGATGCCGAGGTCGTGCAGCTCACGGTTGGTCATGCGGCCGAGTTCGCTGACGGTCTGACGATACTTGCGCCAGTTGTTGAAAGAGCGTGTGAGGTTCATTTTAAGTCCCCTTTCCGAGGGTTGCGTCTGCCAGCTGCCGCCCATCGGCGCTGACTTCCAATTCGATGACCGCAATATATGTTGCGCTGCGAAGAACTAACAGAGCCAAGATTTCAGAGCACCTATGCAGTCGTTGCATTTCTTAATGGCTGAATCGGGCTATTTTCGCCGCTTTTGACTAACGGATAGGCAGAATTCCTGATTTTTGGAGAAGTCGGCCTGGTCTCCTGCCAATAGAATCCCGCAGGCCCTGTGGCTCCTTACACCTTTGCCGGGCGCGCGTCGCGGCGGAGCAAACGAAAACGCCCACCGGGGGAGGATCCGGTGGGCGTTGTGTAGGTGACTGACGACTGGGAGGAGGAGTGTCATCAGTCTATCGGAGTGCGCTGGGAGGAGGAGTGCGCGGCTCCGAATCTCGTTACGAAGATAACTTCGCAGGCTTTCCGGCGAACCGGGCCGGGGCGCCATCCCCAAGCTTCTGATCATTTAAATAGTATGACTTATTCGATTTTTGCAGTGCAATATCGACATGGTGGGTATGCCGTTTGTGCATGGCTACTTCGATGCGTCCCATTTTCGGTGTCAGGCGTTATCGCGAGATTAAGATAAGGCCCCGAACTCATGTCATGGGGAATTTGTCGCCGCCCGTTTCCTCCGCGGCCAATCAGTGTCTATAAGATTGCACGTTGGGGCGCAGCGTTGCGCATATTGCGGAGTGAGGCATGTACCGCGGCCGTCTGGAAAGAGACTTAGCAACGTGGGTCGGCAAGGGGTTGTTGACCGATGAGGCAGCAGATTCGCTGTTGAAGGAATACGACACACGCCCCGCCAGCTTCAGTCTCGGCAATGTGCTGATGATTCTGGCGGCGATACTGCTGGCGGCTGCCATTCTGCTGGTCATTGCATCCAACTGGGAGCAGATCCCGCGTCTGGTGCGTGTCGGGGTGATCCTTGCCTTGATCTGGGCTGTGCACCTGGGAGCCGCGGCCATGCTGGCGCGCGGTGCGGTTGCGGCAGCCGGCGGATTGCTTGTTATCGGGACCCTGAGCTTCGGCGGCGCGATCTCGCTGGTCGGGCAAATGTATCATTTGTCGGGGGACGAGCAGGCCGTCATGTATCTGTGGTTTGCGATCGCCGCTGTGTCAGCGGTGCTTTTCAGATCTGCGGTGGTTGCGGCGGTCGCGGGCTTCCTGTCGTGGGCGAGCTTCGCCGTCTATCTCAACGCCTATGACATGCGGTGGATGAGTTTCCACCCCTGGGTGGCGCCGTTGATGGCGGTCATGGTCATCGCTCTGGTGCGTTATACAGGCGCTGATCGCGCCCGCCATCTTGCCTATCTCTTGCTCGTGGGTTGGCTCGCCTGGCTCTATACGCTGAACTCGGACATCCGGCTTGCCTGTGCCTACGCCATCGTCGGCATGCTGGTCTTCATTCTCGTTGGACTGCCTTTCTCGCCACTATCCCGTCTTCTTAAGACGGCGGGCGCGGCGCCGGCCTTCTACGCATTCCTCGTCGCGGTCATCGGATTGTTCTTCCTGCATATAGAGATCGATCAGGGCGGGCGGTTGATTGTGCTGGGCGTCCTCACCTTGGCGTCAGCGATCCTGGCCATCGGTCTGCAGGGGCGTGACAACGGCGCCGTTCGCTATCTTGCCTACACGGTGTTTGCGGTAGAGCTGCTTTATCTGGGGTCGGTGACGGTTGGCTCGATCCTGGGGACGTCGGGCCTCTTCCTGTGCTCGGGGCTGTTCGTCGCCGCGGTTGCGTGGGTGGTTATTCGGCTGGAGCGCAGATTTGCGATCAAGACCAGGGAGGTCGGCCAATGAGCATCTTTACAGCAGGCGTTCCCGCGGCACGCCGCTATTGGGTAGCGGCAATCGCTGTTGCTGCCATTCAGACGGCAGTGCTTGGCTACATCATCGAAAGTCGGGCCGCGATCCTGCGAAACGGAGCAGAGGTGCTGTTGAAAACAGCGCCCGTCGATCCGCGCGATTTCCTTCGCGGTGACTACGTGGTGCTGAACTATGACATTTCCTCGGTACCCTCTCAGTCGATCGTCGGCGGAGTGCCCGCCGAACCCGGCGAACGCACGCTCTGGGTGCGCCTGACGCAGGGCGACGGCGGTTTCTGGAGTGTTGCCGAATCGGCGTTCCAGCCTCTTCCGCAACAGGACGGGACTGTCGTTCTGCACACCAGGCCGTTCTACAGCTATGGCGCGTCAACCGGTGACAGCATCCATGTCGAATATGGCATCGAGCGCTATTACGTGCCGGAGGGCGCGGGCGGGGCGCTGGAGCAGGTCCGGCAGGATGGCGACGTGTCGATCGCCGTGCGCGTTTCGTCCGACGGTACGCCGCAGATTCGCAGCCTGCTTGTCGATGGCAAACCGGCCTACGACGAGCCTCTCTACTGACTTCGCGCCGCATCGTGCGAAAAAGGGCATGTGAACATTGGAAATCCCTGTCATTTGCCCTTCATTTTTCCTTTGCCTCCTCCAAATCGGGTGATATAGAGACGCCGCGCTCCGGAAGGCCTCATGTGCAGGCATATGCATGCGGTTTTTGAGAACGCGGGTATGGTGAAATTGGTAGACACGCCAGATTTAGGTTCTGGTGCCGCAAGGCGTGGGAGTTCAAGTCTCTCTACCCGCACCAAAAGTTTGCAGGCGGGGGGACCTCTAGAAGAGTCCCTCATTACCCGGCAGCAAGCGCCGTTCCGCCCTGGGCTGAACGAACAAGAATTGAGAACAAGCCACGCTCGGCAACTTTCCGGCGTCGTGCTCACCGAAACAAACGGCGTCTGGGCACGGCCGCCACGAATTGAAGGTAGGAAGACATGCAGGTTATCGAAACGCTCGCTGAAGGGCTGAAGCGCGAAATCAAGGTCGTAATCCCGGCCAAGGACATGGAAACCAAGATGAACGAGCGTCTTGCCGACGTGAAGGACAAGGTCCGGATCAACGGCTTCCGTCCGGGCAAGGTTCCGGCCGCTCACCTCAAGAAGGTTTACGGCAAGTCCATCATGGCCGACCTCGTCAACGAGATCGTCCGCGAACAGCCGACCTCCATTCTCGCTGAGCGCGGCGAAAAGTCTGCTACGCAGCCTGAAATCGCGATGACGGAAGACAAGGACGAAGCAGAACTGATCCTGGCTGCTCAGAAGGATTTCGAGTTCACGCTCTCCTACGAAGTTCTCCCGCCGATCGAACTGAAGTCCGTCAAGGGCGTCAAGATCACCCGCGAAGTCGTTGATATCTCCGACGAGGAAGTCAACGAGCAGGTTCTCAAGGTTGCCGAAAGCGCCCGTTCTTACGAAACCAAGAAGGGCAAGGCTGCCGACGGCGACCGCATCACCATGGACTACGTCGGCAAGGTCGACGGCGTTGCCTTCGAAGGCGGTACCGATCAGGGCGCCGAACTCGTTCTCGGTTCTGGCCGTTTCATCCCCGGCTTCGAAGACCAGCTCGTCGGCACCAAGGCTGGCGACGAAAAGACTATCACCGTCACGTTCCCGGCTGACTACCCGGCCAAGAACCTTGCTGGCGCTGAAGCCACGTTCGACGTTACCGTCAAGGACGTTGCTGCTCCTGCAGACGTTGAAATCAACGACGAACTGGCCAAGAAGCTCGGCCTGGAATCGGCTGATCGCCTGAAGGAAATCGTTCGCGGCCAGATCGAGTCGCAGTATGGCTCGCTGACCCGTCAGAAGGTCAAGCGCCAGATCCTCGATCAGCTCGACGAAATGTACAAGTTCGAGACCCCGACGTCGCTCGTCGACGCCGAGTACAACGGCATCTGGAACCAGGTCGCCAACGACCTCGCACAGTCCGGCAAGACCTTCGAAGACGAAGACACGACGGAAGAGCAGGCTCGCGAAGAGTACAAGAAGCTTGCTGAGCGTCGCGTTCGCCTCGGCCTCGTTCTCTCCGAAATCGGCGAAAAGGCCGGCGTCGAAGTGAGCGAAGACGAAATGCAGCGCGCCATTTACGAGCAGCTGCGTCAGTACCCGGGCCAGGAAAAGCAGATCCTCGAGTTCTTCCGCAGCCAGCCGGGCGCCGCCGCTTCGATCCGCGCACCGATCTTCGAAGAGAAGGTCATTGACCATCTGCTGACCGAAATCGACGTTACGGACAAGAAGGTAACTAAGGAAGAGCTGCTCGCCGACGAAGAAGGCGAAGGCTCTGAAAAGGAAGCCAAGAAGGCCGCTCCGAAGAAGAAGGCTGCTGCCAAGGCAGAAGCTGCTGAAGGCGAAGAAGCCGCTCCGAAGAAGAAGGCCGCTCCGAAGAAGAAGGCTTCCGAGGAAGGCGCCGAGTAATCATCGGTACCAACTAGACATGAAACCCCGCCTCGTGCGGGGTTTTTTGTGTTCTGGAGGAGCGCATCTCAATCCAGCTGTCATACGTCAATGGGAGAGGGCGTACTCCGCATAGTTGCAATCTCGATCGATCGCGCTCAGATTAAGCGCACCAAGAGGAGGGCGGGCAATGGCATCAGATGCGGATCTCAGGCAGGCGGTAGAAGAAATCTTCAAGGCGCGCGTCGATGGTGACATCGACCGATTGATGTCACTGGTGGGTGACAATTGCGAATTCCGCGTTGTCGGCAACCAGCACCTGTCGCCGATGACCGATGCTGTCAGGGGCGTCGATGCCATCCGCGCTGCGATGGAACAGCTGGCGGCGAATTGGGATATGGCCGGGATCGAGATCGAATCCATCCATGTCGACGGCAATGTGGCATTCGTTCACCGTCGCGGCCAGATGCGCGCCGGCCCAGTGGCGTTTGATACCGAGATCATGGACAAGATGACATTCGAGAACGGAAAGGTTCGGGAATGTGTAGAGTTCATCGATACGCTTCAGACGGCTGCCGTGCTTAACCTTGTCCAGCTAAGCACTGCTCAGCAATAACAGGACAGCATCGAGATTTGTCACCGTGTGGGGACGCGCCGAGGTGAGCCCTAAAACGCGCCACTGGATTGATGGGCGTGGGTCAGTTCCGCCACTTTCTTGATATGCGAAACAGCGGCTAGGCCGCCGGCGGTCTTGGTGAAGAGCTCCAGCGTTTCGTCCTCGTGGTCACCGACCGGTGTCAAGGCCTGGTCCATGTAGCTCTTCGTTTTCTTGTCGCGGGCGATGAAGAAGGCGCTGATCGCCAGCCGCGCGATCGTGCCGCCGAACGAGAGGTGCTTGGCAATGGTCTGCGCAACGAAACGCGGCCAGAAGACGAGGGCGCTTTCGCGAGGCAGACCGGGACGTCGTTCGGAAGGGTGCTTCAATCTCAGCAGCCCGCTCTGCAGCGGATGTACGTTTTCCAGCGGAACGGTCGTGGCGAAAGACACGAGGACTTTCACGAGGCTGGCCAGCGGCACGCCCGTCGCAACGGCACGCCGCAGCAGCGTCTTCATATGCTCAGGCGAGTAGTAGAGCGACCATGCTTCCTGGTAGATGCTTTCCCATTCCTGCTTGGTCATCTTCGGGTGTGCCGTACACACATGCTCGACATCATAGATGTTGAGGTCGGCGTCCATCTCCACGCCTTTCCTCCAGAGCGTCTGGTGGTCTTCGGAGCCGGGCAGTGGTGTAAGGACGAAGAACTCGATGACATCAAGCGGCAGTTCGTGCTGAATGATGGCAATATCGCGCCGGATCGATTCCGGTGTGTCGGACGGAAAACCAAGAATGTAGCCGGCGAGCGTCATGATGCCCTGCGCTTTCCACGCCAGCAGCATCTTGCGATACTCGGTGATCTTGTTCTGATTCTTCTTGGCGACCGTCAGATTGTCGGGATTGACGTTCTCCAACCCGATGAAGACTCGGGTAACGCCGGCGCGTTTCGACTTTTCGATGAAATTGGTTATCTTGTGGCACAGCGTATCGACCTGGATCATCAGGCCGAGCGGAATGCCGTCCTTCTCCCGAAGCTGGATCAACCGGTCGAAAATGGCTTCCCAATCGCGGTTGCGCGCGAAGTTGTCGTCGGTGATGAAGAACTTATGGATGCCTTGCGCCCAGTTCATCCGCACCAGCTTCTCGACATCGTCGGCTGTACGAAAGCGGGACTTGCGTCCCTGCACGTTGATGATCGTGCAGAAGGAGCACTGATAGGGACAGCCGCGACCGGCATCGAAGCTCGTGCTGAGGCCCAGCGTCTGCGCGACATTGGCCTTCGGCAGAAACGGCACCGCAGCACCTTCGATGCTCGGCAGATCGTTCATGAAATTGTAGAGCGGCTCCAAAGCGCCCTTGGCGGCATCCTGAAGGACCCGGTCAAGGCGACCTTCGGCTTCTCCCGCGAACATGGAGATGCCCATTTCCCGGCAGGCCTCTAGGCCGACAGCGGTGCCGTCCAGCATCGCGAGACAGCCCGAGACGTGGAACCCGCCCATCGATACCGGTATGCCGGCGTCGCGGAAGGGCCGGGCGATATCGAGCGCTCGCGGATATTGGTTCGACTGAACGCCGATCAGGCCCACCATGCCGAAATTGTCATTGGCCCTCAGTTGCTTGAGAAGTGCCGCGATATTGACCCGCGTATTGGTCTCATCGACCACCGTGATGTCGATCGTGACATTCGGTCCGAGCACCTTTCTCTCAGCGCAATCCGCGGCAATGCCGTAGAGGGCGGCGAGCGAGTTCGAAGGGATCATTGCCCGCCACCAGCGGATCACGTAGCCATCGTCGTCGTAGTGCGACGGCTTGATGAGGATGAGCTGGAATTTCCGTTCAGCATTCTCAGACGAATCTTGCACGGCTACTCGCTGGTAAGAGAGAACCCCAGTCACCGACGCTAGCAGACACGACATAGAATACAAGCCACGCTTTGTCGCGCAGCCCGAACGAAGAAGGCGCACCCGTTCTGGATGCGCCTAAGCCGTTGTTAGGATGTATGTATTCACGAAAGCGGGAGGCGCCAGGGCGATCGCACCAGACGCATTATAGCTCGGATTTGATGTCGCCCATGCGGTTCCACGCATCGAGTCCGGCAATTTTGTAGGCCTCTGCCAGCGTCGGATAGTTGAAGGTATTCTCGACGAAATACTCGACCGTGCCCTTCAGATTGAGCACCGCCTGACCGATGTGAACCAGTTCGGTTGCGCCTTCGCCGACGATATGAACGCCGAGCAAGCGGCGCGTCTTCAGCGAGAAGATCAGCTTCAGCAGGCCCGTATCGAGACCCATGATGTGGCCGCGCGAGGTTTCGCGGAAGCGTGCAATGCCACATTCATATGGAATACCGCGTTCCTTCATTTCCTCTTCGGTGAGGCCGCAGGTCGAAATTTCCGGCACGGCGTAGATACCGTACGGGAAGTATTTCGGCGGCTCCTTGGCGACCGCGCCGATCGCGACACGCGCCGCGATGCGACCCTGTTCCATGGAGGTCGAAGCGAGGCTCGGAAAGCCGACGACGTCACCAGCCGCAAAGATGTTCGGCACCGAGGTCTGGAAGGTTTCCGGGTTGACCTTGAGTCGGCCGCGGCTGTCCGCCTCGAGGCCGGCAGCTGCCAGATTGAGCGTATCGGTCGCGCCCATGCGGCCGGCAGCGAAGAGAACCATGTCTGTCACCAGTCGGCGACCATTGTCCAGCTGCAGCTCGACCTTCCCGTTGTCGAGCTTCGTCACCTTTTCGGCCTTCGTGCCGAGCAGGATCTTCATGTTGCGGTCGCGCAGCTGATAAGTGAAGTCTTCAACGATCTCTTTGTCGATGAAGTCGAGCATTGTCGATTTTGGATCAACGAGCGTGACGGCGGTGTCGAGCGCGCTGAAGATCGTCGCATATTCGATGCCGATGACGCCGGCGCCGATCACGACCATCGACCGCGGCAGCTCTTCGATGTCGAGCAGTTCGTCGCTATCGAGCACCGTCTTGTTATCGAAGGGGATGTAGTCGGGCCGGAACGGCTTGGTACCGACCGCCAGCAGGATGCTCGCACCCGAGACCTTCACCACTTCGCCGTCGTCCTTGACGATCTCGAGCGTCGAGGGATCGATAAAGCTTGCCTTGCCGCGCATGTGCTGCACGCGGTTGCGCGCGAACTGGTGTTCCAGAACCTCGACTTCGTGGTCGAGCGTGATCAGCAGGCGGCGCCGCAGGTCGTCAGCGCTGATCTCGTCCTTGACGCGATAGGCCTTGCCGTAGAACCCGCGCTCGCGCCAGCCGGAGAGATTGAGTGCTGTTTCACGCAGCGTCTTGGAGGGGATCGTCCCCGTATGAACGGAGACACCACCGACGCGCTTGCCCTGTTCGATGACCAGAACCTTCTTGCCGAGTTTGGCAGCCTGAATTGCGCCGCGGCGACCTGCAGGGCCGCTACCTACAACAACGAGATCGAACTGGAACATGAAGTGGTCCTGATTGGGAGGCTAGAATCATTTTGCGACGCAATATGTCGCGTGTCCACGGGTAGCTGGTCAATGTTACAGATTGTTTTACGAGCATTGCTCAGGAATAAGAGACCCAAACTTGGGTTCCGGCTAGTTGTGGCGTTCGATCCGCCGCCCAATGACCTCAGATCAGCCGCAGTCCCTTGAGGCTCGCATGACCTTCCTTGCCGATGATGATGTGGTCGTGAACGGCGATCCCGAGCGGCTTTGCAGTATCGATGATCATCTTGGTCATGTCGATATCGGCGCGCGACGGCGTCGGATCGCCGGACGGGTGATTGTGGACCAGAATAAGCGCTGTGGACGAAAGCTCCAGCGCGCGCTTTACCACCTCTCGCGGATAAACCGGCGTGTGGTCGACCGTTCCAAGTCCCTGGACCTCGTCGGCAATCAGGGCGTTGCGCTTGTCGAGAAAGAGAATGCGGAACTGTTCGCGCGTTTCGTGCGCCATGGCGGCGTGGCAATATTGAATGACCGATGACCATGACGAGAGAACCTGCTTGCCACGCAGCTCGCCTTTCAGCGTCCTGTGAGCGACCGTCGAGACCAGTTTCAGGTCGAGCGCTACGGCCTCGCCGATCCCCTTTATCTCCTGCAGGAGCGTAATCGGCGCGCCAAATACGCCGGCGAGGGAACCGAAGCGATCCAGGAGCGCCTTCGCGATCGGTTTCGTATCCCGACGGGGTATCAGGCGAAAGAGCAGCAGTTCCAGGAGTTCATAGTCGGCGAGCGCCGTATCGCCATGTTCGCGAAAGCGGCTTCGCAGCCGCTCGCGATGTCCATGGTAATGTTCTACTGCACTCGCGGGTGCCGCCTGGTGGGATGATGCTGGGGCCCTGGCCGGATGCTGTTCGGCGAAGAACAGGCGTTCGTCCGGGGCCTCGCTGATCGCGAAGGCCTTTTCGTCATCACTTTGTGAAACGGGATCCTTCGCCATCAACCACTCATCGGCTCAAGGGAGGCAACCCAGGGCGATCAAGGCCGCCCGGAGACAGGGTGAAGATCTCGCAGCCCGTGGCCGTGACACCGACCGCATGCTCGTACTGAGCCGAGAGCGAGCGGTCTCTTGTTACCGCGGTCCAGCCGTCGGCCAGGACTTTCACGTGCGGGCGTCCGAGATTGATCATCGGCTCGATCGTGAAAATCATGCCCTCGCGCAGTTCCGGGCCTTCGTTGGCGCGACCGTAGTGCAGAATGTTCGGAGAGTCGTGGAAGAGCGCACCGAGGCCATGGCCGCAGAAATCGCGCACCACAGAGCAACGCTCCGCTTCCGCATAGGTCTGGATTGCTTCACCGATGGCGCCGGTGCGCGCGCCGGGACGGACAGCGGCAATCCCGCGTAGCAGCGATTCATACGTGACTTCCAGCAGTCGCTCGGCAGCGCGCTTGATCGTGCCCACCGGATACATGCGGCTGGAGTCGCCATGCCAACCATCGACCACGTAAGTCACGTCGATGTTGACGATATCACCCTCGCGCAGCGGCTTGTTGTCTGGGATGCCGTGACAGACGACGTGATTGATCGACGTGCAGGTGGACTTGGTGTAGCCGCGGTAATTCAACGTCGCGGGATAGGCGCCGTTGTCCATGCCGAACTCGAAGACGAACCGGTCAATCGCGTCGGTCGGCAGGCCGGGCTTCACGATCGCTGCCAATTCATCAAGGCAGCGCGCAGTCACCTGACATGCCTTTCGCATCCCCTCGAATGCCTCGGGGCCGTATAGCCTGATGGCGCCCGTGTTTTTCGCGGGCGCGGAAGAGGCTTCGATATAGTTCACCATTGCAGGGCCTTAGCAGAAATTGTCTCAGTCGTTCATAATGCAGCTATGCCGGGTTCGTCCATCGCCATCAATGGAAGGACCATGATTTCTGTCCGCTGCCGATAGCTTCAGGCCTGATCGACGCCCCTTGGATCAGGAGCGCGACGAGAACAGGGAGGCGAGGGTTGATGACGGCTTGCTCTGCATGCTGGTGACGACCACCAGCTGGCGGATATCCCCACGCTTGAAGGCAGCGAGGAAGCGCCTGTAATCCTTGAAGGAAACGCAGCCGTTGGAATCGCCGCGGGCGCCGAGCATGTAGGTGTGCGCAAGCAGACCGACACGATTGTAGACATTGCCTGCGCCGCCGACCGGGTTGAGGCGGATCGCCTCGACACCGTGGAACAGGCTTTCGCGCATGGTGAGCTGATAGGTATGCGGCGGCGTCGGCCCACGGTTCTTTTCATGCACGAAGCGGGGATTGTCGCGCATCTTGCCGAGACCGGAGTGCGCTTCAAGGCGCTCGCCGCTCGGAAGGTAGACCGTGTTGGCGGAGATGTCATAGACGGCTACGCCGTTACGGGCGACAGCGTTGGACCGCTTCGGCACCATCGGTATCTGGCCTTCGTCGTCGCCGACATCAGGCCGCGCATAGGCGAGGACGGGTTCGGCTGGGCGAGAGGCACGGTCCGCAGCAGGCGCACGCTTTAGCCCATCCGGGCGGGCCATCGGCAGCGGTATCGATGCATCGCGATCACTGAGGACCAGATCGAACGGCTGCGTAGCATTGTCCTGTGCGGCGTCTTTCATCTCGGTGTCGGGCGCGACGCTCGCGACCTCGATGTCCGCAGTCTTGGTGGGGCCGCTGTTCGGCGCGGTCGTCGCGCGTGGTGCGCTGGCAAGCGCAAGGAGCGCGGGGCCTTCAATCGCCGCGACCTCTTCCTTTGACGGAATGACGATGCGATCGTTCGATGCCACCACCTTGCTCGCGGCTGGTGCGACCGGCAAACTGTCGTCCTTGATCTTCTGCTGAGCAGGTACTGCAGAAGCGACAACTGTTGCGGCGTGCGGCGGCGCGGCTTCCGCGACCGCGACAGGAGCGGACGTGCCAATGAACGCCGTCATCAGCGCCGACGGGGCCAGAACGCGACCGTTCTTGGACGGGCTGGGCGCCTTCTCTGCAGTCAGCATGCCCAGGCGCGAAAATTTCGTAACGTGGACGAGGCGCTCTTTCATCGGTGCGACGGCGGCGACCTTCGGTGCGAGCGTTATCTCCGTGAGCGATCTGACCGGTGTCGACGGCGCAGCCACATGCATTGCCGCGATCGTTGTCACGATCCAGGCAGAAGCTGCAAAGCTAGCACCAACAAGAGTTGCACCTGAGAGAAAGTTGAATGAGCGGCGTAAACGAGAAATGGACTTACCTATGGGCCTGGTATTGGCAAACACATCGACCGCAAACGCCATGACACTCGTCTTTCACAACTCGTTACTAGGCCGGCGGTACTGACAGGTGAATACTTCTTCGCCGGGGCCGGTAATGGAGCAACGGGGCCAAAATGCGGCCCGGCATCATTTCCGGCTGATTTCTAGGATGACGAATTATGGTAACCAATTTCTTTACGTGAGCGATTTATCTGTTCGATTAGAAGGCGCGCAGATACGATTTTTGGGGTCGTGTCCCGACGCTTCAGCCTCCCGATTCAAGCCAATTCGCCTCTATCCTTTTGTGTTAAATTGAATATTAGTGAAATGTGTTATTGGCGCCAAAGTCTGCTATAAAACCGCAACGACAACCCGCCTTTGGGAGAAGCCGATGTCTTCGACGGATGGTGTGGCCGGCAGCGATATCTCGCCGGCGTTATTGGTTGATGCCATGTTCGCAACACGCAGGACGTCGGCGATCAAGGCGGCGATCGAGATCGATCTCGTCACAATTCTGGGCGACGGCGGAACCGCCAGGCAGGTGGCCGAGAAGGCGCGGTGTGCCGAGCGCGGCGTGCGGATCCTCTGCGATTTCCTCGTCGTATCGGGATTTTTGACGAAGAGCGGCGAGACCTATGCGCCGACCCCATCGAGCAAGGTCTTCCTCAACAGTCATTCGCCAGCCTACATGGGCGCCGCGATCGATTTTCTGGCCGCTCCGCAGATGCTGTCGCTTCTGCTCGACGACCCCGCAGCCTATGTTCGCAACGGTGGCTCCGTTGGCTTGGCGAACGTATCGGCCGACAATCCCGTGTGGGTGAAGTTTGCCCGCGCCATGGGGGCGTTTACGGGCACGAGTGCAATGGCCCTGGCGTCGGACGTTGCGACGTGGCCGAAGCCGCCGGCCAAGGTGTTGGACATTGCAGCCGGTCCCGGTGCGTTCGGCATAGAGATTGCCAAGGTAGCGCCAGCGGCGAGGGTGGTTGCCATTGATTGGAAGCCAGTTCTTGCCGTGACCGAGGAGAATGCAACGAAGGCAGGCGTCGCCGCGCGCTTCAGTTTCAAGCCCGGCAGCGCCTTCGATCTCGATTGGGGGCCTGACTATGATCTCATCCTGCTTCCCAATTTCCTGCACCACTTCGATTTCGATGCGTGCGTCACGCTTTTGAAGAAGGCGCGGGCAAGCCTGGCGCCGGCGGGCCGGGTCGCAATTGTCGAGTTCGTTCCGAACGACGATCGCGTCTCACCAGAGTTTCCGGCTGCGTTTGCGCTGGTGATGCTGGCCTCGACACCGAAGGGCGATGCCTACACGGAGCGGGAATTTGGTGAGATGGCGAAGGCAGCCGGCTTCGGCAGTGTGACCACGAAACCGCTGCCGCCGACACCAGCGAGCCTGATCTTCCTGCAGTGATCGGGCTTACCGAACCTATGAGCTCACGCTCGCTCGGTCACGTAGCTTCCCGGTGCCTCTTCGATCGCGTTGAGCGCAGCCCCTCCGGGCTTTCGTGCCGGGACGCGGTTGTCGTCCTTTGCCTCGATCCAGGCCTGCCAGTGCGGCCACCAGGAGCCGGGGGCCTCTTCCGCTGTATCGAGCCAGGTTTCGTATTCGTGTTTGGCGGGGCCACCGGTCCAGTATTGATACTTCTTCTTGTCCGGCGGGTTGACGACGCCGGCGATGTGCCCGGACCCAGCGAGAACGAAATCGACCTTGCCGCCGAAAAACTGGCTGCCGAGGAAAACCGACTTGGCGGGCGCGATATGATCCTCCCGCGTGGCAAGATTGTAGATTGGAATCTTCACGTCCTTCAGCGACAGTTTCTGGCCGCCGAGAACCATTTCGTCTTTTGTCAGCGCGTTTTTGAGGTAGCAATTGCGCAGATAGAAGGCGTGGTTTGCCGCTGCCATGCGCGTGGAGTCGGCATTCCAGAACAACAGATCGAAGGGCATCGGTTCCTGACCCTTCAGGTAATTGTTGACGAAGTAGGGCCAGATCAGTTCGGAGGCGCGCAGCATGTTGAAAGCCGTCGCCATTTTCGATCCGTCGAGATAGCCCACCTTCTCCATTTGCGCCTCGAGCGACGCAAGCTGCGCCTCGTCTACGAAGACCTTGAGGTCGCCGGCATGGGTGAAGTCCACCTGCGTCGTGAAGAACGTGGCCGTCTTGATGCGCTTGTTCTTTTCCTTGGCATGCAGCGCAAGCGTAGCCGCAAGCAGCGTTCCGCCAACGCAATAGCCGATCGCATTCACATCCTTTTCGCCCGTCGCCTTTTCAACCGTCCCCAGCGCGAAGTCGATGCCTTCGCGGGCATAGGCGGTCCAATCCTTCTCAGCGTGGCGGGTATCGGGATTGACCCAGGAGATGACGAAGACCGTGTGTCCCTGGTCCACGCACCATTTCACGAAGGATTTCTGCGGGTTGAGGTCGAGGATGTAGAACTTGTTGATCCACGGTGGGCAGATGAGGAGAGGGCGCTTTAGCACCGTCTCGGTCGTTGCCTCGTACTGGATGATCTGGCAGATCTCGTTTTGGGCGATGACCTTGCCTGGCGTCAGGGCCATGTCCCGTCCGACCGCAAACTTGCTCATGTCGGTCTGGCGCAGTTTCAGATCGCCGTGCCCGGCCACGATGTCTTCCGTCAGCATCTTCATGCCGCGAACAAGGTTGTCGCCGCTGGTTGCAATCGTCTCGCGATAGAGCTGCGGATTGGTGGCAACGAAGTTCGTCGGCGAAAGTGCCGCCGTGATCTGCTTTACATAAAAGCCGGCCTTGTGGCGCGTATGCTCGTCGAGCCCCTCGGTCTCGCTCACGAGCTTTTCAGCCCAGTCGGCGGTGATCAAATAGACCTGCTTCAGGAATTCGAAGAAGGGATTCTTCTGCCAATCCTCATCCGCGAACCGCTTGTCCTTGCGCTCCGGCTCCGAAACCGGCGATTCGCCCTGCATGCGCTGCATTGACCGCATCCAGACGCCGAAATAGCTGCTCATGAGCTGGGTTTGCGCCTCAAATGCCCGGCGTGGGTCCGAAATCCAGTATTCGGTGACCTTGGACAGCGTCTTGACCATATCGGCCATCGGCTCGGCAACATTCTGGCTGATTTCGCCCCGCTCGCGAGGCGCAAGCCAGGCGGAAGCCGCTTTGCCGAGATTTTCCAGGGCGCGCGCTAGGTTCATCGCCATCGCCTCCGGATCCTTCATGAGATAAGGATCGAGGTCTTTCGCATCAAAGCTCGGGGCTTTCGCCTTCTCGTCGCTCTCGTGCTTGCTGTCGGTCACGCATATCCTCCGGCGGCAGCATGTCTCTGCATATCGAGTTGTACATCTGGAAAGATCAAGAAAACAAGTTCCGCTGAGATGCGCTCATGCTATTGCTTTGTGGGTGCGACGAATCTAACAGTCGAAGCAGCTCAGGATCTGGAACCTCTGGCATGACCAAGAACGGCACTCGCATTATCGCAAACGTTACCCGCATCGCGCTGATTGGCGCCGCCGCGGCGATGACGCTTGCGGGATGCATGCGAACGCCCGAGGAGAAGGCGGCGTTCGCAGCCAAGCAGGCAGCGCCGACGGCGGTCGTCATGAATCCCACAAAGGGTGCGGCGCCGACTGAAAGCGGCCTGGCGCACACGCCTGATGGTTATCCATCCTTCGGTGCGCCGCTGACGGCGGCGAACGTTCAGATGAGCGACGAGGAAGCCGCGGGCCTGCAGCACAAGCTGTCGGCACTGGCGTCCCAGCGTAAGGCTGGAACGATCTCTGAAGCAGAGTATCAGCGTCGCGTGGCCGAATATCGCAAGCTCGCAGCCGAACACGGCGCCGACACGCTTTCCGAAATCAACAATTAAGGCCTTGCCTTCGCGGTGATTTGGAAGCAAAGCCTTCCGCGAGTAGCGGAAGATGAAATTTTCCTGATAATGCGCAGTCTGCGCGGAATTCCGTCAAAGAATCGCCGCGCGCTCAAAGTCTGATCAATACGGCGCTCGCGATTGTGAAGTTCGTATCGCAAGCGACCGGAGTTAGGACGAACTTCGATTGGCGGTCATGGTGGCCGCGTTTCCGTGGGGAAAGAAATGGAAGAGTTTCACAAAGTCCGGCGTTTGCCGCCTTATGTTTTCGAACAGGTCAACCGTTTGAAAGCAAGCGCGCGAGCGGGCGGGGCCGATATCATTGATCTCGGCATGGGAAACCCTGACCTGCCGACACCCAAGGCAATCGTCGACAAGCTATGCGAAGTGGTCCAGGACCCGCGCACTCACCGCTACTCCTCGTCCAAGGGCATTCCCGGCCTGCGCCGCGCCCAGGCCGCCTACTACGCGCGCCGCTTCGGCGTGAAGCTCAATCCGGATACGCAAGTGGTCGCCACCCTCGGCTCCAAGGAAGGCTTCGCCAACATGGCGCAGGCGATCACGGCACCGGGCGATGTCATCCTCTGCCCGAACCCGACCTATCCGATCCATGCCTTCGGCTTCCTGATGGCTGGCGGCGTGATCCGCTCCATGTCGGTAGAGCCGGACGAGAGCTTCTTCCCGCCGCTGGAACGCGCCGTGAAGCATTCGATCCCGAAGCCGTTGGCGTTGATCCTCAACTATCCCTCGAACCCGACGGCATTCGTCGCGACACTCGATTTCTACAAGGACGTCATCGCCTTCGCGAAGAAGCACGACATCATCGTGCTCTCCGACCTTGCCTACTCGGAAATCTACTTCGACGACAACAATCCGCCGCCGTCGGTCCTCGAAGTGCCGGGCGCCATCGATGTCTGCGTCGAATTCACCTCGATGTCGAAGACCTTCTCCATGCCCGGCTGGCGCATGGGCTTTGCAGTTGGCAACGAACGCCTGATCGCGGCGCTGACGCGCGTGAAGTCTTACCTCGATTACGGCGCCTTCACGCCGATCCAGGTTGCAGCCACCCACGCGTTGAACGGCGATGGTTCCGACATTGCCGAAGTACGCAATGTCTACAAGCGCCGCCGCGACGTGATGGTGGACAGCTTCGGCAAGGCAGGCTTCGAAGTGCCGCCTCCCGCCGCGACGATGTTCGCCTGGGCGAAGATCCCGGAAAAGTTCCGCCATCTCGGGTCGCTGGAGTTCTCCAAGCTTCTGGTCGAGAAGGCTGACGTGGCTGTCGCGCCTGGTATCGGCTTCGGCGAGCAGGGCGACGATTACGTTCGTCTGGCGCTCGTCGAAAACGAGCATCGCATCCGCCAGGCGGCCCGTAACATCAAGAAGTTCATGTCCACGGCGGACCAGACGATGCACAATGTCGTCTCGCTGAACGCTCACCGCTGATATAGTAATCCCTCACGGCAGCCGCTTCTGGCGGCTGCCCTTCATGACACATTTCAGGATCGATCCATGGCAGATGCCCTCAAAATCGGCATTGCGGGCTTGGGTACCGTTGGTGCTTCGCTTGTCCGTATCATTCAGCAGCGCAGCAACGAGCTTGCCGCTACGTGCGGCCGGCCGATCCTGATTACGGGCGTCTCCGCCCGTGACAAGACCAAGGACCGCGGCATCAATGTCGGCGGCATCGAGTGGTTCGATCGTCCGGAAGATCTGGCGGCCAAGGGTGATATCGACGTGTTCGTCGAACTCATCGGCGGCGCGGAAGGTTCGGCCCGGGTGGCCGTTCAGACGGCGCTCGAACGAGGTCTCCATGTGGTGACCGCCAACAAGGCTTTGCTTGCCTATCACGGTGTGGGCCTTGCGACCATCGCAGAAGAAAAGGGCGTGCTCCTCAATTTCGAAGCGGCAGTTGCCGGAGGAATCCCGGTCATCAAGGCGCTGCGGGAGTCGCTGACGGGCAATACCATTTGGCGCGTCTACGGCATCATGAACGGCACCTGCAACTACATCCTCACCAAGATGGAGAAGGAAGGTCTTTCGTTTGCGGATTGCCTGAAGGAAGCGCAGCGCCTCGGCTATGCCGAAGCCGATCCGGCTTTCGACATCGAAGGCAACGATACGGCCCACAAGCTGTCGATCCTGACGACGCTCGCCTTCGGCAACCAGATTGCCGCCGATGATATCTACCTCGAGGGGATCACCAATATCTCCATCGAAGACATTCATGCAGCCGCCGATCTCGGTTATCGCATCAAGCTGCTGGGCGTGGCCCAGCGGACCGATACCGGCATTGAGCAGCGCGTGCATCCGACCATGGTGCCGGTCGATTCCGTCATCGCGCAGGTCGATGGCGTTACCAACGCAGTGGCAATCGAATCCGACGTCCTCGGCGAATTGCTGATGGTCGGCCCGGGTGCCGGCGGCAACGCCACGGCGTCGTCGGTCCTCGGCGATATTGCCGATATCGCCAAGAGCCGCCCGGGTGCGCAGCAGGTTCCGGTCCTCGGTCATCCGGCCAAGGCGCTCGAGCCCTATCGCAAGGCGCAGATCCAGAGCCATGAAGGCGGCTACTTCATCCGCCTGACCGTACTCGACCGCACCGGCGTCTTCGCCAGTGTTGCCACGCACATGGCCGAAAACCACATCTCCCTCGAATCGATCGTGCAGCGCTCGAAGCAGCATCTCGCCCCCTCGCACCACCAGACCATCATCATGGTCACCCATGCGACGACCGAGGACTCGGTCCGCAAGGCGGTCAATGCGATCAAGGAAGAGGGTTTCCACGTCGGCGAACCACAGGTCATCCGCATCGAGCGCCCGAAAGAGAATTGAGTTGAACCACTTCTTTTCCTCTCCTCTCTGGGGAGGAAAAGAAGCGCAGTGCGCTTCGGTTTACGAGGCCGCTTGATGATGTGTTGATATCGCCTTTGTCACGAGGCGGCGACAGATAGGGCAAAGAGGCGACGGAGTGGAAATACCTGCCGATCCTGTACAGCGAGCTTTTCTGGGTGTGGAGAAATCGGTTCTCGACAACCGCTGGATAGCGCGGCTGGATCAGGCTGGCCAAAACCGCGCGCTTGCGATGTCGCAGATGCATGGTCTCCCGGATCTGATTGCGCGCGTTCTTGCCGGACGTGGCGTCAGCGTTGAAGAGGCTGTCGAGTTTCTGGACCCGACGCTGCGCAATCTGATGCCCGATCCCTACACGCTGACGGATTGCGAAACCGCTGCCAAGCGTCTGGTCGAGGCGATCCGTGGCCGGCAGCAGGTTGCGATTTTCGGCGATTACGATGTCGACGGCGCATCGTCCTCAGCCTTGATGTACCGTTTCCTGACACACTTCGGCGTGAAGGCCGAGATCTATATTCCCGACCGCGTCTTTGAAGGCTATGGACCGAACCCCGCCGCGATCGATCAACTGATCGACAACGGCGCACGCCTCATCGTTACCGTCGACTGTGGCTCCACCAGTCATGATGCGCTGGCCGCTGCCGCCAAGCGGCATGTCGACGTCGTGGTCGTTGATCACCACCAGGTGACACACGAGCTGCCGCCCTGTCATGCCCTGGTCAATCCGAACCGGGAGGACGATCTGTCCGGGCAGGGGCACCTCTGCGCAGCCGGCGTCGTGTTCCTGGTCCTCGTTGCCACTTTGCGCTTGCTGCGCGAGGCCGGCGATCAGCGCGCGCGTTCCATCGATCTGTTGCAGTGGCTGGATATCGTGGCGCTGGCCACGGTGTGCGACGTTGTTCCCCTGAAAGGGTTGAACCGTGCCTATGTTGTGAAGGGTCTCATCGCCGCGCGCCATCAAGGCAATGCCGGGCTATCCGCACTCTTTCGCAAGGCCGGGCTCGCCGGACCGGTAACACCGTATCATTTCGGCTTCCTGATCGGTCCTCGCATCAACGCGGGCGGGCGGATCGGTGATGCCGCCCTTGGTAGCCGGCTGCTTACACTGGACGATGCGGGCGAGGCGGAGGTGATTGCCCAGAAGCTCGATGAGCTCAACCGCGACCGGCAGGTCATGGAAACGGCAATGCTGCAGGAAGCCGAAGCCGAGGCGCTGGCGGAGTATGGTGACGGCGAGGGCGCTTCCGTGATCGTGACGGCGCGCGAGAAGTGGCATCCGGGCATTGTCGGTCTGATCGCCGCGCGGCTCAAGGAGCGGTTCAAGCGACCGGCCTTCGCGATCGCCTTCGATCCATCGGGCAGGGGCACTGGTTCCGGCCGTTCGATCAATGGCTTCGACATGGGCAAGATGGTGCGCGCGGCCGTCGACGAAGGCCTGCTCGTCAAGGGAGGCGGCCACGCCATGGCGGCCGGCCTGACGGTCGAGCGTGACAAGCTAGGTCGGCTGCGAAGCTTCTTCTCCGAGCGCGCCGAAAAGACCGTGGCGGCGCTGGTCGCCAACGAAACGCTGAAGATCGACGGTGCCATCGGCGCGAGCGGTGCAACGATCGACCTGATCGATCGTCTTGAAACGGCAGGTCCGTACGGTTCCGGTCATGCGCAGCCGGTCTTCGCCATTCCCGCCCATCGGCTTCGTGATGCACGCCTGGTGGGAGAAAAGCACGTCAAGGTGACCTTGGAGGCGATGGACGGCGCCCGCCTCGACGGCATCGCTTTCCGCGCGGCTGACACCCAACTCGGCAACCTGCTTCTGAACTCCAGAGGCGGAAGCCTGCACGTCGCGGGCTCGCTTGGCGCCGATCACTATCAAGGCTCGCGCCGTATCCAGCTGCGCGTCTTCGACGCCGCCTTGGCACGGTAACGTGCTGCCCCATTATGTGGCCGGCCCATCCGTCCCACGGCGCGGTGGGATCCGCGCGAGATACTAACCCATCGCCTTGCCCATCAAGTGCAGGGACGCTGAAAGGCTACCGATTGTCCAGAGACTGACGGCCCGTAGATGCTGCGACTCTGTCGCAGGCGATCATCTTCACCCGCTGAGTTTTCGGCCTGCCACACTGGACGCAGATGCGCATTCCGGTACCAGGCTCTGCGCGAAAAACGTGGACACCTGACTTGGTGGTCGTTTCGCCAAGACTTTCCTTCATCAACGTTGATTCCCGCCCTTAAGTCATGGGGGCTTTTCGCAGCCTAAACAGTAGGGTAGACACTGCGAGTCGCTTGGCAAGATCAATTTCTACTTTAATTGACAAATGTCAAAAAACAATCGTCGATTGATTTAAGTTGTAGTATCGGAGGCGCTCGCCGCCGCATCGCGAGCAGGAAATCGCGCTATTAAATCTTCAGGCAGCGATCCCCGTGTTCACCTTCCGGCCGACGACAGGTAGCGGATGACCGTTCAGAGAATAGGAGCGTCGAATTCGATGGCTGCAAAGCACTGAAGCAACCGGTGCAGCGTTGTCCGCGCCTGCTAGTGATCGGCGAATTCGGGAGCAATATCTGATTTGAAAAATCAGTCTCTCTTTCGAATAACCAGGAGAGAAGTCGCACGCCCAGGGGCGTGCAGAATTCGTTGAAAACATTGGATGAAATGAAAGTTCTGCATAAGGCGATTGTATGGACCGCAGCGCAATCAACCCAAGCCCGCTTCCTTGACCGCCTCGTCGAAGGCGATCCTCGCCAGATAAGTCGGGGACCAGCTCTTCATTACCTCAGCGCAGACTGAAACCGCATCTTGAAAGGCGGGCCCCTTCACGGGCCATTCATTGGCTAGAAGCAAAGCGGCGTGCTTTGCGGTGCTGACGAACGTCATGCCCACGTTTTCCGTCCGACGAACAACGACGCACACGTTCCATGGTCCAGGACTGATGTCGTCATGCGACATGGTAACTCACCAATCGTCAGAAGACCGCCTTGGACGAAAACGGACTCGGATCAGTCGCAGTGGTAACAAAAGCAAACAGGCGCCAAAAAAGCCTAACACGAAAAAGGCAACCCAGCCGCCGTAGTCATACCCCAGTCGCTCGGCAATCGCATTCAGGACGATAGCGCCGACAACGCCTGCAACGACATCTGTCGCCATGTGGGCATGCGCGTGCATGAATTTGTTGGCCATCCAGCCAGCTATGCCCCCGACCACGATTGCTGTCAGCCAATCCACTTGTCCTTCGGTCATGGAGGCGCTGGCGATGATGGTCGATAACCAGTTTATTTGACCCTCGTTCATGAAAATCACCTACTTGCGAACCCATGAAGCAAAACGATAGCGACGTATGTCCATGTGGGAAGTACGCAACGGTAACATCGGGGCGCCGCGGGCAGCACGAGGAGCACGGCGGACTAGTAAGGCTTCCAGAAATTGATGTGACGCATCATTGCGTCCTCACAGGCGTAGCGCCGCGATTGACGCCGAAATTGATCGTGCGATTTCCAACTCGTTCCGGCCATTGGCGATGGCCGGGCGATCCGCTTGCAAGAAAGCACCGCTCAAGTCCCCGCCGAATCTGGCTGGCTGCCATCCCAGAGCGATTGTCTAAGCGAAAAGCCGCCGGCGCGGATATATGAAGACCGCACCGGCGGTTGTTGCCTTACGCTGACAGATTAGCATCGCGGCAATTATCTCCAAGACGCATTACGGGTCGAAAATACGGATGGTGGAACCTGTGGCTGAACGGCAACATTCCGATGAGCTAGGTGCTAGACCGAAAGAGAGAGCCCCCGCAGGAGAACGGGGGCTTCGAGTGGTGCCGTCTGGGGTGGACGGCACCGTGGTGTCAGGTTTTGCTGGCTGCTTCGATCGCATCGGCAAGCGTCGTCGTTGGATTGCTCTTGCAATAGGCAACGACCTTCTCTGCGCTAGCGTGCGCCTTGTCGCTGTCGATCATGGCATTGCCCGCTTTGCCGTGGACATAGCCATTGACCCACATGGCGACACCAATAGTCTTGGCCGCCGGCATGGCCCCGACTTCCTTGCAGGTGAGCTTCGACATATCCACTTCCGCCGCAAATGCCGAGCTAACCAAACCGATACCTGCGACTGCGAGTGCGATTGAAAGACATTTCATGATCGTCCACTCCCTTGTGGTGCCCCGTTGGGCATGAAGTTGTCCTAAGTATCCGCCTCGAAAACGCTCGCACCGTCGAATTCTCGTACTAGAAGGACAAGCATTTCGATGGCGATAAACCAATAGCACGTTTTGCTACTTTGCGCTGAACAATAGTATATGTTCAAAATTTGTGATTGTTTCAGGAATGTAATCAACATTCATTGAAAGAAAGAAAATTAGATTGTTCGATGTGGCCAGCAATTTGTGAAAATGTGCTAAATGTACACAGTTTCATTCTATGGTATGGCTTGAAATATTATCACTCTTCTCCCGAGGCGCCGGTTTGAATGTTCAGCCTCTAACGGGTTATCGTGTTGGCCGACCCAGCTGCTGGATCCAGGGCATGGCCCGTAGCTGGCCTACAAACTGCAACGCGAGCAGGTAGTAGTTATCCGCATTGAAAAAAAACACAGAAAATTGTATTGCTCACGGCTTGTCCTGAAATTCGAACTAACTATCGAATTTTCGCCAGCAAGTATCTAAGTATCTGATTTTAATGAGAAAACGATGGCACGCCCTAGGGGCGTGCCAAGTTCGTTTATAATCAATGACTTGCAGAAGTGAGTCACAATTGACTTTCCCCGTTCTCTCGCCCCGAGTCACAAATCCGCGTTCCGGTTTGTTCTCGCGCACCCTTGGCGCTAAAGTGGGCCATGCCCGACACCGCCCGACAATTCCAAAGCATGGTTTCCGGTCTCGCTTCCTTGGGGCTCACCCGTCGCGAGATCGCAAAGCAGGCGGACATATCCGCCATGACGGTGCAACGGGGTATCGTCGGCGACGTCCGCGAACCGTCGGCCACGACGTTCCAGAAGGTTCAACGCGCTTGGGAAGCTGCTGGGAAGCCGGTCGCGAAGTGACGGCCACCCGCTTATGGACACATAACGATCGCCGTTCCCAAGCTGTCCCGTCTAAAAGCGTATAATAACGGGGCCTGAGTCAGTGCGAGCGCCGCCGAGCGGGTGGCCCAACCGTCGCCGGGACGACGGAACCGAAAGCGGGTGCGACTGATCGGGCCGCACCCGCAAGCGCCAAGGGGTCCAAAGGTTTAGCCCCGTCGCTTCACCGCCATGGCCGGACATGGTTTGGCGGTGGTCACATGAGCGATTGCCGTTTCGAGTAAGCCCGAAATTTCAGGCTGGCCGAACCGCTCGAAAGCTCAAGCTGCAAGTCAATGTCGCCGAGATCGGAAATGTTGGACGCCAGCCGCCCAAGCTCGAAACTGAGCGCCGAAAGCACGGTGCTAGGGCTGGCGTTCTGCAGCTCGGCAATGGCGACCACCGGGGCAGCTTGTTTGTCGACGACGGCGACGGCTGTTTTCTTCACCATTTGACCGACTCCCCGTAGCTGATCCGGCCCGGGCGTCGCATTTTGAAGTCGACGAATTCGAACACCCGGACGGCGAAAAGGGCGTGTTGCCAAAGGCTGGAAACCGGGTGCGTCGCCAGCATGTCGGCGCTGACCGGCTGATCGTCCATCGTAAGCGCCGCGTCCTCGCTGGTGTCGATAACCGGGCTGTCGTCGGCGCTGCTGGCGAAGTCGGACGCGTCCAAGCAAATCACCGTCCCGGCTGGCACGACGTCGGACGTGATCACCGGCAAGGGAATGCCAGACGGCAGGATAAGCGCCGCGTTGATCGCCTGAACCGGGTTCATGATAAGAACGGGTGAGACAGGGGCCGGATTGATCGCGGCGACAAGCGCGGTTATGTCCGCCGCCGCCGCTGCGGCCCCTGTACCCGTCGAGACGGTGATAGAGCTTACACCATTTAAGAGCCCGGGCGGAACGGTCGCCGAGCCTGCCGCCTTGCCAAGCATGACGCTATCGACGCCAAGGCCAATATCGTCGTCGAGCTGCTGAGAGACGAGCGTTTCAATCGACGGCGTCGAGTGCTTGAGCATTTCCGTGGTGAAGACGCAAAGCCCGCCCGCCTTTTTCGGCTGCAGCGATACCCCGGCAAGCGAGAACGCCCGAACCGGAAGCGGCGCACCTTCACCGACAAACGGATTTGGCACGCTACCCGGCTTCACCCTGTACGGAAGCAACATACTCTTGCCCGCGCCGACATTCACGCGAATGCCGAGCACGGCCAGACGGGCATAAGCCGAGCTTGGCGCAAGGCTGGCGATTGCGCCCGGGAACACACCGGTATCGACGAGAGCGCCCGCCCATGCCGTATCTGTCGTGGTGGCGATTGCCGTGGTCGATCTCGTCACGAACCCGGTGACGTCCCTGATCGCGTCCATGATCTTTTCGGAATGCCGGTGATCGCCATAGAGCTGCCTTGCGGTGGCCAGCGGATCGGCCCCGTGGTTCTTGATCGCCACCAAGCGGGCGGTGAGAGATTTGACGAGGATCGACCGCAAAGACGGTTGCGGCTTTGGCGTCGCCCGGGCAGCTCTGGTGGCCGAAATGGCGGTGGCCTTGGCGTCGGTGACGCGGCCATCAAGGTCGCTGATAACATTGCGGGTGCGTTGCTGGTGGTCGGCAATCTTGCCGTCGATCTCGTCGCGGTACTCGTTGAGCGTGGCGGCGAGCGCGGAAATGATCGGTTCGGCGACGGCTTCGAGATCAGACATAGAAAAACCCTCCGATTGGGGAGGGTTCGGACAGTCCAAACATGAGCGCCGGTTATCGCCCTCCACGGTGAAGGCCAGATTATTACGGTTCCGAAACAATGTCACCGGGTGGTGACACAGTTAAATTCGGTGCCCCGGAGGTCGGTGGCGGACAACGGCAAGACGCGCACGATTATTGCGAATCCCTGAAATTTTATTTCCCGGAAATTAACACGCGACTCCCCACGCCGTT
>UEHQ01000039.1 GCA_900489925.1 Hyphomicrobiales bacterium | reverse complement strand
ACTCATGTTCCTGCCGCCCAAACGAACTTCGCGCCCTCAAGTTCCGCGGCGTCGAGATCATCGGCGGTCAGAAGAAGATACTGCGGGCAGGTCTCGCCCGCGACCTTGCCGCCCCGCTTGCGTGCGCGCTCGATCTCTTCCATCGCCTGCCGGTTCGACACATGCACAATCACAATCGGCGTACCGACGATCTCGGCAAGCGAAAGCGCACGGTGGGTCGCTTCGCGTTCAGCCGCCGCCGGTCGGCTGAGGGCATGAAACTTCGGTGCGAAATCGCCGTTTTGCTCGTGCTTGCCGATCAGGTAGCGGATCGCGTCTTCGTTCTCGCAGTGAACCATTACCAACGCGCCGGACTGTCTGGCGCTGTCCAGCGTATCGAGGATCTGGTCATCCCTGAGACGAAGATTTTCATAGGTCATGAAGACCTTCAGCGACGTGTATCCATCCTCGACGAGAGCAGGCAATTCCTGGCCCAGCACGTATGGCGTCGGGTCGGTAACGACGAGGTGAAACGAAACATCGATATAGCATTCGCCCTCGGCCTTGGCATGATAGGCCTTGAGAGATTGGCGCAGCGTAGTCCCCTTCTCCTGCATGCAGAAGGTCAGGAGAGTCGTGTTGCCTCCGAAAGCTGCCGAGCGCGTGCCGCTCGCAAAATCGTCGGCCATCACAATGCCGTCGCCAGACGGCTGGGCGAGATGGACGTGACTGTCGATCCCGCCCGGCATGACATAAAGACCGGAAGCGTCGATGATTTCGTCAGCATCATCAAGAGACGTTGCAAGCGCGGTGATCTTCCCGTCGCGAATGCCGACATCGCTCTTGAAGGTGTCGCTGGCGGTAACGACGGTGCCATTCTTGATGATCGTGTCGAAATTCATTCAGGCAGCGCCCCGTTTCTGGTCGGCATCATTGCTGCCGAGTATTTCGTCAAGCGCGGCGATCAGACGGTCGACCTCGCCAATGGTGTTATAGTGAACCATGGAGACGCGCACGGCGCCGTTATATTGCGGCAGACCGACATGATCACCGAGGCGCCGCGCATGAAAGTCACCGAACCGGATCGCGATCTTGTAGGCGTCCATCGCCTTGCAGATATCTTCCGAATTGCGGCCTTCGATAACAAAGCTGATTGTCGGTATGCGCCTTCCATCCCTGTTCGCCGTCTCCCCGATGATCCGGCAGTCGTTGCGGCTGCGCAGGTAGGAAAGCAGGCGATCGGTCAGGGCATTCTCCTGCACGGTGATCGCCTCAAAGGCAGCAAGGATCAACTGGCGTTGCGAACCAGTTCCACCCGATTTCTTGCCTAGCTCGCACACGTAGTCGACGATCCCCGTCACGGCGTAGGCCAATTCGTAGTTCGGATTGCCCGGCTCAAGCTTGCCGGGCACCTTATCGCGTCCGTAGAAGAAATGATAAAGCGGATCGAGCTCCAGAAGGCAATCGTACTTCCCATACATCATCGCGTAGTGGGGACCGTAGGTCTTGTAGAAGCTGAAGACGTAGTAGTCGACGCCCATGGCTTGGACATCGACCGCGCGGTGCGGTGCGTAGGCCACGGCGTCGACGCAGATGCGAGCGCCATGAGCGTGGGCGACAGCGGCGATCTCGGCAATCGGGTTGATCGCTCCAAGGATATTGGACACGTGCGTGACGCAGACAAGTTTGGTTCTCGCCGTCAGAAGTGGCTTGAGATCGGCGAGGTCGAGCTGGTAGGTCGTGGTGTCAAGCGGCCAGAACTTGATGACCACGCCCATGTCGCGCAGGCCGTCCCAGGGCCCGATGTTGGACTCGTGGTCCGAGATCGTCACGATGATCTCGTCCCCTGCTGAGAGTTGGCTGCGCATGGAACGGGCGAGGTTTTGAAGCAGCACCGTCGTGGAGCTGCCGAAGACGATCTCCTCCGGCCGGGAGGCGTTGACAAGGTGCATCGCTGCAATCCGGCTTTCCATCAACGCCCTGGCAGCCTGCTGCGAGACGTCGTAACTTCCCCCGATCTGGACGTTCTTGTCGTAGAGAAATGTGTTTATCCGCTCGACGGCACGCTTGAGAATCTGCGAGCCGCCGGCGTTGTCGAAAAACACCCAGCCGTGCTCAAGCCCAGGGAACTGGTTCCGTACGAAATCGATGTCGAGTTGGCGTTGCGTTTCCATGGATCCTCCGAAAAACTTTGTCTTTTCTTGTCAATGATTGAGAACGGCGCGCAGGAAGCTCTTCGTGCGTTCCTCGCGCGGATTGTCGAAAATCTCGGTTGGCGTGCCGACCTCGACAATTCGGCCGCTGTCCATGAAAATCACCCGGTCCGCGACCTGACGAGCGAAACCCATTTCATGGGTCACGACGATCATCGTCACGCCGGTGCCGGCAAGCTTGCGCATGACGTCAAGGACTTCCCCCACCATTTCGGGATCAAGCGCGGATGTCGGCTCGTCGAACAAAAGAACGCGAGGTTCCATGGCGAGTGCGCGAGCAATCGCTACACGCTGCTGCTGGCCGCCCGACAGTTGCTCGGGATATTTGTCGGCCTGCGCGGTGATGCCAACACGGGCAAGCAGCTCCCTTGCCTTTCGGGCCGCTTCCTCAGGCGGCGTGCCGCGCACGCGCATCGGTGCGATCATGATGTTTCTCAAGACGCTCAGATGCGGGAACAGATTGAACGACTGGAACACCATGCCGACCTCGGCGCGAACCTGGGCGAGGTTCCTACCCCGTTCGACCTTGATGCCATCAACCTCGATCCGGCTTTGGTTCGAGAAGCTTTCGAGGTGGTTGATGCAACGGATCAGGGTCGACTTGCCCGAGCCAGACGGGCCGATTACACAGACCACCTCACCTTCGGCAATCGCCAGATCGATGCCGTGAAGCACCTGGAAATCACCATAGAACTTGTCCAGGTTCTCAATGTTTACAATGGTTTTCACCGACGTCTCCCCGCACTGAAGCGTTTTTCGAGATGGGCGACGACAGTCACCATCGGCCACAGGAACGCGATATAGATGACCGCAGCGCCGATCAGCGGCGACGGGTTGGCCGCCAAGGCCTGCGCCTGTGTTGCCTGCTTCAGGAGATCGGGCATCGCCACCACGGATGCGAGCGCCGTATCCTTCATCACGTTGATACAGTTATTGGTCAGTGGCGGTATGACGATCTTGATCGCCTGGGGCAGAATGATCTCCACCATCATGTGGCGATAGGACAGACCAAGCGCCTCGGAAGCCTCAAACTGCCCACGAGGAATGGCCTCGATTCCGGCCCGGAATATCTCCGCGGTGTAGGCGGTCGATACCATCATGAGGGCGCTCACCGCGGAGACGAATGGCGAAAGGCGGATGCCCACGAATGGCAGTGCGTAGTAGATGACGATCAGCAGCACGAGCAGCGGAATGGACCGGAAGATGTCGATGTAGATCTTCGCCAGGGTCTGCGCCCACAGCGGGCCGTACAACCGGAGCAAAGCAAGGACCAGGCCACCGACAAGGCCGCCAACGATGCTGACGACGCCCAGCTCAAGCGTCACCCAGAGTCCGGAAAGCAGCAGCGGAAACGACCGTTCCAGCACCGCCAGATTGAAGAAAGTCGAGAATATGTCCATGAAATCACCAGGCTGGCGTTACGGGACGGATGGCAGGCGCCCTGGCCTCGCCATCCGCAACCTCGACCAACCGACTTACTTAGCCGTAGGCATGTCTGCGACCTTGACCGTGGAGGTCGTATCTTCGGCTTTCGCGCCGAACCAGGTCTGGTGGAGTTTGGCGATAAAGCCTTCACCCTTCAGCTTGGTGATCACGTCGTTGACCTCCTTTGCGAGAGGGTCGCCTTTGTTGAACATGATCGAATATTTCTCACCAGTGGGGATGCGTTCAACGACCTTGATGTCGGGCTTGTCCTTGACGTAGAATTGGAGCGCGGGGATGTCGCTGATGTAACCATCGACACGACCTGCAGCGAGATCGAGCATGGCCGGCTGAAGGCCCTCGAAGCGGCGAATCTCACCGAGACTGTACTTGGCAGTGTTGTTGGTTGCCCACATGTCACCGGTCGAGCCCGTATCGACGCCCACGACCTTGCCGCTCATCCCCTTCAGATCCTTGATGCCACTGGACGCCATGACGGTGAGCGACTGGTCGCTGTCGTAGTAGGGCTGAGCGAAGCTCACCGACTCGAGGCGTTTGTCCGTTATGGTGATCGACGAGACCGCCATGTTGATGCGGCCGGACTGCACGGCCGAAAAGAGCCCGTTGAACGGGATGTTCACAAACTCCACTGACTTATTGAGGCGGTTTGCGATCTCGGTGACGAGGTCGACTTCGAATCCGACGGTCTTGCCGGTTTCGTCCTGAAATTCCCATGGGACATTGCCGATATTGGCGCCAACGGTGAGATCGGCCGCGTGGGAGGCCACTCCCACCAGCGCCATAACGCCCGAGAGCATGACAGTCTTCAAAATCGAAAAACGACGCATTGTAGGTTCCCCTTGTTTTGTCGTGCGCATTTTTGCTATTGGTCTAACCGGTCTGACCAGTCAGGCCAAATCAAGCACGGTCTATTGAAATATGCAAGCGACTGATGATTAAAATGCGATACGAGCCAACGCGGGCCTCATTCCGCTGAAAGACGACAGCATGCTGAACAGGACACTGGTGCCGCAATCTGCGGCGCGGCTGATACAGGACATGATCCAGAGCGGTGAACTCGCCGCCGGCCAGAAGATCCCGTCGCAGCGCGAATTCTCGACAAGGCTCGGCATCAGTCGTGCCTCGCTGCGCGAAGCATTGCTGACGCTGGAGACGCTGGGTTTGATAAAAACGGAAGCCGGACGCGGGACATTCGTCGCCGACCGGGCCAGCACTTCCAGGAACGATATGGCGCCCTGGCGCTACTCCAACAGCTACTCGGTGTTTGATGTCTTCCAGACACGCATCATGCTTGAAGGCAGCATCGCCTCCCTGGCAGCCGGCCGCCTGACCGGCAATCAGTTGCAGGCGATGGAGGCGGCTACGAAACAGATGGAAGAGTGCTGGGCAAAACAGGATCTGCTTGCAAATGTCGAAGCGGACCTCGAGTTTCACGCGATCATCGCGTCGGCATGCAGCAATGCGATGATGCGGGCGCTATACGACGTAATCCGCGCGCAATTGACCGAGACGCAGCGCCAGCCTATCCCAATCACCGAGCCAGCGCGCATGCAGGCTTCGATCGCGGAGCATCGGCGGATCATCTCAGCCCTTCGCGACAACGATCCAGAGCGCGCCCGCAAGGAAATGGAAACTCACGTTCTGAATACGGCACGCTGTGCCGGGCTCAATCCCTGAGGCTTGCATCCTCGCGCATTCGTGCCCGAAAGGACCGAACGGCTAATCCGGCGTCAGGCGGGTCGGGACATGGTTGCCATGTCCTAAGATATGTTCTGTTCTCCGGCGTCAGGACCTTGTCGATGACGTGAATGATGCCATTCGGCTGTTTCACATTCGCGTTGGTAACGTCGGCAACGTCCCGTTCTCGTCGGTCAATTGATCTTGCCTATCAGAGCGTTCGTCTTTGTTTCTCAACCGCGGAACGGACGTGTTGAAGGCGCTCGTCATATGCCAAGCAGCGGCTGAATAAGCCGCAGGAAGCGGCTGCTGAACCGCAATGGAGCATCTGTCACAGCCAGGCATATGCAATCCTGATCTTCTTCTGCACGCGGCGTGTGCAGCACCTCAGCGTCTGCCATCTCCACATCCCCGCGCCCGAAAGTGGAGATCTCGTCCGAAAAGCTTCCGGACAATACGAGCGTCAGCTCATTGCCGGCGTGAGTGTGCTCTGGAACGGGCTGTCCGGCGGGGATCTTAAGCAATCGCACCGTGGTGGTCATGTCGTCCGTTCGCAAGATCATCTGCGCGGCACCGCCACGTCCGAGGCGACGCCAGTTCAGCCCACCGGCTCGATCAACATAGGATCGAAGAGGTTCAGGCAAGAGATCGTCGGCAGGTTTGGGCCGGAGCGGCACGATGTTATCAATCTCGCCGGCATCTATGCGGCGCTTGATCTGTTGCCAGCTCTCGTCGAGGTCTTCGACGTCAACAGCCTCTTCCTCGAGAAAATGGCCGCCTAGCGCCTCGAAAACACCAAGACGTTCTCGGCATGACGGACACAAGGCCAGATGGGTGGCGACGCCTATGCTCCATCCTTCACCGAGCTGTCCCGCAGCGTAGCGCATCAGCATCTCGTCTTCGATGTGATGTCGGATCATTTCCCGGTTTCCTGCAGCGCCCATCTCAGCTTCTCGCATGCCAATCGTATCCTCGACTTCACCGTGCCCAAGGGTATCCCCAATGCCGAGGAGATCGCCGCATGCGGCATCTCCTCAAAATACGACATCCGCAGCACAGCCAGATACTCTCCCTTCAGTTTTCCGAGTGCATCCGTCAGTGCAGCAGTGTTCTCGGCGGTGATCATCAGTTCGTCGGCGGGTCGCTCAGCGTCAGGAACGAACGCGGGATCGTTTTCATCGAACTGAGGGGCCCGGCGCCGCAGGGAATCGATGTACAAGTTGCGGGCGATCGTGAAGATCCAGGTAGAAACCTGTCCCTTCTGTGGGTCGAATTGATCCGCCTTGCGCCAGACCGACAGCATCACTTCCTGCGAGAGCTCGTCGGCGGCCACGACATTCTTCGTCAATTTGCGCATGTGCGATCTAAGTCGCGGCAAGAAGTGCATATACAAGGCCTCGAACGCGACCACGTCTCTCGCTGTCGCCACAGCTGACATCAATGCCTTCAGTTCAAGCTGTCTCTCCGTCGGATCACTGACTTCCATCGATTTAGTTCGCTTCCTCACGCTCATGCGAGGCAGACGCGCCTTTACCGCTCCAGCAAACATCTTGGTCACTTCGTTACGAGTTCGGTCGAATGCCTATACGTGGGTCAACGGGGTTCGGATCAAAATTCGCCCCGTGATGGCCGAGCTGATGCAGTTGTCACCCTGCGAGAACGGTCTTGCCCGCGTCAGAATTCACTCGGCGCTCGTTTGAACTGCCGTTCTCCGGACAGGGCACCGCCCCTCGCGCGGTCACATGCCGCATCGCCGGTGCTCGCGGAACAGCCGTTTGTTCGGCGAGATTGCGGGCGCCCTTGCTGCGACAAGCGTAGGTACCACGAAATTGAAGCCAAAGTTTCCTGATCCGCCGTTTAAGCGCTCATCGATATACAACAAGCCGAAACGCGATGACGCGAATGACGGTACGCCGTGGAAACGCCGCATCTCGCATCAATCCGACCGTCTAGTCAGACGATTGCAGTACCGACCTTTGAACGCGAAACTGCTGAATGACCGCCTGGACTTGTTCGATGGGCACCGGCCTCCCAAGCAGATATCCCTGACCAATATCGCAGCCCAGTTCCTGGAGACGTTGAAGCTGGGTCTGCTTTTCGATGCCTTCGGCCGTGATCTTCACACTCAAGCCCGTTCCCAGCGAGATGATCGCCTTGACGAGCTTCTCCTGCTTTTCACTGGTCTCGAACGTCGCCACGAAGCTTTTGTCGATCTTGATCTTGTCGAACTGATAGTTGGACAACTGCGAAAGACTGGAAAATCCCGTGCCGAAGTCGTCCAAGGCGATCCTTATCCCCGCCTCTGTCAGACCGTCGAGCACCTCGCGCGCCGTTTCTGTATCCTGTATCAACGCGCTTTCCGTCACTTCCAGCTCGACGCGATGGGTGGGAAGGCCGACCTCCCCCATGATGTTCAAGAGACGGAGGCCGAGTAGACGGTCACTGAGTTGCACAGGCGAAATGTTGAAAGAAAGTCCGATGTTCGACGGCCACGTCAAGGCGTCGTGACATGCTGTCCTGAACAGGTGATCGGTGATTGCGACGATGAGGCCGGCGTCTTCGGCAATCGGTATGAATTTGCTGGGAGGAACAAATGTGCCGACTGCCGTTTCCCATCTGGCGAGTGCCTCGAAACCCACGATTTCCTGTGTGTTCAAATCAACGAGCGGCTGATAGTGAGGACGGATCAGTCCATCATTGAGCGCATCCTTCAAGGCGGATTCGATTTTTACGCGTGCCACCAAATCCTGCTGCATTGACGAAGCAAAGATCCTTGCGTTGTTCCGACCCGCTTTTTTGGCCGCATACATGGCGCAATCCGCATATTGGAGAACGGCGTTCAAATCGTCACTGTCTTCGGGGTAACGCGCGATACCGACGCTAGCGCCCATCTCAAGTGTCGCCCCGTTGGTGGCGATGGGTTTGCTGATACTTTCGATGATGTGCTGCCCGACGGCAACCAGATCCTGAGTTCCATGCCTCTTGGTTACAACGGCAAATTCGTCCCCTCCCAGGCGATAGACTTCCCCTCCCGGGAAGATGTTCGAAAGCCTGTCGGCAACCGTTCGCAATGCCTGATCACCGTAGCCATGTCCAAAAAGATCATTGATCTTCTTGAAGCCATCAAGATCGATGCTGAACACCGTATGTCGCGTATTCGCGCCACCAGACGTCGGACGTGCCGAAATTGCGTCAAGCAATCGCCGATTTGGAAGTTCGGTCAGGGGGTCGTGGCGGGCAATCCAGTCGACGTTCTTCTCCGCCGCAATTCGCCGCTCGATCTCCGTCGCCATGTCCTTGATCCGGAGCAGGGAGTAGACCAGACCAAGCACGCCAGCGATGCTGAACGCCGTGAACACCTCGTCCAGGTCATATTGCTCGTGAGATTGAAAAAAATGGTCGAGAGCTTCGTGACCGTTGTAATACAGCGCCAGCCCAAAAACGAGAACGAAAAGCCCGGTCCAAAGAAGGAGCTCAAATCGGGCACGGTTATGCTTGATCAAGGGAAGTGCGTCTCCACAGGACAGGACGGGCTTCATGCCTGGGCAACGGGCTCCATCGCCCTCCAGTGAGCAGAGTAACAATTTCCTGTTATCAGGCCATTAAGGCAGATGTTATTAAGCTCTTGTTTAAGCTAAATTTTTTCACGCTCGCGTTGTGATAGATACGGAGCCTGCACGGCGGTTGCAACTGCTTTCGGCAGCAGTTCCCCCTTGGGCAGATTGCCCTCGCTCGACGCCTGCCAGTTGATCAAGGCGTCGCCGGGCTTTGACCCCTGTTGAGCCAGCCGGTCAGACCCGGCAATTACGGACGGGCGTTTCGGGCGCCAATTTCCAGAGAGACTGCAGCATCAAGCCAACGAGCCTGCTGGTAAACCGCAACGCGGTACAGGCCCGCGAGACAGTGCCAATCCTCTTGTTTGTTCGCGCGCGTTGTGTGGAATACCGCCGTCACCATCTCAGATCCGAAGGCTTGGCAGGCGGCACCAACGCAAGCATCCCGCTCCGCCACACAATCTTGCGGGCCGTCCCCCGTAACCGCGATACGCTCCACGACAAGGGCGCAGTATCTTGCGAGCGACGGACAGCAATCGAGCATATCGGGATGCGAAAGGGCGTGTCCGGGAGCCGTTGGCGAGCTACCGCCGATAGCAAGGATGATCAGGCAGCCCGGGACCTATCGCCATGCGGGAGGATGATCCGCGAAACCTGCGGTGGTTCGTCATCGGGCCAATCGGCCCAGCCTTCTACAGAGGTAGAAGACGCTTGATGCAGCTCGACCCTATCGCGCCCGCCACGCTTGGCGATATAGAGAGCCTTGTCAGCCCGCTCGCGCAATTCCAGCGCATCAAACTCACCGTTCCATCGCGCCGCGCCCACACTGACAGTCACCTCTATCGTGCCTTCACGGGTCGCCACAGCTAGGCCGGCAACTGCCATTCGAACCTGCTCAGCCTTCGCTATCAATCCCTCTTCGGTCTGGTCGCGCAGGAATAGCGCGAACTCCTCGCCTCCCAGCCGGCCGACCCAGCCAGGGGACTGACTGGCGAGGGCTACTCTCTCAGCTACTGCGACGATCACCCGATCGCCCACCTCGTGGCCATATCGATCGTTCACGCTCTTGAAATGATCGATGTCGATCATGAGGAAGGCATCTGCCTTAGACAGCGCCCGAGGAAGAGACGCAAGAAAATGTTGGCGGTTCGCAATGCCTGTCAGCCCGTCGGTATTGGCGCGCGCCTCCAGACCTGCCTGCGCCCGTTCCTGCACCAGGACGACGACAAATAGCGCGATCGAGAAATGGCAGATGATGAGCATGAAGAAGGCGTAGCGAGGCTCGATTGGACTGTGTCCCGGAAAAACCATTCCCTGCGCGACGAGTGCGGAAAAAGCCGTTGCAGCCCCGATCGATAAAAGCAAACCAAGCCGTGCAGGGATACGGTCGACAAAGAACCCTTGCGCAATCGATGTGCCGGAGAGGATCAAGAAAGCCGCCGCATTGGCATTGAACAGGGCTGCGCGAAGGTGGTTATCCATATACCACTGCCTGGCGCCCACAAGAGCGACGAGGGCCACGGCGGCTACGATCAAAGACCAATCCGCCAGCTTCCGGCGCCGGCCGCTCAGTTGGATCATTCCCATCGCCATCGCGCCGTATCCGATGGCCCCAATGGAAAAGCTGCCAAGCGTCCAGACCTCGTATCTCAGGCGGCCCTGCTCTCCGATCCCCGCAAGCGTAGAAGCGATGGCAAGAAGCCCGTAGCCAACTGCCAGGAGATCCAGTCCCGGCTCCCGCGAACGCCATTTCACATAGAAGAAGCACGCCGCACCGACAATGAACGAAGACTTATGAAGAAGCAGGACTGTAGCAAGATCCATCGTCAAACCGAAAACCAACCATGACGGGGGACCCATAACCGCCAACCGCTACTTTTGAATGAACTTTCATGATGGGGCGCAACGCAACAGCAAATTCTTCGCCCCTGCCGATCGCGGACCGCTTCTCAACACGGGGCAATCGGGTTCTCAGGTGACACCATTTCCCCGGGGAAGATCGATAACGACGACAAGGCCAGATTTCGGGGCTGGCCGAAGACCGATCGATCCGCCGTAGAGAGCAGAGAGTTCCTTGGCGATGCTGAGGCCAAAACCGTACCCCGGAACGGTCTCATCGAGCCGAACACCCGGCTCCAAAGCCCGAACGATATCGCTATCGGCCAATCCCGGCCCATCGTCCGTCACCATGATCGCTGCACGATCCTTGTCGGATGTCACGCTGACGACGATCGAGGCCCCCGCCCATTTGCAGGCGTTATCGACAATGTTGCCCAGGATCTCATCGAAGTCTTCCGGAGAACAGGCGACGGAGATGTCAGACGCCATGCTCAATTCCATCGAGAGCTCGCGCTCGGCATAAAGTCGCCGCATCATGTCCAAGATATCCTCGATCCTGTGCCTTACCGGCATTGACTGCGGCCGGCCGGCCTGCGACGTGGTCGATCGCGCCCGAGCCAGGTGGTGTCGGAGACGAAGTTCGATACGGGCGACGAGACCTCGGATTTCCTCATCTGGATCGTTATCGCCGTTGAGTGCCATGTGCAGACTTGCAACCGGTGTCTTCAGGCTATGTGCTAGGTTTGCGAAGTGAAGGCGCGTCTGGAGCAACCGGTCGTCGTTCAATTCGATGAGCCGGTTAATCTCGTTTCCGATCGGAACAAGCTCCGCGACGCCGACCGGCGAGAGTTTCGCCTTCTGGCCGGCCGATACCGCCGAAATCTCGGCTGTCAGGGACCTTAGAGGCTTCAGTCCAAACCTCACCTGCAGGAAGATGCCCACGACCAACGCCCCGCCGAGGGTGACCATTGTCGCGATCAGCCACGCGAGCCCCCTCAATGCCGGCGCGATGATAGCCGAACCGGGAGCGGCGGCCACGATCCTCACCGACTGACCGTCGACCAGCGTGTTGACGACCCGAAAGTGGAGGCGCGTCCCCTTGTTGTCTGTACCTTCTGCAGGTTGTGATCGCCCAAGCAGCAGGCTCGTCCAGTCAAAGCGCGGTGCTTTCATCTGAAGACCGGCACCGAAGAGAGATCGGGAGGAAAGGTCCACCCCGCTACCCTTGACCTGCCAATACCAACCGGAAGCCGGACGGTCGAACGGCGGAGCGTCCAAAGACCCCTTGAGTACGACCTTTCCGCTGACATCCGTCGTCAGAGCATTGCGGACGCCCTCGATCTGAACGTCGAGGCGCTGATCAACCTCTTCCCTCACGATCGCGGTGACGACGAACCAGAGAGCCACTGCGGCGACGGCGATCGTTGTGCAGGCAAAAATCGCCGAGAAGGCGATGAGGCGGCCGGCGATGCTTGCCTTGAATTGACGGCGCTTCATCATTCTGCGCCCGTCAGCATGTATCCACGTCCCCGTGTTGTCTCTATCCTGTTTGCACCGATCTTTTTTCGCAACCTGCCGACGATCACCTCGATCGAATTGGAATCGACATCCGCGTCGTTTTCGTAGACCCGCTCGATCAGTTCACGGCGATCCACGATGGTCTCCTTGCGCAGGATCAGGCAGGACAGCACCCGCCATTCGAACGCCGTCAGTTTCAACGGAAGCCCGTCCAGCTCGAACGTGCCAAGCTGCGCGTCGAAGGCAAGCGCTCCGCAGGTGACGACCGACGCGGCGTGGCCGGTCGAGCGGCGGACGAGGGCGCGCAGACGCAATATCAGCTCTTCGAACTTGAATGGCTTGGTCACAAAATCGTCGGCGCCTGCCTTGAACGCGGCGACCTTGTCCGGCCACCCATCGCGGGCTGTCAGGACAATGACAGGGATGGTCCGCCCGGCATCGCGCCAGGACCGCAACACAGATACACCGTCCACTTTCGGCAAGCCAAGGTCGAGAACCGAGGCGTCGTAGGTTTCCGTGAGACCGGCATGTTCGGCGTCCTCGCCATTCCTGGCGACATCGACGACAAAATTCTCCGCCCGCAGCTTTGCGGCCAGCCGCTTCGACAGATCATCGTCGTCTTCGACCAGAAGTACTCGCACGGCCAATCTCCCGGGGTCATCGGCTCTCGAAGATCTAGGGCGCGGACGCTTAACTGAAACTGAACCGGAAGGTTCAGGCTGTGTCTGGACACAGGCAGTAAATTTCCATTCGTCGGAACCAGAACGGGATACTCCAAAATGACAAATGATACCGAAACAGGCAGAGATGGGACGAAGGCCAACGAACGGACGACCCGCGCCAGGCACATTGCGGCCTTCGGCGTAGCCGCCTTTACAATTCTAGCAATCGGGGCCGCGGGGGGCGCGGCGGCAATGAAGCTGGCGCGTCCAGGCGTCCAGATGGCGCCGATCAGCCCCGTTGCCATTGCAGGCCTCAAAGACGATTGGAACGTCGTTACGGTCAAGGGCAAGGTGGCCGAGCTTTTCGGCAACAAGTTCGTTGTCGAGGATGATAGCGGCCGCGCACTCGTCGAGATGGGACCGGCGGCGGAGGGCGGCAAGCTCATTGAAATCGGGGAGCCCGTCAGCGTCCAGGGTCGTTTCGATGACGGTTTCCTTCACGCCAGTTTCCTGGTCCTTCAGAATGGCCGAGTGGTAACACTTGGTCCACCGGCGCCTCCTGCCCTCCATGGCGGCCCGCTGGAGGCAGCGATGCGTCACCTGCGCCCCTGAGCATGGATAACCCGAAAGCGGGAGTGGCGTTCCGTGTCTGGTGATAATCGACCTTCTCGGCGAAGGATCGAACCAATGTCTCGTTGCCGCGTTACCCAGCGGCTTTGATGGAGTGGCAGGCATGACAAGTTCTTTCGATCCCTTGCCTGTAACCTATCGGGGCCGGTTGCTGGCGCTGGCAGTGACGCTCTGTCTGCCCTCGTTGACCGCGGCTACCGCTGAGGAAGCACCCGCCGTGCCGGTAACGGCGATCGCGGCAAGGACCGAGCAACTCGAGCGTGTCATCAATGGGATCGGCACTGTGGCGCCCCTGCAGTCAGTAACAATCCGACCCCGCATCGACGGCCAGGTGGTCGAGATCCCGTTTGCCGAAGGCGAGATGATCGAGAAGGGGAGCGTCATCCTCAAGCTCGACGACCGCGAGCTGGTGGCCGCACTCATTTCGGCAAAGGCTAGGAAGGCACAGGACGAGGCCCTTCTTCGCAGCGCCAGGGCCGATGCCCAGCGCTACGCAGCACTCGCCGAGAAGGGCGTGGCGTCAGACTCGACCATGGAGCAAAAAAATGCCGCAGGCGAGCAATATGCAGCGGCCGTGCAGTCTGATGATGCGCTGATCAAGACCGCCGAGACCCAGCTCGGTTTCGCCACGGTCATCGCCCCATTTTCGGGGAGGACCGGTTTCAAACAGGTCGACGTCGGTAGCGTCATCAGCTCCAGTTCTGCCGACGGGATCGTCACCATCACCCAGATGGATCCAATCGCGGTATCTTTTGTGGCCCCGGGCGATCGATTCGGAGAGATCCGCGAGGCCCTCAAGCAGGGGATTGCGCAGGTAACCTTGATGTCGACTGATGGCGCCAGCGTGCTTGCAAAGGGGCGCCTGACGATCATGGACAATGCGGTGGATGCCGCGAACGGCTCGATCCATCTCAAGGCGATCTTCGACAACGGGAACGGCATTCTCTGGCCTGGCCTGCCAGTGGCGACGATTTTGACAATCGAAAGGCGCAAGGGCGTCGTTGTCCCCGACAAGGCTCTCGCGCGCGGCAGGGATGGTCTTTATGCCTATGTAGTTTCACCAGATGGCAAGGTTGCAAGACGTGGCGTCAAGACGGCTTTCGTCACAGGTGCTCGGGCCCTGGTGACCGAAGGCATCAGCGACGGTGAGCGGGTCGTCATGGACGGGCAGTCGCGTATTGGTGACGGCGCAAGCGTCACTGTCACGCCGTGGAATGGCGCACCGACCGGCGAACTCGCCGAGAAGGTGGCGCCATGACAGGCGGCGGCGACAAGCAAACAAAGACCGACGGCTTATTCGACTTCTTCATCATCCATCCGGTCGCAACCGGGCTGGTCATGACCGGGATCTTTCTGGTTGGGGCAATCTCTTACCCCTTCATGCCTGTATCGGCGCTTCCGCAGATTGATTTCCCAACGATCCAGATTGCCGCGAGCCTGCCCGGAGCCTCGCCGGAGACGATGGCCTCAAGCGTCGCCCAGCCGATCGAGGAGGCTCTGTCGCGCGTCAGCGGAATCAGCGAGATGACCTCGAACAGTTCGCTCGGCACGACTTCGATCACCGTGCAGTTCGGGCTCGACCAGGATATCCAGACGGCCGCAAGCGACGTCCAGACGGCGATCAGCGAAGCGGCGGGACAATTGCCGAAGGACATGACCTCCCTGCCGACCGTGCGAAAGGTCAATCCCGCCGACGCGCCGGTGATGCAGCTATCGGCAACCTCCGATACGCTCACTCTTCCAGAGCTCGACGAATATATAGAACGCAATGTTGCCGCCAAGATCGGCCAGGTGGCTGGCGTCGCCTTCGTCAACATCGGTGGAAAGCAGAAGCCTGCCATTCGCATCGCGGTGGATCCTGGCCGGTTGGCGCAGGCCGATGTCACCCTCGAGGACGTTCGCACTGCAATCGGCAGTCTCAGCCTCAGTGCCCCCAAAGGAAATATCGACGATCCGACACGCACCTTCCCGATCTACACCAACGACCAGATCGCCAGCAGCGCCGACTGGAACGACGCGGTGATTGCCTACAGGAATGGCGGCCCGGTCCGCATCCGCGACATAGGGCAGGCGGTCGACGGCGCCGAAGATAGCAAGATGGCGCATTGGACGAATGGCGAGCGTGGCATCGCGCTCGACGTCTTCCGCCAGCCAGGCGCCAATGTCATCGCCGTCGTCGATGCGGTCAAGGAACAGCTTCCAGCGCTTCAGGCATCGTTGCCCAGATCGATCCGGCTCGAGCTCGTGACAGACCGCACGACAACGATCCGGGCTTCAGTCGATGATATCAAGTTCACGTTGATGCTAACCATCGGGCTCGTCGTCATCGTCATCTTCTTGTTTTTACGCGATCTGCGCGCCACTGTTATTCCCGTGCTGACCCTGCCGATTGCGCTGGTCGGTTCGCTGGCGCCGATGTGGATTCTCGGCTTCAGCCTCGACAATCTGTCGTTGATGGCGCTGGTGGTTGCCGTCGGGTTCGTGGTCGATGATGCGATCGTCATGCTCGAAAACATAACGCGACATATCGAGGAGGGCGTAACTCCCCTGGAGGCGGCCAAGAAAGGCGCCCGGGAGATCGGCTTCACGATCGTTTCCATCAGCCTTTCGCTTATTGCCGTCCTTATTCCGATCCTGCTGATGGGCGGTATCGTCGGGCGCCTGTTTCGTGAATTCGCAATCACGCTGACACTCGCCATCATCCTTTCGGCGATCGTGTCGCTGACGTTGACGCCGATGCTTGCTTCTCGCCTCATCCGCCCGATCAAGGCCAATAAGCGCGATCGCTTCTACAATGCGGGAGAGGCTTTCTTGGAACGGCTGACCTGGCTTTACATCCGTTCGCTGAAACCGGTTATTCGCCATCGGTATCTGACGCTTGTCGTCTTCCTGGCAACGATCGGAGCCACCGCCTACCTCTTCATCATAGCGCCGAGAGGATTCTTCCCGGAGCAGGACACCGGTTTTATCGCCGGGCTCTCCCAGGCATCGCCAGATATTTCCTTTGCCGAGATGGCGAAGCTGCAGGAGCGCGTCAGCACTATCATCAGGAAGGACCCGGCCGTCTACAGCGTGTTCATGGATATTGGTGGCGGCAATGGCGGCAACGCCCTCAACCAGGGCCACGTCAACATTACCCTGAAACCGCGCGAGGAACGCGACGCCAGTGCCAGACAGGTGATGGACCGTCTGAGTGTGGCGCTGGACGCCCAGCAGGGCATCAAGCTCTTCATGCAGTCGGCCCAGGACATCAATATCGGTGCCCGTCCGGCCAAGACCCAGTATCAGTTGACCCTTCAGGACGGAAGCGTCGAGGAACTTGGTGATTGGGCTGGAAAGATCACGAATGTGCTACAGGGCGTCGCCGAGTTGCGCGACGTTGGCAGCGACCAGCAGGCAGAGGCGCCTAATCTGTCCATCAAGATCGACCGCGCCGCAGCCACGCTCTTTGGCGTTATGCCTTCCGCGATCGAGGAGACGCTCTATGATGCCTTCGGGCAGCGCCAGGTGGCGTCATTCTCCACCCAGACCGATACCTTCCGGGTCATTCTGGAGGTGTTGCCGGATCTCCAGCGTGACATCGCAACGCTCGACAGACTGTCTGTTCGGGCAAGCAACGGAACGCTTGTTCCGCTTTCTGTCGTTGCCAAATGGACGACGAACGGCGTCTCCCCTGTTTCGATATCGCATCAGGGGCAGTCACCGGCCGTCACCATTTCCTTCAACCTGGCTCCGAATGTGGCCCTTGGACAGGCGACATCAGCAATCGAACAGACGGTGGCCAACATGCATCCGCCGGCGTCGCTGCAGACGAGCTTCTCGGGAAGCGCGAAAGCCTTCAAGGACTCCCTCGGTACGATCCCGCTTCTCATCCTTGCCTCGCTTGTCACCGTCTACATCATTCTCGGCATTCTCTACGAGAGCCTGATCCATCCGCTGACGATCCTGTCGACGCTGCCATCCGCAGGGCTTGGCGCTCTCCTTGCCCTAAATGTGGCCGGGTTCGATTTTGGCCTCGTCGCCATGATTGGCATTATCCTGCTGATCGGTATCGTCAAGAAGAACGGCATCATGCTTGTCGACTTCGCGATCCAGGCCGAACGGGAGGAGGGCCTTGGCAGCGAGGACGCCATCACCAAGGCAGCCCAGATGCGTTTTCGTCCCATCCTGATGACGACGATGGCGGCACTGCTCGGCGGCGTTCCCCTTGCGCTCGGCCATGGTACCGGCTCGGAACTGCGACAGCCTCTCGGCTACGCAATCGTCGGCGGACTGCTGGTCAGCCAGCTGCTGACGCTCTATACGACGCCCGTGATCTATCTTCTCCTGGACACGCTTCGCATCTCGAAACCAGCCCCTCGTGGTAGCCGGACCCCGGTTGACGCAAACGCAGCCCCGAAAACGATCTTCCAAGGAAACGCATGACCGCCACCCTCTATACCTGCGCGATCGCAAGTCTCTCGGCCGCCGGCGTCGTGACGCGACCGTTCCGCCTGCCGGAAGCAATCTGGGCGGTTGGAGGGGCTGTCCTTCTATTGGCTGCCGGTCTGCTGACTGAAGAGCAGGTTTGGGCCGGCATCGCCAAGGGGCGAGACGTCTATCTGTTTCTGATCGGCATGATGCTCCTGTCGGAGCTCGCCCGTCGGGAGGGCCTGTTCGACTGGATGGCGGCAATTGCGACCACGCGGGCAAAAGGCTCCCCTCGCCGCTTGTTCCTGCTCGTCTATGGTATCGGGACGGTGGTCACCGTCCTCCTGTCCAACGACGCCACGGCAGTCGTACTCACCCCGGCCGTCTATGCGGCCTGCCGCGCTGCCAAGGTAAAGGACCCATTGCCCTACCTGCTCGTCTGCGCGTTCATCGCCAACGCTGCGAGCTTTGTGTTGCCGATCTCCAACCCTGCCAACCTGGTGATCGTCGCGGGTGGTGAGATGCCATCTCTTTCGCGATGGATGCAGACGTTTCTGGTCCCCTCCATCGTGGCGATAGTAACGACGTTTGCCGCGCTTTATGTCACCCAACGCAAGGCGTTGCGTGACGATGAGATCGCCCCCGATGTCGACAAGCCGCACCTTACTCTTCCCGCAAAGCTGTCGGGTTGGGGCCTTCTGGTGACCGCGAGTGCTCTTGTGGTATGTTCGGCAATGCATGTCGACTTGGGCCTCCCGACATTCGCAGCCGGCGTTGCGACCACGGCGGCAGTCCTTTTGATCACCCGCCAGAATCCGGTCGGAATCATCTCGGGCGTGAGCTGGTCGGTTCTTCCGCTTGTCGCGGGGCTTTTCGTGATCGTCGAGGCGATCAATCAGGCCGGAATAACCTCGACCTTCGCCACCTGGCTATCACATCTGGCCGCGAAATCACAGGGAATGGCAATCGGCGTAGCGGGCCCGGCGGTCGCACTCGGATCAAACCTGGTCAACAATTTGCCAATGGGGCTTTTCGCGGGAAGTGCGGTGCAATCCGCGCATGTTTCCGACGCGGTTGCCGGAGCGGTCTTGATCGGGGTGGATCTTGGCCCCAACCTTTCGGTGACAGGGTCACTGGCGACCATCCTGTGGCTGACGGCGCTACGTCGCGAAGGCATCGACATGGGTGCTCTTGCGTTTCTGCGACTGGGAACTGTCGTCATGCTACCCGCGCTCCTTTTGTCGTTGCTGAGCCTTGCATTACTATCCTGACAGTGGTGGCGGCTTTTCCCGTTCTCTCCCAACTTGAACTCGGTTCAATTTACAGGCCGACAAAGGAAGCCGGCGTGACTCGCGATGAGACGTTTTCTAGCGTTCAGCGAAGCGGCGCTGACCGAGGTAGGGGTAACCTCGCAGCAGTATCAGACACTCCTCGTTATCCGGACGTCACCGGACAGGCAGATCAGACTGCGGGATCTCGCCAAACAGATGCTCATGCACCACAATGGCGCGGTCCAGCTCGTGGACAGGATGTGTTCGGGTTCCTTGACCCTTGACCGAACGTATCCCAGCTGACGACGACAAGCGAAGCGTGATGATCGTGATGACAGACAAGGGCCGCGGCCTCCTCGAGCGCCTCGCTCGCATTCATGTCGATGGTATGCTTGCAAATGAACCCTTGCTAGGAATCCCTCTCTCGACTGAGGCACGTCGCAGAAATTGCCTGACACATGTCACCCGATCTGGTGGGCACCAGCGGTGGAGGCTTGACCGGAGTTTGTGAGTTGTCGGGTCGGCGCGCGACCCGTCCGAGATGATTTCGGGCGGGCCATTTGCCGTCATTCTCCTTGGTAGCTCAAGTATTGCAGAGCCTGAACAGCTTCTAGTGCCATAGGCGTGCAGACTGCAAGACCGCCTGGATATCGGGCCCCTCGGGGGCGTTGTGCCACGAGCTCCTGGAGCTGATTTGCGCCAAGTCAGCGTAGCTTCATACCGGCCGCCGTCGTAGTCGAACCCCACAACAGGCGATACATGACCCACCCGATAACGCGCTACCGCCGCTCAAGGAACTGCTTGAATGAACGGGGCATTCATACGGTAATGAGCAACAGCGATAAAAACGGCTGCATCATTCGCGCTGGCGTAGCGAGCCAGACGGAAGAATAGATGAACAATCCGGCGGTGTTTCGCGCCTAGGTTCTGAACTCATAAAGCTCTGATCCGTTGAAACCCTGAAAGAGGAGTTTCAGCATGGGTCGATATGATTTGAGTGACGTGGAGTGGCGGCTGATCGAGCCGCTGCTCTCCAACAAGCCACCCGGCGTTGCCCGTGTCGATGACCGCCGGGTCATCAACGGCATCTTCTACATTCTTCGCACGGGGTCGCCCTGGCGCGACCTGCCTGCACGCTATGGACCGCATACGACCGTCTATAATCGGTTCAATCGTTGGGCCAAAGCGGGCGTTTGGGTCCGTGTGTTCAAGGCCTTGTCGTCCGCCTCACCCAATGCAATGCACCTGATCGACAGTTCGATCATCCGCGCCCACCAGCATGCTGCCGGTGGAAAAAAGGGGGTCCGGATCACGCCATCGGTCGGTCTCGTGGAGGACTGAGCACCAAGATTAATGCTCTGGTCGATCAGGATGGACTGCCGCTGCGGATTACTCTTTCTGCCGGCCAAGCATCGGACAAGGCAGCTGTCGAGGCACTGATCGACGGTCTCGAACCGGCCAAGGCCCTTGTGGCTGACCGCGGTTACGATGCTCAGGCCATTGTCGATCTGGTCCGCAAGCGTGGTGGCCACGCTCACATTCCCACACAGATGGATCGCAAAGTCCAGCGCACGGTCGATCCGGTGCTCTATAAGAAACGCAATGTCGTCGAACGTTACTTCTGCAAACTCAAGCACTTCCGGCGCGTCGCAACACGTTTCGACAAACTCGCCAGAAACTTCCTTGCCGCAGTCATGCTCGCCTCAGCTCGCATATGGCTCAGAAATTATGAGTCCACCACCTAGGCATCGTCAATGTGACCAGCATTCTCGGTAAATTCCCGCTCTTTCGCAGTGCGGACGTCTCCCGACATTTTCTTATCCTGATATGGTCCTAGCGACCCTGTTTCCCCGTCATTGTTCCACTCAACCCAATGGCCCTTGTCGTCCGATCTGACGACCACGGATAGTGATTGCTTTTCGTCTGTCATGAATAGATCCCCTTCCGTCACAGCAATAGCTGAGAGTCCAGCACGGCGACAAGATGCGAGGTCGTCCAAACGCGTAGGGTGCAACGTGCCGGACGATTTTGCGATCGGAACTAGCGATGGCTTCTTTCGCACGCAAGAATTTAGTGCCCGGAGTAGCGTGCGCTCGGTGGACCAATTTGATTTGCCCGGAGCGAGCACCGCCAAATAGCGTCAAGCGCAGCCAGACCACACACCAAAACGGACGAAAAGACCGGTTCATGCCGTCGGATAGTGGTCGATACAAAGATCAGCGCGGCACGATGTCGTTGGATGTCGCCGACTTGCAGTCGACCGGTTCCTTGGAGACGCGGCGCGGCCTTAGGATCTTTGCATCCGGCTTGACCCGCGGGTTCCAACTCTTCTACGGCACTATTGCTCCGCGACGTGGGCCGGGACTTGCCCAAGGCCATCTGGGCCTGGCGCCGGGATTTGCTGGGTTCTTGCGTCATTGGGCACCTTGCCCGGATCGGCTGGCACGAAAACAAAAAAGGCCAGACAAAACGCCTGGCCTCAGTGAAACAGCTTCCGGCAGTGCCAGTACATCCGTGGTCAAAGGGAAGCGAATTTCATTGTCATGCGGCCTGCAGATTGGTGGCCGACATCTTGCCCGACTTCATGTCGCGCTCGAGCTCGAAGCCGATCTTCTGGCCTTCAACGAGTTCGCGCATTCCGGCGCGCTCGACTGCCGAGATATGAACGAACGCATCAGCGCCGCCGTTGTCAGGCTGGATAAAGCCGAAGCCCTTGGTGGAATTGAACCATTTTACTGTGCCAGTGGTCATGATAAACCCTTTCAAAGCATAGACTGAGAGACCGCGAAGCGAATGCTGCGCGGGTGAAAACCGACTATTTTTGAAACGGAAGTTCGCTTAGGGCGTGGTGCCAATCACGCGGTAGACAAAGCTCGGCAAGCAAAAGATCGATGGGGGGGATATAGGGTACCTGGGCAATTGAGTCAACGATCAGTTTTCGCGGAAGAGAATTTCACCTCTGGATTGCAGTACGATAGGCGTTGCGTTAGGATGCTCGGGAGGAACAGAGGCCACCAGCCGCTGGAAAGCCTCCGTCGACACGCCGCTTGGCCAAGCTTGTCAGGCCGAGAGGCGGCTTTCCTTCAGCCTCAGCGTTACCACCACGCCACCGTCCACCCAGTCATGGCTGATCGACCCACCCAACTGCCCGGAAATCGTCCGATGTAGTAATTTGCTCCCGTAGCCTTCCGCCGATGCAGGCCGCTCTGCGCCAATGCCACCCTGCTCATTCCAGATGATCTCGACGTAGTCTTCCACCAGAGAGCCGGAGACATCGAGCAAGCCAGCATCATCCGATAACGCGCCGTATTTGAGCGAATTGGTCGCCAGCTCATGAATGGCGAGCGCGAGGTTTGTCGCGGCTTTCTCGCCCAGTCCCATACGAGGCACTGCGACCCTTATGCGCCCTGCGAACGCACCGACATCATTGTAGGGGGCGAGAAGCACGGTAATCAGGTCACCAAGCAAGGCCGCGCTTCCCTGCCCTTGCGGAAGAGGGCGTACCAGTTCATGGGCGCGCCCGAGAGCAGCCAGCCGCTCAGTCAACTGCTGCACCATCTCCTCCTTGCTCGCAGCGGTACGCGACGTGATGTTCGTCAAACCGGAAGCCAACGCAAGAAGGTTCTTCACGCGATGACTCATCTCTCCCGCAAGAAGCTCGTTGCCTTCCTCGGCCTGCTTGCGTCCCGTAACGTCAAGGAAAATGCCCGTCATCTTCTTCGTTGCGGCGTCGCCCTCGTTACCCTCGCCGCGCGCGGAGATCCATCGAACATCCGATGTATCGGTGAGGATGCGAAAGTCGATTTCGAATGGGCCATCGATTGCACGAGTGGCGACAAACGCCGCTCTGACCCGGTCCCGGTCCGCAGGATGGACCTTGGCCGACAGATGCTCGAAGGTAAGGTCCGTCTCGACGGCAATGTCCCAGAGCTCGTAGGCTTTGGCGTCCATAACGAATGTATCGTCGTCAACGATCCAGGTCCAAAGAGCGACCCCTGCGGACTTGATAGCCCGTCTCAGTTCGTCTGCACTCCATTCAGGCTGCGACTGCGCGTGGTTCATCGTCAAATTTCTCCACCGGCATCAAAACTGCGCTGATGCAGAACTAGTGGGCTGGACAAACGTTATCAATGGCCTAACTGCGTCCTGCGATGTTCGGATGGAAATGCGATGACCCTTCAGTTTTCACAGTACGAGGATATTTTCGTCGGTGACGGCGAGATGGCGCAACTGATGCGTCGGCATGATTGGGCGAGCACGTCCCTGGGCACGCCGGACGGCTGGCCCGAGGCGTTGAAGGTGGCCTTGCGGCTGCTGCTCACGTCGAAGTTCGAAATGTGGCTGGGATGGGGTCCCGACATCGCCTTCTTCTATAATGACGCTTATCGGCCCACACTGGGAAACAAGCATCCCAACGCTCTTGGTGTACCGACGAAGATCCTGTGGGCGGAAATCTGGGATGACGTCAAAGATCGGCTGGCGACGGTCTACGAGACGGGCCAGGCCACCTGGGACAGGGCACTTCTTCTTTTGCTCGAGCGTAACGGTTATCCGGAGGAAACATATCACACCTTCTCCTATAGCCCCCTGATCGGTCGCGGAGGCAAGGTCGAAGGAGTTTTCTGCGCCGTTACAGAGGAAACGGAGCGGGTTATAAGCGAGCGTCGTATTTTGACGATGCGAGCGCTGGCGTCGGGATTGGCCGCGGCTGAAACGGCAAGCGAGGTGATCCATGCGTCACACGCAGCTCTGGGCCAAAACCTCCAAGACCTGCCCTTTAGCGCGTTGTACATGTTTGATGACGAGGGCGATGCTCGACGTCAATGGATTACCGGCGCGTCAAACGACCATCCGCTATTGCCTGCCGAGATTTGCCGGGGACATGGGACCTGGAACCTGGGAAACGCCTGGGAGCGACAGTCCGTTGATCTGGTCGATCTGTCGAGCTTGCCCGACGTGCCCGCTGGACCGTGGCCGAAGCCGCCGACACTTGCGGCGATAGTCCCTTTGATCGGACAGGGTGGTGACAAACCGAAAGGCGTCCTGATCAATGCACTCAATCCACACCGCGTAGCCAGCGATGACTATCTGGATTTCCTGAAGTTGATCGGGGGGCAGATAGCCTCGCGGCTTGCAAGCGCCCAGGCCTTCGAAATGGAGCGGCGACGGGCTGCCGCCCTGGCGGACGCGGCAGAGTTGCGAGACAAGGCAGCTGTCGCGCTTGAAAAGCTAAATGGGCAGCTCGCTTCGGAAGTCGAGCTCCGGACAGCCGAACGGGATCGGTTGCGGGCCCTCTTTCAGCAGGCGCCCAGTTTCATGTGTATCTTGAGTGGACCTGAACATGTTTTCGAACTCGTGAATGACGCTTACCTTCAATTGGTCGGCGAACGGCAGCTTGTCGGTCTCACCGTTCGCGACGCGCTGCCCGAAATTGCCGAGCAAGGTTTCTTCGAATTGCTGGATGGGGTTTTTCAATCCGGAAAGCCCTATATCGGCCGATACCTGCAGGTCACGCTGCGACGTGAAGGGGAAAACGAGCCAGATCAGCGTTTCATCAATCTGATCTATCAGCCCATTTTCGATCAGGCGGGCAAAGTGACGGGAATATTTGTGGATGGTTTCGATGTAACTCACCAGAAGCGGGCCGAAGATCAGCTGCAAAGGCTCAATCATACGCTCGAACAAAGGGTGGAGCAGAGGACCCACGAACTGCGATCCGCGCTAATCGAGCTGGAGAAGGAGACCGCCGAACGCGAGAGCGCCCAGCTTGCCTTAAGGCAAGCGCAAAAAATGGAAGCGCTCGGCAAGTTGACCGGTGGCGTCGCGCATGATTTCAACAATCTTCTGCAGGTGGTAAGCGGCAACCTGCAACTGATGTCTAAGGATATCGAAGGCAACGCGCGCGCGGAGCAACGCCTTCAGAACGCCTTGGCCGGTGTTGCGCGGGGGGCGAAACTGGCCTCACAGCTCCTGGCTTTCGGACGCCGGCAGCCGCTCGAGCCGAAGGTCGTCAATGTCCGCAAGCTGATCCAGAACATGGACGACATGTTGCGGCGTGCACTGGGTGAGGAAATCGAGCTTGAAACCGTCGTCTCTGGCGGGCTTTGGAACACGTTGATCGATCCCGGTCAGTTGGAGAATGCCATTCTGAACCTGGCTATCAATGCGAGGGACGCAATGGAAGGCCGTGGGCGCCTCACGATTGAGGCCGCGAATTCGGTTCTCGATGATGATTATGCCCGCACGCATGAGGACGTGCGCCCAGGTCAGTACGTTCTTGTCGCCGTCACGGATACAGGATCTGGCATACCGCCGGACATTATCGAGCATGTGCTCGAGCCGTTCTTCAGCACCAAGACGGAGGGAAAAGGAAGCGGGCTCGGCCTCTCGATGGTGTATGGCTTTCTGAAACAGTCTGGTGGCCACCTCAAGATTTACAGCGAAGTCGGTCATGGTACCACGATGAAGCTCTACATGCCGCGCACCATGCGAGTCGAGGATAGTCTGGCCGATGTAAATGCCAATCCAGTGAAGGGCGGTACGGAAACGGTGCTCGTCGTGGAAGATGACGAGGGCGTGCGGGAGACGTCGGTCGCGCTCTTGACCGATCTCGGCTATCGGGTTCTCAAGGCCCATGATGCTCAGTCCGCATTCGCCATTGTCAATGCTGGCGTGCACATCGATTTGCTTTTCACCGATGTCGTAATGCCAGGACCCATGCGCAGCACCGAACTTGCAAGGAGAGCCAAGGCACTTTTTCCCAGCATGGCCATCTTGTACACGTCGGGATACACCGAGAACTCGATCGTTCACGGTGGTCGACTGGACGCAGGCGTCGAGCTGCTCTCGAAGCCGTATACGCGTGAAGCACTTGCTCGTAAGGTTCGTCACGTCCTGAGCAATGCTCGGCAACAACAAATCGCGGTGGAGCGGCAGGAGCGCCAGAAGCCGGTGGCCATTGTGACACACCAGGCTCCCCAGGCTGCCGCGAAAAGCGTTCTTGTCGTGGAGGATGAGCCGCTCATATTGATGTCGACCGCCGATATGCTCATCGAACTCGGCCATACGGTTCACGAAGCTGCCTCAGCCGAAGGCGCACTCGCCGTTATGGAAACCGAACGAGTGGACATCCTTCTGACGGATGTTGGGTTGCCCGGAATGTCCGGTATTGATCTCGCCCAACAGGTCCGGGAGCTCTGGCCGACTGTCAGGATCGTGTTTGCCAGCGGTGACGAGCGCGCGAAAATGGCCTCAGGCATCACCGACGCACTACAGCTGTCAAAGCCGTTCACGCTAGATGGGCTGCGCGCCGCGCTCGCCGAAGCGAGTACCGGCGCCTGATGTGGCTGACGCGGCAATTCAAGACCAGAAGCGGCGCGAAGCCGACGAGCTCCCTCGCGCCAATTGCGAGGTGATGACAAGCGTGGCTGGCGAAGCGACCTTCGTCACCCGATATCGCCTTAGATGAACCATCGCTATTGCCAAAATTGAGAGTACACTCATTGCCATCGGCCCCAGTGCTAATGGCGGAGGTCGCTTGGGAGTTACGCGTTGCTCTTGCCGTTCAAAGAGGAGGAGCACCCAAGATGTTCCATACCCCTATTTCCTTATTGGAAGACATTGAACTCGTAATTGGTGCGGTCACCCAGTGGTGCGCGGAAAACGGCTCCGATATCGATAGCGCCGAGGGACGTCGCGCCGTCAAAGCGGCCGTCGATATAGTGCAGACTTACAAAGATAAGGCTGCTGTCCTTCGCGAGTTGGAAATCAAACTGGCGTTCTAGGGCTAAGCCAAGGCAACCGCGGGATTGGCTGCGTCGTCATCAGTCGTGCCGTCCCATCATAGCGACTTGATCAAGCGGGACCAGGCACCGTTTCGTAAAAATCCAATTGGGGCCCATGGTGGACATCCAGGGCAAGGCCTCGGCTCCCATCATAAGCGCCGCCAATAGTCGTAGGGTGTCAGCGTAAGCACGCCAAGAACGCGTCTAATCCATGTATCGAGTCGTCTTTGCGCGAAGAAAGATCCATGGCCGCAATCATGCTGTATCATAAAAAGTCGAAGCAGAAACGCCGACGCTGGCAGAACCAGGAAATAACCCGACCACAGCCCATTTATCACGCAGGCATAGGCAGCAACCCAAAGGGCGACGAACGGCACAGCCGTTACGGCAAGCTCGAAGACGCTTCGCCCAAGCCTTGGCTGCCGGTATTTAGCGAGTATCCTGAGCCGCTCGCCCGGCTTGTCTTTGTCCGATGCCGGCTGTTGGGGGGCTTGATCTTTGATCGAAAGCATGGCGTCCGTTTTCGGGTGTGGCCTCGCCAAGGCTGGGCCTGTGTCGTTTCGACGAGCGGTTGTGCCGTTCCTTGGGTACTGCAAAGGGACGGCGCCGCCCGGCATCGGTACCGGTTATCGCGACTGCACGACCTTAGCGGCCACACTTGCTCGTGGAGATCCCTTCAAGCGGCCCGAATGTGGCGGCAGGACTTTCTTGCCCGACTTGTCGCCTCGCTCCAGCTTCTTGCCGCCACGTTGAGGTCATGACCGCCGGTTCGACCGCCGACCCGTCAACCGGGTGAGCGCGGCATCGCCGGGCCGGATGAAGCGAGAGCATTTCGGAGCAAATAGCCCATGATCATTGCTTGCCCATCCAATCTCTCAACGGCCACGGCGCAATGCACGCGGCTTTGGAATTTTGAAGGGAGAGTTGATCAAGAGGCGCCAAGCGCAGCCAGACAAATATCGTCGACAAGCATCGATGACTGATTTCCAAACATATAGCACCAACCCTCGTCTACTTTTTGTTATCGACGCGCGGATTTTCAATCAGACGGAGCCGTCGCGAATGATGCATCATTCACGAAAAAGTCCAGTCATCAGAATTAAAATCCACGTCACGATGCCTTGGCCTGAGGAAGGCCGCTCGCAACTGCCATAGTGGCTCTTTCGTCGCCCGAGCCTTGCGGCTGCTGCGAACTTGATAGTTGGCCATATCGCCTTCCGGGATCAGGCTGAGATGTCTGCAGCTAGGCTGGTGTTGGTGACGCAGGCCAGCCTTGGCTGACACCCAGGAGCGAAACCAACAAACTCGAAGACCCCGCAATTGTCATAGATGTGGTCGCTCGCGGCGCCGACCCATCGGACGGGCCGCACGATGTGATGCGCTTGCCGATAATCCCGATACGAAGCTTGCGCAAAAGCCCGGGCAAGTCCTTCTTGCTGTCGCGAACCGAGCGAGTGGAAATATTCTCACGATAGCCGAAGCCACTGACACGGCTAAGGTTGCGGGATGTTATCTCGGAATTGGTTTCGGAAGACATCACGTCCTCCTTTCGTTGGGGCCAGGGCAAACCCCTGAGCAGCAGCGCCCTTAAAATGGCTACCGAAGCATGCAGCATGCGCTCTTGTTGCGGCAAAGACAATGCCACTCATCTCGCGCATGCACACAAGGAATGCCCAGGTTTTCACAGAGGCTTTGAAAATTAACGTCCTTCAACGGCTTGATTAAGTCAGCATCCTGATTAAGTATGTGACATCGGATTTTGCTTTTTGAGCTTTGCTTTGCGCACCAGCGCAGCTGGCGAACCTTTTCTTTCAGACATCGATCATTGACTGCCGACGACGTGCGTCGGGCAGCGACTAGTCGTGCGATTGAAAGGGATAATCGTCATGAACACCGGTATCGTCAAATTTTTCAACAGTGCCAAGGGCTTCGGGTTCATTCAGCCTAGCGACGGCTCGAAGGACGTATTCGTCCACATCTCCGCAGTTGAGCGCTCTGGAATGAGCTTCATCTCTGAAGGCCAGAAGGTAAGCTTCGACATCGTCGAGGACCGCCGCTCCGGAAAGAGCGCCGCCGAGAATCTCCAGGTGGCATGATCTTTTTCAGCTCTCTGGTCACGGCCGAGCTGGCATAGCCCCTATGTTTCCATGTCGGGACAGGTACCCGACGTTCTTTCATTTCCCAAGGAAAAATATCCATGAAAAAGACAAGCGCCGAGCAACAGATTCAGCGGGCGGTACGTCAGGTGAAAAACACCAGCGGCGGCGGCCATCTCGGGGGCACGAACTTCGGGCAGGCTTATGATGCAAAGACGTCTTCTGCCAAAGGCAAGAATGATAGCAGTCGCCGGAACTCTCGAAAAAGCTGACCGTGGTCTCTAAACCGAAAGGAGTGCGACGTGGAACTTTCCGAATTCGCCAATAGCAGCAGCGGCGACCGATGGTTCCTAGACCGCGGCGTGGGAGATTGGGATTTTGTATTACACCGTGCTAACAACGCCGCGGGCGCAGGCGAGACACGCTATGGGATCGAGCGATTTCTATCGCTTGATCCCCAGGGTCCAGAGCACGCTGCACTGCGGATGCTGATTGCGGACAAGGAACCGTGAGATAAATCATGATCGCAACCAAACAAAACTTCTTCAAACCCGAGAAACTCTCCTCGGACGCAAAGGCCGCGCAAACGAAGGCCAGCGTTCGCAGCATCCTCGAGGCTGAAACGGCGGCGCGGGACAAGAAAACACAAAGCCTGAGGACACTCAGGCTGGCGCGGACGGCCGCGGAACTGTCGCACGTATCCGGCAGAATCGAGCCTCATCGAGGTTAAGACTGAAAGCCCGCGGACTCTTCGCAGCCGACCACTTGGCGGGTTAACCTAGGCGGTTGCCTTCGGATTGGCCGCTTAAGTAGGGTAACCGCTGCTCCAGGTTGGGCACCTTGCGAAGCCGACCTCGATGCGTCGCGAAGACATCTTTCAAAAGACGCGAACCTCCCGGTTGGACGTTCGATGCCTAGCAATTCGCGAAGCGAAACTGGCTCCACGATGGAAACGAGTCATCTCTGCCGGTCCAAATATTCGACAAACTGTCGTGTGATCCAGAAACCTGCTGCGGCGGCGAGCGCAGAAAGCAATGCCCCCCAAGTCAGGTCCGCGAGCGTGAGGAGGGTCGACCAGTTGTTGAGCGTCGACTGATTTGTCAGATCGTAGGTGGCATAGGATGTAAGTCCGACCACAGCGCCATGAAGCAATGCGGTTCGTAGCGAACCAGACATGAGGCCTGCCCTTACCGCAAGGAAGCTCAAGCCGGCAGCATAGAGAAGATAAAAGGCAATAGCGGGAGCCACACGGAAGTCCGGGGCCAACATGTTCCCGAGGATCGGACGATAGAGCCTGTCCGCCATGGTACTCAGCCAGACAAAGTCGATCGCGACGAAGACAACAAGTGTGGCAAGATAGGCGATTGAATATTGCTTCATCCTCATTTCCTTCAAGATCGGCCGCATCAGTTCATCCGCGTCCAGTCGATTGCCTTGCAAAGGATACCAGCCACGATGCAGCCTCGCGTGGTCATCTTGTCGCCGTTGACCGTCACGGTGAGGTTATAAGTCAACTCACGCTGAGGATCGTAGGCTCTACCGGAATAGACCCCGTCGACACCCGACTTGATCGTCATGACGAGCTTGTCACCCTTCTTTTCCTTGGGCGTTCCGGGCTTGATCCAGGTGTTGACGGCACAAATGTCGGTACCACAAGGAGCGATGATGACCGTGGCGTTTCCATCTCCCCTCGCCCACTGACCATCGATCTCAGCAGCAAGTGCGATACCGGCGTAGCCCCAAACGAAAACGGCGGCTGTCAGGATGAATGACCTCATGTGCTTTCTCCATTGTCCGTGCGCTCAGGTTCGACGGTGTAAAGCCCGACATTGATCCTACCGCATTTGATGCCGAACTCGTGGTGGGCGGTAGTGCCGGAACTGGTTGAAGCGCTCTTCGAAACCTGCGCAGCGATCGCCACCTGTCGCGGTTTCAACCGCGGCTCCTTTCGGAGTACGGGTATAGGAGTGCCACTCATTGCTTTCGGTCCTGCGCACCCGCAATCGGCCGGACGACGGAACTCCGCCGTTTTCCGCTCGCTGCCACGTCGATTGATGCCTGAGGGAAAGGGCAATCTGGTATCGCCGCGAAAACATGGGCTCCCCTGACAGCCGCGGAGGCGAGCGCAGGCAAACGGCTTTTACCCCAATCTCGTGCCGTGACGGTGGAACGTCCCTCATGCCAGCTCCTCCATGACCGGAAGATCGACGGGCGCGATCATCGGCTTGCGGACGATACGGGAACTTTCATTCGCCACCTGCCAGGGCCGCCTCGTGCCGCCGAGATCCTCGGCAACCGCTAGCCCTGCCTGAATCCCGTCCTCGTGGAAGCCCGCGCCGAAATGCGCTCCGCAGAACCAGGTGTTGCGCACGCCCTGGAGCGACCAGATTTCCTGTTGCGCGCGTTCCGTGCCGAGATCGAAGATCGGATGTTCGTATACTACACGGCGAATGACGGTCTCTTCACGGGGACCGCGACGCGGATTGAGTGTGACAAAGGTCGGGGGGGCGGCCCCGAGCGGCTGCAGCTTGTTCATCCAGTAGGTGATCGAGGGCTGGATCGAGCCCTCCCTCGTCTCCGCGAGGTAGTTCCAGCAAGACCAGGCGGCACGGCGCTTCGGCATGAGTGCGGTATCGCCGTGCAGCACTGCTTCGTTGCGCGAATACCGGAAGGCACCAAGGATCCGGCGTTCATCCGCGCTCGCGTCGCAAAGCATGCTGAGCGCCTGATCGGCATGGGTTGCTATCACGACCTCGTCGAAAGCAGAGCGGCCGCCACGCATGTCGCGGATTTCCACACGACCGGGCATACGATGGATGGACTTGACTGGCGTGGACGTACGGATCCCGTCGACAAAGCGAGCGGTCATGCGCGCAACATACTCGCGGCTTCCCCCCTCTACGGTGCGCCAGACCGGCCGATCCCAGAGTTCGAGCAGTCCATGGTTGCAGCAAAACCTCACGAAGCCCGACGCCGGATAAGAACCGACTTGCATGGCCGGCGTGGACCAGATCGCCGCCGCCATCGGATACAGGTGATCGTTACGGAAGGCGCTGCCGTAGCCGTTGCGGTCGAGGTAATCGTCAAGCGAAATCCCGCCCATCATCGAAAGATCACGCGGCGCGCTGCGATAAAAGCGGAGGAGATCACGCATCATCGACCAAAAGCGCGGGCTAAGGAGATTGGACTTCTGGGCCAACAACCCCAGTCCGGTCCCCCCCGAATATTCAAAGGCTCCGTCGTTGAGCGATACGGCGAATGACATATTGGAAGCCACTGTCGACACGCCTAGCGCTTCAAACAGGGCCGTCAGGTTCGGATATGTAACCTCGTTATAGACAATGAAGCCCGTATCGACCGCAACAGGGCCATAGGGGCTCTCGAATTCGACGGTATTGCTATGTCCGCCGACGCGGTCCGCTGCTTCGTATACTGTCACGTCGTGTCGCTGCGACAGCAGCCATGCCGCCGAGAGCCCCGATATTCCACTTCCGACGACTGCAATGTTCAGGCGCTTCGCGCCCCCGGTCCGCTTGTAGAACGTCATCAATTCCCCTTGACCCATCGTCTGCATGACTTTGTTCGTCGTCTACCGAGGCGTTACGAGAAGTTGTCCCGGATGGTTTTGTGCGCGGCGACTTTTTTTGGATTTTTTTCAGTTCAACCAGAACCGACGCGTCGAAAGAGCCGTAGACGCCAGTCAGAAATGGTTTGAAAAATCGAGGGACATCTTGGACTTGGCTCTGATAATGCTTATTGCCGCCTGGCTATCGCTCGCAATGTCGATCGCCTGGGCGGTCCAACGAACCACTAGCATGAGCGGCTGGATCGATACGATCTGGTGTTTTGCAATTGGCGGCGGCAGCTGGATCGCAGCTCTCTATGCCGATGGCGATATCGCAAGGCGCATCGCTGTCTTCGCTATGATCTCAGCCTGGGCGCTTCGTCTTGGTGGCCATATCGGTTCACGCACGAGAGCTTTCGGCGAAGACCCGCGATACGCGAAACTGATCGCGGATTGGGGCGACAGGGCCGCCTGGCGACTATTTCTGTTCCTTCAGATTCAGGCGTTCACCGCCCTCATCCTGGTTCTGTCGGTCTATTTTGCCGCCACGAAGGCAACACACTTTCCCGACCTATTCGATAGCATCGCTATGTTGACGGCGACGATCGGTCTCGTCGGGGAGGCCGTCTCAGACGCGCAATTGGCGCGCTTCCGTAAAACCTCACAGGCGAAGACGGAGATCTGCGAGATCGGACTGTGGCGCTATTCCCGCCATCCAAACTATTTCTTCGAATGGCTGTTCTGGTGCTCCTGGCCGCTCCTTGCCCTCAGCCCATTGCCCTGGAGTTGGCTTTCGATGCTGGCGCCGCTCCTGATGTACTGGCTGCTCGTGCATGTCTCCGGAATTCCACCGCTTGAGGAGCACATGCTGCGTTCGCGCGGCGAAAAGTTTCGCGCGCTTCAGGCCCGTGTGAACGCGTTCTTTCCAGGTCCCCGAAAATCCGATCCCGCCCATCAAGGAAAACAATCATGAACATGTTGGCCTTCGCGATCAACACGGTCGAGCGCGCGCCTCTTCTAGACGGCATGACGCTTGCAGGCATCGACTTTCTCTGCGGCCGAACGAAGCGCAGGCTGGCTGTGAGTTCGGCTGCGGAGGAAGACGAATTCGTAAAGACCATGGAGCACTTTCCTGTCGCGATCCATACGGATAAGGCAAACCGTCAGCACTATGAGGTACCTTCGGAATTCTTCGGACTGGCACTGGGACCACAGCGGAAATACTCCTGCTGCCTCTATCCGGCTGCCGAATCCGGTCTTGCGGAGGCCGAAAGTTACGCGCTGGCGCAAACTGTAAGTCACGCAAGGATCCAGGACGGCATGAGCATTCTGGAACTGGGGTGTGGATGGGGATCACTGTCCCTTTATCTGGCGCGCTGCTTCCCCAACTCGCCGATCGTCTCGGTTTCCAATTCCTCGTCTCAACGGGCCTATATCCTAGATCTTGCGAAAAGGGAGGGCCTGACCAACCTGAAGGTCATCACCGCCGACATGAACAACTTCACGACGGCAGGGCGCTATGACCGCGTGGTTTCCGTCGAAATGTTTGAACACATGTCCAACTGGCGCGCGCTTCTGGAACGCGTGCGCGGCTGGTTGAAACCCGACGGCAGGCTCTTTCTGCACGTCTTCACCCACAAGAACCGCTCGTACCGTTTCGATCACGACGATCCCTCGGACTGGATCGCGCGACATTTCTTCACTGGCGGAATAATGCCGGCGCACGACCTGCCGCATCGCTTTACGGACCTCTTTCACGTCGAGGACGAATGGCGTTGGTCCGGAGTGCATTATCGCCGCACGGCTCTCGACTGGCTTGCGAACTTCGACCGGGAAATTGCCTCCATCCAGCCGATCCTAAGGGAGGTCTACGGCAAGAAGGAATCTTTGTGGCTGCGCCGCTGGCGGTTGTTCTTCCTCTCGACCGCCGGCCTTTTTGGTCACGACAATGGCGATATCTGGGACGTCGGGCATTACCTGATGGCGCCGACACCATGAACGGGGCACGTGCTGTGCACGATCCCCTGACCCAGGCAACCGTCACGGTTGCCTGGTTGATCGTTTTGAACAAACCCCTCTATCCTCTCTATGTCTGGTACCTGGTGGGCACCGGGGTAATGGCGTCTCTCGGCTCTGTCATTGCCGCACCACTCTTCCTGGCGGTTCCCCTTATTGCGCGATACTCCAGTCTCGCCGCCCGCGTGGCACTTCCGCTCATCGGCACCGTCGACACCTTGTTCGAAACGAAACTCTTTGGGACGGCCTCCGGTACGGAACTGTTCCTTGGGGCCTGCATCCTGCTCGTTGCACTTTCGTTTCGGACCGGCGAGATCTGGTATCAACGCGCCGCAGCCGCATTTGTCTTTCTGGCTTTCGTATTGTCGAGAAAGTGGATAGGCGAGCCGCTTCACGACTGGAGCGGCGACGAGCTAGCGGTCCTGCTGAACCTGAACGCCGTTGCGGTCGCAAGCCTGACGACCTTTATAACCCTTCGCTATGGCGGGATCGCCCGTTGAACAGAAGCTTGCACTGGAGATCGCCGCCAGGCCAAACTTGTCCACCTAGGAGTTCATCATCATGGCATTGAATATTCGCGTCTCGGTATTTCGATCCGTTATCGCGCTTTCCTCGGCGATTTGCATTGCAACGCAGGTTGCCGCCGCGCCAAAGGTCGTAAGGGTCCAGCCTGACCATTATCGGGGTACCTGGCTCGAAATCGCACGGACGCCAATGCTCCTCACCGAAGGCTGTGTCGCCGGCTATTCAACCTATCAAAAGGGTGAAATGCCAGATGAGGTCATCGTGGAAGATGGCTGCCATGCCGACACCCCGACGGGGCGTTTGAAAACGGTCCGCGGGAGAGGCAAGATCGTCGATTTCGGGACGACTGGGGCCAAGATGCGTGTCCGTTATCCATTGTTGATCACCTTCAATTACTGGGTACTTTACAAGTCGCCGGATAAGTCCTGGTTCATCAGTTCAAACCCATCAATGACCAATCTCTGGATCTATTCAAGAACAGTGCCTTCTCAAGCACTCCTTAGACGGATGGTCCGTAAGGCGAGCCAGCTTGGCTACGACGTGCGCAAGCTTGAGTTTCCTCCCGCTCGTTAGAATGATCACCGCCCGGACTAAAGTTGATGTGAGGCAGCGAAATGGGATTGGGGCGCCCGCTTTTCAACAATCTCAAATGAACCCGAGGCATTCCAATTCCCGCATATCGCGCAATAGACAATCCATCGGTGTTCGAAGCTACGATGCAAGGGAGACCGAAGCCTGCACCTGCTGAATGCCGTCCGAGAACGACTGGCCTCGGATGATCGACGAACCTCTCAACGCCACTCGCGAGATCGATTGGATCTTGCGTGAGCTTCTCTGAGTATGGGAAGTGGCGCCGCGCGTTGAATGAACCAAGATCAATCCGCCGGCTCGCTTCTGGCGCTACTCCGGCGTTATATCGAACTTGAACGGCACCCTGTGCAGCAGGGTGCCATCCTGTGCCGTCAACTCGATGCACTCCTCGTCCGCAAAGTAGCCACCGACGAGCCTGTCAGTGAGTATATCCCTCGCCGCGCGTGTCGCCTCCAGAATAGCTTCGTCAGGCCCCGACAACTCTAACCCTTCGTCATCGACTTCAAGGAAACCGTCTCGCCGGATGTGGAAATAGAATCTTGGCATCGATCGCTTCCCTGTTTTACGGGAAACGTCCCTTGCGAAGCGTTGGTTCCTCGCCCGTCGGCGACTACTTTTCAGGTTTCTTTCGGCAGATGGAATACAAGGTGCGCTTCTAAGCTGTGCGCGGCGCGCCAGCACCTGCCAGAGCATCTAATAGTGAGCGCGACGAAAGCCCCACCTTTCCTTTTGTGATTGAGGCCGCGAGATAAGCTTCTTTATCGATAGGAGCGGAACGGGATGGTTGGAGATCGCGCTAATGCCACGCTTGAAGTCATGGATGAAGGCATGCATGAAGCCAGGCATGAGGGAAAATATCGTCGGATCGAGGTGATCACCGGTCGGCGGCAGCGGCGGAATTGGACTGACGACGAGAAGGCGCGGATCCTTGCGGAAAGCGCAGAACCTGACGTGAACATCTCGGCTGTTGCCCGGCGCTGGGGTGTCAATCGCGGCTTGTTAAATGTCTGGCGCCGCGAAGCCGGACTGACCCCTCGACGATCCCCCAAGGCCTGTGCGCAGCAGGCCGTGTTCGTGCCGGTGACGGTGGTTAGCGATCGAACGCTTCACGAGGGCTCGCGGTCGGATGTCGCGCCCGTTGCCGCCGGTCGAATTGAGATCGAGATTGCCGGCGCGCGCCTGACCGTTATCGGCTCGGTGGCGCCCGAGTTGGCACAAGCGGTAGTAGCGGCGTTGCGAGGTCGCCTGTGATCGGAGTTTCGCCAAATGGCGTGAAGATCATGGTTGCGCCGCAGCCTGTCGACTTCCGGCGCGGCATGAATGGCCTGGTGGCATTGGTGGCGTCAGCGCTTGCGGCTGATCCTTATTGTGGCGACGTGTTCGTGTTCCGCGCCAAGCGTCTCGATCGACTTCGCTGCATTTACTGGGATGGATCAGGCATGATTTTAGCGACGAAGTGGCTTGAGGCTGGCAAGTTCGTTTGGCCACCGGTCCGCGATGGCGCGATGCAGATGAGTGCCCAGGAGTTCTCACTTCTGCTGGCCGGCATTGACTGGACGCGCGTCAAGCGAAACGCCGTGAAGAGGCCCTCAAAAGCAGGCTGATCCTATTGGTTTTGCTTGAAGATTCAGGCTCATATGGTAGGGTCTGTCATGCCGCTTCGACCCGATCCCTTGCCCCAGGATGCTGCGCAATTGAGCCGGATCATTCTCTCGCTCGACGCAGAGAATGCCGACCTCAAAGCGCGTGTTGCCTTCCTCGAGGGCCAGCTCTTTGGGCCGAAATCGGAGAAGATGACGACGATCGATCCAACGCAGGCGACGCTTGACCTTGGCGATCTCAGTGACATTCCCGTTGCGGCCAATGACGATGTCGCGCCCGTCGCCGAGGACAAAACGCCGGCACGGCGATCGCCAGCCCGCAACATCGGCCGTTTGCCCAAACACCTTCCGCGTTATGACGAGATCATCGAACCGAAGAACAAGGCCTGCCCCTGCTGCTCATTCGAGCTTCATTGCATCGGCACGGATGTCAGCGAGGCGCTCGACATCGTGCCGGCGGTTGTCCGGGTGAAACGGACGATCCGGCCGCGCTATGCATGCCGGACCTGCGAAAGTGTCATTGTGCAAGCGCCCGCACCAGCGCGCGTGATGGACGGCGGCATGGTGACCACGGCCTTTGCAGCTCATGTCGCCGTTTCGAAGTTCGCCTGGCATTTGCCGCTCCATCGTCAAGCGCAGATGCTTGCTTCCTGCGGCGTGATCATCGATCGCGGCACACTCGGCGCCTGGGTGATGCGGGTCGCCTGGTGGCTTGAGCTTCTCTACGATGCGCTGCTTACCTTCATCCGCTCGCAGCCGAGGATGTTCTGTGACGAGACGCCGCTCCCGCGGCTTGATCCAGGGCGTAAGCGAACCAAGCTCTGCCAACTTTGGGCGCAGGCGGTCGACGATCGGCCATGGAATGGTCCAGCGCCGCCGGCGGTTGCCTATATCTTTGCCGAAAGCCGCAGCGCGCGCGAGGTCGAAGGGCAATTATCATCGTTTGCCGGCGTGCTTCAGGTCGACGGGTATCAGGCCTATAGGACCATGGCTAAGCGCCGAGGGAAGAGCAATGTCGCCCCGATGCGGCTGGCCTTCTGCCTTGCCCATGCTCGACGTAAGTTCATCGATGTCGTCAAGCTGACCGGCTCCGCGGAGGCGCTGTCGATCCTCGCCAGGATCGCCGAGGTCTATCGGATCGAAGCAAGACTGCGCGGCGAAAGTGCCGATGTCCGCCTGACGGTACGGCGTCAAGAGGCAGCGCCGATCATGAAGGAACTGAAGATCCATCTCACCGAACTAAGCGACGAGGTGTCGGCAAAATCGGCGCTTGGCAAGGCCGTCAGCTACACGCTTAACCACTGGAGCGGACTGGCGGCCTTCCTGGAGGATGGCCGGATCGAAGTGGACTCCAATATTGTCGAGCGTTCAATGAAATCCGTGGCTCTGACGAGAAAGAACTCCTTGTTCGTGGGCAACGAGCGGGGTGGAAAGTCCTTTGCTGTCCTCGCATCGCTCGTGAACACGGCAAAGCTCAACGACGTGGACCCAGAGGACTGGCTTGCCGATGTGCTGGAGCGCATCATCTCCGGCAAAGTCAAAGCCAACGAAATGGAAAGTCTCCTGCCTTGGGCCTGGAAAGCTGAGCGTGAAGCGATAATGCAACAGGAGCGACGGGCGGCATGACACAGAACAGCCAGGGGACGACGGCACGACCGAAGCTCGATGACGGGGCGTTCGAAGCCTTTATCAGGGGACGTCGTCCGGCATCGCCAATCTGGTCAATGAGCGGTCTCGATGGCTACCTTACGGCGCTCATCATCGGTCCGAAGTTCATCGACCCACGCCAATGGATCCCGGAGTTGACCGGTCCGGATGCCCTGAACCTGCCGATGGAAACAACCGAACATCAAGCCGTGCAGACGATCGTTGCAGAGTACAACCGCATCTCGGCAAGCCTTTCCGAAACACCGAAAGACCACCGGCCCAGGTTCACCAGGATCGATGATCAGACCTTTGATATCTTCGATTGGGACCTCGGCTTTCTGCTGGGAACAGGATACGCGCCTAAGCTTTGGAGGCCCGTCCTTCGCGGTCATGCCGTCACCGGGGATATCATCGCACCCATCCGCAAGCTGGGCGAGGCAAAACGGAAAGCGACCAGCCAGGATGCTGCTGACGTCGCCGAGGCACTCGTCAATATCCGAACCTACTTTATGCCGAAGCGGGCAAAGCAGAAGTTCTGACCGAGCGCCAAAAACCTATCCGTCAATCATGAAAGCCGTGGGCCATTCGTTGCGCTCACATCTAATAAGCCAACAGAAGGCTGTCAGGACGAAACCGCGGAACTCAACCCAATCTGGATACGCGCAAGCGGTGCCGTCAGCTTCCAGACGACCAACCCATCCTCGAAATTCCAGTTCGCCCGACCGGAAAGAGCAGATGGCACCAGCTTGCATAGAACGAGGGCGCCAAACCCCTCCTCCTGCGCCAGCAAATCGGCATAAGCCACTGCCGGCTCGGACCAGATGAGCTCGAAAATATACCCGCCTTCGTCTGTCGTGACGCTCCACGTTACCGATATGCCGTCGAGGTCTGCTAATCCAAAGCGCATCGCGTTCATGATGAGTTCGTGAAACGCCATGCCAAGATTGAGGACAGCGTTGGCGTCGAGAGCGATCTCGGGGCCGCGCACCTTGACCCGGTGTGACGCATCGAACGGCTCGAGCTGGTGAGACACGAGATCGGCAAGTCTGACGCCAGCCCAATCGACCTGCGAGAGAAGATCATGCGAATGAGACAGCGCCATGATGCGCTCGCGGACCCGTCTCTCGAAATCCTCGATCGAACGATAACGTGTCCCAGTTTGCCTGATAACCGCAAGGACGACCGCGTACTGGTTTTTGACGCGATGATTTATCTCTCTCATCAAAAGGCGAAGACGGCGCTCGCTCTCGCGTGCCTCTGAGATGTCCCGAGCAATGCTCAATGCTCCGATGAGTTCACCGGAACGGTTCTTGATCGGAGAGATGGTGAGCGAGACTGGGACCAACTCCCCATCACGATGACGGAGCATCGTCTGGAGGGTCTCGATCCGCTTGCCGAGCTTCAGCAGGCGCAAGATGTCAGCTTCCTCATCCCGTTTGCCATTGGGTAGGATCAGGGAGATGGGCTGGCCAACAGCCTCGATTTCCGCATAGCCAAACATGCGCCTGGCGGCGCTGTTCCAACTCGCGATCGTGCCGGAAAGATCTTTGTAAATGATTGCATCGAACGACGACTCCACGATGGCCGCAAGGCGTTCTCCTGTATTCTCTTCCATGACTAACGCGTTCGCTTGTTGAGGCTTACGCTGGAGGGATTTAGGCAGACGCCTCATAGTTCAAGCTCTTAGGCCGCAAAAATTCAAGTCAAGGTCGCGCACTCGGACAACAGAGTTCGCGCTTGATTGGTCTCACCTAGAGGGGTCAGGCTCGGTCATAGGTAAAGGAGGTCAGTAAGGTGGTTACGAAGTTGCTCGCCCGCTCCTTGACAAGCACCTCGGTCCACTCACTCGTCCCTCGAAGTCTCAGATCGGTATGGATGCTATCGACCGCGGCCTCTTCGATACGCTTTATGTGCGCCTTGAATTCTGCTTCGCCACCTGTGCTGTAAAGGTCACGGATGACCATGCGCAGGATTTCCTGGATCGCGATCTGCCACGCAGTGTTGATTGCCTGTAGTTCTTTTATGTCCGGTGCCATGGGTCTCTCTTCAATTGCGTGGACGCCACGCGCCGCGCTCTGATCGTTTTGAGGCCGCACTTTCGAAGGCTCTAGGCCTGTCTTGCCTTGCGGTTCGCGTAGCGCCGGTCGCGTTCGGCCTTGCGCGCGGCCTCATCTTCGATCACCCGCGCTATGCGGGCCTTGTCGGCGGCCTCACGCACGTCTGCCTCGGCCATTGCTGCGGCCTCGGCAGCGGCTTGACGTTCTACCGCCTCGGTCTCGATACGGCTCTGCTCGGCGAGCTTCGCGCGCTCGCGTTCAAAGCGTCGCTCTTCACGAGCGGTGGCGATGGCTATGCGTTCGGCCTGTCTCGCGAGCTTGGCTGGGCCAGCCGCAGCCTGCGCCGCGCGGTAAGCATTGAGGAGAGCCGCTTTGGCGTCAGCGGATGCGGCACGGCGGTCCGCGACTTCATTGGTTCTGGTATTGGTCATTCTCGTCCTATGCGTTGTTGCTGAAGAGATCAGCGTTTCCTGGCTGGCGTGGCGATGGGATTGTATGCCGCCGATATGCGATCCGACAGTTCCCTGGCAAGACGCGCCTCCCGGAGCCGGAGCGTCTTGGCGTCCCGAGCCTGGGCAACAGCTTCGAGCTCCTCCGTCGCGTTGTTCTTGGAGAAAAACTGTGTCTGAACGTTACTGAACGCATGCTCCGCCTGCTGGCGGGATTTGCTATATGTGTCTGTCACTGGAACCTCGTTAGTTTGACTAGCAGCCAAAACGAAAGGCCAGACATAACGCCTGGCCTCAGTGAAACAACTTCCGGCAGTGCCAGTACATCCGTGGTCAAAGGGAAGCGAATTTCATTTTCATGCGGCCTGCAGATTGGTGGCCGACATCTTGCCCGACTTCATGTCGCGCTCGAGCTCGAAGCCGATCTTCTGGCCTTCAACGAGTTCGCGCATTCCGGCGCGCTCGACAGCCGAGATATGAACGAACGCATCAGCGCCGCCGTTGTCAGGCTGGATGAAGCCGAAGCCCTTGGTGGAATTGAACCATTTTACTGTGCCAGTGGTCATGATGAACCCTTTCAAAGCATAGAGTGAGAGACCGCGAAGCGAATGCTGCGCGGGTAAAAACCGACTATTTTTGAAACGGAAGTTCGCTTAGGGCGTGGTGCCAATCACGCGGTGAACAAAGCTCGGCAAGCAAAAGATCGATGACAAATGAGTAGATGAATGAAAGCGGAACGTCAACGATTAGTTTTGAAAAACCGGAATTAGCATCCTTGGGTTGCATCAACCCATAACCAAGCTGCAATACATTTTCCACGCTCGGTCAAAGGACAAGCGAAGGAAATGGCGATCGCGGATGCCAGACCAAGCTTTTCGACAGAACGCCGCCCCGTCTCCCGAAACCTTTGCAGGGCAGCGATCAAGCCGCGGCCGATTTCATTTGCTATTCTCGCGCATGACGCGCAAGGTCTCGCCATCGGTAGCCATTGAACGGGCGTTGCCGATTGGCCGGGCCAGCGACGATGATCATCGATGGCGAGGCTGTCGTTCTCGACGCCGAGGGTCGGTCGGATTTCGGGCTGCTTTGCAAAAGTCGCTTGGCGCCTCAAGCACCAAGGCCGGGAACCGGGCGTCCGATGCCATGCTCTATGCCTTCGACCTCACCTATCTCGACGGTCACGGTCTGCGCGGCATCGAGTATGGATCCCGTCGCTATCTGCTCGAGGAGCTCTTGCGGCCAGGACGGCGCGATCCAGCTATCCGAGGAGCTGCATGCCGATCCTGATGTCCTGCTGGAACACGCCTGTCGTTTGGGTCTGGAACGCATTGTCGGCAAGGACCGGGATCAGCTCTATCGATCCGGTCGGACTGGCGACTGGGTGAAGGTCAAATGCGTCGAGAGCGAAGCCTTCTTCATTGTCGGGTATGAGCCCTCGACCGCGCTGACGGGCGGCTTCGCCTCCCTCGTGCTTGGAGCCTATCGCAGCGATGAGCTTGTGTATGTCGGGAACGTCGGGACGGGCTTCAAGGAGACCGAGACCGCGAGCCTGCGCAAGACGCTCGACAAACTGCGGTGGAAGCAAAAGCGGCCACCGGTGGAGACGACCGACGCGTGACGGTTTTGGCCCAGCCGGCACTCCTGCTGGAACCAAAGTGCATTGCAGTCCCGCCTGAAACCGCGTGACCGACCGGATCACTGCGATATTGTTTTGACTACCTTCTTGCTCGCTTACGTTTGGCGAGCTGATTATGCGAAGGACTGCAATATCTGGCACCTACCGCCTTGATATGGCCGGAAAGGACGATCCCTTGTTCACCGGCAGCAAATATCTGAACAATGTCATTGAGGCCGATCACGGCAAGCTGAAGCAACTGATCAAACCGGCGAGAGGGTTCAAGACGCTGAAAACGGCCTATTCGACGATCAAAGGTTTCGAGGTCATGCGCGCTTTGCCTGGGTTTGAGGCATGAAATGAGCACGGCTTTGGTCGGGGCCACGCGCTGTAGTGTCGCGTAACCTCTGTGGTACTACGCGCATACCCGTTCGTTTCGCACTACTATTAGATCAGCCTAAACAACCAACGTTTTCAGCCGTGATCGGTTTCGATCGATTGGTTGCAGCGTCGGCGGTATCAATCCCGCCACAAACGGCATAGCGGCCACCATCGTAGCCGCTTTAATGGGAGGACTGGTAATGACCAAGTATAAGTCAATCATCAGCGCTATGATGACAGCGGCACTGCTTGCTGGCACTCCGAGCTTGTCGTGGGGCACAGAACAAGGACAGCAGCGCAAGGCTGCTCGTGATGTCAGACAGGACAGCCGGCAGGGAGCACGGGACACAAAGCAGGCTTGCCGCTCCGCGAACGACAAAAGCAATGCCGCGTGCCGCCAAGATAAGCGGCAGACCAAGCAAACCGGACGTCAGGCTGGGAGAGACATCAAATACTGAGCATTGGTTTGTGCCGCGGTCCGGCCCCGTCGGGTGCCAAAGGTTAGGAGTTCAAGGCTAAGCTGGACCTAATATTCAGGGGCGCTTTGGATGGCGCCGAGCCAACCCAAAGTTTTCATGACTTCCTGCGTTTGGATTTCTTTCTGCACTGTTTTTCTCAAATCATCACCGTGACTTTCACCGATAGCCATCACAGCAGACCGATTCACTCCACCATCGAAAGGCGATAGCAATGAGAAACTCCGTGGCCCCCATCGCGACGATAGCGGTTATCCTCTCGTCTGCGATCGCAGCCTACGCACAAAACCCTGTTCCGAAGGCTAGTGATGTGCTTGCCAAATATGGTGAGGTTGAAGGTTGGACCGTCTATACAAATAAGACCCGCGGCGATTGCTTGATCGTTCGCGAATATGGTCCGGGTTCGGTGCAAATGGGGGTCACCCCCGCAGATCGTGAGGTGGGATATCTTGGAGTGTTTTCTAAGGCGGATATTGGGTTGCAGAATGGAGCCAAGTCTGAAGTTTTCGTCTCCATCGGAGGTAACCTTTACGGGGGGCTGGCCACCAGCACCCATGGCGAACTCAAGGGCGGATACTCTGGTGGCTACATCACGACGGATAGCCCGAATTTCAAGCGCGACTTAGCCAAGAAGTACGAAATGATCGTGTTTCCCGAAACCGCGGGGACGTTTGTGGTCGATCTGAAGGGAACCTATAAGGCAATGGCAATGGGTCGTAAGTGCCTCAAGCATTGACTATAGAGTTCCCACCGTTTTCAAGTCGGAAACGGTAACTGCGGATGCTGACCGATGGATCATACTGATCAGTGCGCAGTCACTGTTTTCCGCCACGGCTAAACGTAGCAGGGGCGGCAATCCGTCATCTCAAGCCGGTGTAGAAGCCATTCAGTGAGTGTTCATCTCGCGAAGCTCAGTAATGAACTGTTGCGGCCTCAGCCAGATGCTAGGCGTTTTGTAGCCCATGTGGCGTGCGATCTCGCCTACCCAGTTGTTGCAATTATCGACGGACGCTTGCCAGAAATGGGAATTCGCTTGCTGCTTGCGGATGAAGGCCACGACATTGTTGTATTCTTCGTCCGAGAGCATCACACGCCAGCTTGCTGACCTGTACTGCTCTTCTAGATCCCCGTCGGTTTGCCCGGTCGTAGCCGGAACCGGTATGACATGGCCTATGAGATAGGGAGCAGCATCCGGGGATGCGGGCGCAAGGCCTGCGACCTCGGGATCGACCATATTTCCCTTCGAGTCTACGCGCCCGAATACCACGTAGGTATGCCCATAAGTCAACGCGTAACGCGATCGAAACTCGATGAAGTGGCTGTAGGCGTCGGTTCGAGTCGGCTCGGCGAGTGATAGGCCGCGGCTGTCGGTGATGAAATTCGGTTGGGCACTTTTATCTTTCGTCTGGCATGCGGATAACGACAATGCCAACAGGACAATCAGCAGGTGACCGCTTCGCGCAAGCGTCATATCTACGCTCCATATGAGAGCCAAGGTGAATGTGGATCTATGCGCCATGGTGTTGCGCCGGAAACTAACAAACGGAGCCGGACCCTGGCGACACTAGAGCGGAGAAGAGCGAATATCGTCCTTCTCCAAATTCAATGGTGTGCATAATTGTTGACTACAATTGCAGGCGGCGGGCCGTGCTTTTGCCTTTCCAAGCGTTCAGCAGGCACTTAAGCTCGCAACAGCAATTATTGAAACGATCACGGACTAGAATTCTTCTCATTAGGAGGTCCTCTCCTTCGATCGGGCGCACCGTGGAGGTGACGAATCAGAGACTAGGGGCTGGACATGCCGGGGACTAGTGCCGGAATGTCACACCGAAAGAATTGTCGGCGTTCTGTTACAGGGCCATAACAAGCTTCTGGAACGTGGTGAGTTGCCCGGCCCTCCACTCATAGCGCAGAACCACTCGCCGACCAGCATAATGGTCCGCCGCCATGAGTGATGCCGAGCCTGCGTACCGCCGAAATGCCTTGGCAATCTGGCTTTGCTATTATAAGCCACCAGCTGGCGGCGATGCTCGCGGCACAGGCAAGCGGTACTATTATGCCCGTGACAAGAGCCAATATTTAGAGGCCCATCGAGTTTCATCTGAACAGTACTGCCCGGAAATGCGAACTCGCAACGGCCACGCCTCCTCCCGGAGCCTTTTTGGTTATCCTGCATCTACGGATTGGCTAGTCAGCGTTGCGACCCGGTCGCAGGCAAGTCGACTTGGCCAGTCGAGGGCTGGGCATGCCACGCCATACACAGATGCGCAGGACAGTATCCAGTTAGGTACGAAAATCGTGGTCCAACAGTTTTTTGCGACGGAATTGAGCTTCAGCCCACAGCAGAGTAGGAAGAGTTCAGCGTACTGTTTTTCTTTGAACCAGATATGCGCTTCGACAGCCGCCACCACCCCTTCTTTCTGCGCGGGGACGCTTTCCCTCGATCGCTTTCATGCAGTTGTTTTTTGCATCGCGAAGGTGTTTGCCAGCGCTGCTCTCGGCATCCGCCCAAGAAATGTCCGAAATCAAATAAGTCGACGCCAGCCGTCCCCGGTTGCCTATTCGATCCCGGCTGGCGTCTCGTTACGAGCTCCGAGGTGACTCGGGCTCATGCTCAAACTAAGCAGCTATTCCTGTTTGCGGGAAGACGTTCGCACTTTTTCAACAGCTAGAGCGCGTCCGCTGAACGCGGAATCGGAATTTGGATGACAGGTGCCGGTTGCCGTGATTCCCTGCCTTCGCATCAGGGAGACATGGATGTCACGTGCATTAAGCGATGATCTTCGCAGTCGTGTTCTGGCGGCCTCTGCAGACGGGATGTCTGCACGCTCGGCGGCGGCGCGGTTTGGGATTGGGATTTCGACGGCCATTGCCTGGATCGCCAATGCGCGACAGGGCCAATTGACCCGCCGACAACGCTGCAGCTATTCTTACCGATATCGATACCCAAAATTGAAATGGTCATGGATCGGCTCCTCTTCCTTCAATGACGGATCATCATACTCGATGTCCTCGGAAGGGCGGGCCATCCCATAAGACCGCACATGCACTGGAGCAGGAGCGAGCCGACCTTTTGAGCCGGCGTCAGGAATGGTTTGATGGCCAGCTCGATCTCGATCCTGCCAAGTTGGTCTCTATCGATGAGACCGGTCTTTCCACGAAGATGGCGCGACTGCGCGGGCGATCCCTATGCGGACAACGCTGCCGGTCGGCCGTTCCCCACGGACACTGGAAAACCACGGCCTTTACAGGCGCGCTCAGGCTTTCCGGCATGACGGCACCGATGGTCCTCGACGGCCCGATGAACGGTGCAGCATTCTTGGCCTACGTCGAACAGGTGCTCGTGCCGACGCTCAGTTCGGGTGATACTGTCATCAGGGATAACCTGCCGGAACACAAAGCCGATGGTATCCGCCAGGCCATCGAAGCAGCTGGCGGCAGGCTGCTCTATCTCCCGCCCTACAGTCCCGACTTCAACCCCATCGAAATAGCCTTTTCCAAACTTAAAGCGCTTCTGTGCGCAAGAGCCGAGCGCTCCGTCGACGCCTTGTGGGGTACCGTCGGCAAAATCGTCACGCTCTTCAAACCGCAGGAATGTGCAAACTACTTCGCAGCAGCCGGATATGACCCCGATTAAAATGGACGCGCTCTAGTTCGGCGCTGCGGCCTCCACCAACTTCCCCTCTCAAGCCAGTCGAGTGCACATGGTATCTCCTCGGCGAACACGCGAACTGTTGGATGAACGAAACGACGAGCTAGCGGCGCTATGGTGCTCAAAAGCTGACTGTCTGTCGCAACCGCAACCTTTTCGATCAATCGATTATGACTAGGGTCCGGACTCACAACCACCAGATGACGGCGGCTGCGAGTGCGATTGCCCCCATGAAGTTTTTGATGTTGCGGTCGAAGCGGGTCGCGAGGCGACGCCAGTCCTTGAGGCGACAGAACATGCGCTCGATGACGTTGCGCTGCTTGTAGATGGCCTTGTCGTATTCATATTGGATTTTGCGGTTCTTGCGCGGCGGGATGACGGCTTGGGTACCACGCTCGTCGAGCCACTCGCGCAGAGCCTGGCTGTCATAGCCTTTGTCGGCGACGAGTTCGGCGGAGGGTGGCAGAGCTTCGATACAGAGCCTCGCCACCTTGCAATCGTGGACGTTGCCGGGCGTCAGGAGCAGGACGTGAGGGCGGCCTTTGGCATCGCAGACAGCATGGAGCTTGGTGTTCCGTCCACCTTTGGTGCGGCCGATACCATGAGCCAAGGCTTTTCCTCCACCCGCACAGCGGTGGACCTTGATGCAACTGCTGTCGATGAACAGTCGATCCGGCGCATCATCGGCCCCTGCGAGCGCACTGAAGATGCCTTCCCAGATGCCGCGTTCGGACCAGCGGACGAAGCGGTTGTAGAGTGTCTTCTTCGGTCCATAGACATCTGCGCAATCCGCCCAGCGGCCACCACAGCGCAGCGCATGGACGATCCCGCTCAAGACCCGGCGGTCATCCACGCGCGGCTTGCCTCGCACATCTGTCGGCAAAAGCGGCTCTATCCGCTCCCACTGCGCGTCGGAAAACCAAAAGAAATCAGACATGCAACCGCCTCCTCGCTGAGGCGAGTGAATCACGTCGCAGTGCGCAAGGAAACCCACTTATTGGGTCCGGACCCTAGCGATAAACGTCACATGGGCTCATGGGCTGTGATTGCTTCGAACGTCTCCCAGCCCGGGAGCGATCTCGTTCTGATCAGTAAGCCTGTGAGCGCACCCGGCCGTCACGCGTTTGAACTCTCGGCACAGGCACGCCGACGAACTTCTCGACCTTCAGGTCCTCTTCGACCGTCGGCTTCATCAGCCGAAAGCGTTCATTTGACGCTTATTGACCCGGTGGCGCGGCTCCGCCCTGGTGAACTCGTCGGTGAGAGAATGCACGCTTCTTCACGACAGGACCTCAATGCAACTGGTGGCGGCGTCAGTGCCGCCACCGACAAAATATACTACATCTTGGATACTGCTTCCATGGCGTCCGCAAGCGTAGAGCTGGTATTGCTCTTACAATAGGCAGCGACCTTCTCCGCATTCGCGTGGGCTTTATCGCCGTCAATCATGGCGCTGCCAGCTTTGCCGTGAACGTACCCGTTCACCCACATGGCCACGCCAATGGTCTTGGCGGCCGGCATGTCTCCCACATCCTTGCAGGTCACCTTCGACATGTCTACTTCCGCGGTCAATGCCTGACCTGTCAAGCCAAGACCCGCAACTAAAGATAGTGCTATTGAAACACGACGTATCATGGTTGTTCTCCCGCAGCCTCGCCCTGCCAGAGCGAGTGCTGGTGTGTGCAGTGATATGTTTGGAAACCACAAGCGGCCGTAGCCAGAACCGACCACGGCAGGTCACAGTTTAGGAACAACTAATAATAGCACGGTAGACTAAAGAATGCGCGCATTTTTATAGAGTTTTCCTAGGATTCATGTTCCTTCATGTTCCTTCCCGGACGAAGCAACCGCTCTCGGCGTACCTGAGCCCGGATTTCAGCGGATGGCGATCTCTATGTGCCCACCGGGATGTGGCCTTCTTGGGAAGGAGCATCTGCGCGAACATCGACACTTCCGGCCAGTTCGCCCCGTGGCAGGCGCTGAGCGCGATGAAGCCACACGGCGCGCCAGCGGTAACCCGACACGGGTCGTCGCTCGGGCAGCCTGGCTCCATTCTCGCTTTCCGCTCAGCCCGCGACTGGTCGAGCAGATGCCGTTGGAGCACGGCATTGATGTCCTACGAAACCATCGGCCGATTGGCCGGAAATTCGGCCCCGCCTATGCCCGGTAATTGCGCCGCAAGAAACCGCCATCATGATATCTTGCATCTGGATGAGGTCGTGATTTCCATCGGCGGGCGAAAGCATTGGCTTTGGCGCGCGGTTAATCAGGATGGTAATTTTCTCGATGAGTTCTTCCAGACCCACTGCGATACCACAGCCGCCAGGCAGTTGCTTGTCCGGCTCTTAGCTCGACTTTGTACAAAATTGGTTTTGATTTCGGGCTCTACTGAGCGGCTTGGGGTGAATCAATTCGTCGCAGTTTGCGTCCTTGCGTCATCTATCCGATCGGATTCCAACCGTTGGATGAGCAAATTTCCTGATCGTAACAATGAGCGTGGAGACGCGGTTCCCCACATCCTCCGCCATGGCAGTCGCCATTTTGTTTCTGGTTTACGGCGCCGAGTTGGGAGCATCTGCTGGTCCCGGTGATGGGTGCGCTCTTATCGCCTGGCAAGCGAACCGTGACGGCCTGTTTGCGGATCACCGGTCGAGCAGTGGTGACCAATTTTTCCGCCTATCATCAGCTCCTCAACCGCGCCCGCTGGCCCCCCGCCTGTTGTCGGCACGGCTGCTGTTCGTCATCGTTGAACGGCTCGTGCCCGAGGGCCCAGTCGTGATCGGCATGGACGATACAATCGAACGACGCTGGGGCCAACGCATCGCCGCACGTGGAATTTATCGTGACCCGGCGCACTCCAGCCATGGTCACTTCGTCAAGGCCAGCGGTTTGAGATGGTTGAGCTTCATGGTTCTGTCACCAGTCCCATGGGCCAGATGCAGAAAGGCCCTGCCGGTGCTGACGATCCTGTGCCCCTCCGAGCGCTAAGATCAGAAGAAGGGCCGCAGACACAAGCTGCTGACAGATTGGGCAAGGCAAGGCATCTTACAGCTTTGCCGCTGGCTGCCGAAGCGCGAGATCATATTTGTCGGAGACAGCACCTTTGCCGTTCATACATTGGCGGCAGCGCTTCCCGCCACGGCCACTCTCATCACGCGGCTGCGCCTGGATGCCAGTCTCTTTTGCTCCACCGGATCAACGGCATGACCATACGCTCGGGCGGCCGGCCCAAAAAGGCAGGCCATTGCCGAAACTGAAAACGCTCCTGAAAGACCCAAAGACCAAGTGGCAAAGGATTGTTGCATCCTCTTGGTACGGCAGGCAGACTGGCAAAGCCCTTGATGTCACTTCAGGAACGGGCCTCTGGTATCGGCGTGGAACGCCGCCGCGGTCCATGCGCTCGGTTACGACTGTGCAGTCGTATTTCTACGAATGGCGAGCGACAGGGTTATGGGGTCGCATCAACCATCGTCTTGTGATGGAGGCATCACCGATAAGCTGAAGTGCTATGGAGCGGCAAATCACCTGGTCGATCGCTGCCTGAACTCGCCACAAAAATCCTGGCCGCGAATTGCTACTAGGTAAAGCGACGCCACCCGATTTGCTGTTAGCCCGATCCAGACCGGCCGCTACCGGAGCCCCATCCGCGTTGTCGGTTCGTGGCGAAAGAGGACCACCTTACATTCTCCGTAAACCCATGCCGCCCCTGCGGATGACAACGACTTCTTCCAAATGCAAGTCACCTTCGGCCGCTTGCATTTCAGACGTAGCGTAGTCGGCGCGCTTCAGGATGCGTCTGAGCGGATTTCTAATCCGCCATTGCGAGTGTAGGCAGGTCGAACGAAGGATATGGACAAACGGTCAAGAGACGGGACTAGGAAAACCAGTTCTGCCGGACGGCACCTCGAGTGCGCGTGAGCGTGTTGGACCTGATCTGCGAACCCCATATGGGCCCACGACGTATTGAGGTCGCCCCTGCCCTCTTCAGCTCAACCCGGCGCGTGTGGAGCGAATGAACAAAGGGCAGCCCGGCGGCCGAGAAGATGGAGGCTGCCGGAAGCTCACTGGGACGATGAGATGTAGCTATTCTGCTGCGGATCACCCGCATCATCGCCAACGCCGAGCAGTTCAATAAGCGCCTCACGCTCGGGTCCAAACGGCCGGATGTTCAGGAAGTCCGCGACAAGCGTCACAGTTTCATGGCCACCCGAGGATGGATTGGCACGATGAAGAACGATTGCTTCCGCGTCACTATCGCGTTTGCCGAGGAACCAACGGTCTCCGTTAGAACTCACAGCGAATTGTTGGAGGTTATGCATGGCTAATTTCCTTTCCCGCTCGTGGTCTGGGCGAAATCAATTCACCGGAGTTCTGAACGATCGGATTCGTCCCTGACGCTGTCGCGGCCAAGCCTAGCTTTGCGAAGCCGAGCGGTCTTCGCGCGTAGTCGATCTGCCTCGCTATCGTTTTTGACAAGATGTTTGATGACTGCGTCCGCGGTCACCTGAGTTCGCTGGAATGCGATCTCCGCCTGCTGGCGAAGTCTTGAATATGTCTGTGCCATGTTCGGCTCCCATATATCGGTCATCGGAAAAACAAAAGGCGGTCATGATGAATCCTTTCAAAGGGCAAGGCTAATCGACCGCAGAACCGACGGTGCCGCAGAATAGCGATTAACGATGAGCACAAAATGCTTCGGCTTCAACCAGTGGGGCGCTAATACCTTCGTCCACTACCGCGCTGTCGAGCGTTTGAGAGGCAGATACCGTAGGGCCAAGTGCGAGCGTGCAATAAGCAACTCTCAAGCAAAAGACCGCTAGGCAAAAAGTAGGGTATTACGCTCCGAAGTCAACATTTAAGTTTGCGGCATGCCAACTGATAACCGCGAGAGCAGGTAGTTGTGGTGGCCTCCATCCCTTGGAGGCTGCCTCAAAAAGAAGTGGGTGATTTCAACAGGTTGTGATTCCTTCGGATTTGCGAAGATTCGATGGAGTTCACGATGGCCTGGACCGAAACCACCCGTCGGCAATATGCCCGGCGAGCAGCACGCTATGCAAGCGATATGACGGATAGAGAATGGCGAATTGTCGAGCCGCTCCTACCTGCGCCCCGTCGACTTGGGCGACCGCGGACAACGGTGCTGCGTGAGGTCATGAATGCGCTTGTGTATATCGCCTCGAGCGGCTACCAATGGCGGATGCTGCCAAAGGACTTTCCGCCGTGCTCGACGGTTCAGCGATACTTCTATGCGTGGCGGGGTATTGGGCTTTGGGCCCGCGTCAACCATCATCTGGTGATGGCGGCGCGAACTGGAAGGCAAAGAGGCCAGTCCTACGAGATTGAACGAAGCCGCTT
>UEHQ01000024.1 GCA_900489925.1 Hyphomicrobiales bacterium | reverse complement strand
CGGCAGCGGTGCGGATTTCCGTGGCACCGGCATCGATAGCGTGGGCGTTGTTGCCAACCATCTGCAGCGCGCCATGCAGCTTGCCGACGGCCGAGTTGTAGTCGGTGCGCAGGCGGTCGAGGTGCGACGCGAAGGGCGTGTCGATGCGGTGGGCGAGGTTACCGTCGGAGAGCGCACCCAGGGCGCCGGCGAGCGCATCCACCGCATGGCGGATTTCGGTTGCCTCGCGGTTCTTCTGGACCTCACGGTCCTGACGCTCGCGCTCGGTCAGCGCGCGGCCGGATTCGGCTTCGCCTTCCAGCCGCTCGCGATCCACCGCGTTCTTCTTGAAGACGGCAACGGCCTCGGCCATCGAACCGATCTGGTCGCGGCGCTCTTCGCCGGGAATGGCAACAGAAAGGTCGCCGGCGGCGAGCCTCTGCATGGCGGCCGTCATGTCGGTGACCGGGCGAATAATGAGGCCGTGCAGCAGCCAGGCCATCGCAGCGATCATCAGGCCGACGGCCAGGATCGTGGCAATGGTCGCGGCAATCCGGAACTCGTTCAGCGAGGCAAATGCCGCATCGCTATCGACGACGAAGCCGAGGTACCATTCAACGGTCGGCAGGCCGGCAACCGGCATGAAGCTGACGAGGACGTCCTTGCCCGCAAATTCGGTCTCGACGAGGCCGCTGGCGATCGACGGGGTTGCCGTCGGGAATGCGTCGGCAAGCGTCTTCGTCACCAGCTTTGCATCGGGGTGAATGAGGATCTGGCCGCTCTTGTTGACGAGGAAAGCCGTTCCCTTGCCGCCAAGATCGATTTCCTTGATCATGTCGACCATCGATTTCAGCGAAAAGTCGCTGCCGACGACGCCTGCAAGCTTGCCATCGTGGCTGACCGGGACGGCAGCACTGATGATGAGGTCGCCGCTCGATGCATCGGTGTAGGGTTCGGTCATGATGCTGGCGTTGGCCTTCAAGGCATCCTGATACCATGGACGCTTGCGCGGATCATAACCGTCCGGCATCGGCAGCTTCGGCCACATGGTGAAGACGCCCTGCTCATCGCCGAAATAGGTGCTGACGAACTGGCTGGTGAGAACGTCGTTCTCAAGAACGCCCTCGACGCCTTTCTGGTCTCCGGCCCGGCCAATGGCGTTCGCGGCCATGGCGGTCAGCGTGACGCGGCCGTTCATCCAGTTGGCAAGGCTATGCGCGGCCTGCTCGCCCGAGGAGCGGATGTTCGCCTCGATCGCGGTGGTCGCGGAATTCCGTTCGACTGAGTTGATGTAGTAGGAGAAAGCGGCAAAAGCCGCGAGAACAACGGCAGACGCGGCAAACAGGATGCGCGTCATCAGGTTCGTCTTCTTCTTCAAGGAAATTTCCTTTCGGGAACGGTCCGCGTCGCTCAAGGCGGAACGCGGGCCACTCAATGCGGCAGAATGCTGGGGCAAAGCGAAGCAAGGCGCCTCATGCGCCCGGACGGCTGCGGCAAATGCAAGCCGTCACATCCTCATATTAGAATGAAATTTAAGACACGCTTAAAATTTGACGAAAATCAGATTTTTCTAACCTTACCGCCGCATGAAGGCTTCGAACGCGGCCCGCGCTTCGGCGCTGTGCAGCCGCGCCGAGAACTGGCGGGCCTCCTCGTCGATGCGGGCGNNGCCGCGAATGAGTTCGCGGGCGATGCGCAGTGCCTCCGGCGGCTTGGCCGCGAGTTTCGCGGCTGCCGACAGCGTTGCGGCCTCGACTTCGCCCGGCGCGCAGACCTTCCAGACCAGCCCGGCGTCCCTTGCCTCATCGGCCGAGAACGGCTCGCCGGCGGCAAGCAAGGCAAAGGCGCGCTGATGGCCCATGATGCGCGGCGCGATCAGGCTGGATGCGGCTTCCGGCACCAGCGCGAGATCGACGAATGGCGTCCGGAACTGGCTGCGGGTTGAAGCGATCGTGAGATCGCAGTGCAGGTTCATCGTCGTACCGATGCCGATGGCCAGGCCGTCGACACCGGAGACCAGCGGCTTCTGCGAGCGGACAAGTGCGTAGAGAAAATCGATGATCTCGCGCGGCATTCCGCCACCCATGGCAACGGCCAGGAAGTCACCAAGATCGTTGCCGGCGGAGAAGCAGCCTTCGGTGCCCAGGAATGCCGTCACCCGGATCGTGGCGTCGTCGTTGGCGGCGGTCAGGGCCTCCGCCATCGTCGAGTACATGGCTCGGGTGATCGCGTTCTTCTTTTCCGGCCGATTGAAGCGAATGATCTGGACATCGGGATGGCTGGCATGCCGTTCGATGAGAATGTGCTCGGTCATCTGCATCCCTCAGGCAAGAGCAATTCTGGCGGCGGCCAGGCTCGGCGCTCCGCTTATGACGGCATCTTTCAGGGCAGTAACCTCGGGCAAGAGGTTCTCGGCAGCAAAGCGGCAGAGGGCCACGCGCGCCTCTGCGCCGCTATCAACGGTGGCAAGGCCTCCCTTGGCGAGGTAGCAGCCTGTGAGCACGAGACCGAAGAGACGCTGATATGGCGTGGCGCCGCTCAGGGCGGCCGCGGTGTTGCCGTCGGCCAGCTGTGTCAGCAGCCAGTCGGTTGCCTCGCCCAGATCGGTAATGGCAGCGTTCAAACGATTTGCCGTCGAAGCGAAGCCCGGCAGATTGACGGCTCGCACTGTGTCAGCAATGCCCTTCAGCTCATCGATGAAGCCATGCACCTGCGCGCCACCCGACAATGGCAGCTTCCGTGTGACGAGGTCGATCGCCTGGATACCGTTGGTGCCTTCGTAGATGGGAGCGATACGTGCGTCGCGCAGATAGCGGGCGGCACCGGTTTCCTCGATGAAGCCCATGCCGCCGTGGACCTGGATGCCGAGGGACGCGACATCGACGCCGACATCGGTGGAGAAGGACTTTGCGATCGGTGTCAGAAGCGCTGCCCGCTCCTGCCAGTACTGGGTATTGTCGCCGGCGCGATGCGCCATGTCGGTGGCGTGGGCGCAACTGTAGGAGATGGCGCGCGCCCCTTGCGTCAGCGCCTTCATCGTCAGCAGCATGCGTGCGATATCAGGATGCTCGATGATCGGGCTCATGCCGGTTCCGGTCCAGCCCGGCGCCTTTCCCTGCGTGCGCTCTCTGGCGTAGGCGATCGCCTTCTGGGTGGCGGCTTCCGCAATCGCCACGCCTTCCATGCCGACGGCCAGACGGGCGTTGTTCATCATCGTGAACATGCAGGCGAGGCCCTTGTTTTCCTCGCCGACAAGCCATGCGACCGCGCCCTTGTCTTCACCGAACCGGCCATCGCCGTAGATCATCGTGCAGGTCGGGGAACCGTGGATGCCGAGCTTGTGCTCCAGCGAGTGGGCGAAGAGATCGTTGCGGGCGCCGAGCGAGCCGTCCGCATTCACGAGGAACTTCGGGACGAGGAAGAGGGAGATTCCGCGGGTTCCGGCCGGAGCGTCCGGCAGGCGGGCCAGTACGAGGTGGATGATATTGTCGGCGGCGTCGTGTTCGCCCCAGGTGATGAAGATCTTCTGCCCGAAGATACGGTAGGTGCCATCGTCGCGGCGTTCGGCGCGTGTCTTGAGTGCGCCGAGATCGGAGCCTGCGTGCGGCTCGGTCAGGTTCATCGTGCCGGTCCACTCACCGGAGACGAGCTTGGCGAGATAGAGGTTCTTCAGGGCGTCGGAACCATGCGTATAGATGGCCTCGACGGACCCCATGGTGAGCGTCGGGCAGAGCGCGAAGGCGGTCGAGCCGGAATTCCACATTTCAAGAGCCGCAACATTGAGCATGTGCGGCAGCGCCTGCCCCCCGAACTCCTCGGGCGCGGTGAGGCCGTTCCAGCCGCCGGCGATCCAGTTCTTGTAGAGATCGCGCCAACCGTCCGGTGTCGTCACCTCGCCGTTTATCAGACGGGCGCCCTGCCGATCGCCGATCTCCGCGAGCGGGGCAACCTCGTCTGTCGCAAAGCGGCCGGCTTCAGCGAGAATGGCATCGACCAGGTCTTCCCCGAGATCACCGAGCAGGCCGCTTTCGATCGCCTGCCCCATCCCGGCAACGTGCTTCAGCGTAAATGCGATGTCTTCGACAGGTGCCTTGTACATGGTAGTCTCCTCGCATGACCGCCTGGAGTGCGCGTCGCCTCAGGCTTCCTCCAGTGGCAGGGCTAATTGATTTTTACGTAAACGTCAATTTTAAACTCTTCGCTCTTGGCCTTGCGGCATGATGACATTTGCATTCGCTCTTGCGCCGCCGCACAAACTATCGTCATGGAAATTATCTAAAGACACATGCCGCCATCACAAGGGGACCGGCGAATATGGATACACTGCCCGCCAAAATACCGGGACTTGTCTGGGCCTACCGGTTCTCGCCGGAGGAAGGCAAGGCGGTGCGGCTGCCGAACAGTGCCCTGCAAGCGGACCTGACTGCGGAAGGCGGTTTCTACTGGCTGCATCTCAATCTCGCCGATGCCCGTGTCCCCGCATTGCTCGAGACGATCGACGGCCTCAACGACGACGCCAAGGCGGCGCTCACGACACGCGACACGCACGCCGCGATCACGGTCGACGAACAGATGCTGTACGGCACACTCGTCGACTGCCAGCGGGAATTCGATCAGGAGACTGCCGATCTCGGGTGGCTGCATTTTGCGATCTCCGACCGCTTCATCATCACGACGCGTCTGCAGCCCCTGCGTAGCGTCGAGCGGGCGCGCGCGCTCGTGGAAAAGAACCCGGGGAAGTTCGAACGGCCCGTGGACCTGTTCGAGACGCTGGTCATCGAATTCCAGCGCACGCTGATCGCGATCGTCATGGAAATGACGGAAGAGCTGAATGTGATCGAGGATTACGTCTACGACAACACGCCGCGTGACGAGCGCCGCCGGCTGGCTCCGGTGCGCCGCACCGTTGTCAGGCTCCATCGGCATCTGAGAACCGTGCTTGCACATATGCGGCGCGCCGCGGCCTCCCATGATGACGAGATGCCGTTCGGCTTCGAGGACGTGGCGGGGCGCCTGACGAGCCGCCTCGAAACCGTCGACCACGACATCTACGCCCTGCAGGACCGGGCACGGCTGCTGCACGAAGAAATCGACTCCAAGCTGTCATCGGAGACGAACCGCCACCTCTACATCCTTTCGATCATGACGGCCTTCCTGCTGCCGCCGACGCTGGTGACTGGCTTCTTCGGCATGAACACGGCAAACCTGCCCTTCGCTCAGGGCTCTGGCGGCACCGAGTATGCCGTCGGCCTGATCATCGCCTCCATCGTGCTTGCCTGGTGGCTGCTCAAGCGAGTCGATATCCTGTAAAAACAAAAGCCCGGCATCGCTGCCGGGCTCGTGTGGTGACCAAACGCCGTATCAATACGGCGAGACGCACTGCCTGCGCGGACCGCTGTTCGGCTGGTAGGTGTTGTCATAGGCACGATACGAGCGATAGCGGCTGTAGCACCAATCGACATGGCCAGAGCCTGCGGGCGGCGCAACGTAACGCGGCTCGGAGGCAATTGCACCGCCGATCACTGCGCCGGCGCCAAAGGCTGCAAGCGGGAACCAATAGCCGTTATAGTAGCGGTAGCCGCTGCGATAATAGGGATAGCCTTGATACCCGCCATACCAACCCGGGCGATAGGCCGGACGGTACCCGGGATAGTAACCGGGGCGATAACCCGGGTAGTAGCCCGGACGATAGCCGGGGTAACCGGGACGATAAGAGCAGCGACCGTAGCGGCAATATTGCACATTCTGGACATCGCCGGCCTTCTCGGCCTGCACTGCGGTGGGCATTGGCATCGCCTGTGACGGCGTAAAGCCCGCCACGAGCATGACGGACGAGATAATGCCAATAGCAGCCTTCTTAAATGACCTGAGCATAAGACCTCCGATTCAAAACCTACGCGTAGCGTAACGCGCGCCGTGCAAACATGTTCCCGCTTGCCCCGCCTTCGCATTTCGCCGGCATTTTCTTTATAAGAGACATCGGATTAACTGAACATTAACCAGTTTTCACCACGCTCGTTCCATGAAGCGCTCCGGTGGAAATTTCCTTCTCCGCATCCTGCTTCTGGCGCTCGCGGCCGGAGCCCCGCAGCGCGCCACCGCCGACGATACGCTGCCGTGGAACTTCTCCTCGAATTCGATCGTCGTCGATGCCTACGAGCTCAACACAATCGACTGGGAAACGCTGCTGTCAGACAAGCGTGTCGCGGCCTTCATCTCGAAAGCCTCCGATGGATTGCCCGAAAGCTTCTCCTGCACGGGCGACCACGCCGGCGATACCGTCGCCCACTGCAAGACGATGTGGCGCAAGTATGCGGTGAGCCGCGAGCTTTTCCAGACCCGACGGCTGGTCGCGCGGGCTGCCGGGCTGCTCTGGGGCGCCTATCACCTGGCCCGCCCCGGCAATCCGATCGAGCAGGCCAACCATTTCCTCGACTATGCCGATCCGAAGCCGGACGAGATGATGATCCTCGACCTGGAGGGTATCGACCCGCAGAAATTCATGTCGCTGGAAGATGCGCAGATCTTTGTCGGCCATATCAAGGCGCGCACCGGGCGCTACCCGGTTCTCTATACCAATCACGACACGGCGCGGTATATCGCCGCCTACCGCAACGACTATCCTGTCCTGGCGCGGCTGCCGCTCTGGTATGCCCGCTACAAGCCTGAAATCAAGGGCGTGTTTCCCATGGGGAATTGGGACAACTACCTTCTCTGGCAGTTCTCGTCCGGCTTCAACTGCAGCAAACGCCGCTGCCCCTATCGGGTGCCGGGGACGCTGACCGACATCGACGTCAATGTCGCACCGATGGGCAAGGCCGATCTCGCGAAGGTCTGGGCACAGGGAAACCTGCTGCCTGCCCGCGAACCCGACCCGCCGCTAATCCTCGCGAAGATAGAATTCAACCCGCGCGAGGAGCCTGAAGCAGCGGTGGCGGCCGCACCACCACCGGTTGTCGCACCTGACCCGATCGTCACGTCGTCAGTGCCGAAACCGGAGGTCAACGCATTGAACTACCAGGATTTCTAAGCGTAATGCGGCTCCGCCTCTGTGAAAGAGCGGAGCCGATCTCAGCGTTTCGTCAGGCGACGACCGACAGCTTTGCCTGGTCCCCCTGCAGGCGATTGATCATGAAGTTCCCGTACCATTCAAGGAACTGCATGACGCCGCCTTCGTGCAGCATCGAGTATGGACCAGGCTCGTAGGCCGGCGAGTGGATGCCGAAGGCATTCTCTTCGACGATGCGACGATCCTGGTCGTTGGTTTCCGTCCAGACGTGGGTCAGTTCCTCGAGGTTGTAGTCGACACCTTCGACTGCATCCTTGTGCACGAGCCACTTGGTGGTCACCGCCGTCTCGTTGGCGCTGAGCGGCAGGACGCGGAAGGAGATCGCGTGGTCGCCGAGGATATGGTTCCACGTCGTCGGATAGTGGAAGAGCAACATGGTGCCGATCCGGTCAATCGTCACGTCGTCCGACAGCGGGCGGCTGACGGCGCGCTTGCCCGACATGGTGTAGCTTTCGGCGTCCTCGATCAGCGGCATGCGGGCGGTACGGAACTGGCCGTCGGGCGAGATCTGGAACTTGCTCGGCAGGCCCGCCGCCTCGCAACGCGCCCAGTGGCCAGCGATTTCAGGATCATCGGCACCACCATCCGTACCCGTGACGCTCGGCGCCTCGGGATAGGTGCGGCAGAGTTCCGGGTGGTTGGCGGCGCAGTGATAGCACTCGCGGTTGTTTTCCCAGACCAGCTTCCAGTTGCCCTTTTCGATGATCGTGCTCTGGAACGCGATCTTCGCGTCCTTGAGATGATGCGGCAGCATGTAGGGGGCGACCATGTCGCGGACCGGCTGGAAGTCCGGCGCCTTTTCGGCGAGACAGATGAAGATGTAGCCCGCGAAGCTTTCGCAGTGGACGGGCTTCAGACCGTAGCCGGTCTTGTCGAAGTCGTCGCCCATGTGCCGGGCAAAAGCGAGCGTGCCATCCAGGTCGTAGGTCCACTGATGATAGGGGCAGACGAGACGGACAGACGAGCCGTGCTCCTTGGTGCAGACGCGCGAACCGCGATGACGACAGCTATTGTGGAAGGCGCGAATGACGTTGTCGCGACCGCGAACGATCACCACCGGATACTGACCGATCTGCACCGTGAAATAGGCGCCAGGCTTCGGCAGCTCGCAATCATGGCCCATGAACAGCCAGTCGCGGTAGTAGATCATCTCCATATCGAGCTTGAAGTAGTCTTCGTCGATATAGAAAGGCTGCTCCAGGCTGAAACCCTCGCGCCGGTTCTTGAGCTGCCGCAACGCGTTGCTGCGAATATCCATCTGCATATCCTCGTCTGGTCGAACTGTTCCTGTCGAGGACGAAGAGGTAGGAAGCACGTCCTTCCTCTCCGCCAGGAGACCTTCTTCATGAGCTACATTTAATCATCGCGTATGCCGGGCTCGTGGCTGTAAAGCGACATCGGCTTCGAAAATGACGACAGGCACCAAGGTGTCGCGGGATCGACACGCAAATCCGGCGTCCACGGGGAGAATAAAGCAATTCTTGCCAATCGCGACATGGCAAAACCACTGAGCTTGATGGCGAAGCGTCGGCTGCGCAGCATAGTACATCCTGTTTGCGACATGGCGTACTGTGATTTCTTACTCCGGGACAGGCACACGGGACGCTTAACAGGCCGTTAAGCATGATTGCCTATCCTTGCCCCATAGCAGCAGCATGCGGAATGCGGACCATGGCGAAACTTCGTTACTTCGACGTCAGCAACGATACGACCGAGCAGGACAAATCGCCTGTTGCCGCGCATTCCGAATTCCTGCGCACAGGCAAGATCACGAGACACCGGGCGCACTGGCTCGCCGCCGAGCGCCGCTACCTCACCCATGACGAAGTGGCGGAGGCAACCGGCCGCAAGCTGCAGACCGCCGGCGTGAAGACGCATCAAAACATCAACGGCTTTCACCGTTCAATCCAGTTTCCAAAGATGGTGTTCCATCGCACCCTGAAGGACAGTCCGCATCTCGGCTACTGTCACGTAACGGCCGCCCGGACGAAGTTCGCCCAATACGAAGATGTCAGCTGGGCATTCTACATCGCCAATTTCTATGCCGACATCGGTGACAACGACAACTTCTTCGAGCGTATCGACGTGCAGTATTCCCGCATGTACTTCGCCGTCGCCATCCGACCGGGCGAGCACACGGCGGAGAAGATGACGATCGATCGGACGGTTCGCGGCAACGGCCTGCTTTTCCGCACCCACGATCCGCAGATCGCCATCAAGAACGTGCTGCTGCTCGGTGCCCGCAACGAACAGCTCCGCGAGATCATTCGCCAGCTCTGACCGGGATCATTCGCCCGCTCTGATCGGGATCATCCGCCAGCTCTGATATTGATCGCAGCGCGCGGAAGGCATATGGACTGCCGGATGGAAATCCGGGCGGCACATGGCTGATATCATCGACATCACAACAGACAGGCAGCGGGCCATTGATGCCGGCTGCGCGGTGCTCGGCGAAGGCTTCCCGATCGCGATCCCGACGGAGACCGTCTACGGCCTTGCCGCCGACGCCACCAATCCCGCCGCCATCACCCGGATCTACGAGACCAAGGGCCGCCCGCGCTTCAACCCGCTGATCTGCCACATGTCCGATCTCGCGATGGCCGAAGAGCATGCGGTGTTCGACCCTGTCTCGCGCGCACTTGCGGAAGCTTTCTGGCCTGGCCCGCTGACCATCGTTCTGCCGCTGAAGGCCGAGAGCCACATTCACGCGCTGGCAACAGCGGGCCTCGATACAGTCGGCATCCGTGTTCCCAAGGGCTTTGCCGGCGAGCTCATCCGCGCCTTCGGCCGGCCGCTCGCAGCACCAAGCGCCAATACCTCAGGCAAGATCAGCGCCACCAGCGCCGATCATGTCGAGGCGGACCTCGGCGGCAGGATCAAGCTCATCCTCGATGCAGGCGCAAGCGCCGTGGGCGTCGAGTCGACGATCGTGAAGATCGAGGATGGCAAGCTCAGGCTGCTGCGCCCCGGCGGGCTGCCGGCCTCCGAGATCGAGCGTGTCGCAGGACAGAAGCTGCTGCGCTCGAAGAAGGCGTCCGCCGCAATCGAGGCACCGGGAATGCTTGCCTCGCATTATGCGCCGGGTGCGGCCGTCCGCCTCGACGCAACGCAGATTGTGGCTGGAGAAGCGCTCATCGCTTTCGGCACGACCAAGGTGCCGGGCTCCGACGACGCCAGGATCGTCCTCAACCTCAGTCATGAGGGCGACCTTGCGGAAGCGGCAGCCAACCTGTTCGACTACATGAAGAAGGCCGATGCCAGCGGCGCGGCGACCATTGCCTTTTCCACCATCCCCGATGAAGGGCTGGGCGAGGCCATCAATGACCGGCTGCGGCGTGCCGCGGCTCCGAGAGAATAACCAAGAGGATCAAGGCTCGATGAGCGCAACCGTTACCCCCGAACTTCTCGACCGTTTCACGGCCATCGTCGGTGACAAGTACGCATTGCGCAGCGAGGCAGATCTGGCCCCGCACCTGATCGAGAACCGCGGTCTCTACCACGGCTCCTCCCCTCTCCTCCTGAAGCCGGCCAACGTCGAGGAGGTATCGGCGATCCTCAAGCTCGCCACCGAGACGGGCACTGCGGTCGTGCCGCAGACCGGCAACACCGGCCTCGTCGGCGGTCAGACCCCGCGCGAAGGCAAGACGGACATCATCATCTCGCTCGAGCGCATGAACAAGGTGCGCGATGTCGATCCGGTCGCGAACGTTCTGGTCGCCGATGGCGGCGCGATCCTTGCTGACGTACAGAAGGCCGCCGAGGCGCATGGCCGGCTTTTTCCACTCTCGCTCGGCTCGGAAGGCTCATGCCGCATCGGCGGCAATCTCTCGACCAATGCCGGCGGCACTGCAGTGCTCGCCTATGGCAACATGCGTCATCTCTGCCTCGGGCTGGAAGTCGTGCTGCCGACTGGCGAGATCTGGGACGGGCTGCGCCGTCTGAAGAAGGACAACACCGGCTATGATCTGCGCGATCTCTTCATTGGCGCGGAAGGCACGCTCGGCATCATCACCGGCGCCGTGCTCAAGCTTTTCCCGCAGCCGTTGGGCAAGCAGGTGGCCTTTGCCGGCCTGAGTTCCGTCGAGGACGCATTAGCGCTGTTCAATCTCGCCTCCAGCCTCTGCGGCACCTCTCTCACCGGCTTCGAGCTGATGCCCCGCTTCGGCGTCGAGATCACCGCTCGCCATATCGACGGCGTGCGCGATCCGCTGGAATCCGTGCATCCATGGTATGTGCTGATCGATATCTCGACATCCGATTCAGCTGAAACGGCCGAGCGCATGATGAACGCGTTGCTCGAGCAGGGTTTCGAAGCTGGCCTCGTGCAGGACGCGGCGATCGCCGCATCGGTCGCGCAGCAGAAAGCCCTTTGGCACATGCGCGAGAGCATGTCGGATGCGCAGAAGCCGGAAGGCGGATCGATCAAGCACGATGTTTCGGTGCCCGTCTCGACAATCCCTCTATTCATGCGAGAGGCCGGCGAAGCGGTCATGGCGGCGATGCCCGGCGCCCGCATCTGTGCCTTTGGCCACATGGGCGACGGCAATATCCACTACAACATTTCCCAGCCGATCGGAGCCGACAAGGCGGCCTTCCTCGGGCGCTGGCGCGAGATGAACCATATCGTGCATGGGCTGGTCCTGGCTCACGGCGGCTCGATTTCGGCCGAGCATGGCATCGGCCAGCTGAAGCGTGACGAACTTGCGTCGATCCGGCCCGGCATCGAGATCGATCTCATGCGCAGGATCAAGCGTGCCTTCGACCCGGCCAATATCATGAACCCCGGCAAGGTGATCAATATCGACTGATCGGAATGAGGATCCGCGCGAAGGAGTGCGGATCCCGATTGACGCGGCCTTAAGTCGACAGGCCGTTGCTGCTGGTTGTCGTGCCACCGTTGGTCAGGATGGTCAGAGCCGGAGACGAACTCGTGTTGTTCGCGAGATCGTACATCGCCGTAAAGCGCTTCATCAGCTTGTCGACCTTCTTGGGGTCCTGGAGATCGTCGAGATTGACGAACTTCTTCAGCATGGTTGCCTGCTTGTCGACGTCCATGCTGGAGATCTGGCTCGGCAGGCTGAAGGTCGTCGTGATCACCTGAAACAGCGCCTTGTCGCCTAGCAGGGTGTAGAGCGAGGTGATATCCGGCGCCTTGCGGGCGAAATAGAGCGCCAGGCGGACGCCGTCGTTCGTTTCGCCTTCCTGCGTTTCAAGCGTCTGCTGGACGTAGCTTTGCTGTGTGCGATCTTCCGCGCCGATGTTCTGGATCTTGCCGATCTTCGCGCGCGTCAGGTTGCCATCGGTATCGAAGTTGAAGTCCGATACGATCTCCTTGAAGATCGACGCTGCCTTGGTGTTGAGATAGCTCTTCGGATCGGTGGGATCGGATGTGAAGATCTTCTTCAGCGTGTCCTTGTCATACTTTTTCGGGTCGAGGCCGTTTGCCTTCAGAACAAGGCTGGTGAGCTTGTCGTTGGACAGGAAGTCATCCAGAGAGCGAACCTCGGCCATGCCGTTGCCGAAATCGTTGACCGCTGTCGTGGCATCCTTCGAGGCCTTGTCCTTCAGCGCGCCATCGCTCATGCCCATGAGCGCGCGAGACTTGTAGTCCGTCGCGTACTTGGCCATCACGGCTGGCGACAACGCCTGAACTTCCGGCGCAATCTTGCCGTCGGTGCCGAAGTTGAAGGCGCGCACCATGTTGGTAATGCGATCATCCTTCAGCGATGCGACATAGCCCTTGGGATCGTACGGGTCGCTCGCCAGCAGCTTGCGCATCATCGTGCGCGACACATCATTCTCCGTCAGACCGTAGGCGCGGAGCGCCATCTGATAGGGATCGGGAAGGCTGTCGTTCGACTTGTCCTGATCGGCCGTTGCGTTGGTGCGCATGAAGTCGTCGATCTTGTTGACCTTGCCGTCGGCAAGCCGCTCCTTGTAGTTGGAGACAGCGTCATCAATCGCCTGCTGCTGAACGTTCTCGTAGCGGGCGTTATAGAATGTGGTGATGGTCGCCAGCTGTCCGATGCTCTGCGGCCCGGACGAGGCGGCGGCCGATCCGTCAGCCGCAAAGCTGAACGCCGCGTTGAGGCTGCTGAGGCCGTTGCTCGCCGCAAAATCCGGGTCGGTAAGAACACTATTGAGATCCGCATCGCTCAAGCTGGACGGCACCTGATAGGTGGCCCTGATAAAGCTCGTCATCTTCTGGTCGGCGAGCAGACTATCGACATTGGCGATCGTGCTGATCTTGCCCTTGTAGTAGTCCTCGTTGTCGCTGACCCGCGTCACGGTCTGGCGAGCCTGGCTGGTCGTTTGCGCCCACGTGTTGTCCGCTACGCTGCCATCGGCGTTGAAATTGAACGCCGCGCGTACGGCATCGTATCCGTGTGCGGCGGCATAGGCCGAATCCGTCAGGATGCTTTCCAGATCCGCATCGCTCAGCGACTGCGAGAGCCCGAAGGCATTCTTGATGTAACTTGTCAGCCGGGTGTCGGAGATCAGGTCATCGACATTGGTGATCTTAGCGATATTCGTCTGGTAGTAGCTGGCGTTGCCATCGGCCCTGCTCTGCATGGCCGATAGCTGCTCGGCACTCTGCGGCGTGTAGGTCGACGTGCCTGTCGCGATCGTGCCGTCCGAGTTAAAATTGAACGCCTGATTGACCGCATCGAAGTTAAGGGAATGCGCGTAGCTGGGGCTGATCAGGACCTGCTTGAGGGCCGCATTGCTGAAGCTGCTGCCCATGCCGAAGGCTGTCTTGATGTAGGACGTCAGCCGGCTATCGGCCAAAAGGTCGGTCACATTGGTGATCGTCCCGATCTTGGACAGATAATATGCCTTGTTGTAATCGGCAGCGGCGGGCGTGACGATCGAAGGCGCGGTCAGGTTATACTGTTCCATGACGGCGTTCTTCTGGGTGTCTGTCTGGGCCGTACCGTTGACCGTGCCGTCAGCATTGAAGCTGAATTGCGCCGCCAACGCCTTGTACTTGGCATTGCCGTTGACGTTCACAAAGCTCGTCGGATCGCTGACGTCGCTTGTCAGCACCTGCTTCAGGAAGTCCGTTGAAACATAGGTCGGATCAATGCCGTAGGCCTTGAGAACATAGTTGCGCAGGCGGCTGTCGCCAACGAGGCCGGAGACAGTCTGCACCTTGTCGATCGCGTTGCTGTAGTAGGTCGTCTCGGTCGCCGCTGCCTTGCTCTCGTCTGCGAAAGATTGCGTGTAGAGACCGATCAGGTCATCTTCCTGGGCACTGCTCTGCGCGTCCGACGTCGTGTCACTGAAGTTGAAGGCAGCAGCGAAGTCCTTGTAGCGCGTGTCGGTGAGCTTGTTCGCGAAGCTCTTGGCATCCGTCAGGTCGCTCTCGAGCACCTTCTTCATGAAGCCCTTGGCGTAGGTCATGTCCTCCAGACCATAGGCCTTCATTGCATAGCTATAGAGTCGGTAATTGCCGAGAAAATCGTCTACGTCTTTGACTTTATTGATGTTCTCTTTGTAGTAATCGGCATCCCGCTTGACCGTCGCCTGCGAGGCAACACGGTCGAGGCTCTTCTGCATGTCGCCTGACAGAATATTGTAGGCCATCGAAGCGGAAATCATGGGACGCCCTTTTTCGGCAAAGTCTTCAAAGAATGACGCATAGGTTCTGCCTCATTTTGCTATGAAAACCTTACCCGAGACTTACCCCCGGCCCGTCGCAAAACGGCACAAGCCGTGTTCACCCTCCGGAAACCTTGCCACGTTCGGTTTTGATAACCATCCAAGGAGGCAAAGTTTTCTTAACCGCGATTTTTAAGCTGTCTCGAACAGGCGGCGCCTATTGTTCAGCCATAGAGGGCGAAAAGCCCCGAGGAGAAGACCGGAAACCGGCTCTCAGGTAAGACAAGGGTAGAAATGAACATGAACAACACCGTTATGAAGCCCGCATGGGCTGGAACGACACTGCGTCTCGATCCGTCGCGCTTTCCTCAGCAGGTAAGCTACGCCATTCACGACTCCACAAGTGACGTCAGCATAACGATCGACGAACGTGGCGCCATCCTGCGCAAGGTCCTTCCCTCGAGCGGACTGCCGCTTTCGATCGCCCTGCCAAAGCGCGCCTTCAAGGGTGTTGCCGCCCGCGCCATCGATCATGGCAACGGCGAAGTGACCGTGACCCTCGAACTTCATCATGAAGACCCGGAACTCTGCGTTCCGCTGCTGGTCGCCCACGACCTTTCGGATATCGCCGCCGACTGGCGCGGCTGGTCCGAGGCCTTCCGCATTCCGATGCTGATGGTGGAAGCTGACGGCGTTGCGCGCCCGCTGGAAGAACACCTCGGCGACCTGCGCACCAACACGCTGAAGCCACGCCGCCGCCACTCCTACTTCGCAAACCGCCGCCCCCGCTTCCTGGTGCGCCGCACGACCGGCAAGCTCGGCGTCGCGATGAAGATCGAAGGCAAGGAAATCATCGCCCGCAGCTAGGCGGTACCGATCGGATCAAAAAGCCCGGCCATCGCGCCGGGCTTTTGCGTTCGTGGCCTACGGCAGAACGAACAACAACGACAGGAACAGGCCAGCGAAGATGATCAGGCCGACGCGATTGTTCGACTTGAACAAGGCCAGGCACTGATCGGCGTCATTGATATCAAGCGTGACGATCTGCCAGGCGAACATGCCGGCTGCGATCAGCAGGCCGAGATAGGCAATGATGCCGACGCCTGCGAGCACGAAGGCCGCGAAGGTGAGGATCAACATCAGGCCATAAAGCCCGACCAGCCACTGCTTGGTCTTGTCACCGAACAGTCGAGCGGTGGAGCGCACGCCAATCAGCTCGTCGTCTTCCTTGTCCTGATGGGCGTAGATCGTGTCGTAACCAATCGTCCAGACTACCGCGCCGATGTAAAGCAGGATGGGTGCGAGCGAGAGGCTGCCGAAAATGGCGGCCCATCCCATCAGCGCGCCCCAGGAAAAGGCGAGCCCGAGGAAAAATTGCGGCCAGTCGGTGAAGCGCTTGGCAAAGGGATAGAGCGCGACGATCGCCAGCGACGCGATGCCGAGAATGACCGAAAACCAGTTCAGCTGCAGGACGACCAGCAACCCGACCAACGCCTGCAGCACGATGAACAGCTTGGCCTGCGCGCGGGTGACGCGGCCCGACGGCAAGGGCCGCGACCGGGTGCGCGCCACTTCCATATCGATCTTGTGATCGACCAGATCGTTGTAGGTGCAGCCGGCGCCGCGCATGGCGACGGAGCCGACGAAATAGAGGATCAGATGGAAAATCAGCTGGCCACCGGAAAACAGGCCGACATGAGCGGCGGCATTTGCCGCCATCGCCGCCGACCAGAAGCACGGCCACATCAGCAGCTGCCAGCCGATCGGCCTGTCCCAGCGCGCGAGCTGCGCATAGGGCCAGAGCCACGGGGGCAAAACCCTGTAAACCCAGTTGTTGGAAGGCGCGTCCGCAACGCGCCCGTTGATTCCGCCGATCTGTTGCATGCGGCCATCTAGCGACGCGCGAAGCGGATGGTCAAGCGGATGGTTGGCTCGAGTGGACCTGCGTGGCAAAACGCCTCCCTAAGCGTCACGCACAGTCAGAGTTGAAATCTCTGCTTGATCATTTTCGCGCATTCGACGGGCGAGGCATTGCCCGTATCAAGTTCGAGATCGTAGCTCATCCCACGGTGGACCCTGTCAAATTGCCATCTCGCCAATCCAGGCAGCCGATCTCCACGCTTTTGCTCCCGCTCCTCAAGCACCTCGAGGCTCGCGAAAACGCCCACGCGATAGAACTGGAAGGGCCGCAGAAGCTCTGAATATTCCCTGCTTCCGGCGTCATCCGCTCCGAGAAGAACATCATCAACGATGAGGTCGAGCCCTTGCTCCGCCATTGCCCGGATGGAGTGACGCATTCCCTTCAGGAGCCTGTCGCCCAGCGGTCCGTTGTTGATCGCCACAACGGGAAAGCCATCGGCGTCCGAAGTGATTTCATAGCTGAACGCGTCAGTATGATTCTGGTAGGCCTCGGGCATCATGCTTAGGAACGTATCCATCTCCATGTGCAGAAACGGGCGCACTGCGATCCGCTGCAACTCCCGTGCGATTGATGACTTTCCCGCACTTCCTACTCCGTTGAGCAATACGATCCGAGCAGTTGTCGGGCTCATGAATACTCCTATCAAGCTACCGCTGGTTCCATCGCCTGATGACCGGCTCCGTCAAATCGTGTTCGTAGCCGAGGATGCTGATGCTGGTGGTGTCGAGGATGAAGCGCGAGCCATCCTGCGCGGGCAGCCCGATCCAGCGGGCCGCGAGCACACGCAGGAAATGCGAACTCGAGAAGATCAGGATGGGGGTGTTTGCCTGGCGAAGCTCGGCAATGATCCTGTCCGCCCTTGCGCCGACATCGGCTACGGTCTCGCCATTCGGGCAGCCGTCGCGGAACAGCTGCCAGCCGGGCCGTTCGGCAAGGATTTCCTTGGTGGTGATCCCCTCATAGACGCCGTAGTCCCATTCAGCGAGATCCGGCTTGATGACGGCATCGGTATCGTACCCCGCAAGCCGGCAGGTATTTCTTGCCCGTTGCGACGGGCTCGACCACACCGCCGAGACGGAGAGACCCTCAAGGCGCGCGGCGAGCTTGCGCGCAGCGTCCTCGCCGTTGGCCGTGAGCGGAATATCGCTTCGTCCGGTATGTCTTCCCGAAAGGCTCCATTCCGTTTCGCCATGCCGGACGAGACGGATCTCGGGAAATGCGCTGCTCATACGTTCGCCCTTTCCAAAAAGAAAAGGCGCGGTCGGTGCCGCGCCTTCCCGGATTACAGTATCACCTTTTCCAAAGGCGGGCGCGTCGCCTCGAACTCCTTCAGCTTCGCCTCGTTTTCCGCAATGTAGTTGCGGTTATCGGGGGTGGAGAACTGGTTCTTGGAGATCTGGATCTGCATGATGAACAGTTCGTCCCAGCGGAAACCGATCTCGGACCCCGCCAGATAGAACTCCCACATGCGGAAGAAGCGTTCGTCATAGAGTGCGACCGCGTCGGCCTTGCGGGCGACGAAGCGCTCGCGCCAATGGCGCAGCGTGTAGGCGTAGTGCAACGGCAGCACTTCGACGTCCCTTACCAGCAGGCCGGCACTCTCGATCGGCGGCAGGGTCTCACCAATCGACGGGACGTAACCCTGCGGGAAGATATACTTCTCGATGAAGGCGTTGGTTCCAAAGCTCGGTTTCGGGCGGGCGATCGAATGCAGGACCATCACGCCATCATCGGCAAGCAGCTCATGCACCTTCTTGAAGAACCTGCCGAAGTTACCGATGCCGACATGCTCGAACATGCCGACCGAGACGATACGGTCGAACTTCTGGCCGGTCATCGTCCGGTAGTCCTGCAACTCGAAACGAACGCGGTCGGCCAGACCGCGCTTAAGGGCGCGATCCCGGGAGATCTTCAGCTGCTCTTCGCTGAGCGTGATACCGGTGAGATCGAGACCGGGCGTCGCTTCGGCAAGGTACATGCCCATGCCACCCCAGCCGGACCCGATCTCCAGGACGCGCTGGTTGGGTTCGAGAAGCAGCTTGGCTGCGATGTGGCGCTTCTTGGCGACCTGCGCCTCCTCGAGGCTGATACCAGGAGGGTTGAAGTAGGCACAGGAATACTGCCAGTCCTCGTCGAGAAAGAGTTCGAACAGACGCTCTGACAGGTCGTAGTGATGGGCGACGTTGCGCTTGTTGTGATTGATCGGGAGGCGGCTTTTCACTTGCTGGACGGCAATGCGGCCGATCAGGAGGGCAGCCATCGGGATATCGAAGATTTCGTTGGTGGTGTTCTGTTTCACCATCTCCAGAAAGTCATAGATATTGCCCTGTTCGAGAATGAACCGGCCGTCCATGTACATTTCGCCGAGTTTGAGGGTGGGGTCGCGGCGGATCAGTTTTTCCGCTTCCTCGTCGGCGATGCGGACGATAACCAGTTCACCGGTTCCGTCCCCTACCTTGTGCGTCTCGCCATTGGCGAGAGTGAGCTTCAAATTACCCTTGCGGATGAGTTTTTGGACAATCGATAAGAATGCCGACGCCATGAATAAGGCCTCGCAATGTGACAGGATAGTCCACTCAACTTAGTACCTCTCTCCCGCCTTACAAGCGCCGTATTTCGCACCTCGGCAACATGGTCGCCGAAGTGTGACATTTTTGCAAATCTGACTGCTAAGCGCTTATTTCCGCTTCATGGCCTCGGCCAAGGCGGCACCGAATGCACCCTGGCTCTCCTGCTTCGGAGGCGCCGAACGGCGGTCATTCTGGCCGCGAACCGGCGGATTTCCGCGCGACTCGCCGCGTGGCGCCGGAGCCTGTGAGCCATCGTCCTTGCGCATCGACAGACCAATGCGCTTGCGCTTCGCATCGACCTCGACGACCCGAACCTTGACGACATCTCCCGCTTTCACAACTTCGTGAGGATCCTTGATGAACCGATCGGCAAGCTGGGAGACGTGAACCAAACCGTCCTGATGGACGCCAATATCGACGAAGGCGCCGAAGGCAGCGACGTTGGTGACTGTGCCTTCCAGCATCATGCCGGGCTTGAGGTCCGAGATTTCGTTGACGCCTTCGGCGAAGGTCGCCGTCTTGAAGCTTGGGCGCGGGTCGCGGCCGGGCTTTTCGAGTTCCGCCAGAATGTCCTTCACTGTCGGCAAGCCGAACTTCTCGTCGATGAACTGGCGCGGATCAACCGACTTCAAAGCCGCGCTATCGCCCATCAGCGAGCGCAGGTCACGACCGCAGGCCGCCACGATCTTCTTGGCGACGCCATAGGCTTCCGGGTGAACCGAAGAGGCATCGAGCGGCTCCTTGCCGTCGCGGATGCGCAGGAAGCCGGCGCATTGTTCGAACGTCCGCTGGCCGAGACGGGCGACCTTGAGCAGGTCGCGACGGGTCTCGAAGCGGCCCTCGCTATCGCGGTGCTTGACGATCGCGTCGGCAATCGAGGCGCCGAGGCCCGAAACGCGCGAGAGCAATGGCGCGGAGGCTGTATTGAGATCGACGCCAACGGCATTCACGGCATCTTCGACAACCGCGTCAAGCGAACGCGACAGCTTCTGCTGGTCAACGTCGTGTTGATACTGCCCGACGCCAATCGACTTCGGCTCGATCTTCACGAGTTCGGCCAGCGGATCCTGCAGGCGGCGGGCGATGGAGACGGCACCGCGCAGCGACACGTCGAGATTTGGGAATTCAAGCGCGGCGGTCTCTGATGCGGAATAGACAGATGCTCCTGCTTCCGAGACGATGACCTTCGTCGGCTTCGGCGCCGGCAGGTCGGCCAGCATGTCGGCCACCAGCTTTTCCGTCTCGCGGCTGCCAGTGCCGTTGCCGATCGAGATCAGTTCGACATTGTGTTTGCGGATCAGCGAAGCAAGCTCGATCTGGGCGCCGCGCACGTCGTTTCTCGGCTGGAAGGGATAGACGGTGGAGGTCGCAATCACCTTGCCGGTGGCGTCGGTGACGGCAACCTTGACGCCGGTGCGGATACCCGGATCAAGCCCCATGGTGGGGCGCGAGCCGGCGGGGGCCGCCAGCAGCAGATCCTTGAGATTGCGGGCGAAGACGTGGATCGCCTCCTCCTCCGCTCGTTCACGAAGCTCGCGCATCAGGTCGAGCGACAGCGACATGGAGAGCTTCACGCGCCAGGTCCAGCTGGCGACCTCCATCAGCCAGCGGTCAGCAGGGCGGCTGTTGCCGATCTCGTAGGCGGCGGCGATCATCCGCTCGACCGGTTTGTTCGGCGACGCGGTCTCGGCATCGGCCTCGATCGTCAGCGTCAGCACTTCCTCGTTCCAGCCGCGCAGCATGGCGAGCGCGCGGTGGCCGGGCGCGGTTGCCCAGCGTTCGGAATGGTCGAAATAGTCGGAGAACTTCTCGCCCGTCGCCTGCTTGCCGTCGACGACCTTGGCCTTCAGCAAGGCGGCGCTGCGCATGTGGGCGCGCAGCTTGCCGAGCAAGTCGGCATTTTCGGCGATGCCTTCGGCAACGATGTCGCGCGCTCCTTCGAGCGCGGTCTTCACGTCGGGCACATCGGCGGTGATGTAGCTCTCCGCCAGCGTCGCGGGTTCCTTGGAGCGATCGGCGAGGATGGCTTCGGCCAAGGGACCGAGGCCGCGCTCGCGGGCGATCTCGGCGCGGGTGCGGCGCTTCGGTTTGTAGGGGAGATAGAGATCCTCAAGCTCGGCCTTGGTGGCCGCGCCGGCGATCTTGCCCGAAAGCTCCTCGGTCATCTTGCCCTGGCCGGTGATCGACTCCACGATCGTATCGCGGCGCGCTTCCAGCTCGCGCAGATAGACCAGCCGTTCCGCCAGATTGCGCAGCTGCGTATCATCAAGCCCACCGGTTACTTCCTTGCGGTAGCGCGCGATGAAAGGCACCGTTGCGCCTTCGTCGAGCAGCTCGATCGCCGCCTTGGCCTGGTCCGGCCGGGCGTTGATTTCAGAGGCGATGACAGCGGCAAGCGAACGAAGATCAGCGGCCATGAGAGTTCCTGCGTTTCACGAAAGTTGCGGGACCATAGCGGCGAAAAGCGGCAAGGCAATGCCCTAGTCGGGTTTCCACAGCGGAAGAGTAGCGATCGGGATACAGACGGTCTGGCGCCGGAACGTTGTACTCCGCCTCGCTGCCTACCCTTCTCTTGCCTCCTCTGACAAAGGCCGCCACCAGTATCGGGCGCAAGCAATCAGGGCTGTGGCATCCGTCGGACCTCGACTGACAGAAGCAGCCCGATAAGCCAGAATTTACGTCTGTAGTTACTGTTACGTACTTCTCCGCATCAACGACGGTCACCTAGATTATTCCCATCTAACATCGGAGCCCTCTATGAACCGTCGCGGAAGAACCATTGGCTTTGCACTGCTCTTCAGCCTGCCGTCTGTCGCCTTCGGGCAATCTGCCCCCACACCGGTGACCGTCGACAACTTTGTACGTGCCGAATCCGACACTTACATCGGCGGCCTCGCCAAGCAGGCAGGCGGACTTGGGAAACTCCTGCATCATCGCGAACCTGCACCCATCGAGGACCATTCGGTCATCCGGCTCAATCGGGATACGCTTTACAGCTACGGCATTTTTGACCTCGACGCCGGCCCCGTGACCTTTACCCTACCTGATCCTGGCTCGCGCTTCATGTCCCTGATGGCGGTAAGTCAGGACCACTATGCGTCGACGGTCTATGGGGCCGGAACGCACACCTTCGACAAAGCGACTGTCGGTACGCGCTACGTGCTGATCGGCACCCGCATCCTCGTTGATCCCAGCGATCCGAAGGATATCGATCAGGTGCATGCGCTTCAGGATGGAATCAAAGCCAGCCAAAATGGCGCCGGCACATTGGAACTGCCCACTTACGACGCCGCCAGCCAGAAGAAGGTGCACGACGCGCTTCTCGTTCTTGCATCGACCCTTTCGAATTTCGACAGGGCGTTCGGTACGAAGGAAGAGGTTGACCCGATCCGTCATTTGCTAGGCTCTGCCTACGGGTGGGGCGGAAACCCGGACAAGGATGCCAGGTATCTCAACATCACTCCAGAAAAGAACGACGGCACGACGATCTACAAACTCAGCGTCAAGGACGTCCCTGTCGACGGCTTCTGGTCCATCAGCGTCTATAACGCCGAGGGCTTTTACGACAAGAACCCCTACAACGCCTACGCCCTCAACAGCGTGACGGCCAAGAAGGGTGAGGATGGTTCGGTCACCGTTCAGTTCGGGGGCTGCGACGGCAAGATCGTCAACTGCCTTCCGGTCGCCAAGGACTGGAACTACATGGTCCGCCTTTATCGACCACGGGCGGAAATTCTCGATGGTTCCTGGACCTTTCCCGAGCCGATGGTCGCGAACTGACTGACACCGATGCACTTTTCGTGGGAGATCGCGTGAGCGTCCGACTCGTCAGTCGAGCCGGACAGTCACCCCGACCGCAACACGAAACGACGGTTGCTTTGTTGCACCGGGCGTGCGTCCGCGCTGTAGAGGTTGGCAAATGCGGCGACGCTTTTGGCGTCGGCTTGGATCGGGTGGGTCAGCAAGAGCCAATCGACATTCTCGCTGCACGGCGGGGTCGTGAGCGAACCGGAATAACGATAGTAGGTCAATCTCGGCGGCAAGAGCAGGTTTGGATTAATGGCAGCGTCCGCTTTGATCGGAGGCCCGGCCGTTCCCGGCATGGTCGATACGATCTTGTCGAAAACGGCGTTTGCCCTGCCCGTCTGGACCAATACGCCGAGAACAGCGAGCCCGCCGGCCGCGTTCGCGTGCACGAAATGTATTTCCATCGGGTAGGTTTTGCCGTTGATCTGGTGCTCACTCGGGTGATGAAAATGAAACTGTACCAGCTTGTACTCTCCACCCGGAGCGATGAGCTTGGAGCCGTCGGCGACGTTTACCTGGATGGTGTGGCCATTGTTGACGATGGTGTCGGTGCGCCTCGACCAGTCAATCCTAAGGGGTGGGAGCTTCGCCCTGATAGAATCGACGATATTTATCGGCGATTGCTGGGTTCCGGCCGAGCAGGCCACATTTGCTGGATCAAGCTCGGCCCAATCGTTCGGCCCACCATGCCCTTCGTAGGTCCAGTGCGCGTCTGCGGCAAATGCATCGGAAGCAAAAACAGAAGAAAGCGCTGCTATCGCAGGCCACGTTGACACGGCTCCGAGCGTTGCGATGAATTCTCGACGTCGCATAGTCGAACCTCCCCCGCTTGATCGCCAGAATATATCTCAAATTGGCGTGCGGGGGAATTCGTTTGCCGCGCTCCTCTAAAGCAGACTGAATGTGCGGGCCGAGCGTCAGGTCCACTGTGCTGCGATAGCGACATCGACATTCGACCGCGCGGTAAGAGCCTATTTCCAAACATGAAAGGCTGCGGCACGGCATCCTGCCTGCCAAAATCCCCTCCCCGCCTCCATCATCCCTTTTTTGCGGTTGTGCAGATGCGCCATTCTTTGCTAGCAGAGGCGACCGTTTTTAGCCCCGCCTTGTGGCGCCTTCCCCCGAGAAGGCAAGGAAAGTGACATGCCCGATCTGCTCCTAGAACTCCGCTCCGAAGAGATCCCGGCCCGCCTGCAGCGCAAGGCCGCCGGCGACCTGAAGAAGCTCGTGACCGATGCACTCGTCGAAGCAGGCCTTTCCTACGAAGGTGCGCGCGAATACTGGACGCCGCGCCGGCTGACACTCGACATCCGCGGGCTGACGGCCCGCTCCGCCGACGTGCGCGAGGAGCGCAAAGGCCCGCGCACCGACGCGAACGAAAAGGCGATCGAAGGCTTCCTGCGTGGCGCCGGACTTGCCTCGATTTCCGAGGCGCAGGTTCAGAGCGACCCGAAGAAGGGCGATTTCTACATCGCCGTGATCTCCAAGCCGGGCCGCAACGCGGAAGACATCATCGCCGGCATCATGCCAGCCATCATCCGCGATTTCCCATGGCCGAAGCCCATGCGCTGGGGCAAAGCGTCCGCGCAGCCGGGTTCGCTGCGGTGGGTTCGCCCGCTGCAATCGATCACCTGCCTGTTCGGCACCGAGCATGAGGAAACGACGGTCATCCCGTTCGAGGTCGGCGGCATTGTCGCCTCCAACGTGACCTACGGGCACCGGTTCCACGCGCCGGACGCGATTACCGTCAAGCGCTTCGACGATTATGTTGCAAGCCTGGAGAAGGCCAAGGTGATCCTCGACGGCGAGCGCCGCAAGGACATCATTCTGCACGACGCCCGCGATGTCGCCTTCGCGAACGGCCTGGAACTGGTGGAAGATGAGGGCCTGCTCGAAGAGGTGTCCGGCCTCGTCGAATGGCCGCAGGTGCTCATGGGCAGCTTCGAGGAGGATTACCTCTCGATCCCGTCCGAGATCATCCGCCTGACGATCAAGACCAACCAGAAATGCTTCGTGACGCGCCCCGTCGGCGGCGATACGCTGTCGAACAAGTTCATCCTCGTTTCCAACATCGAGGCGAGCGACGGCGGCAAGGAAATCATTCACGGCAACGGCAAGGTCGTGCGCGCCCGTCTTTCCGACGCGCTGCACTTCTGGAAGCGCGACCAGGGCAACCTGCCGGATCTGGAAACGCTTGAGGCCTCGGCCAAGAAGTTCAGCCTCGACCTTAAGAAGCCGCTCGACCAGCGCATGGCGAAGCTCGATTCGCTCAACGTCACCTTCCATGCCAAGCTCGGCACCCAGGGTGAGCGCGTCGAGCGCATACGCGCCATGGCGGCGAAGGTCGCCTTCCCCGCCGGCGCCGATTACAAGCTGGTCGATCGCGCGGTCGTGCTGGCAAAGGCAGATCTTCGCACCGAAGCCGTCGGCGAGTTTCCGGAACTGCAGGGCGTGATGGGCCGGAAATATGCGGCCCTCCAGGGCGAAGACGCCGTCGTCTCCACCGCCATCGAAGAGCACTACAAGCCGCAGGGGCCGTCCGACCAGTTGCCGCAGGACAAGGTCGCGATCACTGTTGCGCTAGCCGACAAGCTGGACACGCTGATCGGTTTCTGGGCTGTCGACGAAAAGCCGACCGGCTCTAAGGATCCCTTTGCACTGCGCCGCGCAGCACTTGGCGTCATCCGCATCATCCTGGAGCGTGGCGTCCACCTGACGCTGCTGCCGCGGATCGTCAGCCACATGGGCCGGATCGACATGGATATCGGCAACACCGTTGACGCCGACGACATGTCGCGCCAGCTGGATCTGCTGTCCTTCTTCCACGATCGCCTGAAGGTCTATCTGCGTGACCAGGGTGCCCGCCACGATCTCATCGATGCGGTGCTGACGCCCGAGACCGACGACCTGCGTATGGTTGCCCGCCGCGTCGAGGCGCTGACTGCGTTCATCACCTCCGAAGACGGCAAGAACCTGCTTGCCGGCACGAAGCGCGCCGTACAGCTGCTGGCCGCCGAGGAGAAAAAGGGCACCGTCGTTGCTGATGGCGTTTCCGAAGCATTGCTCAAGCTCGATGCCGAGCGTGAGCTCTTCGCGGCGATCACCACCGCTTCGGCGGAAGCGACGGACGCTGTTTCGAAGGAAGACTTCCGCTCGGCGATGGCGGCGCTCTCCAAGCTGCGCGCACCCGTCGATCGCTTCTTCGACGACGTGCTCGTGAACGACCCGGACGCCGCGATCCGTGCCAACCGACTTGCCCTGCTCCGCCTCATCCGCGAAGCGACAGGCACGGTTGCCGACTTCTCGAAGATCGCCGGCTAATCGGCGTCAACCCATGACGCCCGCCGTCGCAACAGCCAAAACCGCGTAGCGCGCGGTTTTGGCGATCGTGACGAGCGCCAGAAATGTCGGCAACGGCTCCTTGAGAACACCGGCGACGACAGTGATGGGGTCGCCGACAACAGGCAGCCAGCTGGCAAGCAGCGACCACTTGCCGTAGCGGCGATACCAGCCCTGAGCCCTGTCGAGCACAGCGCCGCCGACAGGAAACCAACGCCTGTCGCGGAAACGCTCTATCCCGCGTCCGAGCAGCCAGTTCAGCAGCGAGCCAAGCACATTTCCCGCGCTGGCAACGGCGACGAGCAGGACAATCGAGTGCTCCCCCGTCAGAATGAGGCCGACCAGCCCGGCTTCGGATTGCATCGGGAAGATCGTCGCCGCGATAAAGGACATTGCGAACAACCCTGCATAGATCGCAAGGCCGGTCATGGCATGTCCGACGGCAGCGCGGCCATACGGCTGGACGGTCTCGGAATGGCGAAATCCTCTTCCTGATGACTTGGTGATGACTTGGCGATGGCGGCTGCTGAGGGACGAAGGCTGGAACTATCATGTCCGCTGCATTATGCCCAACACCATGCAGAAGATTCTCGTCAGTGCCTGCCTCATGGGTCACGCGGTCCGTTATGACGGCCGGTCGAAACCGCTTCTCCATCCAGCCATCGAGCGCTGGCGTGCGGAGGGCCGGCTTGTGACGATCTGTCCGGAGATGTCCGCAGGCATGCCGGTACCGCGACCGCCAGCGGAAATCGAGAATGGCGCTACTGGCGCGGATGTCCTGGCGGGAACGGCACGGGTCGTCGAGATCACCGGCGGTGACGTAACCTGGCAATTTCGACAAGCGGCGGAGAATGCGTTGCGACTTGCGACGGAAGAAGGTTGCCGCCTTGCGCTGCTGATCGACGGAAGCCCCTCCTGCGGCTCGGGTTTCATCTATGACGGGTCATTTACGGGCACGAGACTAAGTGGCAGCGGCGTCACGGCGGCGCTGCTGCAACAGGCAGGCATCGAGGTCTACTCCGACCGGGAGATCGAAGCGCTGCTGACACGACTGGCCGAGATCGAAGAGCCTGCAACGCAAACAGCCGCCCGATTTCTCCAGCGGCTGTAAAAGTTCGACAAGGAATGATAGCTGATTACGCCGCGCGGCGGACCTGCTGCGTGAGTTCGCTGCCGTTGCTGATGCGGAAGCCGCGAATGAGGTTCAGCAGTTCGTCGGTGTCGTTGGCGAGCGATTCCGCCGAAGCCGTCGTTTCCTCCGCCATTGCGGCGTTCTGCTGGGTCGCGGCGTCGAGCTGGTTCATCGAGGACGAGATCGAGCGCAGCGTCGTATCCTGTTCGGAGGCGCTGTGGGCGATCTTGGCGACGATTTCGTTGGCAGCCTTGATCTGATCGGAAATGCGCTTCAGGGCTTCACCAGCTTCGCCGACCAACTTGACGCCTTGGTCGACCTGGCCAGACGACCGTGCGATCTGGTCCTTGATCTCCTTGGCGGCAGCAGCCGAACGCTGCGCGAGCTCGCGCACTTCCTGCGCCACGACCGCGAAGCCCTTGCCGGATTCGCCGGCGCGAGCTGCTTCAACACCGGCGTTCAGCGCCAGCAGGTTGGTCTGGAAGGCGATGTCGTCGATGACTCCGATGATCTTGCCGATTTCGTCGGACGACTTCTCGATACCGCTCATGGCAGCGATAGCTTCGGTCACGACCGCATCGCTGCGGGTTGCTTCGGTGCTGACCGCATGGACGCGCTTGCTTGCTTCGTGCGCGCCTTCGGCAGTCTGGCGAACGGCGACGGTAAGCTGGTCCAGCGCAGCAGACGTCTCTTCGAGGCTTGCGGCCTGGCGCTCCGTGCGCTGCGAGAGGTCGTTGGAGGCGCGACGGATCTCTTCCTTGCTGACACTGATGTCGCCGCCCTTGGCGTTGACCCGTGCCATGGCTGCTTCAAGATGCGAGAGAGCATCGTTGAAATTGTCACGGAGGGCTTCGTACTTGCCGCCGAGGTCGGCGCAGCGAACCGTCAGATCGCCACGCGCAATCTGCTCGAGGGCCTGGCCGATCGTCGCGACGACGCGCGTCTGAGCCGCCGCTTCATCGCGCTGCAGACGCTGGCTGTTCTCACGCTCGCCATCCAGTGCCATCTGCTGCGCGGTTTCGCGCTCGGACATCACGTGACGTTCCTTGACCTTCTGCTGCAGCGACTGGGTCGCGCGCGCCATCATGCCGATCTCGTTGTTCATTTCGGCATGTGGAATAGCAAGCGTGACGTTCTCGTCGGCGACTGCTTCCAGTGCCTGGTGAACATCCTGCAGCGGCTTGGAGATGCCGCGAATGAAGTAGTAGGCGGCAGCGATGCCGGCGACCGCGATGATCGCGCAGGCAATCAGCGCCTTCCAGATCGCAGCATTGATCTGCGCCTGCAGGTCATCGAGATAGACACCGCTGGACACGACGAGCTGCCACGGTTCAAAGGAGGCCGAGTATGAGCCTTTCTCGAACAGCTGGTCAGCAGGCTGGCCCGGCTTGCTCCAGTAATAGATCGTTCGACCGCCACCGGCGCGACCCTTTGCAACCATGTCCTTGCTGAAATAGGTGCCGTTCTGGTCCACCTGTCCGCTCATGTCTTTGCCGATGTTGACGGGGCTCGGATGGAAGCGCTGCACCACGCTGTAGTCGTAACCGAACAGATAGCCCGCCGGCTCGAACTTGACCTTGGAGAGAATCTTGAAGGCCTCAGCCTGGGCGGCTTCATGCGTCATCTCGCCCGACTTCTCGCGCTGATAATAGGCATCTAGTACGGAGATGCCTGATTCCACCTGCGTGCGCAGAAGGTCGAAGCGATCATCGTAGATCGCCTGCGATGTGGTGCGAATCTGGAAGAAAGTGGCAATGGCGAAGGCGGCCATCAGCACGCCGACAAGGGCGAAAAGCTGGTGCGCAATCTTGAGCTTTTTCATGAATGTCTCGCGAATATGGATGAACGGGAAATTCCGGACCGGTCAACTCCCGACCTTCGCGCAGCAGCACGCATGGCGAGCGCAATCATGCGCCCTCCGGCATATCGATAAAATTAGAGTGAATGGTTGAATTATCGTTTAAGATCAGACCCCATAGCCGCACGCGGCCTATGTAAGATCTAACCCGTATCTTTTTGCAGGCGAGCGCAATCGGCGCGCGGCACGATATGGCAGGCAGATACAGAAAATGCGCCCCTGCTTCTCTTCAGGAGCGCATTTATCCACCGCAGGGGTGGAACCCCATTCAATCGAAACCTTGATCGGAGGGGCAGGGAACTTTGAATTAGGGCCGTAGCTCGAAAGATGAAACGTCGAGCGGGGCGATTTGTTCCCGCGCTCCCGCAACGCCGGCAGCGACGGGCTTGGTATTGGTGCCGATCACGGCGGCGGTGGTTGCCGTCTCATCAATGCCGTCGGGGGCGGAGGCAATCGCGGTCGTCGTGGGCGCTTTGGTGACGAAGACGACGGGCGAACCGCCCATCCAGCCTTCTGTGCGATACAGCTTCTTTTCGCCGTCGACGTCGCGGATCTGCGAGTGCTCGAGCGAGCCATCGGCCAACGTGGGGACGATGTAGTCCTTTTTCATCTGCTTTGGCTGCAGCGGCGGGCACGTGGTGCACACCTTCGTGAGGATGCTGCTGCTACCGCTGCCGGCACCGGTCCCGACGACCTCGATCGAGGAGGCAAAGGCAGAGCCTGCCGCAAACACAGCTATCGCACCCAAAATGACCTGACGCATGGAACACTCCGTCTCACGTTGAGAAGAGACTAGCGCGGCTTTGTTTCCATCCCGTCAGGGGAAAGGGTAAAAATTTAGAGAACTGACCCGATTTCGGGTTTGCTCACGCTTTTTCGCGCTTGATCGCCTGCCAGCCGATATCGCGGCGGCAGAAGCCATTGTCCCATTCCACCTTGTCGAGCAGGGCATAGGCGCGGGTCTGGGCTTCGCCGACGGTCTTGCCTGATGCTGTGACGTTCAACACGCGGCCGCCGGTGGCGACCAGTGCGCCATCCTTCAGGGCTGTGCCGGCATGGAACACCTTGGCGCCCTCGCCCGCTTCGGGAATAGACTTGATCGGCGTGTTCTTGTCGTAGCTTCCCGGATAGCCCTTCGAGGCCATGACGACGGTCAGCGCCGGATCATCGCTCCACTCGGCCGTGACCTTGTCCAGTGTGCCGGTTGCCGTCGCATAGAGGATCGGCAGGAGATCGCTCTTCAGGCGCATCATCAGCACCTGGCATTCGGGATCGCCGAAGCGGACGTTGTATTCGATCAGCTCCGGGCCCTTTTTGGTGATCATCAGGCCGGCGAAGAAGACGCCGGAGAAGGGATAGCCGCTTTCGGCCATGCCGCGCATCGTGGGCTCGATGATTTCCTTCATCGTGCGCTCGACCATCTCAGCCGTCATCACGGGCGCCGGCGAATAAGCGCCCATGCCGCCGGTGTTCGGGCCGGTATCGCCCTCGCCTACCCGCTTGTGGTCCTGGGCGGTTGCGAGCGCCAGCGCGTGCTTGCCATCGCTGAGGCAGAAGAAGCTTGCCTCCTCGCCATCGAGATAGGCTTCGACCACGACTTCGGCGCCGGCGGCGCCGAACGCGCCTTCGAAGCAATCGTCGACGGCGGCGAGCGCTTCATCGACGGTCATGGCGACGGTCACACCCTTGCCGGCGGCGAGGCCATCGGCCTTGACGACGATCGGGGCGCCCTGCTCGCGGATATAGGCCTTTGCCTTGGGGGCGTTGTTGAAGCGCTGGTAAGCGCCGGTCGGGATATCGTAGCGCGCGCAGATGTCCTTGGTGAACCCCTTGGAGCCTTCGAGCTGGGCGGCAGCGGCCGAGGGGCCGAACACGGCAAAGCCTGCCGCGCGCAGCTGGTCGGCAATGCCCGCGACCAGCGGTGCTTCCGGGCCGACGACGATGAAGTCGATTGCCTTTTCCTTGCAGAAAGCAATGACGGCCGCGTGGTCATCGACATCGACGGGAACCAGCGTCGCGTGTTCGGCAATGCCGGGGTTTCCGGGGGCGGCGTAGAATTCCGTCATGAGAGGCGATTGCGCCAGCTTCCAGGCCAATGCGTGCTCGCGTCCGCCCGATCCGATCAACAGAACCTTCATGCCCGTCCCTTTCGCGTTTCCGTCTGGCGGTTAAGGGGAGTGGGCCCAAAGGTCAAGCACAATGCTTACCCGGGTCAAGCGAGAATGCTTGTCGTGACAAGCCAGAGGGCTTTCTTGCAGGACGAATGAAGGCTTACCAGCCCCCGCCGCCACCGCCGCCGCCACC
>UEHQ01000025.1 GCA_900489925.1 Hyphomicrobiales bacterium | reverse complement strand
TCGCAGGATCTGCTCTAGAACGACCGCAAGCATCAGGAAAACGGTTGCTGTCAGGATTCCGAAGTGCCGGTCGATGGCAAGCATCATGAACCAATCGGGAAATCCGACGATTTGCTGGCCATCGGTGATCATGTTCGCCACGCCACGTGCCGCAGACATCATCGCAAGCGTCGCGATAAAGGCGGGGACCCTGAACCAAGTCACAAGAATACCGACGATCAGTCCGCTCATCGCGGACGCCAGGAGGGCAAAGACGATCCCGACGGCAAGCGGCATGCCGGCGACGTTGGCTGTCCAGCCCATCACCATCATCGAGAGCGCGAGAACCGATCCGACCGACAGATCAATGCCACCGATCAGGATGACGAAGGTCATGCCGACGGCCATGATGCCGAGCACCGTGATCTGGTCGAGGATGTTGAGACCGTTCCGAAGCGAGAGAAACGCATCGGTGCTGAAGGTCAGGAATATGCACAGAGCGAGGAGTCCGATCAGGGGGCCCGTGGCTCCCGTGAGCTTTCTGACCCATGCGCCAGACGGACGGCTCTGCTCATTTACGTCGATCGCCACCATCATTCCTCCCTGGAGACTAAGGCCGCGGCCTATAAATCTTCAAGCACGAATAAATATTCATGCCTGCTGGAAAATTCATTAACAAACTTGTCTACTCGGTGTCAACTGCGTTTCTGGGCCTTCCTGGCGAATAGAAATCGCTCAGGGGGGCTTGACTAAGCCTCTTCATGTGCAAAAATATAACCACATGAATAAATATGCACGAGAGGAAATAACCCATGGAGCTACCGGAACTTGAACGTATCGCTCGCCAGATACGTCTGCGCGACCTCCAGGCCGTTTACGAGGCGGGAGCTGGCCACATTGGCGGCGAGATGTCCGTTATCGACCTGTTGACCGCGCTTTATTTCCGCGTGCTGCGCCTCTGGCCGGCCGAACCCAAGAACCCCAACCGCGATCGCTTCGTGCTTTCCAAGGGGCATACGGCCTGTGCGCTTTACGTCACGCTGGCCAAGCGCGGCTTCATCCCGGAAGAGGAAATCTCCACCTTCCTGAAGCCGCACTCGCGGCTGAACGGGCATCCGAACTGCAACAAGGTTCCCGGCGTTGAAACCAACACCGGACCGCTCGGACACGGCCTTCCCGTGGCCGTGGGCATGGCGAAGGCCGCCAAGCTCTCAGGCGCCGACTACCACACCTATGTGATCACCGGCGACGGCGAGATGCAGGAAGGCTCGAACTGGGAGGCCATCATGGCTGCAGCCCAGTTCCGTCTGGACAATCTGACCCTGGTCATCGACCACAACCGCTTCCAGCAGGGAGCGTCGCTCTCCGATACGAACGATATCGCGCCGCTGCGTCCCAAGCTCGAAGCTTTCGGTTGGGAAGTCACTGAAATCGACGGCAACAACATGCGTGAAGTGGTTCCGGCTCTTGAGCATCGGAGCAACGACCGCCCGCACTGCATCGTCGCGCACACCAACAAGGGACACGGGATCTCCTTCATGCAGGACCGTGTCGATTGGCACCACAAGGTTCCGAGCAAGGAACAGTACGAAATCGCATTGGCAGAACTGTCGGAGGCACTCTAATGAACGCGCCAGTAAATGCACCCAAGCTGTATGACTGCCGCGATGCGTTTGCCGCAACGCTCGAGCGTCTGGCAGCCGAGAACGAAACGATCGTCGCGGTTTGCAACGATTCAGTCGGATCGTCGAAGCTCGGGGGCTTCAAGTCGAAGTTTCCTGATCGCCTGGTCAACGTCGGCATCGCCGAGCAGAATATGGTCGGCGTTGGCGCCGGCCTCGCCAACGGTGGTCGCCTGCCCTATGTTTGCGGCGCCTCCCCGTTTCTGACCGGTCGCTCGCTTGAACAGATCAAGGCCGACATTTCCTACTCGAACGCGAACGTAAAGCTTGTCGGTATCTCCTCCGGTATGGCCTACGGCGAACTCGGGCCAACCCACCATTCCATCGAAGACTTCGCGTGGACGCGCGTGCTTCCGAACCTGCCTGTTATCGCGCCATGCGATCGCATCGAAACGGCGGCGGCGGTCGAGTGGGCGGCGAGCTACAATGGCCCCTGCTTCCTGCGTCTGTCGCGTGTCGGCGTTCCCGACCTTCTTCCCGAAGGTCACAAGTTCGAACTCGGCAAGGCCAACCTGCTGCGCGAAGGTTCCGACGTCACTCTGATTGCCAACGGCACGCTTACGCACCGTATCGTGACGGCTGCCGAGATCCTCGCGGAACGTGGCATCAAGGCTCGCGTCCTCAACCTGGCAACCGTTCGTCCGATCGACGAAGAGGCAATCATTGCCGCCGCGAAGGAAACGGGAGCGATCCTGACAGCCGAAGAACATTCGATCTTTGGTGGCCTTGGTTCGGCCGTTGCCGAGGTTGTCGTTGACAACGCGCCCGTGCCGATGAAGCGTCTTGGTGTTCCGGGCATTTATGCTCCGACCGGTTCGGCCGAGTTCCTGCTCGACGAATTCGGCATGGCTCCGTCGGCGATCGCGGATGCCGCGCAGGCGCTGATCAAGCGCAAGTAAGCGATAGCACGACATCATGCCGGGACGCATAGGCGCCCCGGCTCGTAATTTTCTGGAGGATACGATGCGGGCTATTCTGGCCATCGACCAGGGCACGACCAATTCGAAGGCAGTTCTTGTTTCCGAAAAGGGTGAGGTTCTAGCAAGGGGGTCTGCGCCCGTTGGCATATCCTATCCAAAGCCCGGCTGGGTCGAGCAGGATCCGCGTCGCCTCTACGCATCCGTTTGCGAGGCAATCGAAGCCTGCTTGAATTCGGCGGCCGATGTGACTGTCGAGGCGATCGCGATCTCCAACCAGCGCGAGTCCGTCACGGCCTGGGACGCGGAAACGGGCGAGTCCCTCGGACCTGTCCTGAGCTGGCAGTGCAGGCGCACGGCGCCTGATTGCGAGCGGCTCATCGCCGAGGGTCGCCTCGAGCGCGTGCAGGCGCTGACGGGCCTGCCCCTGGATCCGATGTTTCCGGGTTCGAAATTCCGCTGGCTCCTCGACCGTGCGCCGAAGGGGCGTCCGATCCGGTTGGGAACGATCGACAGCTGGCTGATCCACTGCCTTACAGGCGGCCGCTTGCACGCATGCGACGCATCGAATGCAGCACGAAGCCAGTTGTTCGACCTTCAGGCGCAGAGCTGGAGTGCCGAGCTCGGGGAGATTTTCGGGGTCGACATTTCGTTGCTTCCCAAGGTGATGGATAGCTCTGCCGACTTCGGCACCATGCTGGGCCTCCCGGGTATCCCGGACGGCACTCCGATCCGCGCCGCCATCGGGGACAGCCATGCGGCTCTCTTCGGCCACGGGGCGTTCAAGCCGGGCGATGGCAAGGTGACGTTCGGGACGGGATCGTCCGTCATGACCACCCTCCCCTCGTTCATCGCTCCCAGGAACGGTATCACCACAACGGTCGCGTGGCGGATCGGCGGCAAGCCGACGTTCGCTTTCGAGGGCAACATTCTCGTTTCCGCGGCAAGCCTGCCGTGGATGGCAGGTATTCTCGGCCTGCCCGACGTCGCCTCGCTTGTAGACCTCGCAGCCACCGCCGAAGCAAACGGCCCGGGCTTCGTGCCGGCGTTTGTCGGACTTGGGGCGCCCTACTGGAACTCTGACGCGCGCGCCCTCTTCTCGCAGATCAACTTTAGCACGACCCGTGCCCAGATGGCGCGTTCCGTCACGGACTCGATTGCATTTCAGGTCCATGACGTGATCCGGGCGATGCGCGCGCAGAGCGGTGGCGAGCTCGGTGCCCTCTATGTCGATGGTGGCCCCAGCCAAAACCGGTTCCTGATGCAATGCGTGTCCAATCTCATCGAGCACGCCGTCATCCAGTGCGAAGCACCTGAGGCGTCGGCCCTAGGGGCCGCCTATCTGGCAGGGCTATCACTCGGTCTGTGGCGTGATCTTGAGGTCATCGCTGCACTGCCGCGCAGCACGCAGACCATCGTGCCCGGAGCCGCCGATCGCGCCACGCTCCTGAATACCTGGAATGATGCATTGACCCGCTCGACGTTAGCTCTGACACCCGCTAAAGGTGAATAAAAATTCACACCGGGATCAACGATGACTCGACTGAACGAACTCCGTCTCATTTCCAGAGTGGCCCAGATGTATCACATCGAGGGACGGCGGCAGGCGGAGATCGCTCAGCATCTTAGGCTCTCCCAAGCGACCGTGTCGCGCATGCTGAAGCGTGCCGAGGCCGAGGACATCGTGCGGACAAGCGTGATCCCGCCTGTCGGTACCTATTCCGATCTCGAGAAGGAGTTGCGGGACAAGTTCGACCTGCCGGAGGCAATCGTTGTCGAATGTTCTGAAGATCGCGACGGCGCAATTATGGCGCGCATCGGCGAAGCGGCAGCCCACCTGCTGGAGGTGACGCTTTCGCCTGGCGAAATCATCGGCGTATCGAGTTGGAGCCAGACGATCTTCAAGATGGTCGAGGCCATTCATCCGCAGAGGAGCGCCCAGGCGAAGTTCATCGTCCAGACGCTGGGGGGCATGGGCGATCCATCCGTGCAGACGCATGCAACGCAGCTGACGACACGGCTGGCGAGGATAACCGGGGCGGAACCCAAGCTCCTTCCCGTCCAGGGTTTGGCGTCGTCTCGCGAAGCGAAACTCTTGATGATGGCTGACCCGTTCGTACGGGAGACCTTTGACCTCTTTGCCAGCATAACGCTTGCCATCGTCGGCGTCGGCGCTGTAGAGCCATCCGAATTGCTCGCAAGGTCCGGCAACATCTTTTCGTCTCGAGAACTCGCCGATCTCGCGGAGGCTGGTGCGGTCGGCGACATCTCGCTGCGCTTCTTCGACAAACAGGGTAAGGCTGTAAAGACCCCTCTCGACGAGCGCGTCATCGGTCTTTCGCTCGATGAGCTGTCGCACATCGACCGGGTCATCGCACTTGCCGGTGGGCAGAAGAAGACGGTCGCGATCGCGGGCGCCTTGCGGGCGCGGGTGATCGATACGCTGGTCACCGACAAGTTCACCGCGGCGCGGTTGATCGAGCTGTAGGCCGATCAGCAAAGGGCTGAACGTCCTTTGAGAAAAGTGCGGACGTAAATATGAGTGCCGGCAGCGCGGTCAGGGAGACCGCACTAACGAGAATCTATGTCGGCCGATGACGCGGTATAACATCTTCTACCCCGGCTCTGAGATCTTTCATGTTCGGCAAGATCGGTGACCACCGCAACCCGCGGCGGATCTATCCGCAATTTATGGTTGCGTCCACTACCTCACCTTTGAAATCGTTGCTCTTGAGCCTTCTTTCGCCGTCTAACGCCCCGAAATCTCCTACTTGTTCTCGTCGCGTACGTGTACCGCACTCCACTCGAGGCGGGCGTGTCAAATTGTCTTCATGATCTTCTCCTAGGACCGGAGGGAGACGAGGTGATCGATGACGAAACTCTGGACATCCAGTCGCGGACCAATCGCGGCAAACGAAACGGATCTGCTGAAGGCGAAAGCGATCAATGCCCTCCTGTTGCAGCCGATCGATATCCTTCCCTCCGCAATCGGTGACCCGATCAAGCCTTTTGCGCTTGGGCTTTGGAACGAGATCCGACCTCTTCTGAGGCCAGATGCGAACGTGACCGCCCTACGACGGGCCACCGGCTCTTATCTGCATTCCAAGCGCTACTACCTCGCGACCGCCCAGCCGGAGTCGATGCGCTTCGATCTTCACGGCCGCAGCACAGGCCCGGTCTCGGCCGCCGATCGTTTGGTCGCCCAGCAACGGTATCAAAGCCTGCTCCAAAGCAAGGAGCCCTCCCCGGCTCCCGTGGCCATAGCCGCAGTCCCGGCTAGTCTCACCAAGACGGAACAGATTCGGGCCGCATTGCTAAGCCGCCGACAGGCAGAGGCAGCACAATCTATAAAGTGACGAACCGCTCCGCTCGCAGGAGCTCCATCGAGTAGCGGCGCCGTCGGCATGGACCCGAGCGGGAGTTCGCTTGTGTGTCGAGTTGCAGATTGGCGATTGGCTGGCGCGCCAGCATGTTGCGCAGCGATATGGCAATCGACACGACCGCGCGCTCTCGCTCTCTGGCATCGTGACCTAAACGAGCCCGACCGACCTCGCACCGGCGAATTAATACGGTGGCTGAACGATGCCAGCCGCTCGGAGGTCAGCCGGACGTTCAGGTGTTCAACACCGCACGAATGCTTAGCGCGACCGGAACCGGGCGTGCCACTCGGTCCTCGAGCCGGGTAGTAGCCCGCCTCTCCTATCCCGTCTCCGTAGTTCATTCTTTGCGCGTCCGTTCGGCCATCGTCACAATGGCCGTTGTAGCCGATCGAACTGGCATTCCCGTTCGCTTGCCAGCTCCTACGCCCAGGAGATGCGGAATGTTGTGTGCGCAGAGCCTCTGAGAGCCGGACTCGAGAAAACTGTTGATACTCAGCCGCTTAAAGCCGTGGGCCGTGACCCACAGCGGTCTTCTTCCAATTCGTCCCCGAATCGGGCTGTCATTCTGGACCGTTTGATGCCGGCTCGCTAAGCGCCTGCTTAGCGGAGAGTACCTCCGGTGCTCCGATGACCCGCGATCCAGTGATCTCGTTGGGTGATGGCTGTGCCGACCGCTTGCGCGATTCGGCAATCACTGGGCGTTGCGGTCGGTTTTCCTGCGCATGACGACGCCAAGGGTCCGCCAAGTTGGTGAAAGGTCGCCGTTCCGAAAAGTATATATTCATCAATCGCTTAGTGTCGTGGGCCGCGGCCTACAGGGTTTTTCGCCTTCCTGCTGCTTTTGGTCTTCAGGAGTGCGTGGGGCAGGCTCTCGCAACTCGCGAGGCTTGGAGCCGACCAAGGATGTGCGTCTCCCGTCTCCAAAACTCGCTCCACTTGTTGCGGGGGGGGGGCTTCCAGCCGCCGCGATCAGTTCGCCGAGGAGGTCAAAGCGACGCCTATCCCTGGCGTCGCCCGCCATTTGGTCTCGGCAATCTTCGAGCCTAAGCGTGGAGACGGAGAGGTCTCGTTCCAGCAGCAGGGCAAGTGTTCGTCCCGAACTACGCGGCCTTGGGGTGTGGTGGGACGCCAAAACGAGCTAGGGCGTGTTGGTTCATCGATATACGGTTTTGTTGCCGGCAGTTGTCCGGAGACTTAACGCTCGGTTCATCCTGTGTGCAAGTTTAGTGCACCTAGGGGGCGATGTTAATGAGGTGGAAGGCGCCTCCGGTGTTTTCTAGTCAACGTCGGATTGTCGATAGGAGAATGAGCATGATGCTCGATGATATCTCGCCCCTGATCTGGATCGCTGCGGGTGCCTTTGTATTCTTTCGCTGGGTCGTCAGTGACATGAACCGTCATGGGTAGGCACCGAACCGCACGTGGTTGCTTCTGTGTAAAGCCGGCTTCCTGAGCCGAACGGTGTAGCCGGTAGATCGGTGGCCTCAATCCGCGGGAGTCGGTATTCCTGTAGGCGTTTCGACCGACACTATTTCCCGTTGGTTCAATAAGATTGCGATAGCCCGGCAGCACGTTTGACCGTGTATGGTTGGCGACTCCAGTTGTTCGGGCTGAATGGCGACATCGCCGTGCGGCGACCTGCTGGGCGATCGATCGTGGATGCCAGAACGATGATCTTCCGAGGCGGGAGTGGGTGCAACAAGTCGATGCTCCTCTTCCGTCGCTAAAGATCGTCTGATGAACACGATCGTTAAGGTCTGAGCATGGTTGCTTGGTCGAGGAGACCAAGTCGGTGTTATGGGGCGGGCGGTCGTAGCCGGCGGAAGCCGCTTTGCGTATGGGGCCGCCGGCCTCCAAATTAGGTCTCTTCTGTACATTGATGAGGTTGCCGTCACGGCGGATCGCATTCGCACGGTCCCGGCTCCAATGCGTCTCAATGGGTTCGGGCCTTGGACTGGCCATTTGGTTTGCATCTCGGCGATGTGAATGGATGGGAGATATGCCCGCGTTTGGACTGTCTGAGACGGTGGAGGTCCGCGTCGCGGTGTGGGGGAGGGAACCCGCTTGGGGGCAGCTTCAGCGCGTCACAAGGTCCGTTGATGGCCGGCAGCTGGGTCCATCGACCCGCGCTTCGCTGTTGTTGACGGCGTCAAACTCCTAAAGACGCCAGCTATTGTCTGAACTCGGCAGCTTTGATTGTAAGCGTCGGGAATTCACGAGAACGATCAAGCACCTTCATGGAAGACGAAACAGGAATATGCCTAAGCGTTGTTCGACCGCTGGGCGGACCGGCTTCGGAGCCGGGAGTACAATCAGCCAGTTGACCGACGACGGAAGATGAGTAACGCTGACACTTGCAGGAGCTGCCGTCACGAGCGGGCTCCAATGGTTTGAGCGTCGATTACTCTGTAGTTGATCGTCTGCGGCTAGCTGGCGGCAGAACGACGCGTGCCGATTCGGGGTTCACGGGCAGGTGTTGACGGCCATTACGCCGAGCTGAGCTGCCTGTTGTGCTAGGCTGGAATATGGCGGCAAGCCCGACGTCAGAACGGGCGGATAGGCTTGTGGTCGAAGGTGTCCCGTCGTTCGCAGCGAAATCCTCAGCAAATGGTTTGAATGCATTTGTTAACCATGCCATAACTGGGCGAAGCAAACGATTGATTTGCTTCTCTTTGGGGTAAATTGAAAAAGATAACAATGCGCTACGACATCGATACATCGATGGTAAACACTTTGCTACCCGATCTCGTTCGGGCGGAGGACGCTCTGGCGCGGCTGGACGAGAGGGCTTTGCGCTCCTCGGTAGGAGAAGGCTTTGCGGAGCGCCGACATTTCTTCGATGCCGTGGGCGCAATGTGGGTGGCTGGCGAGCTTGTCCATGTCGAAGATCTCGTGCTTCACGACGCGCATATGGACACGCGCACGCCAAGCCATGAGCTGACGATAGCGCATGGGGTGTTACGTGCCCGGCGGAGGATATGGACGGGCGAGCCTAGCTGGTCGTTGAGTGCCGCAGGTCTCGCTGTACTGGCCGGGAGTGGGGGAGGGGAGGAGCGTGCTCCGGAGCAAAAGAGTGCCGAGCCCGCCGGCGACGATGACGACGGCGTTGATGATGCCCTCTCGGCGGAGCTAGCGGAGATCGATGCGGTGCTGGAGCGTTCGCAGCGGCTGTTGGACAGCCATCTCGCCAATGCACCCGCCGAAGTCGCCGTGACGTCTTCCAAGGAAAAGCGTAGCGATGATCCGCTCGGGCTCTTTGATGATGAGGAATGGGACGAGGCGGCTCGGTTGCGCGAATGGCGGGGCGTGCTGGCGATCGCTGATCAGTTGCCGCCGACAATAGGCGCCGCGGTTCTTTTCGAGGCATGGGAAAAGATCGAGCCACTGCGGCGGCAACACTGGCTCGGCGGTTTGCTTGTTGCGAGCTACCTCAGGTCGCGCGGCAAGGTGACGTCTCATCTCTTTTCCTTCTACGCAGGCCTGAAGACTGTTCGCCACGAACGTCGCCGTGCGCGGGACAGGCTGACGCGACTGCAGGCCTTCCTGGATGGTATGACCGAAAGTGCTGTCCTGGGCTTGAAGGAGATGGACCGGCTATCCCTGGCGCAGACGCAGATGGAAATGCGCTTCAAGGATCGGCGATCGAACAGCAGTCTTCCGGACCTTGCGAGTTTTGTGCTGTCGCGACCGATGGTGTCCTCCGCCATGGTGGCGCGCGAACTCCGGATCACCAGCCGCGGCGCGCTCAATCTCCTGAATGAGATCGGTATCCGCGAGATTACCGGCCGAGGCCGCTATCGGGCCTGGGGTATCCTCTGAACAAAAAGAAAGCGGCCGAGCCAAGGCTCAGCCGCTTCCGTGTAGTGAACACCCGATCCGCGCATCCTGTCACAGCGTGCGGACCGGGCGTTCTAGCGCTTCCATTGCCCCCAGAAGCGCTTAAGCCTATTCCCGCTCACCCGTGAAGTTGAGCAGCAGCTGGAAGATGTTGACGAAGTTCAGGTAGAGCGAGAGCGCGCCGAAGACGGCAAGCTTCTGGTTCGATTCCTGGTCGTAGTTCTCCGAATACTGTTCCTTGATGTTCTGCGTGTCGTAGGCGGTGAGGCCGACGAAGACGAGAATGCCGATCACCGAAATCGCGAACTGCAGTGCGCTCGAGCCCAGAAAGATATTCACGAGGCTCGCGATGACCACGCCGATAAGGCCCATCATCAGGAAGGAACCGAAACGGGAGAGGTCACGCTTGGTCACGTAGCCATAGAGGCTGGTCGTGCCGAACATGGTCGCGGCGATGAAGAAGGTGCGCGCGATGCTGGTGCCGGTGAAGACCAGGAAGACGGACGCGAGCGACAGGCCCATCACCGCACAGAAGGCCCAGAAGGTCATCTGCGCTGCGCCGGCCGACATCGTCTGGATCTTGAACGAGAAGAAGAAGACGAAGGCCAGCGGTGCGAGCATCACGACCCACTTCAGCGGCGACTGGAAGATCGGCACGTAAAGTGCCGGCGTGCTGCCGACGATGAATGCGATGATGCCGGTGATGACAAGGCCGACGCCCATGTAGTTATAGACGCGCAGCATGTGCTGGCGCAGACCTTCGTCGAACAGTGCCTGCGAACCGGCGGCGGAGCCGAAACCGTAACGCGGATTGATCGGGTTCATACAGATCTCCTCGATTGGACTAGTAAAGGGTACGAGCAAGCTGATCAGCTGCTCGATCCAGAGTGATGGTGCGATCGCCGGTGACGAGTGCGTAGGCGACGTCGCCTATCTGCCAGTAGGCTGCCTCGGCGTTATCAAGCGCGATATGGCTGACCGATGCCACGGAGAACGATCCAGGGCGAACCGCGAACAACGACAGCTGCTTGCCGTCGTCGGTCCGCAGCGCCATCTCGACGCTCGGGCCGAACTCCGACGGGAAGATCTGCACGTCGGAAATCTTCCAGTCCGCCGGAAGCTGCGGCATGACGATCGCCGTTGCCGCGCGAATATCCTCCGGCTTGTAGCTCGCCACCGATTGCGATGGCATGGATTGCCGCAGCACCGCCGTTTGATAGGCGCGCACGGCGTCCTCGACATAAGCAGGGGCGGGAACCGATGCTGACACTTCGGTCGCGGTAAACGCACCGAAGGAGTTGTGTGCGACCCAGCCGGCCGCGACGAGAACGCCGACAGCAGCGATGCGCTGCATCGTGTGGAAGATCCTGCCATAGGCAAGTCCGCGTTCCAGGCGGCGAGCCGCATCACGCGTTTCGGCCCGGCCGAACGCGGTCTCGTTCGCAAGCGCCAGGCGCAGTTCGCCCCTCATGCTGAGGTCCGCCATGACCTTGGCAGCGGTCTTCGGATGTTCGGACAGGAAGGTTTCCACCTGGATGCGTCGTGCGACGTCAAGCTCGCCATCGACATAGGCGTCGAGATCGGCGTCGATGATCGGATCAACTGTCTTCATTGTCGCCCCCTTCGATCAATCTCAAATGCGAAATACGCGGCGTCTTCTCTTCGAATTCCCTCAGCTGGGCGCGAGCGCGCGAAATGCGCGACATCAGCGTCCCGATCGGTATCCCGAGCGCTGTCGCTGCTTCCTGGTAGGAGAGGTCCTCGATGGCGACGAGATGGAGCGCTTCGCGCTGCTCTTCCGGAAGATGGAAGAACGCGTTGCGAACCTGCTGCAGCCGAACCGCATGTTCCTGGCCGGCCGGCAGGGACTGGTCGGCTGCCGCGGCGGCCTCATCGTGCCGACGTGTCAGCGACCTGCCCTGCCGGACGCGGTCGATGTGAGCGTTATGCAGAATTGAGAGCAGCCAGGTACGCAAGTTACCACCACGATGGAAGCTCTGCTTTTTCTCCAATGCCCGGACCAAGGCATCGTGGACCAGATCTTCGGCGTCATCCGAATTGCGCACGAGCGAACGCGCATAACGCCGAAGCGCTGCGAGCTGGCCAATGACATCGAATGGGCGTTCTTTCCGTTCCATGATTGAGTATACGAGGCTGTCGAAGGTTTTATTCCCGCCAGAATTAAAAAAATGCGCAAATAGCGACTTGGCTCTGAAATGTCGTCCGCTTAGCCTGCGTGTCATGGTTTTCATGACGAAGCCCGTACAACTGCAGGAACACAACTATGTCTGGCGGAACAATCCGGCTCTTGACGCCCGAGGATGCTTTGGCGTTCAAGCAAATTCGAATGGAAGCGCTACGCTGCGAACCCGCCGCATATGCGAGCACTCTTGTGGACTGGGAGAGCCTTTCCCTTAATGAATGGGGCAGCCGATTGGTCGAAACGCCGGTCTTTGGCGCTTTCCAGGATGATGAGCCAGTCGGCATCATGGGGTTGATGCGGCAGAAGCCCAGCAAGACGATGCATCGGGCAACGATCATCATGGTCTATGTGCGCAGCAACCTGCGCGGAACCGATCTCGCCGGAAGACTTCTGGCAGCGGTCATGAAATATGCCGGCGACTACGGGATCAGACAGTTGGAGCTTGCCGTCAGCGCGGAAAACCCCGCGGCGTACCGCTTCTATCGGCGCGAAGGCTTCGCCGAGATCGGTCGGATTCCAGGCGGTTTTCTTCACGAGGGCGAAGAGGTCGACGAGATCATGATGGCGCGCCGGACAGAGCCGTGGTGCCATTCGATCCGACTTGAACGGTACGATATCCCAGCGCGATCCTAGATCGCACGGTCCTCGGACAGCTCTTCGAGAATGGGACAATCGGGGCGATCGTTGCCGTGGCAGGCGTGCACGAGGTGTTCCAGCGTCCGGCGCAGTTCGGTCAGTTCACGGATCTTGCGGTCGATCTCCGTGAGCTTAGCCTGGGTCAGTTCCTTCACATCGGCACTCGCCCGGCTCTTGTCTTCATAGAGAGCCAGTAGCTGCCGGCATTCCTCGACCGAGAAGCCGAGCCCGCGGGACTTCTGCAGGAAGCGCAGCTTGTGGACGTCGGCTACCGCATAGTCGCGATAGCCATTGTCGCTCCGATCAGGGTTGATGAGCCCGATATCCTCGTAGTAGCGGATCGTCTTGGCCGGCAGGCCGGAGCGTTCCGATGCTTGACCGATATTCATGGCACCCTCCTAGAGTTTGGCGAACCGCAGCCGCAACGCGTTGCTGATGACGGAGACGGACGAAAGGCTCATGGCCGCAGCTGCAATCATCGGCGAGAGCAGGAGGCCGAAAACCGGATAGAGCACGCCTGCGGCAAGCGGAACCCCAAGAGCATTGTAACCGAAGGCGAAGCCCAGGTTCTGGCGGATGTTGCGCATCGTTGCTTCTGCCAGCCGCCGGGCGCGGACGATGCCGTTGAGGTCGCCTTTCACCAGCGTGATGCCGGCGCTTTCCATTGCGACATCCGCTCCCGTGCCCATGGCGATACCGACATCGGCCGCTGCGAGCGCCGGCGCATCGTTGACGCCATCACCGGCCATGGCGACGACCGCACCCCTGGCATGCAACTCATCTATCAGGGCTTTCTTGCCCTCGGGAAGAACGTCGGCGCGAACCTCGTCGATCCCGAGGCTCGCTGCCACGGCCCGTGCGGTTCTCTCGTTGTCGCCGGTCGCCATAATGATCTTCAAGCCGGTGTCGTGCAGCGCCTTGATCGCCGCCGCGGTCGTGGGCTTGATGCGATCGGCGACTGCGACGAAGCCTGCGAGGTTCTGGTCGACGACAACGAACATCACCGTCTTGCCCGCGTCCCGGAGCGATTGGATCTGGCCGGCGAGCGGCTCCACATCAATCTTGAGCGCCGCCATCATGGCGGCATTGCCGAGGGCCACGGTTGCAGCGCCTGCCTTGCCTTCCACGCCCTTGCCCGTGATGGATCGGAAGTCGCTGACATCGAGCAGGGAGACACCAGCCTCCTGTGCGCCGGCAACGATCGCTTCCGCCAGCGGATGCTCCGAGCCGCGCTCGAGGCTGGCGGCCAAACGCAGAAGCTCGCTAGCCTCGATGATGCCGAATGGGACGACATCGGTCAATTTCGGCTTACCTTCGGTGAGGGTGCCGGTCTTGTCGACGATCAGGGTATCAACCTTGGCGAAACGCTCGAGCGCTTCAGCATCCTTGATCAAGACCCCTTCCTGTGCGCCGCGGCCGGTCGCGATCATGATCGACATCGGTGTTGCAAGGCCCAATGCACAGGGGCAGGCGATGATCAGCACCGCCACCGCGGCAAGCAGCGCATGTGCCATGCGGGGTTCGGGGCCGACGAAAGCCCACACGAGGAACGCGGCAATGGCCGCGGCGACCACGGCCGGGACGAAGACGGCGGAGACACGGTCGACCGCTCCCTGGATCGGCGCGCGCGAGCGCTGAGCCTTGGCTACCATGTCGACGATCCGCGACAGGGTGGTGTCCGCGCCGACCTTCTCGGCTGTCATGACCAGCGTGCCGTTGCCGTTGATGGTGCCACCGGTGAGCGGCGCACCCGTTTCCTTTTCCACCGGCATCGGCTCGCCTGAGATCATGGATTCATCGACTGTCGACTGACCCTCGCTGATCGTTCCATCCACGGGAATCCGTTCGCCCGGGCGAACACGCAGGCGGTCGCCGACCACCACATCGTCCACGGCGATATCGGTTTCCGCACCATCCGCTGCCAGACGACGTGCCGTCTTCGGGGCGAGATCGAGCAAGGCGCGAATTGCCGAGCCCGTGCGTTCACGGGCCTTCAATTCCAGCACCTGGCCGATGAAGACGAGGGCGACGATGACGGCTGCGGCTTCGAAATAGACGGGAACAGCGCCGCCATGACCGCTGAACGTATGCGGGAAGATGCCAGGCATCAGGGTCGCCACGACACTGTAGACATAGGCGGTTGCGACACCGAGCCCGATCAGGGTCCACATGTTGGGGCTGCGGTTGATGACCGAGGCCCATGCGCGCCGGAAGAAGGGGAGGGCCGCCCAGAGGACGACGGGTGTTGCCAGCAGCAATTCGAGCCAGGTCGATAGCGGTTCACCTATCCAATCACGCAGCGGCAGGCCGACCATTGGGCCCATGCTGAGCACGAGCAGCGGCACGGACAACGTCGCGCTGATCCACAGGCGTCGTGTGAAATCGACAAGTTCGGGATTGGGGCCTTCGTCAGCCGGTGGGATGCCCATTGGTTCCAGCGCCATTCCGCATTTCGGGCAATCGCCTGGATGGTCACTGATGACCTCTGGATGCATCGGGCAGGTGTAGAGCGTGCCCTTTGGCACAGGCTTGGCCGCCGGTTTGGTGCCGTCGCGGTAGGCTTCCGCGTCGGCCTCGAACTTCGTCTTGCAGCCGGCAGAGCAGAAATAGAACTTCTCGCCATCGTGCTTCAGGAAGTGCGCGGCGGTCGCGCGGTCAACGCTCATGCCGCAGACGGGATCCTTGGCTGTCCGATAATCCTCGGGCGAGGCCTCGAATTTGCTCCGGCAGCCCGCGGAGCAAAAATGATAGGTCTGTCCGTTGTAGACCAGCGAGGGCTTTCCGGCGTTTGGATCGACAGTCATCCCGCAAACCGGATCGCGGACGACAGGCGCGCCTGGTTCGTCATGCCGATGACTTCCATGGCAATGATCAGGATGGTGCGAGTGCTTGTTGTCCATAAGATTCTCCTTCGCCCACTGGGGCAGTGGATAGGCTTATGAACCTTCCAGCAACTGGAAGGTCAAGCGGAAAATTTGAACGCGACGCGTTCGCTCGGCTGCCCGCTCCGTCAGTCGATGAACACGCCGACGCTTGCGGCCCGCCCCATGGCGTCAATCACCGTAAGCTTGGAATATCCACCGCCATCCGGCATCCACTGGTTGGTCCTGCGGCGCGAAATGTCCGGCAGGGGCTTGCCGTTCGCAAGCCAGCGGAACGGTGCCCGCCCGCCTTGCAGCTTCAGCATCAGCGGCGAAAGCGCTCCGCCCTTGGCGCCGAGATCGACATGCGCGCCCTCCGGCGGGTAGACGATCTGCGGAGCCGGTTCACGGCCGGACGTTGAGAGAAGGCCGCTCGGATTGATCGCGAAGCGGCGCTGGCTGATCGGCAGCTGCGCCTGCGCGATCCGCACCGCACCGGAAGGGGGGTGGGGCAGGGGCGTCGTCGCGAGACCGGATTTCGCGAAGCCTTCGAACAGGATCGGTGCGGCCGTGCCGTAGCCGGTCAGCCCAGGTACCGCGCCGTTGTCAGGCCGCCCGACCCACACGCCCAGCACATAGCGCCCGTCATAGCCGACCGACCATGCGTCGCGATAGCCGTAGCTGGTGCCGGTCTTGTAGGCGATGCCGCGTTGCGGGGCGCCTGCCGGCGGAATGACGCCTGACAGGATATCCGTGACGTTCCAGACAGCCACCGGCTCCAGCAGCGCCTCGCCGTCGATCTTGCCGGGTTGGCTGAGCACGCCGTCCCCGATCCTGACGGGTTGGCCTCGGTTGGCAAGCGCGGTGTAGAGCTGAACGAGATCCTTCAGGGTAACGCCGACACCACCCAGCCCGATCGCAAGCCCCGGCGTTTCGTTGGGCGGCAGAACGGGACGCACTTCGGCCCTGCGGAACCGCACGAGGAGCTTGGCCGGATTGACGGCGTCCAGCAACTTGACGGCCGGAACGTTGAGCGAGAGCTGGAGCGCATCGCGGATCGTCACGTCACCCTGGTAGCTCATGTCGAAATTCCGCGGCCGGTATCCGAAGAAATCGGCCGGCCTGTCTTCGATGATCGTTTCCTGGCTGACCAGACCCTCCTCGAAAGCAAGGCCATAAATGAACGGCTTGAGCGTCGATCCGGGCGAGCGATTGACACGCGTCATGTCGATCCAGCCGGAACGGCTTGCGTCGAAATAGTCGGCGGAGCCGACCTCGCCCACGATCTCGCCCGACTGGGCATCCGCCATCACCATTGCCAGGGAGAGCTTCGGCCCGAGCTTGAGGGATGCGGCGCGGGCCACGCTTTCAAGACCCTCCTGCACCCGTTTCTTCAATGTCGTCTGGTGTGTCGAGACGCCGGGTTGCTTGCGCAGCGCCGCTTCCGCGACGTGGGCAGCGAGTGATGGTAGTTGCATCCGCCTTGCCGGAACGAGGACTGCCTCGGCGCGTTGCGCTTCGCCATCTCCGACGGCCTCGACGACCGCGGGGCGCTCAAGTACGCGTTTGCGCGCTGTTTCAGCGGCTGCAAGGTTGCGATCGGGCCGGCGTTTCTCCGGCAATTGCGGAAGGGCAACCAGCAGGGCCGCCTGCGCCACTGTCAGGCGTTTTGGCTCCTTGCCGAAGTAGGCAAGGCTTGCGGCGCGGACACCCTCCAGGTTGCCGCCATAGGGCGCATGGGTGAGATAGAGGTTGAGGATCTCTTGCTTGGATAGCCGCCGCTCGATCTGTATTGCGCGTGCCACCTGCAACAGCTTTGCCGACAGCGAGCGGCCTTGGCGCGGCTCGATCAACCTTGCCACCTGCATCGACAAGGTGGAGGCACCCGAGACGATGCGACCGTTGGTGACAAGCTGGAACGCGGCGCGGCCGATGGCCCAGGGGTCGACGCCGCCGTGCTCGTAAAAACGCCGGTCCTCGTAGGCAACCAGAATCTTCAAGAATTGCGGATCGACATCGTCGGCTTTCGTCTTCAACCGCCATCTGCCTTCTTCGGTCGCGAAGGCGCGCAGAAGCTCACCGTCCGCATCGAGCACTTCGGCCGAGACGCTGGCCGTGTCGAGCGGAGGCGGAAACGCCTTGTCCAGTGCAAGGAGAGCGAGCACGGCGCCGCCGGCAAGCAGGATGCCCGCCGTAGCTGCGATCGCGACTGTTCGCTTCCGTCTCATGGCTGTGCCGCCACGACCTCCATCTTGCCGGTTGCCGTGCGGGCCGAGAGTTGCGGCCGGTACATGTCCTCGACATTGGCGGCCGGATGATCGTAGACGCCTGGAGTAACGGCACGCACGACATAGGCGACGTTGATTTCGCGATTGTCGTCCGCGCTGCGGTTGAATGCCGCTACGAACCGGTCGTTCCGGAATTCGGTGTGCGCGGCCGAAACCTCGCCGATCCAGTCGAAATTCGTCAGTTGGGCACTGTCGACCAGGCTCGGATTGTCGATCTGGAAGCCGGCCGGCAGCAGATCGGTAATGACGATCCGTGATGGCCACTGGTTGGTTTCGGTCACATGCAGAACGACGACATAGCGCTCGTTCTGCTTGGCTTCGGTGACGTTCGCCTGCTCGCCATCCAGAGTGTAGTAGGTGCGATCGATGGCAAAACCGTCGCCGCCCGCAGGCAGCGGAAAAGCAGGCGCCGCAACGGTCGTCACGACGGCCGATACCGCATCACCCGTCTGGTTGGTCAGCGTCAGGGGATGACCCATCAATGCGTCACCGGTCATGCGGGCCATGTAGGCGCCGCTGTGCAGCGCACCGTTGACGTCGAGTTTCAGGGAGTCGTCGCCACCCTGGATCGCGCGGGCGGCAAGGAGCATCCATGCCTGCTCCTGTGTGCTCGTATACTTGCTGCGCTCCCATTCCTTTGCGACAGCCTTGGCAAGCTCCGGCACCACCGGCGGCACAGGGCGGCTTTCGGCGGCGAGCGCCAGGATCGCGGCGCCGTCGCGTAGAACCGAGCCATAGTCGGTGCGCGAGAGATTGACCCTCGTCACCATCGATTGCTGTGACATCTGCAATGCGTCCACGAAGATGTTCTTCGAGCGCGTCGCGTCGCCGTAGAGCGCTAGTGCTGCGGCTATGTGCGCCTTGGCAAGCGGCGTCGGGAAGTCGTTGATCATCGTATCCGCGTAGTAGCGCAGGTCGCTGATCGCGGCCTTCTTGTTGCGGGCCAGCACATAGAGCGCATAGGCGATCTGATCGCCCTGGTCCTTGACGTTGACGTCGTAGCTCAGGGCATTCTGCAGATTTTCGAGCGCCTGGGCCAACGCCCGGTCCGGCACGTCGTACTTCTGTTCACGAGCACGCGTCAGGAAGTCGGTGACGTAGGAATCGAGCCAGAGATCTCCGCTATCGGGTCCCCAGAGACCGAAGCTGCCGGCCGAAGCCTGATAGGAGAGAACGCGGTAGATGGCATCCTGAACGCGCTTCTTGACATCCGCATCGTCCTCCAGCCCGGCTTGTTCTGCAAGCTCGCTCAGATAGAGCAGAGGCAGCGCCCGGCTGGTCGTCTGCTCCGCGCAACCGAAGGGATAGCGATCCAGCGACATCAGAAGCGCAGGGATGTCGAAGGCAGCCGAGCGGGTGACGCTGACGCTCACCGACGCGCCCGGCAGCACGCTGTCTGCCAGCAGCGCCTTATCCACCGTCAGCTTCGCTCCTGGCTTCAGCGCAAGCACGCGCCGCTCCGTGACAGGCAGAACCGCAGGCCGAACGGGAACGTCGACCGACTGATCCAGAGAAAGCCCCGATGCGTCCGACAGGTTGATCGAAACGCTGCCGTTGCCCGGCTGCAGGCCGGTGACGGCAAGCGTCAGCGCCGATTTGGCGCCAGCGTCCAGCCGGATCGTCTGCGCACCGTTGTCGATGCCGACGGCATCATTGCCGGTTACCGCGAGCTTGTAGTCGCCGGCAGGCGCGTCGGTGTTGGCGATATCAAGTCGCAGTTGCGACTTGTCGCCGGGCGCCAGGAAGCGTGGCAGGCTGGCTGTCACGACAACAGGATCGCGGATGATCACATCCCGCGTCTCATGACCGACGCCCGATTCCGACCACGCCACCGCCATGAGGCGCGCGGTGCCGTTGAATTGGGGAATGTCGAAGCTGACCTTTGCCTTGCCTTCGGCGTCGAGCTTGATCGGACCGGAGAAGAAGGCGACCAGTTTCTGGGTCGGCGGGCTCGCCTGCAACGCGATCGCCCCGCCGTCGCCGCCGGTTCTGAGCTTGCCGGTCGCGCCCAGGGAGCCATCGATCAGCCGGCCATAGAGGTCGCGGATTTCCAGGCCGAGCTGTCGCTGGCCGAAATACCAATCCTCGGGGTTTGGCGGGTCGTAGCGTGTGAGATTGAGAATGCCGACATCGACTGCGGCGACAGTGACATAGGCATCCTCATTGGCGCCCGCACCTGTAACCACAAGGCTGATGGGAAGCGATCCGCGCGGTAGCATTTTTTCAGGCGCGTCGATGTTGACCTGCAGCGCGCGATCGGCCGGATCGACCTTCAGCCATTTCACACCGATGGCACGCATCGGCATGTGACTATCTTGCGCATCGCCGGGCCGGAACAAGGTGGCGGTGACGTAGGCGCCCGCGCCCCAGTCGGCGGTGACGGGAATATCCACCTCGCCACCCGTGTCGCCAATCGACGCGTTCTGCACCGCAACGAGCGTTTCGGTCCCAGCGGCGACCATCAGCTCGCCGGCATAGCGCGACGTAACCTTCAGCTTGGCCGTATCGCCGACCTTGTAGCTGTCCTTGTCGAGAGCGATCTCCAGGCCGTCAGGTGTTTCCGTCGACGTCGCCTGCACGAACCAGCCGGCGTCGAACTCGACGCTCGACGTCGGCCCGTCGGTCTCGGTACTTTCGACCTCCAGGCGATAGCGGCCCCACTGGACCGCCGATGAGATCTTGGCGCCGTCCATGCCGGCGTCGACATTGCCGTTGCCGACCTGCTCGGCAGTGTAGACCGGCTCGTATTTCCACGCGGTGCCGTCGCGATACCATTGGTAGTCGCGGTTGAGCTTGTAGAGCCTCCAGCGCAGGCCCTTCATGTCCTGCTTCTGGCCGTCGGCGCTGACGCCGATAACCGTGAAGTTTGCCAGCGAGTTTTCGCCGAGCTCGGTAAATTCCGGCTTGATGCCGATCATCGGCCCCTGGTTCTTGACCGGCAGGACAAGCGAGCGTTCGATGGCACGACCGCCTGCTTCCTGCATACGGATATAGACGGTCGCGTTGAGAAGCTGGGTTGTTGCCGGAAGGTCGCCAACCGTCAGGTCGGTAACACCCTCGCCATTTTCATCCAGATCCGGCAGACCCTCGATCGACTGGCGCGTATCTTCACTTGCCTCTTCATCGGCAAGGCCGAAGAAATAGCCGGGGAAGGCGTCCGCCTGGCGCGTCGGCTTGATCACGACATCGCCTTCAAGCGCAAGGCTGGCGGCCGGTGCGCCATAGAGATACTTGCCGGAAATGTTGATCGTCGCCGGGGTATCGGGGCCAATTGCCTTGGCCTCGGTCTTGATCTCCATGTCGGTCCGATCGGGCACGAAGTCATCGACCAGGAAGCTCTTCGTTGCAATCGGCGATCCCTTCGGGTCGGTATGCACGTTCATCGTCCAGGTGCCGCGCATGGCATTGTCCTGAACGGAAAAATCGATGGTATATCCGCCGATGTTGCTGGTCTGGCTGACGATCCTGCGATCTTCGACACCGTCGGGGCGCAGGAAGATGAAGGTCAGCGGCAGGTTTTCGATCGCCTTGCCGTCCGTATCTCTGGCAAGGGCGGAGGCATGAACGGTTTCACCGACGCGGTAGATGCCGCGTTCCGTCCAGGTCAGGACGTCGATTGCGCCGGGCGATGCACGACCGGTCACACCGCGATCGGAAAGGTCGAAGCCCGCGCGCGTCATGTCGAGGAAGACATAATCCGAGGTGCCGTTCTTCGCGGTGATGACAGCCGGCGTCAGCGCCGCGGTGCCACGAATGAGGCCGGCGGTGAAGATGGCGCGGCCATTGTCGTCGGTCGTTGCCGTGCCGAGCACCTCGTTGTTCTTGGCAAGCAGCTGCAGCGAAACGCCCGCCATCGGTTTGGCGGTGGCAAGCGAACGAGCAAAGACATTCAGCCCATCCGTTCCGGCGTAGGTTGTCACGCCGATGTCGGAGACCACGAACCATTGGGTCGCCTGGGAGTTCCAGTCCTGATCGGGCGCATTGGGAGCTGTCGCGGTCAGCACATAGACACCGGGCTTGCGCTCGGGCAGCGCCTCGTCCACCGGGAAACTGGTGACGACGTCCTTGTTGAGGTCATTGGCGATGTCGATGGCGCCCTGCCAGACCAATTCACCACTCTCGTCCTGGATACGCTGGGCGCTATAGCCGTCGAGCTGGGTCAGAAACTGCGAGCTGGTCAGAAGTGGCGCGATCCCACGATCGCCGATGCGGTAGAGCTTCAGATTGGCCGACGGCATGTTGACGGAAACGAGCGGGATACCGCGGCGGGCGGTTGACGGCAGCACGAAGCTGTCGCCGGTGAAGCGTACGCTGGCGGTCCGATCCTTGACGTAGATATCAAGGCTGACCGGCGCTTCCAGCACTTCGTCGACGGAGGAGGGGAGGCCCGTGCGGAAGGCAATCTTGTAGTTCTCGCCGTGCGTCAGGCCCTCGACGCAGATCTGCTTGTCCTTTGTCTCGAGCGCCTTCGGTGCGGCTCCGTTCAGCGTCACGAAAGGCGTATAGTCGGTCGTCTTGATCAATGATTCAGAGAAGGTGACGCAGGCGCGGGGCGTTGCGCTATCGGCGTCGACCGTGTGTTCGGTAATCCGGAACCCCTGGGTTGCCTTCAGCTGCAGAAATGCCGCCTGCACATCCTTGGAACTGACGAGCGCCAGGCTTGCCTTGTACGCATTGAGGGCAGCGCGATAATTCGTGTTCTTCTCGAGAGCCGCGGCAAGAACGACAAGCGCATCCGCCCGCCTGGTGGTCGTCCGCGTCAGGTCGTAGCCGTTGACGGCATCCAATACGGCCTGGCCGTAGATGTCGCTCCCATTGTTGTCGTCGGTCTTGACGAAGCTGTCGCCGGCTCGGGCGGTTTCCAGCCAAAGGTCGGCGTTGTCAGGGGTCAGGGCCAGTGCACTGCGGAAGGATTTCAAGGCATCGATGACATTGCCGGAGGTCAGGTCGATCCGCGCATTGGCAATCAGGCTATCGGCCGATTGCCCCTGCTGGTCGTCGGCCACCTCAAGGTTTGCCTTGTCGTCCCGTGCCTGTTGCAGCACGTCGCCGGAGAGGAAGGTGATGCGAGGGGCAGCACCCAGATCCGGCTCCTGCTGGCCGGCCGTCTCGACGATCTTGCCGGCAATGGCGCCGGGGAAGGCGTTCATCGTCTTGAAGTCGGATTTCAGAAAGCACCACTGCACCTTCGGATTATAGGTAAAGGCCTTGCAGCTCTTGTCGCCGATGCAGGAGGTCTTGCACTGGTCCAGCGTGACGTTTTGCTCCGTACGCAGATCGAAGCCGAAATAGTCGGCATCCTTGACGGTCTGGATCTCGCGTTTGGCGTCCGCAGCAAAGACCGAATATCCCGCCGTCAAGGTTGAAAGAATAAGTGCAGAAATGGCGAAAAGCGAGCGTACAGACATAGGTTCCCCCCGGGATGCTGGCGCTGGATGCGGCCACTCTCGGGACTTCGCCTGACGTTGTCAACTCGCCACTTGGGAGACGTCGAAACTGTCACCGGGCATTTCTGGGTGGAACTGCGAGAGGGTCGGCGGAGCACGCAGAATTAACAAAATGTTAGTATTAACAGTGCCTTAACGGCGAATTATTTCGCCTCATGCTGGAACAATTCGATGTGCGGGTCGTTTCTCGCTGACAATACCTTGTCTGATACGGACATTCTCAAGTCGATGGAAACAAGGGACGTCTCATGGATAACAGTGTCACGCGTAATCCAACCAACATGATCGAAACCACGCATCGGGTGCTGATCGTTGAAGACGAACCACTGATTGCACTTGATCTCGAGGCAACAGTAGAGGCCTTGGGGCTGGAAGTGGCCGGGCTTGCCGCGGGCAGGGAGCAGGCGTTGCAGCTGGCGCCTATCGCTGACATCGCTTTCGTCGATGTCAATCTGGCGGACGGACCGACTGGCCCCGACATTGGCCGAAGCCTCATTGAAGACTACGGCGTCACCGTCGTCTTCATGACCGGCAATCCCGAAGCGGTCATCCATCGATTGAATGGGGCGCTCGGTGTTGTGACCAAACCGGTCATGCCATCGATTGTAGAACAGTCGCTGAGGCGCGCCATGGAAGCCCGCGGCGGCCTGGTATAGCGCCAGGCCGCGCAGGGACTGTGATTGTCCCGGCGATCAGTCAGATGAGGCCGCTGAGCAGGCCAACGCCTGCAACGGCGGCAAGTCCACCGGCCGTGCGAACCGCGATCATGCCATGGCGATCGCCGATCCCCGCAACGATGAAGCCAAGCGCAATGCCGGCGATGTGGAGGACCGCAGTCGCCAACATGAAGCCGATGGCATAAGCAATGCCGCCTGCTGCCGCGGGCATCTCCGCGCCATGCGCGTGACCATGGAAAACCGCAAACAATCCGACCATCCCGGCTGCGATGGCAACCGGGGCCCGGATGCCGAGCGCAACCACGGCGCCAAGGACGATCACGGAAAGTGCAATGCCGGCTTCAACGAATGGCAGGCCGATGCCGGCCATGCCGAGTGCGCCCCCGGCGGCCATCACTAGGACGAAGGTGGCAGGCACGAGCCAAAGGGCGCGACCGCCAAGCTGGCAGGCAATGATGCCAACCATGATCATCGCCAGGACGTGATCGAGGCCCGACAGCGGATGACTGAAACCATGGAAGAAGCCGGTCGTGCCACCAACGCCGGTATGGGCAAAGGCCAGCGAGGGAGCAAGGACGAGAGCCGCCAGCGCGGCATTGAATTTAATAGGTTTTGAAAACATGTGTGCCCCTTATCTATTTGCAGAATGTTGCCGGGAAAAATGCCACGGCAGCATGCTTCGAGAAAGCAAAAAAGAGAGCGACACCGTCATTTGACGTAGATGCGGCAGGGGCATCATTGCCTGCTTCAGATGGGCTGCAGCGTACCGAACCAGGCGACCAGCGCGACGATGCAAAAGCTAAGGAAGATTTCGGCTCGCGTTGCCCACGCCAGCGCTGTCAGCGATCGGCCACGCGCGAGCCGTGGGACGAAGATATATCGGTTGGCCAGGGCAAGGGCGATCATCAAGGCGACCAAGGCCAGCTTGATGCAGAGCAAGCGCTGGTAGTCCAACGACCAGTCCAGCGGAAATCCACCGACGATCAGGAATGTATTGACGGCGCCCGACAGCAGGGCCAGCGCTACGGCGACATGTCCTGCTGTCGAGAACCGCATCAATGCGACGCGAGCATCGCGCTGGCGTTGCTCGTCATTGAGACCATGCAAGATGACAAGTACCGGCGCCAGCGCACCGATCCAGGCCCCAGCCGCGAGCAGATGGACGGCATCGTTCAGGCGATGGACGGTCCGCAACCAGCCGTCGTTCATGGCCGCATGGCCGCTGATCGTCAGTCCGGCAAGCAAGAGGCCGGCGCACAGAGCGCGACCGCCAAGGCGGTATCGTGCAGGAGAAGCGAACATGACGACCAGAAGCAGTGCTGTGAGCACTGCCTGGACAATCCACGCCTGGCCGATGCTGGTCTCCAGAAGCATGGATTGCAGCAACTCGGGTGACAGCGCATCCGGCCAGCCCTCGCCGATCGCTGCCGCGCGTACCGGGAGCAGCACTGCGGTGGTTGCTGCCAGGAGGATGACCGCAACCCTGATCGGGGCGCCAAGCCGCCGATCCGTCCACCGCGCCAGTTCCGCCGGCACAAGGGCCGAAAGATAGGCCGACGCGCCCCACAGGAACAGGGCGGCGCCGTCGAAGAGGAAACGGCAGAGGATCAGGGCGACGTCGGGTTTCACGGCTTGACGCTGAAGCTGTAGCTGCCGCTCGTCTTATGGCCATCCGTCGACAGAACATGCCACTCGACGGTGTATGTTCCTGCGGGAAGCGCGGCGGAAACGGGAACGACCAGCGTCTTGCCGCTGTCCGTCAGCTTGGCATTGCCGGTCTTTGCCTCCGCCTTGTCTGCGCCGATGATCTTTATCCCGGAAAACTTGAGATTGAGCTCCTCGGAAAAATGAAGATCGATTTCGGTTGGGGAGGCCGCAACTGTCGCTCCATCGGTCGGGACGCTGGCGGAAAGGTGGGCATGCGCCATGGCCTGTCCTGACATGAGGAGGGAGGCTGCAAACGAGGTGGCGAGAAACCAATGAGATTTCGACATGTGAATACTTCTCTCTGTCTTTTCGAATTGAACGGGGGACATGGAATTACTGCGGCTTGGACATATCCATGGTGCCCATGTCGGAATGCGCGCTGGTAGCGCCCGAGTTGGCACCGCCGGCACTGCCGACTGCGAACTCGACATCGACAGAACCGGCCTTTTCGAAGGTCAGCGTCGCCTTGACCATTTCGCCTTCCTTGAAGGGTTGGGCCACATCCATGAACATGATGTGGTAGCCGCCCGGCTTCAGCTCGACGGTCTGGCCGGCAGGAATGACGAGGCCGCCTGCCACCGGGCGCATCGTCATGACACCGTTGTTCACGCTCATCTGGTGGACTTCGGCCGACTGTGCCCGCTCTGTCGTGATGCTGAGCAACTTGTCGTCAGTGGTTCCTGTGTTGGTCAGCTTCAGATATCCGCCGCCAACCTTGGCGCCGGGCACCATGGCGCGGGCGTGGGGGTGGCCGATTTCGATCTCGCCGATCTTGAAGCCGTGCGCATTGGCGAAGGTGGCAAGCAGGACCGCAAAGAGGATGCCTGCGAGAAGAGTTGCGAGCTTTTTCATAGTGGTGCTCCCTGAAAGGCAATTTTTATAAAATGGGACGAGCGCAGGCGCGACGCGACGGCGCGTTGAGAGGCGTCTCGGCCTCGTGGAAAACAGTTCATGGATCTGATCCGTAGCGAGCCGCCGACGAAACCGCGGCAGCTATCGACAAAAGGCACGACGACCGCGGTCGGAATGCCGGTTCACGCAGATGCGGAATCGTGTGGAGGTGCTCGGGGGCCCTTGCTCGGCGCAAAAAGCCGTCTTTCGAAAGCGGCCGTCACATAGGGAGCCTGGACAACCCCTTCCAGGCGAAGTCGCTCATTGCCGATGTCGGCAGGCGTGGGAAGCAGCACCGACGCGCCGATACGGCAAGCCTCGCAGCCCGGCGCATGCATCTTGTGGTGTGTCTGAGTATCGACCGCCTTTTCGGCGATGCACAGGATGGGAAGCGTTCCGTCCGGCAGGACATATTCCGCAAATTCGGCGGCGGCGAAGGCGGTCGCGCCAAAGCCCGGCGCCTTGTGCGCGAAACCAACGAACAGCAGCGCCATGACGCAGGTCATGCGCACCAGCCACTGAACGATCGTCGCGTTTCTAGCCTTCACCGGGTTCCTGCCCATTTCCGATGAATGCGGTTCTACGGAAGTTTCGGACAGATCTCAATGCGGCATCATGCGCCTGCCCGACAAATCATTCACATGACAGCGGCAAACAGGTGGCCGGCGATCTTGGAGATCATCAATCCTGCCGTATAGCCGACTGGCCATATAAGAAGGACACCGATTTCGAACATCCAGTTGTTCAGCTTGTGGCGCATGTTGAAGAACAGGATGAGCGGCACGGTCGGCAGTGTATAAAGGGCAATCGCCCACAGGGCCCCCTGGAAATCGAAGAGCCAGTAGCATAGCGGCACCACCGTGAACAGCAGCGCAGCCTTGACACAGTTGAGGATGCCGACGTTGCGTGGCTCGCCGACTGCGATGTAGACCGAGGTCATGATGCCAAACCGCGCCATGAGCAGGCTGAACGACAGGATCTGCAGCATCGATCCAGCTGCCGCATATCGATGATCGTAAAGGATATCGATGATTGTCTGCCCACAGCCAAATAGCAGGCCGGCGCAGCCGATGTAGAAGATGTCGAAGGGTGCTCGTAGCCGAAGATAGGCGCTGCGCAGCCGCTCGGGCCTTTCTCGTGCGATCTTGCTCAGGGTAGGCGTGCCGACTGCCCCGTATAGGCGTCCACCGATGCCTTCGATCATTCCCACGAGATTGAGGGCAAGGCCATAGAGACCGAATGTCGTAGAGCTTGCCCAGTTGCCGAGCAGGATGCGGTCGCCGTTGGCCGAAAACACGGTGAAGAAGGACGAAAACATGATCCAGCGGCCGAATAGGAAGATTTCCCGTGCATCTTCGCGATCCATCCGAAAACTGTTCCGAGGGCCGGGAATCCAGGTGTGGCTAAGAATAGCTCCAAGGAGTGAGGAGACCAGGCTGGAAATGACGACGGCCCAAACGGATTGGGTAAGCCATGCGAGCACCACCGCAGTCACGATGCCGACTGCCTGGCAGATCAATTCGATCTTCGTCAGTCGGCTGAGGCCGAGATTGCGCTGATGCGAGATGTAGTTGGTCGACTGGAAGCCCGATATGGCGAAACCCAGCCCCGAGCCAATGATGATCAGGGGCAATTGCGGGTTTGCATATACCGAATGCGCCGCGACCCAGCCGCGCGATGCTATATAGCCGATGCCGAAACCGATCAGAATACTGACAAACCAAATCAGGAAGCCCCTTACGATCTGGATCGTCCAGGCGGTGTCGAGAAATCGCTGAAGCTCGCCTTTGGGACTGCGGATAACGGCCTGGTGAAGACCTATGTCTGACAGGAGCGCGACAAGCACTGATACCATGGTGGCAACGGCGGCGAGACCAAACAGATCAGGTGCGAGCACACGCGTCAGAAGCAGATTGCCGGCAATGCGGAGTACCTGACCGGCGGCATATCCGCCCATCGACCAACTGGCAGCGGTCAGCACCAGTTTGCGAATGCCGACCCCACTCGTGGTCGGTGGCGGTGCCGCGGCGTCCTCAGCGTCAGATGATTCTGGCTGACGCCTTACGCGATAGATAGGTATCGCCTGCTCAAGGGCCCGTGCCAGTCGGGCTGTTATGGCCAGCGTCATTGACGTGATCCGTGCTTTAAAAAGTAGGATGTGCGCGAACCCGCGTTCGGGTTCGTTTCGCTTGGTGTATTCCGGTCCGGGGCTCTCGCCTGGCCCTTGGTGAACTCAGCAGGCCGACGGGCATGATGACAGGTCATGCCGACACGGCCTGCCGGCGCCACCGAGACGGAGCACTCGCACGAGCGGGTGTTGCCTCACCCATGCCTTTTGATTGCAGCCCGTGATCGCAGTTCAGTGCTTTGCGCATCCAGGCCGAGAGCACGCTCGCGTTCGGCTGCAGCACCATGTTGTTGTGGTCACCAGGCACCTCGACGATCGTTAGGTCCGAAAGCAGCGGTGACCAGCCATTGTCGGGCAGGATGATGTCACGATTTTCAAGCAGGTGGCGTCCTCCGCTCAGATGATAAAAGGCTGCAGGCTTGGGCCTGAGCAAGGTGACTTGTCCTGCGTACGGATGCAACTGGTAGCGACGCAAGGCACCACGGAAGGCAACCTCGATCCTCTCGTTATTGAAGTGATCGGTCTGCCCCTGTTCATGAATGACTTCATTCCCGCGTCGCTTTTTCCTGCCCACTTCCATGTGGTCACCTATCCATTTTCTCAGATAGGCGCTCTTGTGGCGCTGCAGGTCCTGAAATTTCATCATCAGTCGGTCCTGGAACGACAGCCTTGGCTGGGTCGGCAACGGCGTATCGATCATTACAAGCTTGGCAACTTCCTGGCCATCAGCCTGGAGCTGGCGAGCAATTTCGTAGGCGGCGATGCCGCCGCCGGAATATCCGGCCAGAAGATAAGGCCCTTCCGCCTGAACCGTGCGTATTTCGGCTATGTAGTCGCGTGCCATCTCTTCGAACGTTTCGTGAGGCTGCTGGTCGCCGTAGAGGCCGCGGGCCTGCAAGCCATAGACCGGACGATCCTGACCCAACGCCAATGCCAGATGGCGAAGATTGAGAACGTTTCCGAACATGCCGGCGCAGATGAAGACGGGACGGCTGCTTCGAGATTTTCCGTCCGACATCAATACCAGGTGCGTCGCCTTGAAAGGTGTATCGCCCTGGCCACCCTCTGCTGTCACCTGATCAGATGGACTGACCTGATCCTGAATGAGTGCCGCGAATTTGGAAATGGTTGGCGCTTCGAATAGTGCGGAGATCGGGAAATCGACGGCAAAGTCTTTCTTGATCATGCGGAACAGTCGCACGGCAATAAGAGAGTGGCCGCCGAGGTCGAAGAAATTGTCATGAATGCCGACTTTGGAGACGCCAAGCAACGTCTTCCAGTAATCGGCAATCGCGGTCTCGACCGGATTGCGTGGCTCGACAAATTCGGTATCGAGATCGGGTCGCTCAAATCCGTCGTCAGTTCTCGGCGGCTCCTCGACGGCTGCTTCAGCCGCTAATTTGCGCAGTGCCTCCAGATCCATCGAGCTGATGATGGGTTGTGTTTGGCCAGTCGCAAGCGCACGAAGCAGAGCGTCGAAACCCTCTTGCGGGCGAATCCCGTTTTGAACCTGCCTTGCGAAGCGGATCTGTGCAGGCGACGACGGCTCGGTGGTGTGGGCCTCCACCGGTGATGGCTCGGAGACTGCCGGCATCTGGTTGAGGCTGAGATCGTCGTTCAGCTGTTTCATGACAAACCGGCTGATGTCGAGCACGACGGTGCCGTCGGCATCTGTGATCCTTATGTCGAAGGCCGCGTAACCTTCGCCGAACTCCGAACTGTCGACCAGCCTTGCCCAACTGAAGATCCGGCTCGGCAGCGGCCCGTAAACGATCACCGATCCGTATTCGACCGGTGCCCAGAGCACGGATTGAGATCCGTATGCGTCCGCAAGTCCGATCGCAAAACCGGTTGCGATATCGAGGAGCGCCGGGTGAGCAATGAAGCCGTCTTCGAGGTCCTGCTTGCCTTCCGCGTTCAACTTGAGTTCGGCGATCGCCTCTGCGTCGCCGATCGCGATGGACTTGAGCACGCTCCAGCGAGGGCCAAAGCGGATATGATCTTCCTGCGCCGTGCGCAGAGTCTGTTCCGCTTCCGCATGACGCCGCTGTGGGCACCGCGCCTCGATCGACGGAATATCCAGCCGCCCGATGCTCGCAGGATATCGCGATCCGAAGCTCCCTTCGGCATGTTCTTCAAAGGAGGAGACGCGCTCTCCGGCTGACACGGCCGACTGTACGATAACGCGGTATCCCCAACCGGCAGGTTCAAGTCGTGCGCGGACGATGCGAGGTCTCCCCGCCGAGATCGTCAACGGCCGCACGAACTGGACGTCATCAAGCGCCAGCGGCTGCTCGAAGCCATATTCGCGCGCCACTTGCAGCATCATCTCCACAAAACCGGTGCCGGGCATGACCGGCTGGCCGGAAACCAGTCGGTGTTCGTTCAGCATCCAGTGGTCGTCGTTGAGCGTGGTTTCGAGCCACGGAGTGCCGTCTTCGTCCTCGACCCATCGTTGGAACAACGGGCCATTGGCGGAGCCGGACAGAGCCTCGACGTCGCCGCGTCGTTTTGTGGCCGTCGCCCGTGCAGCTAGGCCGACATCTGCCCATACGCCCCAGTGAACAGCGATGGTCTTCCGGTCCTTCCTGGAAGCGCAGCTCTCCGCAAAGGCGTTCAGATAGGCGTTCGCAGCAACATAGTCCGCCTGACCCGCTGGCGCGGTGTCCGTGCTGGTCGACGAAAACAGAATGAGGAAGTCGAGCGGTAGATCGGCCAATGCCTCGTTCAGCACCGCGGTTCCCAGAGTTTTTGGCGCGAGAACCCGCTCGATGCTGTCTTCGGTCTTCAGCTGCATGAGGTCGTCATCGACGACACCTGCCGTATGGAACACGCCGTCAATCCCACCAAACTGAGTGCGCGCGGTCGACACGGCATCTCTTATCGCCTGTGGATTGCTGACATCCGCGACAAGATAGAGGACGGCGGCGCCGAGTTCCTCGAGCTTGCGGATCGCCGAGATCGCCCGGCGAACCGTGTCGTGCCCATGGAGCCTTTCATAGGCAACCCATTCGTCGCGCGCTGGCAGCTCTGTGCGGCCGATGAGAACGAGTTTGGCGCCGTAGCGCGTAGCCAGCTGCCGTGCCGTATCAAGTGCGAGTTCGCCAAGACCACCGGTGAACATGTAGACGCCACCCTGCTTCAGTATCGCCTGATCGCCCGGCAGGTCGTTCAGGGGCAGCCTTTCGTAGGTGCGAGTCCATCTGCGCCCATTGCGGTAGGCAACGGTCTCGGACGAAGGCGTGGCGAGGATATCCTCCCACAGCTGCTGGTGGAGCTCGTCGAAACTCGTGTCTGGAGCCATTGCCTTCGTACCGGACGAAAACAGCGATGCCAGTGGTTTTGCCTTCGGGGAAACGGTAGGGAGAACCACGTCGACCAGCCGGACGGTCGATCCTGCCATTTCTTTTGGCAGGACCAGGGATGGACCAAGCACGGTGCTCTTTTCAGGATAGGGCACGGCCTCGTCGAACACCCGCTGCATGCCGTTCGTCGCCACGATCAAATTAAGCTTCGACACGTCGCCGCTGTCGCCGATGGCCTGGGCGAGATGAAGGATGCTGTAGAAACCGCATTCCTGGTTTCGGTGGAAGAAGTTCGACCCTGGACGGAAGGTCTCTTTGCTCGTGACAAGCCACATGTGCAGGATGTCAGTGAGAAGGGCGCCGTCCGTCGCCAGAGACTGCAGCAGCGCCGCATAGCCGGGCTTTCCCAGCTCCGGGCACAGGATGTAGTCGTCTTCGCTCCGTCGCAGGAAGGTGTCGCCATTGGACACGGTGACGACACGATGGCCGGCCGCGCGCAGCCGCACGACAAGGCCCTGGCTCACGCCGGCTTCGTCGACGAAGACCAGCCAGGTCCGGCTGCGCTGTTCTGCCCCGAGCGTGTAGTCGGCAAGCGATTGCTTCCAGCTGGGCTTGTATCCCCAGTCCTCGATGTTGACCTGCTTGGCTGGTACGTCGTCCACCGCAGGTGCTGAACTGGTCTCGACGCGATCGAGGAAGTATCGCTGCTGCTGGAAGGCGTAGGTCGGGATCGTGACACGCCGGGGGCTTTTTCCTTCCCACAGCCGATCGATGCTGACCGGAAGGCCGGTCGCCCACGCACGGCCGATCGCGCCCAGAACATGAAGATTGTCATCAAACGTGTCTTCGACGTGCGGCAGACTGTTGATCACCCGGTTCGGCTCGATGCCGCCCTGCTGCTTCAAAAGCGAGGAGAGCGTCTTGCCGGGACCGACATCGATGTAGATGCGGTTGGGCGTCTGGGCCAGAACAGAGGCCCCCGCCGAAAACAGGACGGTCGAGCGCAGATGGTTGACCCAGTAGTCGGGATCGGTGGCCTCCGCGGCTGTCAGCCAGTTGCCGCTCCGATTGGAAACGATGGGGATCAACGGGGTGCGCAGCGTGATTGTCTGCAGGAAGCTGCGGAACCGCGGAAGGATCGCATCAAGCATTCTCGAATGAGCGGCAATGTCGATCGGAACGCGCTTGGCGTCGATCCCGCGTGTGCCAAGCGCCTTTTCGAACGTGTCCAGATCATCGTTGGTTCCCGAAACGACGCACAGTTCCGGCGCATTGATGGATGCGATATCAAGCTCCGGCGGCAAGATCTCCTTGAGAGCCTGAGGCGCAATCGACACGCTCAGCATGCCGCCCGGCTCGACCGTGTCGAAGAGCTCGCCACGCAGGCGAACGAGCGCCACGGCATCCTGGAAACTCATTACGCCGGAAATACAGGCTGCCGCGTTTTCTCCCATCGAGTGGCCGATGAGCGCGGTAGGCCGGATTCCCCAGCGCATCCACAAACGCGCCATTGCGACTTCGAGAATTAGGATGGCGGGCAGTTGCATCGATGGACGCAGGAACCGAGCGCTGGCCGCCGCATAATCTTGAGGTGAGGCAAACCAGATCGAGCGGATTTCGTCGGCCGCATCCCTCGGCAAATAGGATAATCCCTCGTCGACCGACGCACGAAACTGGGCGTCGGTCCTGTAAAGATTGGCGCCCATGCCGGGATGCTGGATTCCGCCGCCTGGAAAGACGAATGTGGCCTCCGGCCGATCAGCGACTGGCGTGTGCACGAAGGCTCGGGTGGAGTCGATCTTTGAGAGGGCCGTCAGCGCGTCATCCCTACCCGAAACGGCAAGCACAAGCCTGTGCTCGAAGTGCTTTCGTCCGTTGAGCAGCGTATAGGCGGTATCCGAAAGCGACAGGTGCGGATTTTCGGCGATTGCGTGGGACAGGTTCTGTGCAGCCCGCGCCAAACCCTTCTTCTGGCGCGAAGAAAGCAGAAGAAGCAGGGGCTCCTCGCTGATATTGTTGTTGGTGCGGCGTGTTTCGGGCGGTGCCTCCTGCAGGATTGCGTGGGCATTGGTGCCACCGACGCCAAGGGAGTTCACCGCTGCCCTGCGCGGACCACCTTCTGATGGCCATCTAACCAGGCGGTCAGCAACGACAAATGGCGTGTTGCCGATATCGAGCGCCTTATTCGGCTCCTCGAAGCCTACGGTCGGCGGGATTTCTCCGTGTTTCAGCGCCAATGATGCCTTGATCAAGCCGACGACGCCGGCCGCTGTATCCAGATGCCCGATGTTCGACTTGACCGAACCGATGCGGCAATAGCCTTTGCGGGCGCTGGTTTGCCTGAAAGCCTCCGTTAGCGCCCTCACTTCAATCGGGTCGCCGAGCGGTGTCCCGGTGCCGTGGCATTCGACATAGCCGATCGAGTCGGCGGATACGCCTGCCAGCCCTTGTGCTTCGATGATCGCTTCCGCCTGGCCGGTTACGCTTGGCGCGAGATAGCTAGCCTTGCTTGCGCCGTCGTTGTTGACCGCAGTTCCCTTGATGATCGCATGAATAATATCGCCGTCGCGGATTGCATCGGACGCCCGGCGCAGCGCTACGACGCCGACGCCGCTGCCGAAAACAGTGCCGGCGGCGCGATGGTCGAACGGCCTGCAGTGGCCATCCGGCGACAGGATTTCGCCAGGCTGGAAGATGTAGCCGCGACGATGAGGAAATTCGATCGTCACGCCGCCGGCAAGGGCCATGTCGCATTCGCCGCTGAGCAGGCTCTGGCATGCGTAATGTACCGCGACCAGAGAGGTCGAGCAGGCCGTTTGGATGTTGACACTGGGGCCATGAAGGTTAAGCGCGAACGACGTGCGCGTGGCGAGGAAATCCTTGTCGTTGCCGGTATGGCGCAGCAGGAACATGCCGACCTGATCGACCAGCTGCTTGTTGCTGCAGACATTGAAGTAGAAGTAGCTGCCCATCCCGCTGCCGGCAAAGACCCCGACCGGGCCCTCGCTGCTATCAGGCGTAATCCCGGCATCTTCCATCGCTTCCCATGCACACTCGAGAAAGTGGCGGTGCTGCGGGTCCATGATGGCAGCTTCTTTGGGGCTCATCCCAAAGAATTCGGCATCGAACATCTCCATGTCGGGAAGGTCAGCAGTTCGCCTGACGTAATTTGGATGGTGTAGCTTCGCGGCCGGCTCTCCCGATGATTTCAGCTCCTCATCGGAAATATCTCGAACAGATTCAACGCCGTTGCGAAGGTTAGACCAGAATTCGCCAATGTTGCGAGCGCCGGGCACTCTAAGTGCCATGCCAACAATTGCGATATCGTTGCTGCCGACTTCTTCAGATTTATCTAACATCCCGAACTCTATTTAAACGATATACATCGAAATGCTTTGATGTTGCTTACCAAGACTTGAGTGTTGGCGCAATCACCATATCCCATTGTGCTCGCGCGGGCAGATAAGCTCAATTACGCCTTTAGGGTATGTCCTTAGATATTCTATGCAAATTAAGACTAAATTGCCTTGTTGATTTATTGCGTGCAGGATTGAAGTATAACAATGATAGTATTGCCGCCGCCGAAAGCCGCGGCGTTCATTTTTGGCGCATTTTGTAGATGTGTGTGCAGCGGAAGTGAGGGATCATGGCCAATTTCAAGTGCGTTTTAGTTGGAGATGGATTTCTTCTTGCGCAATGCGCGGAGATGCTGAGGGGCGGAGGACATGAACTCCTTGCCGTCGTGACTGCCAGCGAGCCCGTGCGGAGATGGGCTGCTGAGCGCGACGTGCCGGTTTTCGCCCATGACGCATCCTACGCATCCCAGCTGGCCGGGCTCGACTATGACTGGCTCTTCAGCATCGTCAATCTGAAGCTGGTACCGGAGGCAGTCTGGCGTGGCGCCAAGCGCGGTGCCGTCAATTTCCATGACGGACCGCTGCCTACCTATGCGGGGTTGAACACCCCCTCATGGGCGCTGATGGCTGGGGAACGGCGATACGGCATCACCTGGCATGAGATCACCTCGGGCATCGACGAAGGCGCGATCTATGCCCAGACGCTTTTCGACGTAGCGGAGGACGAGACCGCACTGACGCTGAACGCGAAGTGCTTCGAAGCCGGCATGAGCGCATTTGCCACCATGCTCTCGGACATCGAGCGCGGTTCCCTAGTGCCCGTGCCGCAGGATTTTTCGAGCCGACGCTATTTCAGCCGTGATCAGCGACCGGCAGCGGCGGGAACCATTTCGTTCCGGCTACCGGTCGAGGAGATTTCCCGTCTGGTGCGTGCGCTGAACTTTGGCAGCGACAGGGCGAATGCGCTGGTCAAGCCGAAGCTGAGAGTGGGCCATCAACTGTTCCATGTTGCAGATGTCGCCAAGCACGATGAGCCCGTCTTCGCTGAGCCGGGAACAGTCCTGTCGGCGGCAAGGGGCAGTCTGGTCGTGGCTGAGCCGGATGGAGCCGTGCGCGTCGATCTTGAACATCGTGACATCGATCTTTCCACTGTCGTGCGCCCGGGTGAGCGGTTGCCAGAGTTCGACGACGACGCGGCTCATGCACTGGATGCGATGGTGGCCGAGGCTGCCCGTCATGAGGCCTGGCATCGCCGCGGGTTGGCCACCGTCGTGGATGTCGACCTTCCTGATATTGGTGGGTATCTGTCATCGCGCCCGGCCCGTATCAACAGCATCGAACTGCCGCTGCCAGCAGCGTCAGACAGTGACAAAGTCGCCATGATTGCTGCATTCATCGGCAGACTTTCGAAGCGCGAAGGTCTGAGCGTCGCCTATGCCGACGATGAGGTCCGCGCGCCCAATCGGCGCTTTCCCGGCTATTTCTCCGATGCCGTGCCACTGACAGTAACGGCAAAGCGTGGGATGCAGGCCGCGGCCTTTGCCGAGGAGACACAGCAGGCGCTTGGGCAGCTGGTGAAGCGGCGCGCTTACCTTGGCGACCTGGCCGACCGCTCGCCTGATGTGTCCGAGCCGCGCCTGACCTTTGGAATTGCCGTGGGCGAGGATGCTCGCGCAAGTGTGATCGAGGGATGCGCCGTTACGTTTGTGCTCGGCGGGCGGGTACAGGTGGCTTACGACGAAAACCGGGTCACCAGTGACTTCATCAAGCAACTCTGTGAAAGGCTTGCGGCCTTTGGCGCGGCGTTCGCGGAAAAATCGGGACTGTTGGGCGAATTGCCCTTGATGTCCGCCGGCGAGCGTAAGCAGGTGCTGTTTGACTGGAACGAGACTGCGCTCGACTACGAGCGTCATCTTTGCGTGCACCAGTTGATCGAAAGACAAGTTGGGCTGACACCGGATGCCGAGGCGTTGTCATATCGAGATCAGTCGCTGACTTACGCGCAAATGAACAGTTGGGCCAACCGGATTGCGCAGGTTCTGTCCCGCGAGAGCGTTGGGCCGGATGCTCTGGTCGGGTTGCATCTGCCCCGTTCGCTCGAGCTTGTCGTTGCCGCACTCGCCGTCCACAAGGCCGGCGGCGCTTATGTCCCGCTTGACCCGGACTTTCCGGCCGAGCGGCTGGCCTTCATGGCAAAGGACAGCAAGGTCAGATTGGTCATCGCCAAACGCGGCATGGTAACCTCGGGCCTTGGCGATGTGCGCATCGTCTTCGTAGACGATATCACTGCCGGTGAGCCATCGGTGGAAAGCGCCACAAGCGCCGCTCGTCCCGAAAATCTCGCCTATGTCATCTACACCTCGGGTTCGACCGGTAATCCCAAAGGCGTGATGGTCGAGCATCGCAACGTCGTCAATTTCTTCGCCGGCATGGATGAGCGCATTGGCCGGCGCGCGGACCGCCAGAATGTCTGGCTTGCCGTGACCAGCCTTTCTTTCGATATTTCGGTGTTGGAGCTTTTCTGGACCCTGTCGCGCGGTTTCAAGGTCGTGATCCACGCAAGCGCGGTCGCCAAGAACAAGGCGCCGTCGCGGCGCCCGACGGGTAAGGTGCTGGATTTCGGCCTGTTCTACTGGGGCAACGACAACGGAACCGAGGCCGGAAAGTATAACCTTCTGCTCGAAGGCGCAAAGTTCGCCGATCAGAACGATTTTCAGGCGGTCTGGACGCCGGAGCGTCATTTCCATGCCTTTGGGGGACCCTATCCGAACCCGGCTGTCACGGGTGCTGCCGTAGCGGCTGTCACAAAGAATGTGTCGATCCGCGCCGGCAGTTGCGTTCTGCCGTTGCATCACCCTCTGCGCGTCGCCGAGGAATGGGCGGTAGTCGACAATATCAGCAATGGACGCGTGGCGGTCGCCTTTGCCTCCGGTTGGATGCCTGAAGACTTCGTGCTGCGGCCGGAGAATGCGCCGCCGCGCAACAAGGCGAGCCTCGTCACCGAGATCGAAACGGTCCGTAAGCTCTGGCGCGGCGAAAGCGTCGAGTACAGCTTCGGTTCGGGAACCGCCAGTGTCGTCACGCAGCCGCGGCCTGTTCAAAAGGAACTGCCGATCTGGCTGACGACGGCGGGCAATCCTGAAAGCTACAGGGAAGCGGCGCGCACGGGCGCCCATGTGCTGACACACCTTCTCGGGCAATCGGTCGATGAGCTTGCGGAGAAGATTGCGATCTATCGGCAGACGCTTGTCGAGACGGGACGCAACCCCAACGACTACAAGGTCACTTTGATGTTGCACACCTTGCTCGGCGAAGACCGTGACGAGGTACGTGATCTCGCGCGCGGTCCGATGAAGGAATATCTGAAGAGCGCCGCAGCACTGATCAAGCAATATGCCTGGGCTTTCCCGGCGTTCAAGAAGCCGCAAGGGCTGTCGGCTCCGTCCGATATCGATCTGCAGTCGCTTTCGCCGGACGAGCTTGATGCCATCCTCGAATTCGCATTCCTGCGGTATTTCGAAGATAGTGGTCTGTTCGGAACGATCGAAGATGCCCACGCTCGGCTCAGCCAGGTCGCGGCCATCGGCGTGGACGAAATCGCCTGCCTGATCGACTTCGGCGTCAGCGACAACATCATCCTCGATCGCCTGGAACCGCTGGCGCAATTGGTGCGCGAAGCCCGTACGGTCACCGTCAATGAACCTGCCACCGAGCTCGGATTCGCGGGCGAAGTCAGCCGCCATGGGGTCACGCACTTCCAGTGCACGCCGTCGATGGCCCGCATGTTCCTGATCTCGGAGGAAGACCGAGACGCATTCGTCGATTTGGAGCAGATCTTCATCGGCGGAGAGGCTTTGCATGGATCGCTGCTGGACGATATGCGGCGCGTCGCCAGCGCGCCCGTGACAAACATGTATGGCCCGACGGAAACGACGATCTGGTCGGCAACCCGCGTCGCACAACCGACCGCCGGGATCGTGCCGCTGGGCGAACCGATCGCCAACACGCAGCTCTATGTCCTCGATGAGCACTTCGAACCTGTTCCGTGCGGCGCCGATGGCGAACTGTACATCGGCGGGGACGGCGTGACGCGTGGCTACCTTAACAGGGCGGAACTGACGGCTGAACGGTTCCTTGCGAACCCCTTCCATGAAGGGCGGATGTATCGCACCGGCGACATGGTGCGCATGACGCCGGCACGCGAATTGCTGTTTCTCGGTCGCGCCGATCATCAGGTCAAGGTGCGCGGTTACCGCATCGAACTCGGCGAGATCGAGGCGAGGGCGAATGCGTTCCCCGGCGTGGAGGAAACGGTGGTTCTGGCACGGGAGGATCAGCCGGGCGATACCAGGATCGTCGCCTATGTCCGCACGAGCGCTGTTCTGGACGAAACGAAGCTGACCGAGCATCTGTCAAAGACGCTGCCGGACTACATGGTGCCAAGCCATATCGTACGAATG
>UEHQ01000023.1 GCA_900489925.1 Hyphomicrobiales bacterium | reverse complement strand
GGAGGGGTTGGGGAGGGGCCTTAAACCCTGGTCTCAATAAGGCGCCTGCACCGGCCCCATGCCGACGTAGACCGTCTTCAGTTCCGAATAGTGCTCCAGTGCCGCGAGCGAATTCTCGCGCCCGAAGCCGGATTGCTTGGAGCCGCCGAAGGGGATTTCCACCGGGCAGAGGTTGTAGGTGTTAATCCAAAGCGTGCCTGCTTCCAGCTGGTCGACCACGCGGTGCGCGCGGGTCATGTCAGCGGTGAAGACGCCGCCGGAGAGGCCGAATTCGGTGGCATTCGCGCGGCCGATCACATCCGCCTCGTCATCGAAGTCGAGCACGCACATGACGGGCCCGAAGATCTCCTCGCGCGCGATCGTCATGTCGTCGGTGACGTCGGCAAACACGGTCGGCTGCACATAGTAGCCTTCGCCGGAGACGTTGTTCGGAATGCCGCCACCGGTGACCAGCGTTGCCCCCTCGGCTTTGCCCTTTTCGATGTAGTCAAGCACCTTGCCGCGCTGCGCCCAGGAGACCATCGGGCCGAGCTGGGTCGCCTCGTCCATCGGGTCGCCGATGGTGATCGCCTCCGTGCGCGCCTTCAGCCGCTTCAGGAATTCACCCTTGATGGCCTTGTGGACGAAGACACGGGTGCCGTTCGAGCAGACCTGGCCGGTCGAGTAGAAATTGCCGAGCATGGCGCCGCCGATGGCGCTGTCGATCTCNNGGCGACTTGCCGCCGAGCTCCATGGTGACATGCTTGAGGCTGCCGGCGGCGGCGGCCGCGACCTTGCGGCCTGTCGGCACCGAGCCGGTCAGCGACACCTTGGCGACATCGGGATGATTGACCAGCAGCGGACCGGTGGTGCGGTCGCCCTGGATGACATTGTAGAGGCCCTTCGGCAGCCCCGCTTCGTGCAGGATCTCGGCGATGGCAAGCGCCCCAAGAGGCGTGTTTTCCGAAGGCTTGAAGACCATGGCGTTGCCGGCGGCCAGCGCCGGCGCACCCTTCCAGCAGGCGATCTGCTGCGGATAGTTCCAGGCACCGATGCCGACGCAGACGCCGAGCGGCACGCGTTTGGTATAGGCGAAGTCGCCGCCAAGCGGGATGTAGGAGCCATTGAGACCGGCCGCGATCACGCCACCGAAGAACTCGAAGCTGTCGGCGCCCGAAGTCGGGTCGGCGATGATCGTTTCCTGGATCGGCTTGCCGGTGTCGAGCGTCTCGAGTTCGGAGAGTTCGCGATTGCGCTCGCGCATGATGTCGGCGGCTCGCTTCAGGATGCGGCCGCGCGCCGTCGGGCTCATGGCTGCCCATTCCGGCTGCGCGCGCTTGGCCGCTGCGATCGCCTTCTCGACGATGGCAGGCGTTGCGGCATGGAGCCTCGCAATGACCTCGCCGGTTGCCGGATAGAGGCTTTCGATGATGCTGCCTGCTTCGTCTTCGACATATTCGCCGTCGATGAAGTGCGACGCCTTCGGTTGGGCTCTGAGGGTCATTGGTTCTGTCCTTTCGGAAAGGCGGCGAGCGCCGAATTGATGTAGTCCTCGGTCAGCGAGATCGACGCCTCGATGCTGATCGGCGCAGATTTCAGACTTTGGCGGATATAGAGCCCGTCGATCATCGCGGCCGCGCCCTCTGCGATGCGTTCTGCGGCATCGGCGGGTCCGAGCGCCTTCAGGCTGGCAAGCAGGTTGGAGCGCAGGCGCCTGGCATAGATGACTAGGAAGCGGCGCGTTTCTTCCGAGCGCTGCGCCTCTGCATAGAAGGCAAGCCACGCCGCAATGGTCTGCGGCGCGAATTGGTCGGCCTGGAAACTCACGCGGATCACCGCGGAAAGCTTCTCGCGTGGCGTATGCGCCGCCTTGAGCGCTGCCACTGCATCGTCGCGCAACTGCTTCAGCAGAAAGCGCACGGTCTCGATCAGCAGTTGTTCCTTGCTGCCGAAGTAATGATGCGCAAGGGCGGGGGAAACGCCCGCCTGCCGGGCGATCTCGGACATGGTGACGCTCAGCGAGCCGTGATCGCCGATCACGCGCAATGCTGCATCTACAAGCGCCTTTCGGCGCACGGGTTCCATTCCAAGTTTCGGCATCAAGTCACTCCGGATTACCACATCTTAATTTTGATTGACTGATCAATCAATAAAAATACCGTCGGTTTTTCCGACTTTTATCGCTTTTCATCTATCTTGCTTGTGGCATATTTCCCTTACCAACCGGGAGGTGCATGATGACCGAAGTTTCGAATGGAATGCCCTTTTCGTCCCTGCGGTCGAAATGGATCTGGTTCGTGGTGCTTGGCGTGCTTCTGCTGGCCTGCGGTATCATCGCCGCCGGAAATGTCGCGATGGCGACCGTGGTGTCGGTCTTCTATGTCGGCATCCTCATGCTCGCGGGCGGCGTCATCTACCTTATTCACGCGTTTCAGGTGCGCAGCTGGGAGCAGGTGCTGTTCTGGGCATTGAGTGGCGTGCTCTATGTGCTCGCCGGCGTTTTCGCCTTGATGAACCCCATTCTGGCATCGGCGGCGCTGACGCTCTTCCTGTCGATAGCGCTTCTGATCGCCGGCATTTTCCGCGTCTTCATCGGCTGGCGCATGCGCCCGCTGAAAGGCTGGGGCTGGGTGCTGGCAAGCGGTCTCATCACCGCGCTCGCCGGCGTTGTGATCTACCTCGGATGGCCCGCGAACAGCCTTCGGATTCTCGGTCTTTTCCTTGCCTGCGATCTGCTGATCCAGGGCTGGTCGATGCTCGCCTTCGGCCTTGCGATCCGCCGCTGACTTATGCCCGCAATCCACAGGCCCATCTCACGGATTGTTTCTTTTTTGACAAGCATGTGAGTGGCGTCTAAAATTAAAGACCTCAAGGCAGTCGCGGAAACGGCGGTGTCCGATGGTATCTGCCTGAAGCTGATAGAGAATCCCCGATAGGACAGTCGTCTGTCCGACGAGGTAAAGGGAGGAATGTCATGCCTATGGTCACCGTTTCCATCTCTCCGTTGCAGGCAGCGGACATCCGCGCAGCCGTCGATGGCGGCAGTTACGCGTCGAGCAGCGAAGTGGTGCGCGAGGCATTGCGCCTGTGGGATGCAGCCCGGAAAATGAGCGACGCTCCGCGCGACAACGACTATGCCCACGGCGAACGCAAGTGCGTTGCCGATATGTTTGCCGATCATGAGGCAGCGCATCGTCGCTCGGCCTGATCCTGACCGCCGACCACACCACCACGGTTGCGATGCTGCGGCCAATGCACCTTTCATAAAAGTTTCACATTGGGGAAAGCGTTCGTTGACTCTTCTCCAGCAAGTTCCCTGCGCAAAACAATAAGTCACAGTGGAGATCGGCATGTCTTTGGCTGCCGCCGTCGAACCGGCTCTTGTTCGTCGCTTTGCGAGCGATCAGATCGTAACGCTTGCCAAGCTTGTCGTTGAAAATGCCTTTCAGCCGATCGTGGAGGCGGGCACCGGCATCGCCTTCGGTTACGAGTCGCTCATGCGGGGGCAGGAGCGCCTGGGGTTCAATTCTCCGCTGGAGATCCTGGACGAGGCCCACCGGCACGATCAGCTGCTGCAATTGGAGCAGATGGTCGCAAGCCGGGCGCTGGCGAAATTCGCGGCCCTTCCAAACTTTGCCAATGCCACGCTGTTCCTCAACCTCGACGTCCGCCTCATTCCCCATGGCGAGCGGCTGGTTGAAAATCTGCTGCAGCACCTGAAGCTCGCCAATATCCCGCCATCGTCGATCTGCTTTGAGTTTTCCGAGCGCTTCGACAACACCAGCGTTCCCGAGTTTGAAGCGCTCGTCTCGCTGTTGCGTAAGCGCGGCTTCAAGCTCGCGATCGACGACTTCGGCGTTGGCCACGGCGAGATGAAGCTCCTGTGCGACCATCCGGTTGACTATCTGAAAATCGACCGTTTCTTCATCGCCGACATGGACAGCAATCCACGCAAGCGTCACCTGCTGAAGAACATCGTTCACATCGCCCACGTGCTTGGCACGCGCGTGATCGCGGAAGGCATCGAGACCGAGGCGGAGTTCATTGCCTGCCGCGAATACGGCGTCGATCTCGTGCAGGGCTGGTTCATTTCCCGACCGACGACGCACCTTACCGAGCTGCAGCCTTCCTTTCCCCACCTGCAGGACCTTGGCAAGAGCAAGCGAAACACTCAGTCGCTCGACGAAATCCTGATCCGCAAGCAGATCGAAATGCTGCCGACAGTCTACGAGAACGACACAATCGACAGTGTCTTCGAGCTGTTCCGCCGTAATCCGCACCAAGCCTATTTCCCGGTTCTCAATGCGAACGGCGAGCCGCGCGGCATTCTCCACGAGCGCCACCTGAAGGAATACATCTACCAGCCGTTCGGGCGTGATCTCCTGAAGAACAAGGTCTATGAGCGCACCATCTCGCATTTCGTCGAGATGGCGCCGATCGTCGGCCTGGATTCGGATGCCGAACAGCTAATGGCGATCTTCGCCAACATGGAAGGCAGCAACTGCCTGCTCCTGACGGAAAACATGCGCTATGCCGGCGTGGTGTCCGCCGCCTCGCTCATCAAGGTCATGAACGAGAAGAAGCTCAAGACCGCGCAGGACCAGAACCCGCTGACCGGTCTTCCCGGCAATCACGCGATCCGCGACTTCATGCGTGAATCCAGTCGTGACGGGGATGAGACGCGCCACTTCTGCTATTGCGACTTCGACAACTTCAAGCCGTTCAACGATGCCTACGGCTTCCATCTCGGCGATCACGCGATCTCGCTGTTTGCTGCCTTGATGCGACGCTACTTCTTTGCCGAGCGCCACTTTCTCGGTCACGTCGGCGGCGATGACTTCTTCATCGGCGTGCACGGCTGGACGAGGGAGGAACTCACGGAAATCCTCGATCGCCTGATCAGCGATTTCCACGACGATGTCCTCGATCTCTATTCCGACCTCGACCGCGCCGCCGGTCGGATTCGCGGCCATGACCGCGCCGGCGCCGAGGCGTTTTTCCCGCTGATGCGCTGCTCGATCGGCGTGCTGGAGTTGCCGGAAGGGCTGGTGCTCGACGATATCAATCGCGTCAGTGCCGCCATCGCCCATATCAAGGCGCAAGCGAAGGAAAGCGCCGAAGGATTGGTCTTCCATCTGCTAGGCGAGGCGAATTGACGCCTCTGGCAAATCCGGCCTTCTCAACCTCCTGAAGCTGAACTATCTCATGATTCAGAATGAGGAGTCGGGATCATGTCGTTGCCTGCGCAAATGCGCTTTGTCGCTCTGCCGAGCTTTGGCCCGCCGGAGGCCATGAACATTGTCACCGGGCCGTTGCCCGTTGCAGGTGAGGGGCAGATCCTGGTTCGCACCGAGGCAATCGGCATCAACCGGCCCGACGTTGCCCAGCGGCAGGGCACATATCCGCCGCCAAAGGACGCAAGCCCGATCCTGGGCCTCGAGCTCGCCGGCGAAGTGGTGGCGATCGGACCCGGCGTCAGCGGCTATGCCATCGGCGACAAGGTTTGCGGTCTCGCGAATGGCGGCGCCTATGCCGAATATTGCGTTCTGCCCGCTGGCCAAGCCTTGCGCTATCCGAAGGGCTATGACGCGGTAAAGGCCGCAGCGCTTCCCGAGAATTACTTCACGGTCTGGGCCAACATGTTCCAGATGGCCGGTTTGACCGAGGGTGAAAAGGTTCTGATCCACGGTGGCACCAGCGGCATCGGCACCACCGCGATCCAGCTGGCGCGAGCGTTCGGCGCCGAGGTCTATGCGACGGCCGGCACCACCGAAAAATGCGACGCCTGCGTGAAGCTCGGCGCCAAGCGCGCGATCAACTACAAGCGCGAGAATTTCGCCGAAGTGATCAAGGCCGAAACCGGACACGGCGTCGATATCATCCTCGACATGATCGGCGCGGCCTATCTCGAGAAGAACCTTGCTTCGCTCGCCAGGGATGGCTGCCTTTCCATCATCGCCTTTCTCGGTGGCGCCGTGGCGGAGAAGGTCAATCTCGGCCCCATCATGACCAAGCGCCTGACGGTGACCGGCTCGACGCTGCGCCCGCGCACCGCGGAAGAGAAGCGCGCCATCCGCGACGATCTTCTGTCGCAGGTCTGGCCGCTTCTCGACTCCGGCAAGCTCGCGCCCGTCATCTACAAGACCTTTGCCTTCGACGATGTCGTCGAGGCTCACAAGCTGATGGAAACCAGCAGCCATATCGGCAAGATCATGCTGCGTCTTTGAGCGTCATCGACGCAGCGATCGTGATCAGGCCTGGCAGCGCCATGATGATGTAGAGCCAGTGGGCGGCGGACATGCTGCCCGCGATGCCACCGGGATCAAGCAGGCCGGTGCTATTGGCGATGACGCCGGCAATGGCCGCGCCGAAGGCGCTGCCGAGCGACTGCACGGTGGAAATCGCCGCCGAAGCCTTGTCCTGCTCGGCGCTGTGAACCAGTCGCAGAACCTTCGTCACCAGATGCGCCCATCCAAGGCCCACGCCAAAGCCCATCATGAACATGCCGACAACGGCCGGCCCGAGGAGCGATAGCTCGGTCGCCTGATTGTCCCTGGCGAGAAAGATCGTCAGCGAGGCGACCGCAACGGTTTCGACCACGCAGCCGATCACGATGGCGTTGCTGGCACGCTTGCCCGAGAGCGTGCCGCTGAAGAAGGCGGCAAATGTCCAGCCGAGCGCCACGAGTGCGGTCAGGTAGCCGGAGATCAGCGGCGTGACGGCATGGAGGACCTGCAGGAAGTAGGGAATGTAGATGTCGCTCGTCAGCACCAGTAGCAGCAGGAACATGGTGAGATAGACGCGGGCGACGGGCTTGGAGAGCGTAAACGCCCCTGAGGGCAACAGGCGGTTGGCGCTGCGGCGCTCAAGCACGATCATCGTCACGATGGCAATGATCGAGGCGCCGACCAGCATCGCCTTGGATTGGGTCTCGTCGATGGTGCCGGCAAGGCTGACCAAGAGCACGGCAGCCAGCAGAAGGCCGATCTGCAGGATGGGGGTCTTGCCGTGCGCCCGGTCGTCATCGGCAGGCGGCAGAAGCCAGGGAGCAAGCGCCGCCATCACCACGCCGAGCGGCACGATCAGCAGGAATGCATGGCGCCACGCGCTACCCTCGGAAAACAATCCGCCAAGCGTCGGGCCGAGAAGGGTCGATACGCCCCAGATGGCGGCGTAGAGCGTCGAGGCCTTGCGCCAGAGCGGTTCGGGGTAGGCGAAGCGGATGAAGGCATAGGCGAGGCCGGCAAGCACGCCCGCGCCAAACCCCTGAACCGCACGACCGGCGAGGACGACCGCCATGACGGGCGCTGCGGCGCAGATCAGGCTGCCGGCGCCGAACACCAGCGCGCCGGCCACATAGACGCTGCGCAGGCCGGTGCCCCGCGGCCGCATCGCCACGAAGATCGAGCCGAGGACCGCTGCAGCAACGTAAAGCGTGGTCATCCATGAAAGCAGCGAGAGGCCGCCGATATCCCGCACGATCGACGGGGCGATGGTTGCCGTGATGTACGTCTCGACCGCGTAGAGCGTGACGCCACCACCCAGCATCAGCGTGGCAGGCAGGAGGGGTCGGGAGAAAAGACGAAAAACCGACGGCTTGTCGGGTGCGATTTCGATGCTGGTCATTGCGTATGCCTTGGTGTTTCCGGGGAATTTTCTTTTTACAAGTTATTGCTTGGAAAAATTGCACGAGCATGCTATTAAAGCAAGTAGAAACTTGGAAAAATAAATGCGCCAGTCGCCTGCCAGCAGAATCCTGTTGCTGATCAAGACGGAAGGGCCACAGCTTGCCTCCGCCATTGGCGCTACGCTGGGCATTTCGTCGGAGGCCGCGCGCCAGCAGCTCACCCGTATGGCGGAAGAGGGGCTGGTGGAAGCCATCAGCGAGACCGCGCCCGGCCGAGGACGACCGCCGCAGCTCTGGCATCTGACCGCTGCCGGAAACAACACCTTCCCGGATGGCCACGCCGAACTCACCAGCAGCATCCTGACGACACTGGTCGCTGAGTTGGGCCGGCCGGCCCTGGATACGATCATTGCCGCGCGCGAGACGGAAACGCTGGCCCGTTACCGCGAAGAGATCCGCGCTCCGGATCTCGTTAGCCGCGTGCGTCAACTCGCAGCGGTTCGTACCGGCGAAGGCTACATGGCCGATAGCTGGGAGGACGCTGACGGATCGATGCTGCTCGTGGAAAACCATTGCCCGATCTGTGCCGCGGCGACCGCCTGCGCCGGCTTTTGCCGCTCGGAACTCGATGTGTTTCGCACAGTCCTCGACGCGAAGGTGGAGCGCGAGGAGCATATCTTGCATGGCGCCCGCCGCTGCGCCTATCGGATCAACCCGCTCTAGGCGGGTTGCCCGGCCGGCTGCCGGTCGCGCTCGATGAAGAGCAGCAGGCAGACCGAGACGATGCCTATCCCCGCCGAAACCAGCGCCGTGCCGGAATAATCGGTGAACGCGGTGCCTGCCGCGAAAATGGATGCGCTCACACCATTGGCGATGAAGGTGTTGACCGAAATCAGTGAACTGCCGAGGCCAGGGCGATCGGCGATCAGATCCTGCATGTAGGTGATCGGAACGCTGAGGATCGCCGCAGCACCGCAGGCGTTGATGAGCACGAGCGAATAGATCTGCCATGGCGCCCAGACAAAGCCGAGCAGCGTCAAATAGAGGCAATAGATCGCCGCCCCCACGGCAAGCACGTGAACGCTGCGAAACCGCCGTTGCAATGCGCCCCACATCATCATGAACGGCATTTCCAGGAAGGCGACGAGCCCGGCCATGAAGCCGACATCGACCACCGTTCCACCCGCCGCATGGGTGATGACGAGCGGCGATATCACGCTGTTCACGCGCTGCAGCCCCAGCAGCAATGCCATCATGCCGACCCGCACCGCGACATGGGGCGAAAAGATCCTGCCGAGCGACGAGAAGAAGCCGATATGCTGCGTTGTTGGCTCCTCGCGCTTTGGGGCCGGCCTGGCGAGAAACAGGTACAGGCAGAAGCAGGTAAGGCTTGCTATGCCGGCAATGCCATAAGCCGGCATCATCGACTGCGAGTGCATCAGGTAAAGGCCGATCAGCCCCGGCGCCAGCGCCCAGGAACCTGAAAACAGGGCTCGCACGGTAGAGGTGATGGCGGCGGCTCTTCCACGGTCCATCGTGTTCGTCGTTGCACGGATGCTGGCAAACAGGATCGAGTATGTCGAATTGATGATCGGGATGAACACCAGCATGGCGATCATGAACACCGCTGTCGTGCGAAACTCGTAGATCATTCCGAAGCCGAGCATGCCGCTGACGGAAAGTGCCAGAACCAGCGGCCGGCGATCGCTCAGCTTGTCCGACCAGATGCCGAGCGTCAGGCTGGTGGCGACGTTGACTAGCGCCGCGATAAAGATCAAGCCGGAATAGGCGCGGTCCGACATGCCGAGTTCGTTGATGCCGATGATCGACTGATACGGCATCGTGGAGGCATAGGTGAAGGCCAGCGCAATGAGCGTCAGCGTTGGAACGCGAATTCGGACATCGCGGATGATGGAAGAAAAAGCAGATGGCATGGCGTGGTTCCCGATGCCCAAGCTTTAGACCGATGCGGCCAGCTTGCCCAACCAGAGTTTTTGATAGGGCACGTCAAATGCTGTGATGAATGGTCGCGCCACGTGCCGGCGACGCGTGGCAGCGATTGTCGAAATGCGGTTTGCATTGTCGATGCGATTGGCTATGCCTGAGCACCGTCCAATCAATCCGGATTCTTCCCATGACCAATCCCGTTACCGTCGAAGTTACCCGTGGCGCTCTCGTGGAGAGCCGGCATCGCGGGGCGATCGTTGCCGTCGATGGTGATGGAAAGGTGGTCTTTGCCGTTGGCGATATCGACGCGGGCGTGTTTCCGCGTTCCGCCTGCAAGGCCATGCAGGCTCTGCCGCTGATCGAAAGCGGTGCGGCGGACGCCTACGGTTTTGGCAACAAGGAACTGGCGCTCGCCTGCTCCTCGCACAATGGCGAAGACGAGCATGTCGCCCTTGCCGCCGCGATGCTGGCGCAGGCCGGTCGGGACGTGGAGACGCTGGAGTGCGGCGCGCACTGGTCCTCCAGCCAGCGGGTGCTGATCCACCAGGCGCGCACCATGGAGAAGCCGACGGCTCTTCATAACAACTGCTCGGGCAAGCATGCCGGTTTCGTCTGTGCCTGCTGCCATCAGGACATCGATCCCAAGGGTTACGTCGGCTACGATCATCCGCTGCAGCAGGAGATCCGCGCAACGATGCAAAGCCTGACGGGCGCCGTGCTCGGACGCGACAATTGCGGCACCGACGGCTGCTCGATCCCGACTTACGCGGTGCCGTTGCGTGGCCTCGCGCATGGCTTCGCGCGCATGACAACCGGAGTGGGCCTCGAACCGCTCCGCGCCAAGGCCTCGCGGCGCCTGCTGGATGCTTGCATGGCGGAGCCCTTCTACGTGGCGGGGACCGGCCGGGCGTGCACGGCGTTGATGCAGATCGCGCCGGGCAGGATCTTTGCAAAGACCGGTGCCGAAGGGGTGTTCTGCGCAGCGGTGCCGGAGCAGGGGATTGCGATCGCGCTCAAGTGCGATGACGGACATTCTCGCGCCGCCGAAGCGATGGTCGCGGCCACACTCAGCCGATTCTTCGTGAAGGATGAACCCGTCCGGGCCGCCCTTGTGGCCATGGCGACGGTGAGTATGCACAATTGGAACGGCATCCACGTGGGCGACATTCGCGCGGTGGATGCGCTGACAGTGTAAAGCGTTCCGGAACGGAACACCCGACCGGCGCAAAGCAGAAATAACTAATGTATGCGAAACTACAGCCTGCGAGAACGGATGCGGTTTCGCAGCTTTAAGCTACTCTTGGCTATGTAAATCGAACGCCATGAGGGCAGGATATGTTTGCAGGCCGCTATCTTTGGTGGATGCTGATCGCAATCGCGGTCTTCCTGTTCTTTACGATGTGTTTCGACTACGTGACGTGGGCGACGGTCGCGTCATCGGGTTGCGCGCGTGTCGCCGGCTCCTGCGGGCCGATCATCCTCACCATGTCCGGCTCGATGAAACCGTCCGGCGTCTATCTCGCGGGCGGCATCATTCTCGTCGTGACCTTCGCCCGCATCCACTACATTTCCCTCCGCTGGATCTGGGTGCCGATCATGGCCATCTGGTTCGTCGCGTCGGCGCCATTCCCGCTGTTGCTTGCCAACGGTTGGACGGGCCAGCTCAAGGCCGAGGCGGTGCTCGAGGGGCTTCCCGTTGCCTTCCTCTTCCTCGTGACTTTCTGTCTTTATCTCAGCCTTGCCTTCGAGGAGAGCGGTGCGCGGCCACTCGGGTCATGGCGCCCGCTGCGGGTGGCGATAGGTTTGTCTGCCGGCTACGGCGCACTGTATGCCTTCTCCCAGGCGCCGGCCTTTGCCAGAATTCCAGGGCGCCTGCTGGATGATCCTGCGCTGGCGGCAGCGATCGCCGCTTTCCAGCCGCATCTTCGCGATGTGCTTACGCTCGGCCGTGAAAGTGAAGCGCTGGCATTCCTTGCCCTTGGCGTGTTCGTGCTTGGCCTTGCGGCGAGTCTGTTGCCGCAGAACCTTGAGGAGCTGAAGGCGCGTCTTGCAGCACCCTTCATGCTTCGAGGATCGCGGCATTGAGATCGCGATAGGGCGCTAGCTGCGCCTCCTTCACTTCGGACGGAACGATCAGGCCAGATACACCAGAGACAGGCAGAATCTGGCAGGCTGAAACGCGATCGAGCTTGTCTTCCGTGAGCAGCACATAGGTATCGGCGGCGCAGCCCGCGATATGCCGCTTGATCGCCGCCTCCTCGAAATCGCCGGTCGAAAGCCCGTGTACCGGATGGGCGGCTGTCACGCCGAGGAAGAAGATGTCAGGGCGAAGCTGCGAGATCGCGGCCATCGCCACAGCACCCGTTGCCACCATGGAATGCTTGTAGAGCCGGCCGCCGATCAGGACCACTTCGGCGGTCGGATGGTGCTCCAGTTCCGTCGCAATCGTTGGGCTATGTGTGACGATGGTGAAGGCGAAGCTGCGCGGCAGGTGCCGCACCACCTCCGCCGTCGTCGTGCCGCCGTCGAGAAAGATCATCTGGCCCGGCTTGATCAGGTCCGCCGCCTTGGCGCCAAGTCGCTGCTTGCCCTCCAGCGATACGTCCTTGCGCGTCGAAAAATCCGGCAGCTCCGGCGAGATAGGCGTTGCGCCGCCGTGAACACGCTTCAGCAGGCCCTCCGCGGCCATTTCCCGCAGGTCCCGCCGGATGGTGTCTTCCGACAGCGAGAGGCTCTCGGCGACTTGCTTGGCAATGACCTGGCCGTCACGGCGCAGAATGTCGAGGATCAGGGATTTGCGTTGCGAGGTCAGCATCGGGCTCACGAAGTTGAATGAATAATCACGAGTTTGCACGAAAAGATTCGACAATCAAGAAATTTCATGCATTTTCGCGCAATCCCGTGCATGACGCCGGGAATGAAGGAGATGAACGATGTTGATTTTGATTGCAGGCCCTTACCGTTCGGGAACCGGTGACGATCCGGCCAAGATGGCGGCCAATCTGAAGCGTCTGGAAGCGCCGTCGCACGCCCTGTTTCGCGCGGGCCATGTGCCGATGATCGGCGAGTGGGTAGCCTTGCCGGTGTGGCATGCCGCCGGCGGCCAGGCGGTCGGCGACGAGCTCTACGAGCAGATTTTTCACCCCGTTGCGGGGCGCTTGCTTCAGCTTTGCGAGGGCGTGCTACGTCTGGAAGGCGACTCCAAGGGCGCTGATAACGATGTTCGCATCGCCCGGGAACGCGGCATTCCGGTCTGGTACCGCCTCGAGGACGTGCCCGGCTGCGCCGAGGCGGCGTGATTGTCGAGGCCGGTTTTCCGGCCTCGCTTCCCCACTTTTGCATTCGCGCGTCAGCGTTATATGCTTCCCGAAAAAGAGGGATTCGATCATGCTGACATTGTATTTCTCACCGGGTAGTTGTTCGCTGGCAAGCCTGATTGCCCTGGAGGAATCCGGCCTTCGCTTCGAGGCGAAGCGGGTCAATTTCGGCGAGGCCGAGCAGCGTTCTCCCGAGTATCTGGCGATCAATCCCAAGGGGCGCGTGCCCGCGCTGGTAACCGAGCGCGGGATCATCACCGAGACGCCGGCGATCCTGGCCTACGTCGCCGCCCTGGCGCCGGAGGCAAAGCTTGCTCCGCTCTACGATACTTTCGAATTTGCCCGCCTGCAGTCCTTCAACAACTACCTCTGCTCAACCGTGCATGTGAACCACGCGCATGGCCGCCGCGCCAGCCGCTGGGCGGACGAGCCGGTGGCGATCGAAGCGATGAAGGCCAAGGTCTCTGAAACGATGGCCGACAGTTTTACGCTGATCGAGGAAAAGATGCTGGCGGGACCATGGGTGATGGGCGATCACTATTCCGTCGCTGATGGCTATCTCTACGTGATGACGGGATGGCTGCGTGGTGACGGCGTCGATCCGGCGCAATTCCCGAACATATCGGACCACCATGCCCGCATGATCCATCGTCCGGCGGTCCAGCGAGCATTGGCGCGTGAGCGCGCCTAATCCCGGAGTTGGGAACGGAAGGCGGACGCGAGCTTCTTCGGTGCGCGAAAAAGCCAGGCATTGACCAGCCTTTCCTTCAGTTCCGCATCCCCGATCGCGGCGATGCGGACCGGCAGGTGCGGCCACCCAATGTAATGCGGCGTCTGATAGTAGATCTCCGGCGCCATCTCGATCAGCCGCTCCTTGTCGTCGATGGGAACCGACAGGACGATCGTGTCGCCGTTCTTCACGGCCACGAACGACTTACCTCCGACCTTGAGCGCCGGATTGCCATAGGATGTGCTTTCCTCGATGCCCGGCAGACCGGCTTCCGCAGCAAGTCGCAACAGTCGGCTGACGATGGCATCGACACTGTCCTGCATGTTCCACCCGATCTCCGTGTCGGGTGATACTAGCAGATCCTGCCCATCAGGCGCATCTATCGCTCACGCGTGGCTCAACCGGGCGGGCTCGTGGTTGTGGCAAGAACGGCAGATCGGCGAGTTCCGTCAGGGACATGCGTGCGACATCGGGATGCGTGAGCGGATCCTTCGTCGGGTTGGCGACGTAAGGTGGCTCAACGATTTCGGAGCTTAAGAAAAACTTCAATAGATCGATCATCTGCCTCACCCTCGCTGGTGCTATGGGTACGCATGGCTATAGTCTAAGTAGGAATTATCATCGGCGCAGATGCGGAATTCAATTGAGATTAATCAGAGGCTGCTTTAGAAAAACTATATGAGAAATCTGAATTCCGTTCACCTGAATGGCTTGCGCGCGCTCGAGGCGGTCGGGCGGCTTGGGTCGTTGCAGGCCGCGGCGGACGAGTTGAGCGTGTCGATCGGTGCGGTCAGCCAGCAGGTGATCAAGGCGGAAGCTCAGCTTCAGCAGATCATCTTCGAGCGCACGCCGAAGGGGATGGTGGCGACCGAAACCGGCGCACGGCTGCTCGCAATCCTGACGGAGGGCTTTCAACGCCTGTCACAGGCCGTCGCCTCCGTACAGCGCAGGGACGACAGCATCCTGACGATCTCGGTGGCGCCGGTTTTTGCGGCGCGCTGGCTGGTTTACAGGCTCGACCGCTTCGCCGAACGCCATCCCGACATCAATTTGCGCATGGACGCGACCACCCGGCTTGTCGATCCGGCACTTTGCGACGTCGATATCGGCATCCGTGTGGGAGAAGGTCATTGGCCGGGCGTGAATGCAGATCTGCTGCTGGCGCAGGAGGTCTTTCCGGTCTGCTCGCCGGCGATGGCCGCAAGGCTGAGCCAGCCGGCCGATCTCCTTGTCTTGCCAGCCATCATCGACGGACACGCGATGTTTGGCTGGGACGTCTGGATGCGCGAAGCGGGGTTGCCCGGCGCGACGCTCGAAACGCGCCACGTCTTCAACGATGCATCGCTATGCCTGGATGCGGCGATCGCCGGGCAGGGCGTCATGCTGGCCTGGCAGACGCTTGCCGGCTATGCGCTTGAACAGGGGCAGCTGGTCGCGCCTTTCGCGATCCGTGCCAAGACCGGCTTCGGCCATTATTTCATCACGGCCGAAGGCGCACGCGAACCCAAGAAGGTGCGGGACTTCAAGGCCTGGATCCGCGAGGAGATGACCGGCACCTTGAAGCTCTTTCCCTGATCAGATCGGCTCTTGCGAACGCGTCGCCTGCATGGCGATATAGGCCGGGCGGGCCTGGCAACGCTTGATCCAGGCATCGACCTTCGGATGGGCCGCAAACAGCGCCTGTTCGGTTTGCGCATAACGCAGCACCTCGGCAAGGTTCAGATCGGCGGCGGTAAAGCGGTTGCCGACGAGGTAGTCCGTGGTCGCGAGGTGCTTCTCCAGCACCGCGAACTGCCGCTTCAGCGAACGGGTCGAGACAGCGATCGTTGCCTTGCCCTCGTCGGTGTTTTCCTTCTCGTTGTCATAGGTCGTAACGATCTTGATCGTTTGCGGCTCGACCTCAGTGGCCGCCCACAGCGTCCACATCGTCAGCAAACCGTCTTCCTCGACGGTTTTTCCAGCGAACTCACCGCCATGCTTGCGCGCGAGGTAGAGAGTGATGGCCAATGACTCGTGCATCACGAGGTCGCCATCCTTGATGCTCGGGATCATCGACATCGGATTGATCGCCACGAATTCGGGTGACAGCGTGTTGATTGGTGCATCCGCGGCCAGCGGATTGTCGATCCGCCTTGCCTGCAGCACCGGCACCGACTTGAACTCCAGTCCAAGCTCATTTGCCATCCAGTAGACGCGCGAGGCGCGCGAACGATAAACGCCGTAGATCGTAAGCATGTCAGAGATCCCCTTTCTTGATATGCAGGGAAACTAGAACCCACATCGCCGCAGCGGAAGTGTCCCGCCCTGATTGATCAATGAAAGGTTTTGATACATCCGCCAACGCGAGGCGCGTTGATGAGGCATGCGTGGTCACGAGATCCGATTGCGCTCGATGGTGAGCTGCGGGTAGGGGTTCTGTCCGTTCTCCGCCAGTTCGTCGGACATCTTCTTGTCCCAGGCAAAGCCGATGACTGCGCCGCCAGCCGTTTCCTGAAACACGTTGTCGGTGATGATGGCAGTTCCCGCACCGTCTGCGACCGACACCGCGCAGCCGACCCCGGCCTTGCGGATGATGTTGCCGTTGACGACGAGATTGCGCAGGTAAGGCCCCCAGCCGAGTTGCATGCCCCAGCGCGGCGTATTCTCGATGACATTCCCCGAAATAAGCGTGTCGGCCTCCGCCGCAATTCCGACACCGAAGCCGAGCTCGTGTTCGTAGGGTCCTTTCAGGGTGAGGTTGCGCACCACGTTGCCGGTCACGCTCGCGAGCCTGCCGCCCTTGTCGAAGTTGGCGATCGATATGCCATTGGCGGCGCCGTCGATCATGTTGCCCGAGACGACAGCGCCCTGGAATTCGAACTCGACGTAGAGCGCCGTCTCGCCGGAGCGCAAGCACTGGTTGCCATTGATCTGGATGTTGGAGGCCGAGTTGGCGCGGATAGCGCTGAACGCGCAGTCGGAGACGTGGTTGTTCGTGACCGCAACGTTGTCGGCGCGGAAGATGTTGATGCCGTTGCCGTTCTGCCCTGTTCCGCCGTCGTTGGCCCGGATCCGGTAGACGCGGTTGCTGTTGACGATGCTGTCGTCATCCGCCTTCTTCCAGCGGTGAATGAGGATGCCGCCGTTGCCGCAGTCGAAGACTTCATTGCCGGTGACGGAGAGCCCAGCGGACTCGACCGCATAGATCCCGGATTGCCCGGCGCCCGATATCCTGCTGCGCTCGATCCGCCCGCCGCAGCGCTCGAGCTGCAGCGCGTGCTTGCGACTGCCGATGATCTCGCAATTGTCGATCAACACTTCGTCGATGCCGGAGAATTGCACCAGCGCGCCGGCATAGTCGCCAAGCCAGCGGTTCTGGCCATCGATCACGATGTTGGAGAGTTCGATGCGCTTGACGTTCTCGGCCGAAAACAGGTGCCCGTCGCCGGTGTAGACGATCCGCGATGCTCCGGGGACGCCGGTGATGCGGGTGTTGTCCGGCAGTGTCAGGTTGGAGACCTTGTAGGTGCCAGGCGGCAGGAACACCGGCACGTTCGACTGCGACGCTTCATCGATCATCTTTTGCAGGCTAGTGCTCTTGCGGTCGCCGCTGGCGGGCAGGGTCTTGTAGCGGATAGCATCAATCGACCCGCGCAGGTCAGCCTGTTGGGCTGCCGCGAAGGCGGCAGGCGCCGACAGCGCCGCGGCCGCAAGGGCAGCAAGACGAAGGAGTTCGCGGCGGGACGGTGTCGAGAGAGGCTGGTTCATGCGGATAGTCATGCAGGAAGCATGCCGCGACATCTGTATCATTTCGGGTCATCGTGGCGGCGTGAAGCAACGACTTGTAAATCAAGGAGTGAGCGGCGATCTCCCGGTCGGGACACTGCAGTCGGTGCCGTCTTACACCGGCAGGAATTGCGCTGGCCGTTCCGGCGTTTGCCGCTATCTTAACGCCTGATGAGACCTGATGCGTTGCTTTATCCCGCACCCGAGGGGCTTTATTGCCCCGCCGGACAATTCTATGTCGATCCCGTACGTCCGGTTGAGCGGGCATTGATCACGCACGGCCATTCGGACCATGCACGATCAGGCCATGCCAATGTGCTCGCAACGCGCCAGACGCTCGATATCATGCGCATCCGCTACGGCGATGGATTCTGTGGAAGCGAGCAGGCGGCTGCCCTTGGCGAGGTGATGACGGTGAATGGCGTCACCGTGAGCTTCCATCCCGCGGGGCATGTGCTTGGCTCCGCGCAGATCGCCATCGAGAAGGACGGCACGCGGATCGTCGTCTCGGGCGATTACAAGCGCCGCCCAGACCCGACCTGCGCGGCCTATGAGCCGGTCGCCTGCGACGTCTTCATCACGGAAGCGACCTTCGGCTTGCCGGTCTTTCATCATCCGGATCCCGCCGGTGAGATGGCCAAGCTCTACGCCTCGCTACGGCAGTTTCCCGAGCGGACGCATCTGATCGGTGCCTACGCGCTCGGCAAGGCGCAAAGGGTGATACGGCTGTTGCGCGATACCGGCTATGACCAGCCGATCTACATTCACGGCGCCATGGAAAAGCTTTGCGACTACTATGTCAGCCAGGGCATCGACCTTGGCGAGTTGCGGCCGGCCACGATCGAAACCAGCGACAAGGCCATGTTCAATGGCGCCATCGTCGTCGGTCCGTCGTCGGCCTTCTCCGACCGCTGGGCGAGGCGTTTCAACGAGCCGCTGCCGGCCTTCGCCTCTGGCTGGATGATGGTGCGCCAGCGTGCCAAGCAACAGGGGGTGGAGCTGCCGCTGGTCATTTCCGATCATTGCGATTGGCCGGAACTCACAGAAACCATATCGGAATTGCGCCCCGGGGAGGTCTGGGTCACGCACGGCCGCGAGGAAGCACTGGTGCGCTGGTGCGAGCTGCAGGGCATCAAGGCCAAGCCGCTGCACCTCGTAGGCTACGAGGACGAGGGCGATTGATGGTGGTGAGCTCTCTTTTCCAGCAATACGTCGCCGCTCGATCGCCAGCGGGAGACTGCCGATGAAGGCTTTCGCCGATCTCCTCGATCGCCTCGTGCTGACCCCGAGCCGCAACGGCAAGCTCAAGCTGCTGGCCGATTATTTCAGGAATACGCCTGACCCCGATCGTGGCTACGGTCTCGCTGCCATTGCCGGCACGCTGGAGGTGCGCAACGTCAAGCCGGCCATGCTGCGCGAGCTCGTGCTGGAACGGATGGACGAGGTGCTCTTTCGCTACTCGTACGACTATGTCGGCGATCTTGCCGAGACCATCTCGCTTGTTTGGGACAACGAGAAGGACATCGAGCGCTCGGCGCTTGGCCAGCCGCGCCTCGGCGATGTCGTCGTTCAGATGAACTCGCTCGGTCGTACGGAGGTTCGCAGCTTCGTGCGCGACTTGCTGGATCGCCTCGATCCTTCTGGGCGCTTCGCCTTTATCAAGCTCGCGACCGGTGCGCTGCGCATCGGGGTATCGGCGCGCCTGGCAAAACAGGCGCTGGCGGATCTCGGTGGCAGGGACGTGACGGAGATCGAAACCCTGTGGCACGGCCTGGCGCCTCCCTACGAAAATCTCTTTGCCTGGCTCGAGGGGCGCGGCGGCAAGCCTGTGCTGGCGACACCTGCCATCTTTCACTCCGTGATGCTGGCAAATCCTGTTGGAGAGGGGGATCTGGCCAATCTCGATCCAGCGGACTATGCCGCCGAGTGGAAGTGGGACGGTATTCGCGTGCAGCTGTCACGCTCGGGCGAAACCCGCAAGATATATTCCCGCTCCGGTGACGACATCACGACGGCCTTTCCCGATATCGTCGACGCGATCACCTTCAACGGCGTCATGGATGGCGAGTTACTGGTCGGCGGCACGGCGCGTTCGAACAGCCCGACGAGAACATTTTCCGACCTGCAGCAGCGCCTGAACCGAAAGACGGTTGCGGGCAGGATGCTCGAAGACTATCCGGCCTTTATCCGGGCCTACGACCTGCTGTTCGACGGTGACGAGGATGTGCGGGGCCGCACATATCTCGAACGACGCGAGCGTCTTTCGGAGATCGTCGAGGTGGCGCCGCACGACCGCTTCGACCTCTCTTCGCTGGTGGACTTCACCTCGTGGGACGAGCTGGACCGGTTGCGCTCCTCGCCACCCGATCCCGTCATCGAAGGGGTGATGATAAAGCGCCGCGACAGCGTCTATCAGGCGGGCCGATTGAAAGGGCCGTGGTTCAAATGGAAGCGCAACCCCTACAACGTCGACTGCGTCTTGATGTATGCCCAGCGCGGCCACGGCAAACGCTCAAGCTACTATTCTGATTTCACCTTCGGGGTCTGGACCGAAACGCCGGACGGCGAACAGCTGGTTCCAGTCGGCAAGGCCTATTTCGGCTTTACCGACGCCGAACTCGAAATTCTCGACAAGTTCGTCCGCAACAACACCACCGAGCGCTTTGGTCCCGTCCGCGCCGTGCGTGCCGACAAGGACTTCGGTTTCGTCGTGGAGGTGGCCTTCGACGGCATCAATCGCTCGAATCGGCACAAGTCCGGCGTGGCCATGCGCTTCCCGCGAATCTCCCGATTACGACAGGACAAGCCTCCCGCCGAGGCGGATCGCCTCCAAACCCTCATTGCGATGATCGATGCAACATCGGAATGACGGTTTTTCCCTGACGCAAAATGACGCAGGCAACCGATCCTCAACACAATGTGTGTTGGCGAAGCTGCATGCCGGGTGCAATTTTCCCGTTGGACGCGGGGAAAGACGGAATAGCGACATGACAAAAGACAACGATAAGACCTTTCTTCGCCAACGCCGCCTGCTGCTTGCAGGCATGGCCGGTGCGCTCGTTCTGCCGCGCGTGGCCGATGCGTTCGATGTACCTGCCGAGCCTCGCCTGATTGCCCGCGACTACGCCAAGGTCCGCAAGCATTTCCACACCAAGCTGCTGCAGAAAGGCCCGGCTCCCGACAAGTACGAGCCGCTCGATGCGCCTGTCGGTGCCGACAAGATCTTCTATCGCTCCGGCTATGGCGGCGAACTCGAATTGATCGCCTGGGTCTCGAAATACAAGCGCGAGAGCAAGCCGAAGCCAGCCGTTCTCTTCCTGCATGGCGGCAACGCCATGGGGCGTGGGCACTGGAACCTGATGGATCCCTATGTCGACGCTGGATACGTCGTGATGATGCCGACCATGCGCGGCGAAAACGGGCAGATGGGCAATTTCTCCGGCTTCTACGACGAAGTGGATGATGTGCTCTCCGCCGCCGACCGCCTGGCGCATCTTCCCGGTGTCGACGCCAATCGTCTTTTCATTGCGGGCCACAGCATCGGCGGAACGCTGACGATGCTTGCCTCGATGAGCACCGAGAAGTTCCGGGCGGCCGCGCCGATATCGGGCAATCCCGACGCCTTTCGCTTCTTCAATCGCTACCCGCAGGACATTCGCTTCGACGATGAAAACAGCCACGAGTTCGAGGTGCGCACCGCGCTTTGCTACGCGCAGAGCTTCAAATGCCCGGTCCGCGTCGTCCATGGCACCGATGAGTCGCATTTCAACGACCGCGCGGGGCTGCTCGCCAGTCGCGCGCGTAGCGCAGGCGTGCGGATCGAAACGGATACGGTGACGGGCAACCACACCTCGGCGCTGCCGGCCGAGATCGCGCAAAGCATCCGCTTCTTCCACGGCGTCGCCGCGTAGTCGTCTCGGCTGGTGGCGATGCAGCCATGCCACCAGCTTCGCGCCAGCCGCGTTTGCCATTCTCGCGCCAGCTATACGTGTCGCTGTCATCGATGAGGGTGGTTTTATGAATGGTCTCAGCCGGGTGTCGTCCATTGCCGGGCTTGCTGTCGCAGCTCTGTGCCTGAGCGGCTGCAACATCCTTATTCCGGATACCGGCGCCACCGATCCCGCCCGTTTCGTGCAGGAGACCTCGCCGGTCTTCTATCAGCCGCCCGGTGTCGATCCCATGCGCGTCAAGCCGATCGATGCGCCGGTGCCGCAGCGCCCCGGCGTCCCGGCAACGATCTATAACCAGACCTATGGCATCCCGGGTGCGAACACGAGCAGGACCTACGGCCTGCCGGTGAGCAACCCCGTCAACGCCGCCCTTTACGGCCAAGTACGCGACACCGACTTCACCCTGCCGGCTATTCCGATCAGCCGCATCGATCCGCAATATCTGCGGCAGGAGGTCGATTATCCGACCAAGGAAAAGCCTGGTACGATCGTCGTCGATACCCGCACCAAACACCTCTATTTCATCGAGCCCAACGGCAAGGCAATGCGCTACGGTGTCGGCCTCGGCCGCGAAGGCTATGCATGGTCGGGACGTGGCGTCATTCAGTGGAAGGCGAAATGGCCGCGCTGGACGCCGCCTGATGAAATGGTCGAGCGTCAGCCCGATATCCGCTCCTTCTCTGCTGCCAACGGCGGCATGAACCCCGGCCTCGGAAATCCGCTCGGCGCGCGGGCTCTCTATATCTTCAAGGGTGGCCAGGATACGCTCTACCGCATCCACGGAACACCGGACTGGCAATCGGTCGGAAAGTCGACGTCGTCGGGTTGCGTGCGCATGCTCAATCAGGATGTGGTAGACCTTTACGATCGGGTTCCGGCCAAGGCGGAGATCGTTGTGATGTAGCCGTGCCACAGGGGACGTGAGAACGTTCGCTGAACAGCGGACACGTCTTCGTGAGGTTATGGTTTATTCAGTACAACGGGATAATTTCAATTCTGTCGTCACCGGCGTTGAACAACCCTCCAGGGAACGGCGTTCGTCGTTCCCGCGCTAAAGGAAACCAGACCCGCGTTATGAGCTTTGAAAAAACTATCTCCCGTCGCAGCTTCCTGTCCCTTTCGGCCCTGACCGCGGCGTCGGCGCTGGCAGGCTGCGCCTCTTCTTCGGGCAGCAGCGGGCCGATCGGCCAGCCGATCTCCTTCCCCAATCCGGTTCGCGCCTTCCAGACGACACCGGCACCCACCGACGCCGAACTGGCCGTCATGTACGGTCCCATCGAGGACGGCGGCTTCTTGATTCCCGCTGTTCCCTATCAGCAGATCGATCCGCGCTTCTATCGCCAGCAGGTGATCGATCCGACCGGCGAAGCACCTGGCACCATCGTTGTCGATACGCCTTCGCGCTTCCTCTATCTCGTGCAGCCCGGCGGCACGGCCATGCGCTATGGTGTCGGTATCGGTCGCGAGGGCTTTGCCTGGCAGGGCTCCGGCGTCATCCAGTGGCGCCAGAGGTGGCCGCGCTGGAAGCCACCGAACGAGATGGTTGCGCGCCAGCCGGAGCTCGTCAAATACTCGATCGAGAACGGCGGCATGGAACCGGGCCTGAAAAACCCGCTCGGCGCCCGCGCGCTCTACATCTTCTCCGGTGGGGAAGACACGCTCTACCGCCTGCACGGCAATCCCGACTGGCGTTCGATCGGCAAGGCCGTATCGTCCGGCTGCGTGCGCCTGCTGAACCAGGACATCATCGATCTTTACGACCGCGTGCCGAACAAGGCGCCGATCGTGGTGAAGCAGTAGTCTTTGAAATGGCCTCTTCCCGGATACGGGGAGGGGCGTCCATCACGGGTGCTGGGCAACCTGGACCTCGGTGGATGGCGACAGCTCCCGCATCAGCTTCCGCCGGATTGCCTCGGCATAATCCGCAAGACTTCTGACCTCCATGACGAAAGCGTCATCGCCCAGGATCACCCGCTTTTCGTAATAGCCGCGAAGGTCAGGCTCCTCGTCGGAAATCACCAAGCCGTTGACGATCGTCCCCATCGCTGTCGCCCGCTGACGCGCGTCATAAAGCGATGGCGTCTTTCTGCGTTTCGGCGCGACGGTTTCCTTGCCGTCACCCGAGACATTGATGATTGTCTTGATGGCGCAGAAGCTGGGATCGGACAACAGGTCGAGCGCCGACCAGATGCCATTGCCGATGTCCGTATTGCCGAACACCGTGCGGTGGTTGGCCTCGATGGCGAGGGCGAATGGCTCTGCACCGACACCGTCGGTGATCGAGAACCAGTCAAGTTTCTGGGTCGAGAACTCCCCATCCCCCCAGAAGACCGCCGACACGCGGACAGACCCGGCGTCTTTCAATGCCTTGAGCACGCCATCATCCCGGAAGGCGTCGGCAATGGCGGATTTCTGGAACGCATATTCCTCATCCGTGATGCTGCCGGATCCGTCGACGGCAAGCACCAGAGCGATGTCGGCGCAGGCCGAGGATTGCGACGCGGCCATCGTGAAAAACAATGCCGCAGCCGGCCAGATCAGCTTCCTGAACATCCGCATCCCTCCCGTCGTCACACCCCGCTGAAAATCACTATGACAAGGGCTCGCTTTCCTGCTGTTATATGAGCGTTATAGTAAATGCTAAATTAGAGATTGCACGGGGAAGCGATGCGGTTCACGCTGCGCCTGCATGGTCAATTCCAGCTTCTCTCCCCCATGGGCGAGAATATCGTGATCGCGTCGCGCAAGCATCAAGCGCTGATCGCGATGCTCGCGCTCTCGAACGGGAAGCCGATTTCGCGCTCGAAGCTGGCAGGTCTGCTGTGGGCCGAGCGCACGGAGGAACATGCCCGCAACAGCCTTCGCCAGGCATTCTTCACCATCCGCCATGCCGTCGATGGCCATGGCGTTCCGCCCTTTGTTTTCGACAGTGCATCGGGCTGGGCAAGGCGCGATGCTGTTGCGACCGACATCCACACGCTCGTCGAAAGCGCCGGCGCCGGACGTCTGCCGTCAGCGCTCGACGCGTTCGATGGAGAGTTTCTGGAGGGGTTGGTGTTCCACGACGAAACACTGGAGGCGTGGCTCGTGATCGAGCGGAGCCGGCACCACAACCTGCTGGTCGATTGCCTGACGGGCCTCGCGGACAAGCTGGAGAAGGCCGGTGACGTCGAGCAGGCATGTCTTGCCGCGCGATGCCTTCTGCGGCGCGATCCCTATCATGAGCCGTCCCATCGGACGATCCTGCGCTTCCATCAGAAGCGCGGTGAGCGCGCCCGCGCCATCAAGCACTATGAGAGCCTGAAGGCTCTGCTGGATGCCAATCTCGGTGTCGCGCCGGATCAGGAAACACAGCATCTGATCGATCGAATTCGCGAGCCACGACCGGTGCCGCCCGAGGTGGCCAACGGCAAACCGCGGATTGCGATCCTACCCATCAGAAGCCTGTCGCATGATGGCGATGACAACCTCACCGCCGAGACATTGACCCGCAAGCTGATCGGCGAACTCGGCCTGTTTTCTCCGCTTTCGGTGATTGCCGCCGCGACCATGCTGGCGCTGGACGCCCGCCACGAGACGGTCGAGGATATCGGCCAGCGGGTCGGCGCCGACTATGTCTTGGAGACCGCGGTTCAGGGGCAGGGCGAGACGGGATGGGCGCTGGCGCAGTTGATCTCCGTGCAAAGCGGCACGCAGATATGGAGCCGCAAATACGCTGGGGAGAATCTGGAGTCTGCAGCCGGCCAGGACCGGCTCGTGCGCAAGATCAGCGGCAATCTCTATCACATCCTGATGCGACACGCGGCGGCCAGTTCGGCCATGGAGCCGGAGGGCGGCATCGGCACCGAGAAGCTCTACCTGCAGGTTTTCCACCACGTCGAGCGGCCGACGTTGAAAGGCATGATCCGCGCCCGACGGCTCTGCGAACGCCTTCTGGCGATCGATCCCAACCATGTCCTCGTGCGCGAAAGCCTTGCCTGGATAAATTTCCATTCCTGCTTCAACGGTTGGCTCGACGATCCTGATCGCGGTTTCAGGGAGGCGCACGAAATCGTGCTGGCAGGCTTGGCGCTGGACGACCATGAACCTTACCTGCTGAGCGCCTTTGGCCTTGCCGAAACCTACCTCGGAAACGCCCGTGCCGGTCTCGATGCGCTGAAGAGGGCGGTGGCCCTCAATCCCAACGATGCGGAATTTCACACATGGCTTGGCATCGGCCTGACTTTTTCCGGCGCAATCGACGAGGCGCATCTGGCGTTTGACCAGGCCGATCAGGTCAGCCCGGACTATCATCCGGTCTTCTTGTTTCGGGCTGATACTTACTATACTTCCGGCAACTACGAGGATGCGATCACCTGCCTTGACCGGCTCCTGACGGTGCTACCCGAATATAACTGGGGACGCCTGCTGAGAGGGGCGTGCTATCAGGCACTGGACAGTGCGGCGATGGCGCGACGCGACGTGGCGCATGTCCGGGCAAACACGCTGCTGCTCAACGGTCGATATCTCGACCAGTTGCTGCAAGCCCGCACCGCATCCTTCCGGCAAGGTTTGCGGCAGAAGCTGGAAGCCGCGGGTTTTCCCGGGTGAAATGAAATCCTGCGGAATCGGGGAATGAAATGCAGAACGAGCAGGGTGTCCTTCGGGTCTCCATCATTGCGACCGTGCTGGTGGCGGGTTTCGGGATCGCCTTCGGCATCCTGTCGCGATCGTCGTCGATAACGTTCGACGGCGTCTATGCGCTGGCCGATGCCGGAATGACTGTACTGGCACTGTCCGTTTCCTCGCTGATCGCGAAATCGGCCCAGAACGACGCGCTATCCAAGCGGCTCGGCAACCGCTTCACAATGGGCTTCTGGCATCTCGAACCGATGGTCCTCGGCATGCAGGGCACGCTGCTTTTTGCTGTCGCGATCTATGCACTGATCAATGCGATCATCAGCATATTGAACGGTGGGCATCATCTCGAATTCGGTTTTGCCATTGTCTATGCGGTCGTCACCCTTGTCGCCTGCGTGGCGATGGCGGCTTTCGGAAGGCGTGCAAATCGCCGGCTGCAGTCGGACTTCGTGGCCCTCGATGTTCAGTCGTGGATCATGTCGGGTGGAATTACCGCAGCACTCCTGCTGGCCTTTTTGATCGGCTATGCCGCCGATCAGGCCGGGCATGAATGGCTGTCTCCCTATATCGATCCCGTGGCACTGGCGATCGTCAGCCTCGCCATCATTCCGATGCCGATCGGAACCATGCGGCAGGCGCTGGCGGACGTGCTGCTGATCGCTCCCGCCGATCTCAAGGCGCATGTCGATCAGGTCGCCGGCGACGTGGTGTCGAGGTTGGGGTTTCTCTCCTACCGTGCCTACGTCGCGAAGGTAGGGCGGGCGATACAGGTGGAGCTCTACTTCATCGCGCCGCAGAACTGGCCCGCCAAGAGCCTGGAGGAGTGGGACCATATTCGTGACGAGATCGGCGAGGCGATCGGAGGCGAGAGCAGCGATCGCTGGCTGACGATCGCCTTTACCACGGATCCCGAATGGGCCGAGTAGTCGACCCGGCTTCAGCCAGTGTTCGCCTTCCGTGATCCATAGCGCAACGCTGCGTCATCCCCAGAAGGCAGACTTCGCAGCTTCCTTCCTGGCTTCCGAAGGGGAGAGGCCGATATCGTCCAGCTGGTCGCGCGTGAGTTCCGAGAGCATGGCGCGGCTGCGGCGTTTCTCGGTGCTGTTCGCAATCATCTTGAGCGCCCGGCGGATGCTCTTCAGGAGCATTTCGATCCGGCTCGCGTCCCGCCCGTCGGCTGCCGTTTCCATTGTCATGTCTTCAGTCTCCATTGCCTTTTCCCGACAATGCGCTGGAAGTCTGCCTTAATGAAGCTTATGGATCTTATGCAAAGCATAAGGGAAAATTTGCATGGCATTCGGCTTCGACCAGCTTCAGACCTTTATCCATGTCGCCGATCTGGGAAGCTTCACGGCAGCCGCCGACAAGGCTGGCGTAACGCAGCCTGCCGTGAGCCTCCAGATCAAACTGCTGGAGCAGCGGCTCGGCGTCCGCCTGATCGAGCGGGTCGGCAGACGTGCGCAGCCGACTGTGGCAGGCATGGATTTCCTGGTTTACGCGCGGCGGATCATGCAGGAACTGGCTTCCGCGGAGGAGGCCATGACACCGCACAAGAGCGGCCAGGCCGGCCGCGTGCGCATCGGCAGCGGCGGAACCGCCTCGGCCCATCTGCTGCCCATGGCAATCAAGATGGCCAAGGCCCGAATGCCTGGATTGGAGATCATTGTCCGCATCGGCAATACCGACGAAGTCCTGCGCGATCTGGAAGCGAATACCCTCGATCTCGCGGTGGTGACGCTGCCGGCTGCAGGACGATCGTTTGAGATCGAGGAGTTCTGCGATGACGAGCTTCTGGCGGTCGCGTCGCATGGTTCATCGTTTCCCGAGGGTGGGCCGGATGCGTCCTTCGTCAACGAGCAGATGCTGTTGCTCTATGACGGAGGCAATACGCGGCGGAGCATCGATGAATGGATGGGCTCCGCCGGTCTCGTGGCGCGGCCCGCCATGGAGTTCGGCAGTGTCGAGGCGATCAAGGAGCTGGTGGCGGCGGGGCTTGGCTGGTCGATCCTGCCTGCCATGGCCCTGAAGCGGGACCGTGCCGGTTTCCTCGAAATTTCACCGGTCAATCCGCCGCTCGTGCGCAAGCTCGGCATGGTCATCCGCCGCGACAAGCATCTGAGCCGGGGGCTGCGCGAGATGATGAAGGCGCTCCGCGAGGTCGGCTGAGGCAGGCAACGCGCATGACGAGGGCTCACCTACACCGCCGAGGTGAGGTTTGCCCGCAGGCCCTGCAGCATTTCGCGGATCGTCACCATCTCATCGAGCGTGCAGCCTGCCGCCTGGCCGATTGAGGCCATGATGGTGTCGACGTCGCCTCTCATCGCATCGCCCTTGGCGGTCAGCGAGACGATGACCTGCCGTTCGTCCTTCGGATCGCGCGTCCGTGTAATGAGACCGTTCTGCTCGAGACGTTTCAGCAGGGGCGAGAGCGTGCCTGAATCGAGATCCAGTTGCTCGCCGATGATCTTGACCGGCAGCTCCGATTTCTCCCAAAGGACCAGCATCACCAGATATTGAGGGTAGGTGAGGCCGACCTTGTCGAGGATCGGCTTGTAGGCGCGCGTGAAGGCGTGCGCTGTCGAATAGACCGCGAAGCAGAGCTGCCGCTCGAGCCGTTTTTCCTCTTCGGGAATTTCCATTGTCTTAGCCGTCTGCGTTTTCATTGCCGTCATTCCTTACACCTGCATTCTCCGCCTTTCGGTTTCTGAATGCAATTTGCAAAATTAACTTGCGCACAATTTAATTGTGCATTATACAAAATCCAACCCCAACGCAAAGGAGACTGACATGCCTATCCTCTACACGACCAAAGCTTCCGCCACCGGTGGCCGCGCAGGCCGCGCCGTTTCCGAAAACGGCGTTCTCGATGTCACGCTGACGGTTCCGAAGGAACTCGGCGGTGACGGCGCGACCGGCACCAACCCCGAACAACTCTTTGCAGCCGGTTACTCGGCATGTTTCCTCGGTGCGCTGAAATTTGTCGCCGCCAAGGAAAAGGTCAAGATTCCTGAAGACACCACCGTCAGCGCCACCGTCGGCATCGGCCCGCGCGAAGATGGCGGCGGCTTTGGCATCGAGGTTGCCCTGACCGTCAACATTCCTGGCCTCGACAAGCCGACCGCCGAAAAGCTCGCCGCGGCCGCCCACATCGTCTGCCCCTATAGCCACGCCATGCGCACATCGACCGAAGTTCCGGTCACCGTCGCCTGAGACCCAATCCCAGAGGCTGAACAAAAAGAGCGCTGCGCAGATGCGTGGCGCTCTTTTCATGTGAAATAAAATCTCTATATTCTTTCCAGTGAAAGGATGTGGTTATGGTCGTTGCAAATCAGAGCGCCGGTGCGCGCCCCTCGGAGGCCGCCGTCATTACCAAGGCGGCCGTCAATGCTGCCGATCGTCTCGGTATCAGCGCCCGTACGCTGTCCGCGGTTCTCGGTCTGTCCGAAGCGACAGTCTCGCGCATGAAGCGGCAGGATTACCTTCTCGATCGCGGTTCCAAATCCTTCGAACTCGCCATTCTTCTCGTTCGCCTCTTCCGCTCGCTCGATGCGATCGTCGGCGGCGACGAAGCCGTGGCCCGGCAATGGCTGCGAAACGCAAACACGGCCTTTGGCGCCACGCCGCTCGAAAAGATCGTCAGTATCTCAGGATTGACCGATGTCATTGCCTATCTGGACGCCCGCCGCGCTATCGTCTGAGCTGCGCGCCGTTTCCGGGCGTTTCTGGCGGCTGGTGGAGGCGCAGCACCAGATCTCGACGTTGAAGATCGTCGATACGCTCGAAGAACAGGCGCTCCTCGAAACGCTCCTTGAGGAAAGCAAGCCGGCGCTGCCGCCCGAATGCATCGGGCTCGACTACCTGCTGGCCACCCCCTTCCGCTACGGCGCCGTCTATCCGCACGGTTCGCGCTTTCGCCGGGCAGGGCGCACTCTCGGCGTCTTCTACGCCTCGGAGAAGGTCGAAACGGCGCTGGCCGAGATGGCATTTTATCGCCTGTTGTTCTTTGCCGATTCACCGGCGACGCCGCTTCCCGCCAATGCTGCCGAATACACCGCCTTTGCCGCGTCGATCGAAGCGGGCGCGGCTCTCGACCTGACCCTCCCGCCGCTGGACCAGGACCGCGCCGTCTGGACCGACCGCCTGCGCTATGAGCCCTGCCAGTCACTGGCTGACGCCGCGCGCGAGGTGGGCTGCCAGGCAATTCTCTATGAATCCGTCCGGGATCCGCAACGCGGCCGGAACATCGCGCTGCTGACCGCTACCGCCTTTGCCGCGCGCGAACCGGTCGAGCGGCAGACCTGGCGCATCAGGCTGTCGGCGGCCGGTGTGCAGGCGCTGTGCGATTTCCCGAAGATCAGGATCGGCTTCGCACGCGCGGATTTTGCAGACGATCCGCGCATCGTGTCCGGCTAGGAAACTCTAGGCAAGGGCCAGCAGATCCTGCCGCAGCCTGTGGCCGTTGCCGTCGGGCAGGGCGTCTTCGAGCGCCTTGTGGGTGCTCTCCCAGATCGGTACGGCCGCAGCCAGCACGGCCTTGCCCTGCGCCGTCAGGCTGAGAAGCCGTCCGCGCCGATCTCTTGGATTGGTCTTGATGTCGACCCAACCCTTGCGCTGCAGCGGCTTCAGGGCAGCGGTAAGTGTCGTCTGGTCCATGGCGAGCAGCTTGGCGACCGGCCCCATCGGTGGCGGTTCTGGCCGGTTGAGCGACATCATCAGCGAGAACTGGCCATTGGTCAGGCCGACGGGCCGCAACGCCTCATCGAACAGGCGCGCCAGCGCCCGTGCTGCCCGCTGGGCATGCAGGCACAGGCAGGTGTCGCGTACCAGAAGGGTGGTTGCAAAGGGAATCTCGACCGCGTTTGACATGCTAAATTTCTATTGATATCAATATATATAGTCAAGGAAAAGGAGAATGGACCATCCCGGTCGCGCCGGAGGAGGGCGCAAGCGATGCAGAACCAGGTCGTTTCCCGTGAAGAATGGCTCGAAGCCCGCCGGGCGTTGCTTCTCAAGGAGAAGGAAGCAACCCACCTCAGAGACAAGGTCAACGCCGAGCGCATGGCTTTGCCCTGGGTGAAGGTCGACAAGGACTACGCCTTCGATACCCCGATGGGCAGGAAAAGCCTGTCTGACCTGTTCGATGGTCGCAGCCAGCTGCTGGTCTACCATTTCATGCTCGGGCCGGAATGGAAGGCAGGCTGTCCCGGCTGTTCCTTCCTTTCTGATCACGTGGACGGCACGCTGCCGCATCTCAACAATCACGACGTCACCTGGGTTGCCGTGTCGCGCGCACCTCTCGAGCGGATTGAAGCCTACAAGAAGCGGATGGGCTGGAAATTCCCCTGGGCGTCGTCCTTCGGTTCCGACTTCAATTATGACTATCACGTCTCGTTCACGCCCGAGGATCTCGCCAGGGACAAGGTCGTCTACAATTTTACGGCCATCGAGCCGGCCAATGCCAACGATGAGCTGCCCGGCATGAGCGCCTTCTACAAGAACGAGAAGGGCGAGGTGTTCCACACCTATTCGAGCTACGCGCGCGGCTTGGAGGACATGGTCGGCACGTTGATGATCCTCGACCGCGCGCCCAAAGGCCGCAACGAGGAGGGGACAATGGACTTCATCAAGCGCCACGACGAGTACGCGCCGGCGCAACAGGCGTCATCGCACTGCCACTGAGTGATGTGACGATGTTGCCGACTTGCCATTTCAGCGCCGTGGCGCATTTGGCAGGAATGGGCGGCCGGCCACCGGCTGCCCCAGACTGATCGAGAACTAAACGCATGGGCGTGAAAGGGAGATCACGATGTCCGCAACGCATGGAAAGTTCATCTGGTGTGAATTGATGACACCGGACACAGGTGCCGCCGTGGATTTCTACGGCAAGGTCGTCGGCTGGACGACAACGCAAATGAGCGTACCGGGTATGCCGCCGTATACGATCTTCGAGGCAAACGGTGTCGGCGTGGCTGGGCTCATGGAGTTTCCCGCCGAGCTGGAAGGCAAGGGCATTCCGCCGAACTGGACCGGTTACGTCGCGGTCGATGACGTTGACCAGTCGGCAAAGGATTTCGCGGCCAACGGCGGCTCCGTGCGCCGGCCCCCGGAAGACATTCCGACCGTTGGCCGTTTCGCGGTGGTGGCCGATCCGCATGGCGCGGTCATCTGCATCATGACGCCTGCGCCGATGGACAACCCGCCGCCGGAAGCGCCAATGGGTTCCCCAGGCCAAGTCGGTTGGCACGAGCTTTATGCCGGCAACGGCGAAGAAGCCTTCGCGTTCTATTCGAAGCTGTTCGGCTGGACCAAGGACCACGACTTCGACATGGGCGCCATGGGTGTCTATCACATCTTCGCCGAACATGGCACGCAGACCGGCGGCATCATGACGAAGCCACCGACGGTGCCGATGCCGGCCTGGTGTTATTATTTCAACGTTCCGGCCATCGATTCCGCGATCGATCGCGTCAAGGCCGGTGGCGGCACCGTGCTGAACGGCCCCATGGAGGTGCCCGGCGGCAGCTGGATCATTCAGGCATCGGACCCGCAGGGCGCGTTTTTCTGTCTCGTGGCTCCGAAACGCTAGCACCCGACCCGGCGCACTCGTTAACGGTTGAGGGACGCCGACCGAGGCGTCCCGACTCACTGCATCGACCGGCATTGCGCATCGATGCGGATTGCCTTTTCCCCATCTATTCGTTGCAAAAACAGGGGCGAATCGCCCTCGCGCAACTTCTCGTTCAAACGGGCGAGAAAGCCGTATTGCATTCATTTTATTAGAATTTTAGCGTTGTTTTTGGTGGTTTGGTTGCCAATACGGTTAACCGTTCCTGAATATTTTTGGGTGGGTGCATAACCGGCTATATCGGCGGGGTTTCGGGCATATTGCATTTAAAACACCGGCGTAATTGATTGGCCCCAGTTTCACTTTGGGGTATTTTGTATGTCTATCGAAGATCAGCGCATTTCGGCAGTTGACGGTGAACATGTCTCGAACGAGGTCATGTCCGGTATTCATGACGATGCAGCGCTTCAGACTTCCGCCGCTCAAGGCGTAGAGGTCGCGCAGGCAGACGACGGTCAGCAGGCAGGCAAGACGGATCGTGTTCCGGCAGCTCCCGAGGCTCAAGCCGCCGCACATGCCACCGAGGTGGTTCCGGATCAGAACAACATTGCCCACCTGCCGGCCGGCGCGTCGATCGACGATATCCGGGTCGAAGGACACAACCTCGTTCTCGTTCAGGCTGACGGCACCGAAATCGTCATCGTCAACGGTGCGCTCCACGTTCCGACCTTCCTGCTTGGCGAAGTCGAGCTGCCCCAGCAGGCGGTGATCGCGGCGCTCGAGCAGAGCAAGATCAACGTTGCGGCCGGTCCGGATGGTTCCTACTCCGCCAGCTCCTCGCCATCGAGCTCCGGCGCGCAGTTCCAGGACGGCATTAACCCGGGCGCCCGCACGCCGATCGATATGGCGCGCCTTCTTGCCGACACGCAGCAGCCCGACAACACGCCTGGTGGAATTCGCCCGCTGTTCAACGGCGTGCCGCACATCACCTCGACCACGCTGCTGACGGTTACTGAAGCCGAAGGAAGCGAAGGCGGATTCGAAAAACAGACCGTCAACGGCAAATTTGGCTTCGACGGTGGCTCCGATCGCGGCGTCATCACCAGCATCAAGTTCGCTGACTCGCTCGACATGGTCGAGGGAACGAAGAACGGCACGCACCTCGATCTGACCTCGGACGGTCATAAGGTCGTCATCACCGTAAACGGCCTGACGATCACCGGCACCGCCGATGGCGTGCAGGTCTTCGTTCTCACGGTTACCGATCCAAAGACCGGCGCATTCACCTTTACCCAGTCGGCGCCGCTCGATCACCCCGACAAGGGCGATATCGGCGCGGACGACGCGCTGCGCCTGCAGTTCAGCTACACGGTCACGGACAGAAACGGCGACAAGGTAACCGGCACCGGCTCGATCGATATTCTCGACGATGGCCCGAGCCTCGGCGAAGGCGTTGGCCCGTCGTCTGTGAACGAAGCCGCGATTCACAATGAGGGCGGCGCGAGCACGACCTCCGGCCTTGGCGTCGATTGGGGCGCTGACAACGGCGAACACCGCGATTTGAAGTTCGGTGATATCCAGGAGCAGCTGAGTGGCCTGACGCATCACGGCGTAGCTCTCACATACGAGATCTCCGAAGACGGTCACACGCTGACAGCCTCTGCCGGCGACGTCGAAGTTTTCATCGTGACCCTCGACCCGCACGCCACCACCGGTTCTTATACCTTCACGCTTCTGCAAAGCATCGATCACATCGGCGAATCGAATGGCGAGCAGGTCGATCTGACCTTCAATTTTGCCGCGAGCGATGCCGACGGCGACACCGTCACCGGTTCGTTCACCGTCATCGTCAACGATGACACGCCGACGATCGATGCCACACCGCAGGCCGTAAACCTGCTGTCCAACGGCGACTTCTCCGGGGGCGACACCAGCTGGACGCAGCATTCCGACTGGGGCGGCCCGCAGGGCGGCTCGGCAACGGGCGGTATCGGCTGGCACATCGAAGGTACGAACGACCCGGTTCAGCTGGAGCGCGTCGAGAGTGGCTATCGCGGCATCTCCTCCACGAACGGGAACCCGATGGTCGATCTCGGCGCCTCGCCGGGCGAGACCACCATCTCGCAGGACATCAGTGGCCTGACGAAGGGTCAGCAGCTGACCCTGACGTTCGAAATCGGTTCGCCGGAGCCGAATTCTGCAGGTCTCCAAGTCTATTGGAATGGCACGCTCGTCGGCACCTACTCGCCGGATGACGGTCAGGTGATGGACAAGATCACGATCACCGGCCTGACGTCGTCGGGCGGTGTCGACACGCTGACCTTCAAGGAAATCGGCAGCGATGCCAACGGCCATGCCATTGATAACACCGGCACCTACCTCGCAAACGTCAGCCTGACCCAGACGGGCGCCAGTGACGTGCCGGTCTTTACCGCCACGGCTGTCGAAGACAGCGAACAATTCTCCTTCCATTTCACCGAAGGTAGCGACTTCTTCTTCGGTGCCGACGGCGCGGGCAGCGTGACCCTGGGTTCCGCGACGGTGGCGACCGCCGGCGGCATCGCGCTCACACTGGATCCGAAGCTTTATCACTACGATAGTGAGGCGGGCGCGATCATCATCAATCAGGGATCGTTCGAATCGCTGAATGCAGGCGAAATCGCGACGGTCACCATTCCGGTGACGGTCACCGACAGCGATGGCGACAGCACGACGACCGTCTACCAGATCCAGATCATCGGCGCCAACGACGTCGCTTCGATCAGCGGCGACGCTGCAGGGGCCGTTGTCGAGGATGGCGTTCAGCAGGCAAGCGGCACGCTGTCGGTAACGGACGTCGATCACGGCGAGGCGCACTTCCAGAGCCCGTCTTCGCTCGATGGCGCCTACGGCAAGTTTACCTTCGATACCACCAGCGGCCAGTGGACCTACACGCTGAACAATGCTCTTGCTCAGTCACTGGGCGGGACGGACGTCGTTCAGGAAACCCTGACGGTCAAATCCGCCGACGGCACTGCCTCGCAGACGATCACGGTGACGGTCACTGGCACCAACGACGTGCCTGTGATTTCGGGCACCGCGACAGGCTCTGTAACGGAAGACATGAAGGTCAACGTTCAGCAGCACACGCTGAACACAGGCGGTGCTCTGACCATCGTCGATGTCGATGCCGGCGAGAGCCAGTTCCAGGTACAGTCGAACACGAAGGGAGCCTACGGCACCTTCAGCATCGACAGCAAGGGCAACTGGACCTACACGGCCGACAATGACCAGGATGCGATCCAGCAGCTTGGTGCGAACAAGTCGCTCACCGAGACCTTCACCGTTACCTCCGCCGACGGCACTGCCACGCAGGTGATTACCGTCACGATCAACGGCACCAACGACGTGCCTGTGATTTCGGGCACCACGACGGGCTCAGTCCAGGAAGACGTCAATGTCAGCGCCCAGCACACGCTTGTCGCGACCGGTGCTCTGGGCATCGCCGACGTTGATACCGGCGAAAGCCAGTTCAAGGCGCAGACGAACACGAAGGGCAGCTACGGCAGCTTCAGCATCGATAGCAACGGAAACTGGACCTACACGGCCAACAACGACCTCGATGCGATCCAGAGGCTCGGCGCGGACAAGTCGCTGACCGAGACGTTCAAGGTCACGTCCGCAGACGGCTCCGCCACGCAGACGATCACCGTCACGATCAACGGCACCAATGACGTACCTTCCATCTTCGGCGACAAGACCGGCTGGGTCAAGGAAGACAACGTCGGCTTCTTTCAGCATACGCTTGTTGCCAAGGGCGATCTCGATATCAACGATCGCGACACTGGTGAGAGCCAGTTCCAGGCGCAGTCGAACACCAAGGGCAGCTACGGCAGCTTCAGCATCGACAGCAACGGCAAGTGGACCTACACGGCCAACAACGACCAGGATGCAATCCAGCAGCTCGGCGCGAACGATACGCTGACCGAGACGTTCAAGGTCACGTCGGCCGACGGTTCCGCCTCGCAGACGATCACCGTGACTATCTATGGTACCAACGACGTACCCTTTATCTCCGGCGACAAGTGGGGTTGGGTCCAGGAAGACGTCAAGGTCAGCGGCCAGAACACGCTCGTTGCCAAGGGCGACCTCGATATCTTCGATCGCGATACCGGCGAAAGCCAGTTCCAGACGCAGACGAACACGAAGGGCAGCTACGGCACTTTCAGCATCGACAGCAACGGCAACTGGACCTACACCGCCAACAACGACCAGAAGGCGATCCAGCAGCTTGGCGCGTATGACACGCTGACCGAGACGTTCAAGGTCACCTCCGCTGACGGCTCTGCCACGCAGACCATCACGGTGACGATCGTCGGCACCAACGACGTGCCTGTGATCTCCGGTGCGACGACGGGTTCGGTTCAGGAAGACGTCAACGTCAGCGGCCAGAACACGCTCGTTACGAAGGGCATCCTGAACATTGTCGATGTCGATGCCGGCGAGAGCCAGTTCAAGGCGCAGACGAACACGAAGGGCGTCTACGGCAGCTTCAGCATCGACAGCAACGGCAACTGGACCTACACGGCCAACAACGGTCAGACGGCGATCCAGCAGCTTGGCGCGAAAGACACGCTGACCGAAACGTTCAAAGTCACGTCGGCTGACGGCACCGCCAGCCAGACGATTACCGTCACGATCAAGGGCACCAACGACGTACCTGTGATCTCCGGCGACAAGACCGGCTGGGTCCAGGAAGACTTCAAGGTCAGCGGCCAGCACACGCTTGTCGCGAAGGGTGACCTCGATATCAGCGATCGCGACACCGGCGAGAGCCAGTTCAAGGCCCAGACCAACACCAAGGGCAGCTACGGCAGCTTCAGCATCGACAGCAACGGCAACTGGACCTACACGGCCGACAACGACCAGAAGGCGATCCAGGAGCTCGGCGCGAACAAGTCGCTGACGGAGACCTTCACGGTTACCTCCGCCGACGGCTCTGCCACGCAGACGGTCACCGTGACGATCTACGGTGCCAACGACGTGCCTGTGATCTCCGGTGCCACGTCGGGTTCGGTCCAGGAAGACGTCAACATCAGCGCGCAGAACACGCTTGTTACGAAGGGCATTCTTGGTATCGTCGATGTCGACGCCGGCGAGAGCCAGTTCAAGGCCCAGACGAACACGAAGGGCAGCTACGGCAGCTTCAGCATCGACAGCAACGGCAACTGGACCTACACGGCCGACAACAGCCAGAGCGCGATCCAGAAGCTCGGCGCCGACAAGTCGCTGACGGAGACGTTCAAGGTCACCTCCGCCGACGGCTCCGCGAGCCAGACGATCACGGTCACGATCAAGGGCACCAACGACGTGCCTGTGATCTCCGGCAACACGACAGGCTCGGTCCAGGAAGACGTCAACGTCACCAACCACACGATCGGAACGAAGGGCACGCTTAGCATCGTTGATACTGATACCGGCGAGAGCCAGTTCAAGGCGCAGACCAACACGAAGGGCAGCTACGGCAGCTTCAGCATCGACAGCAGCGGCAAGTGGACCTACACGGCCGACAACGATCAGGCTGCGATCCAGCAGCTTGGCGCGAAAGACACGCTGACGGAGAAGTTCACGGTCACGACCGCGGACGGCACGACCACGCAGGTCACCGTAACGATCAACGGCACCAACGATGCACCTGTGATCACCTCGAATGGTGGCGCCGATACGGTCGCTCTGACGATCGCGGAGAATTCCTCCATTGTGACCACCGTGACGGCAACCGACGTGGACGGTCCGACCAAGACCTACAGCCTCAGCGGCGCCGATGCCACGCTGTTCGACATCGACGCTTCGGGCAACCTCACCTTCAAGAATGCGCCGAATTTCGAAGCGCCGGCCGACGCTAACCATGACAACATCTACAGCGTTGTCGTGAAGGTTTCCGACGGGTCGCTGAGTGACTCGCAGACGATCAATGTGAAGGTCACAGACGTCAACGAGGCACCCACTGCTGCTAACGACCAGGCGAGCGTGATCGAGAACAAGTCTGTTGTCGGCACCAATGTCCTAGCCAACGACACCGACCCGGATGCCGGCGACAAGCTCGTCGTCAGCGGCATCAAGGGCGCGAACGGCACGACCGTTGCCGTCGATGCGGCCGGCACGACCAGCCACGGCCAGTATGGCGACCTCGTCATCAAGTCGGACGGCAGCTACAGCTACACCGCCAACGGAATTGCCGCTCAGTTGCTGACCAAGGGCCAGCAGGTCGATGACGTCTTCTCCTACACGATCAAGGATACTTCGGGCGAAGTCTCGACCGCGACGATCACCATCCATGTCACCGGCGACAACAATATCCCGCTGGTTGGTGTGATCTCCGCTATCAACAACATCGACGAACTGACCGACGCCAGTGCCCAGGCCGTCCATGTGACCGGTCAGCTGATGGTGGCCGATTTCGATATCGGCGATGTCGAAACGGCATCCGTCACGGGTGCGACGGCCGTCTGGTCCGGCGGCACACTCGATCCTGCCCTGCTTTCGGCGCTGACCAACAATGCAGCGCTGACCTTCGGATCTGCGCCGGTATCGAACGGTCTCTCGTTCATCGACTGGAAGTACGAGCCGGGTGCGCAGAACCTCGATTTCCTGGCGAAGGGCCAGACGCTGACCGTGACCTATATGGTGCAGGTGAGCGACGGCACGTCCGCGACACCGACGGCCATCACCGTCGTCATCCACGGCACCAATGATGCGCCTGTCGTGAGCAACCCACTCAGCGATACAGCGACGGAAGGCGGCGCCAGTGTAACGCTGGATGCGCTTAGCAATGCACATGATGTCGATGTCGGCACGGTTCTGAAGGTCGTCGATGTTCCTGCGACGCTCCCGGNNACTCGCTGGCTGCAGGCAAGCAGACGACGGTCACGGTGAACTACGGCGTCTCCGACGGTATCGAGACGACGACGACCTCGGTTTCCTGGGTCGTGACAGGCACCAACGACGCACCGGTCGCCAACCCGCTCAGCGGTTCTGCGACGGAGGGCGGGGCCATCTCGACGCTGGATGCGCTTGCCAATGCAAGCGACGTCGATGCCG
>UEHQ01000046.1 GCA_900489925.1 Hyphomicrobiales bacterium | reverse complement strand
TTCTGTGAAGCGGCTTATACGGCCCCCACCCTTTCTAAGTCAACACACCCCAACAAAGTTTTTTGACATTTTTGTAACATGCTGATTCCACAAGGGGAATTTCCGGAGAGGGAGGAGACCTAGCCCGCTGCCCTCCCCTAGACCATTCGGTTTTCTTTACCGGACGGTCAAAAACTACCGGAAACCACCCCTCCCCTCCCCCGCATACGCCCTGTTTTGTCGTTTTCAGCCCTCTAAGACGACCGAGCCGATCGTGGCCGCCTCTATCGACCGATGAACGCCGTCTGGAACCCAACAGCCCGTTGCGGTGTTTCTGCTTCGGTACAACAAAGGAGAAAAGACATGGCAGCCAATACCGACGACGTCAGGGCCTCGGTCAGCAAGGACATCGCAGCGCTCCAGCAGGAGGTGTCGCGACTTCAGAAGATGATCTCCGCGCAAGGGGCCGAAGCTTACTATGAAGTGCGCGATCGCGCCGGCAAGGCCTATGACGAGATCACCCCCCGCGCCAAGACCGCTGTTGCAAACATCAAGGCTGAGGGTGTGGCAGCAGCCGGTGCTGCTCGCGAGCACGCCGCGGCCACAACGACTGCATTGGCTTTGGCCGGAGCCATTGGCTTCCTCGCCGGCTATCTCCTGAGCAGCCAGCAACAGGAGCCGCGCCACTGGTGGCGGTAGACCGCCTGCCTGAAATTGGTAACCCGCTTCTTCTTGCGAGCCGTTTCCATCCGACGTAGGATACGGCTCATAAGACTAACGTCTTAGAAAAACCAATTTTCCGGAATAAGGATGGCGTAATAAAGAAGCGGGAGAACAGTTCATGGACGGGAAGAGATTGAACTGCATTGTCGAAGTCAGCGTCGACGGCGCCAATGGCCGTCATGCGGTCGGCATCATGAACGCGCGACAGGCTCTCGAACTGCCCGAAATGTCGCGCTTTTCCTATACGCATCCCGATCCGGCCAAGGCGGCCGCCGGTATAGTGATGGACCGGCAGGAGCTCGCTGGTTTCATGGCCCGCCATTAGGCCGGCCCTCCAACCCAAGATCCCTTCACGAAACCTCTTTCATGAACGTCGGCGTGGTCAGCGCCGGCGTTCATGCATGGGTATTTTCTCGGCCATGACGGCGGGCTTATCCCCGCGTTTTGATGCCGGATCGCTGGCATCGTCAAACGGTTCATGCCAGAAACACGGCATCGACATCTGACAGAGGCGACAGAGTGAGGGCGCGCCGAGCACCACAGAAACCCCGAGAGCGTATGAAGCCCGCCGCCGATGCGTCGGGCAAACGCGTGACGCTGCCCCGGGCTCTTTCCAAACTCGGGTACTGTTCGCGCACGCAGGCCGAGCGGCTTGTCGCCGACGGCCGCGTGGCGGTGAACGGCCGTATCGTCACGGATCTGTCCGCCTGGGTCGATATCACCCAGGCGAGGATTGCCGTCGACGGTATCGATGTCGCCGCCGAAGAATTCGTCTATCTGATGCTGAACAAGCCGCGCGGGCTGGTGACCACCCGTCACGACCCGGAAGGGCGCCCGACTGTCTACGACTGTCTGAAGGATTTCGACATTCCGCACCTGTCGCCGGTCGGAAGGCTGGACAAGGCCAGCGAAGGTCTCCTTCTTTTTACCAACGACACCGTTTTTGCCCAGGCGCTGCTCGATCCGGACACCCATGTCACCAAGACTTACCACGTCCAGGTCGACCGGATCATGGATGCGGAGCGGCTGGCCGATATGACATATGGCGTTCGCCACGATGGCGAACTGCTGAAGGCAACCTCGGCGCGCTTGCTCCGCAGCGGCGACCGCAACTCCTGGATCGAGGTCGAACTCGACGAGGGCCGCAACCGGCAGATCCGGCGGATATTGGAAGCACTCGACACCGAATGCCTGCGGCTCGTGCGTGTCGCGATCGGCAGCGTCGAACTTGGCACATTGGTAAAGGGCACAGCGCGGACGCTGACGGAGGCCGAACTGAAGGAGCTCCGCGTTCGCGCAGGCATGGAAAAGACAAGACGGAATTGAATGGCATGACGGAATTGGCGCCGCACGACTTCTGGCAGGAAATCCATGCTGCGGGCACCTTTCCCGGCAGAGACGAATTCACCTCCTTTTATGTGGCCGAATTCGATGACGGACGGCAACTTCGCCTGCCGGTCCGCGTGATGACGGACGGGCAGCATGCCCTTGCCTCGCTGATCATCAATCAGGCAAGTTTCGAGGTCCTCGACGCCCTGGCCGAACGGCTCGCGGCAAAGCTGTGGGCCTTCGATGTGGACGTGATCGTCGGGTTGCCCACGCTCGGGCTCACCCTTGCCTCCGCCGTCGCGCAGAAGCTCGGCCACCGGCGCTACGTGCCGCTCGGCACATCGAGAAAGTTCTGGTACCGCGAGGAGCTTTCCGTACCGCTGTCTTCGATCACGACGCCGACACAACAGAAACGCCTCTATATCGACCCGCGCATGCTGCCGCTTCTCGAGAAACGGCGCGTGGCCTTGATCGACGACGTCATATCGAGCGGCACATCGATCGTATCGGGGCTCGACCTGCTTGCGGGCTGCGCAATCACGCCCGTCGCGATCGGCGCGGCCATGCTACAGTCGGATCGCTGGCGAGACACGCTTGACGCTTCCGGGTCGCATTGGCAGGAAAGAACGATCGGTGTCTTCTCCACGCCCGTTCTTGAGAAAACGCAGAGCGGCACATGGCGCAGGATCCCGCGCTGATTGGACAGCCGTCGGTCGGGCGCCTGCAATATATAGCCCTATACAGGGGACACCGAACCGCTACATTCGATCCGAATGAAGATGCTCGGGACACCCCATGACATTTGAGCAGGTATCTTTGCTGATCCTCCTGATCGCGATGCTTGCGCTGTTTTCCCTTGAGCGGTTCAGGATCGAGATCGTTGCCATTGCCGGCCTGCTGGCGGGATATGCGCTCGGGCTCTATCCGTCCAACCAGGTTTTCGCCGGCTTTGCGAGCCCGGTCGTGATCACGGTGGTGGAGATCCTGCTTGTGGTACAGGTGCTGGCACGCGCCAGGATCCTGGATCGGCTGGCGGGTCTCCTCGGCGAGGCGCGCCTCTCCAATACCGGGGTGATTGCTGCGCTGTCGTCCGCCACGGGTTTCCTCTCGATCTTCATGAACAATATCGGTGCGTTCTCGATCGGCCTGCCCGTCGCGCTGAGGGTCAGCGCGGTCATGAAGATCCCGAAACGCCAACTGGTCATGCCGATCTCATTCGCCGCCTTGCTCGGCGGGATCGTATCGCTGATCGGGACACCGGCAAATTTGCTGGTCAGCGATGCCATGACACAGGCAACGGGCACGGGATTTCGCCTGTTCGATTTTGCCTATGTCGGCCTACCCCTGCTCATCGTTGGCATTGCATTTGTTTCGTGGCGCGCCCCCCGGACATTTGCCGAAACTGACGATGATGCGGCGACACCAAATCCCGCGGCGCGGCGCGTGGTAAGCGAACGGCATATCCCCGACCACTCTCCCCTCATCGGCGCAAATCTTGCGGAGATACCCTGCCGCTTCGGACTTCAGCCGCACGCCCTAATCCGTAAAAACGCGTTTGTCTTCGGGGCTCGGGACAAGTCCCATGTCGCAGCAGGCGATTACCTGTTGGCGGAGACCGACGATACAGTCCTTGCAGAACTGACGGCATCCGGCGCCCTGTCTCCGGCGAGACATCCGGCAGTTCCACAGGTCGAACTCACCAGCATCGAAGCAGTCGTGATGCCGGAAAGCACTTTGGTCGGCTCGCGCCTGCGCTCGCTCGAGGTCTTCAGCAGCCGCGGCGTCGTGGTTACGGCTTTGTCGATGCGTTCACCGCGTATCGAAGGGCGTTTCGAGGACCTGCAGCTGTCGATCGGCGACATCCTTGTGCTGGAAGGCGAACATGCCGCCATCATGGAAGCGCTGGAGGAATGCGAATGTCTTCCGCTTGCCTCGCAGCCACCATCGCATGGCAGCGGGGGTGCCTGGCAGCCGTTCGTTGTCTTTGCCTGCGGGGTGACAGCGACTGCATTCGGGTTGCTGCAGCCGGACATCGCCTTTGGCGCGGTCGTATTGACGCTCGCCCTGTTGAACTATCTGAATATCCGCCAGGCGATGGCGGATCTGAACTGGCCGATCATCATCATGCTTGCCGCGATGATCCCAATCGGTTCTGCCGTCGCAAGCACAGGAACCGCGGAGGTCATTGCGAGCGGCCTGCGTACCGTCATCCCGATCGCCAACCCTGTTGCAGGCGTCGGCCTCCTGCTCTTTCTCGCCATGGCGATCACGCCGTTCGTCAACAACGCTACCGTTGCCATCGTGCTCAGCCCGATCGCGATCGAATTCGCATCGAGCGCGCATCACTCCCCCGCCGCCTATCTCCTTGCCGTAGCGGCCGGCGCATCGCTCGATTTTCTGACGCCGTTCGGCCACCACAACAACACGCTCGCAATGGGCGTCGGCAGCTATCGTTTCCGTGACTTTCTGAAGATTGGCGGCCCGTTGGCACTGGGATCCTATTTTTTGACCCTAGTTCTTGTCTATGTCTTCTGGCTTTAAGGCCGGTTTGCTTGACATCCCCGGCAATGGAACTAGAGCAGGGGAAAGCCCCTTAACCGACAAGGACGGTCCACGTGCGCATCCTCTCCGAAGCCCATTTTCCAGAACTGCCGAATTATTACCGCGGCAAGGTTCGTGAGAACTACGATCTTCCCGACGGGCGGCGCATCATCATCAGCACGGACAGGCTCAGCGCCTTCGACCGGATTCTCACCTGCATTCCCTACAAGGGCCAGGTCCTGACACAAACCGCGCGCTACTGGTTCGAGGCCACGAAGGACATCTGCCCCAACCACGTCATCGAATATCCGGATCCGAATGTCGTCATCGGCAAGCGCCTCGACATTCTACCGGTCGAAATCGTCGTCCGCGGCTATCTCGCCGGGACCACAGGCACCTCCATCCTCACGCTCTACAAGAAGGGTGAGCGCGAGATGTACGGCATGCGCCTGCCCGACGGCATGCGCGACAACCAGAAACTGCCCGAGCCGGTTATCACCCCCACCAGCAAGGAATTCGACGGCGGCCACGACGAGCCGTTGACGCCGACGGAGATTGTCGAACGCGGACTGCTGACCAAGACGCAATGGGAAACGCTGTCGCGATATGCCCTCGCGCTGTTTGCGCGCGGCCAGGAACTCGCCGCCAAGCGCGGCCTCATCCTGGTCGACACCAAATACGAATTCGGCACGGACGAAAACGGCAACATTATTCTGGCCGACGAAATTCATACGCCCGACAGCAGCCGCTACTGGCTGGCTGACAGCTATCAGGCAAGCTTCGAAGCCGGCACACGTCCGGCAAGCTTCGACAAGGACTTCGTCCGCGCATGGGTCGCCGAACGGTGCGATCCATATAAGGATGAGATCCCGGAGATCCCCGTCGATCTGATCGAGCAAACCTCCGCCGTCTATATAAAGGCCTATGAGGCGATCACCGCCCAGACCTTCATCCCCGACGACAGCGAGGCAACACCGGTCGAGCGTGTTCGCCGGAATCTTTCGCCCTATTTCTCTTGAATGCACAACTGATCGCGGTCTGGCCTGCAACATAAGCTTGCAGGTCTTCCGCTGTTCGCATTAGCATCGGAAAGACTGGGGGCCGGAGACGAACCGGCGGGGGCATGAATGGCACGCAGGCCAAGGCGCAAGGCCGAAGAGACACGCGAAGACATCCTGTCGATGGCGGAATTGCTGTTTCGACAACGTGGCTTCGTAGCGGTGTCGATTGCCGACATCGCCTCCTCGCTCGGCATGTCGCCGGCCAACGTCTTCAAGCACTTCCGCACCAAGTCCGCGCTCGTCGACGCTATCGCGGAACGCCATCTCGGCGACGTGGCCGATCGCTTCGCCGCCTATGACGACGATCTCCCTCCGCAGGAACAGTTGCTGCGTTTCGTGCTCCGACTGCTCGACAGCCATCTGCAGGACATCCAGCAGAACCCCTATATCTTCGAAATGGTCCTGATGACCGTGGAGGCAAAGCTCGAGGCAGGCAACCGATATCGGGAACGCATCGTCCACAAGCTGCGGGACATCGTTCGCGAAGGCGTCGCAAGGGGACGCTATAATTGCACCAACCCGGAACGGGCCGCAGACACCGTTTCGGACGTTCTTGCCAGTGTCCTGCACCCCGTCCTCATTGCCCGTGACGATAAAGACACACTTGTCCAGCGCGCTCGTGACATCGTGAGTTTCGTGGATGCCGCACTGCAAAATAGCGCTTGCTAAGTGACGATTCTTACCATACGTCACTTTGTAAAGTCTTTCTTAAATTCGGATCAGTGGCTAATGATTCTGAATCGGTAATCGGGCTTCTTCCCGGAAGCCATTGATTCAGCTGCCACCGCACGGGGATTTCATTATGATACGGCGCATTCTTCTCGTTTCCTCCGCTCTCGCGATCGGAGGCGTGCTGGCAGCCTGCAGCGATAGTGGCAAGACGCAAGGCGCCGCCGGCGGCGCTGCGGGTGCGGCGCAGCAGGCAGCGCCGGTGGGCGTCGTCACGCTGACGAAGGGCTCCTTCCCCGTAACGACGATCCTGCCCGGTCGCGCCGAAGCATCGCAGGTTGCCGATATCCGTCCGCAGGTCAGCGGCATCATCACGGAAATCCCGTTCCGTGAAGGCGGCGAGGTCAAGAAGGGCGACGTTCTCTATCAGATCGAGGATGCGCCCTATCTGGCGAGCGTTGCACAGGCGCGGGCAGCGATTGCCAAGGCCGAAGCCAGCGTTCCGAGCGCACAGAGCAATTTCGATCGCTACCAGCGCCTCGTTGGCTCCGGTGCGACGCAGATCGAATTCGAAACCGCAAAGACGAACCTGCTGCAAGCGCAGGCCGAAGTCGAGTCCGCCAAGGCGGCCCTGACGGCGGCCGAGATCGATCTCGACCACACCAAGATCACCGCGCCGTTCGACGGCCTCATCGACCAGACGGCCTACAACGTCGGCAACGTCGTCTCGGCCAACCAGACGACAGCCCTGACCACCGTGCGCCAGCTCGATCCGGTCTACATCCTTCTGACTGAATCGAGCACGAACCTGCTGCGCCTGCGCAACGCGATCCAGTCGGGCGAGATCAAGGGCAATGCCGGCAATGCCGCGTTCCGCCTGATTCTGGAAAACGGCAAGGAATACGATCAGAAGGGCACCCTCGACATGTCGAAGTCTGTCGTCAGCGAGACGACCGGCACCTTCATCATCCGCGTGCGCTTCCCGAACCCCGAGCGCATCATCCTGCCGGGCATGTATGTTCGCGCAACACTCGAACTGGGCTCCGAGAGCGGCTTCGCCCTCCCGCAGCTGGCGACCAGCCGCAATGCGAACGGCGAGCTGACGGCTCAGTTCGTCTCCGCCGAAGGCAAGGTCGAAACCCGCATCTTCGAGAACGCATCGCCTTCCAATAACGCATGGCTGGTGACGGACGGCATCAAGGACGGCGATCAGCTGATCGTGACCGGCCTGCAGTCGATCACGTCAGGCATGCCGGTAAAGCCCATGCCGATGAAGATCAATGAGAAGGGCATTGTCGTGCCCGCGGAACAACCCTCGTCCGGTGACGCGCAGAAGCCCGCCGCAAAGTAATGCGACGATCACTGATCCGAGCCGCACAGGAATAACAAGCCAATGGCAACTTTTTTCATTCGACGCCCGATCTTTGCGTGGGTCATTGCGATCACGATCATGCTTGCGGGCGTGCTGGCGATCTTCACCCTGTCGATCTCGCAGTATCCCGACATCGCGCCGACCACCGTGCGCATCAATGCCACCTATCGCGGCGCCAGCGCGGAAACTGTTGAGAAGTCGGTCACGACGATCATCGAAGACGGCATGACCGGCCTCGACGACCTGACCTACATGACCTCGACTTCATCGACCGGCTCGGCAAGCATCTCCCTGACCTTCGGCACCAGCGCCGACCCGGATATCGCGCAGGTCCAGGTACAGAACAAGCTTCAGCTCGTGCAGTCAAAACTGCCGAGCGACGTCATCGACGCCGGCATCAGTGTCACCCGCTCGACGTCGAGCATCCTGCTCGTCGGCGCCTTGGTCTCGACCGATGGCAAGCGTTCCTCCGTCGATCTCGGCAACATCATGTCGAGCTCGATCGAAGATCAGATCCAGCGTCTCGAGGGCGTTGGCAGCATCAACATCTTTGGCTCCGGTTACGCCATGCGCGTCTGGCTGGATCCCTACAAGCTTTTGAAATACCAGCTGACGACGGGCGACATCACATCGGCTATCGAAGCACAGAACACCCAGGTTTCCGTCGGTTCGCTAGGCGCGCAGCCGGCAGTGGATGGCCAGCAGCTCAACGTGACGATAACCGCACAGAGCCAGCTGACGACCGTTTCCGACTTCGAGCACGTCATCCTCAAGGTGGAAAAGGACGGTTCGACCGTCCGCCTGAGCGACGTGGCCCGCATTGAGATCGGCCAGGAAAGCTACGGTGGTTCTTCGCGCTACAACACGCTGCCTTCTAGCGGTTTCGCGGTCAACCTGGCCATCGGCGCCAATGCCATCGATACCGCCGGCCGTGTTCGCGCCGCGCTCGATACGATCAGCCGCGGCCTCCCGGAAGGTGTCGAAATCACCTATCCGTACGACACGACACCGTTCGTTGAACTGTCGATCGAGAAGGTCGTCCACACCCTGATCGAAGCGATCGTTCTCGTCTTCGTCGTTCTTCTCGTCTTCCTGCAGAACATTCGTGCGACGCTGATCCCCACCATCGCGGTCCCGGTCGTGCTGCTCGGAACCTTCGGCATTCTTGCGGCCACCGGATATTCGATCAATACGCTGACGATGTTCGCGATGGTCCTCGCGATCGGCTTGCTCGTCGACGACGCCATCGTCGTCGTCGAGAACGTCGAACGCATCATGACCGAAGAGAAGCTCTCGCCGCTGGAAGCGACGGAGAAGTCCATGGGCGAAATCACCGGCGCCATCGTCGGTATCGCGCTCGTCCTCACCGCGGTTTTCATTCCGATGGCCTTCTTCGGAGGCTCCACCGGTATCATCTACCGCCAGTTCTCCGTGACCATCGTTTCGGCCATGCTGCTTTCCGCGCTGGTCGCGATCGTGCTGACGCCGGCGCTTTGCGCCACCATGCTGAAGCCGGTGGCCGAGCATAAGAAGAACCGCCTCGGGGACTGGTTCAACCGCAATTTCACGCATTCGACCAACGGCTACGTCAGCACCATCGCCTATCTGCTGAAGCGGCCGTTCCGCGTCATGGTCGTCTTCCTGCTGATCGGCGTCGGCTGTGCCTACCTGTTCAACCGCCTGCCAAGCTCGTTCCTGCCGCAGGAAGACCAGGGCGTTCTGCTCACCATCGTGACAACGCCTCCGGGTTCCACGACCCAGCAAACGCAGGCGGTCGTCGAAAAGGTCGAGAAGTACTACCGCGAAAATGAAAAGGACGCTGTCGAATCCGTCTTCGGTGCCCTGGGCTTCGGCTTCAACGGCTCCGGCCAGAACAGCGCTATCGTCTTCACCAAGCTGAAGGACTTCTCCAAGCGTACCGACGCCAACCTGCATGCGCAGGCCGTCGTGACGCGTGCATTGAAGACGTTCTTCACCTTCCGCGAGGCGCAGGTCTTCGCGCTGTTGCCGCCCGCCATTCAGGGCATGGGCGTATCGAGCGGCTTCTCCATGTATCTTGTCGACACCGGCGGCCATGGCACGGACGCGCTCGATGCGGCCTCCAAGCGCCTGATCCAGGCGGCCAATGCCAGCGGCAAGGTCGTGGCGTTGCGCAGCAACAACAAGGAAGTCGAACCGCAGATGAAGATCATCATCGACCAGGAGAAGATCGGCGCCATGGGTGTCGATATCGCCGCGGTCAATTCGATGCTCTCGGTAATCTTCACGGGTCGCGACGTCAACGACTTCACCCTGAACGGCGAAATCAAGCCGGTCTATGTGCAGGGCGACGCACCGTTCCGCATGCAGCCGGACGATCTCGATCACTGGTATGCCCGCAATTCGAGCGGCGAGATGGTTCCATTCTCGGCCTTCACGCGCACCGAATGGGTCAAGGGCGCCCCGACGCTTGCCCGCTTCAACGCGGTAAGCGCAATCCCGCTCGACGGCGCGTCTGCGCCGGGCGTGAGCTCCGGTGATGCGATGGATGAAATGGAAGTCCTGACCGAACAGCTCGGCGGTGGCTACACCGTGGCATGGCAGGGCATTTCCTATCAGGAACGCCTCTCCGGATCGCAGGCGCCGATGCTCTACGCGATCTCGGTCCTCGTCGTCTTCCTTTGCCTTGCGGCGCTCTACGAAAGCTGGTCGATCCCGTTCTCGGTCATCATGGCCGTTCCGGTCGGCGTTCTCGGGGCCCTGGCAGCGGCGAGCCTCTTCGGCCAGGCCAACGACGTCTACTTCAAGGTCGGTCTGCTGACGACCATAGGACTTGCGGCGAAGAACGCGATCCTGATCGTGGAATTCGCGAAGGATCGAATGGAGACCGGAATGGGGCTTCTGGACGCGACGCTCGAAGCCGCGCGACTACGCCTGCGTCCGATCATCATGACGTCGCTTGCCTTCATCCTCGGCGTCGTGCCGCTGGCGATCGCAACCGGTGCTGGTTCCGCCGCACAGAACGCAATCGGCATCGGCGTCCTCGGCGGCATGCTCTCGGCGACCGCTCTTGGCATCTTCTTCGTCCCGTCCTTCTTCGTTGTGATCCGGCGAGTCTTCACCCGCCGCACGAAAAATGAAGCGTGAGTGTGATATAAATGCACTGTAAGAAAGCGGGACTCATTGATACATTGCGCACGACTGCTTCGGGATGGTGTTTCTCGTATGAGCGAAGCGCGGCCGAGAGCGAAGTGTAATAGCTTCAGACATGAAATGAATTTGGTCGAGTTACAGGAAGATTTTTAATGGTATCGTTTCGCTTTGCGTCTCCGGCACTTCTGCTGCTTCTCGCGGGCTGCGTCAGCGGCCCGGATCATGTTCCACCAGAGATGCCCCTCCCGGCGAAGTTCAACGAAGGCGGCGCCAAGGAACTTGGCGATGTGTCGACGGTTGCCTGGTGGACGGCTTATAACGATCCGCGCCTGAATGCGCTGGTCATGGAAGGCCTGAGCGAGAACCTGTCGATCCAGCAGGCGCTGGAACGCATCAACTCCGCCGCCTCGAACGTGACGGTGGCCGGTGCCGGTTCGCTGCCGGGCCTGGTGGTCGGCGCCTCGCAGACCGCCAGCGGCACGCTGGGCCCCAACGTCAACCACGCCGCCCTCCACACCTCGGAAGGCACCGCCAGCATCTCCTGGCTGCTCGATCTGTTCGGCCAGTATCGCCGTTCGAAGGAAAGCGCCCAGGCCTCGCTCGATGCGGCCTACTCCAGCGCCGACGTCGCCAAGCTCACCTATCTGCAGGATCTGGTGACCTCCTACGTCAACGCCCGCTACTTCCAGGAGCGCATCGCGCTCTCCAAGGCGAACCTGAAGTCGCGCCAGGAAACCTACGAGCTGACCAAGTTCCAGCTCGAGGCCGGCGCCGCCTCGCGCCTCGACGTCGTGCAGGCCGAAGGTCTGGTGCAGTCGACGCAGGCCGAAATCCCGAATCTCGAGATCAGCTTCCGCACCGCCGCCCACCACATCGCCACCCTGCTCGGCAAGCCGGCGGGTGACATGGTCGCCGAACTGCAGAAGGGCTCGTCGCAGCCGGTCTTCCGTAGCGGCATCAAGTCCGGCATTCCGGCCGACCTGATCCGCAACCGCCCCGACATTCGCGTGGCCGAGCGCAATCTCGCTGCCTCCACCGCCAATATCGGCGTTGCCATCTCGCAGCTCTATCCGACGATCTCGCTGTCCGGCTCGATCTCGCCCAACTACACCAAGCTGGCCGGCGGCGGCGCCTCCGGCAGCCTGACCACCTGGTCGTTCGGTCCGACGCTGACCCTGCCGATCTTCGACGGCGGCGCCCTGCGCGCCAATGTCGACATCACCAAGTCGAACGCCAAGGCCGATTATCTCGCCTGGAAGGCAGC
>UEHQ01000006.1 GCA_900489925.1 Hyphomicrobiales bacterium | reverse complement strand
CGACTTTCCGAAGGTGGCCTGGTCGACATTTACCCGCAAGCCGGAACGGTTGTCTCACGCATTCCGGTTTCCGCCATCCCGGAAGCGGTCATTGTCAGGAAAGCCCTCGAAGCAGCGACAGTTGAAAAGGCCGCACGGATCGCGACGGATCATGATGTCGAACGGCTCGACGCGATCATCGCCCGCCAGAAGGCTCTGGCCACACTTGGCGACACGTCAAGCTTTCATGAAGAAGACGAGGCATTCCACGAAGCAATCACACAGATCGCCGGCTATCCCGGCATCTGGGCAATTTTGAAGACGGTGAAGGTGCAGATCGACCGGGCGCGGCGCCTTACGCTGCCAGCCTTGGGCCGGATGGACCATGTCGTTCAGGAACATGTTGTAATTCGCAACGCGATTGCCGAGCATGAGGTCGAAGGTGCTCACCGGGCGATGATGCACCATCTCGGCGCCGTCATCCCGGACGTCGAAGAGCTTCGCACGCGCTACCCCGATTACTTCTGCTGAACCAGCCGGCAGATCCGAGACAGACAAGATAGCAGACGAGAAGGAAAACCGATGCGCCAGGGATGGAGATGGTTTGGGCCGTGGGCCCCGGTAAGGCGTGACGACGTACGCCAGACGCGTCCCACAACGATTGTCTCTTCCCTGCATCAGGTGCCGATCGGTTGTGCCTAAACAGAACGCGAGATAGCCAATCGCAAGTCGATGATCGAAGCCACGCCTGCGGACCGGTCGCCGCTGACATGGTCGGTCGTTGAAAGCATTCTGGTCCCCCGGCTGCCTCTGCCTCTAGGACACCACCCATCGCAATGATGAAGTAGACCGGACGGCGACAGAGGTCGCCCCCGGATAGCTTTGCGAGCAAGAAAACAAGCGAAGTGACTGTAGGGGCCGGGCCGTTCCATGGTGATTGCGGTTGGCCACGCGATCTTCGCCGCCGAACGGTCGGATCAGGACTAGGATCACGGCGCTGGCGAGCGGAATCTGAGTAAGAGCTATTTAGGGGCTTTCCCGTTGAAAATCCCTCGACGCTGTGAGAGGCTAGAATGGGGATCACGCATCGCGTTGTCGTTAGACGCATTATTATGTTGTCGGGAAACTCGGAGTGCTTTCGGTCACCTACAAGATGACGGAAATCCGGCAGGCGTTGCGTCTGGAGTCTCTATATCGGTTCGGAAGCTGTGCAGCTTGGTAAAAACAAGGAGGCAAGCATGCGAATAATGATGAACGTTCTCGGGTTTGTTGTCTCTGTTCCTCTGCTCTCAAGTCAAGGCGTTGCCGGATCTGACGTTCCAACAAGCAGATCAATTGCTGCTCCACTCGGTTTCAGTTCAGCTTGCGCGAGATATGATTGGTTGTGCCATGGTAGGCGTAGCGGGAAGCTCGACGACGGCCAAGCGCTGCGCGTGTTGCAACAAGTCAATCGCTATGTAAACGCCAGCGTAACCCCGGTCGAAGAGCCTGGAAAATCTTTCTATTGGTCAGCCGGCAACATAGGCGACTGCAAGAATTATGCACTGCTCAAGATGAGGACGCTTATCGGAATGGGTTTCCCATCCAACAAACTTGCCCTGTCTGTCGTTCTCGATCGCAGCGGGAGCAACCACATGGTCTTGTTGGCTCGCTTGAACTCCGGAGACTATGTTCTGGACAACCTCAGCGGCGGCGTCAAACCATGGCACCGCACGGGGTATACCTTCCTCGTTAGTCAAAATTTCAAGCGAAAGGGAAGCTGGCAAGTCACGCTTGCAGGCCCGCGAGCGGGCCAGTTTTACGAAGACTGAATTCACGCGCTCCCTATGCCAACGCATCGGCTCGAGGAGCGCCGCGATGCAGCGCGCGGCCACGGAAGCTACACGGGTTTGATGGAGTTGGTGTTGATCTGAGAGCGACTCCGAGCTCCAAGGCAGGTCGATCTCCTAGGCAAAGCGAATGAGAGTCAACCTCGGACTGAAATCCGTCTATGTGCCGGTTTTGCCGTATATAAAATATTGATTTTACATGTGTTTCACACGCCTTCGCTTGTGGAGCGGAAGGGACCTATCGTGACCTGCTCTGAACGAAACAATGAGGAAAAGCCACACGTCTCGCAAAACCGCACGCTAGGAAAACGACACTGGGGCGAACGGTTGACCTCCGCTATCAGATGCGTCTTTATCTGCCACACGTTTGATTATTGCAGTCCCGAGAAGCAGTGGGTGGGGCTTCCCCCGAACAGCCCGGAATCGTTCTCGGATAGTTTTTGCCTCGAGAAAGGCAGGGGATCATTAGCACCTATTTCATCGGCATCGACGCCGGTTCATCACTTTGCAAAGCAGCCATTTTTGATCTTTCCGGACGCCAGTTTGCCGAGGCGACGCGGCGCACGCCAATCAGCAGGCCGAGACCGGGCTGGTGTGAGCTTGACCCGGAGATGTGCTGGACGGCTGTCGTTGACGTTATCCGTGACGCGTTCCAATCAAGTGGCCTAGAGCCGCAGCAGATTGGCGGAATAGGCATCTCGGCGGCAATGGTTGGTGCTTGGCTTGTTGATTCCGAAGGCCAAGCGGTCAGACCCGGCATCAATTGGGAAGACAGCCGAAGCCAGGAGATCATTCACCGGCTGACGGCCGCCGACCCGAACGTCGGTTCGAGAATATTCCAGTCCTCCGGCTCGGTCCTGCAGCAGGGATGTACGTTGCCGGTACTGGCCTGGCTGGTGGAGAATGAACCCGAGACAATCGCCCAGACCGCTCATGTCCTAAGTTACAAGGACTTCATTCGCATTAGACTGACCGGCTTTGCGGCGACCGACCGCAGCGAGGCCTCTGTCATTCCCGGCAGCGCGCGTGAAAGACAGCGTAGTGAGGCAATGATCACGCTATTCGGACTGGAGGAGCATTCCCACTTGCTGCCACCGGTCTTCGATTCAGAAACGGTGCAAAGTTTCCTTAGCAGCAAAGCCGCTGCTCTCACCGGACTTCCGCAGGGCCTGCCGGTGGGCATTGGCGCCGGCGATGTCGCAGCGACGGTCATCGGGGCGGGCGGATTGGATGCACATAGCGCAACGGCAGTCCTTGGAACGACATGCATGGTTGGCGTCTGCCATGACAAACCGGTCTTCACGCCGCCGGATGTGGGATTGCTGTTCTCGCTGCCGGGCGATGTCTGGTACCGCTCCATGGTCAATGTCGCGGGTACACTCAACCTTGACTGGGCAATCGGCGCATTGGCACCCGACTTGGTCTCCAACCCCGATCGCTATCAACTAATCACCGCAATGGTCGAGGGCGTCCCGATCGGGGCGCGGGAGCTGACATATCTGCCGTACCTTAGCGAAAGCGGCATTATTGCGCCTGTCGTCTCGCTTGATGCTCGCGCGCAGTTTGCCGGCCTGACATCACGGCACGGCCGGCCCGAACTGTTTCGCGCGGTGTTCGAAGGCGTTGCGCTGGCCATGCGCGACCTCCTCGACGTGCTGAACTTCGAGGGAAGCGAAGTCGTGCTGACGGGTGGAGGAAGCCAGAGCCCGTTCTGGAGCCAGATGATTGCCGACATCCTGCAACGCGACGTCGTCGTGCCGCACGGCACGCAGTTCGGGGCAAGAGGTGCAGCACTTCTGGTTGCTACCGCGCTTGGCCATTTCCCGGATATCCGCACGGCGTCGCGGGCCGTTGCGGGCGATGCAAAGCGCTACCGATCCAACCCCGCGATGCTATGCGAATACGAAGCCGCACTGCAACGCTATCGCGGTCACCGGGATCGCTTACTCTCCAAAAATTAAGGCGCCCAGCAAAATTCCGAGTAGGCGCTTGCATTTTCAAAATTGGTCTATACCATTCATTCCTGCGGACTATACCGGAGGGATTGGCTGTGATCGATCAAGAGGCGCCTCTCTACATCAAGATTGCTACCCAGCTTGCAAGTGACATCCAGGCGGGCCGCCTGAAGGCAGGCGAGAAGATCGATTCCGAACGTGTGCTGGCGGCAGAACTCGGGGTCAGTCGCATGACGGCCCGTCAGGCCATCCAGCACCTGACCACGCGTGGGCTCGTCGAGACTCGGGTTGGCCAGGGTACGTTCGTGACGCATCCCGTTATCGAACAGAAACTCTCGACGTTGTCGGGCTTTACCGAGGAAATGGCGCGCCAGGGCCACAAGACCTCCAGCCTCGTGGTCCTTGCTGAGACCCGTGCAGCGGACAGCTTTGCCATTGAAGCGCTGCATCTTCCAAGCAACGCTCAGGTTCACCGGTTGGTTCGCGTTCGTCTCGTTGACGGCGAGCCGGTGGCAATCGAAACGACGGACGTCAGCGCGTCGCTTGCCCCGGGATTGATCGAACTGGCCGACTTCAGCCGCGAGTCTCTCTACGGGATATTGCGGGATCATTTCGGGATCATTCCCACAACCGGTGAGCAGACCATGATGGCGGCAACAGCCGACGCATCGACGGCTCGTTCCCTGAGCCTCGTCGAAGGCAGCCCGGTCCTTAAATTGACACGTCTGACGTTCGACAGCAAAGGCCGTCCATTTGAATTCGTACGATCTTTCTATCGTGGCGATTCATTCGTCATGAAAGTGGATCTCAATCTCGGAGCATTAAGCCAACAATGACACTGCTGACGGATCAATATTTCGATGCGCTGATCTCCCGCCTCGGCCAGATTCGGACCGAACTCGCGCCAGCCATGGAAAACGCCGTGGAGGTGATCGTAGATGCCGCGCGTACCGATCATCGCGTCTATATTTTCGGAACGGGTCACTCTCACGTCTTGGCCGAGGAAGCTCACTACCGAGCTGGCGGGCTGGCGATCACAGTCCCCATCCTCGCCGGTCCGACGATGCTTCATGAGGGAGCAGTGGCCGGCACGGCCTATGAACGCATGCCAGGGATCGTCGCCCCCATCTTCGCACGCTACGACATCCGCGCGGGAGACGTTTTGTTCGTGATCTCGAATTCCGGCACCAATGCCGCGCCGATCGAAGCGGCAACGATCGGTCGTGAGCTTGGCGCCAAGGTTGTCGCCATCACTTCTGTGGCCTACTCGACAGCTTCGGCCAAGGGCGGAACACGCCTTGCCGACCTTGCCGACATCGTCCTCGACAACGGTTCACCGCCCGGCGATGCCATTCTGGACGTTCCCGGCAGCGATCTGAAAGTCGGACCGATTTCGACGGCAATCGGGGTCTCGATCCTGAATGCCATCCTGGCCGAAGTTGCCGCGCGGCTTTCGGCGGATGGCAACGCTCCCATCTACCTGAGCGCCAACATGCCGGGTGCAAAGGAGATCAACGAGAAGCTGGTCGAGCGGTTCCGCCCGCGCAATCCGCATCTCTGAGACAAGTTCACTGTCAACGAGCAACGTAAAAAAGAGGGAACTGACATGAAGAACAGAATCTTGGGCCTCCTCGCCGGCGCCTGCCTGCTGATGCCGCTCAACGCCATGGCCGCACCGGTGGAGGTTACGCTGTGGCACATGGAACAGCCGCCACACCGCGTCGCGCGAATCCAGGAAATCATTGATGCTTTCAACGCGGCTCATCCTGACATCAAGGTCAAGCAGGAGCCGCAGAACTGGGGTGAGGTTTACGCGAAGGCGCCCGCTGCACTGGCTGCCGGCGCCGGCCCGGACATGCTGTTTGCGATTCCCGACTTCACACCCATTCTCAAGAACATCGGCGCCCTCACCTCGGTTTCCGATTTCGTCGGCGAGCTCGACAAGGAGCACCACTTCGTCAAGAGCGCTGTCCAGTCCTACAGCTATGATGGCGGCATCTGGGCCGTACCGCTTTACAACATGGCGATGAACCTCTGGTACAGAAAGAGCGTACTCGACGCGGCAGGCCTGAAGGTCCCGGAGAACTGGAGCGACTGGAAGGCGGCGTCTGAAAAGCTCAGCACAAATGGCGCCTTCGGGATTGGATTGCCGGCCAATAAGCAGCTCTACACCGATCAGACGATCTACAGCGTCATGGTCAACGGCGGTGCCACCGAGATCTTCAATGAGGACGGAAGCTTCCGCTTCAACAATCCTCAGACGGTCGCAGCGCTCGACTATTACTCCAGCCTCCAGAAGCTGTCCCCGCCGGACAGCACCTCGTGGACCTGGGGCGAAGCCGAGGCCTGCTTCGTGTCCAAGAGCTGCGGCATGATCATGCAATTCTCCGTCATTTCGAGCTATGACACCCAGGGCGGCGGTGACCCGGCAGACCTCGGCGTAGCCGCGATCCCGCATGCAGACGGCGAAAGCGATCACAACACGATTGCCTATGCAAACGCCGTCATGTTGCTGTCGAAGGACGATGCCAAGCGCAAGGCGTCCGAGGAGTTCGTTCGCTACCTGCTTCAGCCGGAAACCTACGGCAAGTTCCTCAACATGGAACCTGGCCTGTTCATGCCCGTGACGGAAGATGGCGCCAAGTCTGAGAGCTTCTGGAGCGATCCCATGGTCCAGAAATACAAGTCGCAGGTCGAGACGATCATCGCAAACTCTCAGAACGGGAAGCTGTTCGGTTTCACCAGCGGCCGAACCTTCCCTTCGATTGCGGCCGTCTCCGCACAGAACGTGATCGCCGAAACCCTGCAGATGATCGTGGTTGGCGGCAAGACCGCGGCTGACGCTGTCGCGGCTGGCCAGGACAGAATGATCGAAGTCGCCAAGTAGCAGCTGGAAGGAGCGCCGGATGCAAAAGTCGCGGTTACTCGCCATTGTCTTTGTGGCACCGGCGCTCATCGTCTTGGGAGGCATTCTCGGTTGGCCGTTGGTCTCTGCAATCCTGTTAAGCATGCAGGACGTCAGAACCATCGGCTCGGCCGGACAATGGGTAGGCCTGCAGAACTACTCGGCGGTCCTGTCCAACCAGAGCTTCTGGATGGCGGTGGTCATGAGCATTATCTGGGTCGTAGCAAATGCCGTGGTCCAGACGATCCTCGCGCTGATCACCGCACTGACCCTAAACCAGAATTTCCCAGGTGTGCGCATTGCCCGTACCTGGGTCATTCTCACCTGGATCGTGCCAACAGTCGTTGTCGTCATCATCTGGCGATGGCTATTTTCGACATCAGGCGGAATGATCAATCCGCTCCTGACGCAGGCAGGACTGATTGATCGTCCGATCGGGTTCTTCAGCATGCCCTGGACGGCGATGGCGACGTTGATCTTCATCAATTCCTGGCGCTGGTTTCCGTTCATCGCGCTGATGATGCTTGCCGGGCTCACGCGCATTCCCTCTGATCTTTACGAAGCTGCGCGGATCGATGGCGCCAATGGTTGGCGAAGCTTCACGCGCATCACATGGCCCCTCCTGGCACCGACACTTGGGGTGCTGACCGTGGTCGGGACGCTCCTGTCATTCAATGTGTTCGACATCATATGGCTGATGACGGCAGGAGGACCTGCGGGCGGCACGCGTACTCTTCCTGTCATCATCTATGAGACTGCCTTCAAGGGCTACAAGCTCAGCGAAGCGGCCACAATGTCGGTGTTGGCGACAATTCTCCTGATGGCTTTTGCACTCCTGGCAAGCCGAACCTTGATGCGGGAAGACGATCGATGAAGCGCTCTTTCACCTCGTCCCTGTTACTCTGCCTTTCGTTGATCGTCTTGACCCTGTTGATCGGCCTGCCCTTCTGGTGGGTGCTGTCAGGTGCGTTCAAGCTGCCCCAGGAGATTATCGCCCGCGTGCCGACGATGGTGCCGCACTCGTTCACCCTGCAGCACTTCACAAAGCTGCTGAGCGGGTCGGACTATCCGACCTACATGATCAACAGCCTGATTGTTGCGATCCTCTCGACCGCCCTGACGCTGACTCTAGCGGTTCCTGCTGCCTACGCGTTTTTCCGCCTCGCATTTCCGGGCCGCGAGACGCTCTATCGCATCATTCTGCTTGCCTACGCCTTTCCGAGCATCGTCGTGCTCATCCCGCTGTTTGGCATGTTTGCGAAAGTCGGGCTCATCGATACGCTCGCCGCGCTGATCATCGTCAACGTGACCTTTGCTCTCCCCTTCTCCATCTGGATGTTGCGCTCGTTCTTCGCCTCCGTCCCCAAGGAGATCGAGGAGGCTGCCGTCATGGACGGAACTCCGCCTGCCATCATCCTACGCAGGATCATGATCCCGTTGATCGCTCCCGGCATTGCGTCGGTTGGCATCTTCGCATTCATCTGCGCTTGGACGGAGTATGTTTTCGCCTCCGTGCTTATTCTCTCCGATGCAAAGCGAACGGTCCCGGTCGGGTTCTCGGGCATCATCGGCCAATATCAGATCGATTGGGGCCTCCTGTTGGCCGGCGCGAGCCTCGCTGTCCTGCCTGTCGTCATTCTTTTTGCCTTGGTCGGGCGCTGGTTTGTCAGCGGCCTCACCGAAGGCGCAGTGAAATAAAGGACCGAACCTTGGGAAAACTCCAACTCAAGAGCATGAAGAAATCCTTCGGCGATACCGAGGTGATCCGCAATGTCGACCTGATGGTCGAGGATGGTGAGTTTATCGTGTTCGTCGGCCCATCTGGCTGCGGCAAGTCTACCCTGCTTCGCATGATTGCCGGACTGGAAACCGCCGACAGCGGGGCAATCGAAATCGATGGCATCGATGTATCCAAATCAGATCCCAGCAAGCGCGGGATCGCCATGGTCTTTCAAACCTACGCCCTCTACCCGCACATGACGGTGGAAGAGAATATGGCGTTTGGCCTCGAAATGGCGGGTATGCCTCAGGCGGAGCGTAAGCAACTGGTCGAGAAGACGGCCCGCACACTGCATCTCGAGCCCTATCTCAAACGCAAGCCGAAGCAGCTTTCCGGTGGCCAGCGTCAGCGTGTGGCAATCGGTCGGGCCATCGTGCGTGATCCGAAGATATTCCTTTTCGACGAGCCGCTTTCCAATCTCGACGCGGAGCTGCGGGTGCGGATGCGCATCGAGATCGCCAAGCTCCATGCCGACCTTGGTGCGACGATGATTTATGTCACCCATGACCAAGTCGAAGCGATGACCCTCGCCAGCCGTATCGTCGTCTTACGCGACGGACGTATCGAGCAAGTCGGAACACCGCTCGAGCTCTATAGCGATCCAGACAACGCATTTGTAGCCGGGTTCATCGGCTCGCCGAAGATGAACTTCATTCCTGCCGCGCCAACAGGGCGAACGGAAGCTGGCGGCGTAATCCTGAACGCCCCTGATCTCGGCCTCGCTGGCATCGTGGTCATGCCCCGCGATGCCAACTCAGAAATACCGCAGCAGATGATGCTGGGTATCCGTCCCGAACACTTTCTGGAGCCCGATACGGCCGGCAGCGTCAACGTTAGCTTGACACCTGAAGTGATCGAACATCTGGGTGGCGTTTCCTACGTCTACACCGACGCGGGACGCGACACCTCGGTCATCGCCGAAGTCCGCGGCAAGCCGAACCTTAAGGTCGCAAGCGAACTTCACCTCAGCATGCGACCCGCAGATTGCTTGCTGTTCGACGGCCAAGGCAGGCGTCTTTAGTCGCGGATCAGCGGTATTGATGCAATTCGTGACGAACCAGTGACTGCCTCAGCATCGTGAGGCAGACACGTCGCTTATATCCGAAGATGCCATGCCCTACTCGACACCGCGCGATGTAGGGCACCACGACTGGCGAAGGGCTCATTGGCCTACCAATTCGTCACCGAACCATCGCGACGCTTCAGGTGTGGCGCCTCCCAATATTCGAAGCTCTGCTTGGCGATCAGCGCCTCATTCACCTCGACCCCCAGACCAGGTGCAGCCGACACCGGATACCATGCGCCGTCAAGGCGGGGCTGGACCGGGAAGAAGTCGGAATTGTCGAAGCCTAGATGGGTCTCTGCGGGGCTTGCCCGGGTCTCCAGCCACGCAAAATTCGCAACAGCTGCAGAAAAGTGAATGGTCGCGGCCGTGCAGATCGGACCCAGCGGATTATGCGGCATCATGTCGACATAGTGGGCCTCGCTCCAGCCGGCCACCTTCATCGATTCCGTCAGGCCACCCACATTACAAACGTCGAGGCGATTGAACTGATGGATGTCCCGTTCGATATAGGGAAGGAACTGCCATTTGGACGAGAACTCCTCGCCAATCGCGAAGGGCACATCAGTCATGCGACGCAGGGCCTCGTATGCGCCCGGCGTCTCGTCTCGGATCGGTTCCTCCAGGAAATCGAGCGTACCCTTCGGCATCTTCTGGCAGAAACTTGCGGCTTCCGCGACGGTCAAGCGGTGGTGATAGTCGATACCAAGTACAACATCCTCACCCAATGCTTCCCGGGCTTTGATGCACCATTTGGCGGACGTTGCGATATGCTCTCTGGGCTCGTAAATCTCCTTGTGCTCGTGGCCTGAGGGTGAGAGGCGCATGGCTGTCCATCCACGCTCGACAAGCATCTGTGCTTGCTCGACCATCGCTGGCCCCGGTTCCGCGAAGGTCGTCGCAAAGGTTGGGATGCGATCGCGTTGTTTTCCGCCGAGCAGTTCGTAGACCGGGACACCAAGGGCCTTACCCTTGATGTCATGCAGCGCTATGTCGATCGCCGAGATCGCCGCCTGTAGCACGCGACCACCCTCGAAATACTGGCTTCGGTACATTTCCTGCCAGAGCGCGCCGATCTTGAATGGATCGCGGCCGCGCAGGAATTCTGCATAATGTTCAAGGGCGCCGACGACGGCCTTCTCGCGGCCGGAAAGACCACTCTCCCCCCAGCCGAAAATCCCCTCGTCGGTCTCGATCTTCACCAGAAGCTGGTTGCGGATGCCGACTTTGACGGCGTAGCTTTTGATTGCTGCAATCTTCATCTCTTGGTCCTTCCTACCAATGCCAGAGCGTGCCGTCTTCCAGACGGTTTACCGGCAGATAGGCGCGCTGATATGGATATTTCTCGGCAAGCTTCTCATCGATATCGACCCCATGGCCTATGGCCTCGCCAGGATGTAGATAGCCATCGTCTAGGCGCCAGGCGCTGGGGAAAACTTCAAGGATCTCAGGCAGGTAGCCCGAATATTCCTGGATCCCGAAGTTCGGAACCCAGAGGTCAAGATGCAAGTTGGCGCCAAGGCAGATCGGCGACATGTCCATGGCGCCGTGGCAGGCGGTGCGCACATTGTAGACGCTGGCATAATCCATGATGCGGCGAAGAGCCGTGATGCCGCCGGCATGCACTGTCGTCGTGCGAATGTAGTCGATCAGCTGTTCCTCGATCAGCAGACGCGCATCCCAGATCGTATTGAACACTTCGCCGACGGCAAGCGGCGTTGTCGTGTGCTTGCGGATCAAGCGGAAACCTTCCTGATGTTCGGCGGCGACCGTATCCTCGAGCCAGAAGAGCCGGGCGAACTCCAGATCTTTCCCAAGACGGGCTGCCTCGATGGGCGTCAAACGATGATGTGTGTCGTGCAGAAGTTCGATGTCAGGACCGTGGGCCTCGCGAACGGCTTCGAAGAGTTTCGGAACGTGGCGCAGATATTTCGAGGTCGACCAGACTTCCTCATGCGGAACCGCGTCATCGGCTGCATTGTTGGTAACGGACTTTTTGCCTGTGCCATAGACATCCGGAAGGCCCGGAATGCCAACCTGCACTCGGATTGCCTTGTAGCCCTGCTCGACGCGGCGCCCGACCGCCTCGACTGCCTCGGCGATATCGGTCCCCTGCGCGTGGGTATAGCAAAGCACCTTTTCGCGGCTTGCACCACCAAGCAGCTGGTAGAGCGGCATGTTGGCTGCCTTCGCCTTGATATCCCAGAGCGCCGTGTCGATGCCTGCAATTGCTGCCATCGTCACAGGACCGCGACGCCAGTAGGCACCCTTGTAGAAATACTGCCAGATATCCTCGATGCGGCTTGGATCGCGGCCGATCAGAAGCGGCGCGAGGTGATCCTGGAGATAGGCGACCACTGCCTTTTCGCGTCCATTCAGCGTGGCGTCGCCGACGCCAGTCAGACCCTCGTCCGTGAAGATCTTGACGGTGACGAAATTGCGGCCCGGCGAGCAGACAATGATTTTGACGTCTGTAATTTTCATGACTTATCCGTTGGCTGAAACTGTGCGTGTGGGGTCGTAGCGGAACCGGTTATGAATGCGCCGGTCGCGTGGATCGGGATGGGGAATGGCGGAGAGGAGCGCACGCGTGTAGTCATGCGCCGGATTGTTGACGACCTGGTCGGTCTCGCCGGCTTCAACGATCTTGCCGCGATACATGACTGCCACGCGATCGCACATGTAGCGGATGACCGACATGTCATGGGAGATGAAGACATAGGAAAGCCCAAGCTCGTCCTGCAGCTTCATCATCAGGTCCAGCATCTGCGAGCGCAGCGAGACGTCGAGTGCCGAGGTTGCTTCGTCCGCGATGATCAACCGCGGCTTGACGGCGATAGCGCGGGCAATCCCGATACGCTGGCGCTGTCCGCCCGAAAAGGCATGCGGATAGCGTTCCCGCCAGGCGGGTTCCAGGCCAACCTGCTGCATGAGTTCTGCGACGCGCTCATCGAGCGGTCTACCCTTCATGCCAGCAAGTTTCAAAGGTTCCGCGATAATCTGGCCGACCGTCTTGCGGGGGCTCAGTGATCCGACCGGATCCTGGAAGATCATGCGGATATCGCGGCGGACATCCTTGAGTGTCGCCTTGTCGGTAGTGCGCAGTTCGACGGTGCTGCCGTCGTTGCGGCGATAATCCATTGCGCCGGACTGCGGATCGTAGATGCGCAGCAGGCAACGACCCATCGTCGTCTTGCCGGATCCGGACTCGCCGACGATGCCGAGCGTTTCGCCGGGACGGACGATCAGCGACACATCGTCGACGGCGCGAAGTCCGGAGGGGAAGGTCAGCGATAAGTTCTTTACCTCGAGGAGCGGCGGCGCTTCAACGGGGATCGGCGGACGCGACAGGCGCACTTCCGCCTTTCGCTCCAGCTTGACGACGGAACCGATCAGCCGGCGCGTGTAGTCATCCTGCGGGGCGTGGAAAATCTGCTCGACCGGTCCCTTCTCCATGACCTTGCCGCGATACATGACGAGGACCTCGTCGGCGATCTCGGCGACGACGCCCATGTCGTGAGTAATGAACAGCACGGCCATTCCATGGCTTTGCTGCAGTTTGCGAATGAGGTCGAGAATTTCTGCCTGCGTGGTCACGTCGAGCGCCGTTGTCGGCTCGTCGGCAATCAGGACCGAGGGATTGCAAGCGAGTGCCATGGCGATCATCACGCGCTGACGCATGCCGCCGGAGAACTCGAACGTGTAACGGTCGATGGCGGTTTCCGGGCGCGGAATTTCCACCTGCCGCAAAAGCTCCAGGACACGTTCGCGTTGTTTCTCGCCTCGAATGCCGAAATGGATTCGCAGCGCCTCACCGATCTGCGTACCGATGCGGTGTACCGGCGAGAGCGAGCTCATCGGTTCCTGGAAGATCATGGCGATCTCCTTGCCGCGGACGCTGCGGATCTCCTTGCCGCGCGGATCGAGCGTGGCAAGGTCAGTCTGAGAACCGTCGGCCCGGGTCAGGACGATCGAGCCACCTTCAATCCGGCCGGGTCGATCGACGATCTGCAGGATGGAGCGTGCCGTCACCGACTTTCCGGAACCGGATTCGCCGACGACGCAGAGCGTCTTGCCGCGCTTCAGCTCGAACGAAACGCCGTCGACCGCCTTGAAGACGCCCGTGCGAGTCGGAAAGTAGGTCTTGAGGTCGTCGACCTTGAGGATCGTATCATCAGTCATGATCATGACACCGACTCGTAGGGATCTGCGGCATCGCGGAGACCGTCGCCGAGGAAATTGAGGGAAAGCACCGAGATGACGATCGCGGCTGCCGGCGTAAACAGAAGCCACGGGGCCTGCGCCACGGCACGAATGTTCTGCGCCTCCTGCAGCAGCACACCCCAGGAGATGATAGGCGGCTGCAACCCGATGCCGAGGAACGAGAGCGCAGTCTCGGCCAGGATCATCGAGGGGATGGCGAGTGTCAGCGTTGCGATGATGTGGCTCATGAACGACGGCACGAGATGGTGGAAGATGATGCCGATCTCGCTCATGCCGTCGAGACGGGCAGCGATGACGAAATCCTCGTTACGCAGGGAGAGAAACTTGCCACGCACCTCGCGTGCCAGGCTCGTCCAGCCGATCAGCGAAACGATCAAGGTGATGATGAAATAGGTCCTGAGAGGCGGCCAGCCGACGGGGATGGCGGCAGCAAGTCCCATCCATAGCGGGATCGTCGGAATTGAGCGCAGGAGCTCAATCATACGTTGGATGGCGAGATCGACCCACCCACCGAAGAAGCCTGAGATGCCACCAATGGTCACGCCAAGCACGAGACTCATGAAGACGCCGACGAGGCCGATCGACAGCGAGATCTTGGCGCCGTGAACGACACGCGAGAAAATATCGCGGCCGAGACGATCAGCGCCAAAAACATACATGCTGTCGCCGGGCATAGGATTCTTGAGACCGAAGAGCTTCGTCTGCATCGGGATGAAACCGAGTAGATAATAGGGCTGTGGCGCGGTGACGAAGAAGCCGACATCGACTGGCTTTGCCGGATCGGGTGCGAATTCACGCCGCATGGACTCGGTGTTCAGCGTCATCTTGAGCTGGCTGACGTGCGGGCGGAACGAGCCGTCGAGAACGAGCGACAGGCCTTGCGGGGGCGCATAGGTGAAACGCGCATTTGTCGCGTTCGGATCGAAGGGTGCGACGAAGTCGGCAAACGCTGCGACAAGATACATGAAGACGATGACGACGAGGCTCGCCAGCGCGATCTTGTGTTTCTTGAACTTCAGCCAGAAGAGCTGCCACTGGCCGGCAACGGCCATGTCCCGGCCGCCGAGGTTGATCGATGGGCCGGTATCCGGCGGGAGATGGGTAATGTCTGTCATTGGAACCGGATCCGCGGGTCAGTGATGGCGAGCAGGATGTCGGAAATCAGTGTGCCGATGATCGTCAGCACCGAAATCAGCAGGATGAGCGAGCCGGCGAGATACATGTCCTGCGCAAGTAGGGCGCGTAGCAGTAGCGGCCCTGTCGTCGGCAGGCTCATGACGACGGACACGATGATCTCACCCGATATCACCGCGGGCAGGATCCAGCCGAGCGTCGAGATCAGCGGATTCAATGCGAGGCGCACCGGATAGCGGATCAGGAGCTCGAATTCGGACATGCCCTTGGCACGAGCCGTCGTCACATAGGGCTTTGAAAGTTCATCGAGCAGGTTGGCGCGCATGATCCGGACAAGGGCCGCAAGCGAACCAAGACCGATGACGATGACGGGCAGCCAGACGTGCTGGGCGAAATCGATGAGCTTGCCGAAGCTCCAGGGCGCATCGACGTAAGCAGGCGAGAAGAGCCCGCCGACGCTTTGACCGAAATAGGCCGACATGACGTACATGGCCGACAGCGCCATCAGGAAGTCGGGCACGGCGAGAAAGAAGAAGGCGAGGAAGGTCGCGGAATAGTCCGAGATGGAATATTGCCGAACCGCAGATAGGATTCCGATCGGAATGGCGACTGCCCAAACAAAGCAAAGCGTCAGGAAGGATAGGAGCAAGGAGAAGCCGAGGCGAGACCAGATGAGCGCCGTGACGGGCTTGCCGAGTTCGAAGGAAATTCCGAAATCGCCATGCAGAAGGATGCCCGCGATCCATTTGTAGTATTGGAAATACATCGGCTGATCGAGGCCGTATCGCTCGCGCATCGCGGCGACCGTCCCCTCTTCCACAGCGCCGCCCTGGCTCGCCCAATCGGCCATCAAGGTCGTCAAATAATCCCCAGGCGGCAGCAGGATGATGATGAAGGCAATAATGGAAACAGCAAAGAGTGTCGGGATCGCGAACACCAGCCGCTTGGCGATATAACGGAGCATGTTTTCATACCATTCGATTGGATCGAAGGAGAGCCGGCGGAGGCATGACGCCGCCACCGACTCTCTGAAAAGCCTTAGTTGGCCTTGTCGAAATACCATTGGCTGAGCGTCGGAGCCGGATGCCATAGGTTGCCGGTGATCGGGATTCCGTTGACGACATTCTTCAGGTTCTTCGATACCATCATGTATTTCGGCATGGGGCGCGAGATGCCGATGTTGAGGAAGTTGTCGGCCGACAGATTGAGGAACTCCTTCATCTTGTCGCGCCGGTCGTCATCAGTGACCGCGGCATTGACCTTGTCATAGGCCGCCATCAGCGCCTTGATTTCGGTCGGGGGCTCTTCACCCGTGGCGTGGTTTGAATACCATTCGCTCCACTTCATCGCGAAGAAGATATCGGCCTTCTGGAAAGGCATGTAGCAGCGCGGATCGGTGTAGACTTCAGATAGGCCACCGACGCAGTTCCAGATATAGGCGTCCTGCTCGTTGGCAGACCACATGGTATTCAGGCGGGCGCGATCCGTCGTCCGCAACTGGATGTCTATGCCGACGTCCTTGGCATACTTCTGCACCATCTGCATGACGTCGGGATAGGAGAGGCCGAAGACGTCCGCGACCATGAAGTTGATGGTAAACCGCTTGCCGCTATCATCGAGGCGGAAGCCTTCGGCATCCTTCTTCGGCATGATCTTGTCGAGCATCTCGTTGGAGAGCTTCGGATCGAATTCCGTAAACTGTGTCGCCTCGCGCTCGTTGAAGAGCTCGTGCTCGGGCTGTGTCGCCACCTGCGCCGGAGCGCCCTGCCCGACATAGACGAGATCGATAATCTCCTGTCGGTTGATGGCATGACTGAGCGCTATGCGGAAGTCCTTGTTCTGGAAGAGCTTACGCTTGACGTCGTCGGTCGAGTTGAGGTTGAGCAGGATAACCGCGTCATTGGCCGGCAGATCCTTCACGTCGACGAAACGATAGTTGCCGGTTTCCTGGCCATCGAACAGCACCGACTTGAAGGTCGAGTTGTTGATGTGGCGGAAGGCAAAGTCGAACTCCCCCGAGGTCATCTTCAGAGCCATCAGCTGCGGATCATCCAGCTTGGCCCAGGTGATCCCGTCGATATAGGGAAGCTGGTTACCGTCAGGATCGACCTTCCAGTAGTAGGGATTGCGGGTTGCCACGACCCGATCGCTATCGGCATAGGGAACCGTCAGGACCCATGGGTTCATTGTCGGCAGTTCAAGATTCTGCCAGTAGGGCGGCTGGAAGGTCAGCGAAACTTTCGAATTGAAGAGTGCCACCCAATCGCCGGCGGCCGGATTGGCCTTCAGCAGTGCCGGGATGCCGTCCTTGTTATACTTCTCGTGGAACTGCTGCAGATAATGCTTGGGGTAGATCACCGGAAGATGACCCTGACCATACGCAAGTTGCTGCAGGAAGAGGCCGTACGGGCTATCGAATTTGAACTCGACCGTCAGGTCGTCGATCTTGCGGACCTTTACCGGCTTGCCGGCAACGGTGAACGTCGGATTCTTGGCCGGCGACAGCGCGTCGTTCATGAACACGTCTTCGTACCAGAACATGATGTCGTCAGCCGTGAACGGTTGCCCGTCGCTCCATTTCAGGCCCTTGCGTAGCTTGAAGGTGTAGGTGGTCGCGTCTTCAGATGCAGTGAACTCCTCGGCCAGTGATGGAACGACCTTCTGCCAGGCCGGATCCCAGCGAACCAGGAGTTCGTTCGCGATGGTGCGGGTCAGATTGTACTGGTCGCCATTGGCGAGGATCGTCGTGCGCAGCGTGCCGCCGTACTTGCCGATACCATCAACCATGGCTTCGACATATGGATGCTCGGGAAGACGGGCGGCAACGGCCGGCAACTTGCCGCCCTTCACCTGCTCATCGAACATCGGTGCCTGCTTGAAATCGACCGCCCAGGCAGGGACCATCGATCCCAGAATGGCAGCACCCAACAGCCCCGTCGACACGACGAAGCCACGCAGCGTTTGCTGGTAACCCATATTTTCTCCTCCTGATTGCCCGGCCCTCTCCGCCGGTTTTCATCCCTAGAGAATGCCTGAAAGCAGCATTCCTGTTGAATGAAAACTTTCAGATCGTACATTATTTGTCAACATGAGTGTATAAATCAATTCGGATCACTCTTGGCAAACGCAGGGAAAGTGCATTAAATGCAGAGCCATGAGGACTATCACGAGCATCACAGAGCACCCATCCACCGAAAGCGAAGACCTCGTCGATGACGGAGGCAGCTCCATCTATGAACGGCTGCGCGACGACATCATTCATGGCCGAATGAAGGCAAACGAGCGTCTCAAGGTTGCCGAGCTCGCCGCACGCATGGGGACATCGACCAATCCTGTAAGGGAGGCATTACAACAGCTGCGCGGCGAAGGTTTCGTGATCATGATGCCCAACCGCGGCGCGCGAGTACGGCCGATCGACGAGGATTTCGTAAGGGATATCTGCGAGATCGAAGTGCTGATCGAACCTGCCCTTACGCGGTGGTTCGTCGGCGTTGCCACCAAAGCCGACATCGAAGCCCTGGAGCGGATTCAGTCGGAAATCGAGGCTTTGAATTTTGGCGATGAACTGAAACATTCCAGCCTCGACCTGGAATTCCACCAACTGATGTATGACCGTCACTACAACCGACACGCCGTCGATCTTTGGGTTCGCCATCGTCAGATTCTCTGGGCAATCAGCCGCCGCTTTCCGACATCGCTCAGCCGCCAGACCGGTGTGCTGACGGAACATCGCGAGTTGATCGCCTGCATCAAGGAGCAAGACCCAGATGGAGCAGCACGCGCCATCGGTCGCCACGTCGAGGGTTCTGGGCGGCATATTATTGAGCGTATGCGCCTTAATAGGCGGCAATCCGAAACTGCCTAACTGCCCGAGGGCCAGTTCCAGCGTCACGTTGCGCACGTATTCACAAAGGCGCGCGGCTTGAAAACATCTAGTACGCAGCACGGAGCCCGAAGGGAGAGTTGCAACAGGGAATACGGCTCCGATGCGTTGAAGCAAGATGCAATGAGCATCTTCGGATGCAACGGAACTAGTCACGGTGGAGCGAGGTGGATCCCGGATCGTGCCGGCGCTCGCCTGCGTTGGGACATTTCCGACGGCGGCCGTACCTACGCGTTCTATCTCGGCAGGGGCGTGAAATGGCAGGCGACAGCAGACTCCACGCCGTTAAGGGAATTTAATGCCGACGACGTAACGTTCACCTTTGACCGATTGATGAAGGCTAAGACTACGAGTCCACGCGCCCGGCTTCCATCACGAGCCTTCACAAAAAGGCATCTGAATTTGATCGGCAATAATATGATAATTATATCAACTGCTTACACCATGATTCCTTAGATGAGGATTGGCTATTAACTTAATTTAACTATTAAGATCAGCACTTATTAGTAGAATCGGAAAATGAGTTGGATTTCGCGGCGATGTCTTTGCCATTGCGACTCGACGAAATCGGACAGCTCAACTGAATGAGGCGAAATCGACTCGCCTCCTGCGTATTGGAGTCTGCCATGCGCTTTGTCATCTCGCACTTCGCGATTGCCCTGCTCTCCTTAGTCGTAAGCACGACGGGGGCATTGGCTGCATCCGCTGGCCATGGCCATGGCCACAGTCATTTCCATAGTCATAGACCGTCGTCTTTTCGAGATAATTCTTCTGGCGACGACAGCGCCAACTTCATTGCCGTCCCGATACTGACCTATCAGCGGCGGCTTTCTACCGTCCTGCAGGAGCTACAAGCGGACAATCAACGCTTGGACGCCGACCGTATGCGTGGCCGTATGCCCCCGGCTGAATACGAAAACCTAAAGAGTGAAGCGACGCAAATCCGTGATGAAGCGCTTAGTGTTGCGGATCGCAATGGCGGCATCGTTCCCGCGGGTCGATATGACGCCATACAACGTCAAGTTTTCGCACTGGGAAGAGCGGTATAGCTCGACGGAGTGAGTCGCCTATCCGCTTGGCGATTTGCGCCGTGCCCGCATGATTTCCAACAGATGCTTGCTCGCGAGTGAGGGGAAGCGTTTGCCGATTCCTCACGGTGAATCAGGCCGAGGTGTCGAAGTTCACTGGCTGGGCGCGGAGTTCCGAAACCTAGCATTTCCCGACGGGCCAAATGTTTGGTAGGTCCCGAGAGGATCCTTCATAGAGCAATTTCGCAATGCGCCGACGAAGCAGCACATGCTGCAAGACGATGCGAAGCGCGCCTCACCGTCAGGATTGTTTGGTTTGCACTATCGACGTTGCTCGTAGCCGCCGCCCTCTTCCGGCGAGGGAGTGCCCGCCTGACGGGCGCCTGGTCGGACAGTTGTTTCGCGAGTGCGCTGTCACACTGTCCACCGCGATCCTCGCCGCTCCTCTTCGTCTGCTCACCGCCACGCCGATGATGTGCGCGAACCTCTGCGCAATGACGATGGCCGCACACGCGGCCGGCTCAATCACACTTGCGAGCGCTTCTTCGACGGCATGTTGTCTCAGGCCGCTCTCCTAAGCACTCGACGGACCCCGCCTTGTCCTAGCGATATTGATGACCAACGTAGGGGTAACCGGTTATCTCTACATAGCCATCCCCACGTCGTTGCCTTCTCGACTGATCACTAATGATGGAACGACAGTTGATGCGGCCGCCACGGCCACCAAATCCAACGGCAGTACGTAGCGGTCGCTCTTCATTTTTAGTCAGACTAAAAAAGTCGCTTGACAATACGATGACTGCCCATAGATTGAAGTAATACTAAAAAAGAGGGGTAGGGTTTGGAAGAGATCAAACCAGATGCCGCATCGTCAACGGCCGAGTTGGGCTTGGCGCCGCTGGGTGAGCGGCTGCGAGCTCGACGCAAGGAATTGAAGCTGACGTTGCAGGAGGTAGCCGACAAGGCTGGCTTCTCTGTTGGCTTCATTTCGCAGATTGAACGCGGCATTACCGTCCCCTCCCTCGTATCGCTGGTCGCCGTCTGCCGCGCTCTCAATCTCGAGATCGGGAGCTTCTTCCAGCAGCCGAAGGGCAATCCGGTGACGCGTCATGACAACCGGCCGGTCTATGGCCTGGCAGGCGACGGACAACGGGCAGTCACTTATGAACGGCTATCCGCCTCCTTCCCCGGCAACGTGTTGCACTCGACCCTTATCCACGAGCCCCCTGGCTTCCGAAGCGAGCCCATGAGCCACGAGGGTGAGGAGATTTTCTTCATTGTCTCCGGCGAACTGACGCTCGAGCTGGATGGCGATCGGATCATCCTGGAAGCAGGCGACACGGTCCATTTTCCCTCCACCCGCATCCACGCAACCTGGAATCACACGACCGAAACGACCACCATCTTCCACACATGCACGATGGATGTATTCGGCGATGGAGATCCATTGGGAGATCCGAGAACGAGCGTCGCAGTTACCCGTGCCGTCAATCGGCGCAGTGCACCAAAAAAACCTAAAAACAACATCGGGAACTAAAATGAGAAACAGACTTAAGCTACTCGCAACCGCTTTCCTCGCCGCCGCATCGATCCATTCGTACGCGTCAGCCGAAACCGTCCTTCGTCTGGATGAAGTCGCAGTCGGCGAGATCGACCCGGCCAAGGCTTCGGACTACGCCGACTCGATCCTGATGTTCAACCTCTATGACACGCTGGTGCAGCCAAAGCCGGGCCAGCCGGGCTTCGACCCGATGCTTGCAAAGAGCTGGGAGACAGATGGCACGACCTACACGTTCAAGCTTGCCGATGGTGTGAAGTTCCAGAGCGGCAATGTTGCCACGGCGGAAGACGTGGTCTTTTCTTTCGATCGCATGAAGGCGCTCGGTCAGGGTCTCTCCTATCTGTTCGGCAACGTCCAGAAGGTTGAGGCTATCGATGCGACGACGGTCAAGTTTACCCTCGACAAGCCCTTCGCACCGTTCCTGTCGACACTGACGCGCCTCCCGATCGTCGACAAGAAGACCGTCATGGCCAATCTCGGTGACGGCAATGGCGAGATGAAGGATTGGGGCCAGGCCTATCTTTCCACTCATGCTGCCGGCACCGGCGCCTACAAGGTTGTCTCGCACAATCCGCAGGAAGAGACGGTCATGGCGAAAAACGCCGACTACTTCCTCAAAATACCGGCCAAAGCCCCCGATACCGTGCGTTTGCGCTACAGCCTGGAAGCCGCAACCGTCCGCACTCTGATCTCGCAGGGCGAGCATGACATTTCCTCGCAATGGCTGCCGCCGGAAGTCATGAAGTCGCTCGCCAGCGAAGGCGCGCAACTACTGACCGAGCGGGGTGTGTCGGAATTCTATATCAAGCTGAATAGCGCAAAGCCGCCCTTCGATGATCCGGAATGCCGCCTCGCCGTCACCTACGCCTTCGACTACGAGTCCGGCATCAAGATGGTCGCGGTCACAGATGCCGTTGCTCAAGGCAGCCCTGCGACAGGCGCACTGCCTGTCGGCATGCTCGGCTCCTTCCCGACGGACCAGGCGATCAAGCGCGACCTCGATAAGGCGAAACAACATCTCGCCAAGTGCAAGTACAAGCCGGAAGACATGAATGTCGAGATTTCCTGGATCGGCGAAGTTCCGATCGAGGAACGTTTCGCCCTGCTCATGCAGGCCAATTTCTCCGAAATCGGCATCAAGTCCGAAGTGAAGAAGGTGCCGTGGGCTCTGTTCACCGAGCAGGTCACCAAGCCCGAGAATACGCCGAGCATCAGCCAAGTCTTCGTCAACACCATGACAGGCGATCCCGACTCGCTGGTTTACAGCATGTATCACTCCTCGGCGGCCGGCACGTGGATGTCGCCCGAACACCTGAAGGACGCCGATGTCGACGCCCTGCTCGACAAGGGCCGTGCTGCACCTGATACAGAACGTGCGAAGATCTATGAAGATCTCAACAAGCGTCTGAAGGACATCGCGCCGTCGATCTTCGCCCAGGACCAGATCTCGGTCTTCGTCGCGAGCAAACGCGTCTCGGCACCTGCCCTGTCCGATCCGTCAAAGGCTTATACCCTTTCCGGCTTCGGCTTCAGCTTCCGTCTGATGGAAATCAACGAATAAGCAGTCCCGGATGAATGATCTCTCCTCGCGCCAAGCGGGGAGAGATGGATGGCAGAGCCTCAGCAACGCCCAAAGCCATGGCGCCGCAGTTTGCAGCGTCTGGTCGGGTGGAGGCTATCTGCGTGCCCAGTGTCAGCCAATCTAACGAAAGAAAGACGCATGCCACCTGTTGTCCGCATGCTTGGAACACGAATTGGAACATCGTTGATTGTCCTGTTCGGTGTATCCATCCTGATCTTTGCCATTGCCCGGGTGATCCCCGGCGACCCGGCGCGCATCGCGCTCGGGCCGAATGCGACCGTCGAGGCGGTGGCGGCGCTTCGCGACCGGCTGCATCTCAACGAGAATTTCCTGACGCAGTATGCCTATTTCCTGGGAGATCTGTTTCGCGGCAATCTCGGGGTCTCGCTCTATACCAACCGGCCTGTCATGCTCGACATTGCCCAGTTCCTGCCGGCTACGCTTGAACTGGTGATCGTCTCCGGCATCATGATGGTTGTGCTCGGCCTGCCGCTCGGCGTGATCGCCGCCCGCTACCGCGGCACTTGGGTCGATCATACCGTCCGGTTGATTACATTGCTGGGCGTTTCCGCACCCGGATTTGTCTGGGCCGTCATCCTGATGCTCATCTTCGCCTATTACGTCAGGATTTTTCCGATCGCCGGCCGCATCTCGGATGTCTTCGCCATCCCGCCCGTCACGGGGTTCATGCTGATCGATACGCTGATTGCAGGCAATTTCAGAGCATTCGGCGACGCCGCCTGGCACCTTATCCTGCCGTCCTTTGCCCTGGCATTGTCAGGTATCGGCCAGGCAGCACGGCTTGTCCGCTCCAACATGGTCGAGACCTACGACAAGCCCTATATCGAAATGGCCGAGGCTTATGGCTTTCCTGAAAAGCGCATCGCCAAACGCTATGCCTTCCGACCCTCGCTGATCCCGTCGCTGACTATCATCGGGCTCGATTTCGCTGCCATGCTCGGCAATGCCTTCCTTGTCGAAGCCGTCTATGCCTGGCCCGGTCTCTCCCGCTACGGCGTGGCCGTGATCCTGCGCAAGGATCTGAACGCCATCGTCGGCACCGTTCTCGTCATCTCCGCCATGTTCCTGATCATGAACCTGATCGTCGACCTTCTGGTCTCGGTGATCAATCCGCGCATCCGCCTGTCGCAGAGGGCATCGGCATGAAGACGCTCTCGATCCTCGCGCGCAATCCGCTTTCACTCATTGGCCTGGTGCTGGTCGCCATCGTGGTGCTTTCTGCCCTGTTCGCCGATTTCATCACTCCGTTCCCGACCCATGTCGGCGCGGTGGTCGACTTCGCCAATTTCAACAAGCCGCCACACTGGCCGAACATCTTCGGCACCGATCTTGTGGGGCGTGACCTCTTCACCCGCGTGATTTATGCCTATCGCATTTCACTGATCCTCGGCGTGGTTGTGCTCGCGCTTGCCGTGCCGGTCGGTGTCGCGATCGGGCTCGCGGCCGGCTATCTCGGCGGCTGGACGGAATATGTGCTGATGCGCATCACCGACGTCTTCCTGTCGATCCCGCCGCTCGTGCTTGCCATGTCGATGATGGGCTTGCTCTCACCGACGCTGACGAATGGCATGATCGCGGTCACCGTCATGTGGTGGCCCTGGTATACGCGTCTCGTCTATAACATCGCCCGCTCGGAGAAAGAGGAAGGCTATGTGCTCGCGGCCGAGGTGATCGGCGCGTCGAAGATGCACATCATGTTCCGCGAGATCCTGCCGAACTGCGTGCCGTCGATCGTAACCAAGATGACGCTCGACTTCGGCTTCGTCATCCTTATCGCCTCCTCGCTCTCATTCCTTGGCCTCGGCGTGCAGCCGCCAACACCGGATCTGGGCTCCATGGTCGCGGAAGGTGCGAAATACCTGCCGGACAGCTGGTGGCTGACCGTCTTCCCCGGCCTCGCAATTCTGGTCGCCGTCTTCGGCTTCAACCTGATCGGCGATGCACTGCGCGAAATCCTGGGAGCCGATCAATGAGCGCACCGACACTCCGCATCGAAAACCTCAAGCTCGGCTTCAAGAGCCATCGCGGCTTGATCGAAGTCCTGCACGGGATCTCGCTCCATATCAAGAAGGGCGAGCGCGTGGCGCTGGTCGGTGAGTCCGGTTCCGGCAAGTCCGTTACTGCCCGCATCGTGCTCGGCATGCTGCAACAGCTGAAAAGCGCGCGCATTTCCGGCTCGGTGGAGTTCGAGGGCACCAATCTCGACACATTAAAGCCTGCCTCGCGGCATGCGCTGCGCGGCACGCGAATGTCGATGATCTTCCAGGACCCGACCTCGTCGCTCAATCCTGTCTACCCCGTCTTCACGCAGTTCCACGAGGTGCTCAAGCGCGCCGAGCCCGGCATCTCCGCCGAACAGGCCCGCCAGAAGGCAATCACAGCGCTGGCCGATGTTGCCATCAACGAGCCGGACCGCGTGCTGGACTCCTATGCCTTCCAGCTTTCGGGCGGCATGAATCAGCGCGTGATGATCGCAATGGCGCTGGTGAACAACCCGGCGCTCCTGCTCGCCGACGAACCGGGCACCGCGCTCGACGTGACCGTGCAGGCTCAGACCTTGAAGCTGATGTCCGAGCTGGTCGAGAAACACCATACCTCGGTGCTCTTCATCTCCCACAATCTTGGGGTCGTCCGCGAATTCGCCGACCGCGTCTATGTCATCTACAAGGGCAATATTGTCGAACAGGGCCCAACGGAGGCGCTGTTTGCCAATCCGCTCCATCCCTATACCCGCGCACTGCTCTCGGCCGTGCCCCGCATCACCGGCGGGGGTATTCCCGATATCGACGATGACCCCGCCACCTTCCTGGCGCCCCTCGTCACACACCCCGGCGCCAGCGAGAAGGAGTTGCTCGCATGACCAAGCTTCTCTCCGTTTCCGATGTCTCCAAGGAATTTGCAGTCAATGGCCGCAAGGTCCAGGCTCTCGATAACGTCTCGTTCGACGTCACCAAGGGCGAGTGCCTTGCAATCGTCGGCGAATCCGGCTCCGGCAAGTCGACGATCGCAAATATCATTCTTGGCATCTATGGCGCGACGTCTGGCAGTCTGACCTTCCAGGGCAATGCACTGCCGACGATGCGCTCGAAGCAGCATCGTCGCGCCATCCAGCTCGTACAGCAGAATCCGCTCTCCTCGCTCAATCCGCGGCGGTCGATCGGCGCCTCGCTTCGGCTCGCACTCGATGTCCACGATATCGGCAACAAGGCCGACCGCGCCCGCCGCACCGAGGAGCTGCTCGAGGAGGTCGGCCTCCCGAAGGAGTTCCGGACACGGTCTCCCTCGGCACTCTCGGGCGGGCAGCGCCAGCGCGTGGCCATCGCGCGTGCCCTGGCTTGCCAGTCGGAACTGGTCGTGCTCGACGAACCGACCTCGGCGCTCGACGTGCTCGTTCAGGCTCGTGTGCTCAAGCTCCTCAAGGAGCTCAAGGACAAGCGTGGCCTGACCTACATCTTCATTACGCACGACCTCTCGGTGGTGCGCAACATTGCCGACCGGGTCGCCGTCTTCGAACGCGGCAAGCTGGTCGAAATCGGAGAGACGGAAGCGCTCTTCGCCAACCCTCAACATAGTTACACCCGCCGGCTGATCGGCGCGGTTCCGGTCGTGAGCCGGGAGGAAGCGGTCCTGCGCGATCGCATCATGGAGAATGGAAATGCCTGATTACCAGAATTTCGTCGCAGCCCTGGGAGAGAGCGGCGACCAGCCCGGAAAGGCCTTTGCGGCTCTTGAGGCCATGGCCCGTGAACTCATCGGCGTGAAGCTCTTCACCGTGATGACGAGTGATACCGACAAGGGGGAGTCCGAGCGGGTCTACTCGAGCATGCCGGACGTCTACCCCGTCTCCGGCAGCAAGCCTTATAACGAGACGCACTGGTCCGAGATTACTCTCAAGAACAAGCAGACCTTCGTCGCCAACACCATCGGCGACATTGCCGAGGTCTTCGACGATCACCCGCTCATCCTGTCGCTGGGACTCGAGAGCGTCATCAATGTCCCGATCATCGTCGACGGTGCGGTCATCGGCACGATCAATTGCCTCCACGAGGAGGGTTACTTCACCCAAGAGCGCGTGAAGGCCGCCGACCAGCTGAAGCTGCCGGCCGCGGCCTGCATGATGCTGCATGAACGGATCAAGGGAGAGTTGCGGTCATGAGTTCAAAGACTATTCGTGTCGCCACCGATGTCGGCGGCACCTTCACCGATCTTGTCTGCTTCGAGACAGATACCGTGACGGGCGAATCCCGCGTGATCACAGCGAAATCCGACACGACGCCGCCGAATTTCGAGCAAGGCGTATTGAACGTGCTCGAAAAGGGCGGCGTGGATGCAGCTACCGTCGACTTCCTAGCTCACGGCACGACCGTCGTGATCAACGCGCTGACCGAGCGCAAGGGCGTCAAGGTCGGCCTGCTCACCACCGAAGGTTTCCGGGACTCGCTCGAAATCGCTCGCGGCAACCGGCCCGATTTCTTCAACCTGCATTATAGGAAGCCCGAAGTCTTCGTGCCGCGCTACCTGCGCCGCGAACTGCCCGGTCGTTTTACCTATCATGGCGAAGAGGTCAGGCCGCTCGACCTCTCCGGGTTGCCCGCGATCCTCGACGACTTCCGCGCCGAGGGCGTCAAGGCTGTCGCCATCTGCTTCCTGCACTCCTATGCCAACCCCGCGCATGAGCAGGCGACTATGGCCGAGGTGAACAGGCTTTGGCCCGACGTCTCCGTGGTCTCCTCGCACCAGATCACCCGCGAATGGCGCGAATACGAGCGCACGAGCACTGCGGTTCTTTCGGCCTATGTCCAGCCGGCTGCCGAGCGCTACCTCACCCGACTCCAGGAGGGTCTGCAGCAGAAGGGTTTTGACGGAAACCTCTTCATCATGCAGTCCAACTGCGGTGTCGACTCTCTCGAGTCGGTCTCGAAGATCCCGATTACGATGGTCGAATCCGGGCCTGCTTCCGGTTTTTGGGGCGCGGCCGAACTCGGCAAGCTGATCGGCGAGAAGAACGTGCTGGCGCTCGACATCGGCGGTACCACCGCGAAATGCTCGCTGATCGAGGACGGCAAGGTCCGGATCATGACCGACTACTGGATCGAGCGCGACAAGGTCTCGGCTGGTTACCCGATCATGGTACCGGTCGTGGATCTCGTCGAGATCGGCAATGGCGGCGGCTCGATCGCCTGGGTCGATGATTTCGCCAAGCTGCATGTCGGCCCGCAATCGGCCGGCGCGATGCCGGGCCCGGCCGCCTATGGCCGCGGCGGCACCAGTGCCACGACGACGGACGCCAATCTCTGGCTCGGCCGCATCAACCGCGACTACTTCTGCGGTGGTGCCGTCGTGGCCGACATGGCCGCGACCGAGAAGGCACTGTCATCCGTCGGCGCAAAGCTCGGCGTGTCCAACGAAGACGTGGCGCGCGGCATCATCCGCATCGCCAACAACAACATGGTCAATGCCCTCAAACTGGTCTCGCTCAATCGTGGCCACGATCCGCGCGACTTCACGTTGGTCGCCTTCGGCGGCGGCGGCGCGATGCATGCGGCGGCACTCGGCGCCGAGCTCGGCGTCAAGAAGGTCGTCGTGCCGGCTGGTGCCTCGGTCTTCTCGGCCTGGGGCATGATGATGTCGGACCTGCGCCGTGACTATTTCGTTACAAAGCTCGCCGACCTCAATCCCGGCAACGCGGCAGTTCTCGAGAATGTCTTTGCTGAGGCCGAAGGTCTGGCGACCTCGCAATTCGGCGCCGAAGGCGTCGAGCCCGCCAAGGTCAAGTTCCTGCGCTACGGCAAGTTCCGCTATCAGAACCAGGAGCACACGACCGAGGTGCTCGTGGAAGGCGCGATAACCGACCAGACATTGGCCGACATCGAGACCGCGTTCCATGAGACCTATGAGCGTGAATACACCTATCGCCTCAAGGCACCGGTAGAACTCGTCGGCATCCATCTCGTCGCGTCGGCAGAAGTCGGCAAGCTGACCATGCAGGAAAAGCCGCTGGGTTCGGAAGACGCCTCCTCTGCCGTCAAGGGCGAGCGCGACGTCGATTACGCACTCGAAGGCATCCACAAGGCGACCATCTATGACGGCGAAAAACTCGCGCCCGGCATGAAGCTGGCCGGTCCGGCTGTCATCGAGGATCCGGGCACGACCATTGTTATCCATCCCGGAAACCGCGTCGCAGTTGACGGCTTCGGCAATATCCACATCCACCTCGGGGAGGCGTGACATGAGCACGGTAACACACGATCCGATCACGCTCGAAATCATCCAGAACTCGCTTCAGGCGACCGCCGACGAAATGTTCGCGGCCATGCGCAAGACGGCGATGAGCTCGATCATCTACGAAGTGCTCGACATGGGCACGGGCATCACCGACGCCGTGGGCCAGCTTGCCTCGTCCGGCGCCGGCATCCCGGGTTTCATCGGCGTACTCGACAAGTCCGTGAAGGTGCTCCTGGAAAAGTTTTCGAAGCCCGGCGATATCGAGCCCGGTGACGTCTTCATCACCAACGACCCCTACTATGGCGGCGTGACACATCTCAACGACCTCGTCGTCTGCATGCCGGTCTTTGCCGAGGGTCGCATCATCGCTTGGACGGCCAATATCGCTCACAATTCGGATGTCGGCGGCAAGTCACCGGGTTCGCTCTCGGCCGATGCGACGGAAATCTTCCAGGAAGGCCTGCGCTTGCCGGCGATCAAGATGATCTCCCGTGGCAACGCAATCCCGGGTATTTTCGACATCATTACCGTCAACTCCCGCATGCCTGATTTTCTCGAAGGCGACCTATGGGCGGCAATCGCCGCCGTTCGCATCGGTTCCAAGCGCCTCGTCGACCTCGCCACCAAGTATGGCGTGGCGACCTTCGAGGCCGCCATGGCCGGCTTCATGGATCACGGCGAGAAGATCGCACTCGCAGCACTCGCGACGTTGCCGCATGGCACCTTTGAACTGACGGAGGAGCAGGACGACGGTCGCTTCTTCAACGTCAAGGTGACCATTTCGGACACCGAGTTCATCATCGACCTGCGCGACAATCCCGAGCAGGACGATGGCCCGTCGAATGCCGGCTATGACGACACGCTGGTTTCGATGCAGGTCATCTTCAAGGCGCTGACCTCCCCGGATTCGCCGGCCAACGAAGGCTCGTTCCGTCCTCTCAAGGTACTGACAACCGAGGGCACGACGTTCCACGCCAGGGAACCGGCAGCGGTCGGCTTCTATTACGAGATAGGCATTCGCGGCAACGACCTGGTCTGGCGCTGCCTTGCGCCACATATTCCGGAGAAGCTGCCAGCCGGCCACTTCTCCTCGATCGCCGGCACCTTCATCGGCGGCATCCACCCCGATACCGGCCGTCAATATACGATCATCGAGCCACAGATCGGCGGTTGGGGAGCCAGCACCGGCCAGGACGGCAACAGCGCCATCTTCTCGGCGGTGCACGGCGAGACCTACAATTGCCCGGCGGAAATATCCGAAGCACGCAACGGCCTCTTCGTCGATCGGATGGAGCTCAACACGGATCCGGGTGGTGAAGGCCAATGGCGCGGCGGTCGCGGCATCCGCATGGACTATCGCATCCGTCGTGACAATTCCTTCCTGACGCTTGGCTATACCCGGTCGAAGATCCTGCCCTGGTCGCTTGATGGCGGCAATGAAGGCTCGTCCAACCACGCAGTGGTGATGCGCACCGACGGCACGTCGGAGCGCTATGCCTTCGGCTCCGGCATCCGCGTCGATAAAGATGACGTCATCCGCATCATGACCGGCGCCGGTGGCGGCATGGGCAATCCCAGGGATCGCGATCCGGCCCTGGTCCGCGAGGACGTGAAGAACGGCTATCTCACGGCCGAGCACGCCGCCGCGGTCTATGGCGTGAAGGCCTGATCGGCTCACGAAACAAGCACAGCCCCGCTCGAAAGGGCGGCCTCACCGGCCGCCGCGGGGTTGTCGTTCCCTTCATCGTCGGAGGAATTGCGCGATGCCGAAAGTCGTTCATGTCGAAAAGCTGGGAGGCCCCGAACACCTGACGGTCCGCGACGTGCCGCTTACCGAGCCCGGTCCCGGTGAGGTTCGTCTGAAGATCCTGGCCTTCGCGCTCAATCGCGCCGATATCCTCTACATCACCGGTCAGCACTACACGGAGTTGAAGCTCCCATCGCGGATTGGTTCAGAGGCGTCAGGCATCGTCGACGCCATCGGCCCCGGCGTTACGCGGGTCAAGGTCGGCGACCGCGCCTCGACTGTTCCCTTCTACACCACACAGTCCGAACGACACGGCGTGCAGGGCGAATTCGCCATCGTGCCGGAAGGCTATCTCGCGCCCTGGCCCGACAATTTCTCCGCCGAGGAGGCCTGCTCGGTCTGGATGCAATATCTCACCGCCTATTATGCGCTGGTGAGCGTAGGCCAACTTTCTGCCGGAAAGTCGGCGGTCATCGCAGCCGCAGCCTCTAGCGCCGGAATCGGCGCGATCCACACCGCCAAGGCGGTCGGCGCGATGGCGATTGCCACGACGCGCCAGCCATCCAAGGTGGATTTCCTGCGCAGTGTCGGCGCCGACCATGTCATCGTCACCGAAAAGGGTGTCGACTTCTCGCCCGCGATCCGCGCCGTCACGGATGGCAAGGGCGCCGATCTCGTCTTTGATCCCGTCAGCGGGTCCTTCCCGCTCGACTATTGCAACGGGCTGAACTGGGAAGCGAAAGTCCTCAACTACGGGCAGCTCGAAGATCAGGATCCCATCATCCCCATCCTGCCGCTCACTCGAGTGAAGGCGACCTTCCATCCCTATTCGATGTTCAACCACGTGATGTTCCCCGGCGAGCTGGCTGAAGGTATCGCCTTCGTCATGCACAATATCCGTGGAGGCCGGTTCCGGCCGATCATCGACAAGGTCTTCAACCTCGAGGGGACCTGTGAGGCCTATCACCACATGCTGGGCAACAGCCAGTGCGGAAAGATCGTCGTGCGGACCGCCGACGGCAGCAATTGAGGAGACACACCAATGACGAAGCCGATCAAGATCATGTATCTGAACCCGGTCGCAGAAGATCCTGTCGTCGACCGGATCTTTGCCGACATGGCCCGGGACCACAAGCTGCCGGGCACCGAGGTTCATGTTACCGCCCTGCCCCGCGAGCACTACGGCTTCTCGCATATCGAGTTCCGCACCTACGAGGCGCTGGTGACGCGCGGCATCATGCGTGCCGTGCGAACCGCCGCGGAAGAAGGTTTCGACGCGCTTGCGATTGGCTGCTTCTACGATACGGCTATGCATGACGCCCGAGAAATCTCCGGCGACATGATCATCACCGCCCCCTGCAATTCCTCATGCGAAATCGCCGCCAGCCTCTCCAACCGTTTCGGCATCATCGTCGGCCGTCGCAAATGGGTTAACCAGATGAAGCGGAACGTCGTGGAATACGGTCACGAAGAACGCCTCGCCGGCTTCTACGATGTCGGCCTCGGCGTCGATGACTTCCAGAAGGATCACGACGAAACCAATCGGCGCCTGCTCGCTGCCGGTCGCAGGGCCGTGGAGGAGGGCGGCGCGGAGTCACTCATCCTCGGCTGCACCATGGAGATCGGCTTCTACAAGGAGCTCGAGCGCGATCTCGGCGTGCCCGTGATCGACCCTTCGATCGCTGCACTGAAGCGCGCCGAATATGCCGCCATTCTCAAGCGCCAGTGCGGCTGGGTACCGAGCCGCAAGGGGTCCTGCGAGTCGCCCAGCGAGGAAGAGATCGCACGGTTCAACGCCTTTGCAGGCAATGATCCCGTGTTCGGAAGCCGGATTGTAGTTGCTGACTAATGGACAGCCCCCAACCCTCCGTCGACAGGAGGGAGGGTCTTAACCCGCGACCTCGGCCCCGGCCCCAACGGTCAGGCAACCGTTGAGCACCCAAGATCGGACTTGCCTCGCTTTTGCCGGGAGAGGTCTGCCCAAACTCAAATTGATCTCGAAGGGAGAAAACATGTCAGAACAGGTCACCAAACGACTGGCCGCGCTCCGCGAACGGATGGCTGCCACTGGAAGCGGCCTCATCGCCATCGGGCCTGGTTCCCATATGGACTGGGTGCTCGGCTTCCACCCACATCCCGACGAACGGCCCTGCCTGTTGTTGATCGCCCCAGCGAAGGAAGCATTCCTGATGCCGGTTCTCAACGCTGAAGGCTCACGCGAATGCACCGATATTGCATTCCACACCTGGGCCGACGACACGGGCCCTGAAGCCGCACTGAAGGAAGCGCTGGCCGCCATCGACGCCATCGACGCCACCGCGCCGGGCCTCGTCGTGCTCGACGAAACGATGCGCACCGATTTCGCGCTCCTGCTCATCGATGCGCTGCCCGCTGACACGCGCAAGTCCTTCACCCCGGAGACACTCGGCGCCCTGCGCATGCGCAAGGATTCAGCGGAATATCAGAAGCTGAAGATGAACGCAGGTATCGCCGACCGCGCCATGCTGAAGGCTTTCAGCACAGTGAAGGCAGGAATGACGGAGCTCGAACTTGCCGATATCATCAAGGGGAACTTCTCGTCGGAAGGTGCTTCTCCCCAGTTCTGGATCGTCGGTGCAGGCGGCAACGGCGCGTTCCCGCACCACGCCACCAGCGATCGCGTGATCGAGGAAGGTGATGCCGTCGTCATCGATATCGGAGGTCGCAAGCAGGGCTTTCCCTCCGACATAACGCGCATGGCAGTGGTCGGCCAGCCGCCAGAAGGCTACGGCCAGATCCATTCCATCGTGGAGAAGGCGGTCCAGGCCGCGTTGAAGGCGGCGCGCCCCGGTGTGAAGGCCAAAGAGGTCGATGCGGCTGCGCGCGGGGTCATCACCGATGCCGGCTATGGTGAGTATTTCGTCCATCGCACCGGCCATGGCATGGGCATCGACGGCCACGAGCCTCCCTATATCACCGCGACCTCGGAAACGGTGTTGGAAGAAGGCATGGTGTTTTCGATCGAGCCCGGCATCTACATTCCCGGCCGCTTCGGCATTCGGCTTGAGGACATCGTGATCCTCCGGGAGGACGGCCCCGAGATTCTCTCCAGCCTGCCGCGCGACGTTCACATCGCGAAGGCCTGACGCTCCTGGCGAAGCGAGCCATTTCGACCGGTCGTCTGCGGCAATCCTGACATAGAGGCGCCTTCGACTGAGTTCTCGGATGGCTCGCGTCACTCATTTTTTCAGTGGCTGGATCGAGCACTGAACGTCTCGGCAGGCACTATGATTCCAGCGTAGTGGATGGGGTTATCGTCACGGTCCCGAAAGCATCTTCCGAACGCGGAAACGCGAACGTATGAACCATCTGCCTTTTGTGACCGATAGTGTTGGACAGTCGGGTGTTGGGCGATGATGGCATCACTGATCTGTTTCGCTAGTCCAGCAACGTCGTCGGGATGCACCCGGTCAAGATAGGTCTGCACTGGCAATCCCCTTTCAGTCTCGGTTGGATCGAGACCAAATAGTTCGGCCAATGCGCTATCTGCGTAGACGAGATCGTCGTTCATATCCCAAGTGAACAGGCCGGTATCGGGCATCCGATCGCTGGATATCTGGGTGGCAAATAAGCTTTCTGTGTCTGGCACCGTTGCACCTCCCAGCCGCGTCTGAGCATGCCTTGGCGCGATGTTCATCGCAAGTTGCTAATTCAGGCAAGTGCCTAACATCCAGAAGTTATATTGATTTTGCCATCTTGGTTCCTGTCTTCCGTTCAAACAGCTGCTCGAGCACTTCGAGGATTTTTTGAACTCCTTCGTGCGACGTCGAATAGTACACGGTTTGAGCATCGCGTCGGGTTGTGACAGCCTTGGCGGCACGAAACTTCGCGAGATGCTGGGAAAGAGCTGATTGCGAGAGCCCGACCTTTTCCGCGAGTTCGTTGACGCTCATTTCCTCGTCGAGAATATGCGAGGCGATGAGAAGACGCTTCTCATTTGCGAGGAGGGCAAGAAGCTTCGCCTGTGCGGCGAATGCCGTGTCATCATTCATTTCATTTCACCAAGTAAAGCTAAATTAAAGCTTACTTATACGTAAGATGACGTTGGAGCCAGCGAAAAAGTATTACATTCTGGAGAGGTTGCCGGTTGGGGGGATTGGCCGTTTGCGACAGTCTCCGCGTCCGCGGTTGGGAACAAGACCTCGCAATGATAAAGGTTCTGTAGAGAATGACCGTTTTGCACGCTGGGCATAACGCCGTGTCGAGAGGGGGGTCGACCGTTCCACCAGCGCACAGTTCAATTTTAGTCTTGTGGCAAATAAAAAATCTGTTTTACATGACGCTTCGCTGCTTGGCTTTTGGGGGAAATTGCCGATGGGGTGGACGCGCAGGGATTTATTGCTTGGTGGTTTGGCCTCGGTCGGTACCATGGCCGTTCAGGAGCCGGTCTTCGCTGCGGCGGCGTCCTATTTTTCGGGCACAAGCGTCGACAATGGCGTCACGTTCCGAAGCACGAACTTTTCCAGGATCGACAGGAAGTGGCAGCGCCAGGTCGTCAAATACTTCAGTAGCGAGCCAATCGGCACCGTCGTTGTCGATACCACCCACCACTTTCTCTACCTGATCATGGAGAACAAGACCGCTATCCGCTATGGCGTCGGTGTCGGTCGCGAGGGCTTCAAATGGTATGGCCGTGCCACGATCGACCAGAAGGCGCTGTGGCCGCGCTGGACGCCGCCACCGGAGATGCGTGAGCGCCACCCCGAACTGCCCGTCTCGGTCGACGGCGGCTCGCCGAAGAACCCCCTTGGCCCGCGTGCGATGTATCTGCTTCGTGACGGCGTCGATACGGGTTATCGCTTCCACGGCACCCTGGAGCCAGGCAGCATCGGGAAGGATGCCTCCAGCGGCTGCATCCGCATGTTCAACGAGGATGCCATCGACCTCTACCAGCGTTGCCCCATCGGCACCGCGGTACAGGTCCTGCCGCACATCGCCGACCAGGCTGAAAGTGCCGCCAAGATCAACCAAGCCAACCCGGTCGAATGAGGAATAGCACCCTGATGTCTGCTTTAACCGGATATTCGCGGCTGGTTGTCGCTGCGACCATGCTTCTCACACTTGCTGCCTGCAGCACCACTGAACTTGCCGAGGTGGAAGAGCCCACCCCTGCCCCCATGACCGGGCAAACCAACGATCCGGCACCCGGCTTCGAGAATGTCGCGGCTGGCAGCGAACAGGACTTCATTCTGAACGTCGGCCGGCGCACCTACTTCACGCAGGATTCGGCCACGCTCGATCCCGTTGCCAAGGCGACGTTGGACAAGCAGGCGCTCTGGCTCAACAACCACCCTCAATGGCTGGTCAAGCTGCAGGGATTTGCCGACGATTCCGGGTCGGCTTCAACGATGACATCGCTGTCGCAGAAACGCGCGGATGCGGCCATGGCCTACCTCGTGTCGAAGGGCGTGGATCCCAATCGTGTCTGGGCCAAGGGTTATGGAAACGACCGGGAAGTCCGCGACTGCACGAACCGTTCCTGCAAGGTGCAGAACCGGCGCGTGGTGTCCAACCTGCGCACCGAGCGCGACGCGGTCTGATTCACGCGGCACGAACTCACCGCATAGTGCCCGTACCCTGCCAAGGGCACGGCCTGGGCAGGTTGCCTCCTTGGGAATTCGCCCTGCTCGGCAGGACTGTTCTCGTGTGTCACGAACGTCGTTTCGCCGATGGCGCACACGCCATGCGATCAGACAGTGACTCGCGCGGCCTAGTGCAAGGTTTCAGTTGACGGTTTTCGACCGTGGGACGACAGTTGTGGCTGATAGCAAGGCAGGAGGAAAAATGATGGACGAGCCAGACCGGTGGCGCCACATGGCAAGCGCCCCGAAAGACGGCAGTCGAATTCTCGTTACGATCCACCCATCCGAACAGGGGCCCGCAGAAGTTGACCTCGCATATTGGTCGAATGCCGATCGGTTCGGCGCGGGAGGATGGCGTGCCTCTGATTCCTCGCCCGGCCGCATCATCGAATATGCCGAACCGGAATTGAAGTGTTGGATGCCGATGCCGTCGGCCAACCTCAGTCGCTCTTCGATGCCATCCCCCTGGGAAGGTGAGGACGCCGAGGAACTCGACGGGTCAGGAATTTGAGAGTTTCAGCCTCGCGTAATCAGATCTCGCGTCACAAAAGTGTTACCCGCTTTTGCGATGGGTGGGCGACAGCTACGTGACTCGAGGTTTTTCAATATTTTCCATGACATACACCGATATTTCCAGCCGCGTTTCTCCGACGGCATCGCCGCGCCTCGTCACTCTTGCGAAGGCGGTTGTGAAAGCCGGTGAGACGGCGCGTGCATCTCTGAAACGTCGCCGCATCCACGAAATGCTGGCAAAGGCACCGCGCGATTACCAGACCGAGATGGATGTCGCCGTGGAGCGCATTATCGTCGAGGAGATGGTCAAAGCCTTTCCATCCTACGCCATTCAGGGCGAAGAGGCTGTAGGGAATCGTCAGGCGGATCCTGATACGCCGATCATCTACATCGACCCGATCGACGGCACGACCAATTTTGCCTGGGGTATCCCGCATTTCGGCATGACGATTTCGATCGTCGAGGCAGGCCAACTGGTCGCCGGCGTGGTCTATGACGCGATGCAGGACGAGCTTTTCAGCGCCGAGGTCGGCGGCGGGGCTTACCTCAACGGCGAACAGATACATTGCGTCGACAATGCCGACATCCAGAATGTTCTGATCGGTGCAGGCCTGCCCATCCCCGGTCAGGTGAAGGCTGTCACGCAGGAGCGCTACTTTACTGCCCTGCAGAGGCTGATGGCCGAGACGGCTGGCGTACGGCGGCTGGGATCGGCCGCACTCTCTATCGCCTATGTCGCCTGCGGTCGCCTTGACGGCTTCTTCGAGGATGGACTTTCCCTGCACGACTACGGCGCTTCGGCGCTATTGGTCCGGGAAGCCGGGGGAACCGTCTCGGCTTTCTCCGGCGAACCGGTGACGCCCAACGGGGATATTGTTGCAGCGAATGCTGCGGTCCATGACTGGCTGATCGAAGGCTTCAAATAGACAATCTGTCGGCCAGAAGCTGTTGCAGGCCGACCGGGTCATCCGTGGTGATCTGGTCGGCCTTCAACGCGAGCAGCCGCAGGACATCAGGCACCACGCCGGGGATCGCCTTGTTGATCGTATAGGCGTCAATCCGGCGGCCTTCTGCATGAAAGGCGTTGATCAGATCGAAACCCATGCTATCGGCAAAGAGCACGAGCTTGTGGTGAAGATAGATCATTTCAGCCCGCGGGGATGCGGCGAGCGCCGTGGCGACGAACCCCTCGAAATCACGGCTTTCCATCAACCGCTCCATTGCTCCCTCGTGGCAGGGATCATACCCGATCGGCATGTCAGGCACGGCCTGCGACAACCGCTCGACGGCGACAGCATCGCCACCGGACAGGATCACCAATTTCGCAACCGGCGTAATGGCTTCCGCAAAGGCCGCAATGTCGGCATCGCGGATGTCGGCTGAACGCTCCTTGAGATCGAGCTGCAAAACAGCGCCGGCCGCCTGCGCGCTCTCCTCCAGCAGTGGCCCGAGATCATCGATCAGCATGATCGGATGGCCGGTCTCCGCGCCCTGATGATCGCGCAGGCGAAGAGAGCGCAGATAGTATGCCGTCGCAGCCAAGACCGGCCCCTGCCCGGTTGTCGGCCGATCCAGCGTTTCGTCGTGCAGGACCGCAAAACCCGCATCTGCAAAGCGCACGAGATCGATCTCGACACTCGCCCCGCAGGCCATGCCTTGCGCGATGCGCTCGCGGGTGAAGGAGACATCCCCGGCAAAGCGATGACCGCGATGCCATTTCAGGAGTGTCCGATGACCGTTTGCCTCGATCGATACGCCCGCCTGCTCAAGCATGCCCAACAATCCTTGTCTCTGTATTGGCAGCACCATCGGCCGACCGATGGACGAGCGTGTTATCACGGAATGCGAAATAGGCCGATGCGGTCGCCTCGACGCGACTTCCCTTTTGCCAGGTCACCGTGGGAGACGTCATCGCCTTCAGTCGCGTACCATCCGGAAGGTCGATGTCGACAAGCTTGTGCGTACCGAAATCGATGCTCCGGTGAACAACGCCGGCGTGTGGGCCTTGGGCTGGCTCAAGAACAAGTGCTTCCGGGCGGCAGGCGATCGACACGTCGCCATCGGCAACCGGTACCACGACCCTGAAGCCTTCGTGCTTATGGTCGCTGACGCCATTTCTCACCGTCGCGTGTACGAAGTTCATCGAGCCGATAAAGCCGGCGACAAACTCGGTCTGCGGCTCACGATAGATCACGTCGGGAGGCGCGATCTGTTCGGTACCGCCATCGCGCATCACGACGATGCGGTCGGCCAGGGCCAGCGCTTCGTCCTGACCGTGGGTCACGAAAAGCGTCGTGATCCCCAGGCGCTGCTGAATGTCCTTCACCTCCTCGCGCAGCCGCTCGCGCAAATGTTGGTCGAGGCTGGCGAAAGGTTCGTCCAGAAGCAGGATCTTCGGCTCCAGCACCAGGGATCGCGCCAGCGCCACGCGCTGCTGCTGTCCGCCGGAAAGCTGGTTCGTCATTCTTTTTCCGTAGTTGGCAAGACCAACCAGCGTCAGCGCATCCTCGACGCGCTCGCGGATCTCCGTCTTCGCCAGACGACGCAGCTTCAGACCAAAGGCAATGTTGCTAAAGACATCCATGTGCGTCCAGAGCGCATGGCTCTGGAAAACCATTCCGGTCGGCCGCTTCTCCGGCGGTAGCAGGGTGACGTCCTTGGCATCGATCATGATCGATCCCCCGCTTGGGCGTTCGAAACCACCGATCATGCGCAGAAGAGTGGACTTGCCGGAGCCGGAAGGGCCAAGCAGGCAAACGAGTTCGCCATCTTCGACGTCGAGTGAAAAGTCCTTCACCGCGAAAGACGAGCCGAAGGTTTTGGAGACGCCCTTGATTGTCAAGCGTGCCATCTGGAGCCTTTCTTCGAGCAATGCCCGACCATGGAACTATGCACCGAAACCGCGGGCAAACGCGCCCGTTCCGATCACACGGCGGGCAAACATCAACGCCATGAAGGACGGAACCCACAGCATGACCGAAAGCACCGCGCCGTATTGCACGACGATCTGATTGTTGATGAAGGTGATCATCAGCACTGGCATCGTGCGGATTTCCGGGGCGCCGATCAGCCAGGCGCCCTCGGTCTCGTAGAATGTTCCGACAAAGGTGAGCAGCACCGCTGCAAAGATCGTCGGAGCGGCCTGCGGCAAAGTGATCGACCAGAAGACCCTAAGCGGCGTTGCTCCGGCATCCCGCGCTGCCTCTTCCATTCGCCGGTCGACATTCTGGAAGGCGGCAACCGGAAGCCAGATCATCAACATCAACGTGCCCACGAGCTGGATGAGAACGACACCCCAGAAGGTGCTGATCAGCCCGAGTTGCAGGAAAATTCCGGCGATAGCGACCAGCAGGCCGAATTTCGGGAAGGCATGCGAGGCAAGAAACGACAGGAACAGCACGTCGCGGCCGGGAAACTTCATGCGCGCGAATGCATATGCAGCGGGAAGGCAGATGATTGCCGACAGCAGCGTTACGGTCGTTGTCAGGCGAAGGCTGAGCGTCAGTGCATCCCACACATCGGAGCGCGCCAAAGTCTGAGACCAGAAGCGCAACCCGAACTGCTGCGGAATGACCGAAGGATACCGCCAGACCTCGGTGAAAGCCCAGGTGCCAACAACGACGAGTGGCAGGGCGATCACCAGCGTCAGAAGGACGGCGAACGAGATGCCCGGCCAGTCGATACGTAGCGCGTCCGGCGCCTTTGCTAGGCTCATCGTGCCTGCTCCCGGTTCTTGGCAATCGAGCGCACGTAGAAGATCCCGAAGACGAGGCAGAACGCAAAGGCAATGACGGCCTGGGTCAAGGCGTTCAACGGATCGTTCATGTCCGCGAATGTGCGTTGCATGAAAGGCCCCATCATTTCTGGCGAAGCCGGACCGAGAACATAGGGCAGCGTAAAGGACGAGAAGATGCCGAGGATCGCGAAGGAGCCGGTCACCAGCAGCGAATTGCCCATGCGCGGCAGGATGATCGCGGTGAATACCCTCGCCGGTCGCGCACCGACATCGCGTGCCGCCTCGATCGAACTCTTCGGAATGGCGGTGAGACCAGCCGTCAGCATCAGCACCGTGATCGGCAGGTTGTCCCAGACGAGGCCGATCACCGGCCCCCACGGTGTAAGGTACGGAGACGGAAGCTTCGGCAGTCCCAATGCGTTCAGCAGGAGGTCGACGGTTCCGTTCGGCCCGATCGTCCTTATCAACGCGTAGGACAGGATGATCGACGGCACGAACAGGGGAAAGATTGCAAGGCCCTGGACGTAGGCAGCCAGCTTGCCTTGGGAAAAGCGCAGGTAAAGCGCGATCGGCAAGCCGATTACGAGGAGCAGGATTCCGCAGACGAATGTGGTCCAGAGCGTGATCCAGAGATTGGCAAGGCTGTAGTGGTCAGTGAAAAAGAAGCGGTACGACGCCAGCGAAAACGCTCTTGTGCCGTCCGGCTGACCGACGAAGATCGTGCCGACCACCGCTGAAAAGATCGGGTAGACGATCAGCCAGCCAAGCAGGAAGACCGGCAGGGCGACCAGAAGCAGCCCGACCGATCCTTTTGCACTTGCCGGCGCACGGGAGTGCGCCAGCGGCGGTATTGCAAAGCCCTTACGCATCAGGTGCGGCTGATGCCTGGAGCAACGTTGCGGTACCAACCGTCATTGATCTTGCTTTCCCAATCACCGCTCGGGAATGTCGGGATGGTCTTCGGGATCACGTCGGCATATTTCTGACGAAGCTCATCGGAGATGTGATCCCAGGAAATGCCCGGGAAGCCGCCGATCTCGGTGATGATCGCTTCCTGGATTTCCTTGCTCAGCAGGAACGAAGCGAGCTTCAGCGCGGCATCCTTGTGGGCACCGTTCGAAAACACGGTCATGCGCGAGAAACCACCGCAAAGAGCGAGGTCGCTGAGCTGCACGAGGCCCGTCGTTTCCGGCAGAACGCCTTGCGAGATCGCCTGCAGCACCTGATCCGACCAGACCGGCGTCATCGTGACGACGCCCTGTGCCAGCAGCTGGATCGACTGCGTATTGCCAGCCGTATAGGCGCCCTTTTCATAGAGCGATGGAGCAAGATCGGTGAGGATCTTCCAGGCAGGCGTCAGCGCCTGGTTGCCGTAATCCTCCGTGTAGTTCTCAACGGTGAACTTCCCAGGATCGCGACCATTGGCTTCGTGGATGGCGCGGCGAACGAAGTTGCCACCCGAGCCACCCTTATCAGGACGGTTGTAAATGAACTGGCCCGGATTAGCCTTGATCCACGCTGTAAGCTGCTCCCAGGTCTTCGGCGCGTCCTTCGGATCAAGCTTCGTCGTGTCGTAGGCGAGGAGAACCTGCGAGCCCCGGTAAGGCAGCGAATATTCGCTGTCGAAGGCCAGCGGATTGACTTTGTCGAAACCGTCGATGTTCGCAGCCGAGAACTTGACCCAGAGACCGGCGTCGATGCCGCCTGCGGGCAGGCGCGGGTCGAAATGCTCGAAGATATCGGACTGCGGATCTGTCTTGGACTTCAAGGCCGCGAGCGCACGGTCGGCAATGGCGCGCAGGCCGGTATTGTCACCAGCGTCCGTTACCCGGATCGCGGCCTCGGGATGTGCCTTTTCGAAGGCCGGGCGGACGATGTTGTTCCAGAAGTCGATGATGTTCGCGTCCGAGCCGCTGTAGAGATCGATCGATTCCGCAGCAGAAGCAAATCGCGGCATGGCAAGCAGGCCTGCTGCAGCCGACGATGTGATGAGAAATTCGCGTCTGTTCATGTCCGTGTTCCCGGTGTTGAGGCCCGCGCCCGGCGCGCCAATGGTGGTTAGCTAACCGCAGCGCATGACACCGACATGACAGGAAGGGACTTTTTGCACGCCTGTGCAATTTCGCGCGAGATCGGGTGGGAGCCGATCGCGCGTATGACCTAGGATTTGGGGTGTATTCTGAATTGTGCCCACAAACGGCCGCTCCCCTCCAGGGAAGCGGCGTGATATTCACGCCGGATGCTGCTGGACGCTCAGGCCGCCATCAACCGTCAGGCAGGTGGCGTTCATGAAAGGGCATTCGTCGGAGATCATGAAGACGGCCGCCATTGCGATCTCCTCCGGTGTCGCAATCCGCCCGCCCGGGTGCAGCTTCATCGTTTCAGCCTTGGCGGCATCCGGATCAGGAAAGCTGTTCCAATAGTCGATGACCTTCTGCGTTGCGACGTAACCGGGAGCGAGCGCGTTCACGCGGATATTCCTCGCTGCATATTCGAGCCCGAGCGACTTCGTCATGCCGAGCAATGCGTGCTTTGCCAGGGGATACGGAAAGGTGTGCGGAATGATCGTGAAGGCATGGGTCGACGCAATGTTGAGAATCACGCCGCCGCCCTGATCGATCAGCCCCGGCAGAACCGCCTTCGAGCAATTCCACGCGCCCTTAAGGTTTATGTCGAAGCAACGGTTCCACTCCTCATCGCTGGTTTCAAGTGGCTCCGCAAAGACATTGACACCGGCATTGTTGACCAGCGCATTGATCCGCCCGATCTCGGTTTCGGCTTGTGAAAGGGCCGCGGCGATTGTCTTGGCGTCGATGATGTCCGCCATCTGACCGCTAGCGACGTAGCCCTCCCGCCGCAGCGCCGTGACCTCGCTGTGAAGCAGCGTCTCGTCGCGATCGATGAGAAAAACGCTTGCCTCCTCGCGAACAAAGGCCTTGGCGATGGCGAGGCCAATCCCCTGGGCCGCGCCCGTGATCAGAATGCGCTTGTTGTGTAGGCGCTTGACCATGACGCCGCCTCCTCACCACTCAGCGAAGCTGCCATCCTCATGGCGCCAGATCGGATTTCTCCAGCGATGCCCCTCTTTGGCGCGCTCGATGACATAAGCCTCGTCGACCTCGATGCCGAGCCCCGGCCCCTGCGGGATCGAGACGAAGCCATCGGCGTAGTGAAACACCTCCTTGTTGGAGATGTAGTCGAGGATATCGTTGCCCTTGTTGTAGTGGATGCCGAGGCTCTGTTCCTGGATAAAGGCATTGTAGCTGACAGCATCGACCTGCAGGCAGGCCGCCAGCGCAATCGGGCCAAGCGGGCAATGGGGTGCCAATGCGACGTCGTAGGCCTCGGCCATGGCCGCAATCTTGCGGCACTCCGTGATCCCGCCGGCATGGGAAAGATCAGGCTGCAGGATATCGACATAACCATCCGCCAGGACCGACTTGAAATCCCAACGCGAATAGAGCCGTTCACCAAGCGCGATCGGCGTCGAGCAATGGTTGGCAATCTCCTTCAGCGCTTCACGATTTTCCGAAAGCACCGGCTCTTCGATGAACATCAGTTTGAACTGCTCGAGTTCCTTGGCGAGCACCTTGGCCATCGGACGATGGACCCGGCCGTGGAAGTCGACGCCGATACCGATATGCGGACCGATCGCATCGCGAATGAGACCGATCGTTTCGACGGCCTTTTCGATCTTCTCGTTGGTATCGACGATCTGCATTTCTTCGCAGCCGTTGAGCTTGATCGCCTTGAAGCCGCGGGCGACCACATCCTTCGCATTGTTGGCGACATCCGAGGGACGGTCACCGCCGATCCAGGAGTAGACCTTGATCCTGTCGCGCACCTGCCCACCAAGCAGCGAATGGATGGGCTGGCCCAACGCCTTGCCCTTGATGTCCCAGAGAGCCTGGTCGATGCCGGCGATTGCACTCATGTGAACAGCGCCGCCGCGGTAAAAGCCGCCGCGATACATGACGTTCCAGTGATCTTCGATCAGGAACGGATCCTTGCCGACCAGGTAATCTTCCAGCTCATGCACGGCCGCCTGGACGGTCAGTGCGCGGCCTTCCACGACCGGCTCGCCCCAGCCAACGATACCTTCGTCGGTCTCGATCTTCAGAAACAACCAGCGCGGCGGGACGATGTAGGTGGTGAGTTTTGTGATTTTCATGATGACACTCGTGTTGGCAGACGTTTGCTAGCCCTGGGGCTCTTCATTCGCCTGCCGGCGTGGGATGTTTCTTTACGGCGATCGCGAGATCGCGCGCGGCGACATTGAGCATTCGGTTTGAACAGTCCCGCGCAGCAGCCTTGTCGCGCATGCGCAGGGCCTCAACCAGCTGCCGGTGGATTTCGACGGCCTCGTCGCGCACGTCCACTGCCTCGTTCGACGCATGGAGAGAGAATTCAAGCGCGGCCTGAATGATGCTTGCAAGCTGCATGAAGACCTGGTTGTGGCTGGCTTTCAGGAGAGCAGCATGGAAGGCGACATCGGCCTTTGTGAAGGCCTCCAGGTCTCCTTCGGCGTCGCGCATATGCTCCCAGGCCCGCTCGATCTCCGCCACTTCCTGTACGGTGGCACGCTCGGCGGCGAACTCTGCGGCAAATGGTTCCACGGCACGGCGCGCATCAAGCACGCATGTCAAAAGGTCCAGTTCGAATATGCGTGGCCCGATCCATTCGAGCACCTGCTGGTCGAGGATGTTCCACTCCTCTTTCGGGCAAACGACGGTGCCCACGCGCGAACGACCGCGGACCATCCCCTTGGATTCGAGAATTTTCAGCGACTCCCGGATAACCGTGCGGCTGACACCGTAGCGAAGACACAACTCGTTCTCCGTCGGTAGAAAGGCACCGATCGGGAAAGTATCTGCGCAAATGTCCGAAGCGATCGCCCTGGTTATGTTCTTCTGCACGCGGGGACGACGCACGCCTCCCTCCGCCTGCCGCACATCGGCGTTCTCGTCTCGTTTTTTAACAGCCATTCTCGTCCCACTTTTCGCAGCCCTGTCTTGCCAGCGATCCATAGCCTTTTTCGATTGATATGGCGATCGTCAGATCAGCACGGCACCACTATCATACATTGATATACAATTCATCATACAAACGCAATTGACGATTATGATGAAAGGAGATACATCCAGAGCCACTGCAGGCGCAGTCAATTTGGGAGAGAGACAATGGGATTTATTAAATCAGCCATCCTGGCTGGCACCGTCGCCGTATTCGCAGCCACCTCCGCCTATGCCGCCGACGTCAAGATCGGCTTCATCGTCAAGCAGCCGGAAGAGCCGTGGTTCCAGGACGAATGGAAGTTTGCCGACGTCGCCGCCAAGGAGAAGGGGTTCACCCTCGTCAAGATCGGTGCGGAAGACGGCGAGAAGGTTCAGTCGGCGATCGACAACCTTGGCGCCCAGGGAGCGCAGGGCTTCATCATCTGCACACCTGACGTGAAGCTCGGCCCCGGCATTGTCGCAAAGGCCGCCGCCAACAATCTCAAGCTGATGACCGTCGATGACCGCCTCGTCAACGCCGATGGCAGCCCGATCGAAGACGTGGCCCATATGGGCATCTCGGCCACCAAGATCGGCGAAGCCGTCGGCCAGACCATTGTCGACGAGATCAAGAAGCGCGGCTGGGACATGAAGGACGTCGGCGCGATCCGCGTTTCTTATGACCAGCTTCCGACCGCCGTCGATCGTGTCGAAGGCGCTCTTTCGATCCTGAAGGCCGCCGGGTTCCCAGAGGCCAACATCTTTGATGCTCCCCAGGCCAAGACGGACACGGAAGCCGCGCTCAACGCCGCAACCGTCGTGCTCAACAAGAACGCTGGTATCAAGCACTGGGTCGCCGTCGGCCTCAATGACGAAGCCGTGCTCGGCGCCGTGCGCGCAACCGAAAGCGTCGGCATTGCCGCCGACAGCATGATTGGCGTCGGCATCGGTGGTGCGGACTCGGCCATCAACGAGTTCAAGAAGCCTGCGGCCACCGGCTTCTTCGGCACCGTGATCATCTCGCCGAAGCGCCATGGCTACGAGACCGCGCTCAACATGTATGAGTGGGTCGCCAACGGCAAGGAACCGGAAAAGCTGATCCTGACCGCCGGTCAGGTCGCGCTGCGTGACAACTATGAAACGGTGCGCAAGGACTTGGGCATCGAATAATTCCACTCCTCAGAATGGTGTCAGCCCGGCGGCTTTCGGTCGCCGGGCCTCTTTCGGGGTGCTGACATGCAAGACTTTCTCGAATTCAAGGCAATATCTAAGGGATATCCCGGCGTGCAGGCGCTGGCGGATGTTTCCTTCTCCGTGAAGCAGGGCGCCGTGCACGGCCTGATGGGGGAAAACGGTGCGGGCAAATCGACGCTCATCCGCGTCCTTTCCGGCGACCAGTCCGCCGATACCGGCGAGATTGTCATTGCCGGCACGCCGCAGCACTATCGTTCGGTGCGCGATGCCTTCGAGGCCGGCGTCATCGTCATCCACCAGGAACTCCAGCTCGTGCCCGAGCTGACGGTCGCCGAAAATCTCTGGCTGGGCCGTTTTCCCGGTCGGGCCGGCGTCATCGATCGCACGCGTCTCATCGCGGTGGTGAAGGAGAAGCTGGCGGAGATCGGCATCGATATCGAGCCCACCGCCAAGGTTGCATCACTTTCGATCGGCGAGCGCCAGATGGTCGAAATCGCCAAGGCCGTGATGGCCGATGCGCGCGTCATCGCGCTGGACGAGCCGACCTCGTCGCTGTCGTCACGCGAAAGCGAAATTCTGTTCTCACTGATCGATCGGCTCCGCGCGCAGGGCAAGGTCATCCTCTACGTCTCCCATCGTCTCGATGAGATCTTTCGCCTTTGCGACAGCCTCACCGTTTTGCGCGATGGCAAGCTCGCCGCCCATCATCCCGACATCGCCAAGACGACGCGCGAACAGATCATCGCCGAGATGGTCGGCCGCGAGATCTCCAACATCTGGGGGTTTCGCCCGCGTGAGCAGGGCCCTGCCCGGCTGGAGGTGAAGGCCCTCGCTGGCCGCAAACTGCGCGCGCCGATCAGCTTCTCCGTCCGCCAGGGTGAGATCCTTGGTTTCTTCGGCCTCATCGGCGCCGGTCGCAGCGAAATGGCGCGCCTGGTCTACGGCGCCGACAGTCGGTCGCAAGGCACCGTCAGCGTCGATGGCAGCACAGTCGCGCCGGATAGCCCGCCGCATTCCATCCGCGCCGGCATTGTGCTTTGCCCCGAGGATCGCAAGTTCGACGGTATCGTGCAGGGCCGTAACATCGAGGAAAACATGGCGATCTCCTCGCGCCGCCACTTCTCGCCCTTCGGCATTCTTCAGCCGAAGAGGGAAGCGGAGCTTGCCGAGCGCTTCATCGCCAAACTGCGTGTCCGTACGCCCTCTCGAAAGCAGGACATCGTCAACCTTTCCGGTGGCAATCAGCAGAAGGTCATCCTCGGTAGGTGGCTTTCAGAACAAGGCGTGAAGGTTCTCATCATCGACGAGCCCACACGCGGCATCGATGTTGGCGCCAAGTCCGAGATCTACGAAATCCTCTATGAACTCGCGGGGCGGGGAATGGCGATCGTGGTGATCTCAAGCGAACTGCCCGAGGTCATGGGGATCACCGACCGCATCCTTGTCATGTGCCAAGGTCGCGTCGCCGCGGACGTCGCCCGCGCCGATTTCGATGAACGCCGCATCCTCGCCGCTGCCCTTCCCGATGTGGCCAACGCCAGCGAACTCCCCAACCAGCAGGTCCCGTCTCGATGACGTCTTTGAAAAAACTCCTCCTCGGCGAGCAAGGCCTCGTCGTCATCTTCGCCGTCGCCTTCGCCATCGTGGCGCTGACCGTTCCGAACTTCCTGACCGAGCGCAACATGCTGGGCCTGCTGCAGTCGGTGGTGACGATCGGCATCGTCGCCTGCACGATGATGTTCTGCCTCGCCTCGCGTGACTTCGACCTGTCCGTCGGCTCCACCGTTGCCTTTTCCGGCATGGTCGCCGTGATGGCCTCGAACGCCTCTGGCTCGATCATCATCGGCCTCCTCGCCGCGCTGGTGTGCGGCGGAGCCGTCGGTCTCGTCAATGGCGTCGTCATCGCCCGCTTTCGGATCAACGCGCTGATCACGACGCTTGCTACCATGCAGATCGTGCGCGGCCTTGCCCTCATCGCTTCGGATGGCAGGGCCGTGGGCATCAACGATCCCGGCTTCTACCAGCTGGCGCTGTCCAAATTCCTCGGCATCCCGACGCCGATCTGGGTCATGGCCCTCTTCTTCCTCGTCTTCGGCTTCGTGCTGAACCGCACGGTCTTTGGCAAGAATACGCTGGCGATCGGCGGCAACCCTGAGGCATCGCGCCTGGCCGGTGTCAACGTCTTGAACATGAGGATCTGGATCTTCGCGCTGCAGGGTCTCGTCTGCGCTGTCGCCGGCGTCCTCCTCGCCTCGCGCATCACATCCGGCCAGCCGAATGCCGCAACAGGCCTCGAGCTTTCGGTCATCTCCGCTTGCGTCCTCGGTGGCGTCTCGCTTGCCGGCGGCAGGGCAGCCATGACGGGCGTCATCGTCGGCGTGCTCATCATGGGCATTGCCGAGAATGTCATGAACCTCCTCAATATCCAGGCCTTCTACCAGTATGTCGTGCGTGGCCTGATCCTGCTGCTCGCCGTACTGCTTGACAACCTGCGCTCGGCCGCTGCCGGCCGGCGCAGCTGACGTCATGACCGGCGATGCCATCCGGCTGGAAAAGGATGGGCTCACGGTCAAAGTGGGCGCGCTCGGCGGTTCTGTCCTCCCGGCCGAATGGCACTGCATCCTCTTCCTCTAACTACCCTCCGCCGGGGTCGTGAAACGCAATTTGTGTGCAGACGACTATGTGCCTCCGTCCTTTCGACAGCCGAAGGGGCAGGATTACACGCTGGTACCAAGCACCGCCGATCCGCTGTCCTGCATAGCGACGGCTGGCTCCAGCGCTGGACTGTCGAACAACACCACCCGCACCATCGTTCTACGATGCAAGAAGGACGCGGCCCCACCTCCCCTCCTCCTTCCCCCTTCGCCTAGGAGGCGGCGGAAACCGTCACGCTTATCGCCAATCACCTGATCATCGCGTTCACCGTTCTGAACAGCCCAGAAACCTTACCCTACGGCCCGAGCTTTCCCGCAAATTTTACCCGCGCGCCTGAACTCGCCTCTCCGCCTGCGATCAGCGTCAGTGGTGGGAACGCAAAAAACACCTGTCCGAGACCGCAGAGCCCACACCGCCGAACTTTAATTTGGTGGCGCGGCGCTGCCGAACCGGTGGCTGAATGACGTTTTTGCCGGCTGGGACGGACAGGCCAGGATCGAATGGCCGGAGGCCGGCCTAGCGTTGCTGCCCCTTTCGGCAGACGCGCGATTTGACCGCTTCGTCACTCCCCTCCCCTCTCACCAGCTTCTTCTGCTTCGAGCAGATGAGCAAACAGCCATCCCCTTCCCCGCGATGGCGGGCCTTGCCCCCCGCTTACTCCAAGCTGTGCGTTCACCGGCCGGCAGACCCTCCACCGTGAGGCCGACCAAGAACGTCAACTCGCTAACGCTGCGCCTAGGGGGCTCCCGGTGGCAAGCGACTACTAGACTTCTCATGATTCAATGTTCTGTCTTTCCGGACGGGGAAAGATCGAGAAGGGCTCGCATGGACTCTCCGCGGCAAGCAGAAAGGCATACCGGCCTCCACCCCTAGAAAGTCCGGAGCGATCAGGCGGGCCGTCAAATGCGAGCCACGCCTGCGTACACAGCCAGTCAAACCAACGGAAATGTTAGCGTCAGACCACGCAGTCGCCAAACCCCGCCGCTGACGTATCCGGCGGACCCCTAGCGAGATGTCAAGGCATTGATATCATGGAAAACAGACCATTAATGAGAAGTTATCGCATTGTTTATTTCTGCCACCATCGGCATGCCCACTGCTAATCGGGGAGATTTGTCATCCGCCTGGAGGTTGGTGCCCCCGAACACCAAGGCGATCCGGAAACTCGTTCAGTAGGGACCGCGCGTCAGCTGCGAGTTGGTCGCTAGAGGCGTCCATGCGAGACAATTTGAGCCGTGTTGCGTGGCACGGTCTCCCATTTCGCGCCTACATGGAGAAGCTACTGGATATTGTGCTGAGCCCTTCCCTCCTCCCAACGAGCCCAATTCGGCGCAGTTGTGGGCAGGCGAGCGCAGACTTCTTTTGCAAATGTGCAGAGCGCCGGTACCGTCGGGCCCGGGTAGATGGACGAGCGCGGAGCGGGGAATGCGCCAGCAGGATTCCGGGTCGTAGGGACTGACCCGCTCCTTACAAGCTCTCACGTCAGCTCTGCATACACCATCGCGAACGAGTAACGACAACTTCTCGCATTCCGCCGCTACCCCCTGTCCCGGCATGCCGCGATATGTCGCCACGGTGCGCACGCGCGGGGCTAGCACTACTCGCCGGTTCCGCTATGGCTATAGCCCATGAACATTGGGCAAAGCCTCCTCAAGGCGCCACGAACGCTTCGGGCGCCGCCTTTTGCACTCAATCCGGGCCAATGCCAGAGTGCTCTGTAAGGGAAATGCCGCGCCGCTTCCTGCGGCGCATCCAGTTCGCTGATCGCCGGCGAGATTCTCGCGCGCCAGATCTTGGACAAACTCTCTTCAGTTGGCGATCACGAGCAACGGACCTACTTTGCCAAGCTCACCGAGAACCGAACCGCGTTATCACCCATTCCCTCCTTCAGGTGATCGGGTTTCACCACAGGCAAGTTCCTTCTGCAAGCATTGTCTTGCGAACTGTCGTTGGTAGCCCTTCTGTTCGGGTCCGCAGACGAGCCCCGCTCTGAGCGGGTCTGCGCCACCAACTTCCGGCCTGATGCCGCCTCATGCACTGGACACAGCGGCTGCTTGCTCCAACGCAGCCTATACCTCAAAACTGAGCCCCTTCGAACCCGCAAGGAGCGGCTCTGAGGGGCCTCACCGACAACGAAGGAATTCGCCGGGCTGTTGAACAAAAGTAGGGAACTCTTCTTCCATCTTTCTGGTCTTGGCTCCATCCCCACTGCCGCGACTTATGTGCACCAGCCTATCTCGCTATCAGAAAGATTTACCCGGCTGCTGTCGGCGGCTATTTCCTTCGCATTCCGCAGCATCTTCCAAGCACACTCGGACGAGCAGCAGGCGGATCATCGACCCCGTTGGGGCGATGTCAGCATAGTTCACTCTGGCGCTGCCCCAAGGTGCACTGGTCGCGGCTGGATGCAACCCGGTCGCCTTCACACCTTCCATAGGGGAGTCTGCAATCGAGGCTCCTACCACGTCATCAGATTGTGCAACCTTGTCAGCTGACAGGTTTTCATTCGCCGGCTGAGTTGCTCAGCAGCACTGGTCCCGCTAGCTACCCCTCAGGTATTCGCGCTCCTGGACGCATCTCTCGAGATCGGCAGGCCCCCGCGTATCCGCCACAACCGGTGAGTTGTCGAATCCGAGCGACCCTGTCAGCTGACAAGGTCGCTCGCCATCCGGGGCACGTGTGCCGCAAGTCAATCGACAGGCGAGCTGAAAGCAACCGTTGGCTCGGATGCCGGCGACCGGAGATAAACATGAAGGCGCCGGCCTGATGCCAGCAATAGCCCTCAGCTTGAAGCCACTCGACCAATCGCGACGGCATCCCGCATCAGGTCGCGCCGTCAGGCTTTCGCAGGCGTGGGTTCAGTTTGGCGCCAAGAATAGGGGCGCCGCTTCTTACGGGATCCAAACGGTACCTCATTTTTGTTTGATCACCCAGAGCGCTAACCTAGAAGCTGACGGCGTGACCCGGCATGGCGGGTTGACGTTTGCCTGCGCCACTCAATCCTGAGAGTTCGCGGCGTTAGCGTACGTGCCGCCTCAGGGCCAGCGCTCCCGGCGTAGGTTGAGGCAGCCGGGACTCGGCTTGCCGCTTGTTAGCAAGCCCGACGAATGCCACTTGCCGCTTTATCCAAAGGTTTGCTGGGTACTGCTTGAACCGGTTGCACGGTGACTGACCGGTGAACCTTGCCAGCTGCCTCATTGTTACGCCAGAGTTGACCGTCCGTGAAAACATTCTGTCGCCACATCGGTATGCGCCAAAAGTTCGACCTCCCTAGAGCCGGCGTAGCGAGCGAAGCCGGCGCCATCTCTGACGAAACGGTAGGACGCGTGTTTCTGTCCAGGGTCGCTTCAATGCTGCTCTGTGCCCCGAAGCGCAATTCGTTATCTCCGATATCATCGACGTAGCGTCTGTCTGAAGGCTACAGTATGCGGACTGTCCCGCCACTCCGCCACGTCGCGTTATTGAGGTAACTCGTTGCTTGCTGGACCGAGCGATGGCGTAATGCGCCATCGCTTCGGGGAGGGGAATGCCGCGGTTGCCGGGTTCGGTCCGGTAACCCGACCACAGGACATGCGCGTCTGGCTCCAGTCCGGCCATAGTGGCGTGTTGCTTGATGATGATGGCATTGATCGATTTGCGGGTCGAGTGGACTCTGTGACAGCATTTCCCATTGCCCGATTCCTCTGAGGACGCTTCCCTTGTTGATCCTGGCCGCCGCCAGCCTGGCATTGAGCGCTTCCAGCGGCGCCCGGTGAGGTGGACGACCTCGTTCGATCGGCGACCTCGCTACGCCGGCGACCGCCGGAGGCTGGCCACCATCACGATGGCCCAGTCACGCCGGTCGCGCCGGCTGTCGGTCTCACAGGTCGCCGACAGTTTGGGAGGCATCACCGGTGGCCGCATTAGCGCCTCTGTGCCGCCGGCGCGATGTGGTGCGCACTCCGAGTAGAACGGGCGCCCTCAGCGGTGGGGAGGTAAAGGCGCCTCGAGCCCCCACGCCAGTGGGTCAAGGTCGACCAGCTCACCAGGCGCCGGCGCACCGTTGCAGGCCTATGCAGGCCCGTGGCCCTGAGAAACCCCTGGCTGCGCAAATTGTCCGCGACGGCGGCCGGCATTCCTTGATCTGGATCGTCTTCTCTACGCTGCGGATCCTAGAGGTGATCGCGTAGTCAGTTGACAGCTCGGCGAGCTCGTCCCGGCGTCCGATCGGCGGGACGGTGGCAATGGTGCCGGGTACCACCGTGCATGCTTTGGTCCGCGGCTTTGCATCCCGCCACCACCGCGGCAAGGTTTGATTGGTGGCACCGCTCGTAGAAGGCGCGGTGTCTCGGTTTGCATTTGCTCCGGTATGATCACCAGGTCTTGCCGCCGCAAGCCGCCCCGCTCGATAAAGCCGTCGCGTCCGTTTGATCTCGGTGAGAGCGGCTATGCGGTCACCTAGTCGGCAAAATAGCGGCGGTTGGCATCGACAATCGCGGGGGGCGTGCTTTGGTATGGGCCAGGACGACGTGGTCCGCTTGCCGGTCGTTTTCAGTGATATGATGGGTGCGCACCCGATCGGCAGGACCAGGGGCAGATTGCCGCCATGCAGAACTATGGTCTCGCCGTAGACGGTCATGGCGGCGGTGCTTTGCTGCCCCCGATTTGCGACTCGAAATCAAATACCGGCGATAACCGATCATTATCGATAATTGAATACCCAGCCCAGAATCGTCTGCAGCAACAGAATGATTCATTCATATTGCTTCTGGTTAATTCCGTGTTTACCATGATTTCAATGGATTACGGTATCGTTCCAATGCCCGTCCAGAGGTAAGCGGGGCTGATCTGGTGGCACTGCCGGCACAATGAGCAGCGGAAAAGCGTCGGCCCTGCGCTAGGACGATGGAAGGGAGGGCGGAATAGGATGATCGTCGTCACCCATGCCCAGCCGATCGCCAAGATAGTACCAGAACGACAGACCAAGCTTTTGGCAGGTCTTCATCAGGCCGAACATGCTGTCGCGCGCCCGATCCGCCGAGCAAGAGGCCAAAGACGTCGTCAATGCGCTGAAAACGCATGGAATGATCGCCAAGGATTCGATTGTCCCCTTGGGGAACACCCATGTTCGCAAGGTTTGTTGCGAGTCGGGTTGGCGGCCACTATCGATGGCGGGTCGGTGATCGCGGTCCCAATGGTCGATCACTCTAGGGGGCCGGGCTGTACGATCTGATTATTTGACACCAAACGCCTGAGTTGATCCGGGTGCGCGATATTAAACCTTTGTTGTGCTTCTCGCAGTCGAGGCTATCGTAACTGTACGACTACCGCGATCAACAGAAGCAGCAGGAATGCTGCTGGTGGCGGGATGTGGCGAAAGTCGCGCGCTCGGACCACAGCAAAGATCGCGGCGACCATGACGCATACCCCAAGCGCTGCGCCAATCGCGAAAGTCGGGCGCATTACCAGCAGAACGGCTGTCATGAATTCAAGCAGTGCAGTGACCCAGCACCACCACCACGGAAATCCGTAGCGGACGAATTCTTCGCGGATCGGTTTGCGAGCCGTAGCGTTGACGACGCTGCCGACGAGGAATGCCGCAGCGGCCGCAATTGTTGCGGCATCACCAAGTGAAAACGAAATCAGATTGGACATTGAGAGACCCTGAATGTGTTCATCGCCGTCTTGGCGATAGCGGGAAACATAAAACTAGCAATGCTAGAATGTCAATCGTTGCTACAGATCGTTTAGATCGCTAAGGTCCATTCCGGCCGATCGAAGGTGGAAGAATGGGTATCAGCGAGCGCAAAGAACGGGAAAGAGCCGAGCGGGAGCAGCGGATTGTCACTGCCGCAAGAATGGTTGCGGAACGGGATGGCTGGGCTTCGGTCACCGTTCGCCGCCTAGCGCAGGAGATCGAATACAGTCAGCCCGTCCTATATGGCCATTTCGAAAACCGCGAAGCTATCGTCGGAGCGGTTGCGCTCGAGGGGTTCGGCGAGCTGGCGCTCACGTTGCGGGCGGCGATCCGCCTAGGAGCAACTCCGGCAGAGTCTATCGAAGCCGTCGCTATGGCCTACCTTGAATTCGCATTCGAGGGGCCAGCCCTGTACGAAGCCATGTTTGTGCTCCCGAGCGGTCTTCGATTCGCGAAGTCCGACACGCCTCAAGTCCTGCGCGACGGGTTTGGGGCTATGATGGCTGTCGTCGAACCGTTTTGCGCCGACTCCGAGATCGCGACCGAATCTTTTTGGGCTACGTTACACGGATTGGCGGAGCTCGAGCGCCATGGCCGGATCAGGGCGACGCACCGCGACGAGCGGGTAGGGCATGTAGTTGCGATGTTTGCTAAAGGGAGCTAGCTATTCGCCCGACATTGGGGCGCTGAAGCCCTGGCGAGGCACGTCGATCGCTGGGTTCGGGGGCATTTTCGCGAACCACCAAAGAGACGGGCCGACCAGAACGCAAAGTCCAATTCTTCGAGATCGCCTTGTCAAATGATGGACAAAGTCTGAATAAGGCGTCGGCGGTTCAGACGGCGCTCGCTGGCAGCCCTCCGTTTTCGCGGAATTTCCGGAAGGCAGCAAGCGAGCGGATCGACTTTCCGTCGTCAATTGCCGCCAGGTCGAGGATGACCGCGTTAGCGACTGTCATGGGCACGACGAGCGACTGGGACTCTCCCGGCGGTCCTCGCGAAACAACGATCTGGTGATGTGGAGCCGGCTCCATTCTCGCGCCCTGCAAATCCGTCAGCGCCAGCGTCTTCACACCGCGCGTGGCCGCTGCCCCTCGTATGTCTTCAACGATGCTCGGCACCTTACGGAATGCCAACAGCCACAAGACGTCGCTCTCGCCGATCGATGCCATGACTTCAGCCAACTGATGCATTCGTGCGCCAAGATCGATTGCATCATAGCCGGAGCGCGCCAATCTTAGTGCGATCAACGCGGTAAGGGAGGACGCATGACCGCGTCCGAACACCAATATACGTCTGGCACCCTTGAGCGTTTCGGAAAATTGCCGGATGTCCTGATCGGAAACGCTACTCCGGAGGCTGTTCAGGGCGGCTATCTCACTATCGATCAGCGAGGAAAGAGCACCACCGTTTTCCGCCTTCATCAGCCGTGCGGCCATCCGCGCGGCCGAGCTCTCGAAATCGTTGCCGCCTTCGGTCAGGCTAGCACGAAGGAACCCGCGGAACTCGGGATATCCCTTGAACCCCAGGCGGCGGGCGAGGCGAACCGCGGATGCCGGATGAACCCCAGCCCTCGACGACACATCCTTGCCGTTTTCCATCGCACCGCGAAGAGGATCGCGCACCAGGACGTCGAGAAGCCGCGTATCGGCCTCGGTGAGTTGACTGGAATACTTGTTGATTAGGTCGCTCAAGGCGAGCGGTGTCGTCCCAGTGTTGTCCGTCAATGTGAAACTTTCGCTTTCGTCAAGATGAGGTTACCTGCAACATCGACACGTTCTCCGGTCCTGTCATCGAAGACGAGCGCTCGTGCGGCGTCAACGCTGATCCAGCAGTTACCACCGGGCAAACGACCGCTACTGCGCGACACGATGACCGTCACCCTGCCGACTGGTGTGTCGCAGTGGGCAACCAAGTCCGATCCGGTCAGCTCGGCCATCTTGACGGTGGCGGGGAGGACGACCCCCTCGGGTTTTTCTGGATGCAATGAAAGCGTCTCCGGACGGAGGCCGAGCGTTATTCCGTCGCCGGGTATGCCGAGTGCGGAAGCAGCCATGAAGTTAATCGGTGGAACGCCAAGGAAGGCGGCAACGAACCGGTTCGCAGGCTCGTCGTAAATCACTTCGGGCTTGTCGAACTGCTGCAAGTGGCCGTCTTTCATGACCGCAACCCGGTCAGCCAAGGATAATGCCTCAGTTTGATCGTGCGTCACATAGACGGTCGTCGCACCGAGCTGGCGATGAAGCTCCTTGATCTCCGTTCGCATGGTTATCCTAAGGGCGTTGTCGAGATTGGACAGCGGCTCGTCCATCAGAAATATCGACGTGTCACGAGCCATCGCCCGCCCCATGGCGACGCGCTGTCGCTGACCGCCGGAGAGTGCCCCCGGCTTCCGTTCCAGAAACTGATCGAGCTGCAGCGTTTTGGCGACCGCTTCGGCACGCGCATTTCGTTCGGCCTTCTTGATCCCGCGCAGTTCGAGCCCGAATGCAATATTCTCCCGGACGGTCATATGCGGATAGAGCGCATAGTTCTGGAAAATCATCGCGATATCGCGGTCTTGAGGGGCGAGATTGTTGGCGACCTTTCCGCGAATTCTGATCTCCCCGTCGTCACATCGATCCAAGCCAGCGATCAGTCTGAGCAAGGTTGACTTCCCGCAACCGGAAGGGCCGACAATGACTACGAACTCGCCGGGTTGAATGTCTAGCGAGACACCATGCAGGACTGTGGGGCCGGCGGGATATGCTTTGCGCACGCCACGAAGGGATATACCAGTCATGCCGATGCCCCGCGTCTTTCACGAATGGCCATGGCGAGCGTGGGACGATCGGTCGTGAACACCTTCACGCCCAACTCGAACGCTTTCTCGATTTGCCAAACCGAATGCGCCGCCCAGCAACCGAAGTCCAGGCCCGCCGCGGCGACGCGGGATTGCAGCGTTGCGTCGGCCGTGTCGATATGGACACCGATTTCCTTGATCCCGTGGGCCACCGCGAGCTTGACGACGGCGTCTTGACCAAGCTGCCGGAGAACCGGGGGGCTGACCAACCAAAGCGACGGACGGTCGCTTGCCTGCAAGAGCGTGTCCATCGAGGGAATGAGGAAGGACGAAAAGGTCGTTCGCTCCAGCATGTTGCGTTGCCGCAGCAGCGCGACGACCCGGTCTACAAAGTGTTCGTAGGGCAGGCCGTTGACGCCGGGCTTGATCTCGCAGCGAAAGTCCACATTGCTGTCCACGTAGATCGAGCAGAGTTCATCCAACGTCAGAGGGTGACCACCCGCGCTGTATCGTATCGTGGCGCCGCGGATTTCCGCCAAGGGCATTTGCGCGATCGTTCCGGAAGTGTCGGTTGTCGCGTCCAGCGTCGCGTCATGATGCACGACAATTGCGCCGTCCGATGTCGGATGAACATCGAACTCGACTTCCTCGACATTCATCCGTGCGGTCGCTGAAAACCCTTGAGGAGTACTGTCGCCAAACTCTAGCGTTCCGCCCCTATGCGATGCGATACGTGTCATTCTTCAAATATTCCTTTACTTCACAGCGCCAAGAGTGATGCCGCGCACGAGATGCCGCTCGACCAAGAAAAAGCCGATGAGGACAGGGAGAATGGTGACGGTGGAGGCGGCCATGACCAAGGGCCAGTCGACCAGGCCCTCTCCAGGATTGATGCGATAAAGCCGGGCAAGTCCGATCTGGAGCGTGTAAAGGTTTTCCTTGCCGACCGCGACGAGTGGCCAGATGTAGCTGTTCCACTCGGTCATGAAGATATAGAGCGCCATTGACGCAATGGCTGGCCGGCACAGCGGCACGATAATGCGCCAAAGCACTTTCAGCGGCGTCGCTCCGTCCATGTATGCCGCCTCATCCAACGACTTGGGGATGCCACGGATGTACTGCCTCAAGAAGAAGGCAGCGAACCCGTTCGAAACTGCCGGAAGGATCAGACCGGCATAGCTGTCGAGCAATCCCACCTTGGCGAGAGTCAGATAGTTCGGAATGAGGCTTATATGGCTCGGGATCATCAAAGTGGCGACAGTTGCGCCAAAGAGAAAATTGCCGCCGGGGAAGGTGAAACGCGCAAACGCAAAGGCTGCCAGCGTTGCAAGCGATATGCCGAGCAGGGTGACAAGGCCGGACACGATCAGGCTGTTGAGAAGATAGCGCCCGAAGTTGAATTCGCTCACTGCACGCGTGTAATTTTCAAGGGTGAAGCTGGCTTGGCCAGCATAGTAGGCATCAACGGTCTGGAACGATATCCAGATCGAATAGAGCACCGGTGAGAGAAAGAGCAGCCCAGCAAAAAGCGCAGCTGTAGCCAGCATTGGGTTTTCAGGCTTCATAGTGCACCTTTCGCCCGATGATGCGCGATTTCAGGAATGCCAGGAGGACGAGAAGAACGAACAACAGGACGGCAAGCGCCGACCCGCGTCCGATGTCGAACAGCACAAACCCGATCTCGAACAGCAAGTTGACCAGCATATCGGTTGCCCCTGCCGGACCTCCCTTCGTCATGACATTGACGATCGTGAACACCTGGAAGGCTTCGATGACCGAGATGACAAGCAGGAAGTAGGTTGTGGGCATCACGAGTGGCAGTGTGACTCGCCGAAACACATGAGCGCGCTTGCCTCCGTCAATAGCGGCGGCGTCGTACAAGTCCTGCGGGATCGCCTGGAGGCCAGCAATGTAGATGACGACGTCATAGCCCAGCTGCTTCCAGGTGTTGACGAAGATGAGAACCCAGAGTGCTAGGTGAGGGTCCTGCAGCCATTGAACCTTGCCAAGGCCGAGGTGACCAAGCAGGGCGTTGACCGTCCCGTAATCGGTCGCAAACACCCAGGAAAACACCACGCCGATCGAAACGGTGGAGGTCACCGCGGGGAGAAATAGCGCTCCTCGCAAAATTCGCGATGGGGCACTTTCTCGAACCAGATAGCTGGCTGCGAATACAGCAAGCGCAAGCCGCAACGGCACGGAGAGGACCGTAAAAAGCAACGTCACCCGCAGAGAGTTCCAGAGGTCGCTCGATGACAGTAGTTGCTCGTAGTTACGAAGGCCGACAAAAGGCATGTCGGGCGACAGGAAGTTCCATTGCCTGAAACTGAGGTTCAGGCTCATGAAGATAGGAACATAGGTAAACACCGCGATGAAGATCATCAACGGCGCAACCAGCAAGTATGGTGTCAGGAAACGACGCATCCGGGGAAAAGTGTCGACGCCTGAGTGTCAGACGCCGACCTCCTATTTTATCAGTTACTTGCTCGCTTTTCTTCGTCCCGCGTCTGCTGGGCGAAATCCTTCATCGTTTCCGCGACGTCGCGCTGGCCGAGCGCCATGGCTTCCCACATCTTGTATTCCGTCGACCGCATCCAGGTAACGACGGTGGTTCGGGCGCGGCCATGGGCGACCGGAAGCGAATTGATCGCGACGTCGATGCCTGGCTGCGTCGCAAGAGCCTCCTTGGCTGTCGGCATGTCAGCGCTTTTCTTGTTGATTGGCAGATAGCCAGTCGCGGCAAACCAGGTGGCGTTTGCCTCGGGTGAAGCGGCATAGCTGATGAACTTGTAAGCGGCGTCCTGAACGTCCTTCGGCGAGGATGCGAGGATGCCGATACCAGCGCCACCAATCGGCACCGAGCACGTCTTGTTGCAAGGCATGGGTCTGACGGCGAGGGTATCACCAAGCGCCTTCTTCGAACCACCGTAGTTTCCGGTTGAGTTCATCATGATCCCGACCTTCTTCGCAAGGAACGCATCGCGACCCTTGTCCTCGTCCGTGACGCCGTCGGGCGAAGCCACCTTGTCCTTTGCAACAAGCGAGGCCATCCACTGGTACGCTTCGATAGTGTTCGGCTTGTCGAGAAGGATTTCGCCGGACGCTGGGTCAACGAGCTCGCTGTCATTGGCCATGACCACACCCCAGCGCGCGAACTGGCCGGGAGCCGCAATGCCGCTTATACCCTCGGAGCCCAGCTTTTCGGAAATCGTCTTTGCAGCTGCAGAGATGTCATCGAACGTATTGAGCGGCGTGTCTTCGGTCAGCCCGGCGCGCTTGAAGATGTCCTTGTTGAAGTACACGACAGGTGTTGAGGAGTTGAACGGAACGATGAAGTTCTTTCCACCAATGACGCCGACTTCGCGGGCGTAGTCGTATAGATCTGCCTTGAGCGGGTCCGCATCGAAGTAGGGCGTGAGGTCAGTCAGAATATTGTTGTTGGCAAACAGGCCATAGCGTGTGACTTCGAGGATGACCGCGTCCGGAGCACGTCGGGCCGGGATCGCGGCCTGCAGCTTGGAGACGACATCGTTGTAATCGCCGACGAACTCGGCCTCGACGTCGATATCAGGATTGGCCTTCTCGAAGTTCGCGATGATCTTGTTGAGGGCCTCGCCCTGCGACTTGCTGAACGTATGCCAGAATTTGACGGTCGTGGCCGCGTCGGCGGCGCTGGCGGCACCGAGGAAGCAAGCGACACTTGCCGCCAATGCGAGTTGCAATTTCCGTGACATTTATCGCTCCTTCTGCAAATACGATTGCAATGAGGGGCGGTTTAGAGGGCCTTCAAGACAGTTGGTTGAACGGCCTGTGAAATTTCTATGACGGTTTGATGGGCTCCTACACAGCTATTTGAGGCCGCATTGAGGGCGAGCGTGATCGGCGGAGGCGATCCAAAAACATTATATAGCGCTCAGCCCGCGGTACTTGTTGGTTTTCGCCACTTCCAGCAACATCCGCGCGACATCAGGCAGTCCTCTGCTAGCGACGCGATTGGCAATGGCCGTTCTCCTTGAAGCAGCACCCAAAACACATCGACGATGGCAAGTGACCCGAACAGAGCGATACTGTTTGAGTACTTATCGAACGTCCCATTGATCACGCCGGCGGAGCTCGCCGAGATTTTCGACGCGGTGACGAAATACTCCGTGAGCATCATGGCTGGAGCACGTCGGGAGGGCCTGCTTTCCGACGTTCAGGACTCGACGCTCGCAGGGTATATCGGTGGTGGCATCCGAAATACGCTGAAATGGCGACGCGCCAATCCTAGCCCGCTTTGCGACCTCGAGCGGAAAGAAATCGCGCTAATGTGTTGGAACGCCATCGCATCCCCCGGTTCCGCTCACACTCTTGCCGAGATAGCCTCCTCCTGCCACCAAGCTCCCGCACGCCCGTCGATCGGGAAATAGGAGCGGTCCTCCAACAGAAACTCTGTCCCGGAGAACGTACCATTTGGATTTCCGAAATGCCCATTTCCTCGACATGATACACCAGACAGCTCACCTCATTTCCCGTCGCCGAGATATCGGAAAAGGGTCTGCTTCCATTTGTCGTCCTGTATTGTCTCCAGGATGGCGATATCGATTGCCTCGCGATATCGGCTTCCCGTAGGCATCGCTACGCCATAGTTCTGCGGATCGAACACAGTGTCGAGGACACGTACGCTCGACGCGAATTGCTGTTCTGCCGTCCAGGCAAGCAACGGTTTATCGTATACGAAAGCATCGATTTTATGAGCTACCAAAGCCTTGAAGCCATCTTGGACATTGGCGAAGTCCTGATGTTTGATCCTCTCTCCGTCAAGGAATCCGACCGTAGCTGAACCAGTGACCGCGCCGACGCGCACAACCGGTAGATCCTCCAATCCGTTCACGATGCCGCGCATTTGACGGGTCGTGAGTGCCGATGTGACGCTGGCCGTGAAAACCGCGATGGTGATGATGGATACGACCATCCAGATGATGGCTAGGATCCTTCCTGCAAGTGTCTTCGGCCCCCGGTGTCCGGTGCTGGCCTGCGTCATTGCTTCTGCTGACCACCAGATGCTGGCGCCTAGGCCCTTTGCTGCGCCGCCGCCGAAGTCCTCGTTGTGGCGGCGCTCGAAGAGCCAAATGAGCGCGCCCACACCAAGGGAAATGGCAATAAGTGCACCAGCGGCCTGCATGAAGCCGAAGGATATCATGGTGCGGAGGATTTCATGCCAAACCGAAACGCTGTCTACCGCGACGGCAATACCAAGACCCGTGTCGTAAAATGGTTGCGAGAAGTCAAGACTGCGTTCCCTCTCGGCCGTAACGGTGATTGCGGCCACCGAAAGGTCGCAATCGCCACGCGCGGTCATGTCTACCAATTGCTGGATCGAGGGCTGCTCGACAAAGCGGAACCTGATGCCGAGCTTTTGAGAGATTGAGCGCCAAAGATCAATCGAAATGCCGGTCCAGTTTCCCTCGGCATCCTTCATCGCGAATGGTGGCGCTTCCTTCGTCCCGACCACAAGTTCACGATCTGGGAAGCCGAGCGACGCCGGCGGCAAATCTTCTGCTATCACGCTTTCTGAAATGGCGATCGGTGCAAAGGCGAAGGCCAGCAAAAGCACCGCCGCCCGCCACGAGCGAATGTCGATCATCGCAGCCACGGCACTTACAACCCACCGCATTCGCCCTGTTCCCAGTCCCCGCCGCCGGCACCAACCTAATATTGGATTTCAAGAGTCTTGAACATGGAGCGGCGGCCAAATTGGGGAAGTGGTCGTTACAAATATGCACGTAACTTCGAAGACCTCGCTACTTGCGAATTTTGAGGCAGCTCGCGTTCCAGATCGCAGAACCCTCGATCTGTACGTACCGACTATTCCTGATAGGTATCCGCGCCGTTCGGAACTGGCTTATCGAACAAAATAAACGCCAAGTTGTCTCCGGGTTCGGACATCACGTCGGTGCGCAGGCCCGAGATCTCGCCGGTCACGCTGCTCTTATATTCCGCGACCACTTCACCGAAGCTGTTGCGCTGGATGGCGATCTTCTGGCCGGCCTCGACCTTGTCGTTGAGCTCGACCAGATGCTCTATGAACCCGCCCTCAGTTGCGACAATCGGGACTGCACCACGACCGATAAAGACGCGCACATCCTTGCCAGTGCGTCCCATTGGACCGACGATGATCCCGTGCTGCTTGAGCACGTTCATTGTCCCCTCTACGAACTGCGCGATCATCGGGAGGTCCAAAGCGCGCGCGGCGCCGACCTCCGGGCAGATCGCCGGAACGCCTGCAGCAAGGAGCGCGTTATGCAGGGTTGTGGGAAAGGCATGTTGCGGCATATCGAGGATCTGGCTGACCGGATAGAGATCGGCCATCGCCTTAACCTCCGGTACATCCATGTCGGCAATATTGAATGCACTGACCTCGAAGCCGGTCGTCCCGGTATGGAAGTCGATCGCGGCGTCCGCGTTCGGCCGCAGGAGCCGGTTGAATACCAGCGCGGCGTGCCGGTCGGGCGCGGTGCCGCTCTCGTTCCCCGGCCACACCCTGTTCATATCGATCAGATCTATGCTCCTGCTCGAGTTCGGCCATTTGCGCTGGATGGCCAACATGGCCGGGCGCGAAATATCGGTGACCGCCATCACCGTCCCCGACATCTGTGCCGGATTGAGTTTGTTCATCACGGTCATGACCGTATGTACCGAACTCATTTCGTCGCCGTGCACGCCGCTGGTTAGGACAACGCGTTTTCCTGGGTTTGTGCCTCTGGCGACGACTACGGACACGTACCAGTACTCTCCGGTACGCATCTGCACACCCTGAAAGTACAGCTGGTGCCTCCGGCCGGGCTCCAAGTCGTTGACGTCGAGTGCGCTGACGACTTTCTTTCCCTGGATTGTCTCTCCGGTATATACCGTTCCCTTTCCGGCCTCGGTGGAGGATGAGGTTTGCGCAGCCACTGGGATGCTGCTGGCCGAAAGCGCTGTTGCTGCCCCGACCGTCGTTATGGAGGCCTTGATCAGATCGCGACGCTTGATGCCTTTTTGGGGTTTATCTGCCATGCGCGGAGCCCTTCTCGTTGTGAGGATGACTTACGTCGGTACGCGGTGTCGACGTTAAGACCCTGCCCGACTTCAAAATTACGAAGAGGCGGCGGAAATGGTGACTTTCCCCGTCGTATCAGCAATGGAAGAGGGTAGGGGAAATTCGTCGTCCCTTCTTCCGGCGGATTGGCATGTTGTATAACAGGAAACGCAAGGCACTGTGCCGAATTCCTATTGCCGTGGACGGCGTCACGATACGGACAGAGCAGCGCGCCGATCGAAAGAAGCTACGTAAAGCGCTGCTAGTAGCTCGCGTCATGATAAAGAGCGACACGACCTGAACCAGACAGAAACAACCGCGCCAAATCCGCTACCAATTCATACGCAAACCGACCTTGCCGTTCCAAGCGTAGTTGTCACCGTCGAATGTTGTGCTGAAATTCAGGTTTCCGTAAACTGAGGTGCTGTTCGAAACCTGCCTAGTCGCTCCGACACCGACTTCGATCCATGTCTCGTCCAGATCCGTCGAGAAAGGAACAAAGCCATCCGCCGACGATATTTCCGTCTGTGCCGTCGCCGTGAACTCGCGCCAAAGATTGACCCTTCCCCAGACCGTCGCAAGACGGGCAGATTCTGTCGCCGTGGCTGCCTCCGCTTCCCACGTCCTGGCGAGGCGGGCACCGATCCGCCCGGCAAGCGAATTCAGAGTGTCGTAACGGATATCGGCGGCGCCGTCATTGAAGTCGTCGAAAGAGATCGTCTGCCAGAGGATTTGAGCCTGTGGTTCGACCTGCCACCCGTTTCCCAGATCGAAGGGATAGCCGCCTTCAAGGGAAGCGGCGAACCCGAAGCCATCGATATCCTGGTCGGGAAAGCCAAACTCTGTGGCTCGGTTGGACTTGGTTGTCATTCCATACCACGTGCCCTGCAACACGCCGTCGAGGTACCACCCTTCGTCACCGAAGCGCGTCCAGTAGCCGCCGAGCGAAAATGCGTTGAAGTCGTTGCTGCCAGCATCCCGCGACCCGATCAGTCTGTTCTGCGTCACGTCCATAATCCCGTGGCCATATGCTGCATACAGTCCGGCGTAGTCGGCAATGCCATCCCGCTCATTCCTGTAAAGATCGAGCCCGGCTTGAAGAGCGCCGAACCGATAATCGAACTCCGGTGCCCCGTCATATATGCCGCGGGCATCCCCGTCGCGGTGCCCCCAGTGACCGATGGCGCGGGTCCACAAACCGTCTATCGTTTCCCCCTTGCCGAGATCAGGGCGGCCGAAGAGCTGCTCCTCATCGCCGACGCGTTCGTGCAGGCTATCGATGATATGCCTGCCGTAGATCGCGCCCATGGCAGGGACGGCCGCATAGAGCGAGACTTCCGGGCGGTAGTCGGGCGTGGGATCCGGGGGGCCGACCAGTTCCGACCGGAGATACCAGTTTTGCAGACCGGAGCCGTCGAGGCTGCTTCTGAAGAGCGAGTATTCGTATGGCCCAGCCACGACGGCACCTGCAAGATGGAACGCGTCTGTACCTGTCGTGCCTCCATTAACAGCGTTCACGACCAGGATTCCGTTGCCGTTTGTAAGCGCGCCTCCGCCCGTCGTATCGGACACAAGCAGGCCACTTGTGCCTACCGCAGCGCCACCGTCGATAACGAGTAGATCGGAAGGCGACCCATCTGCTCCCAGATATGTATTCAGGCCGATGTTGCCTCCGGCTCCAACGTAGCTGTTTACCGTCAGTGTCGTGTAGCTGCCCAATAGCGCCGGCTCATCAGATGGCGGCGAAAACTGGATGAGGCTGCCGTCGTTGGTAAGCGATGTGAGGTTCGAGCTTCCGGTCAGGTTCCAGAAGGAGCTATCGGACAAAATAACATTGGAAACACCTCCGGCGGCCGTCGACGCTGCTCCGATGAGTTGCGAGCCGACGGCGTCGAGGTTGAGCGCGGCGCCTCCTGCAATTTCGAGAACAAGGGGATTACCCGAAACCGTTGAACCGATGAGGTCGACGTTGAATGTTCCGCCTGATGTCGCGGCGTATATAGCGGATGATGCGGCCGCATCGATCTCAACCCCGGTGAGAGTGGCAGTGTTCACACCTGTCGTGCCACGTACCCCCCTTGCAGTTGCCCCGACCGTCGATATCGAACCACCTTCCATCATCAGGGTGCTGCTCCCAGCCAAAGAAATGCCGTGTCCCGAAGCTCCTGTCGTGGATATGTCTGTGCCATCGAGAACCGTGCTGGCTCCGTTCTGCATCAGGATCCCCGTCAGGCTGCTCGTGATCGAGGAGTTGGTCAGGGAAAGGGAGCCTTGATCAACGATCGCTCCCTGGGCGGCATAGGCGAACACAGTGAGGCCTTCCCCTGTGATGCTGGATCCTGGATTGACCCACAAAGCGATGTCCCGTCTTGTTTCGATCAGGCTCCCCGTCAGCGTTATACGACCACCGTCAAAAGCGGCAGCTCCCACGCCGACGAGCGCATTGATGGTCCCGTTGCGAAAGTCGATGCGCGCGCCGGTACCAGCGTTCAGGCCATAATTGTCGTCTTCAGTCAGGATATCGGTTCCCGTGGCTGTCACCACCGAGCCGTCTCCCTCCGCATAAATGCCGTCGGCGCCATATCCCGTGGTATGAATGGTGGTACCGTCGGAGAGAATGACGGTGCCGCCGGACTGGGCGACTGCCCCAGCCGCGTTGAGGCCCCCCGTTATGATTGAGAGTCCGGTTTCCCCGAGAATTCTGCCGCTGTTGATCGCGCGGACGCCTATTCCGCCAAACGGTCCAAACACGTCCCCCGTATCGATTGTGCCGCTGGCGACGCGTGTCACGCCATCGGCGATGACCTGCTGAGCCAGTATGGGTCGGGTCGATATCAAATCGAGTAACACCAGCGCAGCAAGCAAATAACAACCTTGCCGCGTTGTCAATCTCATCGCCGAAAGAATGCGCATGGCTACTCCTCGTCCGTGGATTGGCCAAATTAGCTCATAATTTCAGGATAATGGAAAGGATGTTACCGTAAAAAGTGTATCGACGTAGAGTAAACGTCAAAAAAGAGCAGGAAAAATCGCTACTTATCCGCGTGTCAAAGTGTCGCCAATTCAAGCGTAAATGCGAGCTTGGCAACATTTCCCTAGATGTTGCCTACCCGTCGGCTGTCGAATCGGCGCGGACTGGTCGCATTGCCGTTGTCTTGATTAGAAAGTTGCTCGGGTGGGCAGGTTCGATTTTTGGCGGCCCGGTGCGAGAGGGCTGGCTCATGTCAAGGATGAGGCGAGGACGAGTTTCCCCAACATTTTTCAGAGGATGTCGCATTGACGGTGACCGGGTGCGCAGTCCGGCACAATGAAAGCCGTAGGTGCAGCGGCGCAGGCTTAAGATCTCTGGCATCGCGGCGCATCGCAATAAATCTGTCTGTCAGCCATCCGACTTTCCCTTCGGTGCCGTCGTCGCAATCGAATCACGCATGGTGGGTGGCGAGCGCCAAACCGAGCCCGATGAGAATCATACCGCAGCCCTTCGGCAACATCGATGCTCCACCGAGGCCTTTCAAGCGAACGAGAGTGAAGGAGGCGATACCTACCGCTGCTATGTCCGCTATCGAAAAGACGCAGTTCACGAACAACCCCAGGAGCAGGCACTGAGCCCAGGGCGGCATGGTACCCGCCGGATCCACTGAGGCAGAAACGTAACAAAAAACAGCGCCGTCTTGGGATTGAGAATCTCGACGGCAATGCTGTCGCGCAAACTGTTCGGTCGCAGATTGTGAGCTTCTTTGCTGCCATCGTGAGAGCGAGGAAACATCCTCAGTCCTAGCCAGACCAGGTAGACTGCTCCGACAAACTTCATAACATCATAGACGATCGGTGCGTGATTGATTAGCGAGGCAAGGCCAATGGCGGCTGCAGCAATGTGGACATAACAGCCGATGTGAACGCCAAGCGCGGACCTCAACCCAGCCTGCCGGCCGTGGGCAAGCGTTTGAGCAGTCATATAAAGAATGGCCGGTCCCGGCACACACGCGAAGGCAAGTGTCGCAATAGCGAACGAAACCCATAATTCCAGCGACAACGGCATTGGCTCCTCCCATGATCGAGCAGCGGGAGGATTAGGGCTGTCGTGACGCCAAAGAAATACGACACACGCCGTATTCGAGCGAGCCTTTTGGTTTGATAAACCGCTGATGGTTAAACGAATCGTTCCTAGGTCTGCCCAGATCAGCCGATCGGTAGCGCCAACTCCGAGATCGGCGGAGCTCGAGCGCCATGGCCGGATCAGGGCGACGCACCGCGACGAGCGGGTAAGGCATTTAGTTGCGATGCTTGCCAAAGAGAGCTGACTATCCGCCCGACACTGGGGCGCTGAGGCCCCAGGCGAGGCACGTCGATCGCTGGGTTCGGGGGCATTTTCGCGAACCACGAGACGGGCCGACCAGAACGCAAAGTCCAATTCTTCGAGATCGCCTTGTCAAATGATCGACAAAGTCTGAATAAGGCGTCGGCGGTTCAGAGCCTTTCAAGGCGGCATAGCTGGCTTCGCATTGGCCGACCAGCGGATCGCAGGAGTGGCTGTGCGCGCCCGATGCAAGGCCCCCATGCCTCATTGAGTTTTAGATCACGTGGAGAGACGCGCCCAATCAGCCTGCCGAGGCGATTTCGCACAGGCGTGAAAGGAATGGTCAAGCGGTCCTTCCACTGCCAAGTCGACGGTTTGGCACAACAAGAGGCGATCCGGTGATCGGATCCGGGATGACAACGCTTTCCAGATCAAAGACGGATTTGATCATCTCTGGTGTCACGATTTCTTCAGGAGTGCCCTGCGCGGCGATCGTCCCGTTGCGCATCGCGACGAGATGCGAGGCATAGCGGGAGGCCTGATTGAGATCGTGAAGCACGGCGACGATCGTCCGCCCTTTGCGATTCAGGGTCTCGAAGAGATCTAGAAGCTCGATCTGGTGGGCGATATCCAGGAAAGTCGTGGGTTCGTCGAGAAGCAGGAGCGATGTTTCCTGGGCGAGTGCCATTGCCACCCAGGCTCGTTGGCGCTGGCCACCCGAAAGGGTATCGATCGGTTGATCGGCAAGGCCCGCGATATCCGTATCCGCCATGGCGGAATGCACAGCCACTTCGTCCGCAGCTGACCATTGCCGGAGAAAGGATTGATGCGGATAGCGGCCGCGTCCGACGAGTTCGGATACGGTGATGCCGTTCGGGGCAGAAAAGGACTGCGGCAGCAACCCAAGGCGACGAGCAACGTTTTTCGTCGGCAGGCGAGCGATGTCGTGACCATCGATCAGAACGGTGCCATCGACAGGCGCAAGCAGACGCGCGAGCGCGCGGAGCAAGGTAGACTTTCCGCATGCGTTCGGGCCGATGATGACTGTGAACGAACCCGGCTGCACCGCAAGAGACAGATCGCGACAGATCGTTCGTTCCTTGTAGCCGAGGGTTACGGACTGCGCGGCAAGATGCGGCGCCTGTTCTATCGTCATCGCCGTCCCTCGCGGATGAGAAGCCACAGGAAGTAGAAGCCGCCGAGACTCACGGTCATGACCCCGACGGGGAGCTGTAAGGTAAAGGCGTGTTGTGCCGCCGCATCCGCGGTAACGAGAATTATGGCGCCCATCAACCCAGAAACCAACAATGGGGTGCCGGAACACTGCGCAAGGCGGTGGGCGATCTGTGGGGCAGCCAGCGCAACGAACGAGATCGGGCCTGCGACCGCTGTGACGACGGCGGTTAGGGCAATACCGCACAAAGCAAGCCCAAGGCGGCTTTTCGCGGTTGCGATGCCACTGGCAAGGGCGACGTCCTCACCCAGCTCCATTTGCCGCATAGGCCGGGCCAATGCGATGATTGGCACTGCCAGTAGGCCCAGAAGAATGGCGGCCGGCAAAAGCTGCGGGAAGCCGAGACCGTTCAGGGATCCTGCGGACCACAGCGCGGCTCCCATTGCGACATCGAGATCGGCCCTGCGGATCATCCATGCATTCAGTGCGGAAAGCATGGCGGATGTGCCGATCCCGATCACGATCAGACGGAAACCGTGATTGCCGCCGTTTCCCGTAAAGGCATAGACAAGCATGGCAATGACAAGGCCGCCGGCAATGGCCCCGGCCGCAGTCATGTAATAGCCGCCCGCAAACAGGAGCATGGCCAACAGCGCACCTGTGTGGGCGCCGGCTGCAAAGCCCATGATATCTGGCGAGCCGAGTGGATTGCGGGTCAATGATTGAAAGATCGCACCGCTCAAACCGAGAGCCGCGCCGAGTAGGGCAGCGAGCAAGAGGCGGGGCAAGCGCCACTCCAGGATAATCATCCTGGTTTTCCCCACGCCGCGCCCGAATAGGGCTTCGACGACATCCATCATGCCGATATTGAACCGACCTGCGACGAGCGTGAAAAGACCAATGGCGATGAGCACGCAAAGAAGACAGAGACAGACCCAAAGCGTTCGCGCTTGCGCGCGGTAGGAAAGCCGGGAACCGGCGCCGGGACCTCTTGCTGGCAGACGATAGATCAGCGGTTTCAAAGCGGGCTCGTCCTTGCGCTGCGGGCAAGCATGATGAGAACGGGCGCGCCAATGAACGCAACGACGATCCCGGCTTCAAGCTCGTCGGGAAAAATGACGAGTCTGCCGGCAATGTCGGAGGCGAGCAGGAGGATAGCCGAAACCAGCATCGTGAGGGGCACGATCCGCTTCTGGTCCGGCCCCACCAGCCAGCGCACCGCATGGGGAACCATGAGCCCGACAAACGTGATCGGGCCCACTGCCGCAGTCGCCGCACCGGCAAGCAAGGTGACAGCGATCACGATTGCAACACGCAATCGGATCAGATTCAGCCCCAGAGCCCGGGCAGCATCGTCGCCGAGGATGGCGGCGTTCAGCGCAGGTGCGATGGCGAGCGCAAGGCAGAGGCCGAGTGCAATGAACGGTGCGACGGTGACGGCAACGTTCATGTTGCGTCCGCCGACCGTTCCAACCTGCCAATGACGCATACTGTCGAAGGCCTGCGGATCGAGCAGGGTTATCGAGGAGCCGATGCCGCCCAGCACCGCCGACAGAGCGACACCTGTTAGCAGCAGCCGAACGGAGGTCGCGCCGCCGGCAGACGTGCCGACTACATAGACGAGTAATCCGGCGATTGCGGCTCCGGCGAGCGCAAACCAAACATAGGCTTCAATCGAGGCGAACGAAAACACACCAACGGCCAGGATGACAGCGAAAGCTGCTCCGGCATTGACGCCGAGAATGCCGGGATCCGCGAGCGGGTTACGGGTTGCCGCCTGGATCAGAGCGCCGGCGGTCCCGAAGGCCGCGCCACACAGCATGCAAAGAACCAGTCGCGGCAAACGATAATCGCGCACGATGATGTGCTCGGTCACACTGGCATCGTAGTGCAGGAGGGCGGCTTTGAGCACGGGAAAGGAGATAGGTCGCGTGCCCAACATCAGGCTTGCGATCGAGAGTACGACCAGCAGCATTGTAAAAACGGCTACGGCTGGAAGCATGGTCCGCGCAGGGCGATTGGCGAACCGGCTAGACGAAGCGCTCACGATCATGACCGAGCCTGTCCGTGGATCCAGTAGCCGATCGAGGTTAAACGCTCCCGTGGTAGCCCCAGCGTGTCACGAAAATACCGGCGGCACGCGGCGACTTCGCTCGCCTCTCCCGCGATCCAGACGTAGCCGGGGCCTTGTGGAAGTTTCAGTTCCTCGGCGATCTCGGATAGCCTACTGGGTCGCCCGACATGGTTGAAGCTTTCATGCCAATGGGCTTCATATCCATGGGCGGAAAAATCCTGGCGGTCTTCGATAGTGTTGATCTCGACATGAGCGACAACTGGGACCGTGGACGGCCGCTCCTCGATGATGCGCCCAACGGCCGGCAAGCCTGTCGCATCTGCAAGTAGGACAACCCAACAAGCATCGGCAGGCGGGATATAACGGAAGCGCGACTTGAGAACACCCAGCCGATCTCCGGGTTCCGCAAGGCGCGCCCAGGTGGAGCCGATGCCGCCTTGGTGGGACACAAAGTCGACCGTCATTCTCCCCTCAGCCTCGTCCCAATGGCGAATGGTATAATAACGGCCGGGTGCAGCAGCGAGAGACGCGTCTCCTTCTGGAAAACTGAACCATGCGAATTCATCCAGCCCGCGGCAACTTGCAAAGCTGCGTAGATCCTCTCCACCGAGGACCACACGGATCATGGACGGACTGATGTGCTTCCTCGAAAGAACGGTGGCGGCGTGAAAATCCGATTCTTGGACCATGTCATCGTCCTTTCGCGGCCGCGGCCGCAATGCGCTCGACAAAATCCGGGAAGGCGTAAGGAATAGACAGGACGCTTACGGCGGAGGTCGCCCAGACGGAGACCGGGTCATCGAGCGCGACATAGGCGCCTCGCCGCACCGGCCCGAAACTCTTGAACAGCGGCTGTCCTTCAGCGTCTGCGCGGGCACCGGGACCATACCAGACGATCAACACATCGGCGTCGAAGCGATCGAGTTCTTCCAGGCTGACGCCGGTTCCGTTGGCATCGGGCGCCTTCGCCATCAATGCGTCCACCTCAGGCGCCAATCGAAGTCCCATGGCGACAAGTTCCCGCACGCGCGGGTCGCGGGCAAAATAGACGCCAAGCGTGCCTTCACCCGGGAAATAACTGCCAAAGATGAAGGTCTTGCCCATAAGCTCAGGGTGGGCCGTGGCCAGGTCACGAAGTTGCTTCTCCGCGGTTTCGACGAGGTCGTGGGCTTTTTGCGGCTCACCCAGCGCCAGACCTGTGAGAACCATCTGCTCGCGCCAGTCTGCTCGCCATGGGGCCGATGTGTAGACGATGGTCGGCGCGATACTCGACAGACGCTGCCACTCGATTTCGTTGATACCGGTCTTGATAGCCAGGATCAGATCCGGCTCGAGCGCGGCGATCGCTTCGTAGTCGAGTACACCCGATTGCAGAAGTTCGGGTGTCTGGCCCTTGAGATAGGCTTCATTCCAGGGAAGGATGCCTCGTTCGAACAGGCCGTATCGGTGCATGCCGACAGGTATGCGGCCAAGCGCCAGCACGGCATCCTCGCCGTTCCAGCCGAGGGTAACGATGCGCTTTGGTTCCGCTTCAATTCGAGTCGTTCCAAGGGCGTGACGGATGTCGATCGGAAACGGATTCCCTCCGGCTGCGAAAGCCGCAGAGAGGGTTCCTGTCGAAAGCAATCCCGAAAGACCCATCAGAGTGGTCAGGAAACGGCGTCTGCTAGGGTCTTGTCTTAAGGTCATGGCACCAAAAGGCCGGCCACCGCATTCTCGCGATAGCCGGCATCTCCTCAGAACTTGTAGTTCAGCGACAGCGTCGCATTGAACGGATCGCCATACACATTGCTGTAGATGTTGGTGCTGGCGTAGTACTTCTTGTCGAAGAGGTTGTGGACGTTGAGCTTTGCGGTCACGTTCTCGGTGAAGTCGTACTTGGCCATCAGGTCAACGACGAAGAAGGCATCCTGCTTCGTCGTCACGCCATCCGGGAACGTGCCGTTCTTCTGGGTGAAGCTGCTCGAGCTTTCCCAACGGACGCCACCGCCGATGGTCAGCTTTTCCCATTCGCCCGGCAGGCGATAGGAGGTGAAGAGCTTCATTGAGTTCTGGGGTACGCCAACGCTGATGCTGAAGCCGTCCGGCAACTCGGTGCTGGCATGGGTGAAGCTCGCCTGCATCTGCCAATCAGGCAGGATCTCGCCGGAGAGTTCGAACTCGATGCCACGAATGACAGCGCCGTTCGCTGCAACATAAGCATCATCACCGGTCGGTGTCAGATTGCCGTCGGCGACAGCGTAATTGTCCTGCTTGGTGCGAAAGAGCGCGACGCTGGCGTTCAATCGCTCGTCGAACAGTGCAGCCTTCATGCCGATTTCATAAGTGTCGCCGGTGACCGGCTGCAGCGTTTGCCCACTCACGTCCATGACGGATTGCGGCTGGAAGATGCTGGTGTAGCTGGCATAGGCCGAGAGGCTATCGGTGAGATCGTAGACAACGCCGGCATAGGGGACCCAGACGCCGCTCTCCTTGATGGCATCCGGGTAGGAGCCCCATGCGATATAGTCGTAGGTCGAGTCCTGATCGTACCAATTGACGCGTGAACCAAGGATAACCGAGAGGTCGTCTGTCGGCTTGAGACGGGTGGCGCCATAGGCAGAGTATTGCGTCAGGGTATAGTAGCGCTTGCCGGTTGACGTCCATTCCGGCTCAGGGAAGTCACCGTTCCAGTTGAAGATATTCGGGATCGAGGCGTTGAAACCGGGTACGGTCCAAAGCGGATACATGTCATAGTCCGCACGGGTGCGGGATGCATTTACGCCGAAGACGAGGTCGTGTTCGCGACCAAACATCTCCATGGGACCTTCGACCCTGCCATCGAAACTCGCCTGCTTCGTCGGGATTGGCCACTTGGCCACCCAAAGGCTCGATCCTGCGCCGGTATCCTTGTCGGCATAGCCATTGCGGCTGAACCATCCATAAGTGCGGTCGTTGTTTTCATAGATGTAGGTGCCGGTTGCGGTTAGCTTCCAATCGTTGTCGAACTCGTGCTCGAACTCGATGAAGCCGCTATAGCGCGTACGGTCCTGGCGGCTCCAGTTGGCGGCCGAGTTGAAGGAACGGTCGAATACGGCGGGCGTACCGTCGGAAAAATAGGCTGGTGCGCCGAAGTAGCCGCAGGCCCTGCATTCCTTGTTCTGGTATTCACCGCCAAACGTCAGCATCGAGCTGTCGTCAACATCGGCTTCGAGAACGCCGTATAGCGCCTGCGACTTCTGCGTCAGCCTGTCGATGTAGCTATCGCCTTCCTGGAACGCGCCGACGGCGCGTCCCCTTAGGCCGCCATCGTCCGAGATCGGGCCGCCGACGTCGAAGGTCCCACGGTGCGTGTTCCAGGAGCCAATGGTGCCTTCGACGGACGCCTGGAACTCGGATGTTGGGCGCTTTCGTATCAGATCGACGGTCGCCGACGGGCTACCGGCACCGCTGAGCAAGCCGTTGGCGCCGCGGACGATCTCGATGTGGTCATAGATCTCCGTGTCGAGACTCAGCGAGTTTAGGTTTTTGTTGACGTTGACACCATCGACCTGAAAATTCTCGATTTCCAGGCCACGGGCAAACAGGCCCTTGTCATTGTCGTCGGCAATGCCCTTCTTCTTGAAGATGACACCAGGGCTATTCACCACCACGTCTTCGACGCTGCGCAAGTCCTGGTCCTCAATCCTTTGATGGGTAATGACAGAAACGGATTGCGGTGTTTCGCGAATGGAAAGCGGCAAGCCGGTCGCGGTTGCCATTTCGCCTGTCGTGTAGGACCCGGTTCCTTCGGTCGTTCCAGGAGTTCCGGCAATGACTAGCGTTTCGAGAGCGGTTGCGCCTTGGGTATTGATGTTGCCTGCGTCCGTCAGACGCGGATCGAAGACCGTCACCGCGTTATCACCGGTAAAGCTGTAGGACAGTCCGCTACCGGACAGAATCTGCTTCAAGGCACCGGTGCGGGTGTATGGCCCGACCGTGGCACTGGAGGTCTTTCCTTGGGTGATGGCTGCTGGATAAGCGATCTTCAATCCGCTCGTGCGCGCAAAACTGGCGAGCGCGCTGCTCAAAGGCTGTGCGGGAATGTTGTAGGATCCTGGCTGAGTCCTGTCGGTGGTGGATTGTTGTGCCAAAGCCGGCTGGCTCGACAAGAGTGAAATCGCTGCCACTGAAGCGACGAGCGCAGTTGCAAGCAGTTTGTTTGGTCCCGAAAATCTCAACACATTACCCCTTCATGCGGATCGATGACGAAACCCTCGTTCGTCCCCGTCATGTGTTGAGACTGAAAAGCTGAGTAAAATCCTCAGTGTTTGGACGAAGAAATTTTTATATTTTGTTAAGGTGTTGAAATCACCGTAAAATAATCCGAGAGGTGGCGTACCGTGAGGGGCAATCCGCCTTGGAGTGCGTCGAGGGAGCCATTTGCGTCTCGCAGATCGAGTACTGCATTGACTTTCAGTTGCTTGAGCTTTGTATCGGTGATGACGATAAATCCGCGGTGCCATGCCGCAAGGACAGCAACAACTTCCTCCAGCGAGCGTCCCTCGGCGACGTATTGTCCATCACGCCACGAAGCAAACGTTGAAACATCCGCTTTGATCGCCTGTCCGATATGGCCCTGCCGATCGACGCGGAGGATCTCTCCCTCCTGTACGACCAACGTCTCGCCAAGGTTACTGCCGACCCTGACGCTGTGTTGTGTGACCGAAAGCTCGGCTCTTGCTTCGGGCAGATCTCTCGCAACGTCGAAGGCCGTGCCTAGCGCACGGAAGGACGTATCGTCGACCATGACCTCGAAGGGGCGGACCGCATCCGAATTCACTTCAAAATAGGCCTGCCCGGCAATCAGCCGCACACGTCTCATCTGCTCGGTGAATTCGATATTGAGTGCGGAACGGGCGTTTAGATAGGCTCGGGAGCCATCCGGAAGTGTAACTAGCTCTGGACTCGCCGTTTCCGTCGTGTAGTCCGCCGTTATCCGCCCTAGCAGCCCAGAGCTCCAGAGCCCTCCCGCAGTACCGACTGCACCGAGACACAGCAGAAAAGAAAGTGCACCACGGCGGTTCATCCCGGACGTCGAAGGTGCTGCGGCCAGGACGCGCCCGGTCTTGCGATCAACAAATAGCTTGCCCATCACTGACCAGAGTTGCTCCGCCTCTAAGGCAGCATCAGCATGCGCAGTGCTTTCCCGTTTCCAAGCCTCGTAGGCTGCAACTTCGCCATCACTGGTCGTTCCGGAGTTCAGACGAACGATCCATTGCAGCGCCCGCTCGGGGGGATCCGGATTCTCGTTTTGCGGCTCGGTCATCGGTGCATCCGGTTTGGAGTTCCGTTCATCTGGTTAGACCGGAAAAGCGAGGAAAATCCACAATCCGTTCCATCTCAAAATTCCTCGTCACGGCGCAGGAACTCACGGCAGTGGAGCAGGGCGCGTACGATATGCTTCTCCACCATGCTAACCGAGACGCCGAGAGTAGAAGCGATTTCCGGATGGCTGTAGCCTTGCAGCTTATTCATGACGAATGCCTGCCGGCACGGGGCGGGGAGCGCATTGAGATAGACGGCGAGCTTGGCGAGATCGCGCTGCATCTCCATGCGCTCGGCCGAATTGTCGGCAAGGCTTGCCTCGTCAAGGCTCTCGAAATCCACTCGTCGCAGCCATTCGCGCCGTTGCCGATCGGTAAAGTCGATCGCGGCGTGACGTGTCGCAGTGAAAAGATAGCTCCTCGGATGTTCGACGGGTGTCGTCGATTGGCGCCCTGCGAGCTTCAGATAGGCATCCTGAACGACTTCCTCACCATTGTCGCGATTGCCGACAAGTCGTGATGCAAAGCGCACGGCGTCGCGATGATGGAGTTTAAACAGCTGATAGAGCCATGCGTTGAATGTTCGTGCCATCGGTTCGGGTATTTATGGGAACAAAACCTAACGGGACCCGTTGGCCAGCTTTCGTGCTGGGTCAGATATAAAACAGGATAAAAATAGTCAAGTATAATCTGTGGCATAAAATATTGAGCGCATGCCCCATGCCATCTTGCGGGCGACTAATGCCAAGTTGGGGCAATTGCCCTCACTAGCGGACACAACTCGGCCGACTCCGCGCATGAGGGGCGTTCGCGCCTTGCGTCCCATTGCGCCGCGCTCGTTTCACGTAGCGCCCATAAGGTCGGCGGTATTTTCCCGAACGTGCAGAATGCGGTCGATAAGACCCCATTCTAATGCCTCCTCCGCCGTCATGAAGCGGTCGCGATCCATCGCTTGCTCGAATTCTTCGTAGGTGCGGCCGCAATGCTCGGCGTAGAGTCGTGTCATACGATGTTTGGTCTTCTGCATTTCCTCCGCATGGATCAGCATGTCCGATGCCTGTCCCTGGAATCCGCCCAGCGGCTGATGAACATGGATGCTGGCATTGGGAAGCGCAGTGCGCTCGCCCGGTTGGCCGGACATCAACAGGAATGAACCCATCGACCGGGCGATTCCCATGCACAGCGTATGCACCGGGGCGTGAATGTAACGCATCGTATCGTACATCGCGAGACCGCTGGTTATGACGCCACCTGGCGAATTGATGTAGAGATGGATCGGCCTCTTGGGATTTTCGGCTTCGAGAAAGAGCAGTTGTGCGCAGACAAGCGCCGAGACGGTGTCGTTAACCTCCCCGTTCAGGAAGATGATCCTTTCACGAAGCAGGCGGGAGTAGATGTCGAAAGACCGCTCTCCTCTGTTGGATTGTTCGACGACCATAGGGACAAGTTACATCGCTTCGCGCATCGGCGAACTCCAATCATTCCAGATTTTGGGGAAGGTCTACGACGTCAGGCGGCGAGCATGAGGGGTGGGCTGTTGCCGTTGGCAACCGTTTTCGCCAGCCGCTCGAAGGTCGCACCGCTCAGCTCGTGGAAGATCCGCAGGCTGGTTCCGCCCGATCCATTCGGGGTGATCGAGAAGGTCACGGTGCTTTCGAGATGGGGCGGGGTATCGTCGCGCAAGTTGTAGCGGATTTCCTTGCCCGGCGTTTCGGAGAGCGACTGTGGATCGGCAAGCGCCTTCCTCGGCAGCCATCTCTCCCGGAATTCCGCTATGCTTATCGCCCGCCAGACCTTCTCCGGCGGCGCGTCCAGTTCGTATCTCTGCTCGAAACCGCTTTCCTGCACTTCGGCTTTCACGTCGTTCATTGATCCATATCCTTCAGCAAGAGCTTAAGAGCGTCGATGCGAGCCGGCCAGTAGGCGCGGTATTTCGCCAGCCATTGCGCGATAAGGGCGAGCCCGTCCGGATCGACTTCGTAGTTCACGAAGCGGCCCTCCTTTTGTTCACGCACCAACCCTGCCGCTCGCAATACGGCGAGATGCTGGGACATCGCCGGCTGGCTGATATCCATGCCTTTGCGCAGGGCGCTGGCATTCATGCTGCCGTTCGCCAGCTTTTCGAAAATCGTGCGGCGGGTCGAATCCGCCAGGGCGCGGAAAATATCGTGTTCGATCATGATTACACATAAGCATACACTTATTCGATTCGCAAGCCTGCTTGGGACTGTGAGGCGACTATGATCCTTTTGGGATTGGGTGAGCTAGCATCGCTCTTCCGCGTCTTGACGAAGCAATAACGGTTCCGCGGTTCGATTCTGGATCGGCTTCACGCAGAGCTGCAGTGATGTCATAATTTCAATGCTTGGCCGCACAGCAGCGCTTGTCTTTTGTGGATGAAGTGTCCTCTCGCTCGCTCATCTCGAGGCCCGTTGCACCGAAGGATTGAAGGAGGCACCCATGCGCATTGGGCTGTTCATTCCCTGCTACATCGACGCTTTCTTTCCCGAAGTGGGCATTGCAACACTTGAACTCCTCGAGCGTTTCGATTGCGACGTGATATACCCAATGAACCAAACCTGTTGTGGTCAACCTGTGGCCAATAGTGGTTTCAATGCGTACTGTGCAGACGTTGAGGCGTTGTTCGTGCGCAACTTTGCAGATTTCGACTATGTCGTTTCCCCTTCAGGAAGCTGCGTCCATCATATCCGCTATAATTTTGACGCCATTGAACAGACCGATGAAGTAAAGAATGTTCGTTCGCGCACGATTGAGATCGTTGAGTTCTTACACGACATCTTGAACGTCAACACCTTTCCCTGGGCTCGGTTTCCCCACCGGGTGGGCCTCCATAACGGGTGTGGATCGCTGCGAAAACTTGGTCACGCGACGCCGTCCGAACTGCATAAACCGTTCCTCTCCAAACCGCATGCCCTCCTTTCTAAAGTGGAGGGCATCACGTTTGTGCAGCCCTCGCGACCAGATGAATGCTGCGGTTTCGGCGGCACTTTCTCTGCCTACCACGAGTCCGTTTCGGCCAAAATGGGCTACGACAAGGTTGCCGACCATGTCCGCGCCGGGGCCGACTACATCGTCTCGGCTGACTCCTCCTGCCTGATGCACCAGCAAGGGTGTGCGGAGCGCTGCGGTTTGCCGATCAAATTCGTTCATATCGCGCAGGTCTTGAACGGGGTAGCATTATGAAACCCGGTTCGGGGGCGAAGGGGGCGGGCACCCGTGAACCGCAGCCGCGCGGAGCGGTCGTCCGCGGCAACCGGCCCGTCGATCTAGCAAAGGCCGCTGCCGACTTTGTCGCAGCGAAGCAGCATGCGACAATGCATGATGAGAGGCTTTGGGGCCTTCGACAGAAGCGCGACCATGAGATGCACGGAATCGAGGAGTGGGAAGAGCTTCGCGAACTTGCCTCTGCTATCAAAGAACATACCCTAACCCGCCTCGACGACTATCTCTTGGAGTTCGAAAGCAAGGCGAAGACCAATGGTATCCACGTACACTGGGCGACGGATGCGGACGAGCACAACCGGATCGTTCACCGCATACTAAGCGATCACGGGGCGACATCGCTTATTAAAAGCAAGTCGATGCTTACCGAGGAGTGCGGCTTTAGACCATATATGGCCTCTGTCGGCATCGATGTGTTGGAGACCGACCTTGGGGAGAGAATCCAACAACTGGATAACGAAGAACCGAGCCATGTTGTCGTGCCCGCAGTACACAAACTCAAGGCGGACGTCGCCGACGTTTTCGCAAGAACCATCGGTACCGATCCCCACAACAGCGATGCCCATTACCTCGCAGAGGCTCAACGCCAATCTGCCCGTCCCTTGATCCTTCAAGCCGGCGCAGGCATGACAGGCGCGAACTTCGCCGTTGCCGAGACTGGTACGTTTGTGGTTTGCACCAACGAAGGCAATGCAGACCTGTCGGCCAATGTGCCGGATCTCCATATTGCCTCAATCGGAATCGAGAAAGTCATACCGCGTATGGAGGATTTGGCTGTCTTCATCCGGCTGTTGTCCCGCAGTGCTCTTGGGACGCCTATCACCCAATATACCTCGCATTTTCGTGGTCCCCGCGCGGGAGGGGAGATGCATGTCATTTTGGTTGACAATGGTCGCTCAGCGCGGCTTGGCATGGCCGAGTTTTGGACTTCGCTCAAATGTATCAAATGCGGTGCTTGCATGAACACATGCCCGGTCTATCGGCGCAGTGGCGGGCTCAGTTACGGGGCCACATATGCCGGTCCGATAGGCCTTATCGTCGATCCGACGTTCAATGCCCGCAAGTTCAGTAATCTGCCTTTTGCGTCAACTCTCAATGGCAGCTGCACGAATGTGTGTCCGGTCAAAATTAATATCCACGAACAAATATATGCATGGCGCCGCCAACTCGTAGCCAAGAATGAAGTTCCGCTAGCCAAGCGAGCAGCTATGAGACTGACCGGCCAACTGCTCGCGCGTCCCGCCGCATATCGCTGCGCTCTCAAGGTAGTAAAAGTTGCCCTGAAGCATCTGCCACGTTTCGTGCTGTACAACGGATTGAATTCGTGGGGGAAGCATCGCGAGCTTCCCCGCGCGACCGAGCATACATTCCATAGCTGGTACGCGCAGAACCGGGAGAGAAAATGATGGAAAGCAGAGACAAAATTCTTGCATCCATCCGCGCAAACCTGCCCAGGCTTCAGCGGTCGCTTCCCTCGTCACCGTTGTACGATGATCACCCGCCCGCTTCGCTAGTTCCGGCCTTCAAATCAAGTCTCGAGCACATGGGTGGTGTCCTGCTCGATGCTCCCGCCTCGAACGCCTTTCTCGCCGACGTCAGGGATAGGGTCTCGGCGACCAAAATAGTGTGTTCGATGGTTCCGGAAATTGAGGGTAACTGGAGCATTTTCGCCGGCGCTCCTCCTCGGCAACTAGCCGACATCGATCTTGCGATAGTTCGTGCCTCCTTCGGAGTGGCGGAGACAGGTTCGGTCCTCCTCAGTGACGCGGACTTGGGCATAAATGCGCTCGGATATCTTGCGCAGCATTTGGTTGTGCTACTCGATCCCGCCGATATCGTTGTCAATATCCACCAAACGTATCGTCGACCGGAATTCTGGAACAGCCGCTACGCAAGCTTGCATACTGGTCCATCGGCGACAGCGGACATTGAGGGAGTTCTTATACACGGTGCTCAGGGGGTACGATCGCTTTTCGTACTGCTCGTTGCCAAGAGGCAACCTGAATCCGTCGATGTGGCCGCACCGGGGCAACGGATAGCGCCAACGCCTCACACAGATTGAGGTGTTCCGTGAGTGAAAGGCCATTAGCACCTCACCACAAAAAAGCAGCGTGACACACACGTCTACGACGTTGCCGACGCTAGTGACCAGGTTCTTCGCCGAGGCGTGCACCGGATCGGCTGCAAGAGCGGCGGGCTGATGGGCGGATAAGTTAGGGAAGCCGCGACTGCCGATATCCCTCAGCGAAGTGTTCCCTCGTTGCAACGTCGAGAAACGGCTGCGTAGAGCACCAATTCGTGACGGTGAAGTGTGGGTTCCGATCTAGAAACAATGCTGCCTCCCGACGAGCGTCGTCCATCTGTCCGAGCTTAGCCAAGCTCGCAGCCAGCACTCGCTGCGAGGGAGAGCCATAAGTTTCCTTCCGACGCAATGTGTCCGCTGCTTCAGAATAATGTCCCGCAGCGTACTGCGCCTGACCCAGTGACCAATAGTACCAGCCAGGTGGGTGTGGGTTGAGTCGAAGGGCGTGCCTTGCGCAAGTTATCGCTTCCGCAGCTCGTCCCTGCAGCGTCATCAGGTCTGACACGAATGCCCAACTGTCAGCGTGGTTTGGATCGACGCGGAGGGCAGTCGCGAATGCTGCTTCCGCCTCGGTGTGCCTGAAATCGTACAATTCGGTGACGGCCAGGACCATGTGACCGCATGGGTCGCTGGGATCGAGCGAAATGGCTCGTTTCGCGGCAGAGAGCGCCAAAGTCCGATTTGGCTCTCGCGCCTCTCCGAAGTGCAACCAGCTCATCCAATGGCAAAGCGCCAGCATTGCGTGCGCCTCCGCGAGCTCGGGATCGAGGGCAAGGACTTGCTCGAGCAGCGGCCGCGCCTGCGCAGCTGAAATTGGCAGCTCCGCAACGACCGAACGCGCGTGGGCGAACAGGTCGTAAGCCTCGATGCTACTTGCTCTCCGCCTGGACGGGGGAGCGCCTGTCGATATCAAGTTTGACAAGGCACCAGCGATTCGCGCGACGACCTTGTCCTGCAATTCGAAGACATCTGCCAACTCGCCATCGAAACGATCGGCCCATAGTTGGCACTGATTTTTTGCATCGATAAGCTGCGCATTGATCCGAAACCTCGCGGCGGCGCGGCGGACACTTCCTTCAACGATAAACCGAGCATGAAGGTTCTTGGCAATTGTGTGGATGTCGGAGGTCTTGAGGCTGTGGGCAAACGAGGAGTGCCGGGCGATGACGGTCAGGCCCGGTAGCCGAGACAAATCTGTGATGAGGTCATCGGCCAGTCCTTCCCCAAAATATTGCTGTTCGGGGTCGCTGCTCATGTTCGCGAATGGCAAGACGGCGATGGTGGGCTTGTCCTGAAATGGGAGTGTCACAAGCAGCCGCGTGATATCGGGTGTACCGCCCCCCGTGCGGAGATGGTATGCCCGAACCGGTCGCTCGATGTTCTTGACCGTCTGGTCTCCCATGTCCTCAAAGTCACAACTCAACTTGCCTCGGAGCTCTTCGTAGACTTTGGCCGAAACGCAAATCCCGCCTGGCTCGGCGAGCGCTTCCAGTCGAGCGGCAATGTTTACTCCATCGCCATAGATGTCGCCTTGTTCATCGAGCACGTCGCCGAAATTGATGCCAACCCGCAGGAGGATAGGTTTTGCGCCCGATTGCAATTCGTTCGCCTCGCTCATCCGCTGCTGCAACTGCAGCGCGGCGGCGACCGCATCGACAGCGCTTCGGAATTCAACCAAAGCCCCGTCTCCCATGAGTTTGACGACACGTCCGTTGTGTATCCGAACGACAGGATTGAGAATGGAGGCTCGGCGCTCTTTCAAGACGGCCAGGGTGCCTTCCTCATCTTCCCCCATCAGCCGGCTGTAACCGACCACGTCTGCGACCAAGAATGCGGCAAGGCGACGTTGCATTGGCCCCCCAGCTTCTCCCGCGTTCAATATAGCATCGCGGTGATTGAGCCGCCCTTTTATTTTCCTGAGGATTCGGCAAAACTGGGATCGATAGATGCGGATCGTCGCCTGCCTTTTCCCCGCTAGGGGATTGTGGCCAAAGGACGCCTCACCAGGCAGCCATCTGCCGTACGATCCGCAAAATAGCGATACGGTCATGACCGTCTTCGAGGCGAACTTTCAGACCCGCATTCCGAATGCATAGGTTGGATGTTATGCTGCCAACATGAGCCGTAATGCAGCTATAGCGAGAGCCGAAGCTTATTTTGACTCCGGCGATTTTCGACAGGATTTGGCGCGTCGGGTCGGCATGCCGACCGAAAGCCAGAACCCTGACAGAACACCCGTGCTTGTCCACTATCTCGAGGCAGAGATTAAACCCGCGTTCGAGGCGCTCGGATTTTTCTGCCGCATCCTTTTCGAGGGTGATTGGCCCTTCCTTCTTGCCGAGCGAATTGAGGATGCGAGCCGGCCGATCGTCCTGGGCTACGGCCACGGCGACGTCATCCATGGGCTCGATGATAGCTGGGAGACGGGACTCTCGCCTTGGCAAATGACGGAGCGAGACGGGAGGTGGTACGGACGCGGCGTCGCTGACAACAAGGGACAGCACTCGATCAACATCGGTGCTATCCGGGCAGTGCTGGAGACGCGTGGCAAACTTGGCTTCAACGCAAAATATCTGATTGAAATGGGAGAGGAGAGAATATCGCCGGGCTTGCGCCAGTTTGCGCATACCCACGCCGAATTGTTGCGATCCGACCTTCTTCTTGCTTCCGATGGTCCTCGGCTGTCGCTCGGAAGGCCGACCATCTTTCTTGGTTCTCGGGGAGCTATCAGCTTTGATATTTGGATCGATGCACGTGCAGGCGGGCATCATTCAGGGAACTGGGGTGGCCTACTCTCCGACCCGGCCATCCAGCTTGCTCATGCCCTAGCCAGCATCACCGGGCCGAGAGGTCAAATTCGCGTTCCCGAGTGGCGTCCTCAGGACGTCCCGGACAATATCAGGCGCGCGCTGGCGGATTGCGAAATCGAAAGTGAAGCCAACGGACCCACGATCGATGCCGATTGGGGCGAGCCCGGCCTCACGCCGGCAGAAAAACTGTTCGCATGGTGCTCGTTTGCGATATTGGCTTTCGAGGCGGGAAACCCGAAGACGCCAGTTGGTGCCATTCCGCCACGGGCATGGGCGCGCGGTCAGTTGCGCTTCGTCGTGGGTATTGATCCAGACGATGTAATCCCTGCGCTTCGCCGTCACCTTGATAAACAGGGTTTTGCGCATGTGGAGATCGTGCAATCGAGTGACGAGATTTTTCGAGCGACACGTCTCGACCCCGACCATCCGTGGGTCAGATGGGCAGTGGAGTCAATCACTCGCACCACAGGGAAAAACCCGGCAGTCCTGCCCAGCCTTGGCGCATCACTTCCGAACGATGTCTTCTCGGAGATATTGCAGCTTCCGACGGTGTGGGTGCCACATTCCTATCCGGCGTGCTCACAACATGCGCCGAATGAACATCTACCTCTCACGCTCGCTCGCGAAGGCCTTGCATTGATGGCAGGGCTTTATTGGGATCTGGGCGAGCCGGGCGTTCCGGCGGCGGCGCGCGTAGATCGCGTGCCCGGTCGCCCAACGGCTCACTCGTCAGTCGGTTAAGTCCCAGACCGAAAATGCTTGCCGATTGGCTTTCTGCTTGGGCCTAGACTACTCACGCTTCTCGGAATTCGAGTTGTTTTTGTCGTGGGTGCCGGCGATTCAAATCCCTTCAAGACCGAAGAGACCGATCGAACTGGTATTGATCGGCGCTCCACTTTCCGCATGGGCTGCTGTCGTTGGCCAGATAGAGGCGAACCAATCGATCGACGAGCTTGCGAGGGCAGGGAACGCGAATGCAAATCCCCTCCTGGGCCTGATTTTCGGGTGACCAACTGACCGCCCGGGCGCCCGTTACTGCTCGCTGCGTCCCAGGTTTCTCAACCGGTCGAATAGAACGGCCAGTACAATCGCCGCGCCGATGAAGGTGCCTTGCCAGAAGGCGTTAATGCCGAGGAGACCAAGGCTGTTACGGATGACCTCGATCAAGGCGGCACCAACGATGGCGCCGAAAGCGGTGCCGACGCCACCGGCCAAATTGGCGCCACCGATGACGGCTGCGGCGATAACCTGCAGCTCCATGCCGGCCCCAATGTTCGTGGTCACGGCGCCAAGCCAGCCGGTCTGGATGATGCCGGCCAAGCCCGCTGAAAGCGCCGAGATCATGTAAACTATGACTTTGATTTTTTGGACAGGCACGCCCGTAAGCCTCGCGGCGTGCTCGTTTCCACCGATGGCGAAGACGTAGCGCCCAAATCGCGTCCAGCGCAGCACAAAGCCCGTCAACAGAGCCAGAGCAGCCATGTACAGCACCGGATTGGCGATGCCGAAAAGCCATGCTCCGCCGCCGAGCGCCAGCAGCTTGTCGTGATCCGGTCCAAACTGGAAGACAACTGTGTTGTTCGAGGCAACCATTGCGAGGCTGCGGGCAATGGAGAGCATGCCGAGTGTGACAACGAAGGGCGGGAATGCAAGATAGGCAATTAATATGCCGTTGAAGGCGCCCACGACCAGCGCCGTGCCGATCGATGCGGCAATGCCCGTTCCAATGCCGTATCCGGCATGCATGGTAACCGCCAATACCATGCTGGAGAGACAAAGCACCGAACCGACTGACAGGTCGATGCCTCCGGTGATGATGACCAGCGTCATGCCAAGGGCAATGATCGCGACGAAGGTTACGTTGCGGGTGATATTGTAAAAGTTGGTAGCGGTGGCGAACGAACTGGTGGCGAAGGACAGGAAAATGCAGGCGAGAATGACGGCGATGAGGACCCAAAAGGTCTGGCTCGCTAATACGGACGAGAACCAGCTGCGTTGCTTCTGTGCTATCGTCTGATCAAGGGTTATTGCCATGGTCGACCTTCGCTCACATTTGGTTCCCGGGTTTGGATCACACCTGTTCGATTGCCCCTGTGATGAGGCCCGTGACTTCCTCCGGCGAACTCGCGACGATCAGCTTGTCGGCCACCTTGCGTCCGCGTCGCATGACGACAACGCGATCAGCAACCGAGAAGACGTCAGGCATGCGGTGACTGATCAGAATGACGGCGATACCCCGATCGCGCAGTTGACGGATAAGGGCGAGAACCTCGGCAACCTGACGAACGGAGATGGCGGCTGTCGGCTCGTCCATGAGTACCAGTTTTGCCTCGGCCAGCATGGTGCGGGCGATCGCGACAGCCTGCCGCTGGCCACCCGACATCTGTTTCACCAGATCGCGGGGCCGCGTCTCGGATTTCAGGTCCTTGAAAATCTCGCCCGCGCGTTTGTACATCGTCTTGTAGTCGAGAATGCGCAAGGGGCCGAAACCGCGGCGGATCTCGCGGCCAAGGAAGACATTGGCGGCAGCCGATAGATTGTTGCAGAGCGCCAGATCCTGATGGACGATCTCGATGCCCCGCTGCCTGGCTTCCACCGGCCGGTGCATAACCAGGTCCTCACCTTCGAGCCGCATCGTTCCGTGGCTTGGGCGGAAGTTCCCGGCGATCATTTTAACGAGTGTCGATTTGCCGGCGCCGTTGTCGCCCATTAGTCCCAAGACCTCTCCCGGTTCAAGCGAAAACGAAACGTCGTTGACCGCCTGGATGGCGCCGAAATGTTTAGAGATGTTGGCGAGCTCGAGAACTGCCACCAGCCGTCTAGCCTCCCAAAGCGGCGACCCGCATCGAATCGCTATTTCGCCCGCCGGTTTCCTCCCCGCGAGCGCTTCCGACATTTACCCAGAACCGCGTGAAACCGTCAATCGGATGTCGCTAATTTAGCGTACCACCTACAATTATTGGTTTTGTAGTACAATTCCGTTGACGCGCAAAAGTGTCTGTATATTAGCTGTTTGTGGAGGAAAGAATGTTGATCCTTGTCACGGGTGCAACGGGCAAGGTCGGGCAGCACTTCATTGCTAGGCTGCTCGACGATCCGCGATTTTCGAAGGCGCGCATCCGCGCGCTTTGTCATAATCGCTTGCGCCCAGAAACCGAGCGCGTCGAAGCCGTACGTGGCTCTATCAGCGATCGTGAAGCGGTGGCAAATGCGCTTGCAGGCGTCACGCATGTCGTGCATCTCGCAACATGCAAGGAAACACCTGCAGATGTCATGGATGTCGCCGTCAAGGGACTTTTCTGGCTTCTTGATGGCTTCAGGACGAGCGCCACCGCGCGCCAGTTCATTCTTATCGGCGGCGATGCGGGGATCGGGCACTTTTTCTATCGTCATGAAGCGCCCATCACTGAGGCAACGCCTCACCGGGCATATCCAGGCTGCTATGCGCTGTCAAAGGTGCTGGAAGAGGTAATGCTGGAGCAGTTCCAGATTCAGTATGGCATCAATGGCTGCTGCCTGCGTGCACCCTGGATCATGGAGAAGGATGATTTCAGGTTCACCTTGTCATTCGGTAACGACGTGTTCGGCGGCCCGGACTGGAAGACACTCGTTCCGGAGGCGGACGCGGCGCGCTATGCGCGGGATAAGACGATTCCGTTGTTGCGTGACGCCGACGATAGACCGCTTAAACGCAATTTTGTTCACGTCGACGACCTCGTTTCCGCGATCCTGGCCGCGCTCGACAATCCGCGTGCCGAGGGGCAGTTGTTCAACATCTGCATGGACCGCCCCGTCGACTACGGTGAGGTCGCCGCTCACCTGGCGCGCACCCGCGGCCTAGCGTCGGTCGACATCCCCAGTCTGTTCCATTCGAATTGGATGGACAACAGCAAGGCGAAGTACCTGCTTGGATGGCGGCCCGTCTACGATCTGGAAATGCTAATCGACTCGGCCTGGGGGTATATGCGTTCGGAGGAGGATCCTCGCATCGTCTGGTATCCGGGTTGATCATGTGGCGGGCGATGGCGTCCGTCATTTTTCAATGGGAGGAAGCTATGAGAAAGGCATTATTGCTTACCGTCGCGGTGCTGGCGCTGACGGCCGGACAAGCTTTGGCGGCCAAGAAACAGTTGGTCATCGTCGTGAAAGGTCTCGACAACCCATTCTTCGAGGCGATCAATCAGGGTTGCCAGAAGTGGAACAAGGAGAATCCGGACTCCGAATTCGAGTGCTTCTACACAGGTCCCGCATCGACTTCCGATGAAGCGGGCGAAGCGCAAATCGTTCAGGACGTGCTGGGCAAGGCGGAAACGGCAGCGATCGCCATTTCTCCCTCGAATGCCAAGCTGATTGCTCAGACGCTCAAGACTGCAAGCCCCAAGGTACCTGTCATGACGCTCGACGCGGACCTTGCGGCAGAAGACTCTGCACTGCGCAAGACATATCTCGGCACCGACAACTATCTGATGGGGGCGCGCATCGGCGAGTACATCAAGAAAGCGAAGCCGCAGGGTGGCAAGATATGCACGATCGAAGGCAACCCTGGCGCCGACAACATTTTGCGTCGTGCTCAAGGGATGCGTGACACACTGACCGGTCAGAAAGGCCTGGCTGAGCTTAAAGGCGAGGGCGGGTGGACGGAAGTTGCCGGTTGCCCGGTCTTCACCAATGACGACGGCGCCAAGGGCGTTCAGGCGATGACTGACATTCTCGCGGCCAACAAGGATCTCGATGCTTTCGGCATTATGGGCGGTTGGCCGCTGTTCGGTGCGCCGCAGCCCTATCGCGATCTCTTCAAGCCGATAGCCGACAAGATCGCCAAGAACGAGTTCGTGATCGGTGCCGCCGACACGATCGGCGATGAAGTCGCGATTGCCAGGGAAGGTCTCGTAACCGCACTTGTCGGGCAGCGGCCGTTCGAAATGGGCTACAAGGCGCCGTCAGTGATGATGGATCTGATCGCCGGCAAACCGGTCGACGACCCTGTTTTCACAGGGCTCGACGAGTGCACTAAGGATACCGTCGACACCTGCATCCAGAAATAGTCGAGACGACGGAAACGGTGCACGAAACGTCCGCCGTTTCCAGTCCCACGGCTCAAATTCTGGGCACTGAATACGAGCGAACCAGTTGCCAATCACCTGCCCTTGAATGGCGGCAACAATGGCACTAGAGCAATTCGAAGCTGTTGCTGTCGCACTTCAAGCGTCCGAACAAGCAAAACTCCTCTACGGTTGACGCTCCTGCTCTGCGCGATAGGCACTCACCATGCGGGCAAGCTTTTGCTCGCGAAACGGTTTTTCCGATTGGATGAACGCGATCATTTCTTCGACGTTATTGCCGCCACCTGGTGCATCTCCCAATGGCATGCGGTGCCGCCGGCGCAGCTTCTGCGACCAGTAGCGGATTTCGCGTTCGGCCGGGGGATACCATGTGCCTAGACGATAGAGGTGATTTTCTGTCCTCGCCCACGTAGGGGGATTGCTCGTATCCATCGCAACCAGCGCGGAGGTATCGCCGTGATCGCCGTCCTCGATTTCGGGGTGGCCAATGAACCAACCGTACAACCACGGCTTACCCTCGGAAGGTTGCTCTAGCAGCCATCCTTCCAAGATCGGGGCACCCACCAGTTCCACCTCGGATGGAGCTTCCGTCATTTCCATAATCCGCCCGTATCGAGTGTTCATTTTGTGGTCCTAGCACGGTCAGCCAGCCAGCGGACAAAGACAGCCCAAACTGGCTCGATGACGACGCCACGCAACCGACGCTCGGGGCAGCATCGGCAGCTATGGTTTCGGTTCTGGAGGCCTTTTAGCCCGCGATGTGATGATGGTCGACAGAAATACGTAGGGAGCCAGCTCGCCTATGCCGGCGGCCGGCGAGAAGGTCGCCTTCATGGCTTGGTGGCTAATCTGGCCACCGTCGGCTCAGTTGATGGTTCAAGGCTGCTTGTAGCTCTTGCTCGGACTTAGTGCCGCTCACTGCCAATTGGATCGCACTGGGCATGGCTCCCACCCCGCGGCGATTAGGGCTGACCGGCGGTTACGCGCCCTCATGTGGGAGAGGAACACTTCGCATCGCCCTGAAAGCAGATCTTGCTATCACGCCGGAGGTCATCGTTACGCCGGCACGTGCTATGCTCGTCCAATGTGCAAATGGTGGCAACGGATTCAAGATCGGACATCAATCACCGTCATTGCACAACACCGGCCTTTCGCAGCCCCTCGGTGACACGATCGAAATCGGCGGGGTTCTTGAAGGGCAGGACTTTGCGACGGTATTCCAAGGAGTAGTCGGGATTGACGCGCAGCACCTCCTGCCATGTCGCGCGTGCCGCTTCGAAACGGCCGAGGTGTCCGTAACAGGCGGCCAGAAGCGCGCGGGAGACATCGGTGACGGGGTTGCGATTCACGCGCTGCAGCAACAGTTCGACGGCCTCTTCGTACCTTGCCAGTTGAAACAAAGCCCAGGCCTGAAAGTGAAGAACGACATCCGGAAAGTACGGGTTCAGAACCCGCGCCCGATCGAAATAGGCGAGTGCCTCCTCGGCCCTGCCTGAATAGATAAGTGCCTCGCAGAGGCTGACCTGCCCTTCGGCGAAGTTCGGATTGAGGACGATCGCATGCTCGGCCTCATTGATGGCGCCATCGTGCTGTCGCAAGTAAAGGTTGACCACACTCAGCGACCAGTGCGCCACGGGATCGTTGTCATCCCGCGCTACAGCCAGCGTCGCAGCCTCCTCGGCTTGCTCCATCGAGCGCTGCGGCGACGCGCTCCACCGATTCAGGTAGTCGAGCCCGTGGGTGAGGGCGACGAAGGCGTGCGCTGAGGCGAAGTTCGGTTCCAGTTCGACAGCACGTTGCAACAGGTCGCGGGCGTCACTGTTCGTTTGCTTCGTCAGCCGGTGCCACAGCTCCCGCCCACGCAAGAAGCAATCGTACGCCTCGGGATGCCGGGTCTGCCCCGGCGTAAGTTTTTGCCGGTCACCCTCTGTCAGGTTGACCGCCAGCGCTCCGACGATCTGCTGCGTGACATCGTCCTGAACCGCGAATATGTCGGTAAGGTCGCGATCGAACCGTTCGGCCCATAGGTGCCCGCCGGTGGTTGCGTCGATGAGCTGCGCGGTGATCCTTACCCTGTTCCCCGATTTGCGTACGCTGCCCTCAAGTACATGTCGGACGCCGAGCTTCGTGGCCACCTCCTGGACCTGGACGTTCTTGCCCTTGAAAGTGAACGACGAATTGCGAGCAATGACGAAGAGCTGCGACAGCTTCGATAGCGCCGTTATGATGTCTTCCGAGATGCCGTCGGCGAAGTATTCCTGTTCAGCGTCACCGCTCATGTTGGCGAAGGGCAAGACGGCGATCGAGAGCTTGGGCGACGCTGGCTTGGCCGGTTGGCCCGTCGTGATTTCGGAGGTCGCAGCTGATTTGGTCCCTGCGCTGCCAACTTGCAGTGAATAGACCCGGATCGGCTCGGCGATGTTCTTGAGCTGTGTGCTGCCAAGGTCGCTGACCGAGAGGTCGAGCCTCGCTTTGACCTGGCGATAGGCATCCTCCGACAGGCAGATCGCTCCCGCCGCGGCGACGCCCTCCAATCGCGAGGCGATGTTGACGCCGTCGCCCATCAGATCGCCGTCGCTTTCCTCTACGACATCTCCCAGATGAATACCGATCCGGAACTCAATGCGACGGTCCTGCGCGACGCCATGATTGCGCTCCACCATAGCGTTCTGCACCTCGATGGCACAGCGCACAGCGTCCACCACGCTGCGGAATTCAACCAGCGCGCCATCGCCGGTGCGCTTCACCACCCGGCCATGATGCACGGCGATCGTCGGATCGATGAGATCGCTGCGCAGTGTCCGCAACCTCGCCAGGGTGAGTTCCTCGTCGGCGCCCGCAAGGCGGCTGTACCCAACCACGTCCGCGGCCAGGATTGCAGCCAGCTTTCGGTTCTCGCTCATGGCGCTGTCTCCTAATTTAACGATAACAGGGAGACAGAGGGCAAGAAAGAAGTTTCAGCCGCTCCTCAGAGCAACCTTGGTTGAGATTGAGCTGACCATGGCTCATGTGGAGCAGCTGATATTGTAGCCTTACGCGATGACTGCTTTGAGATGATTCATGGGATACTTCCGTCTGCGCGATGGAGGCGAACGCTGGCGACAGGTGTGCGAAGCGCTCGCATCGCACCAATCAACGAACGGCCAAGAGGACCAAACGGTCGAACGCGCGATCGCCAAGCCATTTGCGGGTATTGATCATCACGCTGGCAAACTTCCCAGCGACGTAGCGGGTCTTGGGTCTACGTGCCCTCACGGCCTTGGAAACCACGTCCGCGATTACCTGCGGCGACGAGCCGCCGCCGGCCTTGTAGCTGTCCGAAGTCGCCTTGGAGACGTTCTTCGCCATCCGGCTGTAGGCAGTGCTCCCTGAGAACGTTAGCATCGGGCCTTCGATAACGCTGCCGAACGCGGTCTGGATAAGGCCGGGCTCCACCACCACGACATTGATGCCAAACTGTTGCAGTTCCAGGCGAAGGCAGTCTGACAAGCCTTCCAGCGCATGTTTGGATGCATGATACCAGCCACCCAATGGCACATAGATTTTGCCGCCCATCGACGTGATATTGATGATCGTTCCTGAGCGCTTCTCGCGCATGTAGGGGACCAAATCCTGGATCAAAGCGGCGGCACCGAAGAGGTTCACCTCGAACTGATAGCGAGCCTCTTTCAGTGGCACGTCTTCTACCGCCCCATAAAGTCCGAAACCTGCATTGTTCACCAGCACGTCGACCCCGCCGAATTTCTCGGTAATCTCAGCGATCACGGATTTGCGACTGGCCTCATCGGCAACGTCCAGCGCGACTGGATAGGCGCCGAGCGCCCTCAGGTCGTCCATTTGTTCCACCCGGCGCGCGGCGGCGATGACGGTCAGCCCGTCCCTGACAAGTTGCTTTGCGATGACCTTGCCCATGCCCGAGGATGCGCCGGTAACCAGAGCGGTTTTCTTTGTGATCGCCATTAAATTCTCCAACAATTAAGGGCGCCCCGCCCGTTGTTCCTTGGAGATCAATTTGGCGGATGACACACGCCGTTTCAAAATCGCTTTGTGCCAATAGACTATCAGAACGCGCCAATCTGCAATCACCCCGCAGGTGAGAGAACCGGGACGGCGATATCCAACCATCCTTAGTGTGGCCCCGCTATCCGAGCCTCCGCGGGTGTCATCCCCGTCCAGCCCTGAAAGGCGCGATAGAAGGAGTTCGGCTCGCGATAGGCCAGGAGATAGGAGATTTCTTCGGCGTTCAGCACATCTTCGGTTAGATAGTGCATCGCGAGCTGCGCTCGGGTCGAGGCCAGCACTGTCTGGAAAGTTTCGCCTTCTGCCTTTAACTGTCGCTGCAGAGTGCGCCTAGACATCGCGAGACGACGGCACATTGCCTCTATAGTGGCCTCGCCGGATGGCAGCATGTCATGTAGAGCGCGCTTTGCACGGAGCACGATCGGCGCATCGGTTTCATGGGACTCCATATCTCGCCGCAGCTTCTTCTCGAACTCAGGCCAGGACTCCTCGTTTTCGGTTATCAACGGCAAATCGGCGTCTTCCTTCCGAAGGGAAAGGCGTGCTCCGCCGCCAATGTCTGGATCACAACCAAGGAACTCCAGCACCTCGTCGCCGAGATTGGACAGCTTGGGCAATTGGACCCGCGCCGGTCGGATGAACTCTGCAGTGTAACAGCGAGCAGATTCCAGGAGGTAGAGCGCTTCGAACCAAGCCAATTGGGGTGGAGCTTGAACAGTCGGGTCCACTGATCCGATCTCGATATGAAGGCAAGTGTCGTCCTCGGATATGAACAGCTTCATTGGGCCCATCAGCGGCTTGAACACAGACAGACGTTGGAATCCGGCACGAACATCTGGCGAACACGAGAAGGAGAACATTGCTGGGGTGAACGGCCCATGGGCAAAAAGCCTCCCAAGGTAAAGCGGTAGGTCCGAACGGTTTGCCTCGATCTCCAAGGCAGACCAGAGGGCGAACACTTGGTTGGGCGTCAGCCCCTTTCCCTCATTTCGGAGAATATCGCGGGGTAATCCGGCCCGGCGCACGGTCTGGTCGGCCGAGATTTTCAGCAGCTTGGCTACCTGGATGATTGACTTGCCCATGGGGTAAAGGCGGCCCGACATGATCGTTCCTCTGAGTTGGCTCTTGGCGTGCTTTCTACCTGTAAGTAGAAATCGGATTGCGCCAGAGTCCAAGACTAGGTTGGCACATTCTGATAGTGTTTTGGCGCACAGTGCTAGTCCAGCGTGACGTATCTGAGGTTCGATATGCTAGCCGCTTTCGAACGAAGCAGCAGGGGATGAGCCAGCAGCGTCGTCTGTCGATGTCGCCTATCGGCCCTACGCGGCGATGCCTGAACCCAACGCTACAGGCCACGAACCTCCATCTGCGATTACATATCAGCGTTGCATAAGTGTCAGTATGCGTCTGCCAAAAATAGGATCATAAGGCGTGTACTTGGTGCACATTGGGATCGCTACTATGGATTGGGTTCCTGTCGTTTTCGTTACGTTCAAGGTTCTCGTGTTAGGCACGGGCATGTACTTCGCCATCAAGTGGCATTACGACCAAGGGGAGAATGGGCAGAGAGGCGCGGTGCTGCGCGCGGGCGGCAAGATGGCCGCAGTCTTTATGCTATCGCTCCTATGCGTAGGGCTTTTAGCCTTCGTCGTCAGCAGGATGGTCGGTTTGGACTTGAGCCTCCCATGATGGCAGCATTGAAGTCCCCAGCGGCTCCCTGAGGAGCCCAACATGAGCGCAATATGACGACACGCGAAATCTCAAAATGGTCGAAGCCTTACGAACCGCTCGAGAAACAGCGGACAAAGAGGCCGGCGGGAAATGCTGGCTTTCCTTATCGAACAAGCACTCAATGAAGCGATCGCAGAAGCGGAGCGTCGAGGTGCCGCTTCGGGAGCCGCTCGCATCCGGTCGCAATTAGGATGCCCGCGCTCCCAAACCAGAATGGACGGTCGCACGCGTGGCGTGATCTTGTCTGAATCGGAGGATCGCAACATTTATGCGATCTGGTGGCTCCCGTGCTGCGATGAAATTGGACAAACGCCGGGAGATGGAAATGAAGACTATTCGGATTGCAGCAGCGGTGATCGTCGGGCCGGATGGCCGAGTGCTTCTGGTACGAAAGCGCGGGACTAAATTCTTCATGCAACCCGGTGGCAAGATCGACGTCGGCGAAAGCCCGCGGGATTGTCTCGTCAGGGAACTGCGGGAAGAATTGGACCTCAAGATTGATGTGACGTCGGTCATTTGTATGGGCCAATTCGAGGCAGCAGCCGCGAATGAGCCCGAGCATCTTGTGCATGCGGATGTCTACATCGTCAGTACAGATCGAACGGATTTTCACCCGGCCGCCGAGATAGAAGAGATCCGTTGGGTCTCGCCGAATGCACCCGACGCTGCAGATCTGGCCTCGTTGACCGGCGATTACATCCTGCCAGCGTACCGCAAGCGATCCTGTGGCTAGTTCGGCTGATCCATTCTACAAGCAGCATTGTTCTGGGCCTGCTCTAAGATCCCGCTCGGCCACCGTCCCTACTCGATCGTTGCCTTATCCCGTGACATTTTCGTCTGGCGAAGGAGAACGACCGCCTCCGCGTATATCTCGCGTCGCCGTGCCTCCCTGATGGAGAAGAGTCGCTTCCGTTCTTGCGGCGAGACGTGGCCATCCGAGTTCAGCGGCTTGATATCTTCAGCTTCGACAAAATCGATCAGAAGATTCCGCATCACGCCGTTAAGCTCGCGCATGTCGCGAACCTCCAGCATCACAGGTGAGGCCTGCAGCCTTCGTGCGATAGCTTCATCGATGGATTTTTCTTTCAGCCGGGTCTTCACGGCATAGTAGCGTATGAAGACAACCGCGCAGATCAAGGCAACGGCGACTATGACGGCGACGAGCATGAAAACGACTCCTGCCTAGAGATGAAGATCGGCATTCCGCGAACAATATTCAACGCCTAAGGAGAGGAAAGCCGTGTAGTGGCAGGCGGTTTTTGGTTGGGAGGCGGCGGTGTCGGCCTCTTGGCGGCGCTCGATCATGCACGGTGGTGATCAATGTAGCGTTAGAAGTTCCTCCTCTACGCGCTCAAAATCCTCCTTTACATGCGTGGGCGAGTGCATTTGCTCGAGCCGCTCGGAGACGCTGGCGACGTAGCTAATCCCCTGTTCCAACAGAATTTCGACCGCTTTGGTTGTCTCGGCCGCCACTCCCGTTCCACAGCCTCGGATTGAGAGCGCCAGATAGGTCGCGTTTTGTGCCGACTGATAATCGCCCTGTTCATCGGCCTCTTCGGCGACATTTTCCAAGGCTTGTGCGACTAGCAGCATCATGTCCGATCGCTGGGCCGGCGTCATCTCGTTCAATGTTCTTGCGGTCATCGTTGCCATCCGTGGTCCCGCCACAGCGATGCGTCAGCGTCGCTGGCGAGTTCTTTGTTGTTGTGGAGACATTCAGGGACAGTGACTTGTCCGTGGTCATCAGATGGCAATCGAAAGTGGCGGCGACAAGGCCACACCTATGCTGGTGATACAACACAGTCCTGCGTCGAATGGGCAGCGCCGCTGCTGCGCGCTATCTCTGGGGATCGTAGAAAAGGTCTCTAAATCTCTCCTTCGAGAGACCTCAGTGAACGACTGTAGCGATGTGTTCGTCCGTTGGTGTTGGGACTTTATGTGTTTCCGTCACAGACCAGACAGTAACCGCAGCGGCGACGGCAATGTACATGAAAACCCCCTTGAACGGACGGGCAGTCAAGACGCAGTCCCTTGTCGCTTCCAACGAGTTCAACTTCTTGGTCATTGTGTTCCTTTGTGTCTGGACGCGGCGATATAGACGATTAGCGCGTTCTAAAGAACGGCAGGAATCGATTACCTGCCCTGCAGCCCGCGAATACCGGCCAATCGCCGCTCTTCCGAATCCGAGCACGAGAGAATGGTTTGATCACAGTCGACGACAGCGGATTCCCATGTTCGCTTGTGGCGCGAAGCGGCCAATCTTGGGATTGAGCCTTCGGGCCATTTCGGACAGTGTCTGCGCGCGTAAACTCACGCTTTTGCTCAGCCGACAGCATTTACTTCTTCCCTTAAGCGACCATCGGGACCAGACCTGATGGCATCAATGAATGCTCTCAGCGCAGGAGCCATCTGTCGCTGGTACGGGTAGCAGATAAACCAGCCTGGGAACGGTGCGGACCAAGATTCGAGGCAACTGAGCAATCGGCCTTGTGCAAGATATCCGGCGACAGTTTCCTCAACAGCAAATCCAATTCCAGTTCCTTGAAGAACAGCATCTACCGCAGTCTCCTTGTCGCTTAAGATGAGCGGGCCGTTGACGGCGACACTGAACCACCCGCCGTTTTCGAAGAATTCCCAAGCATAGGGCGCGTGATGTCCAGGCCAGCGCCACCGAACGCATCGGTGATGAAGGAGATCGCGCGGATGCTCGGGACGGCCATTTTGGTTGAAATAGTCAGGTGTCGCGATCGCCACTTGGCGCAATTCGGGTCCCAAACGGACAGCAACCATATCTCGTTCAATGACCTCGCCGATCCTTAGGGCGACATCATAGCCTCCGGCTACGATGTCCACGGCCTCATCATCGATCGTGATGTCGAGCACGATGTCGGGATAGCGTTCGGCAAAGCTCCTGAAGATCGGTTGGATATGCTTCTGCGCCGCCGAACGGAACGCGTGCACGCGAACGGTGCCCGCAGGGCGTTCGCCGGCAATCCGTGTCTGCGCGAGGGCGTCCCCAAGTTCGAAGGCCGCGGGTCGTATCCGTCGGAAGAGATTCTCTCCAACCTCCGTCAACGACACGTTACGGGTCGTTCGATGAAGAAGGCGCATTCCGACCCGCTCTTCGAAGCTGCGGATCGTCTGGCTCAGTGCCGACGGGGATACGCCCAAGACCTCAGCGGCACGGCTGAAGCTCAAGTATTCGGCGATGGCGATGAAGGCGCGCATTTGATTGTAGTCGTTGCCGGCCGGAAGTTTGTCCGCTAACGCGTCCTGCATTATTAAGCCCAGCTAACAAGGATATTAATTTATCTGCGGATTATATAGGTTGAGGCGAGGTGGCAAGTTCCTTTTGTCGAAACGAAGGAGCATTTCATGACCACTTGGTTCATTACCGGCATTTCACGCGGGCTTGGGAAAGCACTGGCCGAGGCGGCGCTGGCAAAGGGGGATAACGTTATCGGCACGGTTCGAGGGACTGATCGGCCGGTAGAGGAGGGTCAGGGCAGGTTGCACATTCTTTCAGTCGATCTTAGCGACAGCGAGGCTGCGGAGACTGTAACCCATCAGGCGTTTGATATCGCGGGTGAGATCGATATTGTCGTCAATAACGCCGGTTACGGCCTGCTTGGCGCGCTCGAAATGGCCGCCAACGAGGATGTCGCAAGGCTTTTTTCCGTCGACGTCTTCGCCCCGTTTCGCATCATCAAGTCCGCGCTGCCGTATTTGAGAGCGCAGGGCCGCGGCCATATCATCAATATAACCTCCGTCGCGGGCCGTGCGCCCGGCGTCGGAACCGCGATATACTCCGCCGCCAAAGCGGCCCTTGAAGGCATGTCCGCAGGTCTGGCGTCCGAGGTCAAGCCTTTTGGCATCAAGGTGACCGCAGTCGCTCCGGGTGCCTTCCGAACAGATTTCCTCTCGGCCCATTCAATCCGCAAGAGCAATGCTGCGGGTGAAGCATACGCCGAAACTGTCGGGAAAAGTTCGGCTGCCTTTGACGCTGCCGATGGTCGGCAGGCTGGCGATCCGGTCTTGGCCGCGCAGGCAATCCTTGACCTCGTGAACTCTGACAATCCTCCTCTTCATCTCCTGCTGGGAAGCGATGCTCTCCGTCGCGCGCGCAGCAAAATCGATCAGATCGTGGAGGAGATCGACGCCTGGGAGGCCATCACGCGAAGCACTGACTTCCCAGAGGCATAGTGAGGCCGGGCTGTCCCGGTCCCGGATTTCATCAAGCTCGCTTCTCACCTCGGCTGTAGCGATTGCGCGAATGCAAATAGCTGGAGGTGAGAAGCGGTAGTCGCACGAGCGAAGGGCCGAGTGATTTCGCGCCGGCCCCTGTTTGCGATTGATCGCGATCAGGCCGGACGGACGTTCTCGGCCTTGGATTTTCCGGTCTTGCGATCCTGGCCCACATCGTAGCTGACATTCTGGCCATCGCGTAGCGATCCACCTTGGACAGCAGAGATATGCACGAAGACATCCGGGCCGCCATTGTCGGGCGTGATGAAGCCGAAGCCCTTATCCTGATTGAAAAACTTTACAGTGCCATTCGCCACGAACTTCTCCCGATGTCAGCTTTTGGAGGTGAAGTCATAGACCGATGGGCGGGCGGGAGCAAGCAACTCCGGTCGCTAACATCCGCATTCGCGTTAGCGGGTGATGACGAAATGTTCTGGAGCGCGGTCCACGGCGGTCGCCTGCGGATCAACAGCGCTGACGTCCGAACCGGTTGGCCCGTCCCAGAACCGCTCCAGCATTGTCGACGTCGACTTCGATGTTCCAACAATAAGGGCGGACACAGACCCATCACGCTCGTTCCGGACCCAGCCCGTCAGTCCGAGTTCGAGCGCCTGATCGCGCGTCCAGACACGATAGCTTACGCCTTGGACCTTCCCAGTTATCCTGACGTGAAAAGCAAACAGATCGGGACTCATGAGGGCTCCTGATTGAACGCTCGATCTCATGCAAAATGTGGCTCGCCGTGAACATGGCAAGCGCGTGAGCAAGCTGTGGGGAAGGAGGCGCTCGCTGGCGATCTGTGGAACGTTCAATTTTATTAAGCAGTTCCAAATATAATCGTACGCACAAAAGAAGCGTGCGCTTACCGTCAACCCCTTCGCGACGGATCAAATTGCAGCCCTCGTTCTCCTGCGAGGGCTTTCTTTTGAGCCGCCGCCGCTTAGCCGTGGATAGGTCGGGGCACTATTGCGGCCGAGGTCTGGTCAAAGCGCTGGCAGGGATCACAATTCCCGTCACTACTCCGCGGCTTGACGCAGCGAGTAGCCATCCAGTGGCTCCACGAGTGCAATGAGCTCGAAATCACCGATCATGTGGTGTTGGTCGGATCCAAGGACCGCCAAGGTCCAGAAGTCCGGATCCTCGCCGAAGATCGTAGACACTTGCACGATCGTCGTCCGGCCACCGGTGTGCCTTTCTGATCGCGCCCAGTAAAATGCGTCTGGAACCAAACTCTTCATAACGTCTACTCCCCACACAATACGGTCACGATATCAGGAAAATCAAATATGACCATTGCTCGTGTTGGCTACCCACAACGAGGATAAGGGCGAGCAAGGAAATCGGCTGCACGGGCTGTGCTCCACCGACGGCGACCGGCAGGTTTCCTACCGATCGCCGCTGTTTGAGGGGCTCACCTGAGGTTTTGCGTCTGAGCGACAGGCAAGCTTGCCATATCTCATCAATACGAATGATCATCAGTCATGGGAAGGTGGATGGCGCCGTACGCCGATAGCGCACCCAGCCGTCTTGCCGAGCTGGACCTACTCGCGTGACTGCTTGCGAGCCCGCGGTGGTGCGACGGACTGCCGTTTGACAAGCGAACATTCGAGCTTGGTGATTGGATAGCGCCGTTTCTCGGGAAGGCGTTCGGGATGGAGATGTTCGATCGCCCATTGTCCCATGGCGAGGTGCGGGAGGACCGACGTTGTCAGCGGGGGGACTAGGTGTCGCGAGATTTCTTCGTCGTCATAGCCCATGACCGACATGTCCTCGGGGATATGAAGGCCCGCATCCTTCAATGCTTCGTAGCAGCCCACTGCCGTACGGTCGTTCTGGCAGAAAATTGCCGTCGGAGGATCGCTCAACGCAAGGAGTTTCTTGGTGGCGGCGTAGCCGGCACTGGCGGACCAGTCTCCTTCGACGACCAGTTCCGGATCGAATGGAATATCCGCCGTCGCGAGCGCACGTCGGTACCCGGTAAGCCGATCCTGCGCAGCCTGCATCCAGATCTCGCCTGTTATGGTCGCGACCCGACGATGCTTGTGCGCGATCAGGTGCCGGGTAGCGTTCTGACCTCCAGCAATCTCGCTGGGCACGACTGCGGGAAATGCATAGTCCGCCGTGTAGCAATTGAGGAGGACCGTGGGGATGTTCAGCTCATAGATATAGGAAGGGAGTTCCACTTCCCGGGTATAGATGGTCATGTAAATGAGCGCCGATATGCCGCCGTTCGTTAATGCCCTTATGGCTCTCGGCTCCATAAAGGGATCGCTCAAGGTCTGCGTAACCAGCAACACATTGCCAGTCTTCCAGGATGCCTGTCGTGCGCCCTCGATGGCAACGACGGCTTCGGGGCTGGTGGCCAGTTGGTCGACGGCGAATCCAATGATGTTGTCCGATCCGGAATAGGTCGTCCCCGTCGTATAGGTCGTTCCCACATAGCCGAGCGTACGTGCCGCATCGATTACCCGGTCGCGGGTCTGCTGAGAAATGCGGGTGCCGGGCGTGTTGTTAAGAACGAAGGAGACTGCAGCCTGCGAGCAACCCGCCGCAGTGGCAATGTCCATCATCGTCACGCGCTCCCCAAGCCGAGGCTTTTTCTGCTTGCGCTCGTTCTTTTCCCCGGCAGGGTCGATCAGTTCCGACGTCTTGGTTTTCATCATCTGACGACTCTGTCTCGGCTGGCTGGCAGAGCTACCGCCGGGCTAGGTTGGTAATTAATATTATCAGTGCCTTCTTGGCGGGGACGAAGATCGTGGCCTAACTTAGTTACTGAAATAAAGCGTATTTTTCAATACTATTGAATAGCGCCTCAGACGACCAGTGAAATTATTTTCACTGGAATTGATAATACTATTTACTAATTGGAATTCTTCTATACCGTTGCGTTGCGATCGGAGCTTATGCGACCTTGTCGCCTGGCGACGGCCCTTGGAGGGGGCCCAAGCATCTGGCCGACCGCAAGGCGATCGGGCCCTCGCAATTGCGGCCCTGGGAGGAATATGATGAAGCAGCTGAAACGCAATGCCGCCTTGTTCTTCGCCGGCTTGATGCTGAGCGCCGCGCCGATCGCGGTATCTCATGCCGCCGACAAACCAACCCTCGCGTTCGTCGTCAATGGAGCGTCCGACTTCTGGAAAGCCGCCGAGGCGGGCGTGAAGAAGGCCCAGGGCGAACTGCCTGACTATAACATGGAACTGAAGTATCCCGAACAGGCATCCGTCGCCGTTCAGCAGCGACTGATGGAAGATTTGGTCAGCGCCGGCGTCAAGGGCGTCATGGTTTCGGCCGTCGACCCGAAAACCCAGACTGACGGGTTGAACAAGATCGGCTCGCAAACAGCTCTATTCACCACCGATAGCGATGCGCCGCAGACCAACCGCGTTGCCTACATCGGTTCATCGAACATCGATGCCGGCAAACAGGCTGCCGAAATAGCCAAGAAGGCAATGCCCAACGGCGGCAAGTGCATCGGTTTTGTCGGTCTTCCCGGTGCTGACAATGCCAAGGAGCGAATCCAGGGCATGAAGGATGGCCTGAAGGGCACAAAGATCGAACTGACGGATGTGCGCGGTGACGATATCGACCAGACGCGCGCCAAGAAGAACGTCGAAGATGCGCTTGTCGCAAGCCCTGACGTCACTTGCATGGTCGGCTTCTATTCATACAATACGCCGCGGATCTACGAGGCGCTGCGCGACGCCGGCAAGCTCGGTCAAATTACCGTCGTCGGCTTCGATGACGATCCGATCACCCTTGGAGGCGTCAAGGAAGGCACCATTGCCGCAACCGTCGTACAGCAGCCGTTCGAATGGGCCTATCAGGGAATGAAGCTGATGGCGTCCTACCTGAAGGGCGACAAGTCCGGGGTTCCTGCCAATGGCTTGATCATCATTCCAACTGTGATCATCGGCAAGGATGACGTTGATAAGTACGCAGCCAACCTGAAGGCCATGGCCGGAAAGTAATCGCCATCGCGGCGGCGGCATTTGCCGTCGCCGCGATGAGTGTCTTCATTCCGATAGCATCTGTAGCCATGGATAGACGATGAACCAGAGCTCGGACATTCCGTCATCGAATGCGCACGCCAAGCCCTTCCTTTCGCTTTCGGATGTTGGCAAAACCTATCCAGGCGTCGTTGCGCTGGACGGTCTTTCGATCGACATTGTGCCCGGAGAGGTGATCGGCCTAGTCGGCGAAAATGGTGCTGGAAAGTCGACGCTGATGAAGATCCTCGGCGGCGTGATCGCTCCAGACCGGGGTACGATCGTGCTCGATGGTTCAGAGCTGCGTTCTCTCACTGTTGAATCAAGCATTTCGTCCGGTATCGCGTTCGTCCACCAGGAACTCAATCTGTTTGAAAACCTCGACGTGGCTGCAAACATCTTCCTGGGTCGCGAACCGCTCAAGGCGGGCCCTCTGAAGCTTGTTGATCGCGAACGGCTAAGAGACATGGTGGAGCCGCTTCTCAAGCGCGTGGGGGCTCACTTTTCGGCGGACACGGCTGTTGCAACACTTTCGCTTGCCGAGCAGCAGATGGTGGAAATTGCCAAGGCACTATCCATCAACGCGCGACTGGTCATCTTTGACGAGCCCACGTCAAGTCTTCCCTTGGCAGAGACCGAACGGCTTTTGACCATTATCAGATCGCTCAGGGCAGATGGCATAAGTGTCATTTTCATCTCACATCGACTTCACGAGGTCGAGCGCGTCGCGGATCGCGTGATCGTATTAAGGGATGGAACCGTCGCGGGTGCGTTGGCCAGGCAGGACGTCGACCACGACCAGATGGTCAAACTCATGATCGGCCGGACGCTTGCTGCTGCCCGCATCGCCAAACCAAACCGTTCGCCAGGCGCTGTGGCGTTGAAGGCGAGCGCCGTTCGAACGGAGGCCTATCCGAGCCGGCCGGTTGATCTCGAAATCAGATATGGCGAAATCCTCGGCCTAGCTGGCCTTGTCGGATCAGGCCGCAGCGAGCTTGCAAGGGTGCTCTTCGGAGTAGATCGCAGCTACGGCGGTACTATCTTGCAGGACGGTCGGGAAATTTCAATTCGTTGCGCGCGCGATGCCGTCGCTCATGGAATATTTCTCGCGCCCGAGGATCGCAAGCGCAGCGGCATTCTTCTTGATTTTCCGATCGTCCAAAACATTACACTGGCCAATCTTCGCAAATACGCCAGCCGCTTCCTGCTCTCTTCCGATCAAGAAACGGCGGCGGCCGAACAGCAGCGGGTTCGGTTGGTCATCAAGGCGCCTTCCGTATCGACCCGTACCGGCACATTGTCGGGCGGCAACCAGCAAAAGGTGGTGCTTGCCAAATGGTTGTCTATGAGCCCGAAAGTGATGATTTTCGACGAGCCGACACGTGGTATCGATATCGGTGCGAAGAATGAAATCTACGGACTCATGCGAGCTCTTGCCGATGCCGGCGTCGCTGTCCTCATGATCTCCAGTGACATGGAAGAGGTGATGGGGGTTTCGGATCGAATAGCCGTCATGCACGAGGGCCAGATCGCAGGAATTCTTGAGGAGTCGGAGTTCAGCCAGGAAAGCGTCTTGTTACTGGCTGTCGGCAAAAGTTTGAAATAGTCGCGATGGCAAATATGAATGTCTTTAGGGGAGTGGGTCGCGAATGACGAAGAAAGATCTTGGACTGCTGCTGCTGATCGTTGTCGTTGGCATCGTGGTGGCAATCATCAATCCGCGCTTTCTCCTGCCGATCAATCTGGCGAACACCGCCAACCTGATTGGGCTGTTCGGCATCCTGTCGATCGGCCAGGCCTTCGTCATCATCACCGGCGGGATAGAACTCTCTGTTGGCTCGCTCGTCGCACTCCTCGGAGTGTTGTTCGTTGATTTCATCGCAGTCCAGGAAATGTCCTGGATGCTGGCCCTTCCTCTGATCCTGCTTTTGGGAGCAATCATCGGCACCGTTCATGGCTGGCTGATTACGCGACTTAACCTTCAGCCTTTCGTCGTCACTCTCTGCGGCCTGCTGATATACCGCGGAGCAGCGCGGTTTTATACCGCCGACGGGACCGCAGGTTTTGCCTTTGGTCAGAATTTCCCCGATCTGGAGTTTCTCACTGCGGGACGGTTCTATGGCATCCCCAACACATTCATCGCGCTTGTCGTTATCGCAGCGGTTATGTGGGTGGTCTTGCATCGCTCCGTCTTCGGACGATACCTCTACGCGATCGGCAAGAACGAGGAAGCGGCCCGCTATTCCGGGATTCGCACCGATCGCATGATCATCTCGGCCTATGTTATCTGCGGATTTCTTACAGCACTGTCAGCGATCTATTTCGCAATGTACACGCGGTCGATCTCACCGGCGAGCCACGGCCAGTTCTATGAACTCTATGCGATCGCAGCAGCTGTGCTGGGGGGCTTTTCACTGCGAGGTGGAGAGGGATCGATCGTTGGCGTCGTGCTTGGCACGGTCCTTCTCCAGGAGTTGCAGAACCTGGTCAATCTGCTGGGCATTCCCTCTTCCCTGAATTTCGCCGTCATGGGCGGGGTCATCCTCATCGGCGTCCTGATCGATCAGCAATGGCATGCGATCCGTGGGAAGCGCCGCGTTATTGCCGCCGCCCGCCACACCGAAACGCATGCAGCGGCTGAGGGGAGTTTGCCTGCGGCTGTAAAGCAGGATTGAATGGAGGCCATGCTCACGCTTTGGCTCGGGCTTCGGTTTCCAGTTTGATACCACGCGCGCGCTCCTTGAACGCTCGCGGTTATGTGCGGATTGCCAGGGCGGAATAGTGGTGTGTCGGTCAGTTCAAATGGCGCGGGTAGGGGCGGGTGGCGCCGGCCGGAGAGCAGAAAGCCCCGCTCTCCCGCCCGCCGACCTGCGCGCGTGCGAAGCCCATAGTCCTTATGCGCAATACGCGCTCCGGGAATAGCTCAGCTCGCGGGCTTCAGCGAATGAACGATCTTTGCAACTTCCTCGTCGTGCTTGTCTTCATCGCCTTTGGTGCCCCAGTATGTGATGACAAGCATCTTGCCGCGCTTCGGCGATAGAAAGCCGAGACCGACGGACACAGGGCCGTCTTCGTCGTTGCCGTCCCAATCCAGCGCGGTGAACTCCATGCCGTTTATCTCAGAGTTGCCCGCGTCCTTCTGCGTCTTCTGGTCGATGGTCACGCCGTTTTTTGTCAGGAAGTCGACTGCGTCACTGATGACCTTGTCCGTGGATTTTTCGTCCGCGATGTCGATGGAGAAGTAGATAGCATTGTCGTCAGAGGTCGCCTGAATGCCGGTTTCGGTTTCCTCCGGACCCCAGCTATCCGGAATCGTTACGGACGCAATTGGTGCATCGCTTGGAAAAGAAATGCTCTCGGCGTGAGCGAGGAGGGGAAGCGCAGCCGCAAACACGGCAGAAAGAATGACAGACTTCTTCACGGGTAGTCCTCGGTTGAATTGGGATCGCGGCTTGCTTGCTGACGGATGCAAGCCGGCGCCCTCTAGGGCCGCTCGCATGAATTCCGGGAGTTGGAGCGCAGCATTCCTAACGTCTGTTGATACCGGTGCAACCGTCAGGCACGCTCCATTTTTGGGGGCAATCTCCTCGCGCTTCATTCCCGCGCGCTGCCATCCCTTGCCCGAACACCTTGACCAAGCTGCCGGTCGACCAACGACAGCCAGTATTTGACGCCGTGAATGATTGCATCGTCGTTAAAGTTATATGCCGGATGATGAAGATTGGCGCTGTCGCCATTGCCCACTAACACTATTGCCCCAGGTCGTTGCTGCAGCATGTAGGCGAAGTCTTCGGACCCCATCGATTGCGCATAGTTTGTGTTGACGGCACTATTGCCCGCGACATCGGTGGCCACCGCAATCGCAACCTTCGTCTTCTCTGGGTCGTTGACAACAACGGGATATCCGGGCCGCCAATCGATCTGCGCCTCCGCTTCAAACAGCTTTGCCGAGGTCGTCACAATCTCCCGAAAGCGGCGTTCCACCGCCTCGCGGACATCGGGTCGCATCGTGCGGATTGTGCCGCCAATCTTTGCGGACGCAGGAATGACGTTCAGCGCCCGGTCGTTTCCGCCTTCGATGAAGGTTGTCGATAGAACGACCGGATCAAACGGGTCAGTGAACCGTGACGCAACTGATTGGAGCGCAGTGATCATATGGGCTGCGACGACGATGGGATCATGGCTCAGATGAGGGGAGGCGGCGTGCCCACCCTTTCCGTCAATCGTCACGATGAAGCGATCACCACCAGCCATGAACGGACCGCTGCGGGTCGCAAACGAGCCGACAGCAAGGCCGGGCTCGTTGTGCATTCCATAGACTTCATCAATTCCAAAGCGCTCGAAAAGCCCTTCCTCGATCATGACCCTGGCACCGCCACCTCCCTCTTCGGCCGGCTGAAAGATCAGCACCACCGTTCCTGCGAAGTCTCGCTGGGAGGCGAGGCATTTCGCAGTCGCCAGAAGCATCGCAGTGTGCCCGTCGTGACCGCAAGCGTGCATCATGTTGGGGATCTTCGAAGCGTACGGCAGATTTGTCTGCTCCGACATCGGCAGCGCATCCATGTCGCAGCGCAGACCGAGGGTCTTGCCTGGCCCATTCGCGCCCTTGATCACTGCAACGACACCCGATTTCGCAATTCCGCTGACGACTTCATCACATCCGAATTCCTTGAGCTTGTCCGCTACGAGGGCGGCGGTCTGTGGCAGGTCAAAAAGTAGCTCTGGATGTTGATGAATGTGTTGGCGCCAGGCTTTTGCTTCGTTTGCGACGGCTTCGAGATTGCTCTGTGTTGTCATGTCATTCTTCCAGACGGTTCAGCCGGTGATCGTTCGATTCGGACTGAACTGCGCTCAGGTCCGCTCCAGAGAAGGGATCTAGTCGACCGGCGTGGCCGACTCAAGTCCGCAAGCGAGGTCGAGCTGTCGGGGCAGTCGACGGGGGCATGTCAGCATAAAGGGGAGCCCCATTCGTTCTGACAGATCAACATGGAACCCAATCTGATCGCCTTCAAGCGTATCACGATGAGCGAGGCGGTTGCGTTTGCAAAGGCCGGTGAAGTCCCGGCAAAGCCCGATCCGCCTCACGGCGATGATGGTGGTGAAGAGTTCGCGTCGAGCACTGCGATTTCGGAGTATTTCGACAAGACTTGGACATGGCTCTTGTCTGGCGTAGCGGTCCGCTGACCAGCGCGAGATTCATACCGGCGACCACGCGTGTCGTGCTCAGTCGCGGTGACAATGAGTTGAGGAGATTGGACTTGTGCGTCTGAGCGCCTGCCATTCCGGAAGCCGCTCGATCCAGAGCTGTAGTGCATCCATCGGAGCAAGTTCCATTGGGCAGCAAGCCCACGCGCCGTCAGCGCTCGAGCGGATGTCGCCCTGGCGGCGGTAAGTGGGGCTGAATTACAAAAGGCGAGTGACTTTGGAATAGGCCGCATCGATAGTAGCCTGAAAGCTCAGGAGATCGGTGATGTCGCGTTTGATCAAGCTTCAACCCATGTCGACGCGATTGAGCCGATGTCGCGGGGGAGGGAGCCAATGACGATCATAAGCTGCCCAACACTGTCGTCTTTATGCGAAGAGGTCTGATCGAGAATTGAATATGAATGTGGCGTGGCACATTCATTGAATAACAACAAGGAACAGGCACGTGGCGGAATTTCCAAGCAAGGCAAAAGTCGTCATCATCGGTCTCGGCGGCATCGTCGGCGCATCCATCGCCCATCACCTGATCGAGCGCGGATGGGACGACATCGTCGGCATCGACAAGTCGGGTATCCCGACCGATATCGGCTCGACCGCCCACGCCTCGGACTTCTGTTACACCACGTCACACGACTATCTCTCGGTCTGGACCACCCAGTATTCGATCGATTTCTACGAGAAGATGGGCCACTACTCCCGCATCGGCGGCCTCGAAGTCGCCCGCACCGGCGACGACGCCTGGATGGAAGAGATCAAGCGCAAGCTGAGCTCCGCCAAGGCCTTCGGCACCCGGGCGCATTACGTCTCGCCAGCCGAGATCAAGGAAATGTTCCCGCTGATCGAGGAAGATCAGGTCCAGGGCGGCATGTTCGATCCTGACGCCGGCCTCGTCATCCCGCGTTCGCAGACCGTCGCCGGCAAGCTGGTCGATGCCGCCGAGAAATCCGGCAAGCTCAAGATGTTCGGCAACACGCCAGCCCAGTCGCTGATCGTCGAGGGCGGCCGCATCAAGGGCGTCGTCACCCATCGCGGCACGATCACGGCCGATCACGTCATCGTCTGCGCCGGCCTCTGGGGCCGCCTGATCGCCGAGATGGTCGGCGAGGACCTGCCGGTCATGCCGGTCGATCACCCCCTCACCTTCTTCGGCCCCTATAACGAGTTCGAAGGCACGGGCAAGGAAATCGGCTACCCGCTGCTGCGCGACCAGGGCAACTCCGCCTATATGCGCGACACCGGCGACCCGAAGACCACCGAAGGCGGCCAGATCGAGTGGGGCTATTACGAGACCACCAATCCGCGCATGTGCCACCCGCGCGAGCTTCTGGAAAAGCACGAGGCGCGCCTGTCGCCCTCGCAGCGCGACCTGGAGATGGAACAGATTCTCGAGCCGCTCGAAAAGGCCATGGAACTGACGCCGATCCTCGGCGAACTCGGCTATAATGAAGGCCACTCCTTCAACGGCCTGCTGCAGGTCTCCGCTGCCGGCGGCCCCTCCTGCGGCGAGAGCCAGAAGGTGCGCGGTCTCTGGTACTGCGTCGCCATCTGGGTCAAGGACGGGCCGGGCTACGGCAAGCTGATCGCCGACTGGATGACCGACGGCCGCACCGAGATCGACCACAACTCGATCGATTATTCCCGCTTCTACCCGCACCAGCTGACCGAGGACTTCATCGCCGGCCGCTGCTATGAGGCCGCGCAGAAGATCTACTTCCCCGCCGTCCACACCCGCGAACCCTACGCGTCGGGCCGCAACGCCAAGCGCTCGCCCTTCTACGAGCGCGAAAAAGAACTCGGCGGCTACTTCATGGAGCTCGGCGGCTGGGAGCGCGCGCATGGCTACAAGGCCAACGAGCACCTGCTGGAGAAATACGCAGACCGCGTTCCCGTGCGCGAAAACGAATGGGACAACCGCCACTTCTGGCGCGTCTCCAACGCCGAGCATCTGGCGATGAGCGAGGATTGCGGCATCGTCAACCTCAGCCACTTCCACATGGTCGACATCGAAGGCCCCGATCATGTCGAGCTGCTTGAGTGGCTCTGCGCCGCCAAGATCGGCGGTGACGCCAATATCGGCAAGGGTATTTACACCCACTTCCTCGACGACGAGGGCATGGTGCGCGCCGACTTCACCGTCATCCGCATGGCCGACCGCTGCCGCCTCATCAACGGCGCCGATGCCGGCCCGCGCGACTTCCACTACATGAAGCGCGTCGCCGAGGATCGCGGTCTCGACGTCACGATATCAGACGTCTCAGAAAAGTTCATCACGATCGGCATCTGGGGCCCGAACGCCCGCGATACGCTGAAGAAGGTCGTGGCCGATCCGGCAGCGCTCGATCCCGAAAACTTCGCCTTCGCGGCCATCAAGCCGATCGAGATCGCGGGCAAGACGGTCACCGCCTTCCGAATCTCCTATGTCGGTGAACAGGGCTGGGAACTGCACATGAAGTACGAGGATGGCCTCGCCGTCTGGGATGCGCTCTGCGCCACCGGCGTCATGCCCTTCGGCGTCGAGACCTACGCCAACTCGCGCCGCATGGAAAAGTCTCTGCGCCTGCAAAACGGTGACCTGCTCACCCAGTACAACCTGCTGGAAGCCGATCTCGCCCGCCCGAAGGTCAAGGAAGCCGATTTCCGCGGCAAGGCCAAGCACCTGGAATACAAGGCTCGCGAACACCAGCCGGCGATGCTCTGCACCCTCGTCATGACCGAAAACACCGACAGCAAGGGCGTCAAGCGCTACCCCGTCGGTTCCATGCCGGTCATGGACCCGGAAACAGGCAAGTCGCTGGTCGACAGCCTCGGCCGCATCTCCTACACGACCTCGGTCGCCTACGGCCCGACCGTCGGCAAGAACATCGCGCTTGCCTACCTCCCGCAGGAATACTGCCAGGTCGGCCGCAAGCTGAATGTCGAGTATTTCGCCGAAACCTATCCGGTCGAAGTGGTCAGCGTCGGCTACAAGCCGATCTATGACCCGGAGAACCTGAAGCCGCGCACGTGATTGCGAGCCGCCCTCGTGAACTTCCCGGTCGGTGTCGTCCGACTAGTGGACGACAGTGATCACCCTGATGCCAGCTTCCTGGGCGGCTAGGACAAGGGCAATGCGCGCTTCTTTCACCGGGATATGTTCGGACTGCATCTGAGATGGTGGCTGGCGGAATGATGGTTGCCGACAGTGCGAACGGTTGTGTGCGGAGCGGTTTGGCATGCGCAAACAAGCTGTCATCTTTAATGGTCAGGAAGTCGGGATCGCTGTTGCGGTCGATAACCGTCGTCGGTCCCTGCTTCCGGTCCACATCATCGACCTCGATAATTGTGCGTTCGATAGGTGACAGACATCAGGCGTGCGATCGCTGAGCATATCACCGCAACCACCTCCGAGAGGCTGACGCTGATCCCCGTCACTCAAGAATGAGTGGGGGCACGCACCTCGGTGTGCCCCTCGTACTAGAGATGTTACGAGATACTACAGGCCCCCATTGTCATAGGATGCTAATTTTTGCGCGGATGAGTAGAACGACGAGGGCGAGGTGCGCCCGACGGTGTGGGGTTCTCGATGTCCGATCGACCGGAAGTCTTAAAAGGCGACAGGCGGCTTTCGCCGCGCGGTGAACGACTGGCGTTTGCGATCCTCGCATTTGGCGTCTGGCCCGTCGTTGCGGTTGGAACCGTGGCGGCGTACGGCTTTCTGGTCTGGTTCTACCAGATGATCTTTGGCCCGCCGGGGCCGCCACCGACCATTCACTGAGGTGGCCCATGGACGCGAACCCACTGTCTCGCCGGGCCTTCCTCAAGGGCGACGTTACTCGCCTGCCGGTCCTGCCTCCGGGCGTGTCGCCGTCTTCGCTTGAACGATGCACCGGGTGCAATCGATGCGTCGAACGATGTCCCACCTCCATAATCCGGCTTATCGCCGGAGTTCCCGGGGTCGACCTGGCTGTCGGGGAATGCACTTTCTGTCGAGAGTGCCTGAATGTCTGTCCGGAGCCGGTCTTCGATGCCGAGCGCTTCCAGTTCGACCATGTGGCTCAGGTTTCCGGCGGCTGCTTGGCAGCGAAAGGAGTTGCCTGCCAATCCTGCGGCGAGGCTTGCCCCGCTCAGGCCATACGATTCCGGCCACGGATTGGCGGGCCGTTTTTGCCGGTCATCGAGACGTCCGCCTGCACAGGATGCGGCGCATGCCTCCAGGTCTGTCCCGTGGATGCCATCGCCATCCGTTCGCTGAGCGAGGTCTCCAATGGTTGAGCACTCTCTTTGGCACGTCTCAAGTGCGGTCATCGCAACACGGTTTGAATTTACGCAAGCGGTTTTGGCGCAGCTCGAAGCCGTCGAAGGGCTGGAGGTGCACGGTCACGATCGAGGCAAGATCGTCGTTGTCATCGAGGGCCCAAGCACGGGGTTTTTGGGCGAGGTTCTTTCCAGAGTCTCGCTGATGGACGGCGTCATCGCCGCCAACATGGTTTTTGAGCAGGTTACGGAGGAGAAGCATGTCGAAGACCGAATCCCTGACCCGGCGTGACGTCCTGAAGGCCCAGGCTGCGGCCATAGCGGCTACGGCTGCCGGTATAACGCTTCCCGCCACCGCGCAGCCTGTTCCGGGCGGGGTGGAAGCCTTGCAGATCAAATGGTCGAAGGCACCTTGCCGCTTCTGCGGCACAGGCTGCGGAGTCATGGTTGGCGTCAAGGCGGGGCAGGTTGTTGCCACGCACGGTGACATGCAGGCCGAGGTCAATCGTGGCCTGAATTGCATCAAGGGCTACTTTCTCTCTAAGATCATGTATGGCGAGGATCGGCTGCAGACGCCACTGCTGCGCAAGCGGGACGGGGTCTATGCCAAGGACGGCGAGTTCACGCCGGTCACTTGGGACGAGGCCTTCGACGTGATGGCCGAACAGTGCAAGAAGGTGCTGAAGGAAAAAGGGTCGACGGCGGTCGGCATGTTCGGCTCAGGCCAGTGGACGATCTTCGAGGGCTATGCCGCTACCAAGCTGATGCGGGCCGGCCTTCGATCCAACAACCTCGATCCGAATGCCCGCCATTGCATGGCCTCGGCCGCCTACGCCTTCATGCGCACGTTTGGCATGGACGAGCCGATGGGCTGTTACGACGATTTTGAGAACGCGGATGCCTTCGTGCTTTGGGGTTCCAACATGGCGGAGATGCATCCGATCCTGTGGACGCGGGTGGCGGATCGTCGCTTGGGGCACCCTCATGTCCGCGTGGCGGTGCTCTCGACATTCACGCATCGGAGCATGGATCTCGCGGACGTGCCGATCGTTTTCAAGCCGGGCACAGACCTCGCAATCCTCAACTACATCGCAAACCACATCATCCAGACCGGCCGCGTCAACAAGGACTTCGTGGATAAGCACACCAAGTTCGCGCGAGGCGTCACGGACATTGGCTATGGCTTCAGGCCGGACAATCCGGTGGAGACGAAGGCCGCGAATTCCGCCGACCCCGCCAAGACCGAGCCTATCGACTTCGAGGCCTTCAAGGCATTCGTTTCGGAGTACACTCTCGAAAAGGCGGCGGCGCTGTCTGGCGTCGATGCCGGCTTCCTTGAACAGTTGGCCGAACTTTACGCCGATCCTGCCCGCAAGGTCATGTCGCTCTGGACGATGGGCTTCAACCAGCACGTCCGCGGCGTCTGGGCCAACCAGATGGTGTATAATATCCACTTGCTGACGGGTAAGATCTCAGAACCCGGCAACAGCCCGTTCTCGCTGACCGGCCAGCCATCGGCCTGCGGCACTGCGCGTGAAGTGGGAACCTTTGCGCACCGTCTGCCAGCGGACATGACGGTGACCAACCCGGAGCATCGGAAGCATGCGGAGGAAATCTGGAAGGTTCCAGAGGGGATCATTCCCGAGAAGCCCGGCTATCATGCCGTCCAGCAGGACCGCATGCTCAAGGACGGCAAGCTGAATTTCTATTGGGTTCAGGTCAACAACAACGTTCAGGCCGGCCCCAACACCAGCAACGAGACTTGGCAGGGATATCGCAACCCTGACAACTTCATCGTGGTCAGCGACGCCTACCCGACGATAACGGCCATGAGCGCGGACCTGATCCTGCCGGCGGCGATGTGGGTCGAAAAGGAAGGCGCCTACGGCAACGCCGAACGCAGGACGCATGTCTGGCATCAATTGGTTCAGGCGAAAGGCGAAGCCCGTTCGGACTTGTGGCAGATCGCCGAGTTCTCCAAACGCTTCACGACCGATGAGGTCTGGCCCAAGGATATTCTGGATGCCAATCCCGAGTATCGCGGGAAGACACTGTTCGACGTGCTGTTCCGCAACGGCCAAGTTGATAAATTTCCCTTGAGCGATACCAGCGGGGACTACGACAACAACGAGGCCAAGGCCTTCGGCTTCTATATCCAGAAGGGACTGTTCGAGGAATACGCGACGTTCGGGCGGGGGCACGGGCATGATCTTGCGCCCTACGACATGTACCATGATGTGCGCGGACTGCGCTGGCCTGTCGTCAACGGGCAGGAAACCCGCTGGCGATACAGGGAAGGCTATGATCCCTACGTCAAACCCGGCGAAGGGTTGAAATTCTACGGCCAGAAGGATGGCAAGGCCGTTATTCTGGCCGTACCGTACGAGCCTCCGGCAGAATCGCCTGACGATGAATATGACTTCTGGCTGGTGACCGGCCGCGTCCTCGAGCATTGGCATTCCGGCTCAATGACAATGCGTGTTCCCGAGCTCTACAAAGCCTTTCCCGGTGCGCGATGTTTCATGAATGCGGAGGATGCCCGGAAGCGAGGCATCAACCAGGGGGCCGAGGTTCGCATCATCTCGCGTCGCGGTGAGATCCGTTCCCGCATCGATATCCGCGGTCGAAACCGCATGCCGCCTGGCGTCATCTTCGTTCCCTGGTTCGACGCCAGCCAGTTGATCAACAAGGTCACGCTGGACGCCACCGATCCCATCTCCAAACAGACGGATTTCAAAAAATGCGCGGTCAAAATCGTCTCCGCCATTTAAGGCGGCCCCAATGGATGACAGTCGCGGCCGGTCTTGTCGTGTTCGTGGCGACGGCAGCCATCGGTCAGGTGGTGCAGCAGAATGTGCCCCAGCTCGAAGGACCGCCCCAGGCTATGGCCACTGGCGAGGCGAAGCCTTTGCCGAAATGGGTAACTGATGATCAGCGGAAAATGCGTGCCTATCCGGATCAGCCACCGATCATCCCGCACTCGATCGAGGGCTACGAGCTGTCGGTCAACGCCAACCGCTGTCTGTCGTGCCACAAGCGGGAATTCACTCAGGATTCCGGTGCGCCAATGATCAGCGTCACGCATTACATGACGCGTGACGGCCAGATGCTCGCCGACGTCTCTCCGCGGCGTTATTTTTGCACGACATGCCATGTTCCGCAGGCTGATACCCGCAGCCTCGTGGTCAATCAGTTCAAGGATATGAGCGAGTTGGGCTTCAAACCGGCGGGGAGTGAGTGACCCATGGCTTGGCTGAAGACGGCATTCTTGTGGGCATGGTCGATCCTGACGACCCCGGCGGCAACAATCGGCCTGGGGGTTCTGACCCTTGGCGGCTTCGTTGGCGGCGTGATGTTCTGGGGCGCATTCAATACCGCGCTCGAGCTTACCAACACCGAGAAATTCTGTACTTCCTGTCATGAAATGCACGACAACGTCTATCAGGAGCTCAGTCGTACCATCCATTTCTCCAACCGCTCCGGCGTCCGCGCGACCTGCCCGGATTGCCACGTTCCGCATCAATGGACGGACAAGATCGCGCGCAAGATGCAGGCTTCGAAGGAAGTCTGGGGGAAAATCTTCGGTACCATCAACACCCGCCCGAAATTTCTCGAGAAACGACTGGAGCTTGCCCAGCACGAATGGGCGCGCATGAAGGCAAACGACAGTCTGGAGTGCCGAAACTGTCACTCGGCCGTCGCGATGGACTTCCAGAAGCAGACACAGCGCGCCGCCGATATCCACTCGAAGTACCTGCTCTCTGGCAAGGCCACCTGCATCGATTGCCATAAGGGAATTGCCCATGAACTTCCGAACATGGAGGGCGTTGATCCAGGCTGGAAAATGCCGAAGGAGCTCGAAGGCAACAAAACGGCTAACGCAACGCCGATTGATGATCTCGAGCGAGCGATCGCCGACGCGCATGGGGCGGCCTTCAATTTACAGCAGTGACTCTGATCATCCAACCTGAACGAAGGGCCTGCAGTGACAATGTGTTGATCGTCAGTGCCGCTTTTGAAGGTACCGGGGTCACCAGCGCGCGACACTCGATGCTCGGAAGACCTGCGCAGCACAACCGTTCTGCCGTCATGTCCAACGCGGTCCAAGGGTTACGCAAACCAGGGACTGCTCTCCTTGACGGGTTCGTTGATATGCAGCACCTCGATCAGGATCCAGGCCGCGTCCAGCGCGACCGTCGCTCTGATTGACAGTCGGCGCGACGAGGCAGGCCTCACGAAACCCATCCGTCTACGGAAACCTGAACTACAGCACGACGTCTGACGGTAACAACACGATGCCTGGAGCGGCAAGGTCGGGGTGAGAGTTAGCTGGTGATCCGGCAGGGTTCTTATGCGACGCAGCTGTGCTTCGTCGCGGGTCGATCGGCCAACGCCTCACATGTCGGAGGGTGAATATCGAGACGGATTGCAAAAAATTGCAGACCGACCGGCTTTGTGCTTAAGCTTAGCCTGCTCAGGCTCTTCGGATGTTTATAACTGGACCACACGCTCATAATGAGCGCTTCATCAAAGGTCTTCCAGTTTTTCTTGTTGGTGCCGGAGGTTCGTATCCCTTCAAGGCAACCTGTTGCGAGATCGACCTTGAAGACCACGAGTTCCGGCGACCTTATCATCGACAACGAGCGAATGAATGCCGTCGCGCTCGAGAAGGTAAGCCGCTGTCGCGGGACAAAGCGCGCGGTAGCGTCGCCATTCTCCAGTGCTCATGCCGTCATTGTGCTTTATCGTTTGCCTGCGCGCTCAAGAATACCGACGAAGTTTTCAGCAATTGCTAGAATAGCTGCGTGAATCGGACCTGCTGTCAGACTTGGTAGTACCGAGCCGTCGACAACAGAAAGATTGTCGACGCCCCTGAGGCGAAGGTCAGGATCCACCACCGATGTTTCATCCTTGCCCATGCGACAGGTGCCGGATGGGTGGTGGTGCGTGATCGCCGCCTTGGCGATGAAGGCATCGATATCGGCTTCCGTCTCCAACGGGTGGGGGAGGATCTCGTGATCGCGCCAGCCGGCGAGTTCCTTGTGATGGCCGATTTCCCGCGCGGCAGCGAGGGCTGAGCGAAACAGCCGCCGGTCGTTCTCCGTCTGCAGATAGCGCGGGTCGATCCTGAGAGGATCGCTGCACTCAGAGCCAGTGATGCGGATCTCGCCACGGCTCGTGGGATGGGTGACGCCAAACAGGAAGGAGTAGGCGCTGCCAGCCGCCGGTGCAGTAAAGCACTCGGAAACGATCGGGGCGACGCCGCATCCGACGACGATCTGTGGCTGGCCTTCCGCCGAAAAATCGCCGGCGCGCATGTAGGCCATGCTTTCCGAATGCTGCAGACGGGACCGGGGGACTTCTCGTCGCGCGGCGTAGAGATTGCCGGCGCCAAGCAGGTGATCCATCAGGTTGAGGCCCAGCTCCGGCGCCTTGACGCGGCAGGTCACACCCGCCTCGCGTAGCACGTCTTCGCGTCCTATGCCTGAGCGCATCAGCAGCGCCGGGCTCTCCAGCGATCCGGCGGACAGCACGATTTCGTCGGCGCTGATCCTTGTGTCGCCGTCGGGCCTGACAATCTCGATTGCCGTAACGTGCGACTTTTCGAGTTCCAGCCGGCGTGTCAGCGCCCCTGTCATGATCGTCAGGTTTGGACGCGCGCGGACCTCCGGCGTTAGCCAGGCTTCAGCGACGGTGACGCGCCGCCCGTCGCGGATCATCAGCGAATTCGGCGTAACGCCAATCATCCGCCCGGTGTTGTGGCCGGGAATACGGGGAAGGCCAAGTGCTGCTCCCGCCTCGATGAAGGCGCGCGCGACAGGGCTCACATCTTCGTCCGGTATGCGGACCGGCATTGGTCCGCCCTTTCCGTGGATGCCATCCCCGCCCAGAGAATGGTCCTCGATCGCCAGAAACGCCGGCAGCAGGCCTTCCCAACTCCAGCGCTGGTCTCCGGTTGCCTCTGCCCAGGCCGCGAAATCGTCGGGGTGACCACGCATGTATCCCATCGCATGCAGCAGGCTTGATCCGCCGAGGCCCTTGCCGCGCGCCCATGCAAAGCTGCGACCAGCGGCCCCTTCTTGCGGAACCGTCTTGTAGTCCCAGTCATAGCTGCGGTGCTGGATTGCCGGCCACATGGCCGGCTTCCAGATGTCGGGGTCGGTCGGCTCGCCACCGGCCTCGATCAGCACCACCTTACGCGCCAGGTTCTCGCTGAGCCGTGCGGCAAGGAGCGCGCCGGCAGAGCCGGCGCCGATGATCGCCACGTCGTAATGCTTCATGGCCTTACTTCTGGTCTGCGGGAACAACGACGCCTTCGAGCGTCATGACTTCGCCATCCAGCGAAACCGAGCAGTTGCGCAGCGGAATGTCGAGATGGCACGGCGTGTCGCGATCGCCGCCCGCCTCGGTATTCGGGCCCGACGACCAGAGGAAGTTGCCGGCGAAGGAACGAGCGTCCATGCCGAGCTGAGCCTCCGGGTTGTAAAGGCCAAGCACGGTCCAGTTGGCGCGGTTTTCAAGGCCCCAACCGACATGGGCCATGGCGTAGGCGCGTGGATCGTTGAAGCTTTCCATGAACTTGCGCATGAACTCGGCGTCGTATCCACCCTTGATGTCGACGATAAAGCCCTTCTCGATCGTAACGGTGATCGGCGCGCGTGCATATTTCTTGAACGGCAGCAGGATATCGCCCTCGTCGATGACGATGGTGCCTTCGGCGCTGCCTTCGTCGGGCCAACGGGCGGAGAAGCAGCTCGGCCAGTGATCCCAGCGACCGGGTTCGTCGGCAAGGCCGTATTGCGTGAGTACGGGGTACTGACCGAGACGGCAGCGGAAATCGGTTCCGGCCTTGGACGTGACGTGCATTTCCTTCGCGGCGCCGATCTTTTTCGCAGCGGCAAGAACGCGCAGCTTGTCTTCGGGCCGCGGGATCTGGCGCATCATGATCGACGGGGGCTCGACCGCGAGCAGCATGCGCGTGCCCGTCTTCAAGACCTCTTCCTGCTCCTTCGAAAACAGCAGCTGCAGTGTATCGATCACCATGTCCGAAGCCTTCAGGCAGGCAAGCGCAGCCGAATTGCCGTCGAGTGGCGTCTTGCCGATATAGCCTGACTTGTCGGGTGAAATTGCCTTCTCGCTGTTGACCGGCGCAAGGTTCAGTTCGGTGACGACGGCGCCGAGATCGGAGGCGGCAAGCTTGGCAATATAGGCGATCTGCTTGTTGCTGTCGTCGCTGGTCAGGATTGTTACCTGCTCGCCGGCCTTCAGGTTGCACATTTCGAGCACCTGCCTCCAGCCCTTTAAGAACTGCGCATCACCGATAGACATATGTAATACCTCCTAGTTGGGCATCGCCCGTTTGATTGTTGTGGCTGCAACCAAGCGCATGCGATCCGAACCGATCGCTAGCACACTCTATCTGATTGTTCTTGCTTGATTTTGGAGGCAGCCGTTCCCACTGTGATTGATGTCAGAGCGCTGTCTGGTTGGCCAGCGTAAAGAAATTGCGGTTGTAATGGAGCAGCGGCGAGGTCTCCGGACCGAAGCGGATCGCTCTGACGTTGCCGATGAAAACGGAATGGCTTTCGGTTTCCGAAACCGACGCGATCTCGCAGTCAAGGTTGATCATTGCGTCGTCCAGGGCCGGCGCGCCGGTTGAGAGGCGGGTCCAGCGATAGGGAGCAAACTTGTTGTCTCCCGGTTCTCCGATCTGCCCGGCGAAGCGCATCGCGACTTCACGCTGGCCATCGGCAAGAATGTTGACGCAGAAACTGCCGGCAGCGGTGATCGCCTTATGCGCCTCGCCAAAGCGGTTGACGCAGACGAGCATCGAGGGCGGGGTCACGGACATCGAGCAGACGGCTGTCGCCGTCAGGCCGCGCCGTCTGTCGCCTTCTCCTGCTGTGATGATGTTGACCGTTGCAGCCAGCTGCCGCATGGCGGCGCGAAAGTCGTCGGCCAGTGCCTCGATCGGGGGCTGTGTCATGCCATTCCTCCATTTGCGGCCATTGCGGTTTCGAGGAAAAGTGCAGCGGAGGCCAGCCTGTAGTCAGTTCCTCGCGCGCCAACCAGCTGCACGCCGATTGGCAAGCCCTTTGGTCCTTTTGCCGCGGGCAGGCAGACCAACGGGACCTGCAGCACACTCCAGAGCCGGTTGAAAATCGGATCTCCGGTCGGCATGCCCTCCGGCGCCTCACCGGGCGCGGCCAGCGTCAGAACCGCATCGAAGCGCGACAGGATCGAGTCCATCAAATGGCGGATTCCCGGAACTTCGGTCATGGCCGCGCGATAGCGGCGCTCATCGACGCGACCCTGATCTTCCATCATGGCACGGGTGACCGGCGTCAGCTCGTTCCAGTGGCGGCTGACTTCGGAAGCGAGCGACTGCGTCACTTCCCAGCCCATGACGGCCTCGTGCAACTCGAATATGCCGTCATACCAAGCCGGCGCGGCTAGGACCGTGACGTCGGCACCGGTGGCTTCGGCGAGCGATGCTAGGCGGGTGACGGTCTCGATTGCATAGGACTCAGCCTTTTCGAGGCGCGTGCCGAGAAGGACTCCGATGCGCGGTCGCGCTGGCGGAGCAAGGGCCGCGAGTTCGGATTTGCCGGTGAGGACGGCACCGCAGTGAGCTGCATCGCCGATATTTCGGGCGATAATGCCAAGCGTATCCAGCCCATGGCAAAGCACCTTGATCCCCACCGTGTTGATCGATCCGAAGGTAGGCTTGAAGGCTGTAACGCCGCAGAAGCTTGCCGGGCGGATGACTGAACCGGATGTCTGTGTGCCGAAGGCGAGCGGCACCATGCCAGCAGCCACAGCCGCACAGGATCCGGACGACGAGCCGCCGGGCGTATGGGCCGGATTGTGCGGATTGCGTGTCTTGTTGGGGCTCGCCATGGCGAGCTCGGTGCTGACAGTCTTGCCCAGGATGAGGCCGCCTGCGTTGCGCGTGATCTGTACTGCAGGCGCATCCCACGGCGGCTGAAACCCGTCATAGATCGTCGTTCCGTAGCCGGTCGGCATGTCTGCAGTGTCGATCACGTCCTTGACGCCGATCGGAACGCCTGCAAGCGCACCCTTGACCTTGGCGGCATCCAGGGTGTCCGCCGCCGCCCGCGCTTGGTTCGCGTCGAGATGCTGCCAGGCCATGACCGGCCCGTCCGTTTCCGCGATGCGTTCGAGGTGCGCCTCAGTGATGGCGCGGACGGTGAGTGCGCCCGATGCAACGGCTGCGGCCATTTCGCGGACAGTCAGGGCAAGGATGTCTGTGTTCTTCATGTGAGTTCCTCAGCCGAAAAGCGCAGGGCGCCGGTCGATCCATGGGGCGGCGCGTTCGAGTTCCGCCGCCAGCGCGAAAAGCATGGCGTCGTTTCCGAACGCAGCGCCGATATGCGACCCGATGGGAAGGCCCGCCGGGCTCATGCCGAGTGGCAGAGACATTGCCGGGCAACCCGACGCATTGAAGACGGCGGTGAAGGGTGAATGGGACCAGAACAGATCGTAGAATTCGTCGATATGCTTGCCCCTGCCGGCCAGCTTGCCGAGCGGCGGGGCGGGCTCGGCCGCGGCCGGTGTCAACATGACGTCATAGTTGGAGAAGAACCGCGCCAGCGCCCGGGCGGAGGCATGCAGCTGATTGATGGCCCAGACATAGCGCGTGCCTGGCACTTCGAGTGCCTCGCGGACCCACTCCTGATTGACCGGTTCAAGCTTCGAGATATTCACGGACGACGGATCGCCGCCAGATACGCCAAGGGCCGCGTTGACACCGACGACGACTCGCCAGGCAGTCTTCAGGGCCTCCCCGTCGTAGCCCGCGTCGGCGACCTCCTCGACGTGATGGCCGAGGCTCTCCAGCAGTCGCGCCGTTTCACGCACGCTGCGGATCATCTCCGGTTCGATGTGGCTGCCTGTCGGCGAGGCAACGATCATCGCTACCTTGAGGCGGGGAGGCGTCTTGTCGAGCGATGCGAGATAGCTTCCGGGTGTGGCCGGCGAGGCCCAGGGATCGCCGAGATCGCCGCCACTGGATATGTCGAGCATCGCCGCATTGTCACGCACCGACCAGGTGACGGCATGCGGCGTCGACATGCCGCCGATTGCTTCAGCCGCAACCGGACCGACGGGGTTTACCAGCCGCGACGGTTTGAAGCCGAAGAGGCCGCAATGGCTGGCGGGGAGCCGCGTCGAGCCGGCGCCGTCCGAGCTGTTGGCGAGCGGCACCATGCCGCTTGCAACTGCAGCCGTCGAACCGCCTGACGAGCCGCCGGCGGTACGGCTCACGTCCCACGGATTGCGGGTCGGGCCGAAGGCGTCGGGCTCGGTGGTGAAGCTGAGGGCGAATTCCGGCGTGTTGGATTTGCCGACGATCACCATGCCGGCCGCCTTGTAGCGTGCGGTGATGGTGGAATCGCGCTTGCTGACGGCGTTGCGCAGCAGTTCGGAGCCGCTCGACAAGAGCATGCCCTCTGCCTCGAAGCCGGTATTCTTCAAGAGCATGGGCACGCCCGAAAGCGGGCTTTCAGGCAGGCCGCTCGCGACCTGTTGTCGGGCGAGATCGAAATGTTCGTGAACCACCGCGTTCAGCGTCGGGTTCAATCGCCCGATCCGTGCGATCGAGGCTTCGAGCACTTCGCTGGCGCTGACCTCACCCTTGGAGACCAGTTTCGCCGTCGCGATGCCATCCAGTTTTGCCAGATCGTCCATCGTCTCAACTCATCTGTGCTTTGAAAAGATCGAGGTCCCACATGTCCTTGGTTCCTACCAGCAGCCCGTCGCGGATTTTGAAAAGATGCAGCCCGTCGAGCGCGATCTTACGAGGGGTCGCCCTTTCCCCGCGAGGCGTGAAGGTGCCCGTCATGTGGTAGGGGACGGCAACGCAGTTGCCCGCCCTGATATAGCCGCGCCGATCCCAGGAGACATCCGGCAACATGCGCCAGAAGCCGACCAGCCCCTCTACCAGAGCTGCGCGCCCCTCGCGGCGTTTCCCCATGGCGACTTCCTCATGCCAGCCCTCCTGTTCATAAAGGGATGCAGCTTCTTCCGCGTCGCGCGACGCGTAGGCACGATAAAAGCGGTCGATGAGCGCGGCATGATCCATCGCAGTCTCCAGCATGTCCGGAAAGAGAACCCCGCCCGGCTTCGGGTCGGGCGGGGTGGGGCAGGGCTACTCGATCCCTGCGATCTTCTTGACCTGAGCGACGTATCCGTCGCGCTTGACTTCGTTGTAGAGCCTTGCGCGAAGGGCGGGTGCAGGTGTCGCGTTGACGTTTTCGAACAGCGCCACGCGGCCGGCGAGCGAGCCGGAAGTCATGTCCCAGATGAAGTTCATCAGCTGTTCCTTGACCATGGCCGAGACGCCGTGGCCGGGCAGGAGTTCATGCAGGAAGTGGCCGACATCAGGATTGTCGAAAGCCTTCTTGCCGAAGCGCATGACGAGACCCTGGCCACACAGCTCCTGCAGGATATGGATGATCTTGGGATAGTTCTCGATCGAGTACAGACGACCGGCGGTCAGCATGCCGACGTCGGGGCGCATGACATCGCCTTCGGTCGGTACGGCAAGCGCTTCAGCTGCCGTGACGAAGGCGCGCAGCGTCTGCGCGTATTCGACGAGCTGGCCAAGCATCATCTGCACGGCCGGAATCTTGCCCGTACCGAGATAATCGAGGACCATCTGGCCGGCGCCGACGAAGAGTTCGGCCTTCACCGCGAGGCGGGTGAGAACGTGCCAGTGCGCGAAGACGCAGACCGGACCGTAGTAGCTCATCGCGGTCGGGTCGCCGAGGTTGAACAGCCTCTCCTTCGGAACGAAGACGTTGTCGAAGACGATGAACTGGTCAGCTTCCTCACCGAGGCTCGACACCGGATGGTCGAACTTGCTCGACTGAGGCTGCGAAACCATTTCGCGCGAGATCATCTTGATGCCGGGGGTGTCGATCGGAACCGAGCCCCAGATGCAGGCATCCGCCGGCGTTTCCTGAATGCCGCCGAGATTGGTGAAGAAGATGTCGTTGGCCTGCGCAGCGATCGAGCCGACCGTCTTGGCGCCGTAAATATAGACACCGTCCTTGGTGACCTTGCGCGCCTTGAGCAGTGAGGCTTCGGATGCTTTCGGCGAGGACCGGTCGGCTTGCGGGCCGGCGAGGCTTTCCGAGGCAGTCAGGTTGTTGTTCTGACCGAACTCCATGTAGCGCTCGATATTCTCGGCGAAATCAGGGTCGATGCCTTCGATCAGCGACTTCTTCTTCTTGAAGGTCGGCAGGTAGGCATAGAGACCGACGACGATGGAGGGCGCGAGATCCGGCGGGCGACCGAACGTGCCGGCAGTCTTGAGCGATGTATATTCGATCATCTTGCGCCGCGCGGCGAGGTCTTCCTTGGTGCGCGGGATCTGCCAGGAACGGCTGAGGACGGCGCCGGCCTTTTCGTCGTAGTAGGTGGTCGCCTCGGCATGTTCTTCTGTAAACTGATCGTCGAACATCGACGCCAGCAGATCGATGCCGCTGGCAAGTGCCGGCTCATCGTAGACTGACTTCAGCTTTTCGCCGCCGACCCAGATCTGGCGGTTGTCCTTGAGGGACTCCTTGTATTCTTCCCCGGTTTTCAGCTTGTGCGGCTTACCGTTGATGGTCTCGGGCTTTCCCTTTGTCACTCAGGCCTCCTATTGCAATTGGAATCGCCGGTGTTCCCCTTTTTGTGGAGCGCTTCCGGTTGATGAGAGTTAAGCGTTAGCGGCTTTTTCTTCGCGGACCTGCCGGATCACTTCGGAGGCAACACGCATGGAATCAAGCGCGGCGGGCACGCCGCAATAGATGGCTGCCTGGAGGATGACCTCAACGATCTCCTCTTCCGTCACACCGTTGTTAAGCGCTCCGCGGACATGGAGCTTGACCTCGTGCGGACGGTTCAGCGCGGTCAGCATGGCGAGGTTGAGAAAGCTGCGGGTCTTGCGTTCAAGTCCCGGACGTGTCCAGATTTCACCCCAGCACCATTCGGTAACAAGCTTCTGCAGGGGGGCGGTAAGGTCATCGGCGTTCGCCAGCGACGGCGCCACATAGGCATCGCCGAGCACTTCGCGCCTAACCTTCAACCCTTTCTGGAATTGTTCAGTATCGAATTCGGGACGAGTCATGCATCTCTCCGTTGAGGGGCAGTCCGGCCAGTTGTCTTTCGAGTTCCCCGTGTGGCCGTTCTGATTGTCTCAAGGTTAGACATGCCGGACTTGACCTGTCAATAGATTGTATGACAAGATTACGGTCATACTGAAATGGAGCCGAGGTGCCTGCCAGGGCGTCACGCGGTGGGAGTGGGAATAATGGCAGATTCAGCACCAGCGCCCGAGACTGAAATTGCGCCTTTCGAGCTTTATGCGCTGCGCTATGCCACCCACGGAGGACGCAAGGCCAAGGACAATTTTCTCTATGCTGATCCGCATGAGTCGGGAGCCGATCTCGACTATTTCATCTGGCTTGCCCGCCGGGGAGAAGAGGTCTTTGTCATCGATACGGGCTTCGGGCAGGAGGCTGCCGACGCGCGAGGCCGTACGCTTTTGCGGCGCCCGGTCGATGCGCTGGCCCTTCTCGGCGTCGATGCCTCCGCTGTTGCGCAGGTGGTCCTGACGCATCTTCACTATGACCATGCGGGGACCCTGTCGGACTTCCCGAAGGCTCGGTTCCACCTGCAGGTCGACGAAGCTGGGCATGCCACCGGCCCCTGCATGTGCGATGCCAAGGCGCGCGCGCCTTTCGATGTCGAAAATATCGTTGCCTACATCAGAAGCCTCTACGACGGACGAATCGAATTCCATCGGGGAGATGTCGAGCTTGCTTCCGGCCTGTGGCTGCATGCCGTGCCGGGTCACAGTGCCGGCCTGCAGGCGGTTCGCGTCTTTACGGAGCGTGGCTGGGTAGTGCTGGCCTCCGATGCAACCCATTTCTATGCCAATATGGAAAGGCGCAACCCCTTTCCGGTCCTCTATGACGAAGCGGCCCTCATTCGTGGCTATTCCAGGCTGCTGGAGCTCGCTCCGAGCCCGAATCATATCGTGCCGGGGCATGACCCTGCGGTGATGCGCGCTTATCCCGCATCCTCGACGGCGCTGGAGGGCATCGTTGTGCGGCTGGATGCGGAGCCTCTTCTTTCTTGGGAGGCATTGGCGCGATGAGCGATGTGTCTGGACGTGGCGTCTTGATCACCGGCTCCGCCCTTGGCCTGGGTTTGGAATTGGCGCGGGCCTTCGCGAAGTCCGGCGATCGCGTCTTCCTTACGGACATCCGCCCCGAGGTTGCTGACGCCGCGGCGGCTCTGGCTGCCGAGACCGGGCGACCGGTCGGGGCGCTTGAACTGGACCTTTCGGAGGAGGGCGCTGCCGATCGTCTCGTTGGCGCAGCCAAGCAGGGCCTCGGAAAAATCGACATCCTCGTCAACAACGCCGTGGTCCGCAAGATGTCGCCGGTACAGTCGCTTGCCGATGCTGACTGGAACAGGGCAATGGAAGTCAATCTTTCGGCGCCGTTTCGGTTGATCCGCGCCTGCCTGCCCGCCATGCAGGAGCAGGGCTGGGGTCGGATCGTCAACATGGCCTCGGTCTACAGCCTGATCGCGCTTGCCGGACGGGCCGATTACGTCACGACCAAGCACGCGATCATTGGCCTGACGCGCACGGTCGCGCTCGAACTCGCTGCCACCAGCATCACCTGCAACGCGATCTGCCCGGGATTGATGGCAACGGATTCGGCCCTCGACCGCATAGGCATTCTGGCGGCTGAAAAGGCGATCAGCCTTGAGGAGGCGACAGCGTTCTTCCTCTCCAGCCGGCAACCCGGCGGCAAATTCATCCCGATGGAGACAGTGACGGCGCTCGCGCTCTTCCTTTGCGGTCCCGCAAGCGAGGGCATCAATGGTGCGGCCATCCCCGTAGATAATGGCTGGTCCTTTGCCTGACGGCAGGACCGGCGCGATAACAGGAGAGTGGAATGACTGAAGTGGGTTTTGTCGGCCTCGGCAATATGGGACGTCCGATGGCGGAGCGCATGATCGGCGCGGGCTACAAGCTCGTTGTGAACGATCGCGCCGAGGCTGCCGTCGCTGCCCTGATATCGGCGGGCGCGGATGCCGCCGGCAGCGTTGAGGAGCTGGCAGGGCGCGTCGAAACGATCTTCCTGTCGCTGCCGACACCCGAGGTGGTGCTGGCCGTCGGGCGAGCAATCGCGGCCAATCCCGGCGTGGTGAAGCGCGTGGTCGATCTTTCCACGACAGGTCCGAAGGCTGAAATGGACCTCGCGGAGATACTGTCGGCGGCGGGCATCGCCTTGATCGACAGCCCAGTCTCCGGCGGTGTCGCCGGTGCGAAAAAGGGAACGCTGGCATTGATGGCCGCCGGTCCGTCCGCGCATTTCGCGGTCGCCGAGCCCATACTACTTACGCTCGGCAAGGTCATCCGCGTCGCCGAGGAGCCCGGCAAGGCGCAGGTGATGAAGCTCATCAACAACATATGCTCGGCAGCAGCCCTTGCGATCACCTCCGAGGCAATGGTCATGGGCGCGAAGGCTGGCCTCGATGCGGATGTGATGATTGAAGTGCTGAATGCCGGCTCGGGACGAACCTCGGCAAGCGTCGACAAGATCCCGCGTTTCGTGCTGCCGCGCGGTTTCGATTTCGGTTTCGCCATCAGCCTGTCGCTGAAGGACATCCGCCTTTGCCTGGAGGAGGCCGAGCGGCTGGGCGTGCCGATGATGGTCGGCAACGCGGTGCGGATGCTCTTTTCGATTACCAAGGCGGATCTCGGTCCTGACGCGGACATGACGGCCATCATACGCCCGCTCGAAAAGTGGGCGGAGACTGAGGTGCGCGGCAAGGCCGCCGGTGTTTGATATGGCCGATCTCAGCGCTGCTGTCGCCAGCTTCGTTCACTCTCCGCCGGATCTGCCGGATCCGGCGCGAGCAGCCGGTCGACGCTCGATGCTGAATATGGTCGGAACGGCGATCGGCGGATCGAACGAGGCGGCGATCCAGAAGCTTGTGGCACTGCTGCCGGCCTTTTCGGGGCCGGTGACCGCGAGCCTTATCGGACGGCGGGAACGGGCCGATATGCTGTGGGCTGCCTACATCAATGCGGCCTCGGCCAACATATTCGACTACGACGACACCCATATACCGACGGTTATTCATCCATCCGCTCCGGTCGGACCAGCAGTGCTGGCACTGGCTGAGACGTTGGCCGGCGAGGGACGCCCGGTGTCGGGCGAGGCATTGGTGGAAGCTTTCGTGCTCGGCGCTGAGATCACCTGCCGGCTCGGCAATGCACTGCACCCTGTCCACTATGCGCGCGGCTGGCACATCACGTCGACCTGCGGCACCTTCGGCGCGGCGATGGCCGCCGGGCGGCTGATGCGGCTTTCGCCGTCGCAGCTCGTGGATGCGCTGGGTCATGCGCTGGCGCAGGCTGCAGGTTCCGTGGAAACGCTCGGGACGATGTCGAAAAGCCTCTCCGTGGGGCAGGCGGCGCGCGGCGGGCTGATGGCGGCCAAGCTTGCGGCAGAAGGCTATACCGGGCCGGACCTGCCACTCGAAGGCGTTCGCGGTTTCCTCGCGCTGCATTCCGACGCACCCGACTATGCCGCCCTGACGGGAGAACTCGGCAGTCGCTGGGAAATATTGAAGAACACCTTCAAGCCCTATCCCTGTGGCGTGGTCCTGAACCCGGTGATCGAAGCCTGTCTGGCACTTCACGCTGAAGGCGGTTTCGACACGGACGATATCGTATCCGTCGAATTGGTCGGCCATCCGTTGTTGCGGCAGCGTACGGATCGCCCTGACGTGAAGACGGGGCGGCTCGCACAGGTGAGTGCGCAGCATGCGGTCGCCGTTAGCTTACTGTGGGGCAGGGCCGATCTTCAGGCCTTTTCCAATAGCGCCGTTCTCGATCCGGGTCTGAGGACAATGGGGGCGAAAGTGACATTCGCTGATGATCCATTCTACGTAGTGGAATCCGTTGAGGTTCGGTTGCGGCTGCGCGATGGGCGCAACATCACACGCAAGATAGCGGGCGCCAGAGGCGGGCTCGACCAGCCCATGACCGACGCTGAACTCGCGGCGAAATTCCGGGCGCAGGTTGGGTGGCGCGGTCTCGCGCTGGACGCCGATGCGCTGATCTCATCGCTTGAAGCGATCGAGACCGAGAGGGATGGAACGTCGTTTCTCGCCCTGACGAGAGACGACAGCTGAGAACAAAAAGGGGAGCGATATGAACCAGACGAAAATTGCCGATCCAATCTTTACCTTGACCACGGGGCCGGTCGATGCCTATCCAGCGGTGCTGCGCGCCCTGTCCCGCCCGGTGCTCTACGACTACGATCCGGCGTTTCTTGCGTTCTACGAAGCCGTCAATGCCAAGCTACAGCGCGCCTTCCACACGAAAACCCCACCCGTGATCCTCCAGGGCGAGCCCGTGTTGGGGCTCGAGGCGGCGGCGGCTTCGCTGATCGCCAAGAACGACGTGGTGCTCAACCTCGTTTCCGGCGTCTACGGTAAGGGGTTCGGCTTTTGGGCGGCGCGCTATGCGCGGGAACTGGTTGAATTGGAAGTTCCCTATAACGATGTCCTGACGGCCGATGCGGTGGCCGACATGCTGAAAAAGCGTCCGGATATCGCCGTGGTCGCGCTCTGCCATCATGATACCCCGTCGGGCACCGTCAATCCCGTGGCCGAAATCGGTGCCGTGGTGAGAGCGGCAGGGAAGCTCTTCATCGTGGATTCCGTATCGGCCTTTGGCGGTATGGACGTGCTTCCGGAGACGGCTTGCGCCGATATTTTCGTAACCGGCCCCAATAAATGTCTCGGCTGCCCGCCCGGTTTGTCGCTTCTGCACGTCAGCGAGGCTGCCTGGGAGAAGATCGCCGCCAATCCCGATGCGCCGACAGCTTCGATGCTTTCGATCAGTGATTGGAGACGAGCTCACGAGGCTGGCCAACCGTTCCCGTTTACCCCTTCTGTTTCCGAAATCCACGCCCTCGACGCCGCCATGGATCTCTATCTGGAGGAAGGCGAGCAGGCCGTATGGGCACGCCATGAGCTGACAGCCAAGGCATGCCGGGCAGGCGTGCAAGCAGCCGGCCTGAAGCTCTGGGCGGCACGGGAAGACATCGCCTCGCCAACCTGCACTGCCGTGGCAATCCCTAATGGGATCGACGAAGCAAAGCTGCGAGCGTCGATCCGTGACCGCTACGGCGTTGTCTTCTCTTCTGGCCGTGCCCAGACGCTGGGCAAGCTTACGCGCATCGGGCATATGGGCCCGACTGCACGTCCGACCTATTCACTCGTCTCGGTTGCAGCCATCGTTGGCGGGCTCAAGGCCGCCGGCGTCAAGGGCCTCGATGTGGAGGCTGGAGTTGCGGCGGCAATGAAGGTCATAGACAGTGCAGAAAATTGAAACATTGCACGAGAAACGGGCATCGGGAAAATCTGGTGCTTCCAAAAGAAGCAATTGCCGTATAGTAATACGGTAATACCGATCCTTCTCACGGGCCAGAAGGACCAACCCAAGGCTATGTCTATGAATGGAAAAACACCGCCTTTCGACTTCAAAGTGGTCAAGGCTGCTGCGCCGGTACGTCACAGCGTTACGGAGAGCATTCGCAATTCCATTGCGCTTGGATATTTCGAGGCCGGCCAGCGCATTACGGAACGCGATCTCTGTGAGATGACCGGCGTCAGCCGTACCGCAGTGCGCGAAGCGCTACGCCAACTTGAAAGTGAGGGCCTCGTCGAGGTGGTGCCGCATCGCGGGCCGATCGTCGCCCGCCTGAGGCCGGACCAGGCCGAAGGCATCTACCAAGTGCGTGTGGAACTGGAAGGGCTCGCGTGTGAGCTTTTTGCCAAGAATGCGACCGATAGCGATATCGAAGCGCTGAAGGCTGCGTTCGAGGTGCTCAAACAGGGGGAAAAGATCACTGACCCCCTGGAGAGGCTGACCGCGAAGAATGCCTTCTACGACTGCTTGATTTTCGGCGCACACAACGAGGCGCTTGGCCACACGCTGTCTTCGCTGAACGCGCGCGTCATGGTGTTGCGGGCAACCTCTCTTGGTGCGCCGGGGAGAACGCGTGAAAGCCTTGAGGAACTGGAAGTGGTTGTCGGTCATCTGGCCGCCCGGCGGGGCAAGGAAGCCCGCAAGGCGGCTGCTCATCACGTGATGAATGCCGGCAAGGTCGCCATAGCCATTCTTCGTGAACGGCTGGCCGAGGAGGCTTCCGCCTGATCGGGCGATAACCAGTCAGATCCCCGGGGTTGCACCACCGTCGACGTTGATCACCGCGCCATGGACGTAGCTGGCGGCGGGGCTGCAGAGGAACCGGACCACATTGGCCACTTCCTCCGGCGTCCCGTAGCGCTGGATACCCTGCGCGATGCGAAGTTCCTCGCGCGCGTCGTCGAGCGAAATATTGCGTTCCGCGGCGAGAACGTCGATGCGACGGCTCAGTCGGTCCGTGAGGATGTGCCCAGGGCAAAGCGTGTTGACGCGCATGCCGCTGCTCTGCGCACGCTTGGCGATCGCCTTGGTGAAGTTGATCAGGGCGGAATTGACCGAACCACCGATGGTGAAATCCGGTTCCGGCGTGTGTGCGCCGACGCCCGATATGTTGACGATCACACCCTTGCTGTCTGACAGCGCGCTCCAGGCGGCACGGCAGAGACGGACGGTCGCGTGAAACTTCAATGCAAAACCGTCCAGAAAATCCTCGTCCGTTAGAGCCAGAAAATCACCGCGTTTCGTCGCGCCTGCATTGTTGATCAGCGCATCGATCTGCCCGGTTGTCGCCAACGTTTCGGCTACGATTTTCTCCGCCGCGCTGGCGTGCGACAGATCCGCGGCCACTGTCACTACCTTCGGCGCACCGACCGCACGGGCGGCGTTTGCGGTTGCTTCAAGGGCCGCTTCGTCGCGTGCGCAGAGGCTGAGCGCGAACCCGTCTTTTGCCAATGCGATGGCGAAAGCTTGCCCGAGCCCGCGGCTGGCGCCGGTTACAATTGCTGTGCGCATTCCCATTTCCCCTTACCTGTGCGGCACGCACTTTCACATAATGCTTCATGAAATCAATGCATTGCCTAACGAATTCTAAAATTCGCTCCGATCGACAGTTTCAATATTGTATTACGGTATGATCATGCTATCGTATTCTCACACTGTCAATCGAGATCGTAATTATGGGTTGCGGGGTCGTTTCGAATTTGTTGCTCTGGCTTCCAGCCCTTCGTGAGCGGAAGGGCCGGAGGTCGCATCGCGAACTGCCTGCGGGCCGCGTTCAAAGCGTCTACTGCGCGGTGCAGCCCGTCCTTTCGCCATCCCCGGTGCAGCGCAGATGGATCGGAGCGGGAGCCACGCCTGCTCGCCGCTCCAGTGGGATTTCCGCCCGCGTCTGCCAGTCATCGCCTTTGCGGCCGCACCAGACGCGCTGCACCGCCATTTTGTTGCCGACCGTATTCATCTGGAACACCGTGCCGGTGGCAACGTCGACGCCGAAGCTGAAGGAGAGATTCTCACCGGGGGCGACGTCGCCCAGATCCGCCGAATACCAGTGCGCAATGGCGGCGCTGCAGACAAGGGTCGTCTTGCCGGTATTTTCAACCGCGAAGTCGATGGATTGCGCGGTGGCTGAGGCTGATGCGGCGTTTGCGCCGGCGAGAATCAATGAAACAAGAGCGAGGTGGAGTCTCATATAAAACCTATCGGCTTGATTTTCGTACAACCAAAAAACTGCACGAAGTCGGGTAACAGTCAATCACAAACCAAACAGTGGGAACAATAAAATGAAAATAAAAATGAAATCAATTCTTTGTAATACTGCAATTGCTGTTGTATTGAGTGGCGGCTTCGCAAATCATACTATGGCGCAAGACATAGACTCCATTGCAATACTCGCGCCCGAGATGGGGACGGATATGGGCTGGAACCAGCAGGGCGTCGCCGCCGCCAAGGCTGCAGCCGCTGCTGCCGGTATCAAGGCTGTCGTGGCCGAGAACCTCGGCTACGGCGATGTACGCCCGACGCTGCGCGAATTGGCAGAGGATGGAGCGGATCTTTTGATCGCTCATGCTTCCGGCTACAACACCGCGGCTCCTGAGATCGGCGCCGAAATGGGAATTCCGGTTGCCATCGTCGATAGCCCGGACAAGCTCTCTGCCGGCAAAGTCGCCGACTATACGGCTGCAGGCGGCGATGGCGCCTATCTTGCCGGTCGCCTTGCCGCCAAAATGAGCCGCACCAAGGTTGTCGGCATCGTCGTCTCCGGTGAGCCTCCGTCGTGGAACAATATGTCAGTCGCTTTCGCGCAGGGCGTGAAGGCGGAAAACCCGGCAGTAGAAGTGCGCTACGCGGTCATCGGACCGGCCGCCTACGCCGATGCGGCCGGCGGGAAGCGCGTTACCGAAACGGTCATCGCCTCGGGCGCCGATATTATTTTCGGACAGGGTAACGGCTCGAGCTTCGGCATGCTGCAGGCAGTGGAGACCACGAAGGCTACCGATGGCGGAAAGGCCTACTTTATCGACGTCATCGGCGACAAGACCTCGATCGACAAGGGCTTCCTGCTGTCGTCGGTCGTCTGGGACCTTACGCCGGTCTACACGGCGATGATCAAGGACCTGAAGGACGGAAAATACGGCAGCCACAACTACAATATCAAGCTCGACGATGGCAGCCTTCGTCTTCTGAAGACTGCCAATATCCCTGATCAAGTCTGGACAGAAATGCAGGCCATTCAGGCCGACGTTGCCTCCGGCAAGATCAAGGTCGAGCAGAAGTTCGATGCCGACAGCGTTCATGCGCTCGTAAAGTCGGTCGCCGCAAAGTGAGCCATCTGCTTTGAAACCTGCGTCGCCGCATCCGCACGGATGCGGCGAAAAAGGAATTGCATAAAGGATGATGAAATGCAGGCGGCAAACGAGGCGGCAGCCTCTCAGTCAGATGCCTCCGGCAGACCGTTTCTCGGTTTGCGCGGCGTAACGAAGCGCTTTCCCGGTGTTATCGCCAACAACAATGTCAGCATAGATATCCACCCGGGTGAGGTGCATGTCTTGCTGGGCGAAAACGGTGCGGGCAAATCCACTCTGGTCGGTATGCTTTCCGGCTTGCAGCAACCGGATGAGGGCAGCATCGAGATCGACGGTTCTCCGGTCGTGATCACGTCTCCCCGTCAGTCGCTGTCGCTTGGGATCGGCACGGTGTTTCAGCATTCCATGCTGGTTCCGAGCCTGACCGTGGTCGATAATTTCACGCTTGACGGCGTGTGGTGGCAGAGGCCGGATCGATCCGGCGTTGCCCAGCGTATTCATGAGACCGCGAACCGCGTCGGCCTGAGAGTCGATCCCTTCGCTCTCGTCTCCAGCCTTTCGCTCGGCGAGCGGCAGCAGGTCGAGATCGTGCGCGCACTGACGCGCGGTAGCCGATGCCTGATCCTCGACGAGGCGACAGCGATGTTGACCCCTCATGAAGCCGTCGCGCTTGGCGAACTGATGCGCCGGCTCGCCGGGGAGGGCCTTGCAGTCATTTTCATCACCCACAAGCTGAACGAGGCGCTGGCCTACGGTGATAGAATCTCCGTCCTGAGGCTCGGTCGCAACGCTGGCGCGATCGGCCCGGAGGAACTGCGCGCGCGGTCCGATGAAGACAACACAGCGCAGATCATTGCCTTGATGTTCGGCCAGTCGGCTGTCGGCAACGGCGAGAACCAGCCACGGATGACGCGCGATCTCGGATCTGTCGTTCTCGATGTCGTCAATCTGAATTGCACTTCCGGCAGAGTAGCGTTGCGCGATATTTCGCTGACGTTGCGCGCGGGCGAAATCCTCGGCATCGCCGGGATCGACGGCAACGGCCAGAAAGAACTCGCCGAAGCACTGGCCGGGCAGGCCGTGGCTTCGGGCAACGTCCGATTGAACGGTGCCGAGATCGGGGCCTTCACCGTCGGTGCACGTCGTGCGGCAGGACTCCGCTACGTTACCGACGACCGGCTCGGCGAAGGAACCGTGGGAAGCTTCGCCGTTGCGACTAATTTCCTCCTCAAGGACATCGGCGCGGCCCCTTTCTGGCGCAAGGGCTTGGAGCAACCGCAGGCCATTCGTTCACAAGCTGTCGAACACATCCGCAATTTCGATATCCGGACCCCGGACAGCCTGACGCCGGTCGGGACACTGTCGGGCGGCAACATCCAGAAGGTCCTGCTTGCGCGTGAGCTTACCGGATCTGCCGAAGCCGTGATCTTCGCCAAGCCCACCTACGGGCTCGATGTCAAAAACATTCGCACCACGCGCCAGCGCATCCGCGACGCGGCGGATGCGGGCAAGGCCGTGTTGTTGATTTCGACCGATCTCGACGAGCTTCTCGAGCTTGCCGACCGGATCGTCGTGATCGACAGGGGCAGGCTGCTCGGAGCGATCCAGAATAATGCGGGCGCGCGCGATGCAATCGGCCGCCTGATGAGTACCGGAGAAGAACAATGAGCGATCCGCAAGCCAACGCAGTCAGCGTGGCGAGTTCCAGCAGGCGAGCTGCTTTCCCGGCGTGGGGCAGGGTGCTCGCGACCAGCGTCGCACCGCTGGTCGCAGCTCTTGTTCTGGGTGGCGTTATCCTCCTGGTCATGGGCGTCAATCCGCTGAGCTATTACGTCTACGTTGTCGACCGAGCGATCCTGTCGCCCTCCGGGCTTTCTGCTACCTTAACCCGGATGGGGCCGTTTCTTCTGATTGCGGCGAGCCTGATTGTCGCGTTCCGCGCAGGCATCTGGAATCTGGGAGGCGACGGGCAGTTTCTGCTGGCTGCGGTCATGGTCGCAGCAACGACGCCGCTCATGCATGCGGCAGGCATGCCCATCTGGCTGAACCTGCTGATCGGCATGATCATCGGACTTGTGATCGGTGGGCTATGGGGCATCCTGCCGGCGGCTCTGAAGGCCTGGCATGGTATCAACGAAATCATCACGACGCTGATGATGAGCTTTCTCGGCGTTTCGCTCGCCAATGTTCTGGTCAAGCTCGCCTTTCTCGATCCTGCGACGACAACGCCGCAGACCCGTACTCTCCCGGTGGATGCACGCCTGCCGAAACTGTTCGACACCACGATTTCCTCGGGCCTGATCGTCGGACTGGTGGTGATCGTCGCGGTGCATCTGATGATGACCCGCACCTCCTTTGGCATGAAACTGCGGTTAGTCGGCGCAAATCCGCGAGCGGCCATCCATGCCGGGCTTTCTGTGCCCAGGTTGACGATCGCTGTGTTCGCGATCTCTGCCGGTCTGGCGGGGTTGTCGGGAGCCGTGGATATTCTCGGCACCCAGGGTAACGTACGTGCAGACTGGAATCCTGCCTATAGCCTCACGGTCGTTCCGCTGGTCTTCCTTGCACGCCTGAACGGCTTTGGCGCGATTGCCTATGTGTTCCTCTTTTCCGCACTCACCATCGGCAGCGAGAGCGCGGCGCGCCGGCTCGGGGTGCCAAGCTTCTTTTCACTGGTCATCGTGGCTTTGCTGCTGATCACGCTCGCCCTCGCCGAATATCTGGACAAGCGCCGGCAATACCGGACCAAGCTCTGAGAAGAAGGATAGAACCGTGTCGCTTTTCACAGAAAGTTTCATCATTACCCTGTTCCTCGGAGCAATCTCGGCCGGAACGCCTCTGCTGCTGGCCGGTCTTGGGGAGCAGCTCTCCGAAAAGGCCGGGGTGCTCAATATCGGCCTCGAGGGAATGCTGCTCGCAGGCGCCTATGCCGGCTTTCTTGCCGCTTGGTCGAGCGGCAGCATGGCCCTTGGCTTTGTCGGCGGCGCTGCGGCGGGGGCCTTCGTCGCGGTGTTCATGGTGCTGTTTTGCGTGCGCCTGGGTCTCAATCAGATCGTTATCGGCATTGCACTAACCCTTGCAGTGCAGGGACTGACCGCACTTTTCCATTTTGTGCAGTTTTCCAGCAGCTATCCCCGCCTTGACGGGATTTCGAAATGGCCAATCTGGCCGCTGTCCGAAATTCCGATCGCCGGGCCAATTCTCTTCAACCACAATCCGGTTGTCTATCTAGCGGCTATTCTTGTCGCGGTGTTCGCCTGGCTCTATCGCATGACCCATTTCGGTTCGGTCCTGCAGGCGGCCGGCGACAAGCCGGCGGCGCTCGATGCCATGGGTGTGGATGTTATCCGGACCCGCAGCATCGCTGTCCTGATGACGGGTGTTCTGGCCGGTCTCGGCGGAGCTTTCATGTCGGTTGCTGTCGCAGGCGTCTTCATTCCGTTCATGAGCCACGGAAACGGCTTCATCGCCATCGTTCTCGCGATGTTGGCGCGGGGACGACCGCTGTGGGTACTTGGAGGGGCGCTGCTCTTCGGCGCCAGCCTCTCGCTTGCCACTGCGTTGCAGGTCGCTGGCGTTAACGTCCCGACCGACATCATCGAGATGTTGCCCTTTGCGATGGTGATGCTCGTGCTGCTCGTCGCTGGCCGCAAGGCAAGCCTGCCGCAGGCCTTGGGCGAAAGCTTCGTTCGGGGTGCCCGCTGATGTTGCGTCGCTCGTCGCTTTTCCATCGAGAATGAGCCTTTCAAGCCGTCGCATCGTCTGTGGTGAGTTCTCGCGTCGCAGTGACGAGCAGGTATCATTATCTTGCACGCGGTGGTCAAAGCGATGCCTTGGCCACCGGGACGATCTCGATCCAGGATCGGACATTTCACGGAACGATTCATGCTTCGCTCTGGTCGACGGCGGCATCAACCGCCGCGGAAACCTGCTCTCGCAATCCGGAGGACGTCGCCGCATTCGCGGCAGTCCTTGCTTCCGAGGAGGCAGCGTTCATGTGTGGCGCACAGGTGGAAATCACCGGAGCGCAGGCGGTGGCGTAGCCGCCGGTGTCGGGCACCATTTGCGGCCGGCGGCATGCGATACGGGCGCCCCGCAACATATTATTGATCGAGCTGCGTCCAATCTCGCTTCAAGGTCAATTGAGCAGGCGGTTCGCTCGCAGGCGGGATACCACCATGTCGACAAAGGCGCGGACCTTGGCGGGAGCGTGCCGACCCTCCGGGTGCAGCACATGGATGGGCAGGGCATCGTCTTCGTATTCACCGAGCACGATCTGGAGGTCCCCTGCGATCAGTGCGGGACCGATCTGGTAGTTGAGCACCCTTGTCAGTCCCCAACCCTCTTTTGCAGCAGTGATGGCTGCCTCGTTTGTATTGCATTGGAGGACGGCGTCGATCGTGACGCGATGATCGCCGGCGAATCGCCATTCCGGCGACGCCCAGGCGCTCGTTGGCAGTGCCATCCGATGCGCCTTGAGATCCGCGGGAACGTTTGGAACGCCATGGTGCTCGAAATAGGCCGGCGATCCGCAGACGACGCGGCGCACTGTCCCGACCTTGATGGCCGTAAGCGTGGAGTCCGCAAGGTGGCCGATGCGGATGGCGACGTCGATGCCTTCGTCGACGATGTTGACCGGCCTGTCGATGAACAGCGTTCGCGCTCGCATGGCTTGATAGGCGTCGAGATATTCCGTCACGACGGGAAGCACATACATCTGGCCGAACATGACAGAGGCGGTCACGGACAGCATGCCTGTCGGCACCGCGTAGGAGCCACCTGCCGCAGCTTCCGACTCGGCAATATCGGCGAGGATGCGGCGACAATCCTCAAGGTATCTTAGGCCGGCTTCCGTCATCTTGACCGAGCGGGTCGTGCGCACGAAGAGTCGGGCTCCGATTACGTCCTCGAGCGCCGCGATGGCGCGCGTCACTGCCGGGGGGCTCATATGCATCTGGCGGGCTGTGTCTGCGAAACTCTCGGTCTCGGCAACCTTCACGAATATCCGCATCGCCTGCCAACGATCCATGCTTTTCCCCGTCAGTTATCTGGATGTCGCCATAGTAGAGGCCGGCACCCAGCAGCGGCAAGGGGCTCGATGATCGACACACCAAATCTCATCGCAAGGATCGCTGGATGCGGGCGGCGAGCCTTTCTATTTCCATGCAACTGCGATCGCAAAGTCCGGTTCGTCGTGCACGCCGGCGCCCTTCCTCGGAGGGCGCCAGCGCCAATGCGACGGCCGCCGATATCTTGACATCGAAACTCGACCCGCGTCTCGCCATATCGATCTCGGCGCCTGTCATGCCGATGGCATGCGCGTCCTTGTCCTGCCTTCGTGACAGTTGCAGATCGGCGCATGAGGCAGAAAGAGCGAGTTCGATCGAAAGCCGCAGCCGCGCATCGAGCCTAGGCCCCGTCGTCTTTGGCATGACGTCAACTCCCCCGCCTAGAAACCGAAGTCGCTGAGGCCAGGATGGTCATCCGGGCGGCGACCGATTGGCCACCTGAACTTGCGGTCGGCTTCGGCAATCGGATGCTCGTTGATACTGGCGTGACGCATGCGCATCAGACCATCCTCGGCAAATTCCCAGTTCTCGTTGCCATAGGCGCGGAACCACTGGCCACTGTCGTCATGATATTCGTAGGCGTAACGCACGGCGATACGATTGCCTCGAAACGCCCAGAGCTCCTTGATCAGGCGGTAGTCCAGTTCCTTGTTCCACTTCCGGGTCAGGAACGCCTCGGCCTCAGCACGGTTCGTGACGAATTCGGCACGGTTGCGCCACCGCGTGTCGGGCGTATAGGCGAGCGCTACCTTGGCGGGGTCACGACTGTTCCAGCCATCTTCCGCAAGGCGAACTTTTTCGATGGCGGTCTGTTCGGTGAAAGGTGGAAGCGGTGGGCGTGACATTCTGGAACTCCTTGATTGCTTGTGAAAGGGTTGATGGCAAAAGCTGAAAGACTCTCTGTGAGTTCTTCAGACCGCAAGCTGGATACCTTCACCTTCCTGGCTTGCGGGAACTGAGCAGCATAGAAGGACCTCGTCGTCGCCGATCCTGGCGGTAGGCTCCTTGATATAGGTCACCTCGCCCTTGATGAGTTTCGTGCGGCAGGTTCCGCAAGTTCCCTCGCGACAACTGAAGTCGGGTTGCAGCCCGCGCGCTTCCGCAAGCTCCAACAGCGTGCCGGCGTCGGGCGTCCAGCGCGCTTCTTTCAGCGAGTTCGTGAACACGACAGGCACGGGCTTGGTGGAAGGCGGCATCCGTTGCGGCCGCGCGGACGCAACGGGAGTGCTCTCTGTTCTCTTGAGGGATGACGGGCCAAAAGCTTCTGCGTGGATACGATCATCGGCAACATTATAGCCGCGCAGCCCGTCGTAGAGCGCCTGGGTAAACTGCGGCGGACCGCAAAGGTAGAAATCGTAATCGTTGAACGGCAGAAGTCGCGTCAGCAGCGCCATGTCGATCCGACCGGCTGCGTCGTAGTCGGCTCCCTCTACTGCCCCATCCGTGTCGCTCAGCACGCGGACGAATTTGACTGCTCCCTTGGCAGTGCTCACGAGCTCGGTGATCTCGGCCTCGAACGGGCGGTCGGCTTTCGAGCGGACAGCGTGGACGAGGGTGACCGGACGAAGGCGCTGCTTTCGAAGTCCTTCATAGACCGCATGGCGCAGCATCGCGAGCAGCGGGGTAATCCCGACGCCGCCCGCAAGCAGTACGGCAGGACGCGTGGAGCGGGCATCCAGGGTGAAGTCGCCGGCCGGCGCTCGAGCCTCGATGACGTCGCCGACCATGATGTTGTCGTGCAGGAACTGCGATACCAGCCCATCCCGTCTTACACTGATGCGATAGAGGCCATCTGAGGGAGCGACCGATAGGGTGTATGTGCGGATGACCGGCCTGTCGCTCCCCGGAGGTATGACCCGGATCGGCAGGTGCTGGCCGGCGACATGCGGCAGCAATCCCGCCCCATCGCGCGGCTGCAGGTGAAACGATCGGATCGTTGCACTCTCCTCGACGATCTTCGTGACCGTCAGGGGGCGCCATGTCGTGGCGAGTTCTGCCGCGCGCATGCGCTCCGCGGTCTGTGTCCAGTTGCCCGTCATCGCCGAGTTTGGCGACCAGCCGTCCGTCTGGAATTTCCAGCGGAGCGCCAGCGCTTCGGACCGGCGTACGATACGGCGAGGCCTGAATGTCCAGAGACGTTCGGCGCCTTGAAAGGCTGCAATTTCAGGCGAGTCGAGAACGACTTCGGCGTCGCCTGTCATCTGCAGCACGTCCCCGTTCGTGAAATCAACGAAGAGAAGACCGGCCTTGCCATTCAGCAGGATATTCCCGAGCGTAGAGAAGAACAGGTTGCCGTCGAAATCCGGGATCGTCAGCGTGCCATCTTCGCTTACGCGAACGAAACCTGCATTGCCGCCGCGATGCGAAACATCGACCTGCCGCCTGTATTCGCGATCGGCGTAGGACGCGACGAAAAAAGCGTCGCTACCCTCGATCATGGACCGCGCGCGAGCGTCGAGGACGGGAAGCTCTTCGATGACGCCCGGGAACGCCTGCCCAGGTTCGCGAGCAAATTCGAAATCCCGCAACTGGATGTAACGCGGGCAGTTTCCAAAGCTCTGGTCGACATCGACGCGGATGCGGCGAGCGTCAGTGGATGCGACGCCATTCATCCGGTTGCGGCGGCGCGTGTGCATTTCGATGCCGAGCAGACCGACCGGCCTGCCGTCCGTCATGCCTTCGCTGGCAGGGTCGCTTGGATCTGTGCGCGCAGTAATGTCCAGCACCGTCGGCGAGGGCGAGGTCATGAACCCCGGACGCCCCTCGACAAAGGTCGCCCAGGCGTCGCCCCGGGAATCGACGCTGCCAAGAACGATGAAAGGAAGCTGGGCGAAGAAATCCCGGTGCTGGTCGGGCATGAAGTCGCGGATCACGCGCTGGCCGACAGCGGCCATGCGCTCGGCAACGCCCAGCTTCTCCTGCAGGAAGGTTTCGCCCTCGTGCCATACCGGCAGTTTTTTCAGATCTTCGCCCATTTCCATCTCCTTCGAATCGCAGCAAGCGTGGGTGCAAAGGCGCCGGAGCGGAGATCAGGCTGCCGCGAGGCCAACCGGCGTTTGAACGAAATCGACAAAGCCCGGCAGGGCTTCCACGCGGCGCAGAAGGGCGTTCACAGCAGGATAGCCCGACAGGTCGACATTCCCTTCGGGGGCGCGCGCTACGTAGCTGTAGATGGCGACATCCGCGATCGTCGGATGGTCGGCGACAAGCCAGTCACGACCGGCAAGCTGGCTTTCGATCCTGCCAAGCAACGTATGGGCGCGACCGATAACCTCTTCAGGATTGAACTTGGCGCCGAATACGGTAATCAGGCGCGCCGCGGCCGGGCCGTAGGCGACTTCGCCGGCCGCAACCGAGAGCCAACGCTGAACGGCAGCGGCGCCCGCTGGATCTTCCGGCAGCCAGTCCGTCCGACCGGCTTTCTTCGCCGCGTAGATCAGGATCGCGTTGGAATCCGAAACGAAGATGCCTTCATCCTCAAGCACCGGCACCTGACCGAACGGGTTCATGGCAAGGAATTCCGGCGTCTTGTGTGCACCGGAAGCGAGGTCAATTTCAACAAGCTCATGCTGCACTCCTAGCAGCGAAAGGAATAGCCGTGCCCGGTGCGCGTGGCCCGACAGCGGATGATGATAAAGCTTCATGATGTGCTCCCTGCGAGTGCCGGTCGGGTCCATTCCCGATCCGCGGGAGTAAGATGATGTACTTGCCCTATGGTTTGAATTGGCAAATTCTGCAGTTCATCATTCCGCTATGCGTAATAATCATCGAGCCTATTGGAGTGATCGGTGGTTATTGGGGTCATCGAAGAGCGAGCTCTCGATATGGAGGGCGTTGATCCAGACTGAAAAATGCCGAAGGAATTCGAAGGCGCGGCAAAACGGTCAATGCCAGGCAAATCGATCATCTCGAGCCGCGATCGCCGACGCAATTGCGCGACTTAGAGACTTGGATGCGTTGGGGCACTAAATATATCTGGCGAGGCCAAAGCCTTCGCGTGCGTCACGCTGATCCTCGTGCAACGAGGCTGCAAGGCAGCCGCACGATGCCGGGCTCAAGCTTCTCGCGGCGAGAAAGCCCAAGGATCGCCAGGCCGGCCCGATGGCCGAGCTCCTTGAGTTCCATGTCGATCGTCGTCAGCGGCGGTCGCGTCTGCTTCGAGACGACTTCCCAGTTATCGAAGCCAACGACCGCGACGTCGTCGGGGATCGAAACCCCTCGATCGCGAAGCGCATCGATGACCCCGCGGGCAATCTCGTCGCTCCCACAGAAGATTGCATCGGGTTTCGGGCCCGATTGGGAATAGACCGTATCGATTGCGGAGTGCCCCCACTCTTCAGACCACTCACCGAACATCACTTGGCCGGAAGGCCCCGCAAGTTCCCTGTAGGCGTCTGCACGGATGCGCGCAGCGAGGTAATTCTGTTCTCCGGTGATATGCAGAATGCGCGACCTGCCCAAGGTGTGGAGATGTTGCACGGCGATGCGGGCCCCTTGGGCATCATCGGGATGGAAGCTGACGCTATCGGCAGGCCCTTGCGCGAATGCGTAGATGACAGGAATCCCAAGTTTCAGGAGCTCAGGTGGCGGCTCAAGATCGATCCGCGTGGCGGTGAAGATGATCCCATCGACCTGGCGGTCCAGCAATGCATCAAGATGGAGCTTGGCGAGCCGTGGATCGTTGTTGGTCGCGCAGAGGAACAGCGAGACGCCGTGATCCACGAGGATTTCCGAGACGCCGGCGGCCATCGGCAGCGTTAGTCGACCATAGGTATCGTTCGTCAGCATTCCGATGGCATGACTGCGCTTTGTCAGCAACCCACGCGCGAGTGCATTCGGTCGAAAACCAAGCTCGTCGGCGACGCGCTTGACCTTTTCGCGAGTTTCAGCGTTCGTCCGGCCGATACCGTTCAGCGCGTTTGACGCAGTTGAAATGCTGACGCCTGCCGCTTTAGCCACATCGCGGATTGTTCGCCGTTTGTCGTCCGGACTGCTCAAAGTTCGGTACTCCTAGTCTCGTTGATAAAACCTTTTAACAGAAAAAATATAGGAGATAAAAGGTTTTATCAAAAACAACGCTTCGCGACCTGTCGCACTGTCGACATAAAGTATTTTCTCATCTAACGTTGCCGTTGTCTTGAGGTCCTGGAGCCTCCCATAAGAGAAGGGGAACCCGCATGTACCGTCTAAAAACTACGATTGCAGCTGTCGCACTGTTGGCGAGCACTTCTCTCGCCAGCGCTGAAGAAATCACGCTATGGGTGCGCACATCATCGGGGGCAGTGCTCCAGGGACTGGCCGAGAAATACAACGCCGCCCATTCCGACAAGGTCAATGTGACCCAGATCACCGCTGAGCAGATGGTGCCGAAGCTCGGCGCCGCGATCGCCGGCGGCGCAGCGCCTGATGGCGCGGTCCTCGACCTCATCTATCTCCCGACCTTTGCCGCAAACGACAGCCTTGAAGACATCAGCGATTTCGTGAAGGGCCTTCCATACGCCGCGGCACTCAGCCCCTCGCATATTCGCCTGGCGACCTATGACGGCAAGGTGTACGGCGTGCCAGCATTGCCTGACGCTTCGATCATTGCCTACAACACGGACCTCTTCAAGAAGGCGGGTCTCAATCCGGACAAGGCGCCGGCCTCCCTCGAGGAGATTGCCGCCGACGCCAAGAAGATCCACGCGCTCGACAAGGAAACCTACGGCTTCTATTTCGTCGCCAATTCCGGCAGCTGGCTGATCTACGACTTCCTGCCGCATCTCTGGGCTGCCGGCGCCGATGTGCTGAGCGATGACGGCCGCACCGCGACCGTCGATACGCCGGCGTTGCGTGATACCGTTGCGGCTTATCGCGACATGTGGACGTCCGGCGCCATCCACCCGACCTCGCGCTCGGGCAACGGCAACAACGCCGTCGAGGCCTTCGCATCGGGCAAGGTCGGCATCCTCATGACTGGCTCCTATATCGTCAACTTGCTGACCAGCAAGTATCCTGATGTGAAGTTCGCGGTTGCTCCGATCCCCGGCCCGAAGGGCGGCGCGTCGAGCTTTGCCGGCGGCGATACTCTGGCGCTCATCAAGGGCCTCAGCGAGGAAAAGAAGAAGGTCGCCCTCGACTTCGTGAAGTTCTACATGGAGCCCGAGCAGCAGGTTTATATCACGCAGGAATCCGGCATGCCGTCGCGCACGGATCTGGCCAAGGAAGCCTACGCGAAGTTCGACCAGCGCAACCTCATTGCCTATGACATCCTGGCGAAGGCCCGCACGCCTTACACCTTCTCGTCGGATGAGCTGTTTGTCAGCCGCACCGGCCCGTTCCTGAACCTGATCCAGGGTACGATCTTCGGCGATGACGTCGATGGATCGATCAAGAAGGCGCAGGACGACTTCACCAAGATCCTCGATCGCACCAATCCGTAACGGCTGAGTGCGGGGTGGGCCTTCCGCCCCGCACTTCTCCAATCGCTGATGCGCATTTTCGAGTTCTTCGAGGAATGATTGTGGTCAACACCCCGACAAAGGATATGAAACAGCCGATTTCCGGGGAACCGGAGCCGCAGGGCTGGCTTGGACTGGCATTCATCCTGCCCGGCTTCCTGTTTATCCTGGTGCTGTTTCTTGTTCCGCTCGCCATGACGATATGGATGAGCTTCTACAACTGGCCCCTGCTTGGGCGTAAGAAATTCATCGGCTTTGCCAACTACGGTGAACTCCTTGGCGATATGCAGCTCTGGCACTCGCTGGGCTTTACCATGCTCTACACGGTGCTGGTAACGGCCGCGATCTTTGCCGTTGCCTTTCCCCTGGCGCTGCTTGTCGATCGCCCGCTGCGATCTGCCGGCGTCTTCCGCACGATCTTCTTCATGCCGGTTGTCATCGGCTTTGGCGCGGCATCCACGCTCTGGATGTGGCTGCTCAACCCGGATAGCGGCGTCTTTGCCCAGGTCCTGCGCGGCATCGGCCTTATCAGCGCAGCACCCCGGCCGCTTGAAAGCTTCTGGCCGGCGCTTGCGGTGATCATCCTGATGGTCGTCTGGAAGACCGCGGGCTTCACCATGGTCATTCTGCTGACCGGTCTGCAGGGTATTTCCAACGACGTGATCGAGGCTGCCAAGATCGACGGTGCCAGCGTCCTCAGTCGCTTTCGCCGGATCACGCTGCCGCTCATGCGCAATTCGCTTGTGCTGGCCCTGGTCCTCAACGTTACCTCGTCGATGCTCGCCTTCGACCAGTTCTTCATCATCACGCAAGGCGGCCCCGAAAACAGCACGATCTCTGCTGTGTTCTCGATCTACCTCGCATCTTTCTCGTCCTACCGGCTCGGTTACGGCTCTGCGCTTTCCTTTGCTCTGCTGATCGTTCTGGTTGCCATTAGTGCCATTCAATTCGTGCTGTTGCGCGAACGCGCGGAGGAAGGCTGATGACCTCCACCCAATCCAATCCGAGCAGCAACCCGCGCGGCGGCCAGGCAGGCTACCTGCTCTTCCTGCTCGCTTCGATCCTGTTTGCTATCTTCTTCATCATGCCGATCGTCTGGTCGCTGGCGAATTCGTTCAAGCCAGCTGCGGAAGCGCTCGCCAATCCGGCCGCACTGTTCTCGAAGACCTTCTCGCTGGAAAACTACCGCCGCCTCGAACATGTCGGTGCCGGATGGTATGTCTACGCGGGCAATTCGGTGCTGATCGCTGTCGGCACCGTGCTACTGACAATCATTGTCGCGGTGCCTGCCGGCTACGGCTTTTCCAAGTTCAAGTTCCCCGGTCAGTCGATGCTGTTCGTCTTGATCATGGCGACGATGATGATCCCGTTTCAGTCGATCCTGACGCCGCTGTTCCTCATCCTGAAGATGCTCAGCCTGCAGAACAGCCTGTTCGGGCTGGTCCTGATCTACGTCACGTTCCAGCTGCCATTCTCCGTCTTCATGATGCGCAATGCCTTTGATGCCGTGCCCAAGGCGCTGATCGAGGCGGCGCGCATCGACGGCGCTTCGCAGGCGACGATCCTGCGGCGCATCATGTTGCCGATCGCCTTGCCTGGTGTAGCGACGGTAGCGATGTTCGCCTTCCTGAATTCGTGGAACGAGTTCCTGGCCGCGCTCATTTTCCTGTCGGACCAGAACAAGTTCACCCTGCCGATTATGCTGGTGAACGTGTCGTCTGGCCTCTACGGCATCATCGATTGGGGCGCATTGCAGGCCGGCATCGCGGTCACCATGATCCCCTGCATCATCCTCTTCCTTCTTCTGCAACGCTATTATGTGCGCGGCCTGACGGCCGGCGCCGTGAAATGAGAAGCGGTCCGTCCGCTCAAGGAGTCTTCATGTCTAATGCCCAGAAAGCACAGCCGCGGTTGCCGATCGACCGCTACGTTCCGGCCGACCACGCCCGCGTCACCTTCGACGGCGGTTTCTGGAAAAGCTGGACGGACACCGTCCGCGACGTCACCATTCCGACCCAGCACATGCGGCTGGGCGAGGAAGGCTTCCTTGAAGTTCTCGATTTTGACAAGCCTGCCGGCCCGCTCGCCCGCCCGATCCAGCCAAGCGGCCTGTCGATGCAGCACTTCTTCGATTCCGATTTCGGCAAGTGGATCGAGGCTGCCAGCTACACGCTGAAGAACAATCCCAACCCTGATGTCGAGGCGAAGATCGATGCGATCGTCGAGAAACTCGAACACGGCCAGATGGCCGATGGCTATCTGAACAGCTGGTTCATCCGCCGCGAGCCGGAAAACCGTTGGACCAACCTGCGTGATCTTCACGAGATGTATTCGATGGGCCATCTCCTCGAAGGAGCCGTCGCCTATTTCGAAGCGACGGGAAAGCGCCGATTCCTCGACGTAATGATCCGTGCTGTCGATCATATCATCGATACGTTCGGTCGCGAGCCGGGCAAGCTTCGCGGCTATGATGCGCACGAGGAGATCGAGCTCGCACTCGTCAAGCTCTACCGCGTGACAAAGGATCCGCGCCACCTGAAGCTGGCGACCTACTTTGTCGACGAGCGCGGCCAGATGCCCTCCTACTACGACGAAGAAGCGCGCAAGCGTGGCGAGGATCCCGCAAGCTACGTCTTCCAGACCTACGCCTACAGCCAGGCCCATATGCCGGTGCGGGAACAGACCCAGGTTGTCGGTCATGCCGTGCGCGCGATGTACCTGTTTTCCGCCATGGCGGATCTTGCCTTCGAGAATGACGATGAAAGCCTGAAGAGCGCCTGTGACCGGCTGTTCGACAATCTGGTCGGACGCCAGCTTTATGTCACCGGCGGCCTTGGCCCCTCGGCCTCCAACGAAGGCTTCACGCGCGAATACGATCTGCCGAACGAGACCGCTTATGCGGAAACCTGCGCGGCTGTAGCGCTTGGCTTCTTCAGCCACCGCATGGCCCAGATCGAGCTCGACAGCAAATTCACCGACAAGCTCGAGACGGTGCTCTATAACGGCGCCCTTTCCGGAATTTCGCGCGACGGCGAGCATTATTTCTACGAGAACGTCCTGGAGAGCCATGGGCAAAACCGTCGCTGGAAGTGGCACTATTGCCCTTGCTGCCCGACCAACATCGCCCGGTTCATCACGTCGCTCGGCCAGTATTTCTATTCCACCAAGGCCGATGAGGTGGCGATCCATCTCTACGGTGAGAACACGGCTGAACTTTCCGTCGGCAATGCCTTCCTGCGCCTGCGGCAGAAGAGCCAATATCCGTGGAACGGCGACGTCGCCATCTCGCTTGGCCTCGATCAGGCAAAGCGCTTCACCTTGCGGCTTCGCATTCCGGGCTGGTGCCGCGATGCTCGTATCTTCGTCAACGGCGAGGCCACCAAGCTCGATGTCGCCAAGGGCTACGCGGCGGTCGAACGGGAATGGAAGGACGGCGATACGATCAGGCTGGCTTTCGACATGCCGGTCGACCGCCTTTATGCCCATCCCGCGGCGACGGAAGACAACGGTCGCTTTGCACTGCGACGCGGCCCGGTGATCTTCTGCGTGGAAGAAGCCGATCTTGGCACCGAACCGCAACGGCTAAGACTGCCGACTGAGGGTGAGATCACCGCAAGCTTCGACGAGGCGCTTCTTGGTGGGGCTACCGTCCTTGAAGGCGATGCACTCGAAGCCGACGCATCCGACTGGCAGGAGACGCTCTATCGCACGCAACCGCCGGCGCTCAAGCCGACGCGCTTCAAGGCGATCCCGTATCACCTCTGGGCCAACAGAGAGCCGGGCGCCATGGCCGTCTGGCTGCACGAGAAGTAGGGGGACACGATGGCTCGCCTTGAACTTCGCAATATAGTCAAATCCTACGGCATCTACGAAGCCGTGCGCGGCATTAACCTTACGATCGAGGACAACGAGTTTGTTGTTTTCGTCGGTCCCTCGGGCTGCGGCAAGTCGACGACGCTGCGCATGATCGCCGGCCTGGAACATATCACCGGTGGCGATATCGTCATCGGCGATCAGGTCGTCAATCGGCTCGGCCCAGGCAAGCGCGATATTGCCATGGTCTTCCAGAACTATGCGCTCTATCCGCATATGAGTGTCAGGGAAAACATCTCGTTTTGTCTGGAGCAGCAGAAGCTCCCCAAGGCGCAGATTGACGAGCGCATCAAGCGAGCCGCCGAGACGCTGCACATCACCGAACTCCTGTCGCGGCGTCCCGGCCAGCTTTCGGGCGGGCAGCGTCAGCGTGTCGCCATGGGGCGTGCCATCGTACGCAACCCGAAGGTCTTCCTGTTCGACGAGCCGCTTTCCAATCTTGACGCCAAGCTGCGCGTCCAGATGCGTACCGAAATCAAGCGCCTGCACCAATTGCTTCCGACGACGACTGTTTATGTCACCCATGACCAGGTCGAGGCGATGACCATGGCCGATCGTGTTGTCGTGATGAACGGCGGCATCATCGAACAGGCCGGGCCGCCGCAGGAGCTGTACCATCGTCCGGTCAGTCAGTTCGTGGCAGGGTTCATCGGCTCGCCGTCGATGAACTTCCTGAACGCGAAGCTTGAGAGCGCTGGAGACGGGCTGGTTGTCGTTCTGGATGATGGCAGCCGGCTTGCCGTTCCCGCATCCCGGACTACCGAATACAAGCAGCACGCAGGCAAGCCGGTCGTATTCGGAATCCGGCCTGAATCGATATCGAGCTTTACGCAGAAACCCGGTCTTGAAACGGTAGAGGCGAATATCGACCTCGTTGAGCCACTGGGCCCGGAAACGATGATCTACTTCAATATCGGGCCGGTCAGCCTTTGCGCCAATGTCGATCCGGAAAGCGAGCCGCGCCCGGGTTCGCGCATGCCGCTTTCCTTCAACATGAACCGCATGCACCTTTTCGACCCAGCTGGGGGCCGTTCGCTTTCGTCCTGATGGCGTCAGGGATGAACAGCTAGAAGCGTTCTGGCCGGCATAGTTGCCGACCAGAACAGGTCATTCCTGGTTCTAGCCCAGTGGGCCTCCCCGCTCGCGCACCATCTGGCGGAGGCGCGAGAAGACGGCCGAAGACTGGCGGACGCCGTCATGTTCGAACTCGTTGGTCACCCAAGCCTGGACATTGCCGACATCTCTGGCAGTTTCCAGCGACAGTTCGGCATCGACATACATGTCGTCGAAGTAGACGGCTGCGGCCACCGGGATCTCGCTCGATGCCAATCGAGCAGGATCGTAGAGCGGCTCGAACTCGTCGTAGCGCGCAAGTGCCTCGACCGCGTCATGGAACGGCCGCAGCGAGCGGATTTCCTCGAACATCCACGGATACATCATTTCGCCGGTCAGGAGCAGCGGCCGGCTTCCTTCGCCAAATGCTGAGAATTCGAGACGTACCCGTTCGGCAGCCCAACCGGTTGCACCCGAGCCTTGGCCGTAGATGCTCTCCTGCAAGGCGGCGAACATCGGGTTGCCATCATAGGAGGTGAGCGACATGATGGACGCCAGGAAAGCGTCGGAGAAGCGTGTTTCCTCGTGGTCGGAGAATGCCTCGTCGATCAACCAGTGGATACTCTCATATCCCGGCGCCATGCCGAAATCGATGCCGACAGTCTGCAATCGGCGGATCGTCAACCGGTCGCCATCCGGAAGGCGGATATCCTCCGCCGCAATCTTGTCCGCGATCCGACCGATGCGGTCGCGATCGGCGGGGTATCGCGCGTAGTATTCGCGGTTCTTGGCTGCGACACGCGGATAGGTGCGTCTGTAAACATCGTCCGCCGTTGCTGAAAGTCCCGCAAGGCCGCCCGTAACATAGCAGGCTGCCAGCCCCTCGGGTGCCCTCGACAGATAGGTCAGGGTCAGGAAGCCGCCGTAGCTCTGGCCCAGCGTCTCCCAAAGAGCGCTACCAAACACGGTCTTCCTGAGATGCTCGCAATCGGCGACAATGCTGTCGGCGCGGAAGTGGCTGAGATAAAGAGCTCCAGCATTTCCATCGGCAAACGCCGCCATCGTGGCGCTCTCGATGCGGGTGCTTTTGCCGGTGCCGCGCTGGTCGAGCAGGACGACGCGGTAGTTCTTGAGCGCTTCGCCTAGCCACGATGGACCGCCACCCACCGGACGCGGCGACTTGCCGCCCGGGCCGCCCTGCAGAAACAGCAACACAGGCAGCGTTTCCTTCTTGCGCGAGGGATCGCAGACTTCGCGTGCGAACACCTTGATCGTCGCGCCATCCGGCTTCTTCCAATCGAGCGGCACATCGACAAGGTGGTCACGGACATGGACGCCGGGGATCGTATATTCGCTGACAAGCATAATGGAATCCTGGAGAATGTTGTGTCTCAACGCGGTACCGCTGGGGTACGCCGGTATCAAGCCTTAATCTCCACACATGCAGCGTTTGCGACGAAATCTCTTGCATGACGCTCGTGGGCCGGGCCAGTCGCGAAAGGCAATTATTTTAGGCGAGTTCTGCGGTTTTTCGGGCAGGCCAACGAAAACTTCCCCTGGCGTGCCGTCAGGTCAAACAGTCGCGCCAGACGACTTCGCTTTTATGTCCGCGCCAGAACAATTTTGCACAAGGAGAGGCAGACGAATGACGATGGCGTTTCGACGAATAATACGTGAGGTCTCCAAAGTCGTATTGGGCGCGGGCCTCTGCTTCGACCACAGTTCTAACGCAGTCGACCAAGGTTGGCGATCGAGTGTGTTTGGCTGGGAGTAGGGATTGGCCTCCAATGGCCGAAAGCTCGTCATCTGCTAGTCGTGACGCAACTTGCATCGTCGGGGCGCCGACAGCCTCGCTGAACCAGAGTTGGCCTCCACCGCAGCGTCGCCGGCGACACCACAAGACGTGGCAGGCACCCATGCAGTCCGGTTGACAAGGGTGGGACCGGCTGTCATCGTCTTGGCCAACAGCAGACAAGTGCTGTTGTTGCAGTTCTAGCTCTTGCGGTGGCTTCGGTCTCTTTAATGATGCCTGAGCCACTTGCCATGCTAGGGACGGCTGTTTGATCACTTCCCATCCGGCCGTCGACGACCTCCATCGCGAATATGTCCGCCTAGCGGCGGCGATGAATGAAGGAGTGCAGCTGCGTGGTCGAGCCATCGAAAGAACTGCCTCGGACATTTCTGCTGGCGATGCTTGCGTCGTTGCGAAGAGTATTTTTCAGCATCGCGCTTGCTAGCGCGGTGATCAGCGTACTGGCGCTGACGGGCTCTTTCTTCATGCTTCAGGTCTACGACCGCGTCATTCCCGGTCGCAGCGTCTCGACACTGGTCGGCATAGCAATCATCGCCGCGAGCCTCTTCGTGTTTCAGGGTATTCTGGAGCTGTTGCGTTCGATGCTGCTGGCACGCGTCGGCGTGACGCTCGATGAACGGATGAACAGCAAGATCTTCGGTTCGCTGATGCTTCAACAGCGGTTGGCATCGGTGCCCGGTGATGGAATGCAGTCGGTTCGCGATCTGGACAAGGTCCGTTCCTTTCTTGCCAGCGCCGGTCCAATCGCACTGTTCGATCTGCCCTGGATACCGCTTTACCTCGGATTGTGTTTCCTGTTCCACTTCTGGATCGGGTTTACCGCGACCTGTGGCGCCATCGTCCTCGTGGGTCTAGCGGTTCTGGCTGAAATCCTGTCACAACGACCGGCCGCCGACGCTGCCAGGCATTCAGCCACGCGCCTTGCCTTTGCCGAGGGCGTGCGAAGGAACTGGGAAGCGGTGGTCGCCATGGGTTTCGTCGGCCGCATGACGGATCGATGGGCCGATATCAATGGCGCCTATATGGCAAACCAGCTCGCAGCCGGCAATGTGATCGGCACGCTGACGACCACATCCCGCATCCTGCGCCTGATGCTGCAGTCCGCCGTGCTGGCGGTCGGCGCAATTCTGGTCATCCGGCAGGAGGCGACCGGCGGGATCATGATTGCAAGCTCGATCCTTGTCAGTCGCGCGCTCGCGCCCGTCGAACTCGCAATCGGCCAATGGAAGGGGTTCGTCGCTGCCCGGCAAAGCTGGTTGCGGCTTGTCAGGTTGCTGGAGGTTCTTCCTGAAGAGAGCCGAAGCGTGAGCTTGCCGGCGCCGCGGTCGAAACTGACGGTGGAGAATTTGAGCGTCGCGCCTCCGGGCAGTCGTGAGCTCATCCTCCGCAACTTCTCGTTCGAGGTTTCGGCCGGGACCGTTCTCGGCGTTATTGGACCCAGCGCCTCGGGAAAGTCGTCGCTTGCTCGCGCGATCACCGGCATTTGGCCCAGCGCGATCGGCTCCATCCGCCTCGACCATGCCGCGCTCTCGCAATGGGATCCGGCGAAGCTCGGGCGCAATCTCGGCTATCTCCCGCAGGATGTCAGCCTGTTTGACGGTTCGATTGCCGACAACATCGCCCGGTTTGAAAAGGAGCCCTCATCGAAATTGGTCGTCGGCGCTGCGAAGGCGGCGGGTGTCTACGACATGATCGTAAAGCTCCCGCAGGGCTTCGACACGATGATCGGTGAGGGTGGCTCTCGGCTTTCGGCGGGACAGCGGCAGCGTATCGCACTGGCCCGCGCACTCTATGGCGAGCCATTCCTGGTGGTGCTCGATGAACCTAATTCCAACCTTGATAGCGAGGGCGATGCGGCCCTCACCCAGGCGCTGCTGAACGTGCGCGCACGGGGCGGGATCGCCGTCGTCATCGCCCATCGGCCGAGCGCCTTGGCAGCGGCCGACACACTGATGGTTATCGTCGAGGGCCGGTTGCAGGCCTTCGGGCCGAAAGACACGATTATCGGAAACCCGGTCAGACCCCCGATCAAGCAAGGCGCGATCAGGCTGAAACTCGCCGGCGAGGACACCGGATCATGAGCACGGACAAGCTGTCACCGAGCGAACGTTCGATGCGACGGCTTTCGGCCGTAGCGCTTGGCACGATAGCCCTTCTCGTCGGCGTGATGGGAGGCCTGGCCGCGACTACGCAGATCTCGGGCGCCGTCATCGCCCCCGGATCGCTCGTTGTCGACAGCTATGTCAAGCCGGTCCAGCATCTTAAAGGGGGAATTGTCGGCGACATTCGCGTGAAGAATGGCGACCGTGTCGCGGCAGGCCAGCTTCTGATCCATCTGGACGACACCCAGACGCTCGCCAGTCTCGCCATCATCCGGAAGCGTCTGGATGAACTCTCGGCGCGGACGGCGCGGCTCTTTGCCGAACGCGACGATGCGCCGGAGATTGCCTTTCCGACAGGCTTGATGTCGCGCGCCGGCGAAGATGAGGTCGAACGCACGATTGCGGGCGAGAAGCGCCTCTTCGACGACCGATTGGCGTCAAGGCAAAGCCGCAAATCGCAGCTCCGAGAGCGGATCCAGCAGTTGAACCAGGAGGCCGATGGTCTCGCCGCACAAGAGGGCGGCAAACGCATCGAGATCGATCTGATCAACAAGGAGCTTTCCAGCCTGCAGGGGCTGTTCGACAGGGGGATTGTCCCGGCGGCGAAGGTCTACGCCCTGCAGCGCGAGAGCGCCAGCCTCACAGGGGAGCTAGGCAATCTCGTATCGAGCATCGCTCAGGCCAAGGGCAAGGTGACCGAGACGGAATTGCAGATCACCCAGATTGACGATGATCACAGCGCGGAGGTGTCCGACCAGCTGCGCCAGGCGCAAAGCGACACCGGCCAATTCATGGAACGGCTGGTCGCTGCACAGGACGACCTGAAACGGGTCGATATCACAGCGCCGCAAGCGGGCATCGTCGACCATTTGAGCGTGCATGCACCCGGCGCGGTCATATCGCCGGGCGATACCATCATGCAGATCGTTCCGGATCAGGACGCGCTCGTTGCCGAACTCAAACTTTCGCCGCAGGATATAGATCAGGTGAGCGTCGGGCAGCCGGTCATGTTGCGGTTTTCAGCGTTCAATCAACAGGACACGCCCCAGCTCAACGCGCAGCTCACCAAGATCTCGGCGGAGCTCACCACCGACCAGCATTCCGGCGCGAGCTACTATGTGCTTCGCGCCAGCATATCGAAAGAGGAGTGGAACCGTCTCGGCAAGCTGACTGCGGTCGCCGGCATGCCGGTCGAAGCCTTCCTGCAAACAGGTGAAAGAACCGTTCTCGCCTATCTGACGAAGCCGATGAAGGACCAGATGGCCAGAGCCTTTCGGGAGGAATGATGCCGCACCATGCGAATTCGCGTGTGTGAGGTCAAGGTACACGGAAAAAGTTAGCGTGCGGGATCAGCCGGATAGCAGGCGAGCCCATTTTGCCTATTGATTTTAGGGGCAGTCGATCGCAGGCTAACACGTCATTTCAGCTCGAAGGAGGCCGGGATGGTTAAGCGAATTCCGATAACAGCAGGGAATTTAATCAACCATCAGGTCGGCACCGACGATATCCTGGCGCCGCCGGATACGACGACGATTGCCTACGGCGATGCCGGAAGGAGCCTTCTGGACCATTCCACGGGCGGCAACGATCAACTGGCGATAAGCGGATCGGGCAGCTTCTTTGGCGACGCCGTCAAGAACATAGCGGACCATGCAACAGGCGGAAACGACGCGTTCAACGCGGCCGCGAGTTCCAGCAACATCACGGTTGCCATGTATGGTGACTCAGGCCAGGACATAGTTGGCTGCGGCGCGGGTGGCGATGATACCTTTAGCCTCTCTGCCTTTCAGAACATCTTCACGATCTATGGAGACGCTGGCCGCGACATGCGGGATCGCGCCATCGGCGGCAACGACACAGTCACGGATGGCAGTTCCGAGGGCTTTGTCACCTTCTACGGTGACGCGGGCCGCAATATGTACGGTCACGTCCATGGCGGCAACGACGCGCTGAACACCGGCCTAGAGGATAGCGTAACATTCTTCGGCGATGCCGGAGGCAACCTAGGTGATCGGGCCATTGGTGGAGACGACACGATGAACGTCGCGTCGGTCGGCGCGGTTCTGGCTTATGGTGACGCGATGACCATGTCGGGCCATTCTCGCGGCGGCAATGACAGTCTTTTCGTCCGAGCACAGCAGAATGCCGGCGATCTGATCGTGGGCGACGCGCAAACGATGTCGGGCCATGCGCGTGGAGGCGACGACGTCCTCAACGTCGATGCCGTCCGCCACCTGCAGGGAACGATCACTCTTATCGGCGATGCCCAGACTATGTCCGGCTACGCCAGAGGTGGCGACGACACTCTGATCAGCGGTAACGGCAATGACGACATGTGGGGTGACGCACAGGTCATGATTGGCCACGCCAGGGGCGGAAACGATACGTTCGTCTTCAAGCCGAACAATGGCAACGACAGAATTGAGGATTTCGGACAAGGCGATCACGGCGCGGGACACAATTGGGGCATCGACCACATCGACGTATCGGCGCTGGGGATCACGGATTTCAGCGCGCTTGATTTTATCTCGGCCTTCGACCCGACAACGCATGAAAGCACGATTTCATTCGGTACCGGCGGTGTGGTCGTTCACAGCCAGCACGCCCTGATGGCCGACGATTTTCTGTTCGCATAGCGGAGCATTCGGACCAGTTCACTTGTCATGGAGGTGAAATTGTCTGCGATCGATCTTAGCAAATACCAGCTGACGTTTGACGACGAGTTCAACAGTCGCAGCATTTCTCAGACGGGAGACGGCACGACCTGGGCGGATATTCGGCCGCAATGGCGCTTTGACGCCAACTCCGATATCGGCTTTGGCCATTCGTCATTTGTCGATCCGGCCTCAGGCTATGATCCGTTCAATGTAAGCAATGGGGTGCTGACGATCACGGCCGTGCCTGACCGCACGGCATCGGGCTTTCCGGGCAGCTGGGAATCCGGCCTGATCACGACGCAGGGGCATTTTTCACAAACCTACGGCTACTTCGAGATCCGCGCTGACTTCTCGAACCTTGCGGGCGCTTGGAATGCATTCTGGCTGCTACCCGACCATGCGATAGCCGACCCGAACAATGCCGGGCACTGGCAGGAACTGGATGTCGTCGAGAATTACGGAAGCTTTGAAAAGGGCATCTATAGCGGCATTCACACCACCGATGCGGCACCGAACGAGAACTGGCAACAGAACCTGCAGGTTTATAGCGAGCTTCCGCAGCCATCCGGCTTCCATACCTACGGACTGGATTGGAACGAGGATACGATCGGCTTCTACGTGGACGGCCAGCTCGTCGGATCAAAACCCACGCCGAGCGACATGCATGGGCCGATGTATCTGTTGGCCGATCTGGCAACACAGGCCGATCCCAACAACAATGCGGATGTCGCCAACGTGCCCATCTCATCGCAGATCGATTATATCAGGGCCTATTCCCACCTTCCCGATACCGGCACTGCGACGAGTACTCCCACCAATCCCGACACTGCCGCCACGCCGCCTCCTACGACCACAACGCCGCCGACCGGCGATGGATCAACGATCGGAGCCGGTACGCACAAGCTTGTCTTGTCGATCAGCCAGGATGCTTATCTTGGTGACGCGCAATACAGGGTAGAGGTCGACGGAACACAGGTCGGCGGGATCCAGACGGCTCACTCCCTGCACGGATCCGGCCAGACGGATCAGGTGCTGGTTCAGGGAGACTGGGGTAACGGCGGCCACGATGTCGCCGTCACTTTCCTCAACGACGCCTGGGACGGGACGCCCGCTACGGATCGCAACCTCTATCTCGACGGCGCCAACTATGACGGAACGGATGTCGCAGACGCGCAACACGCCCTGCTGGGCATCGGCGCCTTCCATTTTCACATCTTTGATGCCTGATGTCGTCAGCTCTACGGCGTTCGGGCTAGTATCGGGAGATTGCTGTGAGGCTCTTCCTACAGCATGCGCAAGGATGGAACCGCTAGGCTAGCTCAAACTGGCATTGTGCGGTGCGCTCAGCACGATCTGGCGCTTGCCGCCGGCGGTGAGGCCGACCGCGAGTTCTGCGGCTTTCCCGACGCCGCTGGCGTGCAGCGAAAGAATCTTCTGCACCTCGAGGGAGTCCTCCTCCGTCAGATGGCTTTGGGGTTTCAGCGCACGGCGTCCGCGGCGGAACTCCGCGGGGCTTGAGCCAAACCGCCCGCGGAACTTGTTGTAGAACACGGCAGGATTTCCGAAGCCGTTTTTCTCCATGACAACGGCAATGGTGTGATCGGTGGTGCGCAGTTCTTCGGCCGCGTTATCCAGACGAAGGTTCTGCGAATAATCGCGATATCCGATGCCGACGTGTCGCTTGAAGAGCCGGGAGAGGTGGCTGAGCGTCAGGCCTTCTGCATCGGCAATCTCGCTCAGATCCTGGTTTTCGTCCTTTTCGCTGAGCGTATCCATGATCCGCAGGATGCGGTGGCGGCTGTCCGAGCGGAGTTGCGCAACCGTCGCATCTGCCTCTTCATACGGAATCCAGCGATAAATGTAACAGGCGAGAAGATTGGCGATCGTCTGCCGTGCCATCGATTCTTCGGCGTGGTTCGTCTGGTCGAGGATCAATCGCGCCATCAGCGCCTTGAGGGGGGCAACGCGGTTCATGTAGGATTTGCTGTGCAGAAACGTCCGGCAAAGATATTGACGGGCGGCAAAGGACGGCAGTCCCATGCGCTCGAAATGACCGACGTCGAGATGAACGCCGCACACTAGCCCATCGCGTGAAATTGACGTGGAATTATGGGGAACGTCGCCGTTGATGATGATCATGTCGTCCTGGTTCATCTCGCAGGATTGACCATCGACCACCAGCCGGAAGCTGCCACGCAGCACGAAAAGTATCTCCATCTCCCGATGCCAGTGATACGGCACGTCGGCGTATCCATGAACGAATGCGCGGCAGTGGGCCTCGGCCGACGGGGCGTGGCTTTCGTAGCCACAGCTGCGATTATCTAGGTTCGGATCTGGCCGTAGATAGGCAATGTTCATTCTTACCCCCTCCGTTCGGGTGGCAATAAACATCAAAAAGTGTCGTAAATCTAGAGCAAGTTTCGCGGCTAGATCACTTCTGTTTCCCGTGTCATCAATCGGTCATTCTTTGATGCGGTCGATGGTGCCGCACAGGCGAGGAGGCCTGCAAAGGCCGACGGCGCGTCTGTCACAATGGGATGAAATTTATGACGTGGAATATTTCGGATAAAGAACTGGGACAGCTCGTCGAGCAGATGACGCTGCAGGAGAAAGTCGCGATGGTCAGCGGCTATGGCCTGTGGCGGACAGCTGCCAATTATCGGCTCAACATCCCGGAAGTCCTGATGACTGACGGCACGTATGGCGTGCGTTACTCCGTAGAGCAGATCGATGGTCCTCAAGACAGCGACACCCAGCTTGCCGCCTTCCTGAGTGTGGTGAATGCCGACGCGTCAGAGAGCGTCGAGACCGCGTTCGGAACAACGCGCCCTGCAACCTGCTTTCCCAATGGCTCCTCGTTCGCCTGCTCGTGGGACGTCGATCTCGCGCGTGAATTGGGTGAGGCGCTCGCGGCCGAATGCCAGGCGTTCGGTGTCAACATCCTGCTCGGCCCCGGGATCAATATCCGTCGTACTCCGCTTGCCGGTCGCAGCTACGAATACTACTCCGAGGATCCTGTCGTGACCGGCGAAATCGCCGCTGCCGTCATCAGTGGAATGCAGGACAATGGGGTCGGCGCGTCGCTCAAGCATTTTGCCTGCAACAATTCCGAAGTTCAGCGCACGACGATGAGCTCGGTGGTCGAGGAGCGGGCCCTGCGCGAGGTCTATCTCGCAGGCTTCGAGCGCGCGATCCGCAAATCCAATCCATGGACGGTGATGAGCTCCTACAACCGCCTGAACGACGTGCAGGCGGCAGAAAACCATTGGCTCCTGACCGAAGTGCTGCGCGACGAATGGGGTTACGACGGTGTCGTCGTGTCCGACTGGCACGGCATCAAGGATCGTCCGGCTTCGCTGAACGCCGGCAACGACCTCGACATGCCGGAAAGCGGTGCCCGCAAGCAGGAACTCCTTGAGGCCGTGGAAGCCGGGCGCGTGCCGATGGCCGTCCTCGATCGCTCCTGCCTTCGCATGCTCAAGCTGGTGCGGCTGGCTCGAAACAACATTCGCCCGAATGCAACGGCAGACTATAGGAAGCATCATGCGCTGTCGCAGCGCATGGCCGCGGAATCCATTGTTCTACTGAAGAACGAAAGCAAGTTGCTGCCGCTTGATGCCGGCAAGCTTCGCAAGATCGCTGTGATCGGCGCCGCCGCCCGCGAGCCTGTCATCCAGGGGTCGGGTTGCGCGACGACCCGTCCGACGGAAATCGACGTCCCGCTCGATGAAATCCGCCAGATGGCCCCAGGTGTCCACGTGACCTTCCACGCGGTTTCCGACTTCGAGGACGGCAGCACAACCGAACAGGCGGCACTTTCCGAGATCGATGCCGCCGACGTTGTCCTGTTCTTTGGCAACACCGAGGTTGGCTATGATGGTGAAGGCTCGGATCGCACGCATCTCAATCTTGATCTAGGACAGGATGCGCTGATCGAACGGCTGTCAACGCGGAACAGCAAGTTCGCCGTCATTCTTGCGACGCCGGACGCCGTCGTCATGCCGTGGATCGATGGGGCAGCTTCGGTGCTCGCCGCGTTCTTCGGTGGCCAGGGGGCCGGCAAGGCCGTCGCTGATGTGCTATTCGGCAAGCAAAATCCCTGCGGCAAGCTCACCGTCAGCTTCCCGATGCAGCTCGAAGACACGCCAGGCTTCCTCACCTATCCCGGCGAGAACAACCGGCATATCTATAGCGAAGGCATTCACGTCGGCTATCGCTCTTATGACAAGAGAAAGCTCGCGCCGCTCTTCCCGTTCGGCTACGGCCTCAGCTTCACGACGTTCGAATACGCGAACCTTTCCGTCGATGCCTCCACGATCGATGCATCGAGCACGCTCAAGCTGTCGTTCGACGTCACCAACACGGGCACCACGGCGGGCAAGGAAATCGCCCAGGTTTATGCCCGTCCCCACAATCCGCGCCTCAGCCGCCCGATCCGCGAATTGAAGGGCTTTGCCAAGGTTGCCCTCGAGCCCGGTCAGACCAAGCGGGTAGATGTGACGATCGAGGCGCGCGACCTGCGTTACTACGATCCGGATCACCGCCAGTGGCTGCTTGACGCCGGAAAGCTGACGATGGAAGTCGGTGCGTCCTCGCGCGATTTGCGCCTCGACGTCACGCTCGACGTTCAGGCACCGGCCTTGCCATCGAGCATTCTGAATGTTGAAAGCCAGCCGTTCCTGGTTCTCGAGCAGGACTATGCCCGGAAGCGCTTCGGCCAGTTCCTCAAGGAGCAACTGGATCTGGGCGACGATGAGGCCGAGAAGATGATCTCCTACTGCGCAGGTTCCTTCCTCGGCATCTACAACACCGTCGCGTGGGTCGCCGGCGACTCGATCTCCAAGGCGGACATGGCCGCCTTCCTTGACAGTCTCAACAAGGAAATGAGCGCTGCGATCGCAACCGCAGCCTGACAACGCATGCGCCGGCCAGTCCGGCGCATCCGGCTCTATCAAAAAAGCAAGGGGAATAACATGAAATTCAAATACGTCTCGTCAACGGTCGCGCTCGTCGGCCTGCTCGCCGCCTCGACAGCAGCGTTCGGCCAGACCGTCGATGTGCAGCAATATTGGACGAGCGCCAGCGAATCCAAGGCAATGCATGCGATCGCCGATGAGTTCAAGGCGCGTGGGGGCAAGTGGATCGACAGTCCCTCGGCCGATTTCGATGCTGCTCTTGCTGCCGCAACCAGCCGTATCGCCGGCGGCGAGCCGCCCACGGCGCTGCTGATGACGCCGAACTCGGCAATGCGCGATCTTGCCGGTGCAGGTTCGCTTCGCAACCTCAACGACCTTGCCACCGAAGGCGGGTGGCAGAAGCAGATCCCGGAGATCGTCTGGAACAAGCTTAACGTCGACGGCAACCTCGTGGCGCTGCCTGTCGGCATCCATGCCGATAACTGGCTCTACTATTCGAAGGAAGTCTTCAGCAAGTACGGCATTGAAGAGCCGAAAAGCCTCGACGAGATGTTCGCGGTTGCCGACAAGCTGAAGGCAGCCGGTGTGACCGCCTTTGCCGTCGGTGGAGAGCCTTGGCAGGAGGCCATGATCCTCTGGGACCTCATTCTCGCCGTCGGTGGACCGGAATACTACAATCAGCTGGTGGTCAAGCGCGATCCCGAGGCGATGAAGTCCCCTGTGGTCGAGCAGGCCTTCGAGATGTACCGGCGCATTTCGACCTATGTCGACCCCTCAAGCCCGGGACGGTCGTGGAACGACACCACCAACATGATCATCAACGGCAAGGCCGGCATGCAGCTCATGGGTGACTGGGCGCGCGGTGAGTTCATCGCCGCAGGCAAGAAGCCTGGCGAAGACTTCGGCTGCATGATCGTTCCCGGCAAGCTCGGCTACCAGATCCTCGTCGATGTCTTCGTCTTCCCGCAAAACACCGATGAAGATCGTGTTTCGGGTCAGACGCTTCTCGCCAAGACGATCATGGACACGAAGGTCGAAGCAAAGATTGCCGAAGTGAAGGGCTCGATCCCCTCGCGCCTCGACGTCGATACCTCATCACTTGATGCGTGCGCTGCAAAGGGCGTCGAAGCCCTCGCCACGCCTGGCGTCGCGGTCCGATTTCATCGATGCGCTGCCGGGCGACCTCGGCGGTCGTGCAAACGATATCGCAACGCAGTTCTGGACCGACCCGTCAATGACGCCGAAGGCGGGCGCCGAGGCCCTGATATCGCTCCTGCAGAGCGAGTAATCGTCACTCGGGCCAGCGCGAGACGCTGGCCCGCAACCATTGCATGGCCGGCCAGCCCACCGGTGGGACGCCATGGCTTGTGAGGTAACTGAACATGAATACATGGCTCCGGCGGCAACGCTTCCGGCCTGATGTCACCGTGGCGGTCTTCTTCGCGATCGTAGCTCTGTTCTTCTATGGCTCGATCGGCTGGACATTCTGGATGTCCCTGACCCGATCCACGTTGATGCCAACCTACGAACTGATTGGCTTCCAGCAATATGTGAAGCTCTTTTCCGATCATCGCTGGCTGGTGTCTTGCCTGAACATGGTCATCTTCGGCGTGCTCTACATCGTAGGAACGCTGGCGATCGGTATGCTTCTTGCCGTGTTTGCGGACCGGCGGATCAAGGCGGAGTCGTTCTTCCGCACGATCTTCCTCTATCCGCTTGCGGTTTCGCTGATCGTCACCGGCCTTTCCTGGCGATGGCTGCTTGATCCCGTGAACGGCTTCCCGGCACTCGTCAGGAGCCTCGGCTGGGAGAGTTTTACCTTCGACTGGCTGACCAGCCCGGATCGCGCGATCTACACATTGGTATTCGCCAGCATCTGGCATTCCGCCGGCCTGATCATGGTGATTATCCTGGCCGGCCTTCGCGGCGTCGACACCGAACTGTGGAAAGCCATTCGAATGGAGGCGATCCCGCTCTGGCGGGCCTATCTCCAGGTCATCTTCCCGTCGCTTCGTCCTGTGATCGCCTCCTGTGTCGTCCTGCTCATGTCCGACGTGATCCGTGGCTATGACCTCGTGATTGCCATGACCAAGGGCGGCCCTGGCATCTCCACTGAAATGCCGGCGAAATACGCCGTCGATTTCTACTTCGCGCGCGTCAATCTCGGGCTCGCTTCGGCGGCCTCGATCATGTTGCTGTTGTTGTCACTGCTGTTGCTGACGCCCTACTTCATCACCGAATTCAGGAGGCGCACATGACGGCTACAACCAATCGGTCGGCTTCTGCTCCAACGGCAGCGCGGATCGGCCTCTATGCCTTCCTGGTCGTGTCGGCTGTTTTCTTCCTCCTGCCGCTTCTCCTGGTTCTCATGAACTCACTGAAGCCGTTGGACGAGATACGTCAGGGCAATCTCCTGGCTCTTCCGATCAATCCGAACTTCGAATCCTGGGTCGCAGCATGGAAAACCGCGTGCACGGGACTTGAGTGCGGCGGCGTACGTCCGGGTCTCTGGAACTCGATCAAGATCACGGTGCCTGCCGTCGTCATCTCAACGTTGGCGGGCGCCTTGAACGGCTATGCACTCGCCCAATGGCGCTCGCGGCATGTCCATCTGATCATGCTGCTCGTAACCATCGGACTTTTCATCCCCTACCAGGCGATGCTTTACCCGACGGTCAAGATCCTCAGCACTGTCGGGTTGTTTCGCACCTATGCCGGCATCGTCTTCGTCCATGTGATCTACGGGCTGCCGTACACCACACTCTTGTTCCGCAATTTCTACGTCGCCATTCCCGACGACATCAGCCGGGCGGCACGTATGGAGGGCGCGAGCTTCCTGCGGACATTCTGGTCGGTCATCCTGCCGATATCGACGAACAGCCTGGTCGTCGTTGCGATCCTTCAGTTTACCGGCATCTGGAACGACTATCTCCTCGGCCTCATCTTCGCGGGCAATGACAACCTGCCGATGACCGTGCAACTGACCAACATCGTCAACAATGCGCGCGGGGCTGCCACTCCGAACATCAACATGGCCGCAGCGCTGATTACCGCCATCCCGACTCTCATCGTCTATTTCCTCTCCGGCCGCTATTTCGTCCGCGGCATCGCCGCCGGCGCCGTCAAGGGTTGAACATGTCCAGCATCTCTCTAAACCAGATCAAGAAATCCTTCGCCGGTCTCACGATCCTTCAGTCCGTAGACATGGACATCGAGAAGGGTGAGTTTGTTGTCATCCTCGGCCCTTCGGGCTGTGGCAAGTCCACGCTCCTCAATGTCATCGCCGGATTGGATGACTGCGATTCCGGGCAGATCATCATCGACGGCAAGGACGTCAGCGGACTTGAGCCAAGCCAGCGTGGGCTTGCCATGGTGTTCCAGTCCTACGCGCTGTTTCCGGCCATGACCGTGCGCCGCAATCTTTCCTTCGGCATGGAGATCGCCGGCAAGCCGAAGCCGGAGATCAAGAATAAGGTCGCCTGGGTTGCGAAGCTGCTGCAGATCGAAGCGTTGCTGGATCGCAAGCCAGGCCAGCTCTCCGGTGGACAGCGTCAACGCGTGGCGATCGGGCGTGCCCTGGTCCGCTCATCGAATATCTGCCTGTTCGACGAACCTCTTTCCAACCTCGATGCAAAGCTGCGTGCGGAAACCCGCGTCGAACTCAAGCAGCTTCATGAAACGCTGAAGTCCACGATGGTCTACGTCACGCATGACCAGATCGAGGCTATGACGATGGCGGACCGGGTTGCCGTCATGCACAAGGGCAAGGTCGAACAGTTTGCCCATCCCCAGTCCATCTACGAGAAGCCCGCGAGCCTCTTCGTCGCCGGGTTCGTCGGCTCGCCGGCGATGAATTTCTTCCATGGCGAACTCGATGGCGCGGGCGTTTTCAAGACTGCGGATGTTGCGATCGAAACCTCCGGCTACATCTTCGAAAACAAGATGACGCCCGGCGCCAGCGTGCTCGGCGTGCGCTGCGAGGACATCGCAGTCGTGGACGCCGGCGCACCGGACAGCATTCCAGCGTCGCTCGCCTTTGTCGAACTCCTCGGCGCCGATGCGCTTGGTTGGTTTGATTGCCTTGGCAAGCGCCTGAGCGTGAAATTGAGCGTGGACGCCGCACGCAGCCTTAGCGAGACGGTGGGCCTGCGTTTCAACATGACCAAGGCCTCGATCTTCTCTGCGGCAACCGAACAGCGCCTATAGGCGAAACGATCCCCAGGGTTCGATGAGCGCCTTGGGGATCACTTATGTCGAGGATAGTCCCAATAGGGCCAGGAATGGTGCGGGCGAATCATTGGCCGTGGCCGCCGCCCCAGATAAAGCCGCTCCATACCGAGCCAGACCTGGAATCCGGATAGCCTGATCGGCGATGACTGAACATATCGCTAAGACGCAAGAAGACCTGCCCGCTGGAAAGCGGACAGGTCTTTTATTTGGCAGTCTTTCGCGGTGGATCTGAACGGCGCTACCGGACTGTCCTTTCGGACACGCGTTCGCCTGCCAGAACGGTAATGGTCGCGCCGCCCTGCCGAGCACCGATGGCGCGGGCGCACTTTTCGCCGATCATCATCGACGGTGCGTTGGTATTGCCGCCAATAAGAGTCGGCATGACCGAGGCGTCCGCGACGCGCAAGCCTTCGATACCGTGCACTTTCATGGAAACCGGATCGACGACCGCCATCGCGTCTCGACCCATCTTCGCGGTACCGACGGGGTGGTAGACCGTCAGTGCCTCTTCCCTAAGGTAGCGCAGAATATCGTCGTCCGTGCGGACGTCGGGGCCGGGCAGGATCTCGCGACCTTGAAGGCCTGCCATCGGCTTGGCGGCAAAGATTGCGCGGGCGAGCTTTATGCCTTCCACCAGCACGCGCGCATCCTGGTTGTCGCTGAAGAAGCGATGATCGATCTCCGGCATCAGGCGTCCATCCTTGCGGACAAGGCGAAGCTCGCCGATCGACTTGGGACGCAGAACGCAGGTGTGGATTGCAAATCCGTGTCCCCATTCCACAAGGCGCCCGCGATGGCTGCGATAACCGGGCACGAAATGAAACTGGACGTCAGGCAACGCGCCGGCGTAGCGGGTCTTTGCAAAGCCTCCGGCGACGACATAGTTGGTCGAGAGCAATCCCTTGCGCCCGGCTGCAAACGAGAACGGGGCTGCAAGCAGCTTGCCAGCATTGCCGAGCGAAATCCCGAGCGTGCGGGTGGAGGGGCTGCGAACGGTGATCATGCCGTCGACATGGTCGCGCAGGTTCTGTCCGACGCCTGGGAGGTCAACGGCAACCGAAATCCCTTCCTGGCGCAAGCGAGCGCCGGGGCCGATCCCTGAGGCCATCAGAATGACGGGGGTCCCGATGGCACCTGCCGACAGGACGATCTCGCCGCGGCAACCGACCGTGACGATCTGCCCGCCGCGCAGGATTTCGACACCCGCCACCCTCTTCCCCTCGATCATCAGGCGCCGCACCTCGGTGCCTGTCCAGATCGTCAGGTTGGGGCGACCGCGTACCGGTTCCAGGAACGCGTTATAGGCGGAGAAGCGGGTGCCGTTTTTCTGCGTTACGTCATAGACGCCGAGGCCCACCTGGCTGCGACCGTTGAAGTCGGTGTTGCGAGGCAGGCCGATTGTCTCTCCGGCCGCGATGAAGTCCTGGCAGACCGGGTTGGGATCCTTCGGACGGTCGACATAGAGTTCGCCCGTCGTTCCATGCAGGGCGGGATCCTGCCCGATGCGATTCTTTTCGAGTGCCTTGAACACCGGCAGGACATCCTGCCAGCTCCAGCCTTCGCAGCCGAGATCGCGCCACTCGTCGTAATCCTCCGCCGCGCCGCGGATATATAGCATCGAATTCATGGATGAGGAGCCGCCCAGCATTCGGCCCCGGTTTACCGGGATGCGACGGCTGTTGAGTTCCGGTTGCGGCGTTCCGACAAAACCGTAGTCGAAGCGTGGCCGGCCGTACATGGCGAGGATGCCTGCCGGAACCTTGACGCGGGGATCGCGATCGCTGCCGCCGTTTTCGATGACCAGGACACGCTTTGATGGATCAGCCGACAGGCGGTTGGCCACGACGCAGCCGGCCGACCCTGCGCCAATCACGATGAAGTCGAAGGTTTCCATTATGACTCCGCGTTGAAGGTGATCTTGCCGCCGCAGACGGTCAGCACGATACGAGCCGCATCGGCGCTCTCGGCGAGACCCGCGAGCTTGCCGTCGACCAAGACGAGGTCTGCATCGAAGCCCGGCTCTAGCCGGCCGCTCTGGTCTTCGGCAAAGTCTGCGTAGGCACCGCCTGCCGTATAGGCGAGCAGGCATTCGTCGAGGGTGAGGCGCTGGTCGGGCATATCGGCCGCCCAGGGGCTGCGGGTCAGGGCGCAGTGGATGGCGTAGAGAGGCGCGATCGGAGAGACTGGCCAGTCGGTGCCAAAGGCAAGCGCCACGCCGCGATCCTGGATCATGCGCCACGGAAAGGCCGTTGCCCAGCGATCGCGCCCCATGATTGTTGTCGTCGGCTCGAGGGGCAGACCGGCCGAACCGGGCGGATGGACCGGCTGCATCGATGCGATGATGCCGAGCGGTTGCAGTCGTTCGAGGTCGTCTGGCGTGATCGTGTCGATGTGCTCGATGCGATGGCGGGCGTCCCGCGAGCCGTTTGCCACGCGTGCGGCCTCATAGCCATCGATCGTGGCGCGAACCGCACCATCGCCGACAGCGTGGGTTGCGACCTGAAGCCCCCGGCGATCGGCCTCGATGCACATGGCATTGAAAATGTTGGGTTCGATCAGCGGTTCGGACCGGAAGCCGGGCCGGTCGGGATAGTCGGTCACCGTCAGTGCGGTCCAGGTATCATAGACGCCGTCCATGAAGAGCTTGACGCGGCCGAACCGAAGCCAACCCGGCACCTCGGGACCGAAGCCGTCGATCCGCGCGATGCCCTGCGGCCCATGACGCTGCTCCAGTCGCAAGGGCAGGCTGACGCGAACGGGCATGGCGCCGGCAAGTGCCAGATCACGCATCAGCCCGGCCTGATATGCGTTGCCGTCCATGTTGACGGCGGTCGTAATGCCATTTTCCGCGCAGTAGGAACCGGCCTTGACGATCAGCCCCTTGTCATAGATCCGATCCTCTTCGGAAACCTCGCCGCCCTCATAGTCAAGGCTGTCGCGACCTTTAAGGCGAGACAGCATCTTGACCCGGCTTATGGCCGCAAACTCCCGCAATTCGCCGTTTGCGAGACCGTCCTCGGCCATGACGATCTCGGCGCCCGGTCCGACATCGGCTCCGTGAAGGATGCCGGCAAGTTCGAGCGCGCGCGTGTTCGCCCAGGCGCAATGCAGGTCGGTCGACAGCAGGCATAGCGGCCGGTCGGCGATGACCGCGTCAAGCAGGTGGCGATCGGGACGACGATCCTCTCCGAAGATCACGTAGTTGACTGCATAGCCGAAAAGGATGTCCTCGCCCGGATGGCCGGCGGCAAACGCCTGGATGGCTTCGCGTGTCGCCTCGAAGCCGAAGGTCGCCCCGAGGTTCAGCATGGAAAGTGTCGCGCCCCCCATGAAGAGGTGGAGATGGCTTTCGATGAAGCCCGGCATAAGCTCGCGTCCGCCGGCATCAATAACCTGCGTTGCGGGGCCGCTATGCGCGCGGATGCTTTCGTCCGAGCCAATGGCAAGGATCTTGCCGGCGGTAACCGCGACAGCGGTCGTTTCCGGAGGTGCGAAGAGTGAGCGCACCTTGGCGTTCACGACGATCAGGTCAGCGGGCATGGTCGGCTCCAGGCAACAGAATGAGGGGCGGGGGCCCTAAAGCCCCCGCAAAGGATTACTGGAGCAGCTGCGTCCAAACCCGGGTCACGAGATCCTGCGCGGCGGGCGAGCAGGTGCGCGAGAACTGGACGGGAACCTCAGGATAAAGTTCCGGCGCGTTCTCCTTCGTGTATTTCATCTTGTCCTGGATGAGCTTCATCGGAGAAGAGTGCGCGTAGTGGTTCATCTCCTCGGTCGCGTTTTCCGGCCGGGACATGAATTCGATGAACTTGACGGCATTCTCTTTGTTCGCCGCGCCCTTCGGGATCACCATGCTGTCGAGCCAGCCGACGAGGCCTTCCTTGGTCATCGCGAGTGCAATCGGCGAGCCGCCGGTCCGCGCCTTCAGCTCCTCGCCGTCCCACCAGAAATGCGTGGAGACTTCGCCGGTGTCCAGACGGCTGGCGATGTTGTCGGACGAGTAGACGGCGACCGATGGCTTCTGGCTCTGCAGCAGGTCCAGCACCTTCTTCATTTCCGCCGGATCCTCCGTGCAGAAGGGCACTCCAAGGTAGAGCTCGGCGGCGCCGATCACCTCGTCGGGTTGGCCGAGCATGGCGATCTTGCCCTTCAGGTCGCCGTCCGGCTCGAAGAAGTATTTGTAGCTGTCGGTCGGCCCCTTGTACTGATTGGTGTTCACGACGAAGCCGGCCGTGCCGTATGCGATCGGGATCGAATATTCCTGCTTTTCATCCCACCACTGATTGCGCCAGCGTGGCTCGAGGTTCTGGTAGGCTTCCAGCTTGTTGGCCTGGTAGTTCTCCAGAAGCCCTTCGTCGATCATCACGCGCACGAAGTGCTGCGAGGGTGTGGCAATGTCGTAGCCCGAGGAGCCGGCCTGGAGTTTCGTCAGAAGGTCTTCGTTGGAAGTATAGGCGTCGACGCTGACCTTGACGTCATATTCCTTCGAGAACTTCTCGATCAAGGAAGGCGCGATGGAGTCTGCCCAAACGAAGACGTTGAGCGATCCTTCGGCATGCGCGGCCGAGGCCAGGGAGAGCGTAAGTGCTGTGGCTGCCAGTATCTTTTTCATGTGTTCCTCTCTTTCTTTATCGTTCAGTCATTGTCACGGGCGCCCCTTGCCGCGACCAGAAGGGCAACGGTTGCAAGGACGAGCGAGGCGAGAATCAGCAGTGCGGCGATCGCGTTGAGCTCCGGCGATGTGCCGACACGGATCAGCGAGAAGATGTAGACGGGCAACGTCGTCGTGCCGCCGGTCGCGAGCATGTTCGAGGTGATGAAGTCGTCCATCGAAATCAGGAAGGCGAGCATGGCTCCCGAAAAGACGCCGGGAAAAATCAGCGGCAGCGTCACCCGGCGGAAGGTCGTCCAGCGATTGGCGTAGAGATCGGCACTGGCTTCTTCCAGGTCTAGCGACATGCCTTGCAGTCGCGCCCGGATCGGGAGGAACGCAAAGGGGGTGCAGAAGGCAGAGTGGGCGATGACCACGCGCACCAGACCGTTCTGGACGCCGAGCAGCGAAAACAGGATCAGCGTGGCAACGGCCAGCACGATCTCAGGCAGGACCAACGGAAGGTTGACGATGGTCTCCGAGAGCTTGCGGAAGCGAACGTTCTTGCCGCGAATGATCGCGAGCGCAGCACAGAGCGCAATCGTTGTCGAGGTGACCGTGGCGATCGCTGCGACCGTAAGCGAGGTCTTCAGCGCGCTCATCAGCGCGGTGTTCTCGAGCGCGTTGCCATACCACTGCAGCGAAAATTCCGTCCAGACACCCGCGACCCGATTGGCGTTGAAGGAGTAGGTCACGACCACGGCCAGCGGCGCGTAGAGATAGACGAAGAAGAGAGCGGTGAGAGGACCAAGCCCGGGATAGCGCTTGACGTCGTGTTTCGTGCTCATGCGGCCACCTCCCGACGCGCGGCGCGCATTGCGGTGAAGACGAGGAAGATCATCACCAAGGCCATCAGCGTCATGGCGATCGCCGCGCCGAAGGGCCAGTTGCGGGACGGCCCGAATTGCAATTGGATCAGGGAGCCCATCATCATCTGCTTTCCGCCACCCATCAGGGTCGGCTCCAATACCGCGCCAAGGGCGGGGACAAAGACGAGGATGGCGCCAGCGATGATACCCGGAGCGGTCAGCGGCAGGATTACCCGACGCAGCGTCGTCCAGCGGTTGCCATAGAGGTCATGCGAGGCCTCGATCAGGGTGCCGTCGAGCTTCTCGATCGACGCGAAGACCGGCAAGATCATCAGCGGCATGGTGGTGTAGACCATCGCGGTCAATGTCGCGCCGTCGTTGAACATGAAGCTCATGCCCGGCGCAAAACCCAGATGTTCAAGCAGACGCGGCAAGGTGCCGTCCTTGCCGAGAATGATCATCCAGGCATAGACGCGCAGGATCATCGAGACCCAGAAGGGTAGCGTCACGAGATAGACGAGCACTGCCTTCAGGCCCGGGCGCTGGCGCGAAATGAAATAGGCGACCGGCACCGCGAAGATGAGACAGATGAGCGTGGTGGCGCCGGCGAGCAGGAAGGTGCGGGCAATGATGAGCAGATACTGGGCGGTGAACTCCAGTTCGCCGGTCCAGCCCTCGTTGAAGAGGATCTGGCGATAGCCCGCGAGGTTGAAGTCCCAGGCAAAGCCGCCATGCGCGCCCCGGGTCGCGAAAGACACGGCGGCGATGATGACGATCGGCAGGATCAGGGCAAATCCCATCAACAGCCAGGATGGCAGCAGTCCCCAGAAGGAGAGGTCGTGCCAGAAGCGAGGGCGATTTGCGTGTTGCACCGGTTCGACGGGAGCGTGGAGCACAGTGTCTGTCATGCCGAAAGCACCCGCGCAGAGACCGCAACGAACCCAAGCGGAACGGTTGCGCCGAGCGGGATCGTGTCGCCCTCGCGCGAAGCGTTGCGGCGCGAGGCCCGCAACTCGGTACCCGCCACATCGAGGGTGTAGTGGGTAAAGCCGCCCATGTAGTTCTTGTTGACGACGCGTCCCTCGAAGGTGATCCCCTGCGCCTGGTTGCCAAGGTTGATCTTCTCCGGCCGGACGGACAGTGTCGCCCGACCTTTGGTGATCGATGCCGTCGACGGAACTGTGACGGCCACGCCGAAGGGCATGCGCACGGTTGCCTGGCCGCCCGCCGCTTCCAGGATCTCGACATCCAGGAAGTTCGTCTCACCGACGAAGTCGGCGACAAAGCGGTTGACTGGCTCTTCGTAGATCTGCGTCGGCGTACCGATCTGCTGGACCTCGCCACCGCCGAGGACCGCAATGCGATCCGACATGTCGAGCGCTTCTTCCTGGTCGTGCGTCACGAAGACGAAGGTAATGCCGGTATCGCGCTGCAACGTCCGCAGTTCGTCGCGCATCGCCTGGCGCAGCTTGAGGTCGAGCGCCGACAGCGGCTCGTCGAGCAGCAGGACTTCCGGCTCCGGCGCAAGGGCGCGGGCAAGCGCGATACGCTGGCGCTGGCCGCCGGAGAGCTGGGCGGGCTTGCGCTTCGCCATCGGGCTCATGTGCACCCGCTCCAGCATTTCCCCGACGCGCCTTTTTATGCGGGTCTGGTCCCATCCGAGATTTTCGAGGCCGTAGGCGACATTCTGTTCGAGCGTCATGTGCGGGAAGAGCGCATAGCTCTGGAAGACCGTGTTAACGCGCCGCTTGTGGGGCGGAATTGCGTTGACCTCCGCACCGTGGAGAAGGATCGAGCCGCTGTTCGGGCTTTCAAAGCCGGCCAGCATGCGCAGCAGCGTGGTCTTGCCACAGCCGGAGGGTCCCAGCATCGTGAAGAACTCGTTGCCGCCAATGTTGAAACTGACGGACTTCAGCGCCTGATAGATCCCGAAGTTTTTCGAGACTGATCTGACTTCGATGGCCATTGATTGGCTCATGCCGCGCTCCTCGTAATAACCTGTTGTGGGTGCGTTGGCGGGACGACGAACAACGCAGACCCGTATTCAAGGGTGCCATTTCCGCGCATGGCGGCATGGCCGTTCCGTGCGGTCTTGGCGACGCGAAAGCTCGTTGAAAAGGCCTCTCGATCGAAGCCCTTGCGGTTGCGCATTGGCATTCCCCTTATTTTGACCCCATTGGATTTCGAGAGAGGTTTTCTGTAAATAACGCGATCTGGAAGCATGGCTTAGGCTTAGGCTAATCGTGCGTTCTCGCGCGTTTTCCGCAGCTCATGGGTACAGGTGGCAAAATCTCGGCCGAGACCGGAGATGTTGAGTAAAGTGATTTTTTAACAATCGCTTAGACGCAGGATCCACACCTGATTTCCCAGGGCGGATCAGCGGCGACGGTCAGCGATTGCACAAGTTTTGTTCGCACCGGCGCCGCGTTCTCAGGCAGATGCACGCTTTCCGGATGGGCGGAGATTTTGGCCGTGGCAAGTCGCAACGGCAGTGGCGAAACAGAACACGGTCCTGCGCTCGCTTGGCCGACTACCATGCCAGAGGAAATTGGAGTGCCCAAGCGCATCGGACACTGGAGATCGCTGATGTCGAAGCCGGCCCTATGAGCCCTACCGAAGCTCTACGAGCAGGCGTTCGAGCATGGCATCGCAGCGGGCGAGTTGGTCTATGCTGACGAACTCATCAGGCTTGTGGCCCTGGTCCATGAAACCCGGACCGCAGACCGCCGTCGACATGCCAAGGCTTTGCTCGAAGAGGCCGCCCTCTGTGCCGAAGGCGACCTTCAGCGTGGGCGCATCGTCCCCCAGGATCCGCTGTAGGAGTTGCACCACGGGCGCGCCACGATCGGAATTGAGGCCGGGATAGCCGGACACGCGCTCGATTTCGATGCAAGCCTTGGGAAACCGGTTGTGATGCGCGACGGCAATCGATCTGGCATCCGCCGCGATCCCGGCAAGAATGTCGTCGGGGTCATCTTCGGCGACATTGCGGATCTCGAAGTCGATATCGCAGCGGTTCGGCACGATGTTCAGCGCCGTGCCGCCTTGCATCATTCCTGCATGGATGGTGGAGTAGGGGATGTCGTATTCTGGATCTCGCGAACCATTGACCGACAGTTCGTCCTGCCGGGCCTGCAAGGCTGTAATGAAGGCGGCACCGAGATGCAGCGCATTGAGGGCCTTAGGGGCGAGGGCGGAATGTCCCTCCTGTCCGTGGCAACAGGCCCGCAGTGCCAGCTTGCCCTTGTGGCCGGTGGCAATGCGCATCCCCGTCGGTTCGCCGACGATACAGAGCGCAGGGCGGTCAGGCCTCTGCGCCAATGCGTCGATCATCCCGCGCACCCCGAGGCATCCGATCTCCTCGTCGTAAGAAAGGGCAAGATGCAGGGGGCGTCGCAGCGGGCCGGTTGCGGCAAGCATAAAGGCGCGCAGCGCTGCCGCCACGAAACCTTTCATGTCGGCTGTGCCGCGGCCGTACAGCCGTCCGTCCCGTTCGCAGAGTAGATAGGGGTCGGTGGACCAGGCCTGGCCATCGACCGGAACCACGTCCGTGTGTCCGGACAGCACCACGCCACCGGGACCTTCCGGCCCGATACTCGCCCAAAGATTGGCGCGACTGCCGTCCGGGTGCGCGAACCGCTCGATGCGTGCGCCAGCGCCTCGCAACAGGCTCTCGGCATAATCGAGCAGTGCGAGGTTCGAGGTTCGCGAAACCGTCGGCTCGGCAACCAGACGCGCGAGGATTTCCAAGGTCGAGGGGATCATGCACTCATCCGGTCTGTAGGCAGAGACGACGCCATGGACGCCGCTTCTTGGTGATCAAAGGTCGCCCGGCACACCGTAACTCGGCGCGTCAGTCGGGTTGAGCGCCCGCGTGACGTAGGCGTTCATCTCATGGCGCCACCGCTCCCAAAGGCTGGCACATTCTTCGATCGGATCTCCGTCGGTCCAGTCGACGCGAAGGTCGGCGACATTCCAGGAGACCTTGTCGACCATGACCAGACCCATTGAGTGCACAGGACCTTCCTCGCCACCGGCAGCAACAGCAGCCCGCATGGACGCAATCAGGCGGTCGCCGAGCGACTGCCCCCTGGTTGCCTCGAAGGCCGCGACCATTTTTTCAGGGATCGCAGTGCTGGTCAGCATATTGCCGGCCGCGACGACACCCTCGCCGCGTGCCGTCGCGTAAGTGCCCAGGGTCTTCGGGCCGGAATAGGCAGCCGTTCGGCCTTCGGCGTCAACGAGCGCGAGCTGGCGATACTCGATATGCGGTGCTTCCGCGATGAGGCGGTCCAGTGCCGCCTCGGCGGAGAGGCCACTCGCCATTAGATCGAGCCCTTTGGGGCCGAGACGCGGATCGGTGACATTCTGCGTCGAAACTGCACCGACGCCGGCGCGGACGTGAGCGCAGCGCGCAGCCACGCTCGGCGACGACGATGAGACGGCAATGCCGAACATGCCTGTGTCGGCGCAACGTCCAGAGACGGAAAATGTCATGCTTCTATCATCCCCAAAGTGGTTTCTTCATTGCTGCTGCTGCCCGCCGGGCAGGGCGGCTGCTCAATCCGGAATCATCGCCGTGGCATCGATTTCGACCAGCCATTCAGGACGGGCGAGTGCCGTGACGACCACACCTGTCGAGACGGGGAAGACACCCTTGATGTACTCGCCCATGGTGCGGTAGACGGCCTCGCGGTGGCGAACATCGGTCAGATAGACGACGACCTTGCAGACGTGTTCCATCTTGCCGCCGCTTTCCTCGACAAGCTGCCTGATGTTCTGCATGACCTTGTGGGTCTGTTCGACAGGATCATGGCTGTCGATGTTCTTGCCGCCGTCGAGTTCCTGAGGGCACTGGCCACGCAGGAAAATCATCGTGCCGCGTGCCACCACCGCTTGGCAAAGATCGTTGTCGAGCTTCTGCTCCGGATAGGTGTCCTTCGTGTTGAAGGGACGGATACGGGTGTGCACGGGCATGCTTGTCTCCTTGATGGGTGGTGCAGAAAAATTATCGTTGCGCGGCGCGAGGGGTAAGTCGTTTTTGCCAACGCCCCGCTTCGGAAAAAACTTCGTCAGCCTTTGTGCTGTGACGTTCGCCTGGGCTCGCGAAGCGGCGCTATAACTCCACGCAGGCTGCTTCTTATCGAGGCGCCGACACCCGGACGTGGGCGCGGGTGTCGGCATGATCGATCAATCCTGGCGCCTCACGCCGGCTCCAGCTGCGTGACTTCGCGGCGGAACGGGAGGTCATCGCCGATATCGGGCGTGTCGAGCTCACGGGCATAGCGGTGACCGGCATAGGTCGCCCATGCGATCGGGGCAGGTGCCGCGGCATCGCCGATGATCTTCACGCTCTTGATGCCGGCATCGGCCCAATCACCCTGCCGGGCAATCAGGTCGTTGAAAAGCTGATCCTCGGACGTCCGTGACGCAACCATGAGAACTGCGTCGCAGCCGATCGCGCTGCGCTTGCCGGTATAGACGCAGTTGGTCTCGACTTCTCCGGCGCGAATGGCCGTTACGCCGCGGTTGAGGCGGATATCGACCCCGAGATCGTCAAGGCGCACATGGATTGCACCCTGCTCGAGCGTGTTTCGCGTCCAGTCGGACACATAGGCCGACGACGTCACGAGGATGACCTTGGCGCCGGCCTTGGCCATGACCTCGGTCATGACGCCGCCCATGTAATAGTGGTCGTCGTCATAGACGACGACTGTCTTGCCGGACAGGTTTTCGGGATGCACCTTGGCCATGATGTCGTCGGGCGTCCACACGGTCATGGAAGGATCGATCGGCATCGGCACGACGTGCTGGCGCGCAACGCCGTCACGGCGCCAGTGAGAACCGGTTGCGATCGCGACATGTTCGAAACCGAAGCCGAGCACATCCTCTGCCGTCAGCCGGCTGTCGAAATAGGTTTCGACATTGGTGCGCTGGCTGATCTGATACTGACGATAGTCGACGACGCGGCCCCAGGCTGAGAGACCGGGCAACAAGCGCTCACGCGCAACGCGCCCGCCAAGCGTGGTCGTGGCTTCCGCCAGCGTCACGTCGTAGCCCCGAAGGGACAGGGCGCGTGTTGCTTCGAGGCCGGCCGGACCGGCGCCCACAACGAGCACGGTGCTGCTGTCACCCTTGGCGTTCATGCGCTCCGGGTGCCAGCCCTTGCGCCATTCTTCCATGAAGGTCGGGTTCTGCGTGCAGCGGCTGATCGACATGGTCATGTCGCCGGTGATGCAGATGTTGCATCCGATGCATTCGCGAATGTCTTCGATGCGCCCTTCCTCGATCTTCTTCGGCAAGAACGGATCAGCGATCGATGGACGAGCGCAGCCGATGAAGTCGAGAACACCCTGGCGCACCATGCGTGCCATCACGTCGGGAGACGTGAAGCGGCCGACGCCGACAACCGGTTTCGAGGACAGCTCGCGGATCCCCTTGACCAGGATCTCCTGCGCGCCTTCTTCCTTGAAGCGGGAAGGGCCGGAACAGTCTTCCCAGGTTCCTTGCGCAAGATCCCACAGATCCGGCAGGTTCGCATTCATCTCGACAAATTCTCGGACCTCGGCATTGGAGAAACCCAGCTCGCCGATCGTCTCGTCGAGGCTGACGCGCATAGTGATCGCGGTGGTGTCGCCAACCGCCTCCTTGATGTCCTCAACGACTTCGCGGGCGAAGCGCGAACGGTTCTCGAGGCTTCCGCCATACTCGTCGGTGCGCTGGTTGGTCGCGCGCGACAGGAAGTGCTGGAAGATCCCGAAGCCGTGCGCGCCGTAGAGACAGATCAGATCGAAACCGGCGATCTTTGACCGCTTGGCGGCGTTGACGAACCAGCGTCTAAGATTCTTGATATCCTGCTTGTCCAAGGCACGCGCCTGCACCGGATCGTTGGTGAAGGTGCGGATCGGCAGGGCCGAAGGTGCCAGCGGAACCTCCTTGGTGTAGAAGTTCGGACCATTGATGCCGGAGTAGGCGAGCTGGATCCCGGCAAGCGCACCATGGACCTTCATGGCGTCGGACATGCGGCGAAGACCAGGGATGTCCTTGTCTTCCCACAGGCGAAGTTCGATGAAGGGCGTGATCTCCGAGGTGTGGTGCATCTCGGTCTGCTCGGTGAAGATGACGCCCCATCCGCCTTCCGACTTGATCCCGCGCATGGCCGCGGCCGCGGATGGGTCGCGATAGCCGCCGCCGTTGCAATGGGGGACCTGGTAGAAGCGGTTCTTCGCAGTGTGTGGACCTATCCGGACGGGTTCGAAGAGAATGTCGTACTTGTTATCGCGCATGGTGTTCCTCACTGCTTGTCGCCGTGCATTGGATTTGTTGAGAGCCGGGCTGTAAATGACGCGTTCTGAAAGCGCGGATTAGGCTGAGCCTAATCAAAATGGCGTTTAGGCGAAGCAACCCCCTGCATGCCGCCGATGGCGCCAGTCAGAGAGGCGTTCGCTCTGGTCGATCTTCGCCCGCGCATTCCAACCGGGCGCCGGGGCGCCCGGTACAACGTGAATACCTAGTACTTGACCCAGACGGTCTTCAGCGCCGAATATTTGTCGAAGCTATGGATCGACAGATCGCGGCCAAAGCCGGACTGCTTCATGCCACCGAAGGGCGTCATTGCCGACAGGGCATCGACGGTGTTGACGGAAACCGTTCCGGCATGGAGCCGGTCGGAGACCGACAAGGCGCGCGACAGATCTTTCGTCCAGACTGAAGCTGCGAGGCCGTACTCGCTGTCATTGGCGATCCGAACAGCGTCTGCTTCATCATCGAACGGCGTGATGGCGAGCAGCGGACCAAAGACCTCCTCTCGCGCGATGCGGGCATCCGGCGGCACGTTGTTGAAGATTGTCGGCTGGATATAGCAATCCGATCCAGTGCGCGTTTCGCGCTCGCCGCCGTGCGCAAGCCGTGCCTCGGAGCGGCCGATGTCGATGTAGCCAGCGACGCGATCGGCATGGGCCTTTTCGACAAGCGGCCCCATGCGGGTTGCAAGATCAAGCGGGTCGCCGAGCGGCCATGCGGCGGTGGCGGCGATCAGCCTCTCGGTGAATTCTTCCTGCACCGACCGGTGGACGAGGAGACGGGAATTGGCCGAGCAGACCTCGCCCGAATTGAACAGGATGCCGAAAGCGGCCATTTCCGCCGCCTTCTCGATGTCGGCATCGGCAAACACCAGGTTCGGCGACTTGCCGCCGGTTTCCGGCCACACCTGCTTCATGTTGCTCTGACCGGAATAGGTCATGAAAAGCTTGCCGACCTTGGTGGAGCCGGTAAAGACAAGCGCATCGACGTCGGGATGAAGGCCGAGCGCACGACCGGCATCTTCGCCAAAGCCTGGAACGACGTTGAGAACCCCATCCGGAAGACCCGCCTCCGATGCCAGCTCCGCAAGCATCAGCGCGGAAAGCGGGGATTGTTCGGCGGGCTTCAGGACCACCGAGTTGCCGGTGGCAAGAGCAGGCGCAAGCTTCCACGTCGCCATGTCGAGCGGAAAGTTCCACGGTACGACGGCACCGATGACGCCGAGCGGCACGCGGCGGATCATGGCAAGGTCGCCGCGACCCGTGGGAGCGATCTCGTCATAGAGCTTGTCGATCGCTTCGGCGTGCCACTGGAAGAAGTGGGCCGATCCCGGCGCGTCGATGGTCGAGCTGTCGCCGATCGGCTTGCCCATGTCGAGCGTATCGAGAAGGGCAAGTTCCGGTATGTTCTCGCGGATGAGCGCCGCCAGGCGCAGCAGCACTTCCTTGCGCTCGGCGGGCGATTTTCCGGACCATCGACCATCGTTGAAGGCCCGGCGCGCCGAGGCCACGGCGGCATCGATATCATCAGCGGTGCCGCGAGCAACCGCTGTGAGCACTTGCGCATTGGCGGGGTTCACCGTGTCGAACCGGCCACCCTTGGCGGCATCGCGAAAGGCGCCATCGATGAAAAGGCCGTTGCGGAATTTCAGGCCAGCGGCGCGAGCGCGCCAATCAGCTGTCGAAGTGGTCATGGACTGCCTTTCTCTTCGTCTAGTCGAGCGTTCGGAATTGGGAGCTGCATGCCGCTCATCGTCCGGAGCTGTTCACTGCAGAAATCGATGAACCGCCGCACCACGAGCGGCGAGCTCAGGCCACGCATGGCCAGTATCCCCATGCGCATCGGGCGTAGGCCACCGGCCAGCGGCACGAAAGCCAGCTTGTCTCCGCTGAGAGCGTGTGACGAAACGGGCCGGATATTGGCGATGGAATAGCCAAAGTGGTTGGCCACCATCGCTCGCATCACCGACATGTCGCGTGTGCGTTCGATGATGCGCGGCGACAGGTCTGCGTCGCGAAACAGCGACAGGAAATAGGCGGAGCTATGGGGCAGGTCCAGAAGGATCATAGGCTGTGGCGCGAGCTCGCGCACATCGAGTTCAGTCCGCGAGGCGAGCGGGTGATCTTCCGGCAGGACCGCGTAGGGTGGGAGCACCGCGAGCTCATGGAACTCCATGTCTGCTGGAACGTCCAGGTCGTAGCTCAGCGCGATGTCAAAGCGCGCCATGCGCAGCCCTTCGATGATCAGGGCGTGATCGCGCTCGTACTGGAAGAACTCGACGTCCGGATGGGTGTCGGCGAAGGCGCGACGCAGCGGTGGAATGACGGTCTGGGCGAATGTCACGAGGCATGCGACGTGAAGCGGCCCGCGAACCTGTCCGGTCAGCTCATTCGACAAGGCGTTGAGCTTGTTGGCCTCGGACAGGATCTGGCGCGCCTGCGCGACGAAGCTGTGGCCAGCCTGCGTCAGCGAAAGGCCATGCGCGTGACGGCGAACGAAGAGCGTGATGCCGAACTCTCTCTCGAGCTGGGATATGGCGGCGGAAATCGACGGCGCCGAAACGTTTACGCGTTCCGCAGCTTCCGTAACCGAGCCAAACTCGCCCACCGCGACGAGATATTCCAGCTGCCTAATCGTGAATCGCAAGATCATGTCATTATTCCTGTTACCCTCTCCATCAGGATACAGAGAGGGTCCTTGGAACGAAACGCCCGTGGCCCTGATCCCCAAGATAAAGCCGTGCCCGGGTTTCGCCCCGGGCCAGGCAAAGACGACTGGCGATCAGCCAGGCAGCCGACGCCTCCTAGCGCAACCGGACGCGCTGTTCCGGCTCCTCGCGATCGGCAATCTGCTCAGCCAGATAGGCTGCGTCGTGCCAGACGCCCCAGATAAAGGACGATGCGCGGCGGGAAAGCCATGGGAGGCCGAGGAAGAACAGGCCGGGCACTCTGGAAACGCCGCGCTCGTGCACGGGGCGCCCCTTGGCGTCGAACGCGTCGAGGTGGAGCCACTTGAAATCGAACGAATAGCCAGTCGCCCAGACGATCGAGGTGATGCCGTTCTTCTTCAGATCGAGCGAAAGGATCGGATCGCTCACACAGGCGGGGTCCTTGGAAAGGGCGCGCGCGCTTGGCTCTTCCGGAAGATCGAGCCCGTGTTTCCGCGCATATTCGTCGGCCTGGTCGAGCAGGTCGAGATAGTTCCTGTCACCCAGCGTTATGTTGTCCTTGAGGTCGCCAGCGAACTGCAGCGTGCCGTTGATATAGGACTTGGCCATGCCGAGCAGTGTCATGCCGCGCTCGGCAAGCTGACGGAAATCGACCGTTTTGCCACCGTCGGCACCGCTGACCGCGATCGTGACGTGCTCCGTATTCGGGGCGGGGACCTTGAGATCCCAGATGCCGAGGACGCCGAGCCACCAAACGAAGTCCTTGCCTCTGTAGCGCCGGGGCGGGCGATGATGAGGACCAACCGAAAGATAGACGCGCCGTCCCGAGCGCATCAGTTCCTCGGCGATCTGCGTTCCGGAAGATCCGGCGCCAACGACAAGCACCGCACCCTCGGGAAGCTGGTCGGGGTTGCGATAGGCATGGGAATGGATCTGCTCGATTCCCTCCGTCTGAGGAACGATCGCGGGAAATACCGGCACCTGGAACGGCCCGGTCGCCGCGACGATATTGTTTGCCTCGTATATGCCATCGGAGGTTTCGACGCGGAAACGCGGACCTTCTGAGTTCCGCTTCACAGCCTTGACTTCCACGCCACAGCGGATCGGCGCCGAGATCTGCTTGGCGTAGTCGACAAAGTAGTCGGCGACACGCTCTTTCGGTGCGAACGCATCGTCTCCGACATCAGAGAACGTCATCCCGGGAAACCGATCATGCCATGCGGGACCGTTGGCAACCAGCGAGTCCCAACGTGCGGTACGCCAGTTCTCGGCAATGCGATTGCGCTCCAGGACGATATGAGAGACGCCTTGCTTGCCGAGATGTTCGCTCATCGCTACTCCCGCTTGGCCGGCGCCAACCACAAGCGTATCCACTGTTTCAATCGACATACGGGTCCCTCTCAGGTTGTGCTCAAATTCAGGCCTTGGGGCCAACGTGTATGAATCGATAACGGAAAGGCGGGACTGCCGACATAAGTGTTTGGTTCAGCGTTGATTAGGAAAATCCCCACATCGACCCGACCGGGGGATTGGCGAGGAGTGGAGTCCCTAATGCCGAAAGGCGGGCTTCGTCCGTCGTCACGATGATTAGGCCCGGCCTAACTGCCGACGAAGAAAACTATTGTTTCTTTGGCATCTCGATCCCGACAGATTGCCCCGCGATCCGGCAAGGCACGCGCCCACGCCATTGATCAAACCGGATACACGCGGAAGGGAGAGGCCTGCGATGCACTCATATATAACCCAAGCTCAGCATACGGAGCTGGCCGATTGGGGAGCGCCTGAAGATATCGGCGCCGAGACCGTCTCAGGCCCTATCCAGTGCTCCGGCAGCATCGACCTTGGCTCGCCCGAAGGTCCTGTGTTCGGCGGGCTGTATGCCGCAACGCGCGGGGTTTATCGCGTCGTCTACCCATTCCACGAGCATGCGACAGTACTGCAGGGCGAGGTCGAACTGACCGACGAGCGGACCGGCGTCAGCAATCTTTACAGGCAGGGCGATAGCTGGCTTATCGAAAAGGGAACACCCGTTCGCTGGACGATCAAGAGCGACAGGGTTCTGAAGAGCTATCTGGCCACCACCGCCGATCTGGAGGGGGATCGCAATTGATGGCCATCGCCCAACGCAGTGAGCATGATTTCCTCGGCGACATGACGCTTCCTGTTGACGCCCTCTACGGCATCCAGACAGCCCGTGCGGTCGAAAACTTTCCGATCACCGATGTCCGCCTTCGGGACTTCCCCGAACTCGTCGTCGCGCTGGCGATGGTCAAGAAGGCTTGTGCACTGGCCAACATGGACTCAGGCGTGCTTTCAACCCGCGCCCACGACGCGATCGTGGCGGCCTGTGACAGCATCATTGCCGGCCAGCATCACGAGCACTTCGTTGTCGACATGATCCAGGGCGGCGCTGGGACCTCCACCAACATGAATGCGAACGAGGTCATCGCAAACCTCGCGCTGATCAAACTCGGTCACAAGCCAGGCGACTACACCCACCTTCATCCTAACGATCAGGTGAACCTCTCGCAGTCCACCAACGACGTTTATCCGACAGCGATGCGGCTCGCGGTCGTCAGCCAATGCGGAAATCTCGTCGGCGCGTTGGATCGGCTTCGTCAGAGTTTCGCCCGCAAGGCCGTCGAGTTCGCCCATATCGGCAAAGTCGGTCGTACCCAGCTGCAGGACGCCGTGCCGATGACCCTCGGCATGGAGTTTGGAGGCTTTGCCGCGACCGTCGAAGAGGATATCGACCGCATCAACCAGCTGAGCGAGCTGCTCAAGGAGGTCAATCTCGGCGCCACTGCCATCGGTACGGGTATCAATTCGCCTGCCGGCTACGGTCAGAGGGCGATCGCCCATCTGTGCCAGGTGTCGGGTTACAGCTTCGTCAAGGCCAAGGACCTGATCGAGGCGACCTCGGATGTCGGCGCCTTCGTGACCTTCTCCGGCGTCCTCAAGCGGATCGCCGTTAAACTTTCCAAGATATGCAACGATCTGCGGCTTCTCAGCAGCGGACCGCGGGCGGGCATCGGGGAGATTCGTCTCCCGGCAGTCCAGCCGGGATCCTCGATCATGCCTGGAAAGGTCAATCCTGTTATTCCCGAGATGGTCAATCAGGTCGCCTACCAAGTCATAGGAAATGACCTCACCGTGACATTCGCCGCCGAAGCCGGCCAGCTTCAGTTGAATGCGATGGAGCCGGTGATCATTCTCAACGTGCTGCAGTCCATCCGTATCCTGAGCCGTGCGATCAATGTTCTGGCAGAGCGCTGTGTGGATGGTATCGAAGCCGATGCGGAGCGATGCGCCGACCACGTCAACAACAGCCTTGTCGTGGTCACCGCGCTCGCCCCGCTGATCGGATATGAAGGTGCGTCCCGCATCGCGGCAACCGCCATGAAAAGTGGCGGTACGGTCGCTGACGCCATCGCCGTGCTTGGCCTGATGCCGCCCGCCGATTTCCAGCAACTGGTCAAGAATGCGTGGACCTTCGAGGCCGCGGAATGACTGGCCATGCGGACGAATTTCAGCCGACCTGTTTGAACCAGATCTCGCCGAGAGGAAGATGAATTGAAAGTACTCGTACCCGTAAAACGCGTCGTTGATTACAACGTGAAGATCCGCGTGAAGGCCGATGGCACAGGCGTTGAGCTCGCGAACGTCAAGATGTCGATGAACCCGTTCGACGAGATCTCGGTGGAAGAGGCGCTGCGGCTGAAGGAAGCCGGCAAGGCCGAGGAAGTGGTGGTCGTGTCGATCGGTCCTGCGAAGGCCGAAGAGACGCTGCGCACGGCGCTTGCCATGGGTGCCGACCGTGCGATCCTGGTTGAGACCGACGACGCCGTCGAACCGCTGGCGGTTGCCAAGATTCTCAAGGGTGTTGCCGACGCCGAGCAGCCGGGCCTAGTGATCGTCGGCAAGCAGG
>UEHQ01000008.1 GCA_900489925.1 Hyphomicrobiales bacterium | reverse complement strand
GGACGGCGAATACGACGCTTTCGTCCCCATTCGCTACACAGCGATGAAACGCGCACTCAGGAACGTGGTTGAGAATGCCGTCCGCTACGGTTCGGAGGCAAGAATTCACCTAGCCGATGGCCGAGGAAACGTTCTCGTGCAGGTCGATGACATTGGGCCGGGCATCCCTTCGGGTGAGCGAGACCGCGTGTTCGAACCGTTCGTGAGACTGGAGGGGTCAAGGAGCCGTGATACAGGAGGAAGCGGTCTCGGCCTTGCAATCGCCAAGGCTGTCGTGGAGAGCCATCACGGCGAAATCACGATCGGCAGCAGCCCTCAGGGCGGTGCGAGAGTGACAGTCTTTATCCCCCTGTAGAGGATCCGCTTGATCCTTAAACAGATAAGCGATGGCTGCGGCGGACGCCAGTCCTTCATACGCCACTAGCTCTGTGGTGGCACAGCCATGCCGAGAGGATTGCAAGGGTTCACGAGCAATCTGTAGGTACACGGCTACACCGTGTATAACTGGCTGATTGCTTCAGATCGCTTTGGACCTGACATCATCAGGCTTGCATATTGTGGGGTCCATGCCAGACGCAAGCTCATCGAGATTGCGCGCACCGGATCATGGTCGGGTGGGCCAGTTCGAAGAACCTGCTGGCGGCGGACGCTTTGTGCAGGTGAGATCCTTCCGGGGACATGACCTCCGATCCAGATATCTTCGCCGCTTGCAACTGCTGCTCCTTTTCCTTCGGCCGTTTACGGCGGCAACAGCATCCGCGTTGAGTCCTGGCAGCGCGCAGGATCAGGGGGCGCATGCCTCGGCCAATCTCCTGGGCGAAGCTCTACCGTTCGTCGATGTGCCATGGTTCTGGTCGGATCAAAATGATCTCACCCTGCAGATAACGGGGCCGGCATCAGAGAGTGCGGTTATCGCGCGGGGCCTTGATGGCAACGCGTTCATCGTGTTTCACCTCGACGCCGTTGGACGTCTCGTGGCGGCGAGTGGCATCGGGAACGGAAACGCGGTTGGCATGGATATCCGGATCGCCGAGATGTTGATTGTACCACGCGCGGTTCCGGAATTGGCCGCTCTCGTCTCGCCGGGCGTGAGGTTGAAGTCGCTCCCCGCTTAACGCGTGTGTACGAAGATGGTCGATACTGAGTAGGGCGACAGCGCACTAGAGCGTCAGCTGCAATTGCTGGGCCTGGAGGTGGTCGTCCTTCTCGAGTGATGACAGCGTAACGCCCAGTAACCGAATGCCCTTCGACGGCGGGAAGACTGGCTTGAGAAGCACACAGATAGCGTCCTCGATTTCGTCTGCCGATGCATATGGGCGCTCGCTCGTCCTCGCGCGAGTGATCTGGTTGAAGTCGGCGTATTTCACCTTCAACGTAACGGTTTTCGCCCGGATTGCATTGGTCTCGCAATATCGCCAGACCTTGGCAATCAGCGGCCGCACGCCTTCGAGCGCCGGGTCATAGGAATGGATGTCCTGTGCGAAGGTGTCCTCGGCGCCCACGGATTTGCGAACCCTGTCCGGTTTCACGCGACGCTCATCGATGCCGCGTGCGATACCGTAGAAATACGGCCCCGATTTCCCGAAGTGCTCGACCAAGAAGGGCAGGTCCTTTTCCCTGAGATCGGCGCCATTCTGAATGCCAAGGCGATGCATCTTCTCGGCTGTGGCCGGACCGACGCCGTGGAATTTCTTGATCGGAAGTGTTTCGACGAAGCGCGAGCCGACCTTCGGGGTGAGGACTGCCTGACCGTTGGGCTTGTTGAGATCGCTGGCCATCTTGGCGAGGAACTTGTTGTAGCTGATCCCGGCGGATGCGTTCAGCCCGGTGGCGTCCTTGATCCGAGCGCGGATCTCAAGCGCGATCTCTGTGGCAATCTCCATTCCTTTGAGATTTTCCGTCACATCGAGGTAGGCTTCATCCAAGGACAATGGCTCGATCAGCGGAGTGTAATCGGCGAAGATCTCGCGGATCTGGGCAGAGACGGCCTTATAGACGTCGAACCGCGGCTTGACGAAGATGAGGTCGGGGCACTTCCGCTTGGCTGTGACCGACGGCATCGCTGAATGGACACCATAAGTCCGCGCCTCATAGCTGGCTGCCGCGACGACGCCGCGCGCCTCCGATCCGCCGACCGCCACGGGCTTGCCGCGCAGGTTCGGATTGTCTCGCTGCTCAACCGACGCATAGAAGGCATCCATATCGACATGGATGATCTTGCGCACTCGGCCAAGCGTCGCGTTGTCAGGTTCAGCGGTCAAGGGCGCGTCCACATCATGCGACGGCATCCATCACGGGTTCGATCCTGAGCAAGTCGTCCGGCAGCGGGCGCTGCAGTGCCTTGGCTTCTTCCCAGGGAGCGGTAAACCAGGTCTCGACCTCGTCCTTCTTCGTCAGGATTACGGGCATCGCCTTCTGATGGATTGGTGCGACGACACCGTTGGGCTCAGTCGTGAGAAACGCGAAGAGATCGATGGTAACTAGGCCATCCTTGACCTTGCGCACGCTGGTCCAATCCCTGACCCACAGTCCGGCAAAGAACATCAGCGGATCATCGCCCGTGCTGGTGAACCATGCGTTCGGCGTGCGACCGCCTTCGACCTTGCTGGCGGGATCGGGTTCGGCGAACCGGGTGAGGGGCACGACACAACGGTTGGGAACGCCCAGCCATCGTTTCCAGTGTTGGCTGGAGGTGTTGCGGATATTGGTGGTGCCGCCGTCTGGCTCCATCTTCAGCAGTTCGTTGAAGTCGAATTCCTTGCCCTTGGCTCTCAGCTTGTCCGCCCGCTTGCTGGTGGCATCGAACAGAGCCCTGCCAGACGACGGCATCCCCCAGCGCACCATTGCTAATTCGCGGCGGTCCTCGTTATTGCGGACGATGGGGGCTAAGCGGTCGGGAAACACATCAATCGACGGCTCCATATTGCCGATCAAGTCGTGGGTGATCGACACGAACGACCGGATGGCCTGCTGGTTCGTCGTGACATTATAGGCGTTGCACATGAATGACCTCTCCTCAATCCTGATCGGGACCGTGAAGGCTTTCCTTCTCGACTTCAAGCCTGCCGATCTCGGAGGAAAGCATGTGGTCGTATCCGGACAGGAGGTCGAGAAGTTGAGCCAGCGGTAGCGGCGAGGGGGCACCGCCGTCGTCGGGATGCAGCATGATCTCTCCGGTCTCCATCCGCTCGATATAGTCGCGAACCGTATCGCGCTCCTTATTTCGCGCTTCCAGGCTCGCGATGATGCTCGCGATCATGACTTCTTCATCGCTGCGGCTAAACAGTGTGCCGTCCAACTTGGCGAGACGACGGTCTTCGAATGAAACGACATTGTCGATCATGCTCAATCCTCCTTGTCGGGTTTCGCAGAGATGGTCAGTTGGCATCGGTCGATGCCGTCTGCTGTATTCATCCGGTCGCATCCCAATCCCATCCAACGCCGCAGTATCCGCATCGGGATCGATGCTCCATGGCGCTTCACCACTGCCTTGCGGTCAAGATTTTCACTGCGGTCGCACGCCCGACAGGCGACAAGCAGAACCTGACCGCGTACCTGTCGAAGAGTGACGTCCTCATCAGAGGAATTTTTTCTTATTTTCTCGATTGCCTTCATCTGTGGACGGACGCTCGTTAGCTCTTTGAATTCGTTTCCCGATCACGCGCAGAGCCGCTGTGGACGGTCATTGGATGGCGGATTTCGACCAGAACATCACGATTGACTCAAACCTCAATAAGGAACAAAAAGGGAACATACACGCTTTTGAGCGAAATGGAAACCCGGTTTGACAGAGGTCGCGATGGCGCAGGGTGCCACAAATCTTGTGATCTCGGAGCTGCGCGAGCGCATCCAGCATCTTGAAGGAACGGCAGCGCGTAAGAAGCAGGTGCTGCCTTTCGGCATTCCTGAGATAGACGATCGACTACCGGGCGGTGGGCTTGCCTTCGGTGCTCTGCATGAGTTCGCGGGCGGTGGAGCAGGGACCGTCGACGGAGCGGCGGCTGCGCTTATGGTGGCCGGAATCGCTGCGCAGACAAAAGGGCAGGTCGTCTGGTGTCTAACGCGACCCGACCTGTTCTTCCCAGCACTCGCCCAAGCAGGCCTTCACCCCAAACGGGTGATCTTCGTCGAAAGCGACAAGGAGGAGGACGTGCTCGCGTCGATGGAAGAGGCCTTGGCCTATGGGGGGCTTGGTGCAGTCATCGGCGAGTTGGTCCGACTGCCTATGACGACGTCCCGGCGCCTTCAGCTTGCTGCAGAAAAAACCGGAACCATAGGGCTGGCAGTTCGACGATGGCGTCGCCAGACGGAAGCAAGTGACTACGGCCAGCCGACAGCGGCGACTACCCGGTGGCGGGTCAGTGTGTTGCCGAGCGAACCGCTTCCGGTTCCAGGTGTCGGCCGGGCCAGATGGTTGCTGGAGTTGATACGGGTGAAAGCGGGCGAGTGCGCAGAGTTTATCGTTGGAGCGTGTGATGCCAAGGGTCGTCTCGATCTATCTACCGGATCTGCAGACGGACAGGATCAGACGGGCCGATCCGTCTATTCCCGTTGAACAGGCCATCGCGATTATCGCTCGCAGCGGATCGAAGCGCTGGGTGTCGGCAGCCGATGCAGCTGCCAGGAAATCCGGCGTCCGTCTCGGAATGCCCGCGGCGAAAGCGCAAGCCATCTTCCAAGGTCTGAGGCTCGTCGATGCCGATCCTGCAGCGGACGCCGCGGCGCTCGAGAGGATAACTGTTTGGGCGCTCGGCCACTATTCGCCGATAGTCGCCGTCGATGCGCCGGACGGCATCGTCTTGGACACTGAAGGGGCGGATCATCTGCAAGGCGGCGAGCTGCCGATGCTGACGGGAATCGCCAACCGTTTCCGTGCGAAGAAGCTCTCCGCCCGCGTCGCCATCGCCGACACGTGGGGTGCTGCCCACGCGTGCGCCCGAGCCATCCAACGAGAAACCGTCATTGTGCCCGTTGGGGAGACGGTTCGCGCTGTTGAAGGCCTGCCGCTATCCCTTCTTCGGCTTCCCCCAAAGATCGTCGGCGATCTCCACACGCTCGGCTTCAAGACGATCGGCGAGTTATCGGCGAAGCCGCGGGCGCCTCTAGCTCTGCGCTTCGGCCCGGAGCTGGGCCGTAGGCTCGACCAGATGTTCGGCCGGATGGCGGAACCCATCGATCCGGTCCGGACACCAGACCTCATCGAAGTCAGCCGGGCATTCGCAGAACCTATCGGCGGTGCCGAGACGATCGACAAGTATGTCGGCCGACTGGTCAAGGAGCTGGTGACTGAGTTGCAGCGCAAAGGCCTAGGCGTGCGGCGGACAGACCTATTCATCGAGAAGGTCGATGGTACCCGGCAGGCGATCCGTGCGGGAACGGCCAAGCCAGCGCGTGATGTCGCATGGCTGACAAAGCTGTTCCGAGATCGCACCGAGAAGATCGAACCCGGCTTCGGCATCGAAAAGCTGACCTTGGCAGCCGTGATGACCGAGCCGCTCGACGAGGTCCAGACCGCTTCTACACTGATCGAGGATGAAGTGACGGATGTCTCGCCACTCATCGACGTGTTTGGGAACCGCGGACAACGGGTCTACCGGATCGCCCCGGTGCCGTCCGATGTGCCCGAGCGCAGTGTCCAGCGGATCGCGGCCGCCACGGCGGTTGCCGAAGAAACCTGGGTGCACCACTGGCCTCGACCCGTGAGATTACTGGCCCGACCGGATCGTATCGATGCCATCGCACTGATGCCCGACTACCCGCCAGCGAGCATCGTCTGGCGTGGTCGGCGAATGAAGGTCAAATGCGCCGACGGTCCCGAACGTGTCTTTGGTGAGTGGTGGCGCCGCGATGCCGAACTTGAAGCGGTGCGTGATTATTTCGTCATCGAGGGCGAGGGCGGTGAGAGACTGTGGATCTTCCGGCAAGGCGATGGCGTCGATCCTGAAACCGGATCGCATCGTTGGTTCGTCCATGGAATATTCGCATGACCTACGCGGAGCTCCAAGTCACGACCCACTTCAGTTTCCTCCGGGGCGCATCGTCCGCCGACGAACTTTTCGCTACGGCCAAGGAGTTGGGCATCGAGGCGCTCGGAGTCGTCGACCGTAATAGTCTAGCTGGGGTCGTCAGGGCGCTGGAGGCATCGCGCGCGACGGGCGTGCGGCTCGTGGTCGGGTGTCGGGTGGATCTCCAGGACGGCATGTCCCTTCTGGTCTACCCAACGGATCGCGCGGCCTACTCTAGGCTCACGCGCCTGCTGACACTCGGAAAGGAGCGTGGCGGCAAGGCGAATTGCATCCTCACGCTCGACGACGTCGCGATTTATGCCGACGGGCTGATCGGTGTTCTGGTCCCCGATCTTGCCGATGATACCTGCGCGGTGCAACTGCGGAAGATCGCCGACATCTTCGGCGACCGGGCCTATGTCGCGCTCAGCCTGCGGCGGCGTCCGAACGACCAGTTGCGCCTTCATGAGATTTCGAACATGGCGACGAAGGCGAAGGTGAGGACGGTCGTCACAAACGACGTGCTCTTCCATGAACCCGGCCGCCGACAGCTCCAAGACGTCGTGACCTGCATCCGCCACAACACCACGATCGACGAAGTGGGGTTTGAGCGGGAGCGACATGCCGACCGCTTTCTGAAGCCGCCGGAAGAAATGGAGAGGTTGTTCCCGCGATATCAGGAGGCGCTCGCGCGGACGATGGAGATCGTCAATCGCTGCCGCTTCAGCCTGCAAGAGTTGACCTACCAGTATCCCGTGGAAGCGATTGTCGAGGGCATGGATGCGCAAAAGTCGCTTGAGTATTACGTCCGTGAATGCATCCCGCATCGCTATCCCGAAGGCTTGCCGCAGAAAGTGGTGAAGGCTATCCGCCATGAACTCGACCTGATCAAGGAGATGCAATACGCCCCCTATTTTTTGACGGTCTTCAGCATCGTCCGCTTCGCGCGCAGCCAGGGCATCATCTGTCAGGGCAGGGGATCGGCCGCCAACTCGGCAATCTGCTACATCCTGGGGATTACATCTATCGATCCCGAGACCAACGATCTGTTGTTCGAGCGCTTCGTGTCGCGGGAGCGCGATGAACCACCGGACATCGATGTCGACTTCGAGCATGAGCGCCGCGAGGAGGTCATTCAGTGGATCTACAAGACCTACGGCAGAGAGAGGTCGGCTCTCTGCGCGACTGTCAACCGATACCGGGCGAAGGGGGCGATACGGGATGTCGGAAAGGCATTGGGGCTGCCCGAAGACGTGATCAAAGCACTGTCGTCGGGAATGTGGCACTGGTCGGAAGAACTAGTCACCGATCAGAGACTTGAGACGCGAGGTCTGAATCCAAACGATCGGCGATTGGCACTGACGTTGAAACTTGCCCAGCAGCTGATGGGTGCGCCGCGTCATCTCGGCCAACACCCAGGCGGGTTCGTGCTGACCCACGACCGTCTCGACGATCTCGTGCCGATCGAGCCCGCGACCATGGCCGATCGTCAGGTGATCGAGTGGGACAAGGATGACGTTGAAGCACTGAAGATGATGAAAGTCGACGTGCTTGCGATCGGGATGCTGACGTGCATGGCGAAGTCCTTCGAGCTACTCAAGCAGCACAAGGATGTCGACCTTGATCTTGCGCGCATCCCGCAAGAGGACCCTGCGACATATGCGATGATCCGAAAGGCCGACACTCTGGGTACATTTCAGATCGAAAGCCGGGCGCAGATGGCAATGCTTCCACGTCTGAAGCCCCGCACTTTCTACGACCTCGTCATTCAAGTTGCGATTGTCCGGCCCGGCCCCATCCAGGGCGACATGGTACATCCCTACCTTCGCCGCCGAGAGGGAAAGGAAGATCCCGTGTATCCCACGCCGGAGCTGGAAGCTGTCCTCGGCAAGACACTTGGAGTGCCACTCTTTCAGGAATCCGCGATGAAGGTGGCCATGGTCTGTGCAGGGTTCACGGGAGGCGAGGCTGATCAACTGCGCAAATCCATGGCCACGTTCAAATTTTCGGGGGGCGTCTCGAAGTTCAAAACGAAGCTAGTCGATGGCATGGTTCGCAACGGATACAGCCCAGAATTCGCCGAAAAGACATTCTCGCAACTCGAGGGATTCGGCAGCTATGGCTTCCCGGAAAGCCACGCCGCCTCGTTCGCGCTCATCGCCTACGCCTCAAACTGGATTAAGTGCCACTATCCCGAAGTCTTCTGTGCCGCCCTGGTGAATAGCCAACCGATGGGTTTCTACGCCCCCGCACAGATCGTTGGCGATGCCAGGAACCACGGCGTGGAGATCCGGCCGATTTGCATCAATCGGTCCCGATGGGACTGCACTCTGGAGCAGATTGGCGATACCGACCGACATGCGGTTCGGCTTGGGATGCGGCTCATCAAGGGATTGCCCAACGCCAGCGTCGCCCGGATCGTTACGGCTCGCATGAACCGGGCTTTCGAATCCGTCGATGATGTCTGGCGGCGATCGAATGTGCCTGCGGATTCGCTGGTCGAATTGGCCGAGGCCGATGCATTCAGACCTTCGTTGGGCTTGCAACGGCGTGATGCGCTTTGGGCAATCAAGGCGCTTCGGGACGAACCATTGCCGTTGTTTGCTGCTGCAGCAGCACGCGAAGATCAGGCCGTAGCGGAGCAGCAGGAACCGATGGTCGAGCTCCGGCAGATGACCGAAGGGCACAATGTGGTCGAGGACTACGGTCATGTCGGGCTGACGCTGCGCGAGCACCCGATCGCTTTCCTGCGCAAGGATCTGACCGAGCGCCGGATCGTGACCTGTGCCGAAGCAATGAATGCTCGTGACGGCCGCTGGGTTATGGCGGCAGGACTGGTGTTGGTCCGACAAAAGCCTGGCAGCGCCAAGGGCGTCATGTTCATAACGATCGAAGACGAGAGCGGTCCTGCCAATGTTGTCGTCTGGCCATCGTTGTTCGAGCGGCGGCGGCAAGTCGTGCTTGGGGCATCGATGATGGCGATCAACGGTCGAATTCAACGGGAAGGGGAGGTCGTGCACCTGGTGGCCCAACAACTGTTTGATCTGACTAGCGATCTATCCAGCCTTGCCGATCGCGATATGGGCTTCGTGCTGCCGACCGGGCGGGGTGATGAGTTCGCCTACGGAAATCCGGGCGGTCAGGATAGCCGCGATCCGATCAAGCCGCGGGATATCTTCATCCCCGATTTGCACATCGACACGCTGAAGATCAAAAGCCGATATTTTCACTAGGTCCGTTTTCGGCCCATTGCGGACGAGACGCACGAGAGGTCAAAGCCAATTCGATAAGAGCATAGGCAGGACTAGCGCCATCCCGACCGGAGTCGCCATTCCGAACAGAAGGAAAAAAGCAACTGACGCAACACCCCAGCAACACCAGAATAAGCGAAATCTTCCGGACGCAAACCCAAGTGCGCAGAGCGCCAAGGTAAGCAAGAGAACGGTTAGACCAGCTGGAAATCCCTTCGATTCTAATGCCATCAGGACGCTAGGAATGAGCCCCAATAGCATAGCTATCACGACAAGGGTTGGTGCTTTCGCAGCGATCTTTTGAATTGTGTTACCTTCTGGCATCGTGGCATAAGTCCCCAAGAAAATGCGCATGCGGGCTTTGGTTGCGACTATACTTTCTCAAAGACGTTAATGTCCGGTGTTGGCGCAAAGCAGACGGTGGGGATACCCCACCGCCCTCTGTAGGGGTGTAACCGCGGCGAAACTTCCGAGCCGCCTACAACCAAAAGCACTTGCGTTGCCCGATTCTCGCCTTAACCTGCCCGAAGCAATCTGGAGGGCGGTTTTATGAATATTGTTAAGGTGGCTTCGTTCGCGTTTTTCATGACGATGGTGCTCGATGCCGGTGCTGGCTTTGCCCAAGACAAGCCGCCGGTTTCCGTTGATAACTTTTCCCGGGCAGAGACCGACGTAACGATGGCGGCTTATGTGAAGGAAGATAGTTTTGGAAAGTTCACGCACGCTCGGACGCCACCATCCATAGACGACCAGAAGATTGTGCGCATGAACCGCGATACGCTTTACTCCATTGGCGTCTTCGATCTCGATGCCGGTCCGGTAGCGATCACGCTTCCCGATGCTGGCAAGCGCTATATGATGGCTCAGGTCATCGACGAAGATCATTACACGCACGATATATCTTACGCGCCGGGCACAAAGACTTATTCCAGAGAGGCGATAGGAACTCGCTATATCGTCGTCATTATCCGCACTTTGGTCGATCCTCAGAGCGAAACTGACATTAACGAAGTGCATTCTCTGCAAGACCGTATACAGGTCCAGCAGCCATCGCTCGGTAAGTTCGAGGTGCCGAATTGGGACCCGGTATCTCAGGCCAAGGTGCGCGATGCGCTGAAGGCTCTCGGCTCCACCTTGCAGGACTCTGACAAGATGTTTGGTACCAGAGAGGAGACTGATCCTGTCCGGCATCTGATTGGAGCAGCTATCGGCTGGGGCGGGAACCCGAAATCCGCAGCCGTGTATCTTACGGCGAGCCCCAAGGATGAAAGCGGCACAAAAATTGAGAAAATCAGAGTAAAAGACGTACCCGTGGACGGCTTTTGGTCGATTAGCGTTTACAACGGGAAAGGTTATTTCGAGAAGAATGATCTGAACTCGTACTCTATCAATAACCTCACAGCAAAGCCGGAAAGCGACGGAACCGTCGTTGTGCAGTTCGGGGAATGCAATTCCTCCACGCCGAATTGCATCCCAATTATGAAGGACTGGAATTACACGGTTCGGCTCTACCGCCCGCGGCCCGAGTTGAGTGACGGGAAGTGGAAATTTCCTGAGCCTGAACTCTCGAACTGATTTGTCGGCGCGAGGGTTGCCGCGCATGCCTGAATGGCTGTAACTTCCTACCATTCGATGATGGGGCGGTGGGGTCCGCTATCGGGCCACAGCGGTCATCGCATCAAGGTGCTCCGGGCTACCACTCGGGTCACTTCGGTTATCCGACCGAAAAGAACGTTCTGCTTCTCACCGTTCGAACCGGAGGAGCATGATGTGTTCCAATCCCTTATTTCCTTATCCGACCACGAAGTCGAAATCGTGATTGACGCAGTGCGTAAATGGTGCGCGAACCGCGGCTCAGATATCGACAGTAGCGACGGGCGGCGTGCAATGGCGGCTGCCGTTGACATCGTGCAATCTGGAAGAAGAAGCGCACCGTGCATAGTGGAAGAGCTGGAGCGGCAACTGGCTCCGAGATCGGATGCCTCCGGTACCGTGGCCGAGGGAGTTGATTGAGCCGAGCGATATCCACTCAAACGCTGTCGGATGTCCTCCCCCAATGAGCCTCTGAAATTTCCCCGCATGTCGGGCGGGGCCTTTTCTTGGCCAGATCGGGGGTAAAGCCGCGCTCCTCATCATTCGATGATTGTGCGGAGGAGCCATCGGCCCTCAGCGGTCGCCGGTTACGCAGACCGGCTCTTCCGCTCGATCATCGCATGCCCCCAAACCTTTTCTGTCGGTAGCGCAACGCGGCTTCTACCATTTCACTCTAAAGCCGACTGTCCCGTGCACGGCATAGCTTTCACCGAAGTTCTGAAGGCTCGTGTTGAGCGATACCTCGCCGTAAACAGAATACTTGTCCTCGTTCCAATTGTACGATCCGCCCAGCCCAACTCCACCCCATAGGCGATCTGGCTGGCTGTCGAACGGCGTTCCAGAAACAGACGTCCGCGTGCCGTCGAGGAATTCGTAGTAGAGATTTGCGATCCCGTAGAGGTGCCTGCGACGGAGTTTGTCCTCCTCATCCTTCCAAACCTCGTCGTGATCGGCGGAGATACCAAGGCGACCAAGCAAGCTGTCGCCACGATCGATCGTCACATTCGCCCCAAACACGTCAGAAGGAGAGCCGACATCGACACTCGAATATACGAGCTGTGCCTGTGGCGTGACGGTCCAGTCGTTGCCAACGTCGATCTTCTTTCCGCTCTCGATCGAAGCCGCAAGGCCAAAACCGTGGTCCCCGTCGAGCAGACCCAGTCCTGCTGTATCTGACGAGAGGTCGCTGTTGAACCACATCAATGAGAGTTGGCTGTCGACATAGAGGCCGTTTTGCGCCAGCCAAGTCAGCGTTCCTCCGAGCCCTAGCCCGGTCGTGCCGATGCTGCCATCACCCCAAATCGAGGTGATATTGCTCGAGGCATGTCCAATGTTGACGTTCACGCCGCCGATGAGGACGTTGCCGTCATCGTCCTCATCGATAAGCCCGTCGACGCTGGCCTGAAGCTTCCAGAGGTTGGTGTCCCATTTGGCATCCGCGGCGCTCGACGGCGACATATGAAGATGAGCACCTTCAATTCGTGTCCAAATTGCACCTTGCTCGATCGTTGCGCGGTCTTCGAGGCAGTTGCGTTCGTTCGACGTAGGCATATCGGTTGCGGCGTCCCGGCAAAGCCGGGCCCTGATATCATCCGGCTCCTGCCAGTATCTGTTCCCAACGCGCTGCTGCATGGTCGGCATCGTCATGAGCGCGAGAAGGTGCTGCGGATAGGCTTCGTAAATCCCAACGCCGGGCTGATAGCGGGGCGTCCCCGGATCGGCCGCCGAAAGCTGTGATCTCAGGTACCAGTTCCCGTCGGCGCTATCAGCCCCCACGCCGTTGTGAAACAGCGTGTACGCGTAAGCGCCTCCAACAACGGCCTGCTGACCATCCTCCGTGACGTAGTCGCCATCAAGAATGAAGACGTCTGAAGCCGACGCACTCTTGTTTAGGACTTCCACCAAGGCGATACCGTTGCCAACCGTCAGTGCGCCATCGCCGCCGAGGTTGTGAACCGCAAGGCTCGTAGCGGCAGAACCCAACTGGGTTGAGTCCAGCACAAGGACATCTGACCACGATGCCGGGCCGCCCTCGTTCAGCACGGTGTCCAAGCGGACCGTTCCGCCGTTGGTCTCGAACACGCCGCCTCCGTCAGTCCCGGCCGTGCCTCCTCCTGAGATCAGGAGAACGTCGCCCGCCGCAGCATTGGTCGTCAGATCGATGATCCCGGAGTTGGCGAAAGTCGACACCCCGAGTATTTGGCCCTGAACCGGACCGCCAATTGCCATAGCCGTTGAAGCAAGGCCAAGCGGTTGGTATGCGCCGGCGCTGTTCAGCGATGTCGCGGCCCCGCCATCTCCGAGGAGCGCCAGCACGCCAGAACTATCGATGGTATTGGCACCCGATGTTCCGAAGTTCGAAACTGCGACGGCCAGGGTGTCGCGCGTTCCCGTTCCCGTGGCAGCAAAACGGCGCAGGTTCCAGGTCCCTGAGTTGTTTAACTGGACGGACGAGTTGGATGCGGAAACCACTCCTGTCAGATTGCCACTGTTCAGAATGTCGAGCGACCCAAGGAAGCCGCCGCTGTCTCCTGTGATAGCGATGTCGCTCAACGCACCGACCGAACCGCTATTTGCAATGGACTGATCGATGCCGCCGGTAGCGATACCAGCGCTAGTTCCCCGGCCAGCCGATATCGTCCCAGTATTGCTAATTGCCGCGACGCCGCCTTGGGAAACGGCGTCTATTCCCGAGGATAGATCACCGACGGTGGAGATCGACCCATCGTTAGCGACTGACAGCGATGCAGCGCCATTCGTCAGCGCGAGTATGCCCTGGCTGTTGGAAGCGCCCATCGTCTCGATGGTTCCGGAGTTAGTGATGAACTGCGATCCCGTCGTTGAATACGCACGGATGCCTTGTTGTGCGTTGCCGCGGGCGACGAGGTCCCCATTGTTCTCGACAGTGATTGTTCCCAGCCCGGTACCCGTGAAGTAGGCATTTCCGGCGAGGATCGCAGCCCCGGTTCCGTTCACGTCGATAAGCGGCCCGTTGTAGACCACGTTAATGTCGCCGCCGTAGCTGATGGCTTCGAGGCCGTAGGCACCTGTGCCGCTACCGTCACCTCCGCCGTTATCGGCGTGGGTTACGATGGTCCCATCCGTCTCTATTCCGACGGTTCCGGTCGCCGATCGAGAGCTGGCGTATATGCCGATCCCGTTCTCGTTGAAGGTTTCGATGCGATCGCCGGAGTAGTTCACGATGACGTTGCCTGCTATCGCATCCGCCCGGATACCAGACGCACCGCTGCCGCTGACTGTTACATCGCCAGAGTAATCAACCGAGATGTTTCCGGTAGTCGAGTTCGCGATGATTCCATAGCCACCGGCCGTGCTGGCACTTCCCAGGACATTGATGTCACCGCTCCCTGTGATCCCGATATCGCCAGTGGAGTTAATATAAACGGCTCGCGAGCCGACAGTTGCCGACGTACTCCCGACAGTGAGCGCACCGTCGTTGTTCAAGGTGATGACGCCTGTGGGTGATGTCAGGTAGATGCCGTGCGCAGCCTGCCCGGTTGTAGTTATGCCGCCTGCGTTGTCGACCGCGATATCGCCGGCACCAGACGTCGCGGCGCGAATACCAAACCCGTTCTGTCCGTTCGTGGTGATTGTGCCTGCGTTCGAGATCGCAACCGAGCCGTCGGCGGCCTGCGTGTAGATGCCGTAGGCGTTTGTCCCCGAGCTATTGATGGCCGCCTGGCTCGTGATCTGCGTGCTGCCACTTCCGGTAACGTTGGTGTGGATACCTGCATAGTTGCCGCCGGCCGCGGGTTTCCCGACATTGATCGTCACTGCGGAGGATACTTGTGCCAGGGCATTGCCGCCGTTTGCCGCCTTGATCCAAATGCCATTGCCGTTCGCCGTCGTGATGGTTCCCGAACCGTTGAACAGAACACTTGCGTTCCCGCTTCCCGTTGAATTGATTTCGATGCCGTCTCGTTCGAGACCGGAGCTATTGTTGTTGATGATGTTGAGGCGTGTTCCAGTGAGAACAGTCACTGTGGATGTGCCCGCCGTATTGTTTTGGACGAAAACGGCGTTGTCTCCGACCGTTCCCATTGTGATCGCATTGAGCGTTCCGGAGAACAGAATCCCTGCATTGCCCAGACCGCCGGTGACCTGCGCTTGGACACCATTGGCAAGTACTCCGACGTTGCTGGTGATCTGGGTTCCGGAAACCGAGATAGTTGCATCGGCGTTTTGCGAAGCCGCCCTCAAATCTGCGCCCGAACTCGTGGATATCTCGGTTGAGGGGACAGTTATCAGCGCAGCGTTCGTGCCGGCGGCGGGAGCGCAATTGAAGCCCGACGAGTACGCGCCGGCCGCTACGGACCCACATAAGGCAGTCTGCGCCCTTGCCGTCGAGGTCGTAAAGACCAGTGCGTACGCGACTAGCGAGGTGAGAAACAGTAACCGTACGAAGACCAACGTGACGCTATTTGCACCACCAACCAACTCCGACTTGCCGACCATATCAATCCTCATGATTGTATTACGGGCTACTCAAGCAATCATGGATCATTGTCCGTTAGCATAAAGTTAATAACTTTAATCGGGTATTTCGTTTCATGTACTCGCATAGGATTTACGCCGCAGGGTATCATTGCAGAAGTACGCAACGGTAAATCGCGATGTAACAATGTGGTTGTGGGCGCTTGAGCTACCGCAAAAGCAGGTACTTGGAGGTGTGGGATTGTCCCATGATCAGGTGCATTTGCGCGAATTGCGCCTACATGCCAACGGTGGGCGACTGGTGCGCCAGCTTGGCGAGAAATACTCGCACGCATTGGCCGTAGTGGGTTTTCAGCAATGTCCCCTTGTGGCGCATTCCTGCCAAGATGGGCGGGCGACTTCCCGCCCCAATCCCCCATCAGCGGTCAAAATGAGTTGCTAGTGCGGCTCACTTCGACACGCCATCAATCAAGATCAAAAGCGCAAAGCAAGATACACAAACCGCCACACTCCCAAACAGCGCAAATCGAAGCCGTCTAAATCGTGTTTCCAGAAAAAAACCGATTGGACTGCCGAGCCTTCCGCTCCCACCGAGAAAGGCCTTCCTCGCCGGGAAGCAAAACTAGCGATTTTGTACGCCAGAGCACGAGCGCAATGGTGATCATCCCGCTCAACACGCCGAGCGAAAAGATTGCCATTAATAGGCGCAAGGCCATCTGGACAGCTATGGTGTGTTCTTCGCCAACCATAAACGATTCAACCTCCACGGATCACAAAGCAAAAATAGCGCGTGGCGGTTAACTTCATACAGCCGAACGAAACTCTGCTTTGGCGCAGAGCGGTTGCCCATCCTGAGGATGCAATCTCACTTCCTCGGCTGAGATCGCGCGGTCAGTTTATTTCCATCAGGATCGCGGAGATATGCGACGAATGCCCCGTTCGGACGCTCCGAAGGCGGGCTCTCGATTGCTGTGCCACCGTTTGCCGTACCCGCGGCATGCCAACCCAAAACATGGTCTGGGCTCGTAGCAGCGATACCGATAGTCCCGCCGTTGGCTGCAGTTGCCGGAGCGCCATCGATTGGTTTCGTGATCATCAGTCGACCGCCCTCGTGGGCGTAAATCAGCCTGCCTCTCGCATCGATCTCGCCAGGCTTGCCTCCCAGTGCGGCGAAGGTGGCGTCGTAGAAGCGTCTGGCCCGCTCTAGGTCGTTGCTGCCAATCATGACGTGGGTGAACATTGCTTCATCTCCTGAAGTGGTCTGAACGCGCGACACAGGTCCAACTCTCCGGAGGTATATTCCATCGGGCCGATCAAATCCGGACGAAGTTGGGTCAGATGGCGTCAGCCACCGATGGCATCGCTCACGCACTTCTTGGTGTAGGAGCTCTTTGCCGCGCCAGCCAGAGGCTTGCCGTTCTTATCCTTAGCGGAAAGATCGCAGGCAGTGGCCGCATCCTTCTGGCACTTTTTGACCGACGACGCGAGAGCAGCACCAGCCAGTGGTTTGCCATTCTTATCGACTGCTTTCGAAGTGCATGTATCAGCGGCATGAGCGGTAGCGGCCGACAGCATCAAGGCTGCTGCAATGAGAACCGTTTTCATAGTCTCTTCCCAACTTAAATTGACTTCATCGCCATCGAAATGCCACCTGGGGTTTCGTATCAGGATTCGGCTATCTCACGGATTCGTATAGACTCTTCTTTGTAGTTTGTACAATGACGATGCTGCCAAGCGGTAGTTGCGAAACGCCGTCGATCGAACTGCGCCAGGGGATAGGATCAGGGGAGATCCTTTAGCATCAGGATCCGGTTTGCCGTGCCAAACGCAATGATTTTGTCTTGCTCGAGCGCCATCAATACCGCCAGGATTTCGCTCTGTATGAAACCAGCGGACCGCAGCGGTTCACTGATATCCAGCATACTGATCGTTACGTCAGTCTTGGCCTTGCGTGCACGCAGCCGTTCGATCACGGCGTTTTCAGTTTCGTCAAATCGATTCATCAAATCACTTTAGCTGCCGATCGGAGGCATCTGAAGCCGGGCATACTTGATTTCGGGCCTGAGGACAGATATTCAGGCTCACGAAATCACGATCACCGGGTCAGCACACCGCTGGACGGCCGTGAAAGCGCCAGGGCTCAGAGACAGCGTTGAAAGACACGTCCTCTCTGAGTACCGACTTCCTCTCTGCAAGCATCACTGACTGTTCGGGAGATTCGCACAATCGACGACGCTCGTCGAATTTTGTTCGGCATCCCGAAAGGCGAAATCGTGCGAATCTTAGGGGACTTCGTTCGAAAGTTAGGGGACTTCGACTTCGAGAGTCTCTAATAAACCGGTTGAATCACCGGTTTAACCCCGACCTCGAAAACAGGGAATATAAGGAATCATTCGCGCGCGAACGCCCGGCGGTAAGGGTTGCGCTCGAGTGGGCCACAACATTCCCTTCCGCGTTCCCCGAGCGACGGATCCGGTCGGTCCTCAACCAGCCGCCTGGAAAACTTTGGGCTTGAGACGGTCTCCGCCGACGGTTAGCCTTTATCCATCAGCTGCATTCCGAGGCGAGGGGCGATTGAGCTTGCAGACCGTCCGAAATTGTATCCAGCGACGGCGCCTCAACGGAGACCCGCGCTCTCGGCTCGTTTGGCCACAGCAGCGTCTCCCAATCGATCTGCATATTGCGGATTGCCGCGAAGAGAGCGAGCCCGGCAGCTTGCGCGACCCGAGGAGGAATGGTGTCGGCGTCGTGAAGGGGACATATATGGGTTACTACATGGCAGACCTCGTCTCTGGGAAAGACAGTGAAGGCTTGAGGTTCATCATGAAAAACTCAAAGCCGACATGGATTCCATCCGATCCTCTGCGATCGATCGGTGCTACGGCTCGCATTGCCTGGGAGGCGTCAACCGCCAAGGGTGACGTGTAATCATCGCCTTCTTTGCGTGCAGTGGCTGCTAGTCGTTGGCGACGGTTTCGATCATCGCCATCGCGGCCGCGCTTAGTTTCGAGCCGAAGCGGCGATGAACAGGTGCGCTGACTTACGGATGCCGCTACCTAGGTATGGCGGCAGACGAGTTCATCCGTCGGCTTCACCATACTTTCCAACCCAGTCTGGCGGTGACCCGGCGGGGAAGACCCATTCGTATCCGGTCTTTTCCTTTAATCGACTCAGGATCTTCGCCACGCGCTCGTGCATATGCGCGTCGAGGAAGGTAACGAGTTCCTCCCACTCGTCTCTGCCTCCGAAATGGAAGCCTAAACTAAGCTCAAGGTTGAGGCGAAACCGCGTACCGTCAAAGCCGATCTGGATGCCGCTATCGACCGTGTCATGGCCCGCGTTGTGTGCGTAGCGCTTGTTCCGGAGCTCGATTATATCGTCATGCACCGATTTCAGGTGAGCGGGGATCTGGTCCCGTGACACACCGCTGCCGCCGTTGCCACTGACGAATAGCCGGGAATAGTTCACGATGAATGCGGTAGTCAGTACATCATGCTCCATCAAGGTTTCGGAAGTTGCTTCGAACTTCATCGTTCGAAGACGATGGTAGATGTAGCTTAGACTTGATGTCGTCGGGATGGCCTTGGCCAACCGAGTGAGGCTTTGAATGTCCTTATCTGCAACTTGCAACGCCTCTCTCGCTGCCTGCATTTGCGCCTCGATGGCCTCAAGATGCTCCGGGAGCAAATGCTTGAAGAGTTCCTCTGGAATGTAGACCTGCTCGTCGTCTTCCTCGATGGCGGGGATCGTTCCCATCTCAAGGCCTTTCGGTCGGGTGTGTAGTTTTCATTTGGCGTGCGGACATCAGACTGTGGTCGTTGATTTACAGCCGCGCGACGCCGGCGGTCTTTGCCAACACGAAGTTCATCATTACGCTTGCCGCTATCAAAATACGGGTGCGCCACCACTGATGGGTAAGGGCTCACTGTTCCTTCGTGAATCTATAACCTCTCATCGGGAACCAGTTGGCGGAGATCCGTCTCCAGAACCCGATGCGATACCGATACGCCACTGCCGTTTCCTCCGGGTACGTGGAATTTACGGCTGTGTTGTAGGCGATGGCCTGCACAACGCGATAGGCTGGCGGCGCGTCCGCGAATACGCGCTGCATCTTTCCTTTGAGTGCCCTGAGTTCGGTGGCGTCTTTGGTGCTCTCCTCATAGTCAGCGAGTACATTGTGATACCTGACACGAAGAGCTCGGTGATCGCGCGCACCGCCTGATGGATCCACGACAAGCTGAATCACGCCAGCCAACGCAGATACGATCACCACATGCGCCGGATCGAGCGGAATTAGGTCGGAGATCGACGCAATAGCGCTGGTGCCCAGGAATACCTGAAGCCCCGTCAGGAAACGGGACAGGCGCGCAAGCGCCTGCTCTCTCATCGAGTGATAGGCAATTTGCTCTCGCAGGCTGAACTGCAGATTATGTCGGTCTACTTCGATCGAGCCGGTGGCGGCGGCGGAGGTGCGAAGTTCGTGTCGCTCTTCTGCCCGCCCTGTTCTCTGCTTGGCGTCGGAGCGGGACGGGGCGGAGGGGGTGGTGTTGGTCTTCCGTCCTTTGACGCCTGCCATGTTGATGGCTCCATTCCTAACTCCTCGGTTCTAGGGGGTCTGCGGGTTCGAATCGCTCGCACGCGATGAACACTGTCAAATTTGTCCCTACAAACGAAGAATTTCGCAAGCGCAGGTAAGCTCAACGAGCGCCGCAGCTAACCGAGATTGTGGATATCGCAGCAAAGCGCAGATCAATACGAAACGCAGCAAGTCAATCTCACCCAACATGCCGCAGTTCGGGCCCGCGTCAGTATGCGTTTTGGCGGGGCGCATTTCCCGTTAGAGTTGACAGAATCGTGGGAAACATCGACGCCTATGTGTAGCGAAGAGGAATGCGCATGAAGATCAGGTCGATGCAAACGAGTGGTGATTGGATCGAGATCAACGAAGACGCGGATCGATCGACGCCAGACCCTGGCGTTGTTGATGCACGGAGGGTTCTTGCAGGTGCGGTGCGATCGCAGCATCTCGCAATCCTTGCCGGACTCGGGACATCGCTTTGCGTCTACAGGGGAACGGACAGGCTCGCTCCCACGATGCCGGACCTCCTAGAGAAGGCGAAGGAGCGCTTTTCGGAGATAGACCAAAAAGAGACCAAGCCTAAGGGCCATCACTGGGCAGACTTCGAGAAGCTCGCGAACCTGCCGCCTGAATGCAAGGACCTCGAGTACATCATGTCCCGTGCCACGATTGCAGCGGGCTTTCTCGCGGAGGCAGAGGCGAAGAGGATAAAGACCTATCTCACCGAAGCCGAGGGCGTTATCCGGCGCGCGGTCGATTTCATGGGAGACGATGTTGAACTGAAGGTGCATGAGTCCTTTTTGCGCCGGGTGGCCCGACGGTCCGCGCGGCGTTCCCGAACCAAGCTGTTCACGACCAATTACGACTTATGCTTCGAGATGGCCGCACGCCGCTCCGGTTTTGTTGTGATCGATGGGTTCGCCTTCGGAAACGACGCTCGCTTCGACTCGGCGCAGTTCGGGTACGATGTAGTTCGGAGATCCGTCAGCGAGGAGCGGTCAGACTATATCGAGAACCTGTTCCATCTTCATAAGCTCCACGGCTCGGTGGACTGGGAAAGGTTGGAGGGCAGTTCATTCATCTCGAAGAAGCCCGGCACGCTTACGCCTTTGCTGATTTACCCTCGGTCGGACAAATACGAGCTGGCTTTTAGCCAGCCTTACATCGAAATGATGGGCGTGTTCCAATCCTTCATTCGCGTTCCAAGCACGACGCTTCTCGTGATTGGGTTTGGCTTCAACGACAAACACATCGCCGAGCCGATCCTGGCGGCAATCCGTGGAAACCTTGGCCTAGACATTGTCGTCATCAGCCCGGATCTCGAGAAAACTGCAACAGAGGCAGAGAACCCTTATCTTCACGAGTTACTCCAGCTCGCCGACGGAGGAGACGGCCGCATCGCGCTTGTCGCAGCGAAATTCGAGGAGATCGTCCGCTTCATTCCGGACGTCGTCAGCGAAACCGAATTGGAGCGTCACAACCAGCGCCTCCGCAATCTCGGGAAAACACATGTCTGAGGCCACGGTCTACCCGTTCGAAAACGCCAGATACCTAGGTACGGTATCCCGCGTCAGCCCACTGGGAGTGCAGGTGAATCTTCCCTTCGCGACAGAAGCCGCCCCGGCTCAGTATGCAGGGAATCGCGTCACTAGGGGGCAGGTGGGTGAGTTTGTGGTCATCGAGACCTTCACGAGCGTAGCGATTATCGGAAGGATCACTGAGATCCGTCTCCCTGAACGCGATCGTCTGTCCGTCGAGCCGGAACGGGATGAGAGCGAGGCGCAGGCGAACCCAATCGGTGTAATCCGGCTCCTGGGCTCTGTAGACCTGCAATCGGTCCAATCAAGCCGAGGCATTTCTGATGTCCCGCGGATCGGTGATTATGTCTACTTGGCACACCCTGACTTCATCAGGCTAGCTATTGTCGCTGCGAAGGCGAGCAAGGACACTATTGCACTCGGTCATCTCAGCGGCGCCCCGGAATCACGCGTTGCCTTACCGCCCGCAGCTTTTTTTGGACGTCATTGCGCTGTTTTGGGGTCGACTGGTGGCGGCAAGAGCTGGTCAACGATGAAGCTCATCGAAGCCATTGCTGTGTGCAATGGCAAAGCGATTGTGATTGATCCTACGGGTGAATATCAGACGCTCGGGGAGCACGCAGAACACGTGTTTCTCGGAGGGAGCCGTAAAGGTGAGGGGGACAAGAGGCGGTTCGTTTCGTTCCCGCACCACCATCTCAGCGAGATCGACTTGTTTGCCATTCTGCAGCCCAGCCCTGGCGTTCAGGTTCCCAAGTTGAGGGATGCAATAGCCAGTTTGAAACTTTTGCATCTACGCGACGATCTGGCTGACGAGAATGGCTGCCTCACCAAAGAGCTGCAGCTCAAAAAACCGATCCTCCAGGCGTTTGTCGATCATGACGCAGAAATCCACGCCGCGTCGGCACCCTTCAACGTCAAGAAGCTCAATCAGCAAATTTTGAAGGAGTGCGTAGAACCGAACGCCTACGATCAACAAAGCAGAAGACCGGATCCAAAGCGCTGGGGCAAAGTGCATGAGACGTCACACTCCAACTGCGTGACGTTGTTCATGCGCGTGACAAGCAGTGTCAAAGCGTCGACGCTGAGCGCCATTTTCAATCCGTCAGATTATATGGAAGATCTGACAACGGTCATAAAGACCTTCACGGACGATCCCGCCAAGCGCATCTTGCGGGTCTCGATGGAAAATCTGTCGTTCGAGAACAACACGCGCGAGCTCGTCGTGAATGCAGTCGGGCGTTTCCTCCTGGCCAGCGCTCGAGATGACCATTATCAGAAGACACCGCTCGTCGTTGTTCTTGATGAAGCCCACCAATTTCTCGCTAAATCCGTCGGAGACGAGAACAACCGAGTGTACCTCGATGCGTTCGGCCTTATCGCTAAAGAGGGCCGCAAATACGGGCTGACATGTGTACTGGCAACCCAGCGACCACGCGACATTCCGGAGGACGTGCTGTCACAGGTCGGCATGTTTTTAGTCCATCGCCTCATTAATGAGCGAGACCAAGCTGTCGTTGTAAACGCAAGCGGAGCTTTGGATGTGTCGACAGCAGCGTTCCTGCCGAACCTCAGGGACGGCGAGGCCATCATTATCGGGACGAACTCAATCATGCCACTTCCAGTGATCATGGATCCGCCAGAGAGACCGCCAAAGCTGTCAGCGAATGAAGAGGCGACTTGGCTGAAGTCCTGAGGCGAACTCGCGGGTTCTGTCTCGAGGCGGCAGGACGGTCGATCTTTGACATGTTCAGCGATATTCGTCGCCACAGGCTTAATTGAGCTCCGCGGTTGGATGTCCTCCTCACGCACATGGCGCTTGGCAGAGGTGGAGCTGTTGAGCGGAAAGGACCCACGCGACCACACATCGTCGTGATGTTTCAAAGTGTCGTCTTGTGGTTACGCGCTCGACGACAATTAAGCAAACTTGCAATATTCGGTTGAAGCAATTGCCCCTGCGGTTCTAGTGTCGAGCGCCTGGGGAATTACAATGTTAGTCACATATCGTTTGTTCATTGCTGCTGGTCTATCCATGGCCATCGCCTCGCAATGCTTTGCCGTGGAGCCGAGTTCATCGGGTACGGGATTTGCCGTGACCGCGGACGGCTGGGTCCTGACGAACGCTCACGTGGTGCAGGACTGTGGACGGATCGAGGTAAAGGGCAGGGGCGACGCGGCAGATCCCCGGATCGATGAAATCAATGACCTCGCAGTAGTCAAAGTCGCAGCAAGTGAACCGCTGAAACCGTTGTCGTTCCGAAAGTCCTCGACCAGGCTCGGTGAGGATATTGTCGCAGTGGGATATCCGCTGGCCACACTGCTCGCTGATTCAGTCAAGATAACCACGGGCAATGTGAACGCTCTAGCGGGGATCCGAAACGACACCCGGTATCTGCAGATTTCGACGCCGATCCAGCCGGGCAATTCCGGCGGTCCCGTGGTTGATCGGAATGGCTACCTCCTCGGTATCACGACGGCGACCCTCTCGAAGAAGGCGGCCGACGAGATCGGGATTACTGCTCAGAACGTCAACTTCGCGATCCGTGCATCGGTCGCCGAACTGTTCATGCAATCCCAGAGCCTCGTGAACCAAAGTGCTGAGATCCCTGAGAGCGAGACGCCATTGTCGACAGCTGACCTGGCTGATCGCGTCACGCCATCAGTCTTCCAGATCCTCTGCTATCCGAAAGCCGAGGCAACGATAGCTTCGGTGCCCACGTCTTCATACGTAGAGCAAACGCCGCCTGGTGCAAGTTCGGTAAACCTACCGACGGAAAGTGCTGCCCGGGAGGAACCATCACTGGAAGTTCCGTTGGCCAAGAGTGGCTTTGTGCGGCATCCCAAAGGCGTCGCGCCAATCAAGTCGGCGGCGAACGGTGACGCCAGAACCATAGGTGAGGCACCCAACGGCACTCCTGTCGCTGTTACCGAGCTGATCGGGGATTGGTATCGGGTCACGGCCGGGGGCGCGAGTGGCTACATGCACTATTCCTGGGTACGGGTAAGCCAGTTCGAAGAACCCGCTGGCGACGGACGCTTCGTGCAGGTGAGATCCTTCCGGCAGCTGGACGAAGCTCGCTCATTCATTAAAGGCTCCTCTGTTCCATTGGCTGGGCATCTCGCGGCGAATGGTTGGATCGCAGTCACACTACGTGATGTTTACGGAGAGCAAGACGCCAAGGACCTTTCGAACGCGCTCAAGGCGCACGGTCTGATCGCGAAGGATGCCATGGTTACGTTCGGAAACACATATGTCCGCAAAGTGTGCTGCGACTGACGGCAATGGAAATTCGCTATGGGGTGAGAGGATTGAACAGGGCTTGTAGCTGGCGGGTCGTCCTCGGTGCCGTCGCAGTCATCGCATTTGGGATCACTGGCGCGGCTGCAACAAACACTCCGTGCAGCGGGCGCAAAGGCGGCGTCGCCAGTTGCCAGGGCGAGACGTTCATCTGCAATGATGGGTCGGTCTCAGCGAGCAAGAAGTCGTGCTCGGCCTACATGGGCGGCGCCGTTGGCCTCCTCGGCGTGGCCGACCCGGAGATGGCGCCCACGGTGAGCGGCGAATGTTCCTGCCGATCCGGTTCGTATTGCACAGGCCCAAGAGGCGGGCGTTACTGCATGTCCGACAGCGGAAAGAAGAGTTATCTCCGGAAATAAACCTCCTGAGGGCTTCGACGCTTCGGTGATGCTGGATGCACTGTCGGGGAAACCTAGGCGGCCCGGCTGTCGAGTGTCGCGGCAATCTCGGCGGCCTCGAGGCGCGCCGAAGTCTTATAGGGATAGTGCTTCCAGCACCACCAGTCATCGCGGTCGCCTTTGGTGAACCCGAAGCCAGCCCAGTCCCCACATCCGCACTTTCGCGCAATGAGGGTAGGCGCGCGTGTAAGCGTCTGACGTTCGATGTCCCTCATAGTTGCCTCCTTCGATCCTGTTCTCTATTTGTTCCATTTTGAGGCGACTTGTCAACCCAACATCCCGCCAGTCATTCCACCGTCGGCTTTCCCACAGCGATTATGGTTAGCCAACGGTTTACTGAAGTTCTTGATGGCTGTTGTCGGATTTGCCGTCGCTCGCCCGTCCTTGATGAGAAACCGGAGGATGAACAATGACCAATGGACACGCTCACACCACCGACGAGGAAGCAATCATCGCCATGTTGATTATGCGCGCGACGGCGATCGGCGAAAAGAACGCCAGGGACGCGCTGTCGTATGATTCAGAGGATTCCGTGGAGTTCTCATTGGCGCCACCGCTCGTTTATCACGGCAAAGATGAAGGAGGCCTGCAGGAGTGGTTCGACACTTGGGATGGCCCGATTGGAGGCGAGGTCCAAGACGCTAAGCTGACGATCGGCGATAACGTAGCGTTCTGGTCCGGCCTCGTAAACATGACCGGAACCAAGACCGACGGAACGAAGGTCGATCTCTGGTTCCGTCAGACACTTGGCATCGTGAAGCGCAACGGGCGGTGGCTCGTGGCCCACCAGCACGCATCCGTGCCGTTTGCCATGGACGGCAGCGGACGGGCACTGCTTGACCTGCGTCCTTAAGATTGGCTCCGCCCTTCATGCGGGGCGCTCTCAGGGACACAAACTCGCTTGTTCCTGAGGTGGTCGGTTGCCGCGAATCGTTTGCGCTACTACCGTTCCGGTGCCCCCGCCGTCGCGCGCCTTCGCAATGAGCCTCCTACGCGCTCAGCGATCATTTTGGGGCATGTTTCTCCCGAATAGACGAGGAACCATCATGCTTGCTGAACGTAACCTTCCTACAACCGAGGCAGATCCCGTGGATTCTGCGATGGCATGGCACGGGAACGATGCCCGAGCCACGATAGAGGCTCTTCTGCAGGATAGGGTCCGCCTTCAAGGACAGCTTGCAATCGCCAAGGCTTGCATGAGCAAGGGCTTTACCCGATGCTGGCGCCCAGGAAAGGAATTCGAGTAAGCGTGGATTCGAGTAGCACCCCAGCGTTTGTTTCCGAACTTGTGCGTGCCGCGAATGAAGTCGAACGCCTTGGGGTGCCCGAATACCAAAACCTGCTGTACCGAGCGATCACCACCGTGAACGATCTCAGGGAGCAGGTTGGTATACCCGGCAGTGGTACCGCACACGACGCCATCGTCGATCTTGAGGAAACTGCAGATAGCGTGGCATCACTGGGCGTTGCCGAACGAGCGTCTGCATTGCTGGACGCGGCCGATATGGTCCGGACGCTCTGGATCGTCTTCGACAGCAATACTCGGATTGTCCTGACGCCAGGCTAGGCCCCTTTTTAATCAGCTCGGATCTCGCGCCGTCCTATGCCTTGACGTTAGGTGATGACCCTGATGAGTTCGAACCCGAAGACTCATAGGGAACTGACTGAAATGTCCGAAGGATTCATCGAAACCAGTCACGGTAAGCTCGCCTTCATCGACACCAAGGGGCCTGGCATTCCGGTCGTCATGGTCCATGCGAACTCGGTCTGCAAGGAGTCGTTCGCTCCCCAGATCCATGCGCTTGAAGGTGTGAGGCGCGCTATCGCGTTCGATCTTCCTGGGCACGGCGCCTCCGGAAACGCCATTGATCCCCGTCGCTCCTACAGCATGCACGGATATGCCGACGCGCTCCTCGAGGCACTGTCGGCACTCGGCGTGGAGCGATTTGTCGTCGTCGGGCACTCGCTAGGCGGACACGTCGCATTGGAGATGATCGCTAGAAACGCGAATGTCGAAGGCGCCCTGATCTTTGGAACGCCTCCCGTCACGAACAGCATTGAGGGACTGCAGGCGGGCTTCAAGCCAAGCCCGGAAATGGCATACACCGGAAATGCGGAGCTGACAGGGGAACAGATCGGGATGGTCGTTGAGCTTGCTTTGGGCAAGGAAGCTACCCGCGAACCCTTTTTCCACGAGGCTGTGCGCCGGACCGACGGCCTGGCGCGCCAGTACATGTTGGAGGCCGCGGCTGCCGGGCAGGGCAGTGACCAGAGGAAGGTCGCCGAGAGCACCTCGGTTCCCTTGGCGATCGTGAACGGAGAGAACGACCTAGTCATCAATCTCGACTACATAGACAGCCTCGTTTTCGAGAACGTCTGGGAGGCCGAGCCCATTCGCATTGCGGATGCGGGCCACGGCGTCCATCGAGAGAAAGCGAACGAGTTCAATTCCATTCTGTTGCGGTTTGCGGACTTCCTAACCGCTCGGTCGACGCTCCCCATTCAGGGAATGTAAGGGGAAGCATGGCACGGCAGCACTATCCGCGCGAAGCCGCTGGTTCCCGGTTAAGTATCCGAAGCGTTCTGATCTGAGCCGCTAGTGCGAGGAGTGCTTTCGAGACTGCCTCGTCCGGCATCATTTCAACGTTTCGGGCGATGTCGCCGATTACTTGCTCCGCAGCCTTGTCGAATGGCGCTACCTTTCCTGTGCGGATAAGAAGTCCCCGCAGGACGCCCGAGGCGGTGACACCGCTTTCCAGCAGGCGGCGCCGCTCGGCCTTAGGAAGAGTTGGGAGGCAGTTCGCTGCACGCACGCACTCGACGATGAGGTTTGTGGTAACTGTCGCTGCTGCTCATTCTCCAGCTCGAATGCGGTCGCGGACCTAGCGCACATTGCTATCTCCTGTTCCGTCGAGGGCAAGGGCTCTCCCCAGATCGCGATTCGCAAGGACCGCCAGCATATGATTGTCGGCTAATTCGACCAGCGCAGCTGCGACTTCCTCCGGGTGCCATCCGGATAGCACGGCTGCTTCCACCATGGCCGTGAACGCCGTCTCCATCTGCTCCTGGCAGTGCAGAAAAAGATCGGGATGCGCTTCGTGAGGAGGAGTTCGGTTGGGCATTCTTTGAAGAATGGAGGCAGAATGCAGCTCGTCAAGGTGGACCGTGGACCGACCTTGAAGAAGAGGCTGATAGTCACCATCTCTTGCTCACCACCCAAACATTCGTCGATGTCCGCGGCATGATTGCCGCAGGATGCCTTCGCCTGGGTGACGAGGGCGCTCCCGCATGATGCGGTCGAGCGCCCTTTGTGTCTTCAATTGTCGCTCACTGCTGGTTGAAGCCGGGCGTGAGGATCGGAGAGAGATCGCCCGCCATCTTCCCGTCGGCAGCGTCGGTCCGCCGACTCCTGAGAAACTCGGCGATGTCGCCACCACAAGCTCGGTTCAGGTCATCAGCCGAATACCCGGCCGCCTCGGCCTCGGCTCTCAGGAAATCAGCATGTTGTTCGACGGAGGCATCGTCATTCACATTCTCGTCTAGCCATTCGGTGATGCTTTTCATTGTATCCTCCACGACACAGGGCGCAGCCTGAAGGCACGCCGCATATCGATAACGTCTAAAAGAGGTGGAGGTTGCTGAGGGCAAGCGAGCTGCTTGCGACCTCCGAACCGATTGCCGCAGGGGACTTAGTTTCGGGCGCCTGGGGAATTACAATGTTAGTCACATATCGCTTGTTTGTTACTGTTGGCCTGTCAGTGGTCATCGCTTCGCAATGCTTTGCCGCAGGGCCGAGCTCGTCAGGAACTGGATTTGCCGTTACCGCGGACGGCTGGATCCTCACAAATGCCCACGTCTTTCAAGCTTGCGGGAGGATCGAGGTGAAGGGACGGGGTGATACCACCGACCCCCCGGATCGATGAGACCAACGATCTCGCAGTTGTCAAAGTAACCGGGGTGGTCCATTAAAGCCCCTGGCGTTCCGAAGATCTCCGACGAGGCTCGGTGAGGATCTCAAGGCGTGACGAATGGACTATGAGGACCCTTTACCGAGTAGTTCATGAGGAACTAGGAGCTCTCCGTGTCTGAAGGCGTTCCGCGTTGGTTCGCGCAGCTCCAAAGCTGCTTGCTTTCCTGGCCTTCAATGTTTGCTGTAATAACTGCTGCGGAGTGCTGTCGACCATACCGATCTGTCATTCGGCTAGTGGCTGCAACCATCCTCATAGCCTCCGTGTGATGGGCTAACTCGTTGGTGTTATCTCACGTTCGTTACAATTTCCCGCTTCGTTTTTGAGTGCCGCAATCCGACGTTTTGGACACGCGTATGCCATGTCGTCGAAGAGGGTGTAGCCGTTTCCGATGGCGGAAATCCGGGCCTATGTCGGTCGTTGGGACCGCAAGTCAATGTTCCTTGGGCAAGGATTCAATGCATGTAATACTCGCGTCGTGGAATGCTTCTTATTCCGTTTTGCAAGGATTCAATCCTTCATATTGGAATGTAAATCCTTTAGAATTGCGCTGAAATGGAATGCCGTGACGCGCTGCGCCATTTGTTCGTTCAGAATGCGATGGAAATGTTTTTAATTTGGAAGGGGCTCTCCGGCCAGCCAGTAGCCGCCGCCCGTCGATTCAAACTCTGCGGTATTCCACATGATCTTGGTGATCGCAGCCAGTGGATTTTGCGCTGGGAGCTCTACGCCCGCGCCGGTTAGCTCACGTAAAAGCTCGGTTCGATTGAGAGGGCGGTTAACGCGCTTCAGTATCAGGTAGACTTCCTGCCTCACTTTAAAGGCCATGCTGGTGCGGCGCTTACGCTGCCTAGTTCCTAGCGTTTCCGGAACTAATACGGTGTCGTCGTTTTGCTGCTGCCTGATGGCTGCCAAACGCTTCAGATGCTCGTCCATGGTGTCCGCCTTATTCAGCGCCGCTTGCATCTCCCTTACTTTGGTTCGGAGCTGCTCGCGTTTCGCGTCGTTGATGCGGATGGCTTTTTGCAGTGCCTCGTCAAAATCAGAGTCGTTGAGAGTTAGTAGCTCATTGTCGCTTTTTCCGATCGCACTTTCGTCGAGGAGCTGGCTCTCGACCGCCGCTGAGTTTCTCATTTCTCCACCGTATTGGACTCTCGCCCTCATTCATCCTACCATTTCCTAACAGGATGTGAGTCGTTCCGATAAATCACCCTGACAGCTCTAGTTTACAACATTTGAGCCTCGGCGCCAGTCGAGGCCTCGTTGAGGAGGTGACATGGACACGAGATTAGAGAGAACCCGCGTCAGCGTGGGCCCGTCGCAATGGATGTACCGTGCCGCTGACGGAGGACCAATCAGGTTTGGAGTCACGGGTCGTAAGCTAAACACCACCCACATTTACAACTCGACAAAGGTGAAGAACCATATCTTGCCCGCCGAGTCCGACGCGGAATTGCTGGTCATGTCGCTCCTGGACCTCTCGACAAGTGCACTCACGTACATGTCGCAGCCCCATACACTTATATTTCCCAAGAAAGGAGGAGCCGGAAGATGGCAATACACCCCTGACCTTGAAGTGGTCGTCCCGCGATGGTTCGTACGACAGCTTGAAAACGGGGTGCCCTTTGTAATCGCTGCCCTCAAGATGCCCCAACTTCGCGCAGCCGCCGAGGACCTCGTCGCGCTAATTATCGAGGTCAAAGGTGCCTCGAAGCACGCGACGCTCAAGCCTTACGAAGGCCGTGACCCTTTGGAACTGGCAAGGGCTGCGAAGCGGGCAGCCGAGAAAGCTGCTGAAGAGGCCGATTACAAAGCCAAACTGAAGTGCGCGAAGGAGATCTACCTCAAGAACGGCTATTACTTTCATGTCGTCGAAGAGGTGGCGGATTTGCGGCCGTTCAATCTCCTCCATCTTCCTTCAATTCTCATGGACGACACAGCCAAAGTGTCGCGTGCGATGACCGAGCGCGCATGGCGCTTCCTGGGTAATTGTGACGGTATCACCACTTATGGACAAATGATCGACGCGCTTGGAGGCGGCCCAGACGGGCGAGAGTTCGCGAACGCCTTGCACATCCGGGGCCATATATGGATCGATTTCTTCGAGAAACCCCATCAGTTCACCAAGGTAGCGATGCCGCCCATCCTTGGCCGCAGACATCAGGCTCTCGCAACGATGACGTTGCAGTAGGAGGCACAATGCTGAACGTTGCGTTTATCTTCTCCGATCATACCTTGATACGGCCGAACTTTCGTTGGTGCGCCGATCATCTCAAGTTCTTCTGCTGGAATGGCGATGTGGTTTGTATCGCATTTATCATCGACGAGTCCGGCGGAAGAATCATATCTTGGTCAGCCATCGCCAATGCCGAGATATCAGACTCCGACACCCAAGAAATGATGTTGGAGGCCATCGAAAAGCGCTTCGGCGCAACCAGCGAACTTCAACCCATCGAACATTTTTTTGAGAGCGGTGGTGGCGACGAGTTCATGACTACCGGGCTGGTGCCACGCTTCATGCCCGTGGCCAGCCCGCTATCGAAGGGTGTGGTGGAGGCTTTCGTGAGCACTCTGACGCGGGACTACATAAGCACCACACCTATTCCCGACGGCGAAACAGCTCTCTCCAAGATTGCCGGTTGGATCGATGAATATCACGAGATCCATAGGCCTCGCGATGAGCGCTTCAAAGCGTTTCCTCAATAGCTAACCAGCACCACGGAAATTGAGGGCCCGAACGGGCCATCTCGACGGACGATCGTTCTTAGGGCCGCTCAGATCTCCTATATCCGAGATCCGGTGGCTGCAAACCAGCAGAAGGGAATGTGTAGGAATGCTTACCCCACTGGACGTCAGCCCCGGCGACAAATTTCACTTAATGCAGGGACAAGGGCCAGAACGCTTCACCGCGACTTTTGTTAGGGAAAAACCAAGTGGCTTCCTGATTTTCGACCGCGTTGACAGAAGTGGACGTTACTATGTCGGCCGGGAACAATTCTTGCTCATGCGGGCTGATGGTTTTGCGATAAAGCTGCCAAACGACGGGGTGCTGCCGTCAGAGAGTTTTGCGGTCGAAGCCGACACGTTCGAACCAGAACTGACGAGCGATTTAAGTCAACTAAAAGCTCGGAAGAAGTATCTCAAAGCAATCATACAGCTTTACCACCTAATGTGCATGGATGCGTATTCAGTCTCGGCCTCCAACGAGAAGTCGAGTTCCGGTGGCAGCAGACCTGATAATGGGAATGGCTCACAATGCTAAACCCAGTAGACGCCAGCCCCGGCGACAAGATCTACTTCAAGGAGAGAAGAGGGTCAGAGAGCTTTACCGCGATCTTCGTCAAGGCGAAACCGAACGGCGACCTGGTTTTCGACCGCGTTGACCGAAGTGGACGTTACTATATCGGCCGAAAAGACTACTTGTTCATGCGGGTCAAGGGCCTCGCGATCAAACGGTCCGACGAGACGGCGCAGCCATCAGAGGACTTTGCCGTCGAGCCCGCCGCATTCGAGCCTGAGTTGCCGAGCGATTCGAAGCATGTAAAAGCTCGAAAAAAGAAGTATCTCAAAGCAACTATACAACATTACTATGTGCGGTGCATGGACGAGTACTCCATCTCGGCCTCGCACGACAAGATAAACGAATTCATCGATAATCATAAAGAAATCCACGAGAGAAATTTCGGAGAGAACGCAAAAGCGCCTGGCACTAGTACGCTAATCCGTCTGGCCAGGGAGTGCGGAGAAAAGCACTTTCGGCCTTTCAATGTATTTCTGAACGGTAGCGGTGGAGACAGACGGTCAGGTTTGTGGATTGACTTTGTCCTAGCCCACAAACGCGCAGCGGAACAATGGTACTGGAGCCCTCATAAGCCCACCCCCCAAGCGGTCAAAAGGTGGTTTAACGGAGAAATCGCAAGAGAGCGCAAGCGTCGATTGGCACTTTCCGCTGGCGATCTCCTCGGGGATGAAATGCGCCAGCTGTCTTCGCCTCAGACTGGCCCGACGGCAATTGTGCCGCCTTCGGAATTTGTTCCAACGGTTGAACATCTTCTCCTCACAGGTAAAGATGAGACGGGAAGCTTCGCCGCACCGACAGATCAGACGATCCAGAATTGGATCGATCGACAAGCAACTCTCGAAAATATTGCGAGACGAGAGGGCCGTCAGGTCGCCAACAGACAGATCGAAGGTGTTCATCCGCACGTCTCGGCACTGAGACCGCTCGAGTGTGTGGTGATGGACTTTACTCAGATCGACCTCCACACGATCGTTCTTGACGCAAATGGTAAAATTGTCGGGGAAACGTTTCGCCCGTACCTGATCGTCGTTATCGACGTCTTCTCGCGCATGGTTCTGGCCGCGACGCTTTCAATCGATGGCCCGTCTCTGGAGACGCTAAATGCCGGGCTGAAGCAGACCTTAAAGCCGAAAGATTTCCTCGCTTACCTCAATACTGATCCGGCTTTCCACTGGGCAATAGACGGGTGGGGACTTTTCAAGCGGATGTTGGTCGACAACGATCTGTCGAACGTCGGCCGGTCGATGCGATCGTCTGCTTCCGCAATCGGGTTGAACGTGTCTTTCGCGCCCGTCCGGACTCCGCAGTACAAGGCAATCGTCGAACGGTTTTTCCAGACGTTAAACACGAGCCTCTGGCACGAAGCTGATGGCGGAGTTCCCGAGAAGCCTGGCGTTTCAAAAGTAGATCCGCGAAAGACCGCTCGGTTCACGCTACCCCAGGCTCAGCGCCTCCTTTGGGACTGGATAGCAACCGTCTATCACTTGGACGTACACTCTGAGCTGGAACTCCCACCCGCGCTAGTATGGAAAAGCTCGTTCGAGACATACAACAGGCCGATGGCTGATGACATGAACGTCATCGAAAACGCTTTTGGTCGGAGCGAGACTCGGACCATGACCACTTCCGGCATCGAGTATCGGAACGAATTCTTTTGTGACCCTATCATCGTGACATTGTTCATGGATGAGCTTTGTGAACATACGTCGAGACCCCGAGGTACAAAAAAGAAGAACAACACTCGCAAGTTGAAGATCGATGTCACTGAGTTGAGCGATGTGACCGCGATCTCGATCTATCATCCGAAGCGCGGACAATACTACAGGATGCCCAACGTCGATGCCACTCGCCAGGGAACTTACGACCACCGGGTCATAGAGCGTGCACAGAAAAATCAACAGATCGAAGAGTTCTACGGGCGCAACGACCTCGATATTAACAAGGCGGCAATCGCGGCGCGACTTACGGACAAGCCGCTGCCGATCGTAGATCTGTCCGTTGCGGTTGACCTCAGCAGGGCGGCGTCGAGCGGAAATGACGGCCGCAGCTCCTCGCGTGAGATGGCCGCGCACAAACGCGATCAAGTTGTTATCCAAAGAACCGGCAAAAGTAGACGCAAGGCCCGATCTCCAAAGGCTGCTCCCCAGGTCGACGCGCCAAGGGTTGCGGTTGATCGGACACCTATCATCGATCTCAGGGCGACACCAAATGCTGCTCTGTCGCCGGATCCTGTCGAAGCTGCCGCGAACGTGGCAGCGCTGGCACCCGCGCCGCGGCCTCCAATAAGCGATGGCCGCAGTATCCTTGAGCAAATGAGAGGTGAGGTCAAAATTTCTCGCAGCTGACACGCAACTTAAGATGGAGAAAAGAGCTTGGCGAACAAAGCGTATGATGACGACGAGATCGTCAGTGTAGCAGATTACCTTACAACAAATGATTTGGTCTGCAGCGAAATCTTGCCGCAGATCCCCACAGTCGGGTCTGTCGCGCTTTCCGTTCTCAGTGAGCGCTTAGCGGAACGCGGGCGAAGCTTCGGTCAGGTTTCCTCCAGCAACAGCGACCGGGGCCGCAAATGACAGGACGTATTGAAAGTGGCCAGATCATGTCTCTCTTCAAGGAATGGATCGTAGTGCATTCCAAAGCCGAAAAGGCGATGAAGTACATGGATAAGCTCCGGTCCGCGAAGCGCGCATCCCGTTGGGACACTGAGGCACTCGGGGCACATCTGCTCTCGGCAAGTCACTGCGGAAAGTCACACATCGTAAATAAAATGTACTTTTCGCACCACATTCTGCCGGAGCTTCGGAGAAGCGGCGAATTCCCAGAAAGTGTTCCAGACGATCAAGTGAAGAGGCTTCAGAAGAAATACCTGTACGTCAAGGTTCCACCGAAAGCGACACTCGGGGATTTTGGCACGAAGCTCCTGGTAGCTTTGGACGATGGAACTCCTCAGATAAAAGGCGAGAATGTTCTCGACAGGATACGTCGCGCTGAGCAGGTCATGCAGAGCGCTGGCACCGAACTGTTGGTACTCGATAATTTCGATCAGCTGACTAAAAAGGCGGACGCTGAGAGCCAGAAACAGGCTACCGACATCCAAGATACGGTGAAATCGATGATGGAACACGGCTTGCCGATCGTGTTCACGGGCCTGTACTACGCAAGAAACGCAATCCTCAAGAATATGCAGCTCAAAAACCGAGCGAAAAGCCTGGATATCATGCCGTTGCGGCTTGATAGGGACCGCGACGAGTTCCGAAAATTCTTGGTTGGTCTGGAGCTCCTTATGCTGGAAACCGGAATTCTCGACGAGGAAAGTGGGCTTGCCGAGGATTATGCACTTCTTCGCTTGTACTACGCCTCACAGGGGCGCCTTGGCGTACTCTCGAATATTGTCCGTGATGCTGCGATCCTCGCATCCGAGAGAAAATCCTCTCGCATCGAGGTCCCAGACTTGGTTCAGTCCATCGACGAATATGCGTTGGATATCGAGATGTGCTTGTACAACCCCTTTCTGAAATTGAACGATGAGGAGATCGAGCGGGACTGCAAAGTAAGGGTCGCTGTGGACGAAAAGGGGTTTGGAGACAAGTGGATGAAGTATTTCGATGCCGCAAAATAACGATCAAGATGCTGCAACCACTTCCGCCGACGCTACCTACTGGCTGCGTAGGTACCCCCTGCTGGGCAAGGTCTTAGCCGTACCTGCTCAGCTCGCGGTCGGCGAGTTTTTCCGTGACACGGTGTTGCGGGCCGCCGTCGAGAATGGCCTACCTGACACGCGCCACGTGATAAAGCTTATACAGCCGCGCACGTTTAGAGGTCTGTCAGCGTTCACGTCCCTGTCCGATTCCGGAGAAGTGGGGCGCATCGTGGATGTGCTGGGAATTCGACCCAATTCAGTTCAACTCGAAGAAATTTTGAAGCAGACACAAGCGCGAGGAAGAGAACATGTATCCTTCTTTGGGCATCGGATCCAACGAGCGCACATCAGCAATGTCCGGCGGGTGTCACCTCGCGCACTCTCGGAGAAGAACTATCAGCGCGCAATCTGGTCATTGCGCCCATTGAGCTTTGACCCTGGCACGCGCGAAACTCTTTTGTCAGAGTGCCCCTCCTGCTCAAACGCGCTGGGCTGGAGTAAGACAGTCGGAATAAACTTCTGTGAGCAATGCCCATTTCGAAGCGTCGATTTGCGGGATTTTCCGCAGCCTTTGGTGGTTACAAATGACGACGAGGCACTCAATTTTTTCACAGATCTCGTGAACCCGGAAGTATCAGATGCGGATTTCGCGAAGTGGAGACTTCCGATATCTGGTTCGTCGCGCAGCGATTTGTTTCAGTTTGCGGTACGGATAGCTGCACTCTCCCAGCTTAACATCAACGCGGCGCCCCGACGCGCCGCAATCGAGCCCAAATTCTTGACACAAGCGGCGAGGGCGCTTTTAGGATGGCCAGAAGCATTCATCTTGCTAGCAGGAGAAGCAACCTCAGTTCCAGGTGACGCGAGAGCTGTGTCGCTTTGGCAACTGCAGAACGACGGAACCCTATCCAGAAGCTTGCGGGGGACTGTTCGCACTCTGCGCGCTCTAACTCTGGTTCGCAACGCTCGGGCATCTGCCGCGAATGGCGACTCGAATCGCTCAGCAAGTAAAAGCAGCTGGGTGAAGCAAAGCGGTGCGCCATTGCGACGTCCCCGGGTAGAGTTGCTGAAACTGATCCGATCAAGGCATGAGACGCCGGATCAATCCCATGATTGTGTAGATACGGCCGTTAAGATCCTCCGGGCAATTCCTGAGGCTCAGAGGGCGTCAAACATTCTGGGATTGCCCATTATCGACGTGCACGAGCTATATTTTGCCGGGCTCCTGCCGCATCTAGTTCCCACTCTTACGCGGTACGGGTTCGCCACACCCGATGAGAAAGCGTCCGCCGACCTTTTCGCGTTCTTGCCCAAGCTCAGCACGGGGAAGTGCGGGCTTTCCCTTGCCTCTGCTCGGTTCGCGCTGGACGTCGGCTTGGAGGTGTCATGGTCCAAGATTTTTTGGGCCATCTTCGATGGGAAGATCCAAATCTCGCGAGGGCCACCGTCTGGTCGCGGCCTCGTGAGCGATCTTTACCTGGTCGACCCCCGAGAGATTCAAGATGTCGTTCCAACTGAGCCACCTAAGTCCATCGGGGGAAGGGTCGTGATGACGCAGGTTGAGCTCGGGATGATAATGGGAAGGTCGAGATCGACAGCTGTTCGCTTTGTAGAGGCGACAAACGTTCAAAAGGACCTGACACTCGAGCGTGTTAGAGATCTTCGACGTTCATGGGCATTGACGTTCGAGCTGCAGAACTTACTCGAAATACGTGGCGTGGGGTCCCCCCAGCGTATCCCCAATCTGCATCGTACAAATGTCCAAAGAATTGGAGTGGGTGGGATCTTCCTATGGGACCGCGTCCCGGCTTTGTTGGAGTGCGGTCTGTCGGTCGATTGAAATCGAATAACAGCAGGACGGAGAATTCCGCTTTTCGGAAATGAGGACACGGAACACCGTTCGATGTTCCGTGATGGACATCGACGTGCCGTAACCCGCTCGCGACCAGGCGAGGCGGCGAAATCCGAACGCCCAAAAATTCAAACTGAAAATGATCGAAAGAGAGTCGTGAATGTACGGGGATTCAAACATTCGTATAACGCCGGAGATTGCGTCGCGGTTGATTGATCTTGTCGGCACGAGGCTGCCGATTCCGGTTGCGCCGCTGAGCGGAGAAGGACTCGCAGATATCCTCTTGCGTTCTGGCGCGTTGAACGGATTGAAAACCACAAATAGATTCATTCGAAAGATTCGTTACCCTGTAACACACTATCGATTGGCGAATGCCTCGTTCGATCTAGGACCTGTCGCCGACTTTCTTGGATGCCCGCATGGGAAAGCTGACCTTTTGCCGTTGGTATACCGCACCGTGGCGTCGGAATGTGGGAAGCATGGGTTGTGCGAGTTCTTCGGTACCGCCATTCCGCGACGCCAGTTACTCGACCATCGTCGCGTGGCGCCTGCGTCGCTTCGAAAATCAAATCACTCGAAGGCAATGTGGCACATCCGCGCAGTGTCTTTTGACCCTAGCACCCATGAACGGCTCCTCGAGCGATGCCCGGGATGCGGGAATCTCCTAACGTTCTGGTATCCTGCGGGAAGCGTGTCAAGTTGCGCAGAATGCGGCCCCGAGATGGATTTCCGCGATTTCGTGCAGCCCACAATTGAATGCAGCGATCCAGAGGCCCTTCGCTTCTTCACGGGTCTTATCGACCCTGAGATGGAGAACAGAGTCTCGGGGTTGCATGACGAGCTGACCTGCATAAGTCGTGGCGAGCTCTTCATGCTGTGTGTTCTCATCGCTGTAGCACTCGACGACGATACCACTCCCACAATCGGCAAAAGGTTTTTTACGGCGTCGACTGCCTCTCCCGAAAACCTTGCTGTGGCAGCTCGAGCATTACTGAAATGGCCGCACGGGTTCGCCCACTTGGATGACCGGATAAGAGAGGCTGCAGTCTTACCCACCAGAATGAACACAAGGGAAAATCGCTTCGAAACCTTGTTGAAACAGACGAAAATTTTCCCGTTGGATACCGTGGCCACGGTACGGAAAGCTAGGTTGTTACCTCACGCGCATGCTCCGGTCGCGCTCCCAAAACATCTGGAGGTCTCTTCCCACTCTTCGCTCTTAAAGCTGCACGCGTTCGCGATGCAATCCAAAGCCGTGCGCAAAATGAGCAAGGAAACGGGGATTCCTCGCGGAGTTCTGTTTGAAAGCTTTCTCAATCTCAGCCTTCCTTGCCCCGACATTGAACTCGCAACAGCTCTCGGTTCAAACGCTGAGGTCAACAGTTTTGTCGAATGTGTACAACCAGAGCCCAGCCGCCATTCGTACTGTCTGCCGATCAGGGCGACGGTTTCGGTGCTCTTTAACGGCGAGATAAGCCCATGGCCGTTTGTTTTCGAAGCTCTGAAAGAGGGAAAGTTGCCATTCATAAAAACGGAAGCCTCCGTGTGGCTCGATCAGTTCCAAGTCGAAGATTTTCTTCCTTGGCGGGCCTTCTGCCAGAGTATTCCGACTTCTGCCAACATCCCGGACTATCCTGCCGGATTCGACGAGATCGCATTTCACCTTGATATAAAGTTGTTCACCCTGGACAGGTGGAGTCCTGCTCTTCGAGCGGCCAACGTGACGACGATGAAGCGCATGCACCATTTTCGTAAGCAACGTACCACAATTCGAGAAGTCGAAAATATACTGGTGATGAGGAACCGCCCACGATCTCAGGCGAAGATAATTCATCTCCTGAATGAGGCGGGAGCCCGTCTTTCTGACGATATCACCACTGATAGAAATAGGGAGGACGTTGACCGCTGGCTGGAGCAGTTCGCTGCTGAGCTTCCAACGACATCAGGTCTATAGAATCAAATTTTTCAAAAAATCCTGAATCAAAAAATTTAGAATCTCAATAAAAACAACGTTCGGGCTGAGTCAATTTGAACTGGCCCTATAGCTATCACGGGGATGATGGCGAGAACCTTCCACCAAGGGCAATTTGCCGATTGCCGATCCGGCGGCTAAGGCGTTTCAGCGTAGAAGGCCGTCGCTATCGAATTCGTCCCATCCGCTCAACGCGGTCATAGGTTCGTCAGGGTCCGGTTCCGTTCGTTTGGTTTTCTCTTTCTTCTTCAGTGTCCGCGTCAGCTTTGCCTGGTACGCAGCGCGCCTCCGGTTTTCTGCTTTCGCGGCGGCGTCATGCTCCCGCCACTCATCGACGGCGCCGCGGTCAAGCAGCTCCTCGACAACGCGGGGGTCGAATACATGGAACGTGATCTTCCTCGCTCTTCCCTGCAATCTGACTGTTCGTATTCCAGCACTTGGCAGGCGGCCGTCCTCTAGCCAACGCTTCCTCTCTGAAGCGGTAATCGTGAGGATGTCTTCGATCTCGCGAGGGATGACGGGAAGGTCCGCGATGTCCTCCAGCGCTTTCGAGACGGCGGAGGAGGTCGCGCGGAACACCGTCTTGGCATTCTCCGGCATGATGAGGATCAGTGCGCCCGACTGCATGTCCAGGGACTTTTTGACAATGGGCGGCAGCCGGGAACGGACTTCTTGTAGAATTCCTTTGACCCGAACAGCGGATCCCAGCGTCGCCTCCACCGGAAGCGGCCACTCCTTGATCAACTCGGGATCGTCGCTGTCTTTCGTTTTCGTCTTCGTTTTGGGCATACTCGGTCAGATGGGATCGAAACGGTCGCGCTTCAACGGGCTACGACCAGATGCCTCGGGGCGAGGCGATTCTGGCAGGATCTCCCATCCTGTGGGTAATGTTTTTCTAGGCAATCCTGCGGTGCGCACATTTCCTTACAAACCGCCGTTTTCCGGCCTTGAAGCCGCGAAAATTGCGCCACGATCTGGCGTTCTTCTTCGCATAGTTTTTGTGACAGAAGGATGAGATCGAGATGACTTCAGGAATTTCGAACTTCGTGCAGGGCAAGGCCATGTATGCAATCGTCGCTGCGGGCGGACTGCTGGTTAGCTGGCTCGCAGGAAGTCAACCGATTCAGTCCCATCGCGTCATCCCTGGTCAGGAGCTTGTCAGCAGCGCGAGTGGCGCCGACTCCAGGCCGCAAAAGGACGACGTCATCAGCCAATTGCCATTCACCCCAGTGGTCCAGGCGTCAGATATCGCAGTGAATGCCATGACATTGCCGATTCCAGTGGCCCTAAAGATCGCCGCGGCCCACCCGGAGAAACTGCGAGATAGAATTCCAACGCCAATGAATCGGCCGAAACCGCCGACAGGCTTCGAGTCGTGCCTTCCCGGCTGCGAAACCCGTGACAGGCTGGTTACGGCGGCAAGCAGGGACATTGTTCCGCCGCCATTGGATTTGACACCCGTGGACGCCGCCCCCGTACCCCCAGAGAGTAAAATGGAACTGGTCGTAGACGATGGGCGAACCGTTTTTCATGGTGCGATCCACGCTACATTGGCCGCCTTTTCGGTTGGGAAGACGACGGCCATGCGGATCGTCGGCGCCAGAGAGTAGATGAGGCTTTCAGTGAGGCACGGGACCCGGAGAATGTGCGCGATCGCGCCTCGGCCGAATGCACGCGCCGACGCCCCTTCGAAAGTCCGAAATCCGTGCTATCGATCCCATCATTTCGGCTATAAGGTGGAGGACATCGCCCAACGGGGATCCAAGGCCAATGCTCCCAGAGAAGGAGGACCGTTTGCCTGTTGCGCTGGAACAGCGCGAGGTAAGCGCCGACCAGCGCATGTTCTCGCCTTCCGTTTCCCGAAATTCAGCGCCGATCCTCGCGGTGCTAAAACGTGTCCTTCCAACACATGGCGTCGTGCTGGAGATTGCTTCGGGGACTGGCGAGCACGCCGTGTGTTTTGCAGGAGCAATGCCCAACCTCACATGGCAGCCGAGCGATCCGGATGCCGACGCTCGCACCAGCACGTCCGGCTGGATCAAATTTGCAGGGCTGAAGAATGTGCTGGCACCGCAGAATATTGATGTGTGCTCAGGGCAATGGGGCGTCGAACAAACGGGGCGTTTTGACGCTATCGTGTCGATCAATATGATCCATATAGCGCCTTGGGCGGCAAGCCTAGGATTGTTCGCAGGAGCTGGCCGTTTGCTGCACGCCGGCGGGCTTCTTGTGCTCTATGGCCCATTCATGCGCGGCGGCACACACAACGCCCCGTCGAACGCCGCATTCGACGCCGCTCTGAAGGAGCGCAACGCATCCTGGGGTGTGCGTGATATCGTTGACCTTGAACAAGTGGGTGCGGCCGCTGGGCTCAATCTCCGCGAGACAATCGAGATGCCTGCCAACAATATGTTGCTGGTCTTCTCTAGAGGTAGTGCCTGAAGGACAATCGTCCCAGAGACCTGAAGACATTCAAGGGGCGGTGTGATCGAACCGGAATTCGCGCGACCGCGTGCCAACGTTGTGCTCTCGGAATGGAGACGAGACGATGCCGACACCAGAGCAACCCAGTCTGATAGTCCGACAGAAATCGCCACCGAACATCGAGTTTCCGTTTGCGTTGCTCTCCGACTGGCTGATTCCATCCGATCTGTTCTTCGTACGAAACCATTTCCCGTCGCCGGATCTCGATGCGCGAGACTGGAGATTGCGCGTTGACGGGGCGGTGGAGCGGCCGATCGAACTTTACCTCGACAGCATCAGGGCGATGGCGAGCACGACCCTCACCGCCGTGGTCGAGTGCGCAGGCAACGGGCGCGTCAACTACGTGCCGCCAAAGGAAGGGTTGCAGTGGCAGAACGGAGCTGTCGGCAATGCCCGGTGGACAGGTGTTCTTCTGCGCGAGATCTTGGAAATGGCGGGCGTTAAGCCAACCGCACGTGAGGTCCTGCTCGTAGGCGCCGACAGCGGCGTCGTAGACACAAGCAAGAAAACGGCTTCTCCCGGTCCCATCGCTTTTGCGCGCAGTTTGCCACTTGAGAAGGCCATCGCCGACAGCACCATCCTTGCCTACTCGATGAACGAGGAGCCGCTGACGCGCGATCACGGTTACCCGCTCCGCGCGGTCGTGGGTGGCTGGTTCGGCATGGCTTGGGTCAAGTGGATCACGCATATCACGGTCGTGGAACAACCGTTCCTTGGCTACTGGCAGGCGCGCGACTATTTCCGTTGGGAGCGCGGCTTCGGACAACCCACGCTCGTGCCGCTTGCGGAAATGGAGGTCAAAGCGCAGATCGCGCGTCCCGTGCAGGGGGCGCGTCTCATCGTGGGGCAACCGTGTCGGATTTTCGGAGCCGCCTGGAGCGGAGAGGCTGCCATCCGGCAGGTGCAGGTCTGCACGGGAGATGGCAGGGGCTGGCGCGAGGGAAGGCTCCTCGAAACCGAGCGTCCCTTTGCATGGCGCTTCTGGGAGTACATCTGGACCCCTGAAGAAGTGGGGCGATATGCACTGCGATGTCGCGCGAGCGATGGGGCGGGGCGCGTGCAGCCCGACCTGCCGCGTTCCGACAGCGAGAGTTACGCGGCCAATTGGATCGTTCCGGTTGAGGTTACCGTCGTTTCCGAGCCACAGACCTACGAGGAGGAATTCGTAATCTAATCACCGGCATGGGAGGGATGGCGGCTTGGTACAACTGCGTCCGGTGATCTCACTGTGCCATGACGCCTCGGACCGATAGCGGTCATCCGCGCCTGGGGCCTAAGGCCAATGTTGTTTCGCCGGCTCGTGGATAGGCGTGACACCCGCTATTTCTAGGTCGCCTCAGCGACGGTGACGACGAGGCTCGGTGTTTCCTGCCGCTCGGTCGGCGGACCCGAGCTATCCGCCGACGCGTCGCAAAAGTTCTTAGCGGAATGCCGAGCGCGGACCGATCAGCGATCGCAGATCCAGGTCATCGATCAGGTGCGAGGGCAGGCGTGCCAATTGGCGTCTGGTGCTCCGCGCAGCCATGTTTCTCAGCTGGTGAGACTTGAACCGGTTCAGTGTCGCAAAGAACGAGCGAAGAGTGCTGCTCATCGCCATCTCCCTTCATCGTTGTTGATTTCCTTGTAATTTAGCCAGCGGTTGACTTTCAAACAAACAAAATGATATGCTGTTATCATTCAGAAAAATTGAAAGATGAGACGATGACCATTCCTCTTCGCCGTCCCATTCCCTTGCTGGATAACGACGTGTTGCGCACGTTCGTTGCCATCGCCGAGACTGGCAATTTTTCCACGGCTGCGGAGGCTGTCTTTCGCACGCCGTCAGCGGTTTCCATGCAGATCAAGAAGCTGGAAGAGCAGCTCGGCGCGACGCTTTTCCTGCGCGATGCGCGGTCGGTCTCGCTGACCCAGCACGGCGAACTCCTGTTGTCCTACGCGCGCAATATCCTCGCGCTCTCGAACGAAGCGGTGTCGCGGTTCATCATGCCGGAGCTGAGCGGTGTGGTTCGGCTTGGTGCCCCCGAAGACATCGGTGAGCGGCTTCTGCCTAGTATTCTGAAGAGTTTTGCCGAGACCTTCCCCGGCATCATGGTCGATGTGACCATCGACATGAGCATCGGGCTCAGAAAGCGTATGGACGAGCAGCGGCTTGATATCGCGCTCATCAACTGCGCGACACGACCGTTGCCTGTCACCGGTGAAGTCGTCTTTCGCGAAAGGCTCGTTTGGGTCGGGGCGAAGTGCGGCACGGCCCATCGGCGCGATCCGCTGCCGATCTCGATATGGGAGGACGGCTGCATCTGGCGCTCTGAAGCGCTATCGCAGCTTGAGCGCATGAAGCGCGACTATCGTGTTGCGTTCCTCAGCGGCCACACCATGGCGCAGAGAGCGGCGGTGCTTTCCGATCTGGCGATCGCGCCGCTGCCGCGGTCCTACGTCGGCGAGGGCATGGTGATACTTGGTGCGCAGGAGGGGCTTCCCGAGCTTGCATCCTTTGATATCCGAATGCTGACCGTGTCGCAGATGACAACGCCGATGCAGGCTGTCGCCGACAGCATCCGCTTTGCCTTCGCGGAAAAGGCAAAGGCGATCGCCGCCTGACAAATCACTGATCGCTGCAACCTTTTGCTTGCGCGCGCGTTTATCGCGCGCAGCATATGCTGCGAGTTATGGACGCCATTTCAGAAAAGGATTTCCGCAATGACCACCACCGTTAGAATTGGTGCTGCCATCATGCTTCTTCTGGCGCTCACATCCTGTGCCAACACCATTCGCGGCGTTGGACGTGATACGGCGAACGCCGTGAACGCGACACAGGACGCCGGTCGCTCGGTCAATCACGCCGCCAAAAGGTAAGGCGTCAGATCTGTGCCGGCGGATAGGCCCGTTCCAGTCCGCCGGACCGAGTCAAACCTGTGCGAAATGCGCCATAGGCCGGATGCTGGCTTGATTTGGCAGCCTCCATCAGACGGATCTGCAGACGGGCAGGCGCCACATCGCCGATCCACTGTCCGAGGTTTTCCAGCTTCAGCGAGTTCAGGAACGAAGCCCCGGCAGCGTTGTCGAGATAGCGGTGCAAGCCATCGATGAGATTGTCGTCCTGGGCCACGTTCTCGAGCAGCAGGGTGATGTAGGCTTTGTCCTGCTCGCCAAATGCGGTGAACTTTGCTGCGATCGTCTCACGATCGGGAAACGGGGCGGAAGTCATCGAAATCTCCATGTCGTCGGGCGAGCCTCGGGTGCGAGTCGTCTCGCGTTGCGCGCTTATAGGCGATGCGACGGATTGAGAAAACTATATGTGTCCGCGTCGTCGTCTGCCTCCACGACTGAATGCCAACTTGCAGACAGCAGCTAGAGCGTTCCCTTGACCTTCGCCGCGACATCCGCCGGCACCCATTGGGTCCACAGGTCTGAGTAGTTGCGCAGGAAGTAAAGCGCCGCCTCTCTCGTGCTTTCGTGGTGTTCGTCCTGCCAGGCCAGCACATCGTTGATCGTGCTGTTGTCCCAGGAGCGCTTCTTCAGATAATCGGCTGCCGGTCCGGCCCGATCGGCGAACGCCTTGGTCGTGATGGTGAAGGCGCGCGATAGCGGATAGGAATTGACCTGTGGGCGGGCGCAGCCGGGGACGGCGGTGCAGCGGTCCCATTCGGCCTTGTCGTGGCTGACGCCGAAGCTCAGCCGTGTCATGTCGTACTTCCCGAGGATGGCCGTCGGCGCCCAGTAGTAGCCGAGCCAGCCAACCTTCTTCTGGAACGCCGCCGCTATGGAATCATCAAGACCCTGCGGGCTGCCGGTGTCGATCAGCGTGAAGCCGTCCTTGTCGGCCGCGAGCGCGCGAAACAGATTGGATGTCGATATCTGGCAGTTCCAGCCCGTCGGGCAATTGTAGACGCCACCTTGCTGTGGGTTGCCGGGCGCCGGAAACAAGTCGGGGCGCTTGAGGGCATCCTGGACACTGCGGATGTCGGGGTTGGCATCGGCGATAAATTTCGGGATCCACCAACCCTCGACCGCGCCTTCCGACAGAATCTCCGCCGCCTGGACGAGCCGATTCGCCTTGATGGCGTTGTCGAGTTCGGTCCGGACCGCGTTGACCCAGAATTCCGAGGCAATGTCCGGCGTGCCCTGTTGATCCATCGAAACGAAGGTCGGCATCGTGGCGCCGGGAACGATCGTCACCGTGCAGCCGTAGCCTGCCTCAAGAATGATCTTGTCGAAATTGGCTGCGATGCCGGCCGACGCCCATTTCATCTCGGCGATCGAGACATTGCCGCATTCGTCGGCGGCGGCCGTTCCGGCTGTCGCAAACAGTCCTGCAGCAAGCACGATCGACGTGCACAGAAATCTCATCTTACGTTCCCATTTTGGCGTTGCCATCGACCCGGGCCGCATCTGCAGATAGCAGATGCACCGCGTTCGTTCATGGCTTTCCCCTGGCGCCGATCCTGACGCCTTGAAATGAAGCCTACGCGTTCGGCCCGGGAAATCAACGGTCTTATCGTGGGCGGACGTCGAATCTAAGCGGCTGATTTAAAATAGTTAATGACTGCGCACTCGACAGTCGGCCACGGCTCCCCCAGGTCTCCTCGGCCTCGCAAGGAGACAAAAAACCAAAAAAGTGCCGAAATTCATCTTTGCTTAATGGCTCACTAACTCTCCGGTAAGAATGTGGCGCTATCAATCGTTGCGTGGCGGGGGACAACCGCTGCTTCTCCGGATCAGGTAATGCGTCCCGGAGAACGTGAGCTTCGTCGTGTATGGACGCAAGCGCCAGCGTATTTCGGCAAGCCGCGCGGCCACAGATGGCCAGCGCGGCTTTCGCATTTTGGGCGGCCGTGATTGACCTTGGCGAACGCCGCTTGTAGGCCGTAGCGACGGGTGCCGGAGCTTCACGACAATGACCAAAGCCATCATGCTGCAAGGAACCGGCTCCGATGTCGGAAAGACAGTGCTGGTGGCGGGACTTTGCCGGCTGGCGGCCAACCGCGGTCTTTCGGTGCGTCCCTTCAAGCCGCAGAACATGTCGAACAATGCCGCCGTTGCGGACGATGGCGGCGAGATCGGCCGGGCGCAGTGGCTGCAATCGATGGCGGCGCGCGTCCCTTCCTCCGTGCACATGAACCCCATTCTGCTGAAGCCGCAGTCGGAGAACGGCAGCCAGATCATCGTCCAGGGAAAGGTATGGGGGCAGGCAAAGGCGCGTGATTATCAAAGGCTGAAGCCACAGCTGCTGGACTACGTGCTGGAGAGCTTTTCGCAGGTTTCGACAGGGGCTGACCTGGTTGTCGTCGAAGGGGCGGGATCGCCGGCCGAAATCAATCTGCGCGCCGGAGATATCGCCAACATGGGCTTTGCGACGCGCGCCGGAGTTCCGGTCGTTCTCGTCGGTGACATCGACCGTGGTGGCGTGATTGCATCGCTGGTCGGCACGCACGCCATCCTCGGTGAGGATGATCGCGCCGCGATCTCGGGATATATCATCAACAAGTTCCGGGGCGACGTCTCGCTTTTCGACGACGGGATTGCGGCGGTCGATCGCTTCACCGGCTGGCCCTGCTTCGGCGTGGTGCCATGGCTCAAGGCGGCGTCACGTCTGCCCGCAGAAGATTCGGTTGCGCTGGAGCGTCTCGCTCGCGGCGAGGCCGGGGCGCTCAGGATTGCAGTGCCCGTTCTCTCGAGGATTGCCAACTTCGATGATCTCGATCCACTCAAGGCGGAGCCTGATGTCGAGCTGGTCTTCGTGCGGCAAGGCGAGCGGATACCGGCCGATGCCCAGCTGATCATTCTTCCGGGGTCCAAGTCGACGGTGGCTGATCTCGCTGACCTGAGGTCGGCCGGGTGGGATGCCGATCTGGCAGCTCATGTCAGGCGCGGCGGTCGTGTCATCGGCGTTTGCGGCGGCTACCAGATGCTTGGCCGCAAGGTGCATGACCCCGAGGGGATCGAGGGCAGCGCCGTCGAGACCGATGGCCTGGCATTGCTCGACATCGAAACGGTGATGGCACCGGAGAAGACGGTTCGCAACAGTGTTGCGTCATCCGTCGAACATGGGGATCCGCTTTCAGGCTATCAGATTCATCTCGGCGTCACCCGGGGCGTGGACTGCAACCGGCCCTTTGCGATCGTTGACGGGATGCCTGATGGCGCGATGTCGGGAGACGGCCGGATCATGGGGACCTATCTGCACGGGCTCTTCGCGAGCGACGCCTATCGCTCGCGGCTGTTGCAGAGCTTCGGCCTCAAGGGCGAGATGCGCAATTACCGCGCCGGTGTCGAGCTTGCGCTGGACGAGATTGCCGCCGAGCTCGAAACCCATCTCGATGCCCGCTGGCTCGGCGAATTGCTCGGCTAGATCTCGCCCGAGATCTCCCGGCGGCGGCGATCGAGTTCTTCACTGTAGCGACGCAGCGTGTGGGCTTCGCTGAGCTGCCCCACGACTTTTCGCTCGACCAGATTGTTGACGACGGCAAGCGCTTCGCTTTCCGTCTTGTCGAAAATGGCGGCCGCCTGCTTGGCGTTCATCTGCGGCTGCAGGAAGTCGTTTTTGTATCGAATGAACTCGTCCAGACCCTTGCTCTCGTCATCCGTGTCGGTGAGGTTGGCGTAGATCTCCGGCACCAGAACAAGGCCTGCGTATTTTCCGTTGTCATCGACAAGAACCACGCGCTGCGCGGAGCCGATGGGGAAGAGGCTGCGGAACTCTTCGACCGAGATGCCGGGCTTCGCGGTCTTGACGTCGGCACGCATGAGCCTGTCGACCGTAAGATTGCGGATCCAGCCGACGTCATGAGCACTGCGGATGCTTTCGCCGCGAAGATGGAAGCGCCACGTAGCGAACGAGTAGCCGAAGGTGCTGCGCACGACCAGCGAAGACGTAATGACGGCGGCGAGGACGAGAACCGTGATCGGAAAGTCGCCGGTTATTTCCAGTGCGAGAAACGTCATGGTCAGCGGGCCGCCAATGACTGCGACGGCAAGCGAGCTCATGCCGACAACCGCGTAGATCACCGGCGTGAGCGTCGCATGGGCGAAGTAGGGGGCCGAGTAGGCAAACAGCTTTCCGAGCAGAGCCCCCATGAAGAGCGACGCGAAGAACAAGCCACCTCTGAAGCCCGAGCCGATTGAGATCGCGGAGGCAAAGGATTTCAGTAGAAACAGGCCGATCAGCACCGGAATGGCGACGTCCCTGCCAAGGTTGAGATGCAGTGCCCCATGGCCGGCCGAGAGGACCTGCGGCGTAACCAGCGCGAGAAGGCCGACGACAATGCCGCCGAGCGCCGGGCGTAAAGGAGGGGCGATGGAGCTCCTGCGCGCCGTCTCCTCGATGAAGGCGACGCCCTGCATGATCAGGATGCCGACGCCGGCGCAGAAGGCGCCGAGCAGCACCGCCGGAACATAATCGGCCGGCATGACCGTGCCGAACTGACCGACGTCAATGAGGAAATCACTGCCGGCGAGAAATCGAGCCAGCGTGGTGGAGACGATCGCGGACACGACCACCGGCGTCAGCGAGACGATGGTGTAGGTGCCGATGATGAGCTCGAATGCGTAGAACGCGCCCGTCAGCGGTGCATTGAAAGCGGCTGCGATGGCGCCGGCGGCGCCGCAGCCGACGAGCACCCGCAAATCGGACCGACGCAGCTGAAGCTTCAGCCCGAGCTTCGACGCGATACCGGATGCCAGCTGTGTATAGCCGGCCTCCAGTCCAACGGAGGCGCCGAAGCCGTTTGAAATCAGGTTTTGCACCGCAACCAGGATACTATCGGTCAGCGACAGGCGACCGCCATGCAAGGCATTTGCCTCGATCGGGTCGACCATCGGCTTCTTGCGCGTCTTCGCCAAAATGAACATCAGCAGGCCGAGCAGAATGCCGCCGACGACGGGCGCGGCCAGCAGAAGAAACTTGTTCTCGATCTGCGACGAACTCAGCCGCTCGACCTCGCTGATGCCGAAGATGAGGCTGTGCATCTCTTTGGAGATCAAGCTCATCGCCGTGACGGCAAGGCCCGACGTGACGCCGACAATCGCGCCTGCGAGCACCATGCCCATTTCGCTGCGTCTGAGGAGGGCACGCATGCGTCCCACATCCAACAGGGTGTGAAGTGGGCCGAGCCGGCGGGTATCTATTTTCAGAAGCATGACAAGGAAACTAGGCGGGTAAAGGTCCGGTCAAGGGCCGTGAAGGGTGCCGACGTGGCTTGGGGATGCGCTTGCGATGCAAATGCGGCAAAAGGCCGGCGGATACAACAATTATTTATGACGTAAGTGACTGATAAAAGACGATAAATATGGTAGGGTATGTCGTCTATAAGGCGTGTTGAACTCAATAGTGTTCTGCCATGGCCGGGCCCAAGTCGATTGACTTCATACCCGGCCTTGCCTAACCATGAATCCGATAACGGATGGTTCCGGATCGCCAAAAGCGGTGCGGATGAAAAGGGAATGTGACGGGGTGGACCCAACCAGGGCGCCTTCATCGCAGCCGACCCCGCGACTGTAGAGCGGTCAGGGTCTTCCATCCGGCGTCGGACGTACCTTGTCGGCTGCCTGCGTGGTGCAGGCGGGCAAGAGGCTGAAGGCGGCGGAAAAGCCACTGGCAATGCAAGCCATGATCAACCGGGGTTGGACGCCTCCAAATCTACGAATCGTCCGCCTTTTCATGATTGCAGCCGGGAAGGCGAGGAAGAACCGATGGCACTATCGCGATGGCCTGCGTGGCTATCCCGATCGTCGCCTGCACCCGCGAGCCAGGAGACCTGCCAATCGTGCCGGGCGCAAAGCCCACCCCTGGGCAAGTGTGCCCAATGCCAGCACGGAGGTTGTCATGGCAGACAATGAGATTATGGCGTCGGCGTCAGGCCGGACGCACTCCTATGAAGTCGTCCACGCATGACGACCGCATCCTCTACGCTTGTTCTCGGCGGCGCCCGCTCCGGAAAGTCGCGCTTTGCCGAACAGCTCGTCATCGACAGCGGCCTTGAGCGCCATTACATCGCCACCGGCCGCGCCTGGGACGAGGAGATGCGCGCGCGGATTGATCAGCACAAGGCCGATCGCGGTGATCTTTGGACCACGTATGAGGAACCGCTCGAGCTCGTCGGCCGGCTTGCTGCGATCGATGGCGAGGGGCGGGCGGTGCTTGTCGATTGCCTGACGCTGTGGGTGACCAATCTGATGATGGAGGAGCGCGACATGGCGGCGGAATTCGCGGCACTGGCCGGCTTTCTGCCGAAGGTGAAGGCGCACCTCGTCATCGTTTCCAATGAAGTCGGCCTCGGCATCGTGCCGGAGAACCGCATGGCGCGCGAATTTCGCGACTATGCCGGACGGCTGCACCAGATGATCGCGGCGGTCGCCGTGGATGTGTATTTTATCGCGGCGGGACTGCCGCTGAAAATGAAGGGTTGAATTGATGAACCAGCAGAAGATCCCCGCCACCGTCATTACCGGCTTCCTCGGCGCCGGCAAGACGACGATGATCCGCAACCTGTTGACCAATGCGGGCGGCAAGAAGATCGCGCTCATCATCAACGAGTTCGGCGACCTCGGCGTCGATGGCGAGGTGCTGAAGGGCTGCGGCGCGGAAAACTGCACCGAGGACGATATCATCGAGCTCACCAATGGCTGCATCTGCTGCACGGTGGCCGACGACTTCATTCCGACGATGAGCAAGCTTCTGGAACGCGAGAACCGGCCTGACCATATCGTCATCGAAACCTCGGGCCTCGCCCTGCCGCAGCCGTTGGTCGCCGCCTTCAACTGGCCTGACATCCGCACGCAGGTGACCGTCGATGGCGTGATCACCGTGGTCGACAGCGCTGCCGTCGCCGCCGGCCGCTTCGCCGACGATCATGATGCCGTCGATGCCCGCCGTGTCGAGGACGAGACGCTCGACCACGAGAGCCCGATCGAGGAGCTGTTCGAGGACCAGCTCACCTGCGCCGACCTGATCGTGCTCAATAAGACCGACCTCATCGACGGCGCCGGCCTTGCCCGTGTCCGCGACGAGGTTGCTTCGCGCACGGCGCGCAAGCCCGCGATGATCGAGGCGAAAAACGGCGACGTGCCGGCAAGCGTGCTGCTCGGCCTTGGCATCGGCACCGAGGAGGATATCGGCAACCGCAAGTCCCATCACGAGCTTGAACATGAGGACGGCACGCACGATCACGACGAGTTCGACAGCTTCGTCGTCGAGCTCGGGCCGATCGCCGATCCCTCGGCCTTCGTCGAGAGCCTGAAGGGCATCATCGCCGAGCACGACGTTCTGCGTCTCAAGGGCTTCGTCGATGTTCCCGGCAAGCCGATGCGGCTGCAGCTGCAGGCCGTGGGAAGCCGTATCGACCACTATTTCGACCGCGCCTGGGCCGCCGGCGAGGCGCGTGGCACGCGGCTGGTGGTGATCGGGCTGCATGAGATGGACGAGGGTGCGGTGCACAAGGCGATCGAGGCGCTGGTTTAAGGTTGATGGTTGGAATGGGCGCGTGCGATTTTGAAGATTGCTTGAGTGGTGCCCTGTGGCCCCCTCATCCGACCCTTCGGGCCACCTTCTCCCCGTGGGGGAGAAGGGAAGGTCGGCGCGAGCGGCCAACCCCCAGTCTCTTCTCCCCGACGGAGAGAAGGTGCCGGCAGGCGGATGAGGGGGCCACGCACTCCACCCTTGCAATTAACATTTCCCGCAAAGACACACCGACATGCACCTCCTTCTAGCCCAGCAGGGAACGATCAGCGATGGCGAGGAGGCGATCGATCTTGGTCAGTCTCCAGGCGACATCCTGTTTCTCTCCGCCGCCGACACCGAACTGGCGGCGGTGGCTGTCGCGCATGGCCGGCGCGCGGATGCACGGTCGCTGCGCATCGCCAGCCTTATGAGCCTCAAGCATCCTATGTCCGTCGATGCCTATGTGGAGCGTACGGCGCGGCATGCGAAGTTGATCATCGTGAGGGCGCTGGGCGGCGCCAGCTATTTCCACTACGCGCTGGAGGCGCTGCATGCGGCTGCCGCGCGGCATGGGGCGCTGATCGCGGTGCTGCCGGGCGATTCGAAGCCGGATGCGGGGTTGACGCCGTTTTCGAATGTGCCGCTTGAGGATCTGAATGCGCTCTGGGCCTATCTGATCGAGGGGGGCGATGCGAATACGCATGCGTTTCTCGATTATGCCGAGGCGATGCTGTCGGGCGGTGAGAAGCCGGAGGCGGCGGCGCCGTTGATGAAGGGCGGGATCTGGTGGCCGGGGCGGGGTGTTGTTGGGGTTGAGGAGTGGCGGTTGTTGTCGGCGGGTGGGTTACCCCCCTCTATCCTGCCGGATCGAAGGGGCGACCCAACGGTCTCGCCCCGTCCTTCGGACCCCGCAACAAGGGGGGAGATCGACTCCTCGTTGTCGCCTCGCCAGACGGTTGACATTGGAGCGAGCGGGCAAGCCCAGCCAATCTCCCCAACTGTGGAGGAGCTGCCGGGCAGGGCAGAGGGGAACTCCACAGGCGAGACGCCAGCTGTCACAGACCGCCCCACCATCGCCATCTCATTCTACCGCGCCCTCGTGCAGAGCGGCGAAACGCGACCCGTCGAAGCGCTGATCGAGGCGTTGATCGCCGAGGGCATCCGGCCGCTGCCGATCTTCGCCTACAGCCTCAAGGATCCCGTCTCCAAGGGCATCCTCGAAAGTGTCTTCGCGGCCACCAAGCCCGATGTCGTCATCAACACGACAGGCTTCGCCGTCTCGGCGCCCAGTGCGGAGCGGCAGCCGACCGTGCTTGAGGCCAGCGATGCCGTCGTGCTGCAGGCGATCTTTTCCGCATCCTCGAAGGAGGCCTGGGAAAACTCCTCGCAAGGGCTTTCGGCGCGCGATCTCGGCATGAACGTGGCATTGCCCGAGGTCGACGGCCGGGTTCTCTCTCGCGCCGTCTCTTTCAAGTCGGCGGCACGCTATGATGCGCTGGTCGAGGCCAATATCGTTGCCAGCGAGCCGGATGCCGGACGCATGGCTTACACCGCGCGGCTTGCCGCCAACTGGGCGCGGTTGCGGCATGCGAAGCCGGCTGGGCGGCGCGTGGCGCTTGTGATGGCGAACTATCCGAACCGCGATGGACGGTTGGGGAACGGCGTTGGTCTCGATACGCCTGCGGGTACGATCGAGGTGCTACAGGCTATGCGCAGGGCCGGTTATCCGGTCGCTGACATTCCCGCGGATGGCGATGCGCTGATGCGTCATATCATGGATGGGCCGACCAATTCCGGGCGCGACGGGAAGGTTATTCGCGAGACGCTTTCCATGAGTCGTTACAGGGATTTCCTAGCAACTCTTCCGAAAAAGATTCAAGAAGAGATCGGTGCGCGCTGGGGTGCGCCGGAGGCTGATCCCTATGTCGTGGACGGGGTATTTGCGCTGCCGTTCACGCGCTTAGGCGATGTGCTCGTCGGTATCCAGCCGGCGCGTGGCTATAATATCGATCCGAAGGAAAGCTATCACTCGCCGGATCTGGTGCCGCCGCATGGCTATCTCGCCTTCTATGCGTTCCTGCGCCAGGAATTCGATGCGCATGCGGTGATCCACATGGGCAAGCACGGCAATCTCGAGTGGCTGCCGGGCAAGGCCTTGGCGCTGTCTGAAAGCTGCTATCCCGAGGCGATCCTCGGGCCGTTGCCGCATCTCTATCCCTTCATCGTTAACGATCCCGGCGAGGGAACGCAGGCCAAGCGCCGCACCGCCGCCGTGATCATCGACCATCTGACACCGCCTTTGACGCGCGCCGAGAGCTACGGGCCGCTGAAGGATCTGGAGGCGCTGGTCGACGAATATTACGAGGCATCGGGCGGCGATCCTCGGCGTATCCGGCTGTTGGGGAAGCAGATCCTCGAACTGGTTGCGGATATCGGGCTGGATCAGGATGCGGGGATAGCCAAGGGGGAAAGCGAGAGCGAGGCGCTGAAGAAGCTCGATGCCTATTTGTGCGATCTCAAGGAGATGCAGATCCGCGATGGGTTGCATGTGTTTGGGGTGTCGCCGGCAGGGCGGTTGCTGACGGATCTGACGGTTGCGTTGGCGCGGGTGCCGCGCGGGCTGGGTGAGGGTGGTGACCGGAGCTTGCAGCGGGCGATTGCTTGGGATGTTTTTGGGAGTGGTGGTGATGTGGTGGGTGGGATACCCCCCTCTGTCCTGCCGGACATCTCCCCCACAAGGGGGGAGATCGACTCGTGGCCTTCTCCCAAACCAAACAATGAACGTGGAGCGAGCGGGCAACCCCAGCCAATCTCCCCACCTGTGGGGGCGATGCCCGGCAGGGCAGAGGGGGGTAACGCACCCACCAACGCAGCCTTCGACCCTCTCGACTGCGACATGGCCGCTCCTTGGACCGGGCCACGCCCCGAGATACTGGCGGACGTCTCGGCCGACCCGTGGCGCACCCAGGGCGACACCGTCGAGCGCATCGAACTGCTGGCCGCCAAATTCGTGTCCGGTGAACTGCCATGCCCAGCCCTCTGGTCCCAAACCAGAGCCGTCCTCCACGACATCGAAACCCGCCTGAAACCCGCCATCCTTGCCTGCGGCGACGCAGAGATCGAAGGCTTGCTCCGGGGCCTCGACGGCCGCTTCGTGCCACCCGGTCCCTCAGGCGCACCGACGCGCGGGCGGCCGGATGTCTTGCCGACGGGGCGGAACTTTTATTCGGTGGACAGCCGCGCGGTGCCGACGCCGGCTGCCTATGAGCTGGGCAAGAAATCGGCGGAGCTTCTGGTGCGGCGTTATGTGCAGGATCATGGCGAATGGCCGGTGTCCTTCGGGCTGACGGCCTGGGGCACGTCGAACATGCGCACCGGCGGCGACGATATCGCCCAGGCGCTGGCGCTGATCGGCGTCAAGCCGGTCTGGGATATGACATCGCGGCGGGTCACCGGCTACGAGATCATTCCGCAGGCTCTGCTGAGGCGGCCGCGCGTGGATGTTACGTTGCGCATTTCAGGCTTCTTCCGGGATGCTTTTCCGGAGCAGATCGCGCTGTTCGACAAGGCGATCCGGGCCGTCGGGGCGCTGGATGAGGACGTTGAAGACAATCCGATCGCGGCACGTATGCGGGGCGAGGCGGCGCGGCTTGAGGAGGCGGGACTCGACGCGTCGCAGGCGAAGAGGCGGGCGGGGTATCGGATTTTCGGGTCGAAGCCTGGGGCTTACGGCGCCGGGCTGCAGGCGCTGATCGACGAGAAGGGCTGGGAGCGGCGTGCCGATCTGGCGGAGGCCTATCTGGTCTGGGGCAGCTATGCCTACGGAGCCGGCGAAGAGGGCCGGGCCGAGCGCGGCGTGTTCGAGGAGCGGCTGCGCTCCATCCAGGCTGTCGTGCAGAACCAGGACAATCGCGAGCACGACCTGCTCGACAGCGACGACTACTACCAGTTCGAAGGCGGTATGGCTGCGGCAGCGGAAACGCTCGGCGGCAACAGGCCGTCGATCTATCACAATGATCACTCCATGCCGGAAAAGCCGGTCATCCGGTCGCTGGAAGAAGAGATCGCTCGCGTGGTGCGCGGCCGCGTCGTCAATCCGAAGTGGATCGATGGCGTCATGCGCCATGGCTACAAGGGCGCGTTCGAGATCGCTGCGACGGTCGATTATCTCTTCGCATTTGCTGCGACGACAGGCGCTGTCGGCAACCATCATTTCGAGGCGGTCTATCAGGCCTTCGTCGCCGATCAGCGCGTGCGCGATTTCATGATCGAGAAGAACCCTGCGGCCTACGAGGAGATGAAGCAGCGACTGCTGGAGGCGATCGAGCGGCGGCTGTGGACGCCGCGCAGCAATTCGGCGCAGTTCGATCTCGCTGCCACAGACAACACACACGACAGATCAGGCGGTGCCGACACCGCCGACCGATTGAAGATTGCATCCGGGGAAGTTTGACATGACTGAGGAAACCACCGAGACCACGACGGAGGCCACTGGCCACGACGACGCCCGCCACAGCGAGAAGATGGCCAAGAAGAAGGCCGCGCGCGACAAGATCATGGCGACGAAGACGGGCGAGAAGGGCCTGATCATCGTCCACACGGGCAAGGGCAAGGGCAAGTCGTCCTCGGCTTTCGGGATGATTTTCCGCCATATCGCGCATGGCAAGCCATCCGCCGTCGTGCAGTTCATCAAGGGCGCGATGTGGACGGGCGAGCGCGACCTGATCGAGAAGCATTTCTCCGATGTCTGCCAGTTCCACACGATGGGCGAGGGTTTTACCTGGGAGACGCAGGATCGCGCCCGTGACGTGGCAGCAGCCGGGGCTGCCTGGGAAAAAGCCAAGGAGCTGATCCGCGACGAGCGCAATTCGATGGTGTTGCTCGACGAGATCAACATCGCGCTGCGCTACGATTACATCGATATCAACGAGGTCGTGGAGTTCCTGAAGACGGAAAAGCCCTATATGACTCACGTCGTTCTCACCGGGCGCAATGCCAAGGATGAGCTGATCGAGATCGCCGATCTGGTGACCGAGATGGAGCTGATCAAGCATCCGTTTCGCTCGGGCATCAAGGGACAGGCGGGCGTGGAGTTCTGATGACGCAAAGCTGGGTTTTCTGGGCGGTCTTGTCTGCCTCTTTTGCGGCGCTGACTGCGATCTTCGCAAAGATCGGCGTGGCCGGTGTCAATTCGGATTTCGCGACGCTGATCCGCACCGTTGTCATTCTTGTCATCATCAGCGCCATCGTGCTGGCGAGCGGGCAGTGGCAGCCGTTCTCCAGCATTTCTTCTAAGACCTGGCTGTTTCTGTGCCTTTCAGGAGCTGCGACCGGCGCGTCTTGGCTTGCCTATTTCCGCGCCCTGAAGATCGGCGATGCCGCCCGCGTCGCGCCGATCGACAAGCTGTCGATCGTCCTCGTCGCCATCTTCGGCGTCGTCTTCCTCGGCGAGAAGCTTAACATGATGAACTGGCTCGGCGTTAGCCTGATCGCCGGAGGTGCTCTGCTTCTCGCGCTGTTTTGACCCTCAGACGCCCAGCCAGACCCGCAGCGGGTTCAGCGGATCGGCCATCAGCTTGATCGCGAAAGCCACGCAAACAATCACAAGGAGCGGCTTGATCAGGCGGGCGCCGGTTCGCATGGCCAGCCGAGAGCCAAGCTGTGCGCCGAGAAACTGGCAAACGCCCATGATCAGCCCGATCTTCCACAGCGTTGCGCCGAACGATACGAAGACGATAAGCGCGCCGATGTTGGAGCCAAAGTTCAGCATCTTCGTATGCGCGGTCGCCTTCAGCATGCCGAAGCCGGCCAGCGACACGAAGGAGAGCATGAAGAACGAGCCGGTGCCGGGGCCGAATACGCCGTCGTAGAAGCCAATCGCGGGAACGAGCGTGGCGCCGAAGACGAGCGGGCTCATGCGGCGGTGCTTGTCGACGTCATTGAGGTTCGGCTTGAGGGCGAAGTAGAGCGCAATCGCGACCAGCAGCACCGGCATGATTGCGCGCAGAACATCTCCAGGAACGATCGTTGCCAGCGCAGCGCCAAGCGCTCCGCCCGCGACGGCCATGAAGGCCATCGGCAGCTGCTCGCGCAATTTGACGTGGCCCTTGCGAGCATAGGCGACCGTGGCCGATGCCGAGCCGAATACGGCTTGTACCTTGTTGGTGCCGAGCGTTTGCAGCGGCGGGATGCCGGCAATAAGCATGGCCGGAACGGTGATCAGGCCGCCCCCGCCGGCGATGGAATCGACAAAACCGGCGAGGAAACCGGCGGCGGCGAGGAGGAAAAGCAGATGGGGGGCAAGGTCTGACAAGGCGGGTACTCTGGGATGCGCGTTTGCGGCGCATGTTGCATTTCCCTTTCGGGGCTGCAATGGCTTGTGCGACACAGGAGCCGGCAATCGCATCGCCTATGAGTAAGATTGAATTCGACAACAGGCGCAGATACGCGGTCGGGATCGGTTGTGAACGGGCGGCATCGGTGGACGAGGTGCATGAGCTTGTCGCGGCCGCGTTGGCAGAGGCCGGCGTTGCCGCTGAGGAACTGGCTGTGGTCGCTTCGATCGATACGCGCGCTGAGGAGCCTGCGATCCTGGCTGTGGCGGAACGCTTTTCGGTGCCGGTGCTGTTTTTCCGGGCGGAGGCGCTCGAAGCTGAGACGCCGCGGATCAAGAACCCCTCCGATATCGTCTTTGCCCGCGTCGGCTGCCATGGCGTTGCCGAATCGGCAGCACTTGCGGCGATTGGCTCGCTTGGCGAACTGTTGCTTCCGAAAACAAAATCCCGCCGAGCCACCGTCGCGATCGCGCAGATGCCGTTGCAGAAACAATAGCGGACGCTATGGTGGCGCCTTTCGCGGCGCCGTCCGGCTGCCTGCGGCAATAACGAAAAGGAACATTCATGCACAAGGTCATTTATGACACGGATCCGGGCGTCGACGATGCAATGGCACTTCTCTTCCTGCACCGGCACCCAGAGATCGATCTGATCGGCATAACGACCGTCTTCGGCAATGCCTCGATCGAGACGACCACGCGCAATGCGCTGTTCCTGAAGCGTGAATGGAATATTTCGGCACCTGTTGCCAAGGGTGCGAGCGTGACCATCAACCCTTCGCGCAAGGAAGGCGCCTGGCCAACCTTCGTGCATGGCGACGATGGTCTCGGCAATATCGACGTACCGGAAACGGTCGATGTGCCGCTCGATCCGCGCCCGGCCTACAAGTTCATCATCGAGACGGTTCGTGCGAACCCGGGTGAGGTGACGCTGGTTGCGGTCGGTCGCATGACCAATCTTGCCCTGGCTTTGAAGGAAGACCCCGAGATTGCCGGGCTCGTGAAGAGCGTGGTCATCATGGGTGGCAACTTCTATGTGCCGGGCAACGTCACGCCGGTGGCTGAAGCCAATATTCACGGCGATCCGGAAGCCGCCGATATCGTCATGACGGCGCCATGGAAAGTCGTCGTCATCGGTCTCGACGTGACCGCGATCACGACGATGAGCCGCGGATATCTTGGCGATATAGCAGCTAGGGGCGACAAGGCGGTGAAGCTGCTGAACGACCTGTCGCAGTTCTATATCGATTTCTACAAGCATGCCGTTGACGATGGCATGATGGTTCATGACAGCTGTGCCTGCGTTTATGTCGTTGCGCCGGAACTGTTCACCTCGATCGGCGGCGCGGTTCGCGTGGTGTGCGGAGGCATTGCCGACGGCCAGACAATCGTAAAGCCGGACGGTCGTCACTTCCCGCCAGGCGATTGGGACGGCTTGCCGAGCCAGATCGTCTGCACGGGTATCAGCTCGCAGCAGGTCATCGATCTCATCGGTGACACGCTGCTCAGGGCCTGATCGCCGCAGCAACGGAAGGTAGGCGCAAAGGTATTGGCGAGTCTGTTCAGTCGTTTGCGCCAAGATCTTCATGTCTTGAATCCGGTTGTTTCGATGTCGATTCGCTGCGACAGCGACAGATCGGATTCATCGCGTCTCGCAGCGTTGACCTAGCCACCCTCCGGGCATAGATCATCTCCATGATTGAAGCTGTGTTTTCCCATCTTCCGGCGCTTGAGCCGGGCAGTGTCTGGCTTGTCGGCGCTGGCCCGGGCGAGGCCGGGTTGCTGACGCTTCTCGCCGTCCGGGGGCTGATGGAAGCAGATGTCGTCGTTCACGACGCATTGGTGGATGCGGACTCTCTCAAGCTGGCGCGGGAAGGGGCCACCCTGGAATATGCCGGCAAGCGCGGGGGCAAGCCTTCGGCCAAGCAGCGCGATATTTCGCTCCGTCTCGTCGAACTGGCGCAGTCGGGGAAGCGTGTGCTACGCCTCAAAGGGGGCGATCCCTTCGTGTTCGGCCGCGGCGGTGAAGAGGCGTTGACGCTTGTCGAACACAATATCCCGTTTCGCATTGTTCCCGGGGTCAGCGCAGGGATTGGTGGGCTGGCCTATGCCGGCATCCCCGTGACCCATCGGGACCTCAATCATGCCGTGACATTTCTGACGGGCCATAGCTCTTCCGGTCTGGTTCCCGATGCCATAAACTGGGACGCGATCGCCAAAGGGTCGCCCGTGATCGTCATGTATATGGCGATGAAGCATATCAGGGAGATCAGCGCGAAGCTGATTGCCGGCGGTCGGTCGCCATCCGAGCCGGTCGCCTTCGTCTGCAACGCAACGACGCGCGGTCAAAAGGTTCTGGAGACCACGCTCGGCGAGGCGCCGGTGGCGGCACTCGAGTCGGGCCTGGAACCTCCGGCGATCGTGGTTGTCGGCGAGGTGGTCCGGCTGAGGGAGTCTCTTGATTGGTTGGGCGCGCTCGCAGGGCGTCGCCTGCGTCCCGATCCATTTCGGCATTCGAGCAGCAAGGAGACAGCATGAGCGGTCTGTTGATTGCGGCCCCGTCCTCCGGATCAGGCAAGACGACGGTTACCCTTGGGCTTCTACGGGCGTTGCGACGGCGGGGCGTGGAGATCGCGCCGGGCAAAGCCGGGCCGGACTATATCGACCCTGCCTTTCATGCGGCGGCGAGCGGCGTCGCGTGCCTCAACTTCGATCCCTGGGCGATGCGTCCCGAACTGATCACGGCGAATGCGACGCTGCATCGCTCCGGCGACCGGTTGCTGGTGATCGAGGCCATGATGGGCCTTTTCGACGGCGCCGCCGATGGAAAGGGGACCGCCGCGGATCTTGCGGCGATGCTGGGCCTTTCGGTCATCCTCGTCGTCGATGCCTCGCATATGTCGCAGTCTGTTGCCGCGCTGGTGGCGGGATTTGCTGGCTTTCGCGCCGATGTCCGGATCGCCGGCGTCATTCTCAACAAGGTAGGCGGCGAACGTCATGAAATGATGCTTCGCCAGGCGCTGGATGCCATCCGAATGCCGATCATCGCGGTTGTCCGTCGCGACAACGAGATTGCTTTGCCCGAACGCCATCTCGGCCTCGTGCAGGCCGGTGAGCATCAAACGCTGGAAAATTTCATCGAGCATGCGGCGGACGCGGTCTCTGAAGAGTGCAATTTCGAATTCCTGTTGCGGGTCGCGCGGCAAGGTCTCAACAGGCCGTCGACGGCCAATATCGCGAGGTTGCCTCCGCTTGGCAGCCGGATTGCTGTTGCTCGCGACATAGCGTTTGCCTTTTCCTACGAGCATATGCTGCTCGGCTGGCGCCGTCGCGGCGCCGATATCGTGTTCTTTTCGCCGTTGGCGGACGAGGCGCCCGACAGGACTGCGGATGCCATCTATCTTCCGGGTGGATATCCAGAGCTGCATGCCGGCAAGATTGCCGGGGCTCAGACGTTTCGTGCGGCGATGCGCCAGGCCGCGGAAAGCGGCGTGCGCATCTATGGCGAATGCGGTGGCTATATGGTTCTGGGTGATGGTCTGATCGACGGCGTCGGGGAAAGACATCCAATGCTTGGATTGCTGCCGCTGGTCACGAGTTATGAAGATCGCAAGCGTCATCTTGGTTATCGCCGCGTGTCGCCGCTGAACGGCTCCTTCTTCGAGAGGCCAATGACCGCGCATGAATTTCACTATTCGACCGTCGTTTCCGAAGGCGATGCCGATCGGCTGTTCCAGGTGACAGATGCGCTGAACAATGATCTCGGCGCGGCCGGGATGCAGCGCGCCCAGGTGGCGGGATCCTACATGCATCTGATTGACCTCGCGGGGGACGTTGCGTGAATGCGCCGATAATTCATGGCGGCGGCATCACCGCCGCGGCGGCGCTCTACGGCGGTCGCCCGCAGGATTGGCTGGACCTATCGACCGGCATCAGCCCTCATCTGGCCGCGTTGCCGGACATTCCGGCGCGCGCATGGCATCGGCTTCCGGATGCGCATCTGGTCGATGAAGCCCGCAACGCTGCTCGGGACTATTATCGCAGTGGCGATATCCAGCCGCTTCCCGTTCCCGGCACACAGTCGGCGATCCAACTGTTGCCGCGCTTGCTGAACGGCGAGGTGCGCATTGCAATCCTTGGGCCGACCTATGGAGAGTACGAACGCGCTTTCAGGTCGGGTGGCTATCCTGTCGACATTCTCGAGGACATCGGCAGGATTGACGATCGTCATGCCCTCGTGATCGTCGTCAATCCCAATAATCCGGATGGCCGGATCGTCCCTGCTGAAGCCCTGGTTGCGCTCAGCGAGCGCATGGCGGCGAGGGGCGGGATCCTCGTCGTCGACGAGGCCTTCGGCGACACCGTACCTGATATCAGCATCGTGCCGCAGGTGTCGCGTTTGCCGAACCTAATCGTCTTCCGCTCCTTCGGAAAATTCTTCGGCCTCGCCGGGCTGCGCTTGGGCTTTGTGGTGGCATCTCGCCGGATCCTCGATCAGTTCGAGAACTGGCTGGGGCCGTGGGCCGTCTCCGGCCCGGCGCTTACCATTGCTACATCGCTGCTGCGGGCGGACACCGCGCCGATCCGCCGTGCGATCGAGGAAAGGGGTGCGGCGCTCCGCGCTGTGCTCGAAGCAAGCGATCTTCGTATCTGCGGCGGAACTGCCTTGTTTTCGCTGGTGGATCATGCTGAGGCCGATGCGCTGCATGCGCATCTGTGCCGACATCGAATTCTGGTCCGCAAGTTCGACTATGCGCCCCGGTGGCTGCGGTTCGGGGTTGCTCCCGATGTTGCGAGCGACGGCCGGCTTGGCGAGGCCCTTCAGAGTTTCAACGGATGACGATCGAACTGAACTTTCTCGTGATGGTGCTTGCCCTCCTGCTCGATCGGATCGTCGGGGATCCGCAGCTTCTATGGGCACGCCTGCCGCACCCTGTCGTGCTTTTCGGTCGAGCGATCTCCGCCTTGGATGCACTGTTCAACCGCGCCGATATGATGAAGCACAAGCGCCGCAGAAACGGTGCGTGGGCGATCGCCGCTCTCCTTGCCCTCAGTGTTGTCGCCGGCTTGATACTGCACTGGTTCTTTGCCTTGTTCGGCCTTGCCGGCATTCTCCTCGAAGTCGTCTGCGTGACGATTTTCCTGGCGCAGAAGAGCTTGGCGGATCATGTGGAAGCGGTCGCTGGCGGACTGAAGACCGGCGGCATTCGCGGTGGCAGAGCCGCCGTCTCCATGATCGTCGGGCGTGACCCCGAAACGCTGGACGAACCGGCCGTCTGCCGTGCTGCGATCGAAAGTCTTGCGGAGAACTTCTCGGATGGCGTTGTCGCGCCGGCACTATGGTATGCCATCTTCGGACTGCCGGGACTGCTGGCCTACAAGATGCTGAACACGGCCGACTCGATGATCGGCCACAAGTCGGAGAAATATGTCGACTTCGGATGGGCTTCGGCCCGCCTCGATGACCTGGCAAACTGGCCGGCCGCACGATTGTCGATTGCGCTTATTGCGGCCGGTGCCTGGTTGCGACGTGGGGGCGCTGCCTGCCGCGAAGCGTTTCGCATAGCCATTCGCGATGGGGGGCTGCATCGCTCGCCCAACTCAGGGCGACCCGAGGCGGCTATGGCGGGCGCACTCAATGTCCAGTTGGCCGGGCCACGCGTCTATTCCGGCGTCGTTGTCATGGAGCCGATGATCAACGGCTCGGGGCGGGAGACAGCGACCGCTGAGGATATCGAGGATGCGGTTGCTGTCTTTTACGCGAGTTGCTCCGTGTTGACGGGGCTGATGCTCGCTCTCTTCGTTTTCCTGCTTTAGAGCCACACCCCGGCTGCATCCCAATCCGGCTAACGGGATGGTTGCCTGCAACGCTTGGTGTCCATGCTGTTTCAGCAACACTGATGTTGCAAATTATGCGTCCAAAGAGACGAAGGCATTGGCTTTTGAAATGGATTTGCCTATGAGGGGGATTAAATATCATCTCAAGAGGTACAGGCGTGACCGCTACATTCGATAAAGTTGCCGACATCATTGCAGAGACGAGCGAGATTGATCGCGACACAATCACGCCGGAAAGCCATACGATCGACGACCTCGGTATCGACAGCCTCGACTTCCTCGATATCGTATTCGCGATCGATAAGGAATTCGGCATCAAGATCCCGCTCGAAAAGTGGACGCAAGAAGTCAATGAAGGCAAGGTTTCCACGGAAGAATATTTCGTGCTGAAGAACCTCTGTGCCAAGATTGACGAGCTGCGCGCCGCCAAGGCCTGATCGGTATAGCCATCTTTTTCTCCGCCCTGCTGCCATTACCCATGGCGGCCGGGCGGTTTTGTTCCTAAGTAGGCCTAGCCGACTGGCGTTTTGCCTATCCGGCCGGAGGATCCGATGCTCCTGGAATACTTCCAGATGATTGACCGCATCGAGGCGGTCGACCTTCAGAAAGGAACGCTCAAGGCGCGTTCCGTCGTGCCGGCGAAGAGTCCGGTATTCGAAGGTCATTTTCCCGGTATGCCGCTGGTTCCCGGCGTGCTCCTGATCGAAACCATGGCCCAGGCGTCAGGCATGCTGGTGCTCGCGGCAACGAATTTCGCCGCGATGCCGTTCCTGATGTCGGTCGATGGCGCCAAGATGCGCACGTTTGTCGAACCCGAGGCGGTTCTCGATATCGAGGCGTTTCTGGAGCACGACGGCTCGGGATTTGCGGTTACCAAGGCCAAGATCACCAGCGATGGCAAGAAGGTCTGCGATGCGCAATTGAAACTGCGCACCATGCCGTTCAGCGAAGTGCCGCTGGGAGATATCGTGAAGAAGCGCGCCGGTGAGGTAGGGCTGATGGATGCGATCGCTGCGCAAGGAGTGAATGGATGAGCAAGGCTCAGAATGATGTCGTGATCACCGGCATCGGCATCGTAACGTGCCAGGGCGTCGGCAAGGAGCCGCATATTGCGCTGCTCAACGCTGCCGAGGCGCCTGCGCCAATCGTCGAGACAGAGAAATTCAAGCCGTATCCGGTGCATCCGCTGCCGGAGGTCGACTGGTCGCTACAGATCGCCAAGCGCGGTGACCAGCGCCAAATGGAAAACTGGCAGCGCATCGGCGTCTTTGCGGCCGGCCTGGCGCTCGACGACGCGGGTCTCAAGGACGATGCGGACGCTTGCGGGACGATGGATATGATCGTGGCCGCCGGCGGTGGCGAGCGCGACATCAACGTCGATACCCTGATCGTCGACGAGGGTTTGAAGCGCAACGATCGTGAGGTTCTGCTGAACGAAAAGCTGACGACCGAACTGCGCCCGACCCTGTTCCTGGCGCAGCTTTCGAACCTGCTTGCCGGCAACATTTCCATTGTCCACAAGGTGACCGGTTCTTCCCGTACCTTCATGGGCGAAGAGGCGGCCGGCATTTCCGCCGTCGAGACTGCTTTCTACCGTATCAAGTCCGGCGAATCCTCGCATGCGCTGGTCGGTGGCGCCTTTTCGGCCGAGCGGCTCGACATGGTGCTGCTATTCGAGGCAATCAATGCGCATTCGCGTGGCGAATGGCAGCCGCTCTGGTCGCGTGACGAGGGTGGTATCGTTTCCGGTTCGCTGGGCGCTTTCCTCGTACTGGAATCGCGCGCACATGCCGAGGCCCGGGGTGCGCACGTTTACGCAACGGTTTCCTCGATCGAAGGCGATCGCGGCAACCGCAATGCCGGCAACTTTGAAAAGCGCCTGGAGCGCCTTCTTCAGCCGGCCGACGGACTGGCGCCTGCGAGCATGGCGATCTTCTCCGGATCGACCGGCATGCCGGACTTGGCGCAACGCGAGAAAGCCGTGCTGGAGCGTCAGTTTCCCGGCGCTGCCGTTCGCGGCTTCGGCGGCGTAACAGGCCACGGGCTGGAAGCGCATTTCACGCTCGGCCTGGCGCTGGCGGCTCTTGCCGTCGATAGCAAGGCCAAGGTTCCGCCTTTCGATGCGGCTCATGAAAAGGCTATGACATCAGGTACAACGGCGGCGATCGTGACCACGGTCGGCCACCAGCGCGGCGAGGGCGTCGCGGTTCTGTCCGCGGAAGCGTGAGGATTAGGCAAATGACGGATTCGGCTTACAAGGATCATCTCGGCCGCCCCATCGTCGCAGTGACGGGTGTCGGCATCATCACCTCGCTCGGCCAGGGGCTGAAGGATAACTGGGCGGCGCTGACGTCAGGCAAGTCGGGGATCCACGAGATCAACCGCTTTCCGACGGACGGTCTGTCGACGCGCATCGCCGGCACGGTCGATTTCATCGATATTCCGACACCCAACGCCGTCGAACGATCCTATGCGTTTGCGCGCGAAACCACGATCGAAGCGCTTGCTGACGCCGATATTTCCGGCGATTTCAACGGCCCGCTGTTCCTGGCGGCCCCGCCGATCGAGCCGGAATGGAGCGCACGCTTCGAACTCGCGGATCGTTCGCCGCCGGCTGACCATCCCGGCGACGCCTATGAGCGTTTCCTTGCCGCCATGCGCCAGCGCCCGGACGCGGTGTTCCACGAAGCGGCACTGTTCGGTGCGATTTCCGAGCGCCTTGCGGATCGTTTCGGAACGCGTGGTTTGCCGGTGACGCTGTCGACGGCTTGTGCGTCGGGTGCCACGGCGATCCAGCTCGGTATCGAGGCTATTCGCCAGGGGCGCGCCAACCGCGCGCTGGCAGTTGCCACGGATGGATCGGTTGGCGCCGAAGCGCTGATCCGCTTCTCGCTGCTTTCCGCACTGTCCACACAGAACGATCCGCCGACCAAGGCATCGAAGCCTTTCAGCAAGGATCGTGACGGCTTCGTCATCGCCGAAGGTGCTGCAACCCTCGTGCTGGAATCTCTGGAATCTGCGATCGCTCGTGGCGCCAAGGTGCTGGGTATCATGAAGGGTGCTGGCGAAAAGGCCGACTCCTTCCACCGCACGCGTTCGTCGCCGGATGGTGGTCCTGCGATCGCAACGATCCGCGCGGCTCTGGCGGATGCCGGCATGGATGAGAGCGGTATCGGCTACATCAATGCTCACGGCACCTCGACGCCTGAAAACGACAAGATGGAATATAGCTCCATGCTGTCGGTATTCGGTGACCGGCTGGCCTCCATCCCGTTGTCGTCGAACAAGTCGATGATCGGCCACACCTTGACGGCAGCCGGTGCGGTCGAGGCGGTGTTCTCGCTGCAGACGATGCTGACCGGCACGCTGCCGCCGACGATCAACTACAACAACCCGGACCCGACGATTGTTCTTGATGTCGTGCCGAACAAGAAGCGCGATGGACGGGTTGATGCCGTTCTTTCGAACTCCTTTGGCTTCGGCGGCCAGAACGCCAGTCTTGTCATGGCGGTGGAACCGGCTTAATCGGTTCCGACAAATATTCGAGACGATAACCCGATTGCTGCGTCCGCACCCCGACAGGGTGTGCAGGACGCGGTGACATTCATAAACTGCGCATAGGCCATGACGCCGGTGCGCCCGCGAAGGATTTTGCCATGCGCGCTTTGCAACTGATTGATGATCGCAAGCTGGAAATCACCGATCTGCCGGAACCGGAAGCACCGGGCGCCGGCGAGGTGACGTTGCGGGTCAAGGCGGTCGCGCTGAACCACATCGACGTTTGGGGCTGGCGCGGCATGGCCTTTGCCAAGCGCAAGATGCCTTTGGTGATCGGCGCTGAAGCGTCGGGCGTGGTCGAGTCCATCGGACCGGGCGTTGCCAATGTGCTGCCGGGCCAGCTCGTTTCGATCTACGGCGCGCGCACCTGCGGTCTCTGCCGCCCTTGCCGCGAAGGTCGCGACAATCTGTGCGAACATGTTGGCGGTGTTCATGGCTTCCATCTGGATGGCTTTGCGCAGGAGAAGGTCAATCTGCCGGCCCGCCTGCTGGTACCGGCGCCTCCCGGTGTCGATGCGGTTGCCGCGGCCGTGGCACCCGTGACCTTCGGCACGGTCGAGCACATGCTGTTCGACAACGCCAAGCTTGAGCCGGGCGAGACCATTCTCATTCATGCCGGCGGCTCCGGGATTGGTTCGGCGGCAATCCAGCTTGCCAAGAAGATCGGCTGCACCGTTATCACAACTGTCGGTTCCGACGACAAGATCGAGAAAGCCAAGGCACTTGGTGCCGATCACGTCATCAACTACCGTACCGACCGCTTCGAAGGCGTCGTGCGCAAGCTGACCAAGAAGAAGGGCGTCGACGTCGTTTTCGAGCACGTCGGCAAGGATACCTGGGCGGCATCGATGTTCTGCCTGAAGCGTGGCGGCCGGCTTGTGACCTGTGGTTCAACGTCGGGCGTGTCGACCGAGATGAACCTGATGATGCTGTTCCAGCAGCAGCTGAAGCTGCTTGGCTCGTTCGGCTGCCGCATGGAGAACATGGCGGATGCCATGCAGAAGATGGCGCGTGGCCTTGTCCATCCTGTGATCGACACGGAAGTCGGCTTCAACGAGATTGACAAGGCTCTGGAGAGGATGGAATCGCGCCAGATCTTCGGCAAGATCATCCTGAAGATGGATTGAGCCGTTGAAGCTCTTCATCACCCGGATCGTCCTCAACCTTATGCATTTCCGCCAGTGGCTGATTGCACAGGGGATGTTCGGCTTTCTGAGCTTCCTCAAGCTCTTTCCCGCCGATGGCTCGATCCGTTTCATCGATTGGCTGATGCGCAAGATCGGTCCCCGGTTTGCACGTCACAAGCTGATGCTGGTGAACCTTCGAAACGCTTTCCCGGAGAAGACCGATAAGGAAATCGAGGACATCGCCGTCGCGAGTTGGGGCCACATGGGCCGGCTTGCAGCGGAGTATGTTTTCCTTGACCGTTTGTTCGACTTCGATCCAGCGCAGACAGAGCCGGGCAGGGTGGAAGTATCGGGCATCCCGATCTTCATGGACCTGCTTGAAAATCGGCGCCCCTTTATCGTCTTTACCGGCCATACCGGCAATTTCGAGCTGCTGCCGGTAGCTGGCGCTGCCTTTGGCCTGTTTGTAACCGTGCTTTTTCGCCCGCCGAACAATCCCTACGTGGCGAAGAAGGTGTTCGATTTCCGCAGCGCGCGCATGGGCAAGCTGGTGCCGTCGCATGCCGGCTCCTCCTTCGCGCTGGCCCGCCAGCTTGAAGCCGGGCAGGGCGTCGGCGTGCTGGTCGACCAGAAGTTCGGCAAGGGGCTGAAGACGAAGTTCTTCGGCCGGCCGGTCAAGACCAATCCGCTTCTTGGCAAGCTGGTGCGCCAGTTCAATTGCGACGTCTATCCGGCCCGCTGCATTCGGCTGCCTGGAAACCGCTATCGTCTCGAGATCGAGCCAAAGCTCGAAATGCCGCGCCTCGAAAACGGCAACCTGGATCTGACAGCAACCGCCCAGCTATTGAACGACAAGGTTGAGAGTTGGGTGCGAGAATATCCAGAACAATGGCTCTGGTATCATGACCGCTGGAAGATCAAGAGGCAGGTCTTGAAGTAAGTCTCACGCTTACATCTTGTCATTGAAAAATTCCCGTGCGTTCTTCATTGAATATGAAGGTGCATCATGTTAGCCCTTTCCATCAAGGCGAGTGCACGCGATTTCGCTTTGCGTTTTGCGCGGCCTCGGCTGAACTCGAAAGCATTTCCTGGCGGAAATGGCATTGGGGGCATTTTGCTGGGGCTTTTTCAGGCGTTTTCGCTACGATGCGCACAGATCGATGAAGCAATCAGACGCGGTGACGACGCCCGCGTCAATCGCCTCGATTACTCGATTGTCATGCTTATCGATGCCATCGTCGCCTACAAGGCAAACGATCCGCTTGAAGTTCACATGCAGCTACAATTTGTAAGCTGCCTTATCGATCAGTATGCCGACGATAGCGACACGGTCCGCGAATACGTCACGCTGCTCTCGAATCTGATGGAGCAGTACTTCGCAAGCCCGGTGCCGCGCTGGCAGATGCCTGCGCGCGATGGGCAGCCGGCCGCGCAGCCTGATGGCTACGTGCCGAATACGGACAACGGCAATTTTCTCAACGCGGCGATCCTTGAAGGTCTGCCGGATCGCGTGGCGGTGCTGACGAAGGACTATCGCTACCTCTATTCGAACACGGCGAATTCGGCATATCTCGGCAAGAAGCCGATCGAGATGATCGGTCGTCACATTATCGAGTTTATCGGGGAAGCGCGCTTTACCGACGGTGCGAAGGCCCGGTTGGACGATTGCTTTGCAGGCCAGTCAGTCGCCTATTCCTATGATCGCAACGATGGGGCAACCGTCCGTCAGGTCCGCTGCCGGATGTCGCCATTGCGCGACGCCTCCGGAAGCGTTTTCGGTGCCCTGATCATGTTGGAAGATATCGGGACACGCCAGGCGACGCTCGCGGCCTGATCAGGCCTTTGTCCAGACAGCCAGTTCATAGCCGTCGGGGTCGCTGAAGTGGAAGCGACGCCCGCCTGGGAAAGCCGTAATCGGCTGGACAATACTGCCGCCGGCCTTTTCGACGCCCTGCTGCGCGGCCTCCAGATCATCCGCGTAGAGGATCACCAGTGGTCCACCGGGACGGGGAGCCGCCAGGTTGGTAAAGCCGCCCTTCAGCCGCCCATCGTCGAATTCGCAGTAATTGGGGCCGTAATCGGTGAAGCTCCAGCCGAACGCGCTGCCGTAGAAGGCCCTGGCGGCCTCGATGCTGCTGACATTGAACTCGACATAGTCGATCCTGAGATCGTTGTTTGATGTCGTCATTGCCTATTGCTCCATCAGTATTTTCAGCGTTTCCAGATCGCGCGCCACATGAGCCGCGTCCGCTTCGAATTGTTCGTCGGTCATGCCGGGAACGCGTAGCAGCGTGAACATGACGACACAGCCATCGCCGTTCGGGACGACGCGCAGGGCGTTGTAGACCCGCAGGCCGCTTTCGATGATGACAGTGTGGTCGATCACGCCGAAGGCATTCTTCGGCACGAAGCTGACTCGCGCCGTACCGAGAACGCCTTCGGCGATCCAGTCGTCGCCATCGGGTTCCAGGCCCGATGCGAGGCCCGACGCCCAAAGCGGCATGTTCACGGGCTCGCTGGCGAAGGCGTAGACGTCCTGCCAGTTGCGGTCGATGGATTGGTGGATAATTCTGACGGGCATTGTGGTCATTGTCGTTCTCGCATGGATTGACGGATCATAACGCTGCTCGCTCACCCGGTATTGAAGAAAACGGTCATGGCGCCGGTGCGTTCGAAAGCGCGGCCTGACGCTGCAGCTCCAACGGCGTCAGGCTTGATAATTCCAAAACTTCGCGGCTCATGTGCGCCTGGTCGCTGTAGCCAACTGTAAAGGCAGCCTCGGCGAGCGATGCCGATGGCGACGACCGCAGCAGAGAGAGCAGTCGCTGGAACCGTCTGATGCGCGACAAGGTCTTCGCGCCGTAGCCGAAATAGTGATGGCAGCGACGCCGGAGCTGTCGTTCTCCAATGCTGATGTCCGCCAGGAGGCGATCCGTGAGGTCGTCGGTTGAATGTGCGGTCGCGATGCCGAAGGCATGGCGGATGTCATCCGGCGGCGGGGAATGTTCGCCTGCTTCCTTTTCCAACACCAGTTGCAGTAGCCGGAGCCTCTCCTGGTTGTCACCGCAATCGGAGAGCTGTTGCCCAAATGTACGCGCCTTCGTTCCCCAAAAATCCTCGAGCGGAAAGGACTGCCCGACGATCTCGGACAGCGGGAGCCCCAGCCATTCCGCGGCAGACCCCGGCGCAAAGCGGGCTCCAACGACGTCCGCACCGGTCGCCATGGCAGGGAACGCGCTTGTTCGATCGGGGCCGGCGACCACGACGCGGCCGCCGATCCAGACAAGGTCGCAATAGCCGTCGGGCACAATCGCAATCCTGCCACTGGAGGTTACGCTATGCGACCAGAGACAATGGAAATGGCGGGCCAGCCCACGCTTCGGCGGCAGCTCGCGGTAGCTGCCCGCGCGCGTTGCAAGCGTTGCGGGCGCTTGTCTTTTCTGGCTTGCCATCAACCCCTCCCATTGGGCTTTTGCAAGGATATGGTTCAGTTTGCTTTGCTCGCAATACGAGGCCAATTCGAAGCCGAATCGAACTTGCCGTTTGAGCCAGACAGTGCCACAACACCGGTCCAAAATGACTCATCGGAGGTGTATCGTGGAAAAGGCAGAAATCGGGCTTATCGGCCTTGCCGTCATGGGTTCCAACCTGGCGCTCAACATCGCGGAAAAAGGCAACAAGATTGCGGTGTTCAACCGTACTCCCGAAAAGACGGATGAATTCTACGAAAGCGCCGGTGATCTGAAGAAGCAGATCATTCCCTGCAAGACGATCGAGGAGTTCGTCGAGGCAATCCGCCCGCCGCGCCCGATCATCATCATGATCAAGGCCGGTGAAGCCGTCGATCAGCAGATGGAGCTCCTGCGTCCTTACCTGTCCAAGGGCGACATCATGATCGATGCAGGCAACGCCAACTTCCGCGACACGATCGCCCGCTTCGACCGGCTGAAGAACACCGAACTCACCTTCATCGGCATGGGCGTATCCGGCGGCGAGGAAGGTGCGCGTCACGGCCCGTCGATCATGGTCGGCGGCACCGAAGACAGCTGGAAGCGCGTCGAGCCGGTGCTGACCTCGATTGCCGCCAAGTACAAGGGCGATCCTTGCGTTGCCTGGCTCGGCAATGACGGCGCCGGCCACTTCGTCAAGACGATCCACAACGGCATCGAATATGCCGACATGCAGATGATCGCCGAAATCTACGGCATCCTCCGCGACGGCCTCGGCAAGAGCGCCAAGGACATCTCCGGCATCTTCGGCGACTGGAACAAGGGTCGCCTGAACTCCTACCTGATCGAGATCTCCGAGAAGGTACTGGCTGCCACCGATCCGATCTCCGGCGGTGCGATGGTCGACATGATCCTCGACAAGGCCGGCCAGAAGGGCACCGGCAAGTGGTCGGCGATCGAAGCGCAGAACATGGGCATTCCGGCAACGGCGATCGAAGCGGCGGTTGCCGCCCGCAGCCTGTCGTCGATGAAGACCGAGCGCGAAGCCGCCGAAAAGATCTTCGGCAAGCCGGAATACAAGTTCCCGATCGCTTACGGTCCCGAGCTGGTCAAGGACTTGGAGCTGGCTCTGTTCGCCGCCAAGATCGGCGCTTACGCGCAGGGCTTTGCGGTGATGGCGGAAGCCTCGCGCGAGTTCAACTGGTCGCTCCCGATGCCGACGATTGCCAAGATCTGGCGCGACGGCTGCATCATCCGTTCGCAGTTCCTCGACGAGATCACCTCGGCCTTCACGAAGGCGCCTGACGTTGCGAACCTGATCGTGACGCCTGCTTTCTCCGAGATGGTCAAGGAATCGCTGCCGGCGCTGCGTCGCGTGGTCGGCGCCGCACTGCAGGCGGGTCTGCCGGTTCCGGCGCTCACCTCGGCGCTGACGTACTTCGACGCCTACCGCCAGGGCCGTGGCACTGCCAACCTGATCCAGGCGCAGCGCGACTTCTTCGGCGCGCACGGCTTCGACCGCCTCGACGGCAAGGACTTCCACCACGGCCCATGGGGCAGCGGTGCGGCGACCTTCTAAGGTTGGCGCCTTTAACGAACTAACTAAGCCGGGCCCTTGGGTCCGGCTTATTTGTCTGCGGTGAGTGTCTTACTCGCCGGCGTTCAGAATTGAATGTCGGCTGCCAGGCGGACGAGGATCCTGGCGTTGCCAGCGTCGAAATCGTCGAGCGTTTCATTGTGGTGTGCGACGATGTCCGCGAAATCAAGCTTTCCGGAATCGGCCGTGGTATGGCCATCGGCAACCAGCGTGACATCATATCCGAGTGAGACGGCACGTCTGACAGTCGTGTCGACGCAGAATTGCGTCATGCAGCCGCCGACCACCAGATGCGTCACGCCTTTCTCGGCAAGCCTGTCCGCAAGGTCTGTTTCAAAGAACGAATCCGAGCTTTTCTTGTGAACGACGGTGTCGCCATCGGTTGGGGAGAGCTCTGGCCGGATCGCCCAACCCTCCGTACCAACTGCAAGCCGATGATCGGCAGTGCCATCGTGCTGAACGAGCAGTACCGGCACTCCGTTGCGGCGGGCGTCAGCGCGAAGGGATTGCAGTCGGGAAACCGTTTCATCAAGTGCTGCATCGATGATGGGCTGGCGATCAGGCGAGCCTTTTCCCGACAGAATGGCATTCTGTACGTCTATGATCAGCAACGCTTTTGTCATGATCCCGTATTTTCCACTTTGGTCGCTCAAATCACTGCACGGTGAACTGACCGTTGGTTTCACTGGCCTTTCCGCGACCAGACGGGTTGGCTGATGCTCTGCAGCAGTTCCGGTTCGATACCGTCGATGCGGGCGATGACGGCCTTCGCCATTTCGCGGCCGGCGTGCCGGACATCTTCGTAGGCCGTGATGATCTCGGGGCGGATCCAGTTGAGGATCGGCGCCGACTCCTTGGAGACCATGTCGACATCGCGCCCCAGATGTTTTCCAGCTGCCTCGATGCCGGCATTGACGGCGATGGCCGCGCTGCCGGCAGAGCAGACGATACCGTCAGGCGCATTTGGCGCACGCATCATTACTTCGACGGCGTTGCGGATTTCTTCGAGCGTATTGTCGATCGTGACGCGCAGCGGCACTTCTTCGGCGCCGTAGTCATGCAGTCCTGTCTGAAAGCCGATGCGCATATGCGTGTAGTAGGTCAGCTTGCTCGGGGGCTGGAGGAGGGCGATGCGCTTGCGTCCGCGCCCGACCAGCTTCTCGACCGCCTGATGGGCGAAAGCCTCGTTGTCGAAATCGTGGAAGGGGTGGGTGAGGCCGGCATCAGTGCGCCCGTGCGTGGCAAAGGGCATGTTGTGTTCGGCCAGCAGGCGGACGCGCGGGTCGTCGGGCTCGATGCGTGAGATGATGACCCCGTCGGCCGATCCCGTTTCGAGGATGTAGCGGACCGGCAGCATCGGATCCTTGCTGTGGGAATGCGGCGTCACGACGATGTGGTAAGGCGTGCCGGTCAGCACTTCCGAGATGCCGAACACCATCTGGCTGCTGAAGCCCATGATCTCTTCGTCGATGCTGAGGACGAGGGCGATGACATTCGTCTTGCCGGTGCGAAGGCGCACGCCGGCACGGTTCGGCTGGTAGCCGAGCTGGCGGGCGACCATCCGCACGCGTTCCTTGGTCTCCGCGCCGATATCGGGGGCATCCTTCAAGGCGCGGGAGACCGTCGTCACGCCGAGCCCGGTCATGAAGGCAATCGTTTTCAGTGTCGGCCGTTCCCGAGTGACCTCGGAGGTCGTTCCTCCAAAATTTGCTTTGTTTTCCATGCCTCTAGGCCGTCCTGCGCGATTTGGTCCCGCTTATAGTGTCTTTTGAAAGCGCTGTAAGCCCAAAGAACGCAAAAGCGGCTCCTCCCTCAAGACGCAAAATCTGTAACGATACAGTAGAAATGTCGAGCGGTTTTTTCTCGTTGGTAAAATGAATGCTCTCAATGGTTGAAATTGTCGTTTTTGCTCGGATTTTTTGCGCTTGCTAACGGGAATTCGCAGCATATGTCGATGTTTTTCGAAAAATACCATTTTAAATCAGCATTTTATATTGCTTGTGCGTTTGCTCAGTCGGCTGCTTACACCTGAGGCGACCTGTTCAAAATGAGTGCTTTTCGACAGGCATTGGTAGCAAAGCACAGTCATTGAGAAAATTTTCGAGGGTGGCTGTTGCGCCCCAATATCGATTGAACTAAGTTTTTCCGGCAACGTTTCAGTGAGGGAGGAGAACTCATGAATTTTCGTTTGATGGCGGCTGCGCTCGCCGCTTCCGTCGTGCTGCCGCTCGGTGCGGCGAACGCGACCGATCTTGAAGTCACGCATTGGTGGACGTCTGGCGGCGAAGCTGCTGCCGTGGCTGAACTTGCCAAGGCATTCGATGCGACCGGCAACCACTGGGTCGATGGTGCTATCGCCGGTTCCGGCGGCACCGCGCGTCCGATCATGGTCAGCCGTATCACCGGCGGCGACCCGATGGGCGCTACGCAGTTCAACCACGGCCGTCAGGCTGAAGAACTTGTTCAGGCCGGCCTGATGCGCGACCTGACCGATGTCGCGACCGCCGAGCACTGGAAGGACATCATTCGTCCGGCAAGCCTGCTCGACAGCTGCACGATCGACGGCAAGATCTATTGCGCTCCCGTGAACATCCACTCCTGGCAGTGGCTGTGGCTCTCGAACGCGGCCTTCAAGAAGGCTGGCGTCGAAGTGCCGAAGAACTGGGACGAATTCGTCGCTGCCGCACCGGCGCTCGAAAAGGCCGGCATCGTGCCGCTCGCCGTCGGTGGTCAGCCGTGGCAGGCAACCGGCGCGTTCGACGTGCTCTTGGTCGCAATCGCCGGCAAGGATACCTTCTACAAGGTGTTCAAGGACAAGGATGTCGACGTAGCTGCTGGTCCTGAGATCGCCAAGGTCTTCAAGGCTGCAGACGACGCCCGCAAGATGTCGAAGGGCAGCAATGTCCAGGATTGGAACCAGGCAACCAATCTGGTCATCACCGGCAAGGCCGGCGGCCAGATCATGGGTGACTGGGCACAGGGTGAATTCGCGCTGGCCGGCCAGAAGGCTGGTACCGACTACACCTGCCTTCCGGGCCTCGGCGTGAACGAAATCATCTCCACCGGTGGTGATGCCTTCTACTTCCCGAAGCTCAAGGATGAAGCAAAGTCGAAGGCGCAGGACGTTCTCGCCAAGACGCTGCTCGACCCCACGACCCAGGTTGCCTTCAACCTGAAGAAGGGCTCGCTGCCGGTTCGCGGCGACGTTGACCTCGCAGCCGCCAACGACTGCATGAAGAAGGGTCTCGAGATCCTGAAGAAGGGCAACGTGATCGAAGGCACCGACCAGTTGCTTTCGGCCGACAGCCAGAAGCAGAAGGAAGACCTCTTCTCGGAGTTCTTCGCCAATCCGTCGATGACGCCTGAAGCTGCCCAGAAGCGCTTCGCTGAAATCATCGGCTCTGCCGACTGATCGTCGCATTCCGATACTGTTGCGGTCCGGCTCCGTTTCGACGGAGCCGGATTTCCCGGAACTCTCCGAGTGACCCGGCTGCGGCAGTGATCGAGACTGAAATGGGCCGATGAGGGCATTCAGTCTCCAGACGGGAGTGAAAAGAGGAGCTGACCGGAGACGGTCCGCGCTCTGGATCACATAGGACTTGCGATTCAGGAGGAGTCACAATGACGGGTCAAGCGAAAGCAGGCCGGCCAAACCAGTTACTGCGCAATCTGAACTCGAAGATTGCGTCCATCCCCATGATCCTGACCGCCGTGGTCATCTTTCTCGGCGGCACGGTCTGGACGGTGTTCTACTCATTCACCAACTCGAAGCTCCTTCCGCGGTTGAGCTTCGTCGGTTTCGACCAGTATAAGCGCCTCTGGGCTGCACCACGCTGGATCGTTTCCATCGAGAATCTTGCCGTCTACGGCGTTCTCTCGCTCATCTTCAGCCTCGTCATCGGCTTCATGCTGGCGGCGCTGATGGACCAGAAGATCCGGTTCGAGAACACGTTCCGCACGATCTTCCTTTACCCCTTTGCCCTGTCGTTCATCGTGACGGGCCTTGTCTGGCAATGGATCCTCAATCCCGAGTTCGGCGTTCAATCGGTGGTGCGGTCGCTTGGCTGGACGAACTTCACCTTCGATCCGCTCTATACGCCCGAGATCGTCATCTACGGCATCCTGATCGCCGCACTCTGGCAGGGCACGGGGCTTGTCATGTGCCTGATGCTCGCCGGCCTGCGCGGTATCGACGAAGACATCTGGAAGGCCGCGCGTGTCGACGGCATCCCGATGTGGAAGACCTATCTCTTCATCGTCATTCCGATGATGCGCCCGGTGTTCATCACGACGCTGGTCATCATCGCAAGCGGCATCGTCAAGGTCTACGACCTCGTGGTGGCGCAGACATCGGGCGGTCCGGGCATCGCCTCGGAAGTGCCGGCAAAATACGTCTACGACTACATGTTCCAGGCTCAGAATCTGGGGCAGGGCTTCGCCGCCTCGACCATGATGCTGGTCACGGTTGCGATCATCATCATCCCCTGGGCCTATCTGGAATTCGGAGGGCGTAAACGTGCCTGATGCCATTGCTCTCAAAACCGCCGACGGTACGTCCGGCAAGTCGTTCTCGGGTCCAAGCGGACCGAAGCCGAAGCGGGTCATTTCTCCGCGCAACATCATGCTCTACGGCACGCTGTTCGTCGCGGCCGCCTATTACCTGCTGCCGCTCTACGTGATGATCGTCACGTCGCTGAAGGGCATGCCCGAGATCCGTCTCGGCAACATCTTCTCGCCGCCGGTCGAGATCACCTTCGAGCCCTGGGTGAAGGCCTGGGCGACGGCCTGCACGGGGCTCAACTGCGACGGTCTTTCGCGTGGGTTCTGGAATTCCGTGCGCATCACCGTGCCATCGGTCCTCGCGTCGATCGCCATTGCCTCGGTCAACGGCTATGCGCTGGCCAACTGGCGCTTCAAGGGCTCGGAACTGTTCTTCTCGATCCTCGTGATCGGGGCGTTCATTCCCTACCAGGTGATGATCTATCCGATCGTCATCGTGCTGCGCGAGATCGGCATCTACGGGACGCTGACCGGGCTGATCATCGTGCACTCGATCTTCGGCATGCCGATCCTGACGCTGCTCTTCCGCAATTACTTCGCATCGCTGCCGCAGGAGCTGTTCAAGGCTGCGCGTATCGACGGGGCAGGGTTCTGGCAGATCTTCCTGAAGATCATGGTGCCCATGTCGCTGCCGATCTTCGTCGTCGCCATGATCCTGCAGGTCACCGGCATCTGGAACGACTTCCTGTTCGGCGTCGTCTTCACCCGGCCGGAATACTATCCGATGACCGTGCAGCTCAACAACATCGTCAATTCCGTCCAGGGCGTGAAGGAATACAACGTCAACATGGCCGCAACGATCCTGACGGGTCTGGTGCCGCTCGTTGTCTACTTCGTCTCGGGACGTCTGTTCGTCCGTGGCATCGCCGCCGGCGCAGTGAAAGGCTGATCCATGAATTCGAGCGTTTCCATCAAAGACCTTTCGCTGAACTTCGGTGCTGTCAGCGTCCTCAAGGATCTCAATCTCGAGATCAATGACGGCGAGTTCCTGGTGCTGCTCGGCTCGTCCGGGTGCGGCAAGTCGACTCTGCTTAACTGCATCGCTGGCCTGCTGGACATCAGCGAAGGTCAGATTCACATCAAGGGCAAGAACGTCACCTGGGAAGAGCCCAAGGACCGCGGCATCGGCATGGTGTTCCAGTCCTACGCGCTCTATCCGCAGATGACGGTCGAGAAGAACCTGTCCTTCGGCCTGCAGGTCGCCAAGATCCCGCAACAGGAGATCGACAAGCGCGTGGCCCGCGCCTCGGAGATACTGCAGATCCAGCCGCTCCTGAAGCGCAAGCCGGCCGAGCTTTCGGGCGGCCAGCGGCAGCGCGTGGCGATCGGCCGTGCGCTGGTGCGTGATGTCGACGTGTTCCTGTTCGACGAGCCGCTTTCCAACCTCGACGCCAAGCTGCGCTCGGAGCTGCGCGTCGAGATCAAGCGGCTGCACCAGTCGCTGAAGAACACGATGATCTACGTCACCCACGACCAGATCGAGGCGCTGACGCTTGCTGACCGCATCGCGATCATGAAGAACGGCATCATCCAGCAGCTCGCCGATCCAACGACGATCTACAACAAGCCGCGCAATCTCTTCGTCGCCGGCTTCATCGGCTCGCCGTCGATGAACTTCCTGCGCGGCGAGATCGCCAAGCGGGGCGATGCCACCGTGTTCACCGCCAATGGCGTCGACTTCAACGTCGATGCCTATGAGGCGAACGGGCCGCTGCAGGCGGGCCGCAAGGTGACGCTCGGCGTGCGGCCGGAGCATATCAAGGTCAACGAGAACCTCGGCGCCGAGGTCCACGACGCCACCGTCGATATCGAGGAACCAATGGGCGCCGACAACCTGCTCTGGCTGAAACATGCCGGACACACCATGTCGGTGCGCATCAACGGCGCCCGCCGCTTCAATCCGGGCTCCGCCGTCAAGCTCGGCTTCGACATGTCGCTGGCGTCGATCTTCGACGCCGAGACGGAACTACGCCTTTAGACGACTACGCTGCGGGCGGGGCCGTCCCAAGCGGTTCCGCCCGTTCTTCCAATACCACATTCGGTCGCAGCCCGGTGACGGGTTCTCCCAAGAGCGGCCTGATCGGACAGTGCTATGACATCCTTGCCCACCAACGGGTTCAACCTCGACCTCTCAGGCTCGTGGAAGCTCACCTCCACGGATGGTGAAATCACCGCGCCGATCACGCTACCCGGCGACGTGCATTCGGCGCTCCATGCCGCCAAGCTCATCCCCAATCCCTATTTCGGCCGCAACGAAGAGGTCGTGCAGTGGGTGGCGCATCGCGACTGGTCGATCGAGCGCAGCTTCACGGTGTCGGAGCCCGATGGCGACTGGTATCTCGATATCGACTATCTCGACACGGTGGCCGCGGTCTTCATCAACGGCTCGCCGGCGCTCGTGGCCGACAACAGTTTCCGCCGCTACCGGCCCGATGTCAGCAGCCATCTGAAATCCGGCGAGAACGTCATCCGCATCGTGCTACATTCGAGCATCGCGGCGGGCGCCGACCGGCAGGGCAAGCAGCCCTTCTACATTCCCTATTCGACCGGCAATTCGCCGATCCCCAACGGCAACATGCTGCGCAAGCCGCAATGCCATTTCGGTTGGGACTGGAACATCGCGATCGCGCCGCTCGGGCTTTACGGCACGATCGCGCTGCGCCGGCTCGACATCGCGCGCATCGAGCATGTGACGACACAGCAGGTGCACAATCTCGACGGCTCGGTCGATCTGAAGGTCTCAGCGACCTTGTTTGCCAATAACCCCGGTATCGTTCCCGTGCATTTCTCGCTCGATGGCGAGCGGGTGCGGCTTGATGTCGGCGTCAGCGCCGGCGAGACTGTCGTCAATCATGTCTTCGAGATTGCCAAGCCGCGCCTCTGGTGGCCGGCGGGCAGCGGCGAGCACGCGCTTTATGCGCTGACCGTCGATCTGCCTGCGGATGCTGTCACCAAGCAGATCGGTCTGCGCACCGTCGAGCTCATCACCACGCCAGATGCCGCCGGCGCCCGTTTCGCGCTGAAGGTGAATGGCCGCGAGATCTTCTGCCGCGGTGCCAACTGGATTCCCGCCGACGCGCTGTTTTCGCTGTCCTCGCCCGAGAAGACCGAGGACCTGCTGCAATCGGCCAAGTCGGCCAACATGAACATGATCCGCGTCTGGGGCGGCGGGTTCTACGAGCATGATCGTTTCTACGATCTCTGCGACCGTCTCGGCCTCATGGTCTGGCAGGACTTCATGTTCGCCTGCAACCTCTATCCGTCGACAGAGGACTTCCTCGACAATGTCGCGCTCGAGGTCGACTATCAGGTTCGTCGCCTGAATTCGCATCCGTCGATCGCGCTCTGGTGCGGCGACAACGAGCTCGTCGGCGCGCTCACCTGGTTCGAGGAATCGCGCAAGGATCGTGACCGCTACCTCGTCTCCTACGACCGCCTCAACCGGGTGATCGAGCAGGCCATGAAGAAGGCGGCTCCGGATGCGATCTGGTGGCCGTCGAGCCCGGCGTCCGGCTATCTCGACTTCGGCGATGCCTGGCATGCCGATGGCTCCGGCGATATGCACTACTGGTCGGTCTGGCACGAGAACAAGTCGTTCGACAATTACCGCTCGGTGCGCCCGCGCTTCTGCTCGGAATTCGGCTTCCAGTCCTACACCTCGCTTCCCGTCATCAAGACCTATGCCGAGGCCAAGGACATGAACGTCGCGTCGCCGGTCATGGAGCTGCACCAGAAGAATGCCGGCGGCAACGAGCGCATCGCCGGCACCATGTTCCGCTACTTCCGCTTCCCGAAGGATTTCCCGAATTTCGTCTATCTCAGCCAGATCCAGCAGGGCCTCGCGATCAAGACGGCGGTGGAATACTGGCGGTCGCTGAAGCCGCACTGCATGGGCACGATCTACTGGCAGCTCAACGACACATGGCCGGTGGCCTCGTGGTCGAGCCTCGATTACGGCGGTCGCTGGAAGGCGATGCACTATCTGGTCAAGCGCTTCTTCCAGCCGGTCGCGGTCGCCGCCATCCCATCCGACGACGGCAAAGAGATCCGCTTCTCGCTGGTCAACGACACGCTCGATGACGTCAGCGTCGACCTGTCGATCTCCGTCATCGACATGAAGGGCGAGCGCAGGCACCTCAAGGATGTGCAGGCGGTCTGCACGCCGGACGCTGCGGTGACGGCTGCCAGCATCGATGTGTCCGATATCCCCTCGGGTACGCTGCTTGCCTGGCGCTTCACGGCGTCGAACGGCATGGGCGGCGAGGGGCACTATGTGCACGGCACCTACAAGGCGCTGGAGCTCGAACCGGCGGGCCTGATGGTCACGCATGAATATGTCGAGGAGGACGGCTCCGTCTGCCTTAACGTCACCGCCAAGGGACTTGCGCTCTTCGTGATGATCGAAACCGAGACCGACGGCAAATATTCCGACAATGCCTTCGATCTGGCGGCGGGCGAGACGCGCCGTATCACCTTTACCCCGGCCACGCCGCTTGAGGGCGGTGCCCTGCCGGACTTCCGTTTCTACGACCTGCAATCCTGTCAGTCCGTGGATTGATCCTGATTGAAATGAATGGGCACGAGGCCCGAGGAGGATACTATGACGAAACTGAGTTTCCAGCTTTATAGCGCCCGCAACTTCCAGCCCTATTCGGCGATCTTCGAAAAGCTTGGCAAGGCCGGCTATCAGGAAGTCGAAGGCTTCGGTGGCATATACGCCGATCTCGACGATGCCGGCCTCAAGGGCCTGCGCGCCGAACTCGACAAGAATGGTTTGACGATGGCGAGCGGCCACTTCAGTCCGGATTTTCTTGACGGCGAAGTCCAGAAGTCTTTGAACATTGCCAAAATTCTCGGCATGGATTCCATCTATGCGCCGCATCTGGCGGCCGATGAGCGCCCGACCGATGGCGCCGGCTGGCTGGCATTCGGCAAGCGCCTGCAGGAAATGAGCAAGCCCTACAAGGATGCGGGCTACGAGTTCGGCTGGCACAACCACGACTTCGAATTCGTCAAGCTCGCCGACGGCTCGCTGCCGATCGAGCGCATCTTCGAAGGCGCGCCCGATATTTCCTGGGAAGCGGATATCGCCTGGGTCGTTCGCGGCGGCGCGGATCCTTTCGCATGGATCGAGAAGCTTGGCTCGCGCATCACCTCGGCGCACGTCAAGGACATCGCGCCTGCCGGCGAAAACAAGAACGAAGACGGCTGGGCGGATGTCGGCCACGGCACGCTGCCATGGGCAAAGCTCATCGCGGCGCTGAAGGGCACCAAGACCAAGCACTACGTCGTCGAGCATGACAACCCTGCCGATGTCGATCGCCTGATCACCCGCTCGATCGCATCCTTCAAGACCTACTGAGGACCATCATGACCAAGGAACTTGGCGTCGGCATCATCGGATGCGGCAACATCTCCACCACCTACTTCTCGCTGGCCCCGCTGTTCAAGGGCCTCAACGTTGTGGCCTGCGCCGACCTCAACATGCAGGCCGCCCAGGCCCGCGCCGAGGAATACGGCGTCAAGGCGCAGACGATCGACGAGCTTCTCGCCAATGACGAGGTCGACGTCGTCGTCAACCTAACCATCCCGGATGCGCATTTCCCGGTTTCGAAGTCGATCCTCGAAGCCGGCAAGCATGTCTATTCGGAAAAGCCGCTGGTTCTCACCCTCGAGCAGGGTGAGGAGCTGCGCCGCATCGCCAAGGAGAAGAACCTCTCCGTCGGTTGCGCGCCGGACACCTTCCTCGGCGGCGCGCATCAGCTGGCCCGCAAGTACATCGACGAGGGCGGCATCGGTCGTGTCACCTCGGGTGCGTGCTATGTCATGAGCCCGGGCATGGAAATGTGGCATCCGAACCCGGACTTCTTCTTCCTGCCCGGCGGCGGCCCGATCCTCGATCTCGGCCCTTACTACATCGCCAACCTGATCAACCTGATCGGACCGGTGAAGCGCGTTGGTGCGATGACCTCCATGGCGTCGCCGACCCGCACGATCACCAGCGAGCCGCGCAACGGCGAGGTGATCCCGGTGAAGACGCCGACGACGATCCAGGCGATCTTGGAGTTCGTGAACGGCGCGACGGTCACGCTGACCGCGAGCTGGGACGTCTGGTCCCACCGCCATGCCAACATGGAGCTCTACGGCACCGAGGGTTCGCTCTACGTGCCGGATCCGAACTTCTTCGGCGGCGTCGTCGAGGCAAGCGGCAAGGACAAGGACATCAAGCCGCTCGACGGCTGGGAGCATCCCTTCGGTATCTTCAACCAGGAGAGCCCGCAGGGACCACGCGCCAACTACCGCACGGCGGGTTTGGCCGACATGGCGATGGCGATCATCGAGGGCCGCGATGCGCGTTGCTCGCTTGACCGCACGCTGCACGGTGTCGATGTCATGACATCGATCCTGAAGTCGGGCGAGGAAGGCCGTTTCATCGAGCTGACGACGACCTGCACGCAGCCGGCTGCACTCGGCATCGAAGAGGCACAGGCTCTCTTGAAGTAAGTGCCTAAAGGTCTATGGTCCGGCGCGGGCGACGAGCTCGCGCCGTTTCTATACGAGGGATGAAGACAATGAGCTGGCAACCGGCTTCCGACCGCTATTCGAAGATGAAATACAACCGCACGGGCCGTTCCGGCCTGAAGCTGCCGGCCGTTTCGCTCGGCCTCTGGCACAATTTCGGCGGCGACACGCCGCATGACCGCAAGATCGACATGTGCCGCACGGCCTTCGATCTCGGCATCACCCATTTCGACCTCGCCAACAATTACGGCCCGCCTCCCGGCAGCGCCGAGACCGCTTTCGGCGAGATCATGCGCACCGAATTTGCCGGCCTGCGCGACGAGCTGATCATTTCGTCCAAGGCCGGCTACGACATGTGGCCGGGCCCTTACGGCGAGTGGGGCAGCCGCAAGTATCTGATCGCCTCCTGTGACCAGAGCCTGAAGCGCATGGGTCTCGACTATGTCGATATCTTCTATTCGCACCGCTTCGACCCGGATACGCCGCTGGAAGAGACCTGCGGCGCGCTCGACCATATCGTGCGCTCCGGCCGCGCGCTCTATGTCGGCATTTCGTCCTACAATTCGCAGCGCACCCGCGAAGCCGCCGCCATCCTTAAGGATCTAGGCACGCCATGCCTGATCCACCAGCCGAGCTATTCCATGCTCAACCGCTGGGTCGAGGACGACAAGCTGCTCGATACGCTCGATGAAGTCGGTATGGGGTCGATCGTGTTCTCGCCGCTGGCGCAAGGCATGCTGACGACGAAGTATCTCGGTGGCATCCCTCAGGACAGCCGCGCGGCGCAGAACCACTTCTTGAAGAAGGACTTCATCCGTCCGCAGATCATCGACAACATCCGCAAGCTCAACGAGATCGCCGAGCGCCGCGGCCAGACGCTGGCGCAGATGGCGATCGCCTGGGTGCTACGCGGCGACCGCGTGACGTCGGCGCTGATCGGCGCCAGCCGCTCGTCGCAGATCGTCGACTGCGTCAAGGCGCTCGACAATCTCGAGTTCACCGCCGAGGAGCTCAAGGAGATCGATGGCTACGCCCGCGAGGCCGACATCAATCTGTGGGCCAAGTCTGCAGAACGCGAATAAACCGAAGCGCCCGGAACAACCTTCCGGGCGTTTTTTCTATTGAGTCTGATGTACGTGCGGCAAGCTGCCTGCTTATTTCAGGGAGGAGATTTCACCGATGATCCGCAACCCGATCCTGCCGGGCTTCAACCCGGATCCATCCATCTGCCGCGTTGGGGACGACTACTATATCGCCACCTCGACCTTCGAATGGTATCCCGGCGTCCAGATCCATCATTCACGCGACCTCGTGAACTGGACGATGGTGCGGCGACCGCTGGAGCGCCAGTCGCAGCTCGACATGCGCGGCAATCCCGATAGTTGCGGCGTCTGGGCGCCCTGTCTGTCCTATGCGGACGGGTTGTTCTGGCTGGTTTATACCGACGTCAAGCGCTTCGACGGCAATTTCAAGGACGCGCACAACTACATCGTGACCTCGCCAAGCATCGAAGGCGAATGGTCCGAGCCTATCTACGTGAACTCTTCCGGCTTCGACCCGTCGCTGTTCCATGACGATGACGGCCGCAAGTGGTTCCTGAACATGCAGTGGAACCACCGCACCGAGAGTTTTGGCGGCGCGCCGAAATCGCCGGCCTTCGACGGCATCCTCATGCAGGAGTGGGACGCATCCACGAAATCGCTGAAGGGGCCGATCAAGAACATCTTCGCCGGCAGCTCGCTCGGTCTCGTCGAAGGACCGCATCTCTTCAAGCGCAACGGCTATTACTACCTGACGACCGCAGAGGGCGGCACCGGCTACGATCATGCGGTGACGATGGCGCGTTCACGTGACATCGACGGTCCCTACGAGATGCACCCGAAGATGCACCTCATCACCTCCAAGGATAATCCGGAAGCGATCCTGCAGCGAGCAGGGCATGGGCAGTATGTGGAGACCCCGGACGGTCAGGTCTACCACACGCATCTTTGTGGTCGCCCCATGCCGCCGAAGCGCCGTTGTACGCTCGGCCGTGAAACCAGCCTGCAGAAATGCGTCTGGAAGGACGACGGCTGGCTATATCTGGAAAACGGTACCACTGTTCCCGATGTCACCGTTCCGGGACTGAACGGCGCAGTTCCCGTCGAGAAGCCCGTCAGGACCGAATACAGCTTCGATGGCGGCAAGCTGCCGTCCGACTTCCAGTGGCTGCGTACGCCGAATCCGGACCGTATCTTCAACCTGACGGATCGCCCCGGTCATCTGAGGCTCATTGCCCGCGAAAGCGTCGGTTCGTGGTTCGAGCAATCGCTGGTCGCCCGGCGCCAGGAGCATCACAGTTTCCGGGCCGAAACGGTGGTGGAGTTCGATCCCGACACCTATCAGCAGGTGGCCGGCCTGACCCACTACTATAACCGGCATAAGTTCTACGCGGTTGCCGTGACCCTGCACGAAAAGCTGGGTCGGTGCGTCACGATCCTTTCCTGCAATGGCGATTATCCGCACGGCCGCCTCGACTTCCCGGCGGGTAGCGGCGTTGCGCTTCCTGCTGAGGGGCGCGTTCAGCTGTCCATGGAAATCCGTGACAATGATCTGCAGTTCTTCTGGCAGACGGAAGGCAAGGGGGCATGGCAACCGATCGGGCCGGTGCTGGATGCCGGTGTTGTCTCTGACGAGGGCGGACGCGGCGAGCATGGATCGTTTACCGGCGCATTTGCCGGCGTCTTTGCCTTCGATACCTCAGGTCGCGCAAAGACGGCTGATTTCGATTGGTTCAATTACGAGGAACTATGACTGACCGGCGACATCGCCTGGAATTGCGGGGCGATGTCGCATCTTCTAATTTAATATTATCTTTTAAGCATGTGTTTTCATTACGGAAGTTTAATCAAACTTTCAGTTTCGGTTCATCATTTCGGGGCTAGTTTCCGGACGTGTTCAACACGAGGAAACCCCAATGAAAAAGATCTTCGCCGTTCTCCTGTCCGCTTCGTTCCTGGCTGCACCGCTGGTCGCGGCGACTGAAGCCAGTGCCCAGGATCACCGGCGCCCTGTCGTCGTTGAGCGGGACGTCCACGTCACGAAGTACAAGTGGTCCCGCGGTCATCGCATGACGCCGGCAGAGCGGCGCCATGTGCAGGATGTTCGCGACTACCGCCGTTATCGCCTGTCGCCCCCGCCACATGGCTATCGCTGGGTGCGTGCGGATAACGACTATCTGCTGATCGGAATCAACAACGGTGTAATCTCCAACATCATCATCGGCCGCTGATCGGCGATCCGATATTGACGAGAAGGGCGGCTCCGTGCCGCCCTTTTTCATGTCTGGCGCTCCGCCGTGTTGCGCGCCAGCCGCGCTGCCAGCTTGCTAAGCACCCCAGCGGGTGGCTTGCGTTCTTCTCCGACCGGTGCCGCCAGCCCCTCGATCGGCGGCAGCGGGTCACATTCCTCACAGACGCATTGATATCTCCTGATCGCTTGCGCCTTCATGCGGCCTGATCTCCCCAGCGGGCGAAGGGATCGGGCATGTCGCGCCACTTGTCCGGAGTGAACTCCTCGGCGTTGATGAGACATGCGTCGAGGCGCCCGCGGATCCAGGCTTCGTCCATCGGGTCGGCGCCGATGAAGACGATCTCCTGGCGGCGGTCGCCCCAGACAGGGTGCAGATAGGGTCCGATCGCGGTCATGAAGCGCGGGTCGGTCGGCCAGCGTTCACGAGGGACCGCCGACCACCATGTGCCCATGCGGCTGGTGCGCAGGATGGCGCCGGCCTGGCTGACTTCGCCGACATGATGTGGACGGGTGGCGAGCCAGAAGAAGCCTTTGGCGCGCACGACGCCCGGCCAGGCGGTGTCGAAGAAACTTTGCAGCTTGGCCGGATCGAAGGGGCGCTTCTCGCGATAGACGAAGGAGCGGATGCCGTATTCCTCGGTTTCCGGCACATGGTCGTTGAAGCCATGCATTTCCTTGTACCAGAGCGGGTGGGTCTCGGCCTTGTCGATGTCGAAGAGGCCGGTGCCGAGCACTTCCTGCGGCCGGAGCTTGCCGAAATCGGCCTCGATCAGCCGGGCATCCGGGTTGAGGCCGACGACGATCTGGCGGGCGGCCTGCAGCTGTTCTCTGGTGGCGGTGCCGACCTTGTTGAGGATGACGACGTCGGCGAACTCGATCTGCTCGACCAAGAGGTCGATCACCGTTCTGACATCGCCATCACCCGCCGTCTCGCCGCGATCGCCGAGGAAATCGGTTGAGGCGTAGTCGGCGAGCAGCCCGGCGGCATCGACGACGGTGACCATCGTGTCTAGTTCGGCGACGTCGGACAGGCTCATGCCGGCCTCATCGCGGAACTCGAAGGTGGTGGCGACGGGGAGCGGCTCGGCGATCCCCGTGGATTCGATCAGCAGGTAATCGAAGCGGTTCTGCTCGGCGAGCTGGCGAACCTCCTTCAGGAGGTCGTCGCGCAGCGTGCAGCAGATGCAGCCGTTGGTCATCTCGACCAAAGCCTCATCCGTACGCGACAGGTTGGCGCCGCCATCGCGCACCAGTGCGGCATCGATGTTGACCTCGCTCATGTCGTTGACGATGACGGCGACGCGCAGGCCATCGCGGTTCGCCAATATGTGGTTCAGAAGCGTCGTCTTGCCGGCGCCGAGGAAGCCGGAGAGGACGGTGACCGGCAGTTTCCTGTTCATTGCGATCTCCAGTTAATGTTATAACATTGCATTAATTGATCTGAAAAAGGCGGACTGTGTGCCCGCCTTTTTCGATATGCGGTGGGGCTGGTATCAGCTTTCGCGTGACAGGCAGTCCTTGAGATTATTGGCGATCCCGCGCATCAGCTTGAAATACAGATCCGGGCCGGCATCGAGCGTTGCTGCTTCGGGATCGAGCACGCCAGCCTTGGCCTTGGTGCCCTCGAGCACGACATCGACCAGACGCGGCTGGAACTGCGGTTCGGCGAAGACGCAGGTTGCGCCGAGGTCCGCCACCTTCTTGTGGATCTCGGCGATCCGCTCGGCGCCCGGAATGGTTTCCGGGCTGACGGTGATCGAGCCGGCGACGCGCACCTTGTACCGGTTTTCGAAATACTGGTAGGCGTCGTGGAAGACGATGAAGGGCTTGTCCTTGACCGGTGACACGATGCCGGAGATTTCCTTGTCGAGCGCGTCGAGTTTGGCGTTCAGCGCCTCGGCATTGGCCTGGTAGGCAAGGGCGTTGGCGGGGTCGGCGGCGACAAGCGTCGTGGTAATCTCGGCGGCCATGGCCTTGGCGTTTTCGGGGTCGAGCCAGAGATGGGTGTCGAAGGCGCCGTGGCCGTGGTCATGGTCGTGATCATGCCCGACCGCTTCCTTGGCGTGATCGTGGCCACCGGTCTCTTCGGCATGGTCATGGCCGGCTTCGTGCGCATCGCCATCATGATCCTCATCGCCGTCGTCATGCGCCTCGAAGGCGCCGCCTTCGCGGAACTTGAGCTTGATCAAGCCCGGTGCCTTGTCGAGTTCGGCGATGCTGGCATCCTCTCCGAGCGCTTCCAGCGGCTTTTCCAAGAAGGCTTCCATGCCCGGGCCGACCCAGAAGACCACCTTGGCATCCTGCAGCGCCTTGGCGTTGGAGGGCTTCATCGAGTAGGTGTGCGGGGAAGCGGCGCCATCGACGATCAGCTCCGGCGTGCCGACGCCCTGCATGATGGCGGAGACCAGCGAATGCACCGGCTTGATCGAAGTGACGACGACGGGGGCGTCGGCGCCGTGTGCCGTGCCGGCAAGGAGGAGGGCCGGGAGTGCGAGGCCTTGTAGCGCCAGGGAAAGGCCGGTCGCGAGTTTCATGTGCATGCTCCGCTTGAATTGCATAGGTAATGTTATTACATCAATTGCGTTATGCTATAACGTGTGCGATAGCAGGGCGCAACAGCACTTTCGGAAAAATGATGCCATTACCCGCAAATTCCGAGGCGAGGCCGCTCGTCTCGCTTTCCAATGTCGGTGTCCGCAGAAACGGCCGCTGGCTGGTTCGCGGCGTCGATTTTTCCGTCTCGCGCGGCGAGATCGTGACGCTGATCGGCCCCAATGGCTCCGGCAAATCGACGACGGTGAAGACAGCGATCGGGGTGATGAAGGCCGACGAGGGCAAGGTGACGCGCGCCTCCGGCCTGAAGATCGGCTATGTCCCGCAGAAGCTCGCCATCGACTGGACGCTGCCGCTGACGGTGCGCCGGCTGATGACGCTGACGGGGCCGCTTTCGGCAAGCGACATGAACGAGGCGCTCGATGCCGTCGGTCTTTCGCATATGATCAATGCCGAGGTGCAGCATCTTTCCGGCGGCGAATTCCAGCGAGCGCTGATGGCGCGCGCCATTGCCCGCAAGCCGGATCTGCTGGTACTCGACGAGCCGGTGCAGGGCGTCGATTTTTCCGGCGAGATCGCCATCTACGAGCTGATCAAGACGATCCGCAACACGACGGGATGCGGGATCCTGCTGATTTCGCACGACCTGCATGTCGTCATGGCGGCGACCGATACTGTGATCTGCCTCAACGGCCATGTCTGCTGCCGGGGCACGCCGCAGGCGGTGACGCAGAGTGCCGAATATGTGCGCCTGTTCGGCAGCCGCGCGGCGCAGTCGCTTGCCGTCTATAGTCATGATCACGATCATACGCATCTCCCAGATGGCCGCGTTCTGCATGCGGATGGCTCGGTGACTGACCATTGCCATCCTGACGATGGCCACCACCACGGCCATGATCACGCTGGTCATGACCATGCGGGCCACGGTCATTCCGCGCACTCTCATGACCACGGACATGCGAGCCATGATCACGGGCATGCGCATCATGACCACGCCCACCATCATACGGCCGATGACGGGCACGGGCATAAGCATCCGGCGGGAGAGCGCCATGTTTGACGATTTCTTCGTCCGCGCCATCATTGCCGGCGTCGGCCTGGCGCTGACCACGGGGCCGCTTGGCTGCTTCATCATCTGGCGGCGCATGGCCTATTTCGGCGATACGATCTCGCATTCGGCGCTGCTCGGCGTGGCGCTGTCGCTGCTGATGCAGTTCAACCTGACGCTCTCGGTCTTCGTGGTGGCGGCCGCCGTCTCGATCCTGCTGCTCTTGCTGCAGAAGCGGCAGGCACTGTCGGCCGATGCGCTGCTCGGCATTCTCTCGCATGCGACGCTGGCGATCGGGCTTGTCATGGTCGCCTTCATGACGTGGGTGCGCATCGACCTCATCGCCTTCCTGTTCGGCGACATCCTCGCCGTCTCCAAGGCCGACATCGCCTTCATCTGGGGCGGTGGCATTCTGGTGCTCGGTGCGATCGCCTGGCTGTGGCGGCCGCTGCTTGCCTCGACCGTCAATCCCGAGCTTGCCGAGGCCGAGGGCTTGAAGCCGGAGCGGGCGCGGCTGTTCTTCATGCTGCTGATGGCGGTCGTCATCGCGATCGCGATGAAGATCGTCGGCATCATGCTGATCACCTCGCTGCTGATCATTCCGGCCGCCGCTGCCCGGCGTTTTTCCTCGACGCCCGAGATCATGGCGGTGCTCGCCTCGCTGATCGGAGCGGTTGCCGTGGTCGGCGGGTTGTTCGGCTCGCTCACCTACGACACGCCGTCGGGACCAACGATCGTGGTCGCGGCCCTCATTCTCTTCATTCTCAGCCTGCTGCCCAAGCTCGGGCGTGGCCAGGCCGCCACGGAAGGACAAGGCTCATGAGCGCACCCGCACTGACCAAGAACCAGGCGCTTGTCTTCGACGTTCTCGAAAAGGCCGACGGCCCGCTCAGCGCCTATACGATCCTCGACAAACTGCGCGACCACGGTTTTCGCGCGCCGCTGCAGGTCTACCGGGCGCTGGAGAAGCTGCTCGAATATGGTGTCGTGCACCGGCTCGAGAGCATCAACTCCTTCGTCGCCTGCGCGCACCCCGGCGAGAATTGCCACAGCCACGGCATCGTCGCCTTCGCCATCTGCGAGAGCTGCGGCCAGGTGATGGAATTCCATGACCACGAGGTCGACCATCGCCTGATGGACTGGACGCGCGGCAAGAAGTTCAAGGCCGAGAAGACGACGATCGAGATCCGCGGGCTTTGCGAGGCTTGCGCGGCATAGCCGCTGTCGCAGGATCACTTGCAATCGTATGCATCTAATTGGTGTATTATTTCGATTTGAAATTATAGATTGCATTTCGGGTTGTGCAATCTATAGTGCCCCTGGGTTCAGGGGACATCACTATGAATTTCTCACACAGATTTGCACTGCTATTGCTGCCGTCCTTGCTGGGTGGGTGCGCAGCGTTCGCACCTTCCTACAACGAGGCGATCTACACAAAGCTCGATGGCGCGCATTCCAGCCTCACCAAGATCGAGACGACCATGGAGACCAAGGCCCCGAGCCGCACGCCTTACCGCGCGGTGGAGCCTTACTATATCGATGCACTGGCACAGGTGAAGGAAGCGGGCGAAATCGCCGAGAAGCGACCCGCCTACCTGCACGGCCGCCCTGCAGCCGCTGCCGCGCAACTGGTCGCCGACAATATCGACCGCTGTCACAAGGCGATCGAGCTCTCCCGGGCAGCCTATGATGCGGGAGGCCAAGCACCGAACGAAGCCGACAATATCGCCATCGTCCGCAACACATGCGCCATCGCCAAGACGATGGAAGGCTCGCTGAAGTAGGGGTTCTATCATGGTCGATCTCGCAACATTCGCACCGAAATCCGCCCAAGAGTTGGGCGAGGGGCTGCTGACTGTCGCCGCCGCCAAGGCGAAAGAGCAGTGGGACAAGATCAGGCAGGAAATGACGGCACAGCTCAGCTTCATCGCGCAGATGACGACCAAGGTGATTGCGCAACTCGCAGCCAAGGAAATCACGGCGCAGCGCGCCGATGTGACGCTGCATCTCCTCGAATACAATCTGAACAGCGCGCTCGCGGAGTTCAAATTCCTTGTCTACAACGCGGCCCAGAAGATTCTCTCCGCGGTGTTTGATCTCATCAAGGCTGCGGTCAAGAACCTGACGGGCATCAGCCTGCTGTTCTGATGCTCGTTCAGAGCTGTTTCAGATCACGGGCGAAGCGCTGCCAGTTGGCGACGTAGTTCTCCGCGGAGCGCTTCAGCCCTTCAATCGCCTTCTCGTCGAGGGTGCGGATGACGCGGGCGGGGGATCCGACGATCAGCGAATTGTCGGGGTATTCCTTGCCCTCGGTGATCAAGGCGTTGGCGCCGACAAGGCAGTTGTTTCCGATCCTGGCGCCGTTCAGCACTGTTGCCCCCATGCCGATCAGCGAGTTGTCGCCGATCGTGCAGCCATGGGCGATGGCGTGGTGGCCGATGGTGCAGCCTTCGCCGATCGTCAGCGGCGCACCGGGATCGGTGTGCAGCATGGCGCCTTCCTGGATGTTCGTCGCCTTGCCGATGGTGATCGGCTCATTGTCGCCACGCAGCACCGCGCCGAACCAGATGCCGACATCAGCCCCCAGGATCACCTTGCCGATCACATGTGCGTCCGGCGCGATCCAGTAGGTCCCGGGTGGCGGCAGATCGGGCTGGTGGCCGGAAAGCGCATAGATCGGCATCGGTTCTTCTCCTTCAGGCAACGGTCACTGACAGCGTCGCGATGCCGTCGACGCCGCAGTCGATGCGATCGCCGCGCTTGACGGCGCCGACGCCCGCCGGCGTTCCGGTCATGATTACGTCGCCGGGCGCAAGCACGAACAGCTTTGACAGTTCGGCGATGATCTCGGGGACCTTCCAGATCATCTGGTTGAGATCGCCATCCTGTGCGCGCTTGCCATTGAGGTCGAGCCAGATGCGGCCGGCGGTCGGATGCCCAACGCGGGCCGCCGGGATGATCGCCGACACGGGGGCCGAATGTTCAAACGCCTTGGCGATCTCCCATGGGCGCCCCAGCTTCTTTGCTTCGGCCTGCAGGTCGCGGCGCGTGAAATCGATGCCGACGGCATAGCCGTAGATGCAATCGAGTGCTGCTTCGGTGGCGATGTTTTTCCCACCCGATTTCAGCGCCAGGACGCACTCGACCTCGAAATGGACATCGCTGGACAGCGGCGGGTAGGGGAACTCCTTGCTGGCGGCCAGCAGGTTATCGGCGTTCTTCTGGAAGAAGAAGGGCGGCTCGCGGCTCGGGTCATGCCCCATCTCGATCGCGTGGTCGGCATAGTTGCGCCCGACGCAGTAGACGCGGCGGACCGGGAACAATCCGGACTCGCCCTCGACGGGCAACAGGACAGGCTGGGGAAGGGGGATGACCGTAGCGGAATTGGACATGCTGTGCTCTTGCTGCTGTGTGTGTGTCGGGCCATCTTAGACGCAAACGATCGAGCGGGGAAAGGATGGTTCGTGTCCCCCCGCGCCAATTTGACCGCCAGTCATTTCAATCTGTTGACCGAGGACCTCAGCCGGGCTCGAACCTGCTGATCTCCAGACCGGCGCCGACGGGGATCTCGACGCTGGTGATGCCTGGCTTGGAGCGGATGGCGCGTGCATAGTTGCGGACGTCTTCGTTGCCGGGGCGGGTCATGTTGTCGGCTATGATGATCGCGCCGGGATTGAGCTTGGGATAGAAGGCCTCGAGGCAGGGGACGTACAAATCCTTCCACAGGTCGACCAAGACGAGATCGATGCCGATCTGCAGGTCGCCGATCATCGCCACGGCATCGCCGACCCTGAAATCGATGTGATCCGCAAGCCCGGCCTTGGTCGCCATGTCGCGCGCATAGGCTGACTTGTATTCGTGCAGCTCCATGGTGATGAGCCTGCCACCCGTCTGCCGGGCAGCCTCCGCCAGCCAGATTCCCGAGTAGCCGAACGAGGTGCCAAGCTCCAGTATGGTCGGGGCAGCGAGGCTCTTTGCGACGATGTTGAGCAGCTGACCGGTCTGCGGCCCAACGGCCCGCAGCCGCCGATCCTGCCCGCCGTCGCGCCCGCCGGGTGCTTCCTCCCGCGGGCTGTTCTTCTCCTTGTCGATCAGCTCGTGATAGGCATCGAGCACGGCCAGGATCTTCGCGTCCATGATATCTCCCTTCGGCAGTCGGCGACCACGTAAACGTGCAAGTGGCGATGCCGCCAATTAATTCGATGTAATGATTGGCCGGTGTTTGCGTTCCGGTATTGCTGCCCTGCGTGGGAGAAACTGGTGTTTCGCCGGTCTTTGCGGTATGAGCGCGGGCATGACCACATCTCATTTCTACGCCGAGGCCCTGAAAACCGGACGGCCGATCTTCGCCGTCGCGCCTATGATCGACTGGACCGATCGCCATTGCCGGTATTTTCACCGACAGATCAGTCGCAATGCGCTGCTCTATACCGAAATGGTGGTGGCGGACGCGATCATACATGGGCCGCGTGAGCGGTTGCTGTCGTTCGATGCGGCGGAGCATCCTGTCGCGTTGCAGCTTGGGGGATCGGATCCCGACAAGCTGGTGAAGGCGGTGGAGATTGCGGCACCCTATGGCTACGACGAGATCAACCTGAATGTCGGCTGCCCCTCGGATCGGGTGCAATCGGGGACATTCGGGGCATGCCTGATGCTGACGCCGGAGACGGTGGCTGCGTGCATCAAGGCGATGAAGGCGGTGTCGGCCGTGCCGGTGACGGTCAAATGCCGGATCGGCGTGGACGAGCAGGACCCGGAAGTGGCCTTGCCCGACCTGCTGGACCGGGTGCTCGATGCCGGCGCGGACGCGGTCTGGATCCATGCCCGCAAGGCCTGGCTCAAGGGCCTGTCGCCGAAGGAGAACCGCGAGATCCCGCCGCTTGACTACGAGATCGTCTACCGTATGAAGCAAGCGCGGCCCGACGTTTTCGTCGGCATCAATGGCGGCATCCAGACGCTCGACGCGGCCGAGGAACACCTGCGGCATGTCGATGGCGTCATGCTCGGGCGCGCGGCCTACCAGAACGCGGCGGTGCTCGCCGATGTCGACCAGCGCTTCTTCGGCGCGCCGGAGGCCGAGATCGACTGGAACGCCCTGCGCGACCGGATGATGGCCTATGCCGAACGCCACATCGCCGACGGCGGCCGGCTGCAGCAGGTGGCCCGACACATGGTCGGCCTGTTTACCGGTCTTCCCGGCGCGCGGCGCTATCGCCAGATCCTGTCGACCGATGCGGTGAAGACAGGGGCGGGGCCCGAGGTGATCGCCGCCGCCTTCGCGGCAGTGGATTTCTCCGGCGCGAAAGAGGCGGTCAGCGCCTAGAGTGGGAGTGCGGCCGGTTATTTGCCGGCGCCGTCCTTACGGCACGTCGTCGTCCGCTTTCTTGGGCGACGGGTCCGATCCTGCAAAAAGCAGAAAAGCCGGCGATCGCCCGCGTATGTCGAGCCATCATTGCATGGCTGGAAGGCGCGGGGACATCGCTGCGCCAGAAATTTCCTGGCAGAGGCCTCCAGCCGTCCGGCTTCACCCTCGCCAACCATTGCGCCAACGAAAAACGGCGCCCCTTACGGAGCGCCGTCTCATCCCTGCCGAGGCAGGAATTGAATTAGTTAGCCGAGATGTTGACGGCCTTCGGGCCCTTGCCCATGCGATCCGGCTCGGTGTCGAAGGTTACCTGCTGGCCTTCGCGGAGCGACTGGATGCCGGAAGCCTGAAGAGCGGAGATGTGAACGAAAACGTCCTTTGCACCGCCGTCCGGAGTGATGAAACCAAAACCCTTGTCCTGGTTGAAGAATTTTACGACGCCTTTGGTGGCCATTGGGATAGGTCCTTTTCCCTGTAGTCTGTTTGGTATCCACCCCCCCGAAAGGAAATGGACGGCTTTAGCTTTCGCGCCCCCTCATCTGGATTCAGCGCGCGAAGGGTCAGTCGAGTAGTTCACGAACGGGGAAAGAACGTCTACGCACGTGAGGTCCCCCCACGCCACCTTCCCGCAAGAAGGCTCAGCCACATCAGTCCAGTCACCGGCATGCAAATGCCCGAGTACCGAATTGGTGCCAGTATTCGAAGCAAAATGCAAGCGAGAATATTGTGGCACCAGATGAGACAACCCGGGAATAGCCAAAGATTCAAACACTTGACGAATGGTAAGCGCGCCCGGCTACTGCTGTTTCCTTTTGGGAATGCGTGCCGCAACGGTACGGTTCGCGCCGCCCGCCGCCGATGCAGTGGCACCGGATATAGCCGACTAGCGAGCGCCGCCGCCGGCCAGCTTGTGCTGCACCAGCTCGGCGCTGCCGCGAACGTGGGAGACAACCGGCTTGCCCGAGGCATCGGTGATCGCATAGGCGATGACGGTCACCTCTTCCTCGAAGGTCGAGACATAGAGAACCTGCGCCGGATTGACATAGATCATCTGATTGTGGGTGTTCCTGAAGCCTACCATTGTCATGCCTGTCTCCTTCCGTGCAGCGGGCGGCACCTATGCCACGCAGGGGTTGATGCAAGTTTAACGGGCCGCCCCGGAAAATGCATGGCGCGCGGGCCGAGCGCTCAGGCGCCGGTTCGCCCCGCAGGGCGTTTCAGCGCGGCTGCGGCATCGATCCTCGCCCTGGCCCTGAGGGCGGCATCGAGATGGGCATGGCCGTTATCGCCGGGCGGCAGGGCATTGCGGACGATATCGGTAACCGCCCTGAAATCGTCCTTCAGCCTGTCGATCACCAGGCGGTAGAGAATGCCGTATTCGCCGCGATGCGCCGCCTCGTAGACCTGTGCTGCGGCAACCAGGAATGTGTCATAGGCCTGCCGTTGCTCGTCCGTGAGCATGCCGCAGCAGACCGGCATCTGGTCGTCCACGAAGACCCGCTGGCACCAACGCGCCCTGCGGCAGGCGCGCATGCCGCAGACCATTGCGGGGAAGGCGAGCATTTCGGCGGTGCGCAGGCGCAGCATGATCATGCCGTACTGGCCGATGCGCTCTTCCCATTCCTGTCCCGGCCGTTTGCGTGCGATGCCTGCCATCTGATCTCTCCCGTTCTCACGGGAGGCCTGTCAGCGGGCGCGGTTGCGCCCTCACGCGGCTGGTCTCACCCGTGGCTTGATCCTGCAGTCGGTTGCGGCCCATCAAGGGCGGCAGGTTCGGACGGGGCGCTCGAAAGAGCCTCATCTGAAAAGTGTAAAATGGCGCTGTCGAGCGCCCCGTTCGGCGGTTTATGCCCGCAACTCCGGTCCCTCTGCAGCCTTGCCCGAGGAAGTCGCGCTTCCCAAGAAGGCCATGTGTGCCACACAGGCACGTCCGGAGCGAAACTCGACACCGCATTCGCGCGACGCCGCCGTCACCGGAGGGAGACCATTTTCTGCGGACCCCTGATGCGGAAGCTCACGTCCTTCCCCCACACCCGGCGCCGGTCCCGCCTCGCCGCAACGCCTTGCGGTGTATCCGCGACGGGACGAGGGGATGATGGCACGGGGGAGTGGGGTGGGGACGAAATTTCAAATGACCACTGATTTTGCTGGAAATATCGTGACTACTGTGCACAGCCGCCTGCGTCCGCTTCGCGCCAGAAGCGGACCTCGGTCGATCATCGACCGTGTGCCATATGGGCCAAGATACAGCGAAGGATTAGTTTAATCTTCCCTGCCAAAAAGATGGCTTTTTGATTAGTCCGTTGTCACCTTGTAATCGCCTAGTTTTGCTTCGTAGGTCATTTGCACGTAGACGGGCCAGTCGTTCGACGCCGCTTCGAATAAGTTGCTGATCGTTTTGAACGGAACCCGCCAAATGACGTTGTTGCGGTCGTAGTCCGACACCACAAGCAAATCGGACCAATTCCTATCGGGGCCGCGATCCACGAAGCTAATGTAGGCATGGATGCATTGATTGCAGATGTAGGCCACCGACTTGCGTTCGGCCTTCTCTGCGTTCCAGTTGTAATTTTCCTCAAGCGCAAATCGGTTCATCTTCGTCACATTCGCGGTGACGGGAGCGCTGAACACATCCAGTTGCATCTTCGCTATGACTGAAGACACTTTATATAGTTCGACCATCCTGCGGACGATAAAAAACCCAATCATCACGTCGCGCTCAACTACGCAGACGGCACGCTCTGACCAACGCTTCGGCTTGGAAGCCGGGCGAATGGTCTTCGCGATCCGGGCGAGCTCCTCTTTCCAATACAAAGATTCAATCGCCATATTCACTCCAAAGGCACAGCGCAGATCATGCGTAAATTCGGCGACTATCTCAACCGCAGTATACGAAGGGCACTATACTTACTGGAGACAGTTATTTGCGAGGTTGACGTTCGAAATCAATAGCCGTGCTAGAGCCGACGTCTCCTTCGGGCCGATAGCGGACATCGATAGTTCACCGCTTTTGTCCAAAGCGCGTGTCGGCGATAAGTAGCCTATGTACCACTGCAATCGAGCGAGGATTGGTCGATAGCCGACGCTACCCAACTGAAGGCAAGATAGGAGCCAGCGGACTTTCTCGTTTGTGACGCGCAGAGCACGGTCAGTCGGTTGAACCCGACACGTGCGCAGAAGCCCGCCGTCAAAGCGTGTCAATGACCCCGCCGTCAACGCGAACGGATGCGCCTGTCGTCGCGGAAGCGAATGGCGAGGCGAGATAGGTCACCAGGTTTGCGACTTCCTCGACGCTGGTCGCCCGTTGGATGATCGAGGTGCCGCGATGCTGCTTGACGAAGGCGGCGGCGATCTCCTCAAGCGGCAACCCCGTTCTGGCTTGTTCGTCGGCAAGCATCGCCTCTACGCCTTCGGAGAGCGTGGGGCCGGGGAGTACGGAGTTGACGGTGACAGCCGTGCCGGCCATGCGCTTGGCGAGACCGCGAGCGACCGCAATGTCGGCCGTCTTGCTGACGCCGTAGTGGATCATCTCGACCGGAATGTTGAAACCGGATTCGGAGGCCAGGAATATCACTCGACCCCAATTCAACTTCTGCATGCCCGGGAGATAGGCGCGGGAGAGCCGAACGGCGGACATGACGTTGACCTGCCAGTGTCGATCCCAGACCTCGTCCTCCGCGTCGAAAAAGTCGATCGGCTGGAAGATGCCGGCATTGTTGATCAGGATGTCGACCTGGGGGACCTGGGCGACAAGTGCCGCGCACCCTTCAGCGGTCGAGAGGTCGGCGGCGGCAGCCTCGACGGTGGCCTTGGCGCCTTCGCCCTTGAGGCGCTCGGCGGCCTTTGCGGTCTTTTCTTCTGAGCGGCCGTTGACCACGACATCCGCTCCGGCCCTTGAAAGCTGCCGGGCAATTGCGTAGCCGATGCCTTCCGTTGACCCTGTGACCAGCGCGCTCTTTCCAGTAAGATCGATCTGCATTTGCTGCTCCTGTCGAGGTTGGATGACGAAGCCTATAGGCAGTCTTGCAGTCTCGCAACGGCCTGACCGATCATGGGATCGGCGATCCTTCACGCCATGCCACCGCCGTCTTACCCAGGTGCGCGTGGGTCGCGTCTTGCCGGGCTTGAACGCCGCGTGCGGCGGCGCGCGGGAGATTGTTGTTTGCGGACCCGCGGTCGCGGGATGCCGTCAGTGAGACCAACGGCAGTGGTGTGACTGCGGGTCAGGTTGACGGCAGTGTGTTTCGCCCAGGAAGGTCAGCGGCCCGGTCGCCCCGTCTTGCCCTTCGTCCGCTTCTGCCGCTTCACGTCCCCGGCATCCTCATAGCTTCCAACGCCCGTCTTGCCGCTCACCAGCGGGCGCGGGTCGTCGCGGTCGGGTTGGCCTTCGAGCAGCGGTGAGAAGCGCTTGGTGCTCTTGGCGGTATCCGGCTTGTCAGGCAGCTTGCCGGTAACGGGTTTTTCGGTGCGGCCGACGGTCATCTCGTCGAGGTCGTTGCGGCGGAACAGGGGGCGGGCGGTGTCTGTGCCGGGGCCCATGTCGTCGAGGCTGGGCTTGGCGAAGAGGGATTGCGGGGCCGCGCTTGCGGCCGGCTTGCCGGTTTTCTTGCTGCTTTCCTGCGAGCGTGCTTCTTCCCGCGCCATCGGGTCGTCCATGACGGCGAGTTCGGCGGCCTTGAGGCGTTTGATTTCGTCGCGCAGGCGCGCGGCTTTTTCGAAGTCGAGGTCGGCGGCGGCGTCGCGCATCTGTTTTTCGAGCGCGTTGAGGTGGGTCTGCAGGTTGCCACCCACGAGGTTGCCGCCGTCGGCGAAGCCCTTGCCTGACACACCCGAGATATCGGCGCGGACGTGGTCGCGTTCGTAGACGCTGTCGAGGATGTCGGAGATCTTCGCCTTCACCGATTCCGGCGTGATGCCGTGTTCGGTGTTGTAAGCCACCTGCTTTTCGCGGCGGCGGGCGGTTTCGTCCATGGCGCGCTGCATCGAGCCGGTGACGGTGTCGGCATAGAGGATGACCTTGCCGTCGACGTTACGCGCCGCGCGGCCGATGGTCTGCACCAGCGAGGTCTCGGAGCGCAGAAAGCCTTCCTTGTCGGCGTCGAGAATGGCGACGAAGCCGCATTCGGGAATGTCGAGGCCTTCGCGCAGAAGGTTGATGCCGACGAGCACGTCGAAAGCACCCAGACGAAGATCGCGGATGATCTCGATACGCTCCAGCGTGTCGATGTCGGAGTGCATGTAGCGGACGCGCACGCCCTGCTCATGCAGATATTCGGTGAGGTCCTCGGCCATGCGCTTGGTGAGCACGGTGCAGAGCGTGCGGTAGCCCTTGGCTGCGGTCTCGCGGATTTCGCCGAGAACATCGTCGACCTGGCTGCGGGCGGAGCGGACTTCGACCGGCGGGTCGATCAGGCCGGTCGGGCGGATCACCTGCTCTGCAAAGACGCCGCCGGACTGGTCGAGTTCCCAGCCGCCGGGGGTGGCCGAGACGGCAACGGTGTCGGGGCGCATCGCGTCCCATTCCTCGAAGCGCAGCGGGCGGTTGTCCATGCACGAGGGCAGGCGGAAGCCGTATTCGGCAAGCGTCGCCTTGCGCCGGAAGTCGCCCCGGTACATGCCGCCGATCTGCGGAATGGTGACGTGGCTTTCGTCGATGAAAAGCAGGGCGTTGTCGGGGATATATTCGAACAGGGTCGGCGGCGGCTCGCCGGGGCTGCGGCCGGTGAGATAGCGCGAATAGTTCTCGATGCCGGCGCAGGAGCCCGTGGCTTCCAGCATCTCGACATCGTAGCGGGTGCGCTGTTCCAGGCGCTGGGCTTCCAGTAGGCGGCCGGCCTTCTCGAGTTCGGCGAGGCGCAGGCGCAGCTCTTCCTTGATCGCCTTGATGGCGCCGTTCAGCGTCGGGCGCGGAGTGACATAGTGGCTGTTGGCGTAGATCTTCACGCTCTTCAGGTCGCCGGTCTTCTGGCCGGTGAGCGGGTCGAACTCGGTGATGGCGTCGATCTCGTCGCCGAACATCGAGATGCGCCAGGCCGCGTCTTCCAAGTGGGCCGGGAAGATTTCGATCGTGTCGCCGCGAACACGGAAGGAGCCGCGGACGAAGTTGATGTCCTGGCGCTTGTATTGCTGCGCCACGAGGTCGGCCAATAGTTGACGTTGGTCCAGGCGGTCGCCGACCTCCATCTGGAAGGTCATGGCGGTGTAGGTCTCGACCGAGCCGATACCGTAGATGCAGGAGACCGAGGCGACGATGATGCAATCGTCGCGCTCGAGCAGCGAGCGGGTGGCGGAGTGGCGCATGCGGTCGATCTGTTCGTTGATCGACGATTCCTTCTCGATGAAGGTATCGGAGCGCGGCACATAGGCTTCCGGCTGGTAATAGTCGTAGTAGGAGACGAAATATTCCACCGCGTTGTCGGGGAAGAAGTTCTTGAATTCGCTGTAGAGCTGGGCCGCCAGCGTCTTGTTCGGCGCCAGGATGACGGCTGGGCGCTGGGTGGCCTCGATCACCTTGGCCATGGTGAAGGTCTTGCCGGAACCGGTGACGCCGAGCAGCACCTGGCTGCGGTCGCCATTGTCGAGGCCCTCGACGAGGTCCTTGATCGCCGTCGGCTGGTCACCCGCCGGTGAATATTCCGAATTCATGCGGATCTCGATGCCGCCTTCGGATTTCGGCGGCCGGGCCGGGCGATGCGGCGTCCACATCTTGCCGTCCTTGAACAGCGGATTGCCGCTCTCGATCAGCGCCGAAAGCGCCTCCACCGTGGCCGTCACCGCCGTGCCGGCCTTCAGCGCGGCGGCGTCTTCGAGGGAGACGTCGAGACCGGAGACCGGATTGAGGCCGGCGGCTGCACGTGTCTTCGGGTCGGTCGAGCCGCCCATCGAGGTGCCGCGCGCGGATTTGGACGCCGCGATCTCCACCTTCTTGCGGTGCTTGCCGGCCTTCGAGGCGATCTGGCGCTGCGTCTCGACACCGGATGCCTCGGCATCGGCCTCCAGCTGCTTCACCCAATCGGCGACTGAACCCTCTAGGGGCGCACCTTCGAACGCGGATTGGGGAGCTTCCTCGAAACCATCGGGGGCGGGGGACTTTTTCGGAGATTTGGCCATGGCCGGAATATGGAGAGAGTCAGCGCGAAATGGAAGAGGCAAAGAGTACAAAAGGGAAACGGATTTTGCAGCCTGAAGGCGCGATATTGTGGCGATCACGCAAAACGTGATGGAACAAGGGCAGCATTGCTGACGTTCCCAAACGCTGCCTGTCACAGCATGACCCGCGCCCGCCCGGGCGATCCCTCTCTTCGACGGCATCCGGACATTGCCCGCCTCGCCGCCGCTTTCGGACGGAGGAACAATGATGTCCGCACTGGAAAGCCTGCGCCGGCTGACGCCGCAGCAGCGCAACACCGTCATCGCCAGCTATCTCGGCTGGACGCTCGATGCCTTCGACTTCTTCATACTCGTCTTCGTTCTCAAATATATCGCCGAGGAGTTCCACACCGACGTTCCCGCCGTCTCGGTGGCGATCCTGCTGACGCTGGCGATGCGGCCGGTCGGCGCGCTGCTCTTCGGGCTGGCGTCGGACAAGTACGGGCGGCGGATCACGCTGATGGTCAACGTGCTGCTCTATTCGATCTTCGAGTTTCTCACCGGGTTCTCGACCGGGCTTACCATGTTCATCGTGCTGCGCGCGCTCTACGGCATCGCCATGGGCGGCGAGTGGGGCGTGGGCGCGTCGCTGGTCATGGAAACGGTGCCGGAGGAGAGCAGGGGCATCGTCTCCGGCATCCTGCAGGCGGGCTATCCCTCGGGCTATCTGCTGGCCTCGATCGTGTTCTTCCTGCTCTTTCCCGTCATCGGCTGGCGCGGCATGTTCTTCGTCGGCGCGGCGCCGGCGCTGCTGGTGCTCTACATCCGCCGCAGCGTCGAGGAGAGCCCGGCCTTCCTGAAGCGGCAGAGCCAGGGACGGCGGCCGTTCCTCACCGTGCTGCGCGAGAACATTCCGCTGTTTCTCTGGGCGGTGCTGTTGATGACGGCGTTCAACTTCTTCAGCCACGGCACCCAGGATCTCTATCCGACCTTCCTGGAAACGCAGCGCAACTACGACAGCTACACCACCGGCGCCATCGCTATCGTCTATAATATCGGGGCGATCTGCGGTGGGCTGTTTTTCGGAGCATTGTCGCAGCGCATCGGGCGTAAGAGGGCGATCGTCATCGCCGCGCTGATCGCGGTGCCGGTGGCGCCGCTCTGGGTTTATGCGCCCGGACCGGTGTTGCTCGCCATCGGCGCCTTCCTGATGCAGTTCTTCGTGCAGGGTGCCTGGGGCATCGTGCCGGTACATCTCAACGAGCTGTCGCCGGACGAGGTGCGTGGCACCTTCCCGGGCTTTGCCTATCAGCTCGGCAATTTGCTGGCATCGGGCAATGCAACGATCCAGGCGGGACTGGCAGCGCGTTGGGACGGCGACTACGCCTATGCGCTGTTGATCGTCGCAGCCATCGTCGCCATCGTGGTGGCGGTGCTGGCCGGCCTCGGCTTCGAGAAGAAGGATGTCCGTTTCGGTGGGGAAACGGTCGATGATCATGGCCACGCGATGCGTGTGTGATTGGCAGAGGGCGGTCGTCAGACGGCCGCCCTCGGACTTTGTTATCACTGTCACGTTTCCGTAGGATTTTCTTAACTGTCTTTCGCTAGCCTTTCCATGGGGGGTAGGTATTGCGTCTCTCCACGAGATTTTGATGGATTCACCCGAGAATTTCGCGTTCGCGCTTCCGGTCATGATGTTGACCTTCGGTTGTGTCTTTCTCGCCGTCGGCCGTTTCGGGTCGCGCGAGGCCTACCACTGGGCTGCCGGTTTTCTGTGTGCAGCCGTCGCCTTCTCCCTCCCCATGGTTCTCTACATGGCGCCGCAACCGGTGCAGGCGCTGACGGCGGAAGCGTTCTTTCTTGCCGCGTTTTATTGGTATGGCGGCGCGCTGCTCAAGCGGTTCAACCAACCTTCCCGTTTCTTGCTCCGAACGACCTTCTGCGTACTCGTCTACGCCGTGCTGGCCTATACGGTGCTGGTGCTCGAGAGCCTGCCGGTCGAGCTCGTCGTCAGCGATGCTGCCTGTGTCATCCTGTTGGCGTTTGCCATTGTCGCGTCCTTCCGCCATGCCCGCGAACCGATCGATCGAATCCTGCTCGGCGTCGCTTCTTTGATTGTCCTCGAGACGATCGTTCGTGACGTTGCGCTGCTAGGCTTTTTGTCATCGGCTCCAAGCCCTGATGAATTCGAGAGCTCCATCTACGCGTTTGTCATGCAGGCGGGCGCATCCGTCATTGCGCTGCTTTTTGCGCTTTCGGCGCTTGCTGCCACCACGCTCGACACGATTGCCCAATACCGCCACGCCGCGGAGCGGGACTCGTTGAGCGGCCTTCTCAACCGGCGCGGTTTCGAGGAGGCGGCCAAGAAGCTGCAGGCGCGGGGAGAGCTTAGCGGTGTCGTGATCATCTGCGACATCGATCATTTCAAGCGCATCAACGACACGTTCGGCCATGCCGCGGGGGATACCGTCATCGCCTGGCTGGCAGATCTGCTGCGCGCGCGGCTTCCCAAGGGCGCTTTTGCGGCGCGATTTGGCGGCGAGGAGTTCGTCGCATTCCTTCCGGGGGGTGGCCTTGCCGAGGGCGGAAAGTTTGCCAATGTCGTTCGGCAAGCCTTCGCCGCTGCCGATCTCAAGGAAATCGGTGACACCGGGAAGATAACGGCGAGCTTTGGCGTTGCGATCGTCAACGCCAGCGAGGCGCCGATGATCGATCATATCGGTCGTGCGGACGCGGCCCTTTACGCCGCGAAGAAGGCCGGGCGTAACCGCGTCATGCTCGAAGGTACGCCCGCAAGGGAAGCGCCGGCAATCCACATTGCGTCGTAGGCACCGACGCAGTGCGTCACGCCCGATAACGCAAAGCATTCGCCAGCGCGCAACGCTGTCGATGGTTCCCGCTTGTTTCAGCCCGAGTGTGTAGACATCAACGAAATCCTGTTCCGCCAGACGATGCAGGAGTATTGATCCAGTGGGTGGACGCTTTAGTCGCCCTTTATCGAGCGAACGGTTGGAGGGTGAATTGAAGCCTCGCGTCATCATGCACATGGGATCCAGCATCGACGGCCGGATTGTGCCCGAACACTGGCCCGACGACCTAACCGAGCAACTGACGGAGATCTATGAGGGGATCCACGAAGCGCTTGGGGGCGACGCATGGTGTGTCGGCCGCGTAACGATGGCGGACTTCGCGGAAGGTGAGCCCATTGCGGCGACTGCGATGCAGGCTTATGCGCGGACCACGTGGAAGGCGCCCACCGCCAATGCAGGACCCTATGCCGTTGCCGTCGACCGATATGCGAAGCTGCATATGAACATCGACAACATCAACGGTGATCCGATCGTCATGATTCTCTCGGAGGATGTTTCCGACGACCACCTCGCCGAACTGCAGCGGGACGGCATCTCCTATATCTTCGCGGGCGCGTCCGAAATCGATCTGTCGCTGGCGCTTGGTGTGCTCGGACGGGACTTCGGGATCCGGACGCTGCTGCTTGAGGGTGGTGGAGGCATCAACGGCAGCTTCCTGGCATCGGGCCTCATCGACGAGATCAGCCTGTTGATCCTGCCGATTGCCGATGGGAGCGCGGGCATGCCGACGACGTTCGACCGGCCGGCAGGAGACGCAACGCGCTTATTGCTGAAGGGCGTCGACAGGTTGCCCCATGACGTTTTGCATCTGCGTTACGACGTCATGTAGCGATCGCCGGCAATCCTTCAGACGATCACCGGCATCAGGAAGGCGACGAACTCCGATTGCTTTGCGCCCGAACTGTTCTTTTCCAGCAGTGGGAAGGTCTTTTCGCAGACCGTGTTGCTCTGGTTGCCGCCAAGCAGGGTGACCGTCGTGCTGGTCCAGGAGACCACGAAGCCGACATGGCCGTTGCCGGTTGTCCACTTCGGGTCGGTGAACGGCGCATAACGGCGCACCGCGATGGCGCCGGGCTGTGGTCCCGACAGCACGTGGAACTGGTTCTTCTTGTTCCAGAAGAAGGAGCGTGCGCCGGGGTGGTCGGTTCCCATGTGACCGCTGGTGACCAGGCAGTAGTTGACGAATGCCGCGCACCAGTCGACTTCGTCGCCGCCCGCGACTTCGAACCAGGGCGCACAGACCTTGAAATAGTTCAGGATGCGCGGGTTCTCGCCGGGGTCGGGCCATTGGCTGCGCTCGCGCAGCGGCAGGGCGGCCTCGCGGCGGGCGATCGCCATCCAGTCCTGCGTGGCGGATGCGGCGGATGAGGCGACCCCGATCTTCGCGTTCATCAGCGGCGCGGGTGGCGCATTGGCGCGGATGATGCCGGGCTTCCATCCCTCGATGATCTGGATCGTGTTGGCGATGCGACGGAAGTCGTCTGCCTTGAGATCAGAAAGGACGGCGTCGAGCGCTATGCCCGTCTTGTCGTGAATGTACTTTGCGTAAGCTTCTGTGTTGTTTTCACTCGGCGGCGTGTAGCGGAAGATCGCGTTCTTCAAGGTCAACCTGATGTAGGCTGCCGTCTTCATAAGGGCGATGACCGCGGCCTTGCCGACCGTTTCGTCCGGAAAGATGGCGAAGCTGCCGTCGTCGCCAATGGCGCCGCAGTTGCGCGAGAAATCGCCTTTGCGGATATTGCCGGGATTGCAGTTGCGCCACGAGCGGGACCCGCCTTCACGAATTTCGTCGCGACCGTCGGGATCGGTGTAGAGGATCGTCTTCGGGGCGATGGACCGCGCGTGGACAAACTCGCCGGGCGCGCCGGCAGGCGGAGGGCTCGGATCGTCCATGTTGGCAACCGGCGGGCTGCTCGGCAGCGCCTGATCCAGCCGCTCCGTGTCCATTGAGGGGCTCGACGGGGTATAGACAACCGTGTAGGCGCCGTCGCTCTTGGTCAGCGACAGCACGATCATTTTCGTCTGTACGAGATCGGCAAGTGTATCTGCCAATCCTGCTTCGGGAATGCCTCTCAGGGTTTCCATGGCAAGGCTCCGCCTCCGGATGCCGCTTTGCGGCACCGCGATGTTCTTCGGTTGGAATTCGGTATCGATAGAGCAGCGTCGAGACATGCAACGGCCGCATTATCCCAGGCGGATCTATCAAATGCATATATCCTTGGTGATTGATACAAATCGCACGCAATCACAAATTGCGCATTGTTTTCCCGACCGCGCAAACCGGCGGCAGGGTCTCTTTCGTGGGCCGTTAACGGTATGAAATCGCGGAAGAATTACAAATTGTCCATGTTCCGAAATTGCCGCAATTTTCGACAGGTTTGCTGAGAGCTTGTTGCCATCCAAGGATATGGAGGTGACAACCGATGAGCCTTTCCGTTCCCACCATGGCGGCGATCCGCTTCGGTTATGGCCTGCGGCCCGGCGAAGCGCCGGTTCAGGGCAATAACGACTTGCTCGGTCAGTTGAAGGCCGTAGGGCAATCACCGCCCAGATTTCCGGTCGGCGGGATCGAGGCGCGGCGCAAGCAAATAGCCGATCTCCAGCAAGGGCTGCATGATCTGCGCCACGTTGCGGACGGCCCGACGCGGCGACAGCGCCGCGATGTTCTGCAGAAGAGCGTTGAGCACTGCTTCAAACAGGACTTGAATGCGCGGCTTCTGCAGGCCGTGCTGTCTCCGAACGGTTTTCACGAGCGTCTTGCGACCTTCTGGACCAATCACTTCGCGACGAGCGCCAGCAAAAGCCTGCAGATGCGGCTGGTCGTCCCGCTCTATGAGGCCGAAGCCATTCGTCCGCACATCAATGGGCGTTTTGCGGATTTGTTGAGAAGTGCCACGGAACATCCGGCCATGCTGATCTACCTCGATCAGGTCTTGTCGCTCGGTCCGGATTCCGCCAGCGGGCTCAGCAAGAAGAAGGGCTTGAACGAAAACCTCGGACGCGAGCTGCTGGAGCTGCATACGCTCGGCGCCGGCAGTGGATATACGCAGGCCGATGTCAGGGCGGCGGCAATGGTGCTGACCGGACTGACGACGGATCGGCTGGACGTCGACATGGTGTTCCAGCCGAGCATATCAGAGCCAGGCTCACAAAAGGTTCTGGGCGTGAATTACGGCAGCGTGCGCAGGTCGCCGCGGGATTTTCTCTCCTTGCTCGACGATCTCGCCGCAAACCCGAAAACGGCACAGCACATCTGCCGCAAGCTCGTCGTCCATTTCATCTCAGACCAACCGCCCGATGACATCATCGCGGCCATGACGGCGGTGTGGAAGCGGACGGATGGCGACCTGACCTCGATCTATGCCGTGATGCTCGATCATCCCGCCGCCTGGGCAAATCCCGGTGCGAAGGCGCGGCAGCCTTTCGATTTCGTGGTCGCGGGGCTACGGGCGCTGAACGACGAGGGTGGTGATGGCGATGTCGGCAGCTTTTTTGAGGCCTACGGCAACGACGACGTAACCGACACTCAGGCGATGACGGACGACGATCCGGCTGCGGCGAAGACACGCAAGGCGACACAAACCATGACGGCGATCGGGCAGGGCGCATTGCGTCGCATGGGCCAGCCGACGTGGGAGCCCCCGAGCCCGGCCGGGTTCGAGGAATCCTTCTCGGTCTGGATCACGGCGAGCCAGCTGGCCGAGCGGCTCCGCTGGGCGCGCCGGGCCTCGGCTCAATTCGGGCAGGGGTTGGATCCACGGGAGTTTCTGAAGGCAACGCTTGCCGATGCCGCGCGCGACGATACGATCCGCGTTGTCAGCCAGGCACCCAGCAAGATCAGCGGTTTGATGCTCGCGTTGGCGTCGCCGGAATTCAATCGTCGATAGGAGCCTGGCCATGACACATCTCGTGCTTTCCCGCCGGAGTTTTCTCGCCTCGGCTTGCTGCGTGGCGGCCGCGCCGATCTTCACGCCCGTCACCTTCGCGGCCATGCCCGGCGACAATCGCTTCGTGACGATTGTGCTGCGCGGCGCCATGGACGGGCTGGACCTGGTGCAGCCCTATGGCGAGGCCGGCTTTGCGGCGCTTCGCCCGACGCTTGCCCTCACGCCCGATGCCGGCCTGTTCGATCTCGATGGGCATTTCGGGCTGCATCCGGAGGCGGCCGATCTTCTGCCTCTCTGGAAGAACAAGGAACTGGCTTTCGTTCATGCGGTGTCGACGCCTTACCGCGACCAGCGCAGCCATTTCGACGGGCAGGACATGCTGGAGTCCGGCGGCGAGCACGTCTCGGAAGAAAAGACCGGCTGGCTCAACCGCGCGCTCGCGGTGATCCCGCGCTCCGATGCGCGCCGGGCGATCGATATCAACACCACGACGGAACTCATCCTGTCGGGGCCGAACAATGTCGATGTCTGGGCGTCCGATTCCGGTCTTGATCCGGCGAAGGACGAGATGCAGTTCCTGAAGCGCCTCTATGCCGGGGATCCCGCCTTTGCCAGCGCAATGGCGGAAGCCACGCGCGCCAACGCCGCCTCGATGAGTGCGGAGCCGGATGGGATGCGGGGCAAAGGCGTTGTCGAGGTTGCGACCTTCGCCGGCGGCATGTTGAAGGGCGACTACCGGATCGCCAGTTTTTCCATTAGTGGCTGGGACACCCATGCCGGACAGGTCGAGCAGTTCAAGCGGCCGGTCCAGGAGCTCGCGCAGGCGATCAATACGCTGAAGGCAACGCTGGGCGCCGATATCTGGTCGAAGACGGTGGTGCTCGCAATGACGGAGTTCGGCCGGACGGTGCGCGAGAACGGCTCCGGCGGTACCGATCATGGCACCGGAGGCTGTGCCGTGCTCGCTGGCGGCGGCATCAACGGCGGTCGTATCCTGGGCCGATGGCCAGGGCTCAATGATCAGCAGTTGCTCGATGCACGCGACCTGGCGCCGACCGCCGATATCAGGGAACTTGCTGCCGCTGCCCTCTACCGGCAGTTCGATGTGACGGCAGGCGATCTCACCAGCAAGATCTTTCCGGGCGTGAGCTTCGACAAGGGATCGCAGTTCCTCAGGATCTAAGGGGGCCTTCCGCGCCGAGCGGAAGCCGCCAACGACTTGAAGCATTTGGATTTGGCGTTACATGGTGGCGCCAGCTCCAACTCTCGGGAATCATCCATGCCATTTGCCCTCAATCCTGCCGCCATCTGGCCGGTTGTCATGCTCCTTGCCTCCAACGTCTTCATGACCTTTGCCTGGTACGGCCATCTGAAGCACAAGAGCTCGGCGATCTTCATCGCCATCGTCGTCAGTTGGGCGATCGCATTCTTCGAATATTGCCTGGCGGTGCCGGCAAATCGTATCGGCTCCGAGGTCTATTCGACCGCGCAGCTGAAGACGATGCAGGAAGTGATCACACTGATCGTCTTCTCCGGGTTCTCCGTCTTCTGGCTCGGTGAAAGCCTGACCTGGAACCATGCGATCGGCTTTGCCCTGATCGCCGTGGGGGCGTCCTTCATCTTCCGCGGCTGAGGCGTTCAGCGCCTCGCCGCCGGTTGTCAGCCCAGCACGTCGTAGAGCCGGAAGATGAAGCTGATCTGGTAGATGAGGTTCAGCGTCACGAAGATCGCGTGGAACCGCCGGTTGGCGGTCCAGGCAGCGATGCCGCAAAGCAGGATGTAGAGGATGTTGCGGGCGGGAAACTCCCAGCCTAGCGACTGAATATGATCCTGGTCCTTGATGGCCGTGTCGATGATGTCGACGGCGTAGGTGAGCGCGAGCAGGCCAAAGAACCAGCGGCGGCGCGAGATGAAATATTCCTCGTAGCCGCCGTAGTCGTCGAGGGACGCCGGAAAGAGCAGGCTGCAAAGCAGGAAGAACAGGCTGCAGAAGCAGACCAGAAACAGGTAGATTCCGAAATGCAGGACGGGGACGGCCTGCAGGCGATATTCCCACCACCAGATATGGATGATGAACAGGAACAGCGACAGCGCCCACCCCAGGTGGACGGGGTAGACCTTGTTCTTCCCGGGATGCTGGACGATACCGGCGAGCCCGGTGAGAAGGCGAGCAAGGCTCAACGAAAGCACCATCCCCATAACGACCTTGATATGGAGAAAGACTTCGGGAGAGGCGACTTGCTCCATCCGTTACTCCGCCGGTACGGGCGTCGGCTGCCCTTTTTCGTCGAGCGCGACCATGATGAAGGTTCCGGCAGTTACGCGCAGCATGTCGTTGTAGCGCGCCCGCGTCGCCCATGCTTCGACCGAAAGCGTGATCGAGGTCCGTCCGACGCGTTCGATCTGGGTGTAGACCGAAAGCGTATCACCGATCTTCACAGGCAGGGCGAAGGCCATTTCCTTGACGGCTGCGGTCACCACGCGAGCCTTGGCCCGCTCGGAGGCACAGATGCCGGACGCAAGGTCCATCTGCGCCATGACCCAGCCGCCGAAGATGTCGCCAGCCGGATTGGCATCGGCGGGCATTGCGACGGTGCGCAGGGTCAAGGTGCCGATCGGTTTGGTGGGTTCAGCCATGGGACTTCCTGTATGTTGCATTGCGATTGTCGATTCACGGCAAGCCTAAACCAAAGACCCTGTTCCTAAAAGCGCCGGAAAAGGCGCATCGGAGGCCGCGCCGAAATTATATTCTCCAGCCGAAAATTCTTTCCATTCAATTTCTTATTCGTCCGCCAGCTCTCTTGAAGGCGCAATTGACGTAGCGTTATGTAAGTTTTCCCTAATCGACATTCACCGTCCGGTAAGTCGCTGAAGCAATACTTGATGATTATCAAATCAGCATCCGACGGATACTCATGCGCAACGTCAAGATTTCCACACGCCTTTACACGCTCGTTAGTCTGGCTCTTGTCATTCTGGTTCTGACGATCGGTTTCTTCCTCAACTACTCTCATGCCAAGCTCGAGGATGAACGGCGCCACGGCCTTGCGCAGATGGATGCGACGGCGATCGGCATTTTCCAGAAATACTACAAGCTGGAGCAGTCGGGCGCGATGACACGAGAGCAGGCGCAAACGGCTGCAAAGGAAGTCGTTTCCGCCATGCGCTACGGCGGCAGTGGCTATCTCTGGATCAACGACATGCATCCGACGATGATCATGCATCCGATCAAGCCGGAGCTGAACGGCACGGATCTCTCGCAGAACAAGGATCCGAATGGAAAGTTCATCTTCGTCGAGTTCGTCAACACCGTGAAGAAGAGCGGCGAGGGCTTTGTCGACTATTACTGGCCGAAGCCGGGTGCTGCCGAGCCTGTGCTGAAGTATTCCCACGTCGTCGGCTTCGAGCCGTGGGGCTGGGTGGTTGGCACTGGCGTTTATGCTGATGACCTGGCCGCGCTCTACCGCCAGAACGCGTTGTGGGCCGCGATCGTCTGTGTCGTTGGCGCCATCATCATCCTGTCCGTGGCGTTTGCGATCGTGCGTAGCGTGACCTCGCCGATCGCACGGTTGAAGGCTGCCATGAACGCGATCGCCGATGAACGGGACGCCGAGATCGTCGATCACGAACGCCGCGACGAGGTCGGCGCGATGGCGAAATCACTTCTGGTGCTGCGCGATTCCGTTCGTGAGCGCTCTGCCATGCGCGACCGCGAAAGCCAGCAGCAAAAGCAGATCGAGGACGAACGCCGCGGCAACGAGGCGAGCTGGCGGACGGCCGCGGACCGGCAGACCTTCGCCATTCAGGCGCTGGGCGCCGGACTTGAGCGGCTTGCCGCCGGCGACCTGACTGTTTCGATCGACGACATTGGCGCCGACTACGGCAAGCTCCGGTCCGATTTCAACTCGGCGGTGGAGGCCCTCAACGGCGTTATCCAGGCGATCGCGGAATCGACCCGGATCGTCAACGACAGCGCCGGCAACATCAGCGAGGCAACCAACAACCTGTCGAAGCGCACCGAGCAGCAGGCTGCGGCGCTCGAGGAAACCGCCGCGGCACTCGACGAGATCACGGCGACAGTGAAGACCGCATCGGAGCGGGCGAGCGAAGCGCGCGAGATGGTGTCCGAAACCAAGGCCAGCACCGGCAAGTCCGGCGAGATCGTCCGCGACGCCGTTGCGGCGATGAACCGGATCGAGGACGCTTCCAACCGGATCGGCCAGATCATCGGCGTCATCGACGAAATCGCTTTCCAGACGAACCTGCTGGCGCTCAACGCCGGCGTCGAGGCGGCGCGCGCCGGTGAAGCGGGACGCGGATTTGCCGTCGTCGCGCAGGAAGTTCGCGAGCTTGCACAACGCTCCGCCAATGCCGCCAAGGAGATCAAGAGCCTGATCGGCAATTCGGCGCGCGAAGTCGAAGGCGGGGTGACGCTCGTTCGCTCGACCGGTGAGGCGCTGGTTGAGATCGAGGAACTGGTCAATCGCGTCAACAACCACGTCAGCTCGATCGCAACGGCTGCCCGCGAGCAGGCGACCGGCCTCAACGAGATCAACACCTCCGTCAATCACATGGACCAGATGACACAACAGAACGCCGCCATGGTCGAGGAAACGACCGCGGCAAGCCAGACGCTGGCGCAAGAAAGCGATCAGCTGCGCGGGCTGCTGTCGAATTTCAGGCTGAAGGACGCCCGTTTGGCCCGCCAGCATCTGACGCGCGCGGCGTAGGGCGAATTGTCCCCGTGGGGCGGCTTTGCAACCGTCCCACGGATTTTACCAGTACTGCTTGAATTTCAATCTTCGCATAGTAAGCTCCACGCCTGTCATTCGATGAGGGTATGGATGTCGGTTTCGAGACGCGGCTTGCACGACATCGTGCTTCTCCTGTTCGCCTTTGCTTCCATTCTAACCACCACATGCACCGTTGATGCTGCTGACTTCGATCAGGAGCGAATCGCGCCGGAGCGCGAATGGGCCGTCATCGTCAGCCCCTATGTCTGGGCGGCCTCGCTCAAGGGCAACGCGTCTCTTGCGGGCTTCGACACGAATGTCGACGTGCCATTCTCGGAGATATTCGATCATCTCGATTTCGTTGCCATGGGCAACGTCGAGATCACGAACGGCCAGTGGGGCGTCTACTTCGATGGCCAGTACGTGCAGACAAGCCAGGACGAGCAGGTTCTCGCCCATGAGATCGGCCTAGATATCACGACGACCACCCTGTCGGCAGGGGCCTTCTACAAGGCCTATGAATGGCAGCTCGGTGGCAACACCGTTTTCGGAAAGCCGCGGACAGTATCGATCGAGCCGACCATAGGCCTGCGTTGGACGGAGCTGAAGGCCGATGTCGAGGCCTTCGGGCTGAAGACGACAAAGAGTGCCGACTGGACAGACCCCTTCGTCGGCCTGAGAGTGAACGCCGACCTGACCGAACGGTGGAACGTGGTTGCTGAAGCTGACGTCGGCGGCTTCGACGTCGGGTCGAAGATCAGCGTCAACGCGCAAGCCTATCTCGGCTATCGGACCATGCTGATGGGGCATCCGACGATCCTCAGGGCAGGGTATCGGCTCTTGTATCAGGATTATGAGAACGACGACTTTACCGGCGCGAACAAGTTTCGCTGGGATGTAAGCCAGCACGGGCCGGTACTTGGACTATCTATGCGGTTCTAGGTCACGACAATCACGACATGGAGATTGGTCATGTTCTTCGTCAGGAAATCCATTACGCGCTCCCTGGTATCGCTCGCGCTGGGCTCCATGCTGGTCTTCGGGCAAACGGCGGCGGAAGCGTGCACGCGGCTTGTGTATCTGGGCCCGAACGGCAACGTCATCACGGCGCGCTCCATGGACTGGAAAAGCGACGTGGCGACCAACCTCTATATCCTGCCGCGCGGCATGGCGCGCAGCGGCGAGGCGGGCCCCAATTCAATCGCCTGGACGGCCAAATACGGGAGCGTCGTGGCGACGGGCTATGATGTTTCCACGACCGATGGCGTCAACGAAGCTGGACTGAACGTCAACCTGCTCTGGCTGGTCGAATCCGAATATCCGCACTTCAACAAGGCGAGCCGGCCGGGCCTTACGATCGCGGCCTGGGGTCAGTATGTCCTGGACAATTTCGCCACCGTCAAGGAGGCTGTCGATGCGCTCGAGAAAGAGCCATTCACCATCGTCACCGACAATGTACCCGGCGAAAATCGGCTGACGACGCTGCATCTTTCGATGTCGGACGCGAGCGGCGACAGCGCGATCGTGGAATATATCAAGGGCAAGCAGGTCATCCATCATGACCGCAAGTACCAGGTGATGACGAATTCGCCGATCTTCGACGAACAGCTGGCCCTGAACAGCTACTGGAAGCAGATCGGCGGCACGGTGATGCTACCGGGGACGAACAGGGCATCGGACCGCTTTGCCCGCGCGTCGTTCTACGTCAATGCGATTCCGAAGGACGAAGATCCGAACCGGGCGTTGGCCAGCGTCTTCAGCGTGATCCGCAACGCCTCCGTGCCTTACGGCATCACCACGCCGGACGAGCCGAACATCTCCTCGACGAGATGGCGCACGGTCTTCGATCACAAGCGCAAGCTTTACTTCTTCGAGTCGGCGCTGACGCCAAACACCTTTTGGGTCGATCTCAAGAGTATCGATTTTTCCAAGGAGACCGGGAAAGTAAAGCGCCTGGATCTCGGAGAAAACCAGGATCACACCTATTCCGGAGATGCGACCAAGGACTTCAAGGACGCCAAACCGTTCGTTTTCCTGGGCCTGCACTAGCCGGCGGCGCGGGAATGGCAACGAGATTGTTGCCGGGAACTGATTGAGTTCGACACGTTGAGGGGAGAATGGCATGCGGCGCCTGCTTTCTAATCTGATTGCCTCCCTTTCGGTGGTCGGTCTGGTGTTGGGGTTTGCATTTTTTTCGGCCTCGCTGACGCCCAGCCTGATGCCACGGTCGTTTCTCGTGCAGGGGGCGTTGTCGGGGCTTGCTGGTGCTGTCGGCTATATGTTCGGCGTCGCGCTCGTGTGGTTGTGGGGCTATCTGGAGCTTCCGGCAGCGCGCACGGTACCGGTGGCGCTAAAGGCCGCTGTCTATGTCTGCGGCGTGATCGTGTCGGTGATCTTCCTCTGGCAGGCGGCTGGCTGGCAGAACTCGATCCGTGATCTCTGGCATATGGAACGCGTGGACAGCGCCGATCCTTTCAAGCTCGTGGCGGTCGCGGCTTTGGTGTTTCTCGCGGCCGTGTTTCTCGGGCGGCTCTTCCGGTACACGGTGCTGCGGATCTCCGGCTGGTTGGGGCGCTTCGTTCCGCGCCGGGTGTCCAACGTCATCGGGGCGGCGATTGCGATCTTCCTCTTCTGGTCGATCGTTGAGGGTGTTTTGCTTCGCACGGCGCTTCACCTGGCCGACTCGTCCTTCCAGAAGATCGATGCGATGCTGGAAGACGACGTTCCTGCACCGGCCGATCCCGGCAAGACCGGCAGCACGGCATCACCGATTGCCTGGACCGGGCTCGGGCGGCAGGGCCGTCATTTCATTGCCTCCGGCCCGACCGCAGCGACGATCGGTTCCTTCTGGAAAGAGCAGGCGCGCGAACCGATCCGTGTCTATGTCGGCCTCAACAATGCCGATACCATCGAGGCGCGAGCCAAGCTCGCGCTGCAGGAACTGAAGCGGCAAGGCGCCTTCGATCGGTCGCTACTGGTCATTATCGTGCCCACCGGTACGGGATGGGTCGATCCCGCCGCGATGGATACGGTCGAATATCTTCATCACGGCGATATCGCGAGCGTGGCCATGCAGTATTCCTATCTGACGAGCTGGCTGTCGCTGCTCGTGGAGCCGGAGTACGGGGCTGAATCGGCCAAGGCGCTCTTTCGCGAAGTCTACGGCTACTGGACCACACTGCCTCGCGACAAGCGCCCGAAACTCTACCTGCACGGGCTGAGCCTGGGAGCGCTGAACTCGCAGATCTCGGCTGACATATTCGACATCGTCGCCGATCCCTTCCAGGGCGCGCTCTGGAGCGGCCCCCCCTTCGAGAGCGTGACATGGCGGGCAGTGACGGCGGCGCGCGAGCCGCAGTCGCCGGCATGGCTGCCGAAGTTCAGGGACAGTTCGATCATTCGCTTCACCAACCAGAACAACGCGCTCGACATTCCCGGTGCGACGTGGGGACCGATCCGTATCGTTTACCTGCAATATGCGAGCGATGCGGTGACCTTCTTCGACGAGAAGGCGTTCTATCGGGAGCCGGATTGGATGCGACGGCCGCGCGGCCCCGATGTGACGCCGAGCCTCAGATGGTTCCCGGCGCTGACCATGCTGCAGCTGCTGTTCGACATGGCGATCGCCACGACATCACCGATGGGGTACGGCCATGTCTACGCGCCGCAGCACTATATCGACGGCTGGGTTGCCGTGACGGCCCCCCAGATCGAGCCCGCCCGGATCGACGATCTGAAGCGATATTTCGAGGCGCAATCCGCCTCGATCGAGGGGCATGACTGATTTTGGCCCGGATATTGCGTCCGTAAATGGGAATATGCTGTGGGTTAACCATATTCCTTATGTTTTCGTTTAGGGTCCCGTTGCAGTTTGCGCGTCAGTGGCTGGGAAACCACATCTTTGAGGCTCGAACAATGACCTATAGCGGCTTGCTTCTTTCTGCCATCGTGGCCGGCCTGATCACAATTCTTGCGATCGGCAGTCGTCCGGCGACCGAGGCGGCATCCAACTGGCCACAGATGGAACTTAATAAAACCGACCGGATCATGACGGGTAGCCTTCCGCCTCGATAAGGGCTCGTCGGCCGCGTGAGTGCGCCGCGCAGCGATCACTGCGCGTCGAAATACAAGAAATGGCCTGCATGAACTGAGGTCGCGGCGCAAGGCCGCGTTAAGAGTGCACCACGTATGCGAGTGAGATAGTCAAGGCAGTAGTATCATCATGAATAGCTTGAATCCTCGTTACGACGTCATTTGCGATCCACTCGATACCTGGACGGTCTGGGACAATCACACCGAAGAACCGGCAACCTTCGGCGGTCAGGTGCTCTTCGGCTTGACCGAGGGCTATGCCGTCGAAGTGGCAAAGATCATGAACGAGCTCTATGGCAAGGCCGACCGGAACGTGATCGCCAAGGGCGTTACGCCCGCGGTTTCCGGCTTGCGCCACGTCAGCTGACGCTGCCGGCCAGTTCTTCGCAGCAGCTCGCCTGAGGCTTCCTTCCGCTACGGTAGCTTCCTACACTTATTGTCCAGCTGGCGCTGAAGCGCTGTTGCGGCTATCCTTCAGTCCTTCAAGCATTCGCAGTCCGACATCAGGTGCGCGAGGCGTCGGCTAGCCGGCTTCGCCGGGGAGGCAGATGCCGTGGGTACGAAGGATCTTTTTTCGCGAGCCGCCGATCACGCTGCCCGGTTTCGGGAGCCGATCGGCAATCTGCCGCACAGACCGACGCTGGACTATTCCGCCGCGGTCGCGACCTTCAGTGAAGATGTTCCTCGAACACCAACGGCGATGGTTGAGGTGCTGGACGATCTTGTCGCGAGAGCCGAGCCCGGCCTTCATCGGATGACGGGGCCGCGCTTCTTCGGCTGGGTGATCGGCGGTTCCCATCCAATGGGCGTCGCCGCCGATTTTCTGACGAGCGCCTGGGGCCAGAACGCCGGCAACCACACGGCAACCCCCTCCGCCGCGGCGGTCGAGGGCATTGCTGCGCGGTGGCTGCTCGATATCCTTGGCCTGCCTGCGCAGAGCTCCGTCGGTTTCGTGACCGGCGCGACGCTCGCCAATTTCACCTGCCTTGCCGCCGCTCGCGGTGAGGTGCTGCGTCGGGCGAACTGGGACGTCGACGCGCACGGACTGTTCGGTGCGCCGCCGATCACGGTGCTCATTGGCGACGACGCGCATACGACCGTGTTTTCCGCATTGCAGTTTCTGGGGCTCGGTCACGACCGGGTCGTCAGACTGCCGACTGACGACCACGGTCGCATCGCCGTTTCTGCCTTTTCGCAGGCGATTGCCGCCGCGCAGGGGCCATGCGTCGTCATCCTTCAGGCCGGGCAGATCAATACCGGCGCTTTCGATGACTTCTCGGTCCTTATTCCGCTGGCGCATTCCGCCGGTGCCTGGGTGCATGTCGATGGGGCCTTCGGTCTGTGGGCGCAGTCATCCGCCAAACGCCGCCATCTGACCGCTGGCGTCGCGCTCGCGGACAGCTGGGCCACCGACGGCCACAAGTGGCTGCAGACGCCCTACGACTGCGGCTACGCGATCGTGCGCAACGAACTCGCCCACCGCCGCGCCATGACCATTGCCGCGAGCTATCTGCCTCTGGCGGCCGAAGGCGAGCGGGATCCCTCGCATTATGTGCCCGAGCTTTCGCGGCGTGCGCGCGGCTTCGCGACGTGGGCCATGATCAAGCATCTCGGTCGCACCGGCATCGAAGCCATGGTCGACCGCGCTTGTGAGGCGGCAAGTGAGCTGGCCCAGAAGCTGGCGAAGGAGCCGGGTGTGGTCATCGCCAACGACGTGGTGCTCAACCAGATCGTTGTACGGTTCGCGGATGAGCGCTGGCCGGGGCAGGACGACGAGCTGACGACGCGGACAATCGCGGCAATCCAGCGTGATGGTCGGATCTTTGCCGGCGGCGCGACGTGGCGTGGCACGCAGGTCATGCGCCTCTCGGTCACCAATTTTCAGACGGATACGGCCGAGGTGGCGCTCGCCGCCGAGGCGATCATCGATGCCTATCGATCGACGAAGAACGGCGCCTAGTCGGAGGCTGGTTTGCTGCGCCGAGCAGCGTGTTGCGGCGGCTGAACGTGGCTCTTTCGGGAGCCGGGGGCCGGCCTGCGATTTCTCGACCGTGGATCGCGAGGGCTTCGAGGTAAGCTTTCGTTCACCGTTTTTTACTAAATTTCGATTGAACTTCTTTGATGACTGCCGTTCTGCGGAAGCGATTTTGGTATGGCGTTTGTTTCCATTCTGCGGCGTTATGTGCTGCCTGTGCTGCTATCGACAGCACTGACGACGTGCTCGACGGATGGGCTCATTCCGCCGGGCGAAGTGGATCATGGCACGACGGTCAGCTCTATTTCTCCACCCAAGCGCTATGCCGCGCCGGTCTCCGCCCAGCCAGTCGAAACCCGGCAGGCCTATCCCGTCTCCAGCCAGCCGGTGAGCGGTACCCAGCAATCGATCGACTATCTGGATACGCCGAACCTCGCAGGGACAGGACATTCGGCACGCACCGCTCAACCGGGCGGGCTCCCGCGTATGGACAGCGATCAGGCCGCCGCTGGCGCGCGGGGCGCTGCCGGGCAGCTCCAGGGGCAGCCGCAGAACTGGGGTGGCACCCAGGCGCTTGCCGTGCCCGAGGGTGGCGTCAACATGGATGCCGAACTCGGCGTCGAGCCGGTGACGGGCCTTGCGCAGGAAGAACAGCAGCAGATCGCCGAAGGACAGTCCGACCAGCCCGTTGTCGATGGCATCGGCACGGACAATCCGACCCAGCTCAATCGCGCGCGCGTCGCGCAGCCCGCAAGCGAGGCTGTTGTGAGCGAGTCTCGCGTCTGGAGCGATGGCAGGCCCGTGGTGGCTCCGTCGCGCGTGCCGGAGGAAAATGAGACGCAGGTTGCCATGCTGCGTCCCAGCAATCCGATGATGAGCCGACCTGCTCCCGTCGATCCCGGCGTCATGCCGGCGTCCGAGTTGGCGTGTCGTCGTGAGCTGAAGCGAATGGGCGTCGTCTATACCGACAAGCCGCCGATTTCGCAGGGGCCGGCCTGCCAGGTGCCATATCCCATCTCGCTGCAGGGGCTTTCCGGCAATATCGGGGTGAGGCCCGCCGTTACGCTGAACTGCCAGGTAACACTAGCTTTCGCTAAGTGGGTGAAGAACGAACTCGCGCCGTCGGCACGCTTTCGCTACTGGTCCGGCATCAAGACCATCGAGCCTCTTGGCGGCTACAGCTGCCGTCGCATGAACAACAGCCGGCAAAAATACAATCCGATGTCAGAGCATGCGCACGGCAATGCGATCGACGTGGGCAAGTTCGTGCTGAAAAGCGGCCATGAGATTGACGTACGCAAGAAGGGGCTGTTCTCCTTCCGCGAAGGGCGCCTGCTGCAGGCGGTTCGCAGCGACAGCTGCCGTTACTTCAACACCGTTCTTGGCCCCGGCAGCAATCCGGAGCACTGGAACCACTTCCATTTCGACCTGAGATCGCGCCAGAGCGGCAAGGTCTATTGCGACTGATCTCTCCCGAGACCTAACAAAAGCGCCGGCGCGAAGGCCGGCGAGGCACATGCGACCGGGTGCTGGCCAGCTTCCGGCGCCTTGATAATGCGCGGATGCCGCGCTGCTTTGCCTTGGGGCCGCGGACGAGGTGCAACGAGATCACCTGCACGGCTCCCCAAGGGGTGCGGCGGGAGGGAGCGTGCTGTCGGCCCGCCGATGTTATGCCTTGGAAATGTCACCGCCTGATGACGTGGCGCCAAGCTGGGCTCGTTTTCACGGAGGCCCGTTTTCGAGCAAATGAATGCTCTGTTCACAGCCTGCGGGATGTCAAACGTCTCCAAAGCGGCTATATAGCGGCACAAAACGCCCGCGAATTTGCACGAGCCCTGAATGGCCCCCATCATTTCGATCCGCAATCTCACCAAAACCTATGCCAATGGTTTCCAGGCGCTGAAGGGCATCGATCTCGATGTCGAGAAAGGCGAGATCCTGGCGCTGCTTGGGCCCAACGGCGCCGGCAAGACGACGATGATCTCGATCGTCTGCGGTATTGCCAATCCGAGCGGGGGGCAGGTGATGGTCGGTGGCCACGACGTGGTCAGGGACTTCCGCGCAACCCGATCGATGATCGGCCTTGTTCCGCAGGAGTTGACGACCGACCAGTTCGAAACGGTCTGGAACACAGTGAGCTTTTCGCGTGGCCTTCACGGCAAGAAGCCGAACCCGGCCCACATCGAGAAGGTCCTTCGCGACCTGTCACTCTGGGACAAGAAGGACAACATGCTGCGCCAGCTTTCGGGCGGCATGAAGCGGCGCGTGCTGATCGCCAAGGCGCTGTCGCATGAACCGGACATCCTGTTTCTTGATGAGCCGACGGCGGGCGTCGACGTCACATTGCGCAAGGACATGTGGCAGGTGGTCGAGAAGCTCCGGCAGGCCGGCGTCACCATCATCCTGACGACGCATTACATCGAAGAGGCCGAGGAGATTGCCGATCGCGTCGGCGTGATCAATGGCGGTCAACTGCTGCTGGTCGAGGAAAAGAAGGCGCTGATGGCCAAGCTCGGGCGCAAGCAGCTGATCTTGGAGTTGACCAAACCACTCGAGGCGCTGCCGGAGAGCTTCGTCGGGAACGGGCTCTCGCTGGCCGCCGACGGCAACCGGCTGATCTACGAGTTCGACGCCCAGAACGAGCAGGAGAGCATCGCGTCTCTGCTGACGCGGCTTGGCCAGCAGGACATCCACTTCAAGGATCTGTCGACCCAGCAGAGTTCGCTGGAAGATATCTTCGTGGCGCTCGTGGGAGGAGCGAAATGAACTTCGAGGCCATCAAGTCCATCTATTTCTTCGAGATGGCGCGCACGCGCCGTACGCTGCTGCAAAGTGTCGTCTCGCCGGTTATTTCGACATCGCTCTATTTCATCGTGTTCGGCGCGGCCGTCGGTTCGCGCATTCAGGAGGTCGATGGCGTTCCCTACGGTGCCTTCATTACGCCCGGGCTGATCATGCTGACCCTGCTTGGCCAGTGCATCAGTAACGGTTCTTTCGGCATCTATTTTCCGAAATTCACCGGGACGATCTACGAGGTGCTGTCCGCGCCGGTCGCCATGACCGAGATCCTGCTCGGCTATGTCGGGGCGGCGGCGACGAAGGGGCTGATGATCGGCGTCATCATCCTGCTGACAGCCAACATCTTCGTGGACGTGAGGATCGAGCATCCGTTCATGATGGCGCTGTTCTTCCTGCTCACGGCGATCACCTTCAGCCTTTTCGGCTTCATGATCGGCATATGGGCCGCGAACTTCGAGCAGTTGAACCTGATTCCGATGCTGGTCGTCCCGCCGCTCACGTTCCTTGGCGGCAGCTTCTATTCGATCAACATGCTGCCGCCCTTCTGGCAGGCGGTCAGCCATTTCAATCCGGTGCTCTATCTCGTGAGCGGTTTTCGCTGGAGCTTCTTCGGGATCGCAGACGTCAATCCGCTGGTCAGCCTCGGCATGATTACCTTCTTTCTGGCGATCTGCCTCGGCACGCTCGGCTGGATCTTCAAAACCGGTTACCGGCTGCGGAACTAGGCCTATTTCGTGCCGGCGATTTCTCCATCGTCCATGGAGCCGCCGTTGAGCGTCATGTAGATGACGATGACGACGATGGCGCCCAGGAACAGGAGGCTGGTGTAGATCGTGCCAAATCCGAGCCCGCCATACTCCAGCGGCTGGGCCAGGAGATCGCCGAAGGACGCTCCGAGCGGTCGAGTAAAGATGTAGGCGAGCCAGAAGGCGAGAATGCCGTTGATCCTGCCTGCGAAGTAGCCGAGCGCAATGATGCCGACGACAAGGACGAAGAGCGCAGCGGTCGCGAGATAGCCGACATCAAGCGTTTCGGCGATCCAGTCGCCCGCGGCAGTTCCGAGCGCGAAGGTGAACAGGATTGCCAGCCAATAGAAGGTTTCGCGCCGGTCGGTGTAGATCGTGTGGATGGAGAGCGTTCCCTCAAGGCGGTGCCAGATCAGGAACGTTAGGATCAGGGCGACGGTAAAGACGATGGTCGTTACTTCGAGGGGGACGCCGAAATTGTCGACGAGATTGTCGGTCACCAACGTGCCGACGATGCTGATCAGGACGACTGCCAGCCAATAGACCCAGGGGATATAGCGCTTGCGTGTGAATTGAAGGGTGATGGCGACCACGAGCACGGCGGTCATGATCATCGATGTCACGGTCAGGCCCAGGCCGAGATTGACGGCCAGGTAGTCTGCCGCCGTTTCGCCCATGGTGACGGCCATCAGCTTGATCAGCCAGAAATCGAAGGTCGCCTCGGGCACGCGGTTTGCACGCGCACCGAACGGAAAGACAGGTCGTGTCATTCGCTCTACTCCAGCGCTTGTCACTTGCCCATGATCTTCATGGCGTCTGCAAGAAACTTGTCGGAGCGGGTGTCATCATCGGCATTGCAGCGTTCGATGGCCTTGGTTTCGAGCGCTTCCACCGCCTTTGCGTCGGCATCGTTGAGTTTGGCCGAGGCCTTGGTGGCACGCATTTCCTTCAGCATGTCTTCGCAGGGGGCGGCGGCGTGCGCAGGGAGGGCAACGACGATGAAGCCCAATGCCACGACTGAGCTCAGAATTCCGGCGGCAACGATGGTTCGCATGATCTACTCCTTGAACTGACCTGGCACTGTTGGCCATGTCAGGCAGGTTAGAGGCACGACCATACGCCGGCTTTGCTGGAAACATACCGTTTCGTAAGGTTGCGGCCCGGCGCTGGCGTCTTCGCGAAAATCAGCTAACGTGAAATTGCCAGGCGAGCGGAGCGAACGGTAGCGAATGCGAATACTGCTGGTCGAGGACGACCGAAAGACGACCGACTATGTGGCGAAGGGCTTCGCGGAGGCGGGCCATGTCTGCGACGTCGTTCATGACGGTCGCGACGGCCTTTTTCAGGCGAGCCACGAAGCCTACGACGTGGTCGTCGTCGACCGGATGCTGCCGGGGCTCGACGGCCTGTCGCTGGTACGTGCGCTGCGCGCCGCGCGGGTCGGCATTCCGGCATTGTTCTTGACCTCGATCGGTGGCGTCGATGATCGTGTCGACGGGCTGGAGGCCGGTGGCGACGACTATCTGGTCAAGCCTTTCGCCTTTTCCGAGCTTCTGGCCCGCGCGAACGCGCTGGCGCGCCGGCCGCCGGTGCAGGAACAGAAGACGGTGCTGCGCGTCGCTGACCTGGAACTCGATCTCATCCGCAGGCAGGCGACGCGTGCGGGACAGCCGATTGAACTGCAACCGCGTGAATTCACGCTGCTCGAGGTCCTGATGCGGGGCGAGGGGCGGGTCTTGACGCGTACGATGCTGCTCGAGCGTGTGTGGGATTTCCACTTCGATCCGAAGACGAGCGTGGTGGAGACACATATCAGCCGGCTCAGGGCGAAGGTTGATAAGCCCTTTGATATCCAGTTGCTGCACACGGTCAGAAACACCGGCTACAGCCTGCATGCCCCGCGCTAATCTTCTTCGCAGCACGCCGTTCCGGCTCGCTCTGACATTCGGCCTCCTGTTTATCGCCGCATTCTTCGTCGCCGGGGTCATCACCTATCGGACACTGGAGCGGGGATTGACACGGCAGCTCGACGAGTCCGTCAACGCGACCTATCTCGCGGTGGCCTCGACCTTCTCGCAGAACGACGCCGAAGACCTGATTGCTGCGGTCAATACCTATGCCAGCCTGCACGGCGCAGGCCGCGGGGTGTTTTCCCTGGCGGATGCGAGTGGTAAGCGCCTTGCGGGCAACCTGGCGCCGCCTGCGCTGTCGGAAGGACTGTGGGACGTCGATTCCGACGATCTCGGCCTCCCCGGCAACAAGAAGTATCGCGCGCGGGTGGGTATCGTCGGCGGCAATCGCCTTGTCGTCGGTCAGAGTTTCAGCGAGAGGGATCGCCTCGCCAATATACTGCTGATCAGCCTGGGATGGAGCGCCGGGCTGATCGTCGTCATCGCGTTCGCTGGTGCGATGTTTGTCGCTGCGCGGGCGCAGGGTCGACTTGATGCCGTCGCACGGACGATGGAGGACGTGTCGAACGGGCAGCTGGCCACGCGGATACGCCTGAAAGGAAATGGCGACGATATCGACCGTGTTTCCGAACACATCAACCACGCGCTCGACCGTCTTTCAGGGCTGGTGGACGGGATGAGGCAGGTGAGCGCCGACATCGCCCACGAACTCAAGACGCCCCTCAATCGCTTGAAGATGACGCTGGAGGATGCGGTGGACAAGGACGAGCGAGGGCAGCCGGTCGCAAGCCTGCTTGCGGAGGCGCGCGCCGAGAGCGACCAGATCAACGCCACCTTCGAGGCGCTGCTCAGGATATCGCAGCTCGAGGCCGGCACCCGCAGGACGCGGTTTCAGCCGGTCGACCTCGTCGATGTCATGTCTTCGGTGGCCGAGATCTATGCGGATGTTGCGGAGGACGAGGGGCACAGCCTTCAATTCTCCGGCCCGGACGCCAGGAGCGCCATGGTCATGGGCGATCGCGAACTCCTGACGCAGCTGTTCGTCAACCTGATCGAGAATGCCATCAACCACTGCCCGCCGGGCACGGCCATACGGCTCGGGCTCGAGATCGAAGGCGGCGCGGCGCTGGCAACGGTGACCGATAGCGGACCGGGCATCCCCGCTCATGAGCGGGAAAAGGTCTTCCGTCGGCTCTACAGGCTCGACAAGAGCCGGACGACACCCGGCAGCGGATTGGGGCTCAGCCTCGTCAGGGCGATCTCCGACCTGCATTTCGCGGAGTTGTCGCTGGAAGACAACCGGCCGGGCGTCCGGGTCGCATTGCTCCTGCCGCTGTCGGACTAAGGCTTAGTCCCGGAGCCGCAGCTCGTCCGTCTGCATCTGCAGCGAGCCCAGCGTCTCGAGGAAGCTCATGCCGAGCAGGCTCTGGTCGAGTTTTCCGTCTTCGGCGACGCTGGCGGCAACATTGTTGCGAACGATCGGGCCGATCGCGACCTCGGAGAGGGTGACGGGCGCCGCGCGTGCGCGTCCATTCGCAGTCATGACGCTCATGGAATAATCAAGGTTCTCGGGAATGATACCGACGCGCTCGGCGTCCTCGCGGGAGAGGGCGACCATGCTGGCACCCGTATCGACGAGCATCGATATCCGCTGGCCGTTGACGGATACTACCGCCTCGAAGTGGCCGTTCAGGAGCTTGTGAAGAATGACCTCTTCGCCGCCTTCGCTTGTCGTGACCACGAAGGCGCGGCCGGGGATGAGTCCAGCAAGCAGGCGATTGCCGACGCCAAGGGTTTCCTGGCGGTAGACGTAGGCTGTCGCAAGCCCGAGGATGAGGACAAGCCATATCAGCAGGTTGCGCATCGTCTCGCCGAGGCTGATCCGACGCGCCCATATTCCGGCTGCCAGCATCAAGGCAATCGGCAGCAGGTAGACGACACGGCCGAAGTCGTCGGTTCGCATGCCGAACAGGCGATTGTCGTCATTGCTGAAGAGCAGGAGCGCCAGGCCAAATCCGAGGACACCGAGAGCGACGGTCAAGCGCGTCATGCCGTCTGCTCCGCGTTCAAGTTCCCTTGCCTGCTGCCGCCGGCAAAGGTCTGCTGCGCCTGGAGGCGGGTGGGCAGGATGAGCATCAGCCGGTTGCGCTCGTCATCCGACAATGTGATCCAGTCTCCGATTTCCTGGAGGGTCCGACCGCAGCCAACACAGAGGCCGATGGCCTGATCGATAGAGCATACGTTGATGCATGGTGTCCGCATAAACAGACTATATCGATGTTTCACAAAGACATGGCAATAGCGCAGAGTGCCGCGATCTCGGAAATCTGCGCGGTGGCGCCAAGCGTGTCCCCGGTGTGGCCGTGGAGCCGTTTGCGAACGAAAACGGAAAAGGCAATGGTCGACAAGCCTGCGGCGAGCAGGCAGGTGACCAGCGGCAGCAGGCCCAGGCTCGGCCAGATAAGGACGGCGCCGAGGAGGCAACCAGAGACGAGTGCCGTGTGCATGACGCCTTCGCCCGGCTGGCCGGCTGCTGCAGCGACGCCGTCGGTCTTTGCCGGCGGCAAGCGATGCCAATGCCAGACGAGCGCGCCTCGGCTGACGCAGGCGACGGCCAACACTCCCAAAGCTGCGGCAAGTGGCGGTGCGGCGCGCGCGATGGCCGCGATCGCGGCGGCACGGATGGCGAAAGAGAGGATCAGGGAGATCGCGCCATAGGTGCCGATGCGGCTGTCCTTCATGATCGACAGGCTATGATCTCGATCTCGGCCACCACCGATCCCGTCGGCGCTGTCTGCGAGCCCGTCTTCATGCAGGGCGCCGGTCACGATGGCCTGTACGCCAAGCGCGACGAGGGCCGACATCAGGCGGTCGGCGCGCAGGCCGAGCATCACCAGAAACGCCAGTGCGGGCAACAGGCCGATGATCAAGCCCGCCAGCGGAAATGCACGGGCGACGCGGCTGAGCTTGCCGTCGAAACCTGAAAAGACGGATTGGGGCACTGGAAAGCGGCTGAGGAACGAGACGGCGCGGGCAACGTCTGTGACATAGTTTCCAATGCTCATTCTGCACTTGCCCCGCGACCATTTGCAACGCTTTTGCAGTTGTTCGCCTGCGTCGCTGCCTTTAAGAGAGTGGCGACGAAAGAAGCTGATTTGCAGCCAAAAGACAAGTTTACAGACAAGACAAGGAAGCCGCATTCATGAGCGTTTCAGGCCTGCCATTCGATGATTTCCGGGCGCTTCTGCGCGATCTGCCGGGCCCGGATGCCGCGGCACTGGTTGCCGCGCGCGAGCGCGACGCGCAGCTGACGAAGCCGCCGGGCGCGCTCGGGCGGCTTGAGGAAATCGCTTTCTGGCTGGCGGCCTGGACGGGCCGCGCCCCGGCCGTGAACCGGCCGCTGGTCGCGATCTTCGCTGGCAACCACGGTGTCGTGCGCCAGGGGATCACGCCGTTTCCGCCTTCGGTGACGCAGCAGATGGTCGAGAATTTCGCCGCCGGTGGCGCCGCGATCAACCAGATCTGTGTGGCCAATGATCTTGGTCTGAAGGTTTTCGACCTCGCGCTCGACTACCCGACCGGTGACATCACCGAGGAAGCAGCCCTGTCGGAGCGCGACTGCGCGGCGACAATGGCATTCGGCATGGAGGCCATCGCCGGCGGCACGGACCTGCTCTGCATCGGCGAGATGGGGATCGGCAACACCACGATTGCGGCGGCGATCAACTACGCCCTTTACGGTGGCTCGGCTCGTGACTGGGTGGGACCGGGCACCGGCTCGGAAGGCGAAATGCTGGAGCGCAAGATTGCGGCTGTCGAAAAGGCGGTCGCCCTGCACAGCGATCATCTCGACGATCCGCTGGAAATCATGCGCCGGCTCGGCGGTCGCGAAATCGCGGCGATGGCCGGGGCCATCCTTGCCGCACGCGTCGAGCGGATCCCGGTGCTGATCGACGGTTATGTCGCGACCGCGGCGGCCGCGATCCTGAAGGCGGCCAATCCGTCGGCGCTCGATCATTGCCTTATCGGCCATGTTTCGGGCGAGCCGGGGCATCTGCGGGCAATCGAGATGCTGGGCAAGACCCCGCTTCTGGCGCTGGGCATGCGGCTGGGTGAGGGCACTGGGGCAGCACTTGCCGCCGGTATCGTCAAGGCGGCGGCGGCCTGCCACTCGGGCATGGCGACATTTGCACAGGCAGGTGTTACGAATAAGCACTGACCTTCAGGTTCGTGACAGGTTTATGACAGAGTTCTTGCGGCGCTTACCGCGAACCGGTATTCGCATTTTCTGATACATGGCGGCCGTGGGCCGCCATCGACATGATGACGAGGCGCTTGATGAAACCTGCCGTAACCAAACTCACTGGCATCAGCCACTTCTTCGCTGCTGCCAGCTATTCACTCGGCGGTTTCCGGCGACTCATCAAGGAGGCCGCATTCCGGCAGGAGCTGCTGTTCTTTGCCGTTTCGCTGATCCTGCTGATTGCTGTCGGCGCGACGCTGGTCGAACTGATGATCGCTGTGCTTCTCTTCCTCGTCCTGTTTGCTTTCGAAGCGTTGAACACCGCCATCGAGGAAGTGATCGACCGGATCTCGCCGGAGATCTCCATGGTCGGAAAACACGCGAAGGATCTGGGCTCGTTTGCGGTTCTTTGCATGATCGCCGCCTGCGGCATCTTCTTGCTGTTCACCGTCGGAAAACACCTGCTCCACGTATGATGCGATAGCGTCGCCGGTATGTGCGCGCGGCGCGCGGCCTTCAGCCTATCTGCAGAATGATCAGGCGAAGCTGCGGCGGCGGCGTGAGACCGCTTGCGTATCTTCCACGGCCGGCACCGTCTGCAGTACGCGGCGTGCCGGAAGAATGGCGATGACCTCGGTGCCTTCCCGCAGCTTGGACTTGAGGATGAACTGGCCGTCGTGCTTGGCAAGGATCGCCTGCACGATGGGCAAGCCGAGCCCGGTGCCCTGTTCGGCGCTCTTGATGGCGATCGAGCCTTGCCCGAATGCGGATAGCACAACGGGAATCTCGTCCTCGGGAATACCCGGCCCGTTGTCCTTGATGGAAACATACTGGCCGCCGCCGGCGGTCCAGCCGACCTTCATGTGGATCTCGCCGGATTGTGGCGTGAACTTTACCGCGTTCGACAGCAGGTTGAGGATGACCTGGCGCATCGACTTTTCATCCGCCCAGACGGAAGGAAGCTCTGCCTCGAACTGTTGCGTGATTGAGATATTCTTGCTGCGGGCGCGCAGCTGCACCATGCCGATGCATTCCTCGGAGATGTCGAGCAGCGAAATTGCTTCTTCGCTCAGTTCATACTTGCCGGCCTCGATGCGCGAGAGGTCGAGGATTTCGTTGATCAGGTCGAGCAGATGCTGTCCGGATCGATGGATGTCGCTGGTGTATTCCTTGTAGGTCGGGTTGTTGAGCGGTCCCATGACCTCGGCGGACATCACTTCGGAGAAGCCGAGAATGGCGTTCAGCGGCGTCCTGAGTTCGTGCGACATGGAGGCCAGGAAGCGCGACTTTGCAAGGTTTGCCTCCTCCGCACGGCGGCGGGCCTCATCCGACATGGACTTGGCCACTTCAAGCTCGGCGATCAGATCGTCCTTCTCCGCCTGGTAGGCGAGGATCTTCAAATTCGACTGGAACAGCCGGTCGCTGATGTAGTTGAAGAAAAGGACGGTGGTGGTGAGAATGGCCGTCAGGCTGATTTCGAGAATTTCGCGCGACAGCGCCGCCTTGATGCCTATGCCGACGATGACAGGGACGAAGGCCACCAGCACCGACGGTGTGAGCATGAAATTCGACATTGCCGTCAGCGACAGCGCGATCAGCAGCGTGGCGCCCTTGTAGAGGACGAAGCTGGATGGTTCGCAGGTTGCGCAATCCTGGACGGCGAAAACCGCCCAGCAGCAACCGATCATGAACTGGCCGAGCAGCAATGCACGTCGCCATTTGCGGGCGCGTGCCGTCGTCATCTCGTGCTTGCGGGCACGGCGCGCGAGGAAGACGTTTGTTGCGTGCGCCGTCAATGTCAGCAACGCCCAGAGAAATATCTGTGTGTTTTCGGTGAAGTAGACCCCAAGCGCCGCGACGATGATGACGAAGAGGGGCATGATCGAGGCGCCCTGTAGCACCGCGTTGATGTACATGACGAGCACGTCGCGATCGAAGGCGCCGCTCGGTGAATGGCTGGATTGCAGGCGTTCGCGCGTCACGCGAACAGCCTTGGAAACCGGCTTGTTGCGGTGACTGCGTGATTTGTCGACGATATTCTTATCGTTCGATGTGCTGACGCCGTTACTCATTGCACACGTTGAAACTTGATCCGCGGATTTTTACACCCTAGACCCCAATTCTTAAGAAGATGTTTGCCATCTTTGCCAACGGTTTGTTTTTCAAGGAGGCGAAAGCGTGACGGGCGGCTTTCGGACGATACGCGACGGTGTGACGGCGCTGGCTATCCTGGCGTTCCTCTGGCTGATCGCCGCGAAGTTGAACGACAGGGCGGAAATCGTGCAGGCAGGTTCCTTTCATGCCGCCGACGGCGACAGTCTTGCTCTCGGCGGCGAGCGGATGCGTCTCTACGGGATCGATGCGCCGGAACTCAGCCAGACCTGCGGGCGCGCGGGGACGACCTGGCCATGCGGCGTGGATGCCAAGCGGGCGCTGCAGGGGCTGGTCGCAGCCACAGATACGCAGTGTGCGGGGACCGAGCGAGACCGTTTTGAACGCCTGCTAGTGATCTGTCGGGCCGGTGGCGTCGATCTCAACGGCGTGATGGTGCGCAAGGGGCTGGCAGTCTCCTACGGTGCCTATCACAGCGAGGAAGCGCAGGCGCGGGCCGAAAAGATCGGGCTGTGGGCCGGCACCTTCGAGATGCCGAGATCGGTACGCGACCATGCGCGCGAGGCGTCAGGCTCTCGCGATACGAGGCTATTCGGATGGTAGAGGTAAACGAACAGCCTGACGGACTTGAGGCGTTGCGCGCCGAAATCGCGGCCTGTCGCATCTGTCGTGACGCTCCGCTTCGCGGACCCGAGCATCGATTGCCGCATGAGCCCCGACCCGTTGCGGTGATCTCGTCGCGGGCGAGGGTGCTGATCGCCGGGCAGGCACCGGGGCTTCGGGTCCACGAAAGCGGGATTCCGTTCAACGATGCCTCCGGCGACCGACTGCGCGAATGGCTGCAGGTCGACCGGGAGATGTTCTACGATCGTGACCGGTTTACGATCGTGCCGATGGGGTTCTGCTTTCCGGGGTATGATGCCAAGGGCAGCGACCTGCCGCCGCGGCGTGAATGCGCGCCGCATTGGCGCCAGCGGGTGATTTCGGCCATGCCGCAGGTGGAGCTGGTTTTGGTCGTCGGACAATACGCGCAGGCATGGCATCTGGGTACTGAACGGCGCGAGAATATGACGGAAACGGTGCGAGCGTGGAGGACAATGCTGTTTGCCAATCGCTCTCCAGCCTTTTTGCCGCTGCCGCATCCCAGTTGGCGCAATTCCGGCTGGATCAAGCGCAATCCATGGTTCGAGGACGAGTTGCTGCCAGTGCTCCGTGAGCGGATCAAATTGCTCGTGAACTGAAACAAAATTCTTTTCCGCCGTCGGAATCGCGCTATACAGGGAAAATAATTCGAAGGGGCTTTTGTAGATGGACCGTCTCGACCGCAAAATCCTGCGTCTTTTGCAGGAAGACTCGACTTTGGCCGTTGCTGATCTCGCCAAGAAGGTCGGTCTGTCTACCACGCCCTGCTGGCGGCGTATCCAGAAGATGGAAGAAGACGGCGTCATCAAGCGCCGCGTGGCCATCCTGGACCCCGAGAAGGTCAACACCAAGGTTACTGTATTCGTGTCGATCCGCACGGCAACGCATTCGATCGAGTGGCTGCGCCGCTTTTCGGAGGTGGTGGCCGAGTTTCCCGAGGTTGTCGAATTCTACCGCATGAGCGGCGATATCGATTACCTCTTGCGCGTCGTCGTTCCTGATATTGCCGCCTATGACGCCTTCTACAAGCGGATGATCGCCAAGATCGAAATTCGCGACGTCTCCTCGGCCTTCGCCATGGAGCAGATCAAGTATTCGACGCAACTGCCGCTCGACTACATGCTCCTCGACAACGCGAAATCCAACGAGGACTGAGCTCAGCCTTTCAGGCGAGCCAGGATCTTGTCGCTCTTCAGTTCCCTGACGGCATCCTTGCCGATCCATCGGGTGCTCTTGTCGTTGCTCGCGGCCAACTGTTCGGCAAGCGCCAGCGCTGGGCCGTGACAGCGGCGATTGCGCTTTCCGGTGTTTCTCAGCGCCCAGTTGACCGCCTTTCGCACGAAATTGCGAGGGTCGGTGGAATGGGCCTCGATGAGCGGGAGCCAGGTCAGCAAGGTTTCGTCCGGTTCCTTCTTCATGTGGACAGCGGCCGATGCGATCATCGCAAACGCGGTTCGGCGGACAAACTCTCGGTCATCCGCGGCGAATTCCGGGATCAGTTGCAAAAGGCGCGCTTCGATGAAGAGATCGGCTGCCGTGTCGACGATCTCCCATGACTTGAAGTCGCTTGCCCATTGGCGGGCGAGGGTGGCGGTGAGGCTCTTCGGCTCGGCGGTATAGAGCGCGAGCATGCGCGCCTCGCGGATGTCACTCGCCCACAGTTCGAGCGCCCGCGCATGATCTTTCTTCACGGCGCGGGCGATGCGTTGCAGGTCGGGATTGGAAAGGCCAAGCGCGGTATCTGTGACGATGCCGAAGCGGGCCATCCCGGCGATATTATCCTGCGAGCGCAGCGATTGCAGATGCGCGATCAGTTCGGTTGCGCTGGAGGAGGGGCCGATCATTTTTCGAGGCGGGCAAGCAGGGAGGACGTATCCCAGCGGTTGCCGCCCATGGCCTGGACATCGCCATAGAACTGGTCGACGAGGGCCGTCAGGGGTAGCTTGGCGCCGTTGCTGCGAGCCTCGTTGAGAACGATGCCGAGATCCTTGCGCATCCAGTCGATGGCAAAGCCGAAGTCGTACTTGCCGACGTTCATCGTCTTGTGGCGGTTCTCCATCTGCCAGGAGCCTGCCGCGCCCTTGGAGATCACTTCGACCACCTTTTCAATGTCGAGGCCGGCCCGCTTGCCGAAATGGATGCCCTCGGCAAGGCCCTGAACGACGCCGGCGATGCAGATCTGGTTGATCATCTTGGTCAGCTGTCCGGCGCCAGCCGCGCCCATCAACCCCACCATGCGGGCATAGGCGTCGATGATCGGCTTTGCCGTTTCGTAGGTGGCTTCGTCGCCGCCGCACATGACGGTGAGGACGCCGTTTTCGGCGCCGGCCTGGCCACCGGAAACCGGCGCATCGATGAAGCCGACGTCCTTTTCCTTGGCTGCGGCGTAGAGTTCGCGGGCAACTTCGGCGCTGGCAGTGGTGTTGTCGATCAGGATTGCACCGGGCTTCATGGTCTGCAGCACGCCATTTTCGCCCGATGTCACCGAGCGGAGATCATCGTCATTGCCGACGCAGGTAAAGACGAAGTCTGCATCGCGGGCTGCTTCGGCCGGCGTCGGGGCGGACTTGCCGCCGAATTTCGCGACCCAGTCGTCCGCCTTTGCGGCGGTACGGTTGTAGACCGTGACGTCATGGCCGCCTTTCACCTTCAGGTGACCCCCCATGGGGAACCCCATCACGCCGAGACCGATGAATGCGACTTTTGCCATGTCTTATCCCTTTCATGAATGTCGAGAACGAGGCTTAGCGGAAAGAAAGGCAGGCGAAAAGCCATCACGTGCGGGTCGGTGGATCGTTCGCTTGGAAGAAAATTCCGCTGAATCGGTAAAATCGGGTCGGGAAAATTTCAGCGGCAGCGAATATGACAAATAAAAATGTCGATATATTTTATGGATTTGATCAGTATCAAGTCACCACAAGCGAAATGCGCCACTTCATCCGTATCGGAAGGCGCAGAAACAAGGGGGATTGGCATGATTTCACGTCGTCAGACATTGGGGCTCTTCGGCGCCGCCGCGGCAACGGCTTTGCTGCCTGCCGTGCGGCCGGCCCGCGCAGCAGCCACGGAATTTCGCATCGGCTGGCAGAAAAACGGCGTTCTGGCGCTCGCCAAGCGCCGTGGCGCGCTTGAACAACGGCTTGCCGACAAGGGGATCACGGTCAGCTGGTCGGAGTTTACCTCCGGTCCGCCGCTGCTCGAAGCCCTTGGAGCCGGCGCGCTCGATTTCGGCACGACAGGCGATGTGCCGCCACTGTTCGCGCAGGCCGCAGGCGGCCACCTCTATTATGTCGGCACCTATCGCGGCAGCCCCGCGGGGTCTGCCATCGTCGTCCGCAAGGATTCGCCGATCAAGACGGTTGAGGACCTGAAGGGCAAGAAGGTGGCGTTCAAACGCGGCTCGAGCGCCCATAACGTCACGGTCAAGATCCTGCGCAAGTCGGGCCTCGCCATCGACGACGTCGAGGCGGTCGATCTGTCGCCGCCAGATGCCGCCGCTGCATTCAAGAATGGCAGTATCGACGCATGGTCGATCTGGGATCCCTATCTCGCGATTGTCGAAGCCGATCCGCAGACGCGGATCCTGTCGACCGCGGAAGGCATCGTGGATTCCTACAGCTACTTCCTGGCGAATGCCGAGTTCACCGAGGCGAACGGGCCGGTGGTGGTCGATGTGATCGACGAGCTTGCCAAGGTGGGCCGGTCGGCGCAGGGCAAGCTGGACGATACGGTAAAGGAGCTCTCGGAGATCACTGGGGTTCCGTCGGATGTGACCCGCGTGTCGCTGACACGGCCGGGAGCTGACCTCGGTAGCGTTTCGACCATCACCGACGAGGCTGCGGCCTACCAACAGGCGCTGGCGGACGAGTTCTTCAATCTTGGTATCGTACCGAAGAAGCTGAAAACGGGCGATATCGTCTGGCGTCCGAAGGCCAGCTGAGAGCGTCATCCCGATCGAGGCATTTTTCTTCCGCGGCATGAAAGCGAACAGCATGCCGCGGACCGGGGAAATTTATTCCTGCAAAGCGAATAGAATAGAAAAATGATATTGTCGATCTAATTGGTCGTCTATGTCACTATTATCTCATGAAGCGACAGGCTGACACGAAGAGCAGCCATCACGAGAGGGATATACGATGTTCACCCGCAGACAGACACTAGGCCTCATCGGCGCCACAGCGGCAAGCACGATCCTGCCGCAGGTGCGGACAGCCAGTGCCGTGCAGACGACGCTGCGTATCGGCTGGCAGAAGTTCGGCGTGCTGGCGCTGGCGCGGCGTACGGGCGCGCTCGAAAAGCGTCTGGAAGCCAAGGGTGTCAGCGTCGAATGGAACGAGTTCACTTCCGGGCCGCCGTTGCTCGAAGCCGTTGGTGCCGACGCGCTCGACTTGGGCGTCACCGGCGACGTGCCGCCGCTCTTCGCGCAGGCGGCAGGTGGCAACCTCCTTTACGTCGGCGCATACCGTGGGCCGGCGGCTTTTCACGGACTGCTGGTCCACAAGGACTCGCCGATCCAGACCATCGAGGATCTGAAGGGCAAGAAGCTCGCCTACAAACGCGGCTCGAGCGCTCACAACTTCGCGCTCAAGGTGCTCGCCAAGGCAGGGCTTTCGCTTTCGGATATTACTGAAGTGGACCTGCCGCCGCCGGATGCCGGCGCGGCCTTCAAGAACGGCGCGATCGATGCCTGGGCGATATGGGATCCCTTCTTCGCGGTCGCTGAGGCAGACCCGCAGACGCGGGTGGTGACGACGTCGGAAGGGTTGCTCGACAATTGGGGCTACTTCCTTGGCAATGGCACTTTCACGGCAGCCCATCCTGAGATCATCGCCGATGTGATCGATGAACTGGCGAAGGTCGGCGCTGCGGCGCAAGCGGATCTGGACGGGACGGTCAAGACACTTTCCGAGATCACCGGCGTTCCCGCCGACATCACGCGCGTGACACTGACGCGCAGCCAGGCCGATCTCGGCAAGGTGTCACTCTTCCCCGACCAGGCTCTGACCTACCAGCAATCATTGGCCGACGATTTCTACAAGCTCGGCGTCGTGCCGAGGCAGCTCAACGTCAGCGATATCGTCTGGCGTCCGAAGGCGAGCTGAACTCATTTTTCCAGTAAAGAGGATCACCTCCAATGACTGCCAAACACGATCCCATCAACTTTCTCTGGTTCATCCCAACGTCGGGCGACGGCGCATATCTCGGTTCGGACGAACTGAACCGCGCACCTGAGATCGGTTATCTCACGCAGATTGCCCAAGCGGTGGACCGCCTCGGCTATTCCGGCGTGTTGTTGCCGACGGGTGTCTCTTGCGAAGAGTCCTTCGTGACAGCGGCGGCACTGGCGGCCCAGACGCAGAAGCTGAATTTCCTCGTTGCCATCCGTCCGGGCACCGCGTCGCCTGCCTATTACGCGCGCCTGACGACGACACTTGACCGTATCTCCAACGGCCGCCTGTTGCTCAACATCGTCGTGGGCGGCAGCCCCGCGGAGCTCGCCGGCGACGGCATCCATCTGGCGCATGACGAACGCTATGCCCATGCCGACGAGTTCTTCACGGTGTTCGAGGAGCTGCTCGAGAAGGGTGTGGCGAGCTATGACGGCAAATATATCAAGGCGACCAACGCGCGCCTCGGCTTTCCCTCAGTGCAGAATCCGCGGCCACCGCTCTATTTCGGTGGCTCCTCGGATGCCGGCATCGATTTCTCGGTCGGCCGCGTCGACAAGTATCTGACCTGGGGCGAGCCACCGGCACAGGTTGCGGAGAAGGTGAAGAAGGTACGCGCCGCAGCCGCGCAGAAGGGCCGCGACGTCAGCTTCGGTATCCGTCTGCACTTCATCGTGCGCGAGACGGACGAGGAAGCCTGGGCCGCGGCTGACCGGCTCATTTCGAAGCTCGACGACGAGACGATCCGCGAAGCACAGGAGCGCTTCGTCAACGAATCCGACTCCGTTGGACAGAAGCGCATGGCAGCGCTCCATGGTGGTCGTCGAGATAGGCTCGAGGTTTCCCCGAACCTCTGGGCGGGTGTCGGACTGGTGCGTGCCGGCGCAGGCACGGCACTGGTCGGGTCGCCGAAGACGGTGGCGGCGCGTCTGCGCGAATACCAGGATGTCGGCATCGATACCGTGATCGGTTCGGGCTATCCGCACCTCGAAGAAGCGTACCGGGTGGCCGAACTGCTGTTTCCGGAACTGGGGATCACCCGCGAGGAGCAGCGCCACGGTTTCCAGAGCGACTTCGGCAAACGCCAGGTCTTTGGTGGCGGCAGCCACGGCGGAAACCTCAAGGTGGTTTCGGGCTCCTGATCCGCTTTCCCCGCGCCGTCCGTCGATAGCGGGCGGCGCGTTCAGTTGAATGAATGCACTGCGAAATGAAACCACTGACGTCGACGACGTGGCATCGGGCATAAGCGAGGAAAACTTCATGTCGACATTCGATACGCCGATTGGACGGGCGTTGACCGAACGCACAGAGGGCAGGGCGCGCCTTAGCCTTTCGTTGCCGAAACGCGAGACGCTTCTCCCGTATCTGGTGCCGGTCGGGATCGTCGCCGTCTGGCAGCTTGCGTCCTCCGCCGGCTGGATCTCGTCACGCATCATGCCGCCACCGGTGGACGTTGCTCTCGCTTTCTGGGCAACGACCATCACCGGGCAGCTGCCCCACGATATTCTCGTCAGTGCCGCGCGTGCGTTCGGCGGATTGCTGGTGGGCGGCGCAATCGGCTTCCTGCTCGGGATCGCCAACGGTGTCTCGAAGGTATCGGAGCAGCTGACCGACACGACAGTGCAGATGCTGCGCACCATTCCGCACCTCGCGATGATCCCGCTGGTTATCCTCTGGTTCGGGATCGGCGAGGAATCGAAGCTGTTTCTGACGTCGCTCGGCGTGCTCTTTCCCGTCTACCTGAATACCTATCATGGCGTGCGCAACGTCGATCGCGATCTGATCGAGATGGGTCGGGTGTACGGCATGGGCAGCTGGACGCTGTTCCGGAAGGTGATCTTTCCTGGTGCCTTGCCCTCGATCTTCGTCGGCCTTCGCTACGCGCTCGGCATCATGTGGCTGACGCTGATCGTCTCGGAGTCGATCGCTGCCTCGTCTGGCATCGGCCACATGGCGAACAATGCGCGTGAATTCATGATGACCGACGTCGTCGTGCTCGCGTTGGTGATCTACGCCGTGCTTGGCAAGCTGGCCGACGTTGTTGCCCGTGCGCTTGAGCGCCGTGCGCTGAAATGGAACCCGGTTTACCAGAAATAGGAGTGACGCCATGACCCTCATCGCGCATGAGCGTTATCAAGGTGCCGTCGACGAGCCCGAATATGAACACGACCGGGCGGTTTCGACGGCTGAAGGGGCTGCATCAATCACGCTGAAGGGGCTCGAGAAGAGCTTCGGCGGCAACCGCGTGCTGCGCGGCATCAACCTCCACATTCCGGCGGGCCAGTTTGTCGCGGTCATCGGCAAGAGCGGCTGCGGCAAGAGCACGCTGCTGCGTATCCTGATGGGGCTGGACAAACCGACATCCGGCGAACTGCATTTCGAAAATGCCGATGGCGGCGATGCCAACGCCAATGCGCGGATCGTCTTCCAGGAGCCGCGCCTGCTGCCGTGGCTCAGTGTTGCCGAGAATGTCGCGGTCGGGCTGGGCGACAAGGTGGACAAGCGGCTGGCGAGCCGCGAGGTCGAGGTTGCTCTGGCCGAGGTGCAGCTTGCGGAGAAGAGCAAGGAGTGGCCGGCGCGGCTTTCCGGCGGGCAGCGGCAGCGCGTGGCGCTGGCACGGGCTCTCGTGAGCAAGCCGGGCGTGCTTACGCTCGACGAGCCGCTCGGCGCGCTCGACGCACTGACCCGGATCAGCATGCAGGAGCTGCTGAACCGCGTCTGGCGGGAACTGGGCTTCACCGCGGTTCTTGTCACTCATGACGTCAGCGAAGCCGTGCATCTGGCCGACCGGGTGATCGTGCTCGACGAGGGACGCGTCGCTCTTGATCTGGCGATCCCCTATCCGCATCCGCGCCGCCACGGCAATCCGGCGCTGGCGGAACTTGAAGGCAGGCTGCTTGCCGCCATTCTCGGGACGGATGGAGCCTAGTGGACGATGCTCGTCTCACGCTCGACGAAGGCCTGTACGCGATCGAGCAGGATTTCGGTTCCCTGTAATCGGGAACCGTTGTCGGCATAGCCGTCGAGAAACACGACCTGTTCGGTGAACATCATCTTCGTTCCTGCCGATGTGGTCTCGAACGCCACGGTGGCGAGCGATGCGGAGATCGTCGCATCGTCAAGTTTCATGTCGTAGGCGTAGATGATGCGTGCGTCCTGAACGATGTCGAGATAGATGGCTGAATAGGCATGCACGATGCCGCTGCTGTCTGCGACGCGGTTTTGCTCGGTGCCGCCGATCCGGAAGTCCAGGCTGTAATCGAGCGGTACCCACTCGTCATGACAGGCGAACCACTGGCGTTTGGCCTCGGGATTTGCCCAGGCGCGAAACGCGCGGGCAAGGGGCGCGCGAAGTGTGCGCTCGATCGTCAACGTCGTATGGCTGGCGGAATGCGTTTTCATGTTTTGCCTACTCCGATGGTTCGTCTGCTAGGAAGTGGTCCAACCGGTCGAATGCCTTGTTCCAACTTGCCCGGCGCTCCGCGAGCCAGCGCTCGACATCGCCGAGCGCGTCTTTCCTGAGATGGTAGGTGCGCACGCGACCGTTCTTTTGCGAGCTTACAAGCCCGCTGTCTTCCAGTACGCCGAGATGTTTCATGACGGTGGGCAGCGCCATCGAAAGCGGAGCGGCCAGCTCCGACACCGAGGCCGGACCACGTCCGAGCCGATCGACCATGCCGCGGCGGCTGCGATCGGAGAGTGCGTGGAACATACGGTCGAGGGCAGCTGGTTCCTGCATCATTCGGGGATCTCGGGATCACGGAAACGATCGGGAAGCCGGTCGGCATAGGGGTAGAACTTGAAATAGGGGCGGGCTTCGTCCAGCACCCTTGCAAATGACGGCCGCGATAGAAGGCGATTGTAGTAGGCTTCGAGCCGCGGGCGACCGTCGCCGAATGGCACGAGCGTTTCGGCGTAGAAGAGGGCGGGTGCGGCGGCGCAGTCCGCCATGGTGAAGTTATCGCCGATGATCCAGTCATGATCGGCCAGCTGTTCCTCGACCATGTCATAGGCCATGACCAATGCGCTGCGGGCCTCGTCGACACCGTATCGATCCTTGGAGCCCTCGGGTCGCAGCTTGTCGGCAACGATCTTCTGCATCGGCGTCTGGACGTATAGATCGAAGAAGCGGTCCCACAGTCGGATCCGGAGCGCCTGATCCTCGTCGTCCGACAGCAGCCGGGCAGGCCCGGGATAGTGCCGATCCAGATATTCGATGATGATCGTCGTTTCCGGAATGATGTGATTGCGCGCCGTGTCGCGAAGCATCGGCATCTTGCCGACGGGCCAGAGACGGACGAACTCGGCGCGCGAACGTTCGTCGGCGAGGTCAACGATCAGATTGTCGAACGGTGTGCCGTTCTCGTAGAGCGCAATCAGGACCTTGTGGCAAAAGGATGCAAGCGGATGACCATAGAGAGTAAGCGACACGCGACGTCCTCCTCGGCGAAACTTATCTGATTGGATAAGTATCAGCCTTTGCGTGCGGAGGGAAGCGAATAGTTTGCCGTACGGATAACTATTCGGCGGCGTGTTTCATGGCATTGGCCGGATTGCGCTTGGAGTCCTTCAGGTATTCCGAGTTCGGTTCCAGGCTGTCGGCAATGTCGTTCCACAGGCGTCGCAGCCGGCGCACATGAAGATCGTCACCGATCCAGGACATCAGATGCTCGATAGCGGCGGTCGTGCCGTTCTTGTCGGCGATGCGGCTGTTCAGCCACTCGAAATACTGGTCCAAGGTTTCCGCCTTGGGAGCGTCGGGCCGGCCGATGAAGAATTTGAAGCCGGAGATTTCCGTGATTGACCGAAGGTTCTGCGTTGGGGCGAGCAAGACCGTCGCGCACATCGCATCATATGCGTCCGGGGCTTGCATGCTTTCTATGGCGCGCTCCAGGTCAAAGATCGTCCTGATGTTCAGCTCGCGGAAGGTCAGGAATTTCTCAGGTCCGAGGATGTGGCATAGCTGCGCCTGCGCCACCCAATCGATGCACTGGAAGACACCAAAGGGCGTCTCGATGAAGAGCATGATCGGGTTATAGGTCGCGAGGTTCTGGACGTCGTAGATGCCGCATTCTTCGAGCCGGAAACGTGTCTCGAAGTCGATGCCGTCGATAATGTCAGGCGAGACCGTCTTGGTGATCTCCGCGAAGCGGTCGTCGGCTATCTTTGCCCAGGGAACGAACGCCCGCAGTTTCAGCAGGAGGAACTTGCTCGAGCTTTGGGGCAGCAGACCGAGCAGCACCGCGAGCGCCAGCCAGACGCTCGAAATCCTGTCGTCGTCGGTACTGTCGTCTGTCGGTGCTTCTTTCGCTGACGCCTGAGGCTCGGCAACAGCGGTTTCCGTCGAGGCCGTGCCGGTCGTCTGTTGTATGTTCACGATGCCGGAAAGGGAGACGGGCGAGGTGATGGTTGGAAATGCGTTGTAGAGCAGGATTACCACAAGCACTGTCGCAGCCATCTCGCCGGCCTGCCGCAGGAAGGTAAACGCGTTGAGATCGAAGATGGCAAGCGAGCGTAGCAACATGCGCAGCGCCGCGACGTAGGCACCGACGAAGGCGAACGCGCCGATTGTTTCCGAGAGCGTGAGATTGCATCCGGTCGCCGGGACGCACTCGACCCCGGTCCCATATCCGAGCGCGGTGAAGAACAGCTTGAAGCCGTAGTAGGACACCAACATGAAGCTCAGCGAGGCCAGATAAAGCCGAACATTTGCGCTCTGGAATGGTCGGCAGGCTATCTCGATGTAGATATTGATACGGTCGACGTCCGTCTTGGCGTCTTTCAAACGCTGCTGATCGTCATATTTTGCGCTGAGCCTTAGGTCGGAAATGTACTTCGACTTGACGTATTCGAAGGATGGATTGGGTTGATCTTCAGAGCCGGGCGAGGCTTTCGTCGTGGTGTTGTCGTTGGTCGGGTCGGCGTTCGGCACCGCATCAGCGGAGCGAGGCTCGGTGGAGAGGGTCGTTCCCTTGACCCCTGGCAGCTTGAATGTGGTCAGGAAGTCCTGGATGGAGCGCAATCGCCTCAACCTGATTTCCTGTCGCGCAAACAACATCAGCAGCGGGCTCAGGACCGCAATGCCCAGAGCGTACCAGTTGATGCCGGAAAGGTAGAACAAAATAGCCTCGGGCGTGCCCACCAGGCTGACGAACAGGCCACTCCACGATGATGTATCCATCTTGCCCCCCAACAAAACATTGGGAGGATGATGTACTTCTCATGGTTACGCAACCAATCTACCGCAATCAATGATTGTGGTTGTCGCGGTGTTATCTGAGGCGAGCGACGACCAGATGGCCGGGCGTCGGCTGGCCCTCTTCCATGCGGACGTTGATGTCGGTGATTTCGATCAGGTCGAAACCGGTGGCCGCCAGTCGTTCGCGGACGTAGGCGTCGGAATGGGCAAAGCGCTGATGCGGGCCGACCATGTAGGCGCGACCGCCAAGCGCTTCCTCCGGCAGGGTTTCGGAGGAGAACACGAAGATGCCGCCCGACACCATGTTTTCGGCGGCGCCGAAGAACAGAGGCTCCAGCGCGCCGAGATAGGGCAGGACATCGGTTGCAGTGATCAGGTCGAAGGGCTCTTCGTCGTTGTCATCGAGGAAGTCCTCGACCTCGGCGACGAACAGGGTTTCGTAGAGGTCCTTTTCATGGGCGATCTCGACCATGTTCTCGGAAATGTCGATGCCGGTCATCTCTTCGCAGATGTCGCGAAGCGTGCCGCCAGTCAGGCCGGTGCCGCAGCCGAGGTCGAGCATGCGCTTGAACGGGCCGAGTTCCAGGCTCTGGATGCGCTGGCGAACCAGCATGGGCACGTGATAGCCAAGCTGTTCGACGAGCACGTCCTCGAAGACTTCTGCATGCTGGTCGAAGAGGGTCTCGACATAGGCATCCGGTGCCTTGCTCGGCGTTTCGCCGCGACCCATGGCGGCGATGCGGACGGCGGCGCCGCCGTGATCGTCGGGATCGATGGCAAGGACTTCTTCGTAGGCCTTGACGGCTGCGTCGACGTCGCCGGCCTTCTCAAGGGCGAGTGCGCGATTATAGGCTTCCGCCAGTGCGTCTTCGTCGATCTTCTTGGCCATGTCTCTCACCACAATTTTTGTCTCTTGCGGAGCCTCTACGGCGACTGAATGCCTTTTGCAATGGCGACGTTGCGCGCGCAAAGTAAGTCATTCCTAATTCAATGAGAACAAATGGAGGAAATGACCATGATCGCGCAGCCCGGTAACGCACCGTTGGACGGTGAGATGGAGAGCCCGCGGCCGGCGCTTCCGGCGAGTGCGGGCGAGGTGACGAACACGCTGAGCCACTATTATCGTGGCGAGCTTGGCCGGATGACGAGTTGGCGCGACCGGATCGACCGGACATCGAACTGGGCGATCACCGTTTCTGCAGCACTCCTGTCGGTATCCCTGTCGTCGCCGACGTCGCACCATGGGGTGCTGTTGTTTGGCATGATGCTGATCACGCTTCTGCTTGTCATCGAGGCGCGGCGCTATCGCTTCTTCGATATATACAGGGCGCGCATCCGGCAGCTGGAGCGCAGCTATTTCGCCGAGATCCTGTCGCCGGGCACGGCGCCGCGAAGCGACTGGGCTGCGAAGATTGCGGCAAGCCTGCGCAAGCCGGAGTTTCTGCTGAGCTATCGCGCCGCGATCCGTCGGCGGCTGCGCCGGAATTATTGCTGGATGTACCTCATCCTGCTGCTCGCATGGTGCCTGAAAATCACGACGCCCAAGCTGCAGACAGAAGGCGATACGCAGACACAGGCACATTCCTGGTCGTATGTGGTCGACAATGCGGCGCTGGGGCCCATTCCAGGCTGGGCCGTGATTTCAATCGTTGCCGTGCTCTATATCGGCATTCTCTATGGTGCGCTTCTTCGCGAAACGGAACGTGGCGAGTTCTTCCATGGGGAAGCGCATGTCTGACCGGCTCGATAGAGCTGTCAGTTGATGATGAATTCACCCTTCAGGGAGCGCCATTCCGTGGCCGATATTAGCTTGCGGTGAATGTAGCGTACGGAGTGAAGCGGGCCATCGAGCTTCTCCTGCCAGAATTTGAGGAAGCTGCGCATCTCCGGAAACTCCGGTGCCAAATCGTAGTCCTGCCAGATGTAGGTCTGGAGGATGGCTTGGTGATCCGGCATGCGGTAGATGATCTGGGCGGTTGTCAGGCCGTAGCCCTGAAGCTGCTTTTCGAGTTCCTTGTGCATCGTCGTCTAGCCTCTGGTTCCCATGCAGCGCTTATTAGCGCTACATGAAATGGAACCATGACATGGTTAACCGAAGCTTGCGGAATGTCGATCGGATATATTTTTATTTCTTTTTTCAATGCGTTAGCAGCTCTCTGAGTTGAGTGCTGCCAACGCGGTCAGCGCTTGAGGTGTCGGGTCAATCGGCGCTCGATCCAAGCCCAGAGATGGCGCAGGGTCTCGACCATGGCGAGGTAGAAGATCGCCGCCCACAGATAGGTCTGGTAGTCGAAGGTGCGCGAGAAGGCGTAGCGCGTCTCGCCCATCAGGTCGAGAACGGTGATGATCGCCACGACGGCCGAGCCCTTGATCAGGAGAATGATCTCGTTGCCGTAGGGGCGCAGGGCCACGATCAACGCCTGCGGCAGGATGATCTTGCGGAAGGCGACCGCCTTGTGAATACCGAGCGAGGCCGCCGCCTCGTGCTGGCCATGCGGTACGCTCTCGATCGCGCCGCGCAGGATTTCGGCCTGATAGGCCGCGGTGTTGATCGTCATCGCGAAAAGGCCGCAATACCAGGCGTCACGGAAAAACCACCAGAGACCGACGGCCTCAAGTTCAGGCCGGAAGCCGCCGAGACCGTAGTAGATCAGGAAGAGCTGAGCGAGCAGCGGCGTGCCGCGGAAGACATAGACATAGGCATAAGCGAGGCCGTTGATGACCTTGTTCTTCGACATGCGCGCGAAGGCCAGCGGCAACGAGAGGATCGCGCCGAAGATCACCGATATGGTGACCAGTGCGATCGTCGTGAACAGGCCGTGGATGTAGCGTGGCCCGTAGCGCGTGAAATTGCCCGGGTCCCAGCCCTTGATGATCATGCCGACCAGCGAGATGGCGAGTACGATCCACAATCCGACGAAGAAATAGCCGGTGATACGCGTTGCGTTCAAGCTCGTATGCTCGACCTTCGGCGCCGGTTGCGGCGGTATGAGGACTTCAGCGTGGCTCATCGGCGGACCTCCGAGCGCTTGGCCCAGCGTTCGATGTAGCGCAGGCCGAAGGAAGAAATGATCGCAAGGCCGAGATAGAGCGCGCAGGCGACGATGTAGAACAGGAACGCCTGCTTGGTTACCTTAACCGCGACGCCGGTCTGGCGCAGAATGTCCGCGAGCCCGATGATCGACACGTAGGATGTGTCCTTGAGCAGGATCATCCACAGGTTCACAAGACCGGGCAGGGCGATGCGCACCAGCTGCGGCAGGACAATCAGCATCAGCGTGCGGCCCCGGTGGAAGCCGAGTGCGTCACCGGCCTCATACTGGCCTTTCGGAATGGCGCGGAACGCCGACAGCAACACTTCCGAACAATAGGCGGAGAAAACAACCGAGAGCGCGATAACGCCTGCGATGAAGGCGTTGATTTCGATCCGCCCGTCATAGCCGGCGTAGGCAAGCACGGCCTGGATCAGGATCTGCATGCCATAGTAGATAATGAAGAGGGTCAGCAGTTCCGGCAGACCGCGGAAAATCGTCGTATAGATGCCGGCCGCCAAGCGTACGGATTTTTCCTCCGACTGCTGGCCAAGTGCAACGACGAAACCGATCAGAAGGCCGATCGGCAGCGTCACGAGCGCAACCGCAACGGTGACTTTCAGGCCGGCTGCGATCTCGTCGCCCCAGCCGGTGTCGCCACAGGCAAGGATCGTGGACGAGCCGAACCAAGTGAAGAGGCCCACAGGTCCGCAAAGCGGATCGAAGACATATCCTATCGCGGCCCATAGAGAGCCCAGCGCGGAAAATAATCCGCCCATTATGCTTTTCCCCTCGCGGCTTATGCCGCTTTGATCTTTCAATCTTTGTCAAACAAAAATGGCGGAAGGGCAAGCCTTCCGCCACCATCTAATGTAGCGACCTACAGATTTTATCAGTCGCCGTAAACGTTGAAGTCGAAGTACTTGTCCTGGATCTTCTTGTAGGTGCCGTTGGCGCGGATCGCGGCAATCGCCGTGTTCAGTTTTTCGCGCAGCGGATCGCCCTGGCGGACGGCAATGCCGGCGCCAACGCCGTTGATCTCCTTGTCGACCGGGAGCGGCGTCAGGATCTTGCAGCAAGCGCCGGCGTCGGACTTCACCCACTGCGACAACACGACGATGTCGTCGATGACGGCATCGACGCGGCCGTTGGCGATGTCGAGCTTATACTCGTCAGCCGTCGGGTAGAGCTTCAGCTCGGTGTCGGGCAGGTGCTTTTCGGCGTAGTTGGCATGCGTTGTCGACGTCTGCGCGCCGATGACTTTGCCCTTGAGGCCGGCAACGTCAGTCACGGTCGAGTCCTTCGGCACGGCGATTGCCGGCGGGGTGTTATAGTACTTGTTGGTGAAGTCGACGAGCTTGGAACGCTCAGGCGTGATCGACATGGACGAGATGATCATGTCGAACTTCTTGGCGTTGAGGCCGGGGATGATGCCGTCCCAGTCGCTGCTGACGATGGTGCAGTCCGCCTTCATTTCGGCGCAGAGCGCGCGGGCGATGTCCATGTCGAAGCCGAGGAATTGGCCGCTGGCGTCTACATACTCGAAGGGCGGGTAGGTGGAGTCGGTGCCGATGACATACTTCTCGCCGTCTGCCATTGCAGAGCCGGCGAAAAGAGACATCGCGGCAATCGAGGCGGCTGCGAGAATACGGGTGGAGATACGCATGAGAGTCCTCTCTGTTGGTGGCCGCCGTCCGTATTTTTGTTTTGCGTCGGCGGCGCAGATCGGCGCTGCCTGGCAACGCCTTGAGGCGATACTCAAACGCTTTTTGCTAAAATTGCAACAGGAATCGCTGGTCTCTCAACCATTGTAAACTGTGGCGAAGATGAACGTGCGCAGTCTGCCATATTCAGAACGGGTTAATCAGGCAGGTCTTAGAACGCGTGGAACAAATTCGCGTGTGTTCGATTCCCTGAGACGAGTGTGTGTCAGAAAAGAACGCCGCAACGACCGCGCCGAAGATAAGAAGAATCAATGAGGAGCCCTAATGGGAATGAGATCCAGACTGTTTGCCAGCGCCGCGTTTCCGCTGCTGTCCCTGTCCATGGTGATGCAGCCCGTGCACGTGTTTGCGGCAGCCACCAGCGTCGAGCAGACCAGCCCCGCCGTGCAGCCCGCCGGCACCATCGAGGTTGCGCAAGAGGCTGCGCCGGATGCGCCGTCGGATGAAGAAATTCTGAAAAAACGGCACAAGAAGCAGGCCGAAGGCGGTGGCGACCAGCAGCAGGCGCCCGCCGAAAAGCCCCGCAAGCAGCGCGAACCTGCCGCCGAAGAGGCTCCGCAGCAGCAGGAAGCTCCGGCTGAAAAGCCACGCAAGCAGCGCGAGCCGGCAGCCGAACAGGCGCCGCAACAACAGCAGCAGGAAGAAGCGCCTGTCGAAAAGCCACGCAAGCAGAAGCAGCGTGAACCCGCAGCCGAGCAGCAGGCGACCGAACCTGCTCAGCAGCAGCAGGAAGCACCTGCCGAGGCGCCGAGAAAGCGCAAGCAGACGGCCGCCGAACAGGCTGCCCCCCAAGCTGAACCCGTAGCACCGCAACAGGAGCAGGTCGCTCCCGAGCAGCAGCCTGCCGACAATCAGCAGAAGCCGCGCCATAACAAGCGCGACAAGCAACAGAAGCAGCAGGAGGAAGCCGCCCCGCAGCAGCAGGAGCAGGCTGCTCCGCAGGCGGAACCTGCAGCGCCGCAACAGGAGCAGGTTGCTCCCGAGCAGCAGCCATCAGGCAAGAACGGCAAGCCGGTAGCGGAAGGCACAGACCAGCCCGTGAAGCCGCGGAAGAAGCCGGCCGCCGAGGCTGCGCCCGAAGGCCAGAAGCCGGCTGCGGAACAGGCGCCGGCCCAGCAGGAACAGTCCGCGCCGGAGAAGGCCGCCAAGCCTCAGAACGGCAACGAGCCGGTAACGGGCAAGGCGCCCAACCAGGAACAGCCAGCGGTCGGCGAAGCACCGGCAAAGCCGCAGCTCGAGACAGCACCCGCGCAGCAGCAGGGCGAGCAGATCGCTCCCACGCAGCCTGAAGGCGGCGTGGCCGGACAGCCTGCAGCGGGTCAGGCCGAGCAGGTCATTCCTGCGCCGGAGAAGATCACCCCCAAGGAACTCGAGCGGCGCAAGGAAATCGCTGCCGATCCGAGCAAGAGCACGGAAACCGTTGTGCTTCCTGTTGAAAACGGTGCCGCCGTTCTCGATAGCGACAAGGATGCCGACCGCTCCGGTGGTGTGCAGTCCCGCCGCGACCGCGACAAGCAGCGCGGCCAGGAGCAGCAGGTTCGCGTTCCGAAGTCGGACGCCGATGCGCAGGTCGCGCCCAGCGGTGAAAGACGCCCTCCGATCAAGATCGAGGCAGTTACCAGCGAGCAGGGCGAGCGCCTTGATCGTCGCCCGCAGTTCCAGCGGCCCGATGGCGCGCAGTTCGGCCAGCGCGGCAACGACAACCGCGTGATCATCCAGTTCAACAACCAGACCTATGTGCGTGGCGATGACGACCGCCGCTTCCTCAGGGATGGCGAACGGCCGATGTACGAGCAGCTGCCGCGCGACCGTTATCGCGAGACGATCGACCGTGATGGCTACCAGATCGTGACGGTCCGCAACCGCTACGGCGATATCATCCAGCGCTCGCGCATCGATAATCGTGGTCGGGAATCGGTGCTCTACTATTCGCCGGAACTCTATGACGATCCCGATCGCAGCTACTTCCAGGATCCGGGTGCCGACCTGCCACCGATGCGCCTGCGCATTCCGCTGCGGGACTACATCATGGACACGAGCAGCGACGACGATCGTGACTATTACGACTTCCTGCGCGAGCCGCCGGTCGAGCCAGTCGAGCGCGTCTATTCGCTCGACGAGGTGAAGTATTCTGCTCGTATCCGCGACAAGGTACGCCGTATCGACCTCGATACGATTACCTTTGCGACCGGTAGCGCCGAAATCCCGATGAGCCAGGCGCGCAGCCTGCGCAAGGTCGCCGACGCGATCAACGAAGTGCTGCGCAAGGATCCGTCGGAAACCTTCCTGATCGAAGGTCACACGGATGCTGTCGGTTCCGACCAGAGCAACCTCGTACTGTCCGACCAGCGCGCCGAATCGGTCGCGAACGTGATGACCGACGTCTATGGCATCCCGCCTGAAAACCTTGCGACGCAGGGTTACGGGGAGCGTTACCTGAAGGTCAACACGCAGGGACCGAACCAGGAAAACCGCCGCGTTACCATCCGCCGCGTGACTGCGCTGGTAAGGCCGGTTGCCTCGCGCAACTAAGGCAGAACGGAGCTTGAATGCAGGAGGCCGCCGGGTGACCGGCGGCCTTTTTCATGTCTGCGGCTGCAGTCCAACCGTCGTCGCGATGAAATCGGCGATGGCGACCGTGTCGTCTAGGTCGAATACGGGCAGGGTGGCTGCCTCGACCGTGTGGTCGGCCGCGATCGCCACGATGTAGGGATCAGTGGGCGCCAGCGGTTCGCGGTTTGTCGATTCAAGGCGCCGCGCCTCGATCTTCGGAATGGGCTCGCGCTTGTAGCCCTCGATCAGCACGAGGTCGCAAGGAGCGATGCGGCCGAGGATCTCCTCGAACGTCGGTTCCGGCGCGCCGCGCAGTTCGTGCATGATTGCGTAGCGCGTGCCGGATACGATCGTGACTTCGTGAGCGCCGGCCTGCCGATGGCGGTAGCTATCGGCGCCGACCTTGTCGATATCGAAGTCGTGATGGGCATGTTTGATGGTCGAGATGCGATAGCCGCGTCGCGTGAATTCCTCGACGAGCCGGACAGCCAGTCCGGTCTTTCCTGAATTCTTCCAGCCGGCAATGCCGAATATCCTGGGTGCGGTCATCAGGCGAGAGCCTTCAGCCAGCGCTCGGCCTCGGCGAGGTCGTCAGGCGTGTTGACGTTGAAGAACGGATCGAGAAGGCTCGCCCGTGTCGGACGCAGCGGAAAGGAAACTTCCGTAACGTCATGCCGTAAGAGGAAGTCACGGACGCGACGTTTCTCATCGGTGGCGATCCAGGACTCGAGATCGCCGGCAAGCGAGACGGGCCAGAGGCCGAACACCGGATGGCTGCGGCTTTCCGAGGTTGCAATGGCGATCTTTTCGGGCGCGTCGATCGCAGCTGCCAGCCAGTCGACGAGATCGCCAGGAAAGAAGGGGCTGTCGACGGAGACGGTGACGACGTGGGTGACAGCAGCCAGAGTGGCGCCGTAAACCATGGCGGCGTGGATGCCGGCCATCGGGCCCGCCTTGCCGGGCACGATATCGGGCACGAAGAGGCGGCTGCAATTTTTCGGCGTCACGTCGGCATTGACGGCCACGGTGCTCACCTGCGGCGCAAGCTGTTCGATCACTCGGTCCAGCAGCGTTCGATCGCCAAGCGCGACGGATGCCTTGTCCCGGCCCATGCGCGATGAGCGACCGCCCGCCAGGACGACCCCGGGAATGTTGGATCTGTTCATCGCGAATTTATTCATGACTGCCTCAGACGGGTGTTCTCGGTTCGGATTCCTGGGCCAACGGCGCCACGTGGCGCTTGCCCTCACGATAGAATGTATAGAGGCCCGAAGCGATAACGACTGCTGCGCCGATCAAAGTCCAGAGATCAGGGATTTCGGCGAAGAATACGAAGCCCAGCAGGGCCGAGAAGATGAGGCCGGTATAGCGCAGGGGCGCCACGAAGGAGATCTCTCCGGTTCTCATCGCCAGAATGACGGACTGGTAGCCAATGAGTACGAGGATCGCCGCCAGCACGATATGAGAGAACGACGTCGCATTGACCGGTCTCCAGCCTCCAAGGAAAGGTGTGAGCAGGGCACCGCATATCGCGACCGAAACGGCCGTCACCACGGTGATCATCAGCGCGGGTATTTCCGGATCGATGCCGCGCGTCGCCAGGTCGCGGCCGGCGGTGACCAGTACGCTTGCCACACACAGCAGGGCGGCGATCGTGAAGCCTTCGGCCCCCGGTCGGATGATGATCAGCACGCCCAGAAGACCGATGAGGATGGCCGACCAGCGGCGCCAGCCGACAGGCTCGCCGAAGAAGAGGGCAGCTCCGAAGGTGACCACGAGCGGCAGCGATTGCAGGATGGCGGATGCATTGGCGATCGGCATCATGCCAAGGGCGGTAATGTAAGTCACCGCCGCAAGAATTTCGCAAACAACACGCAGCAGCACCATCGGCTTCAGGATGACGCGCCATGAGCGCAATGCCTTCATCTGCCGCGCGATCAGGTAGATCACGACACTCGTGATCAGTCCACGCAGGCACATGATCTGCCCGGCGTTCATCTGTGTAATGACCGATTTGGAAAGGGCGTCGCTCGAGGAGAAACCGGCCATGGCCGAAGTCATATAGATGGCGCCCTGGGTATTGCGAGACCGCGGCATAAAGACATTCCGATTCTTGTGCGCCCCCTTTTAAAGGCGAACCGGAAACAAGGGAATCAGCAGGAAGACACAGCGGGCAAAATTCGATTGTGCAATGCAACCATGATGTGCGCTTGCAGCATGGGCGGATTCGTCGACTGGATGATGGTGGGATCGCTCACAAGCCGGTCATCAGCGCTTATGCGGAGTTGCCTTTGGCGCTGTCACCCGCCGGTGACGCTCATATGGCGAGCCACGGCCGGGCGGTTGTGGGTGCGGTCGATGATAAAATCGTGCCCCTTGGGCTTTCGCGTGATGGCCTCATCGATCGCGGCATAGAGCAGCCCGTCGTCCTGCGTGGCGCGCAAGGTGGAACGGAGGTCCGCGGCGTCATTCTGGCCGAGGCACATGTAAAGAGTGCCGGTGCAGGTCAGGCGGACGCGGTTGCAGCTTTCGCAGAAATTGTGCGTCATCGGCGTAATGAAGCCGAGGCGGCCGCCGGTCTCCTTGACCTCGACGTAGCGTGCGGGGCCACCCGTGCGGTAACCGATATCGCTGAAGGTGAACTCCTGTTCGAGATCGGTGCGCAGCTTGGAGAGCGGCAGGTAGCGATCCGTACGATCCTCTTCGATCTCGCCCATCGGCATGGTCTCGATCACCGTGAGGTCCATGCCTCGTCCGTGCGCGAAGCGGATCATCTCCGGCATTTCGACGTCGTTGAAATCCTTGAGGGCGACTGCGTTCAGCTTGACCTTCAGCCCGGCCTTCTGCGCGGCGTCGATGCCCTCCATTACCTTGTGGAAGTCACCCCAGCGGGTGATCTGGCGAAACTTTTCCGGGTCGAGCGTATCGAGCGACACGTTGATGCGACGAACGCCGCAATCGAAGAGTTCATCGGCAAAACGCGACAGCTGCGAGCCGTTGGTGGTCAGCGTCAGCTCATCGAGGCCCGAGCCGATCTGCTTGCCGAGTTCGCGCACCAGATACATGATGTTCTTGCGCACCAGCGGTTCGCCACCGGTCAGCCGCAGCTTGCGGACACCCTTGGCGATGAAGGCGGAACAGAGCCGGTTCAGCTCTTCGAGCGTGAGCAGGTCTTTCTTCGGCAGAAAGTTCATGTTTTCCGCCATGCAATAGGTGCAGCGGAAATCGCAGCGATCGGTCACGGAGACGCGCAAATAGGTGACCGCCCGCTGGAACGGATCGACCATCGGCCGCGCATCCGATACCAGCGGCGTGGCATTGCCTATCGTTCCGACCTTGCTGTTCACCACTGCCTCCGCATTCTTCTATATGTGCGTATATGCCATTGCCGCGTCAAGGGAAACGCCGCCCAGGCAACGTAAATTGAGCTTGCCTCCGAAAGCCTCATTGCCTACTCCTCGACATGAAGAGGATTGCGACCATGGGCGACATCTGGCCAACTGAACTCAGGGTATCGAAGGACCGGCAGCGTCTGGTCGTCACATTCAACGACGAGCGCAGTTTCGAGCTCTCGGCGGAGATGCTGCGGGTGCTTTCGCCATCGGCGGAAGTGCAGGGACACGGACCGGGACAGAAGGTGACCGTGCCAGGCAAGCGCAATGTCGCTATCATTTCAATGATGCCGACCGGCAATTATGCCGTCCGCATCGGCTTCGACGACATGCACGACACCGGCATCTATACCTGGACCTATCTGCGCGAACTCGGTGAGCGCGGCGATGAACTGTTCGCCGCCTACGAAGGAGAGTTGCGTGAGAAGGGCATGAACCGGGATACGTCCGAAAAGCCGCGCTGAGAGCAAACGGCAAGAAGAGGGGAACGAATGGCTGCGACTAGGCAACGAAACTGGCTGCGCGTGAAGGGTAGTCCCGGGGGCAGCAGAGTGAGCTTCCTCGAGTTGTTCTTCGATCTGGTTTTCGTTTTCTCGATCTCGCAGCTGTCGCATGCCCTTGCGGCTCACTATACGCCGCTTGGTGCGCTTGAGGCCGGGCTGATGACCTTTGCGGTCTGGTGGGTGTGGATTTTCACCGCCTGGGTAACCAACTGGCTCGATCCCGAGAAAATGCCGGTTCGTGGCATGCTCGTGGTGCTCATGCTGCTCGGGCTCGTGCTCTCGGCCTCGATTCCCGAGGCCTTCGGCGACAAGGGACTGCTGTTTGCCGGGGCCTATGTGCTGATGCAGGTCGGGCGCTCCCTGTTTGCCGTTTTTGCGATGAAGGGCGTCAGCGCCTCCAACTATCGCAACTTCATCCGCATCAGTGTCTGGCTTGGGGTGGCGGGTGTCTTCTGGATTGCTGGCGGCCTATTGGAGCATGAGGCCCGTCTGGTCGCCTGGCTGATTGCTCTGGCCATCGAGTATGCAGGTCCGGCGTCCGGATTCTTCGTTCCGGGGCTAGGCAAGTCGACGACTGCGGACTGGGATGTCTCGGGCGCCCATATGGCCGAGCGCAGCGCGCTCTTCGTCATCATCTGCCTCGGCGAGGCGATCCTGGTTGCCGGACGCACCTTCTCAGAGCTGCCTTTCTCGACCCTGACAGCCGTTGTTTTCCTCACGGGATTTGTCGCGACAGTCGGCATGTGGTGGCTCTACTTCCGGTTCGGTCACGAACGGGCTGCGCATCGTATCGAGCATGACGAAACGCCCGGCAGCATTGCTCGCCAGGCTTTCACTTATGCGCATATTCCGATCTTGGCAGGCATCATCGTCCATGCCGTGTCCGTGGAGTTCATGTTCTCCCATCCGCACGAGGTGGGCGATCTGGGCATCGTCGCGTCCGTGCTCGGCGGCGTCGGATTGTTCCTGGCGGGCAATCTGTGGTTCAAGGGAGCGACCAGCGGCAGGCCGCCGCTCTCGCATATCGGCGGTCTCGTGCTGCTGATCCTGCTCGCCTTCGTTGCTCCATTCACCGAGATCTACGTGATGGGGATACTGTCGACCGCGGTGCTGCTCATCGTCGCGGCCTGGGAATATCGGTCGCTATCCGGTCAGGCTGTGGCACACACGCTGCACTAGGTCAGTCGACGTCTCGTAGTTCCTTTTGGAGCACGCCGATGATCCGTTCCATCGACGCGGCCATCGCCATGCATTGGTCGACGGGCTCCGGTGAGAGCACGCGCTCGATCAGGTCCGTCTGGATGACCATGGCGCGTTCGGTCACGCTGCGACCGTCCGGCGTCAGGAAAAGCCGCAACACGCGCTTGTCGCTGTCGTCGCTGCGGCGCTCTATCAAGCCACGTTTTTCCATCTGAGGCAGCAGCATGCTCATGTTGGAGCGCCCGACGAGCAGTTTGCGGGCGAGTTCCTGCTGGGAGATACCCTCGAAACGGTAGAGGTTGATCAGGATATCGAGATGCGGCGTCTTGATGTCGAGATCGGCCAGCGCGCGACCCAGCGACTGCTGCATCAGCTGGCAGGCCCTGCCAACGGCAATCCAGCTGCGAAAACGCGGATGATCCCAGGGAAGGAGTTGATTTTTGTTCATCGTTGTACTTTATTGTTCAGTGTTGAACATTATCGGATTCCCACTATGGCAAACTTTGCATTGAAGGTCACCCGCCTCGGATTCTCCCTGTTGCAATCCGTGTCGGCGACGCTGGCGGGCAATGCAGCTTTCCGGCTCTTCTGCCGCACGCCGTCGAAACGGCCGAAGGGCGAGAAGGCCCGGGCGGCCCATGCCGACGGCCAAAAAGCGCTCGCCGGGACGGAGCGGTTTGACCTGCGTCTGACGGACGGCGCGCATGCCTACGCCTATCGCTTTAACGGCGGGGCTATCGGCATGCGCAAGCGCTTTCTCGTGGTGCATGGCTGGGGATCGAGCATCGACTATATGGCGGGTCTTGTGACCGCGCTTGCGGAAACCGGCGCGGAAGTCATCGCTGTCGATCTTCCCGGTCACGGGCGGGCTGCCGGGCGGTCTCTCCACATGGGGCAGGCGGTGAACGCGATCCGGGCAGCGGAAATGCGCTTCGGCTCGTTCGATGCCGTGGTTGGTCATTCATTCGGCGGAGCAGCCTCGATGGTCAGTGCTGCCGGCTTGTTGCCCAATGTCCCGGCCGTCCTTCCCGATCGGCTCGTGCTTATCGGATCCCCGAGCGAAATGCAGTGGCTCTTCAAAGGGTTCGGCAAAATGATCGGATTGGGCCGCGCCAGCCAGTCGGTGCTGGAGCGCAAGGTTCACGATGTCACCGGTCGGCGACTGGAAGATCTCGACGCCGGCAGGGCCGTCGGCGAGATCCGGCGTCCGGTGCTCGTGGTTCATGCCGAAGACGACAAGGAAGTGAGCGCAAGCCACGCGCGCCGCTACGCTGCGTTCGGGCAGACCGTTCGGTTGCATTGGGCGAATGGGCTCGGTCATCGCCGCATCGTGAACGCCGCGCCCGTGATCGATGCCATCCTCGATTTCCTTCGTGAAAGCGACTTTGAGGCGGAAGCCGAGATTATTCCACTTCCCACACGGCGGGCGTCATCGTAGCGTCATGTTAGGCGGCTAATTGCCGACCTGTTGCACAGCGCGGAACGGCCATGAAAATCATCAGGACAGTCGAAGAACTGAGTGCGATCTATGCCGGCGGCTTGACCCAGGCATCGGTGGCCAAGGTCACCAAGCAGCTGACGCCGCTCTATCGGAATATGATCGAAGCCTCGCCGTTCGTGGCGCTGGCAACTGTCGGGCCGGAAGGTCTCGACTGCTCGCCGCGTGGCGACATCGGAGGCGTTGTTCGGATCGTCGACGAGAAGACATTGCATCTGCCTGATTGGCGCGGAAACAATCGCGTCGATTCACTGTCGAACATTGTGCGTGACCCTCGGCTGGCGTTGATGTTCCTAGTGCCGGGCTCGAACACGACCATGCGCGTCAACGGTCGCGGTGTCGTGTCGAACGACGAGGCACTGCTCGAAAGCTTCGAGATGGATGGAAAGCATCCGCGCACGGTCATCGTCATTACGATCGACGAGGTCTATTTCCAGTGCGCGCGGGCGCTCATCCGGTCAGAGCTGTGGAATGCCGAGAATTTCGTCGACCCGAAGAGTCTGCCAACACCCGGGCTCATGCTGAAAGCCGCCGAGGGCGACTTCGATCATGAGACCTACGATCGGGAATGGGCCGCGCGCGCAGCAAAGACCATGTGGTAGGCGCGGCCGTGGGTCGGCAACGCTCTGGAGCTGCTATCCCTTGTAGATCAGCCAGCTCTTGGTGAATTCCTTCTGCATTCCATCCTCGAAGAGGACGCTGCAGTTGCGACCGGAATTCTTGGCGCCGTAAAGCGCAACGTCGGCCTTGTGGTAGAGTTCGCCAGCATCCTCTGCACAGGAGGCCATGCAAGCGCCGACGGATACCGTCACCGGTCCGTAGTTCACGCGTGTGCGCGAGTTGGTGAAGGGTGTTGCCTCAAGTGTCCTGCGGATACGCTCCGCCGTCAGCATCACTTCCTCGGCCGTGTTGCCTTCGATGATGAGGGCAAATTCCTCGCCGCCGGTGCGCGCGACGAAGACATCGCGCCTGACGTTGGCGCGGATGACGGATGCGACCGTCGCCAGGATCTTGTCACCGACCGGGTGACCATAGGTGTCGTTGATCTTCTTAAAGTTGTCGATGTCCGCCAAGACCAGCGCTGTAACCGGCCGCATCGCGGGGTTGTTGAAGACGGCGGCTAGGCGATCGTCAAAGGCGCGACGGTTCGACAGTCGCGTCAGCGAGTCCGTATTCGCAATGCGCTTGTATTCGTCCAGTTCCTTGCGAACCTGGTCCATTTCCTGCGAACGCTGCACGACATTCTCGACGGTGCGTTCACCATGCGCCATCGTGTCGCCGGTTGCTTCGGTCAACAGCGTGATCGCGTTTTCGATCAGGTCGACGCTGGTATGGCTCTTTGAGCTGATGCGCTTGTAAGTCTCGCCGAGCAACTTGTTGTAGCTTTCAAGCGAGGTCTGTTCCTGGCGCAGTACGCGCAGGAGCGTTTCGAGTTCGGCCGCCAGGCGCGTATGGGCGTCGTCGAAAACACGAGCGGGACTGTGGGTGAAGTGCTGGGCGCCGAGCTGGTCGAGTTCTTCCTGGGTCGCCTGGCTACCAAGTGCCGCGAGCTCGCGGGTCAGTGCCGGGTTCGAGCCGATATAGGCTTCGTAGAAGAGCTCGTAGTTTCGCGGGATGGGAGCCACGCCCATGGAGCGCATGGCAAACGTGATCTGCCCTGCCACGTCTGGGACATGCGCCTTCGGTGCTGCGACCATGGTCATCCCGCTACTCCTCATCAAGTCTCAAAAGCAGTCTTTAGTTGTTTAGCCTATAAATCTTGGGAAATGATTAAGGTCGGATATACCAATGATTACATGTGATTTTTGCAATGGTTGGTGCATTTACTCGCTATCGTCATGATTTTTATTTGAGATTCTTTCAGGGACGCGTATCGTCATACGCCTTGAAGGCGAGTTGTCTTGGAAAAGAATCCAACTTGTCGTTTGCCTGCGCGATTGTCTTCGTCTTGTTGACGATCGGTGTCCATCTCAGGATCTTCTGCGAGAGGCGGCAAGAGAGCACATTCCTTTCCAACGAACCCAACGGGGTTTCAACGGAAAGCATGAGATCATGGAAACGTCTCGCCATTCTTCACCAGCCGTGCTGGTCGCCGCAATGATCGCCGGATCGGCATTTCTCATCCAGCACAACGGCTTTTTCGAAGGTGCGTTTCGCACCGACATCCTCGCCAGCGTGAAGGCTGAGGATGTGCTCACCGCAACCGATCTCGGTGCGATGAGCCATGTTCAGGCGGTCGACCGGGCGGCGACCGCATCAATCCACTAGACCCGATCAGCCGAGGTTGAATTCCTGGAAGAAGTCATTGCCCTTGTCGTCGGTGACGATGAAGGCCGGGAAGTCTTCGACCTCGATCTTCCAGACAGCTTCCATGCCGAGTTCCTGGTATTCCAGGACTTCAACTTTCTTGATGCAATCCTGGGCGAGACGCGCGGCTGGGCCGCCGATCGAGCCGAGGTAGAAGCCGCCGTGCGTCTTGCAGGCCTCGCGGACGGCGCGCGAGCGGTTGCCTTTGGCGAGCATGACCATGGATCCGCCGAAGGACTGGAACTGGTCGACATAGCTATCCATGCGGCCGGCCGTGGTCGGGCCGAAGGAACCGGAGGCGTAGCCGGCGGGTGTCTTTGCCGGGCCGGCATAATAGACCGGGTGGTTCTTCATGTAGTCGGGCATGCCTTCGCCCTTTTCGAGCCGCTCGCGGATCTTGGCGTGGGCGAGGTCGCGCGCGACAATGATGGTGCCCGTCAGCGACAGGCGCGTCTTGACCGGATGCTTGCTTAGTTCTGCAAGTATATCCGCCATCGGCTGGTTGAGATCGATGCGGACCATCGATTCCGACAGCTTCGTCTCGTCGATCTCAGGCATGTACTTCGACGGATCTGTCTCGAGCTGTTCCACGAAGATACCCTCGCGGGTGATCTTGCCCTTGGCCTGGCGGTCGGCGGAACAGGAAACACCAAGGCCGATCGGCAGCGACGCGCCGTGACGGGGCAGGCGGATGACGCGGACGTCGTGACAGAAATACTTGCCGCCGAACTGGGCGCCGACACCCATCTGCTGCGTCAGCTTGTGGATTTCCTTTTCCATCTCGACATCGCGGAAGGCGTGGCCGCTTTCCGAGCCCTCGGTTGGCAGGTCGTCGAGATAGCGCGTCGAGGCAAGCTTGACGGTCTTCAGGTTCATCTCGGCCGAGGTGCCGCCGATGACGATCGCCAGATGGTAGGGGGGACAGGCTGCCGTGCCGAGGGTCAGGATCTTTTCCTTGAGGAAGTCGATCATCCGGTCGTGCGTCAGCAGCGACGGAGTGCCCTGATAGAGGAAGGTCTTGTTGGCGGAGCCGCCGCCCTTGGCGACGAAGAGGAAGTTGTAGCTGTCGGTGCCTTCCTCGTAGATGTCGATCTGGGCCGGCAGGTTGTTCTTGGTGTTCTTCTCTTCGAACATCTTGATGGGGGCGAGCTGCGAATAGCGCAGGTTCTTCTTCTCGTAGGCATCCATGACGCCCTTGGCGAGAGCTGAGTAATCCTCGCCTTCGGTCCAGACGCGGCGGCCCTTCTTGCCCATGATGATCGCGGTGCCGGTATCCTGGCACATCGGCAGGATACCGCCGGCGGCGATGTTGGCGTTTTTCAACAGGTCGTAGGCAACGAAACGGTCGTTGTCGGTCGCTTCAGGGTCGTCGAGGATCGAGGCAAGCTGCTTGAGGTGTCCCGGACGCAGCAGATGGTTGATGTCGGCGAATGCGGTCTCGGCCAGCAGGCGGATGCCCTCGGGCTCGACCGTTAGAATGTCCTGCCCCTTGAATGTATCGACAGAGACGTAGTCGCTGCTGATCTTGCGGTATTGGGTGGAGTCTTTGCCGAGAGGGAACAGATCATCAGCCATCGAAGGACCTTTCTTGGGGACCGAACGTAAATCGCAGTCGGTCTATTCCCGCACCTTCGCAATTGCAATAATTCTAAAACCTGCATGTTTCAGTCAACAATGCATGCAAAAACACCGCCGCGGTTGCGGCGGTGTTGATCGAGGTCGAGGGCCCCGAAAGGCGAGGCGGGCCTACTTGGGGCCGATCATCGTTTCGGGGCGCACGATGGTGTCGTATTCCTCGATGGTTACAAGCCCGCTTGCCAAGGCTTCTTCCTTCAGCGTCGTGCCGTTCTTGTGCGCCGTCTTGGCGATCTTGGCCGCGTTGTCGTAGCCGATCTTGGGCGCGAGCGCCGTCACCAGCATCAGCGAGCGTTCGAGGCCCGCCTTGATGTTGTCTTCGCGGGCCTCGATGCCGACCACGCAATTGTCCGTGAAGGACACCGCGGCATCGCCTAGCAATTGCACGGACTGCAGGAAATTGTAGGCCATCATCGGATTGTAGACGTTGAGCTCGAAGTGACCCTGGCTGTCTGCGAAGGTCAATGCGGCGTTGTTGCCGAAGATATGGGCGCAGACCTGCGTCAGCGCTTCGCACTGGGTCGGGTTGACCTTGCCGGGCATGATCGAGGAGCCCGGTTCGTTTTCCGGAAGTGCCAGTTCGCCAAGCCCTGCGCGCGGACCCGATCCGAGCAGGCGGATGTCGTTGGCGATCTTGAAGAGCGCGGCTGCCGCGGCGTTGATGGCGCCATGGCTGAAGACCATGGAGTCATGGGCGGCCAGTGCCTCGAACTTGTTGGGCGCGGTGACGAAAGGCAGGCCGGTGATCCCGGCGATTTCTTCGGCGACATTTTCAGCAAAGCCGACCGGCGCATTGAGACCGGTACCGACCGCGGTGCCGCCCTGGGCGAGTTCGCAAAGGCCGGGCAGGGTCAGTTCAATGCGCTTGATAGCGGAGCCGACCTGTGCGGCGTAGCCGGAAAACTCCTGTCCCAGCGTCAGCGGGGTTGCGTCCTGGGTGTGCGTCCGGCCGATCTTGATGATGTGGCTGAACTCGGTGACCTTCATGTCGAGCGCCGCATGCAGGTGGCGAAGGGACGGGAGCAGGTGACGGACAATCTCTTCGGCGCAAGCGATGTGCATGGCGGTCGGGAAGGTGTCGTTGGACGACTGGCTCATGTTGACGTGGTCGTTGGGATGGACCGGCTTCTTCGACCCCATTACGCCACCCAGCATCTCGATCGCGCGGTTCGAGATCACCTCGTTGGCGTTCATGTTCGATTGCGTGCCGGATCCCGTTTGCCAGACGACCAGCGGGAAATGCGCGTCGAGCTTGCCGTCGATGACCTCCTGCGCGGCATCGACAATCGCCTTGCCAAGCGCAGGATCAAGCTGGCCGAGCGTCACGTTGGCACGGGCCGCCGCCTGCTTGACTATGCCGAGTGCGCGTACGATCGAAAGAGGCTGCTTTTCCCAACCGATCTTGAAGTTGCCAAGAGAACGCTGGGCCTGCGCGCCCCAATATTTGTCGTTCGGTACTTCGATCGGGCCAAATGTATCGGTTTCGGTGCGAGTGGAGGTCATGACCAAGCCTTTCTTTTGCGATTGCCGAGCAAAGATGTCGTCTTATATGTCTGATATGGTTTCGAGAAAACCGGCTGATGAAAACATGATCGCTATATTCATGTTATTGGCCGCTCCATAAGTGCTTTTTTGGACACGGGCGAGTTTTTATCTATGAGCGGCTTTTTGGCCACTGTGTCGGAACGCAAAAATAAAGTAAAAAATTAACCAATAATTTCATAATTTTGTGTGAACTGCGAGCGGCGTCAGGGTTTGCCGCGTTACTGAAAGTTGAGTTTTCCGAGGCTAGCGGTGGCGTGTGCTTTCTGCCATTTGACCCTTCGGCGCCGTATCGAGTTCTAAACTGGGCTCTGCCCGCGATCGAAGACAGCATGACACTGGGACTGGAAAAAAGCATGACACTCCTTTCGAAAGGTGCGGTATCCGCATTGGCACTTTCTTGCGGCATCGCCGCCATGGGGGCCGCTCCCGCGCATGCCTATACGTTGATGGACATGATCCGTGGTGATCGTGCACGCACGCAGAGCACCCTGATCCGCCCGGCGCCTGTCGCGCCGCCGGCCACATACGCCGATCCCAGCGCGCCGCTGCCGAAAGTGTCTGCGCCGACCTATTATACCTACAAGCCCGATGCGATGCGGTTTGTTGATACCAGCAAGTTCACCGATCCCGTCGTGACCGGCGCTGTTGCCGCCGTCAACGTGTCGGCTGACGCAACCCCTACCGTACAGCGTCGTTTCCTGATCGAGGCCAAGGTGCGAGCGCCGGTAGAGGTCGCCAAGGCGCTTGAAGCCTATTACGGCGATGCGAAAAATCCGCTGCTGTGGCTGAGCGGCGCCGACATCAACGACCGCGCCAAGGCTGCCATGGCTGCGCTTGCCGATGCCGGTTCCGTCGGGCTCGATCCAGCCGACTACGCGCTCGAGGTTCCCAACGTCGATCCGTCCAACCCCGACCCATCAGCACGCGATCGTGCGCTGACGCAATTCGAGCTCGCGCTGTCGGCCAAGGTTCTTGCTTATGTGCAGGACACGGTTCGCGGTCGTGTCGACCCGAACAAGCTGTCTGGCTATCACGACTTCGTTCGCAAGACGGTCAACCTGACGCCAGTTCTCAAATTGGCACGCATGAGCCCGGATGTTGCTGCCTACATCACCAGCCGCACGCCCGATGGCCCGCAATTCGCGGCCCTCAAGGCTGAACTCGCAAAGCTGAAGGGCGAAGGCAGCGTCGAGGCGCCGATCAACATCACCCTGACGGGTCTGCTGCGTCCCGGCGACAGCTCGCCGGAAATTCCGAACATCGTCAAGGCTATCAGCAAGCATGGTTCGGCTGCGCTGAAGGCGGAAAACGCCGCGACGCTGGCTTCCTATACGGATGGTACCGACTACTCGCCGGAAATCGTCTCGCTCGTCGAGAGCTTCCAGAAGGAGCGTGGCCTGAAGCCTGATGGCGTCATCGGCCAGGCTACCGTTCGCGTGATGACCGGCGGCGACAGCAACGGCGCGAAGATTGAAAAGCTGGTCGTGGCCATGGAGCAGGCACGTTGGCTGCCGGCCGACCTCGGGTCGCGCTATGTCTTCATCAATCAGCCGGCCTACATGGTCTACTACCACAACGACAACAAGGAACAGCTGTCGATGCGGGTGGTGGTCGGTCAGCCGTCGCATCAGACGTTCTTCTTCCAAGATCAGATCCAGACGGTCGAGTTCAATCCGTTCTGGGGTGTGCCGCAATCAATCATCATCAACGAGATGCTGCCGAAGCTGCGTTCCGATCCGAACTATCTGGATCGCATGGGCTATGAAGTTGCCGTCGGCGGCAGGGCCGTGCCTTCGTCGAGCGTCGACTGGTACGGTTCGACGTCGAACATCTCCGTGCGCCAGCCACCGAGTGGTGACAACGCGCTGGGCGAACTGAAGATCCTGTTCCCGAATGCGCACGCGATCTATATGCACGACACGCCATCGAAGAGCTTCTTCAAGCGTGACATGCGCGCTCTCAGCCACGGCTGCGTGCGCCTTGCCGACCCGCGCGCAATGGCCGCTGCCGTCTTGAACACCACGGTCGAGAAGATCGGCCAGGAGATCGCGACCGGCAAGAACCATGCGGTGCAGGTGCCGCAGAAGTTCCCGATCTACATCGCCTATTTCACGGCATGGCCTGACAAGAACGGCGTGGTGCAGTATTTCGACGACGTCTACGGCCGCGACGCCTATGTCGAGAAAGCCTTCAGCGCAACGTCGAAGGCCCGCGGCGCTCAGATCTGATCTTCAAAGCTGCGCGGCCCTAGGTCGCGCAGCTTTCCCGGCGCTCGCTGCGCCCGCGCCCAGAGTGTGGTTTGTGCCGCCTTGGGTTCAACTGTCATTTCACTGTCACAGTCCCGACCGAAGCGATGTCACTGACCGGTGCGCTCGATCCGAGCAAGCTGGGCGACGACTTCCTTTCGGAGCGCCACGAAGTAAGCCGCATGGCTTCGAAGCGCCCGCCTGTTAGCCGGCGTGCAGGAAGCGGATCGCCTCGTCGCGTCGGAAGAGGTAGAGCAGGGTCCGTACGGCTTTTCCGCGCTCGCTCGTCAATTCGGGGTCGCGTTCGATCAGATAGGCGCCATCCTTCCTGGCAATTTCCAGCAGGTCCGCATGGGCCTCGAGGCTGGCAATCCGAAAACCGGGTGTTCCGGATTGCCGTGTCCCCAGCAGCTCGCCTTCACCGCGCAGCTTCAGGTCTTCCTCGGCGATGCGGAAGCCATCTTCCGTTTCCCGCATGATCGACAGCCGGGCGTGGCCGGTTTCGCTGAGCGGCCCCTTGTAGAGCAGGATGCAGGTCGATGCCTCGTCACCGCGGCCAACGCGGCCGCGCAACTGATGCAGCTGTGCCAGCCCGAAGCGCTCGGCATGTTCTATGACCATGATCGTGGCATCGGGAACATCGACCCCGACCTCGACGACGGTGGTTGCGACGAGCAGGCGAATGTCGCCGTTCTTGAACGCCATCATGACCGCGTCCTTCTCCGGCCCGCTCATGCGACCGTGAATGAGGCCGATGCCCGGGCCGAGAGCGGAGGCGAGGGTGGCGTGCCGTTCCTCGACCGACATAAGGTCACTCTCTTCGGACTCCTCGACGAGCGGGCAGATCCAATAGGCTTTCTTGCCTTCCGCAAGTGCACTCTTCAGCCGGCCGACGATTTCGCCGACGCGCTCCGTCGGTACGGTGATCGTCTGGATCGGCTTGCGGCCCGCCGGCTTCTCCGTGAGTTTCGAAACATCCATGTCGCCAAAGGCGGCGAGGACCAGCGTTCTCGGAATGGGCGTTGCCGTCATGACCAGCATGTGGGGCGTGATGCCCTTGGCGGTCAGGCGCAGCCGCTGGTGAACACCGAAGCGGTGCTGTTCATCCACCACGGCCAGCATGAGGTTGTTGTAGCTGACGCTATCCTGGAAAAGTGCATGGGTGCCGATGATGATCTGCGCCTCGCCCGAAGCGATCCGTTCGAGGATCTCGTCGCGCTCGCGGCCCTTGGTGCGGCCGGTCAGGACTTCGATGCCAAGATTGGCGGCCGCCGCGAATTTGGAGATCGTCGCGTGGTGCTGGCGTGCCAGGATTTCCGTCGGCGCCATCAAGACCGCCTGTCCGCCGCTTTCGATCACCGCAGCCATGGACATCAGCGCTACGAGCGTCTTGCCGGAGCCGACGTCGCCCTGCAGCAGCCGCAACATGCGATCATCGCCCGCCATGTCCTTCAGGATGTCGGCGATCGCCTGATTCTGGCTTCCGGTTGGGGAAAACGGCAGAGCCTGCAATATCTGGCGACTGACGACGCCGGTTGCGTGGACGGGCTTGCCGGCAACCTTGCGCAGACGCTGGCGCACAAGCGCGAGGGATAGCTGTCCCGCCAGAAATTCGTCATAGGCAAGACGGCGACGAGCGGGTGCCTGCGGGTCGATATCGGAGGGATCGCGCGGCTCGTGAAGCATGTGGAAGGCGTCTGATATCGACGGCAGGCCCTGCTTCTGGGCGAGCGTGAGATCGATCCATTCCGGTAGATCGGGGATGCGCGGGAGCGCGGCCTCGATGATCTTTCGCAGCGTCTTCGGGGATAGTCCTGCGGTGAGGGGGTAGATCGGCTCCACGAGCGGCAGGTTACCCGCCTCGCTCGTCTTCACGATGTAATCGGGATGGACCATCGAGGCGCGACCGTTGAACCAGTCGATCTTGCCGCTGACGGTTACTTCCTCGTCGACGGGGAGCTGCTTCTCCAGCCATGTCGACTGGCCGCGGAAGAAGACAAGGGTGAGTTCTCCGGTCTCGTCGTGCAGGAAGACGCGGTAGGGAACGTTGCTCTTCCGGTTTGGTGGCGGCTGGTGTCGATCGACGCGACCGGTGATCGTGACGATGGCTCCCTGCGGCGCGCGGGCGATGCCTGGCTGGTTGCGGCGGTCGATCAGCGAGTGCGGGGCATGAAACAACAGATCCACGACCCGGCAATCCTCCGGCGTATCGCGGCCGAAGAGCTTGGCGAGCAGTTCGGCGATCTTCGGGCCGACGCCGGGCAGGCCGGAAACCGACGAAAACAGGGGATCGAGAATGGCAGGACGCATGGCGGCAAAATGCGACGAACAATGCGGACTTGGCAAGGCTGACAAGCCGCTTTCGAGGGTCTATAGAGGCGCATCAACAGGAAGGTATGTCATGACAGGTGTGACACTCTCGAGCGCCGATCTCGATCCCCGCCGCCGCCGGATTCTGTTCCGTTGCTGGCATCGCGGCATTCGCGAGATGGATCTGGTGTTCGGTCAGTTTGCCGAGAAGGAAATTGCCGGGCTATCGGAAGTTGAACTCGACGAGTTCGAGACGATCATGGCCGAAGAGGACAACGACCTCGTGCGGTGGATCATGGGAACCTGGCCAGTGCCCGAGCGTTTCCAGACGCCGATGTTCGAACGACTCGCTGCCTACAAGCCGGACTTTGAATATCCTGCCGACGCCAGGAACGCGGAATGATCCCAGGTTTAGACGCCAAGAAGCTCGCAGCGCTTGCCGAGCCGCTGACCATCGGCAACGTGCCCGCAGGGCTCGAACCGCTGTTGCTCGCGGATCTTGCGCGCGCCGGCGAACCCGTTGCCTACGTGCTCTCAGATGGCCAGAGAATGGCGGACCTGGAGCAGATGCTTGGCTTTGTGGCGCCCGACATTCCGGTGCTGACGCTGCCCGCATGGGACTGTCTGCCCTATGACCGTGTTTCGCCGAGCGCCGACACGTCGGCCCGTCGCCTTGCGGCGCTGAGCGGGCTCATCGCCCACCAGAAGAAGCCGCATGCGGCGATCGTGCTCGTCACGGTCAACGCGATGCTGCAGAAGGTGGCGCCACAGGACGTGATCGAGAGCCTCGCGTTTTCTGCAAGGCCCGGCAATCAGGTGCGGATGGACGATATTGCCGGACGGCTGGAGCGAAACGGCTTCGACCGGGTGGCAACGGTTCGCGAAGTCGGCGAGTACGCGGTGCGCGGCGGCATCCTCGATGTCTTCGTGCCAGGCTCGGAAGAGCCGGTGCGGCTGGATTTCTTTGGCGATACACTGGAGAGCGTTCGCAGCTTCGATCCTGCCAGCCAGCGCACGACGGGGCAGGTGCGGTCGCTCGATCTCAACCCGATGAGCGAAGTGACGCTGACGCCGGATACGATCAGTCGCTTCCGCAAGAACTACCTTTCGGCCTTCGGTGCCGCGACGCGCGACGATGCGCTCTATCTCGCCATCTCCGAAGGGCGCCGCTATCCCGGCATGGAGCATTGGCTACCGCTGTTCTATGATCGGCTGGAGACGGTGTTCGACTATCTCAAGGGCTTCCGCTTGGTCACCGACCATACGGTGCGCGAGGCGGCCGAGGAGCGCTCGAAGCTCGTCTTCGACTATTACGATGCGCGCCTCAACTCCGGGCAGACCACAAAAGGCCAGATGGGACAGGGTACGCCCTACAAGCCCGTGGTGCCCGGTCAGCTCTATCTTGACGGCAAGACCTTCGCGAGCACGCTGGATGCCTTCAATGCGATGCGCATCTCGCCCTTCAACGAGCATGAGGGGGAGGCGCGCCGCGTCGTCAATCTCGATGCGCGCCAGGGTGAGCGCTGGGCCCGTTCGAACGCCGAAGGCGGCGGCAATGCCGAGCGCGTCAACGTCTTTGACGCCGTCGTCAAGCATATCGCCGACAGACGTGCGGGTGGCGCCAAGGTACTGATCACCGCCTGGACGGAAGGGTCGCTGGAACGGCTGCTGCAGGTTCTCAACGAACACGGGCTTGAGCGCGTGAAGCCGATTGCGGCCTTCAAGGAGATCGATGCGCTCGCCAAGGGTGAGGCGGCGGCCGCCGTGTTCAGCCTCGAGTCCGGCTTTGAAGCCGGCAACCTCATCGTCATCGGCGAACAGGACATTCTCGGCGACCGCATGGTGCGCCGCTCCAAGCGCCGCAAGCGAGCCGCGGATTTCATCTCCGAAGTCGCGGGCCTCGACGAGGGGTCGGTCGTTGTTCATGCCGAGCACGGCATCGGGCGCTTCGTGGGCCTCAGAACCATCGAGGCTGCGGGTGCGCAGCATGCCTGCCTCGAGCTGCAATATGCCGACGACGCGAAGCTCTTCCTGCCGGTCGAGAACATCGACCTGTTGTCGCGTTATGGCGGCGAGGGCACGGAAGCGCAGCTCGACAAGCTCGGCGGTGGCGCATGGCAGATGCGCAAGGCCAAGCTCAAGAAGCGCCTGCTCGACATGGCGGACGGCTTGATCCGTATTGCCGCCGAGCGGCTGACGCGACACGCGCCTGTCCTGACCACGCCGGAAGGGCTCTATGACGAGTTCGCGGCACGCTTCCCCTATGACGAGACGGAAGACCAGGACAACGCGATCGAGGCTGTGCGTGGCGATCTTGGGGCCGGACGTCCGATGGATCGACTGGTCTGCGGCGACGTCGGCTTCGGCAAGACCGAGGTTGCGCTTCGTGCTGCTTTCGTGGCTGCCATGAACGGCATTCAGGTCGCTGTCGTCGTACCGACGACGCTGCTCGCCCGCCAGCACTTCAAGACCTTTTCCGAGCGCTTCCGTGGCCTGCCGGTTCGCGTGGCGCAGGCGTCGCGCCTCGTGGGCGCCAAGGAGCTGGCGCTGACGAAGAAGGAAGTGGCTGACGGCAAGACCGATATCGTCGTCGGAACCCATGCGCTGCTTGGAGCCGGCATCAAGTTCGCCAATCTTGGACTTCTCATCATCGACGAGGAGCAGCATTTCGGCGTCAAGCACAAGGAACGGCTGAAGGAGCTGAAGAGCGACGTGCACGTTCTGACGCTTTCAGCAACGCCGATCCCGCGCACGCTGCAGCTGGCGATGACGGGGGTTCGCGAGCTTTCGCTGATCACCACGCCGCCGGTCGACCGCATGGCGGTTCGTACCTTCATTTCGCCTTTCGATTCGCTGGTCATCCGCGAGACGCTGATGCGCGAGCATTATCGCGGCGGGCAGAGCTTCTACGTCTGCCCACGGCTGGCCGATCTCGAGGACGTGCATGCGTTCCTGCGCTCCGATGTGCCGGAGCTGAAGGTCGCGGTCGCGCATGGGCAGATGCCCGCGGGCGAACTCGAAGACATCATGAACGCCTTCTACGAGGGTCGTTACGACGTGCTGCTGTCGACGACAATCGTCGAATCCGGCCTCGACGTGCCGACGGCCAACACCTTGATCGTGCATCGCGCCGATATGTTCGGCCTTGCACAGCTCTATCAGCTGCGCGGCCGTGTTGGCCGGTCGAAGGTGCGTGCCTTTGCGTTGTTCACGCTGCCGGTCAACAAGGTGCTGACGGCAACGGCAGAGCGGCGTCTCAAGGTGCTACAGTCGCTCGATACGCTCGGCGCCGGCTTCCAGCTTGCCAGCCACGACCTCGATATTCGCGGTGCCGGCAATTTGCTTGGCGAGGAGCAGTCCGGTCACATCAAGGAAGTCGGCTTCGAACTGTACCAGCAGATGCTGGAAGAGGCGGTTGCCGAGGTGAAGGGCGTCGACGAGATCCAGGACACCGGTTGGTCGCCGCAGATCTCGGTCGGAACCTCGGTCATGATCCCCGACGGCTATGTCCCCGATCTGCATCTGCGCATGGCGCTCTATCGCCGTCTCGGCGAGATCACCGAACTCAAGGAGATCGACGCCTTCGGTGCGGAGATGATCGACCGGTTCGGACCGATGCCGATCGAGGTGCAGCATCTGCTGAAGATCGTCTACGTGAAATCGCTGTGCCGCGTTGCCAATGTCGAGAAAGTGGATGCCGGACCGAAGGGTGTCGTCATTCAGTTCCGTAACAAGGAATTCCCGAACCCGGCAAATCTGGTGGGCTACATCGCCAAGCAGGGCTCGATGGCGAAGATCCGTCCCGACCACAGCGTGTTCCTGACGCGCGATCTGCCGACGCCGGAAAAGCGGCTGCAGGGTGCCGCCGTCATCATGACGCAGCTTGCGGAAATGGCGAAGGGCTAAAACAAATCCGGACGGCAAGCTTAGGATCGCCGTCCGGATTTGCATGCAACAGTTTCAGGAATCAGTCGATCAGTTCATCCCGGCGCGGGCTTCGGCCTTGGCCTTGGCGATGTCGCGCAGCGCGCCGGCGATCACGTCGGGCGTCTGGGCGCCGCTGACGGCGTATTGCTGGTCGAAGATGAAGAAGGGCACACCGTTGACGCCCATCTTCTGCGCCGATTCGATTTCCTCAACGACCAGAACCTTGTCGGCATCGGAGGTGAGCAGGGAGGCGGTCACCGCGCGGTCGAGGCCAGCTTTCTCGGCGATATCGAGCAGCACGGCGTGGTCGCCGACATTCAGGCCTTCCTCGAAATTTGCCTTGAACAACGCATTGACCACCTTGTCGGCCTTGTCGCGATCCTCGATCATTGCCCAGTGAATGAGCCGGTGGGCATCGAGCGTGTTCGGGCCAATCTTGATGGCGTCGAAATTGAAATGGATGCCGACCTCACGGCCGAGATCCGTCAGCATCTTGTGACCCTGGGCGACACGCTCGGCGCCGCCGAGCTTTGCTTCCAGCGCCTTCTTCTGATCGACGCCTTCCGGCGGATAGTCGGGGTTGAGCCGATAGGGACGCCAGTTGATGTCGACGCCGACCTCGTCCTGAACCTCGGCGATCGCCAGTTCGAGCCGTGCCTTGCCAAGATAGCACCACGGGCAGACGACATCCGAGACGACATCGATCGTTATGCGTTCCATGGGCTTTCCTTTCCTGGATTCAGCCTTGATTCAGTGGCTTGCGTTTCCAGCCATCTAGTCGTTGAGGGCGGAGACTTCAACCAGGCAGGAAAAGAGAACCACCTCCTATTGCGCGCTCTGGTCCCACCAGGTGGGCAGCTGGTAGCCGTAGAGCGGCACGGTATCCGGGTGGCCGATGCGCTTGCTGCGCGCCACCCATTGCTTGTCGACGTGGTAGAGCGGCAGCACGTAATGGCCGGACAGCAGCATGCGGTCGTGCGAGCGCACGGCGGCAGTGAAGTCTTCGGCCGAACGGGCGGTGAGGATGTGCTGGATCAGAGTGTCGACATCTGGATCGGCGACGCCGGCGAAATTGTCGGTGCCTTCTCGATCCTTCGAGGCGGACGACCAGCGGCCCAGCTGCTCGATGCCTGGCGACAGCGAAGAAGTGTAGGACTTCACGATGACGTCGTAGTCGAAGCTGCTGGTGCGGCTCTGATACTGCGAATCGTCGACCGTGCGGATCGACGCGCCGATCCCGAGCAGTTGCAGCGAGCGCTGGTAGGAAACAGCAAGCTTCTCCTGGTCGGTATTCTGGGTCATGATCTCGAAGGTCAGGGGTCTGCCGCTGGCATCGCTCATCTTGCCGTTCTTGATCGTGTAGCCTGCCTCCTTGAGCAGGGCGGCCGCCTGCTTCAGGACATTGCGGTCGCGGCCTGAGCCGTCGGTCACAGGCAGCTTGTAGGTGCCGTCAAGAATTGCCGGATTGATGCGATCCTTGATCGGACCGAGCAGCTTCAGTTCGCGCTCGTCGGCTGGAACACCGAAACTCGAAAGCTCCGAATTCTGCCAGTAGCTTTGCGTCCTGATGTAGGCGCCCGAGAACAGGTTCTTGTTTGCCCATTCGAAATCGAAGATCAGCGACAGGCCCTCGCGCAGCTTCTCATTGGCGAATACCGGCCGGCGCGTGTTGAAGACGAAGCCGAACATGCCGCTCGGCAGTTTCGGTTCAAAGACATCCTTGACGACGTTGCCGGAGGTCACCGCCGGGAAATTGTAGGCACTCGCCCAATGGCCGGGGCTGCCATCCGGGTAGAGATCGACGTCGCCCTTCTTGAAGGATTCGAAGAGTGTCGTGTCCTGCAAGAAGTATTGAACGGTGATCTGGTCGTAATTATCCATGCCGACCTTTGCCGGAATGTCCTTGCCCCAGTAGTTGGGATCGCGCTCGAAGGTGATGCTCTCGCCGGGTTTCAGCGATTTGACCTTGTACGGGCCGGAGCCGATCGGCGGCTCAAGGGAGGAGCGGTCGAAGGTGTCGGGCTTTATCGCATGCTGCGGCAGGATGGGCGTCGAGCCCGCCAGGATGAGCGGGAACTCCCGGTCCGCCTTGTCGTTGAAGGTGAAGCGAACGCTATGGTCGCCGACCTTCTCCATCTTCTCCACGGCGTTCAATCGCGTGCTGAACGGCACGCGGCCTTTTTCCTTCAGCAGATTGAATGAGAAGATGACGTCGTCAGGCGTGACGGGCTGCCCATCCGACCATTTGGCGGCGGGGTTGAGATTGAACTGGATATAGGTCCGGTCGTCGTTCCATTCGACGGATTCGGCCAGCAGTCCGTACAGCGTGAAAGGCTCGTCGCGCGAGCGCAACATCAGCGTCTCGTAGACGAGGTTGCCGTATTCTGGATCCCACATTCCGCGCGCCGTCGTACGCATGCTCTTGAGGATGAACGGATTGAGGTTGTCGAACGTGCCGACCACGCCATAGGCGATCTTGCCACCCTTTTTCACATCGGGATTGACGTAGGGCAGGTGCTTGAAATCAGCGGGCAGCGCCGGGGCGCCATGCATGGCGATTCCATGCACTGGTTCGGCAACGGCTGCCTCGCAAATCAGAGTGAAGACGATGGGAAGAACGATCCGGAGCATCCCTGAAATCCTTTCCGGAAGACGGTACGATTCGATCCCGACAGTATCATGCAGCTCAAGCAGTTCACCATCGGCAGCAGATTCTTTCCGGCGATGGTCAAAACGCCAAAGAAATACTGGATATCTTTAACGACGCAATGTAACAGGAGAACCCGAAGCCGGGGGGTCATGCATTTGCCTCATTTTTTTAAGAGGTGGGGTGCGAACAACCCTGTTGGTGAGGACGGCATATCCGCTGTCCCAATGGGATACCAGGAGACGGAATTCGTTATGTTCAAGTCTGAAAAGAAAACGCGGGCAGCTCTGTCCGTTCTGGCCGTGATGCTCGGCGCCGCAGCGGCTCCGGTGTCTTCTTTCGCGCAGGATGCGTCGGCTGATGCTCCGGCCCAGGCTGCAGGCGCGCCTCGCCTTGGCTGGTACAAGACCTGCAGCAAGCAGGAAGACAATGATGTCTGCGTTGTACAGAACGTCGTTCTCGCCGGCGGCGGTCAGCTGGTCACTGGCGTTGGCCTCATCAGCGTCACCGGCAAGATCAACAACAAGAGCCTCCAGGTTTCGGTTCCTCCGGCACGTCTGATCCCGCCAGGCATCGCGATGCAGATCGACGGTGGCAAGGCCCAGAAGATCGATTACCTGATGTGCATGCCTGACCGTTGCGTCGCCCAGATCCCGCTGACCGACGCTATGATCGCAAGCCTGAAGAAGGGCACAGATCTCGTGCTGACCTCGATCAACTTCCGCCGCGCGCCGAACCCGATCAAGATTTCGCTTGAAGGCTTCACCGGTGCATACGACGGCGAGGCTGTATCCCAGTCGAAGCTGGCTGAAAGTCAGAAGAGCCTGCAGGACAGCATGCAGAAGAAGGCCGACGAAGCGCGCAAGAAGCTTGAAGACGCTCAGAAGGCCGCCAAGGCTCAGTAATCTGATCCTCTTGGAATTCACGAAGAACCCGGCTCAAGGCCGGGTTTTTTGTTGCCGGCAGGGCAAAGAAAAACCCCGCCGGGAAGCGGGGTTTGAATTGAGTATGCCTGGAGTTAGTGGGCGAAGCTCATCTTGGGTTTGAACTGCCCGGTCGGCGCCATATCGAAGACCTGATAGACCTGTTCGTTGCGGAGCGGGACGCCGCTCTCGTCATTCACGAGGTTCTGCTCAGATACGTAGGCAACGTATTCGTTCTCGTCATTTTCGGCGAGCAGATGGTAGAAGGGTTGGTCCTTGCTAGGGCGCACTTCGGCGGGGATTGAGTTCCACCATTCTTCCGTGTTCGCAAATTCCGGATCGACATCGAAGATGACGCCGCGAAACGGAAATACCTTGTGCCGAACCACTTCACCGATACTGAACTTAGCTGTTTTTTCTTTCATGGTACGACTTCCTTTCATCACCTGATTTGGTGATTGGTCTCGCTCAAATCAAGATTTGTGCGAGATCTCGTCACATGAGTGTCACATCCACATAGATCGTCCGTGACGTCGGGCAGGCAAGAAGCCCCGGAAGACCGGGGCTTCTTCTATCATCAGGCAGAATAGTACATGTCGTATTCGACGGGATGCGGCGTCATGTCGTAGCGCATGACCTCGATCATCTTCAGTTCGATGAAGCTGTCGATCTGGTCGTCGTCGAACACTCCGCCGGCGGTCAGGAACTTGCGATCCTTGTCGAGGCTTTCCAGCGCTTCGCGCAGCGAGCCGCAGACCGTCGGGATCTTCTTCAGTTCCTTCGGCGGCAGGTCGTAGAGATCCTTGTCCATGGCCTTGCCTGGATGGATCTTGTTCTTGATGCCGTCGAGGCCGGCCATCAGCATCGCTGCGAAGGCGAGGTAGGGGTTCGCCATCGGATCCGGGAAGCGGACTTCGACGCGCTTTGCCTTCGGGTTGTTGCCGAACGGAATGCGGCACGAGGCCGAACGGTTGCGGGCCGAGTAGGCGAGCAGGACCGGTGCCTCATAGCCCGGGACGAGACGCTTGTAGGAGTTCGTCGACGGGTTGGTGAAAGCATTCAGCGCCTTGGCGTGCTTGATGACGCCGCCGATGAAATAGAGGCAGCTCTCGGACAGACCTGCGTATTCGTCACCGGCGAAGCTCGGCTTGCCGCCCTTCCAGATCGAAAGGTGGACGTGCATGCCCGAGCCGTTGTCGCCGAAGATCGGCTTCGGCATGAAGGTTGCCGTCTTGCCGTAGGCATTGGCGACCTGGTGCACGACGTACTTGTAGATCTGCATCTTGTCGGCGTTGCGAACGAGCGTGTCGAACTTGATGCCGAGCTCGTGCTGGGCAGCGGCCACTTCATGGTGGTGTTTCTCGACGACGACGCCCATCTCCGACAGGACGGTCAGCATTTCGGAGCGCATGTCCTGGCAGCTGTCGATCGGCGGAACCGGGAAGTAGCCGCCCTTGACACGCGGACGGTGGCCCAGGTTGCCGGTCTCGTATTCGGTGTCGTCGTTGGACGGCAGTTCGGTGGAGTCGAGCTTGAAGCCGGTGTTATAAGGGTCGGCCTTGTAGCGCACGTCATCGAAAATGAAGAACTCGGCTTCGGGACCGACGAATACGGTGTCGCCGATGCCCGATGCCTTGAGGTAGGCTTCGGCCTTCTTGGCGGTGCCGCGCGGATCGCGGTTATAGGCTTCGCCCGAAACCGGGTCCAGGATATCGCAGAGGATGACCATGGTGGACTGCGCGAAGAACGGATCCATGTGAACCGTTTCGGGGTCCGGCATCAACACCATGTCGGATTCGTTGATAGCCTTCCAGCCGCCGATCGAGGAGCCGTCGAACATGACGCCATCGGCGAACATGTCTTCATCGACGCAAACCACATCCATCGTTACGTGCTGCAGCTTACCCTTCGGGTCGGTAAAGCGCAGATCCACGAACTTGACGTCGTTATCCTTGATTTGCTTGAGGATTTCGCTTGCGGTCGCCATTAAATAGTTCCTTTATTTGAGATGACGATACGTTGTTTCGCCGGAAGGCGACAAAGGTCAGATGGCGTCAACACCGGTTTCCCCGGTGCGGATGCGGATAACCTCTTCGATATTGGATACAAAAATCTTGCCGTCGCCAATACGTCCGGTCTGCGCGGCCTTGCGGATCGCGTCGATGACGGCTTCCGCGTTCTCGTCGGCGAGGACGACTTCGACCTTCACCTTCGGCAGGAAGTCGACGACGTATTCCGCGCCACGGTACAGTTCCGTGTGGCCTTTCTGACGACCGAAGCCCTTCGCTTCCGTGACTGTAATACCCTGCAGGCCAACTTCCTGAAGGGCTTCCTTCACTTCGTCCAGCTTGAAGGGCTTAATGATCGCTTCGATCTTTTTCATGAGAAAATGACTCTCCGCTTCTCCTGTTATAGCAGGTCGATACCCACCCGCTGACATGATGCAGTTATCGTGCCAGTTGGAAAGCGGAATTTTCGGAAAATTGGTCGCTGCGCGTTGAAAATGGCCCGAATTCAAGCAAGATCGGTGCATTCTTCGCCGAAATGCGCGAAAAATAACGCCGATTGAAGAAAAATTCGTACAAATTCATAATATTTGCGCTTGCTTATAAGGCGTAGATGCAATCGTGTTGGTGCTAAAAAATAGGCAAATGAGTAAATAATGACCATCATCAATCTTCGGCAAACGGTTGTTATTTAGGCGGTTTCTGATTGAATGCCTGCATGAACCAGAGTCTCGCGCACCTCCTTTTATCACCCTCCGAAATGGCTGCTGTCGATACGGCTGCCGCCGCATCCGGCATTGACAGCTTTGGCTTGATGCTGCGTGCGGGGGCCGGCGTGGCCGCCGCCTTTCTCCGGTTCCATTCAGGGGCTGTCCGCGCGGTCATTCTGTGTGGTCCGGGTAACAATGGCGGTGACGGCTATGTGGCGGCGCGGTGCCTTGCGGATAGCGGCGTTGAGGTCGATGTGTTCCATCTGGGCGACCCGACGCAGCTGAAAGGCGACGCAGCGCGGGCGCGCGATGGCTGGGGTGAACAGACGTCGTCGCTCGAGGACTACCAGCCGGCGACGGGAGACGTGGTGATCGATGCGCTCTTCGGCGCCGGGTTAAGCCGGGACGTGCCCGAGGCCGTTGCTAGCGTGATCGGGCGTGTCTCGGCTGCACGCGTGCCTGTGCTTGCCGTGGACCTGCCGTCTGGCCTCGACGGACGAACCGGCGCGGTTCTCGGTGCAACATTTGTTGCCGAGCGGACGATTACGTTCATGACCCGGAAGCCCGGTCATCTTCTGCTGCCGGGCCGGGAGTTGTGCGGATCGCTGGAGGTGCTGGATATCGGCATACCGGCACGCATCGTGCGGGCGGAGGCGAAGGGGCAGGTCGCCGAGAACCTGCCCGAACGTTGGATGCCAACGCTGCATTCAGCGGGGCAGGAGACCCACAAATACACGCGCGGTCATCTGGCCGTGTTTTCGGGCGGTGCCGGCAAAACAGGCGCTGCGCGAATGTCAGCGATGGCGGGGCTGCGGGCCGGCGCCGGGCTTGCGACGATCGCAGCGCCGAGCGAGGCGACGGCCGAAAATGCGACGCATCTGACGGCGGTCATGCTGCATGCCATCGACAGCGAGGCGGATCTCCTCACATGGCTGCAAGACGAACGGCTGCAGACATTCGTTCTCGGGCCTGGCTTCGGCGCCGGTGCCAAAGCGCGCGCCTTTGTGGCCGCCCTTCGCGAGCGTCGCCTGGTTCTCGATGCCGACGGCATCTCGTCGTTTCGGGAAGACCCCGCAGAGTTGTTCGGCCTGTTTGCGGATGGAGAGACCCGATTGGTCATGACCCCGCATGGCGGCGAATTCGGCCGGCTCTTTCCTGATATCGCCGAGGATGCGAAGCTCGGCAAGGTCGACAAGGCCCAGAAAGCGGCCGCCCGCGCCAATGCCGCTATCGTTTTCAAGGGAGCCGATACAGTGATCGCCGCCCCCGATGGCCGTGCATTGATCAACACCAACGCACCGGCCTGGCTCGCCACTGCAGGATCAGGCGATGTGCTCGCCGGCATTATCGGCGCGTTGATGGCGCAGGGGATGCCTGCATTTGAGGCGGCAGCAGCCGGCGTCTACCTGCACGGAGAGGCTGGGACCCGGGCAGGCAAGGGCCTGACGGCCGAGGACCTCGTTTCGCATGTCCTGCCGCTTTGAGGGGCGCTAGCCGGAGACTTCTTCCTGTAGCGCGATCGCACCAAATGGTGCATTGACCTTGCCCTCATGAATCATGAAGGCGAAGACGTCGCGCGGTTCCTGCTTCACCGTGCGGTTAGCGTCGATCAACGGCAGGTCATCCGGCACCTTGCCGGTCGCCCATGTCTCCAGCCGTTTTGCCCAGGCTTTCAAATCACTCGGCGGGTAGCAGGTCTTGATTTCGTCCGAGCCCTTCTGCAGCCGCGCATAGACGAAATCGGCCGTGACGTCGGCGACCATCGGATAATCGAAATGCTCTGCACAAACCGGCGCAATGCCGTATTTCGCGAGCAGCGCGACGAACTCCGGTACCTTGAAGGAATCGTGGCGGACCTCGACGACGTGCTTCAGCGGCAGGCCGTCCTGCTTGCTTGGCAGGAGCTTGAGGAAGCCCTCGAAATCGTCCGGCTCGAACTTCTTTGTCGGCGCAAACTGCCAGAGGATAGGCCCGAGATGAGGACCGAGTTCGACAATGCCCTGGCCGAGAAAGCGCTCGACCGATTCACCGGCTTCCGCGAGGATCTTGCGATTGGTGCTGAAACGGCTGGCCTTCAGTGAAAATATGAAGCCCTCGGGCACATCAGCCGCCCACTTGGCAAAGGTTTCCGGCTTCTGGGAGCTGTAATAGGTTCCGTTGACCTCGATGACTTTGAGCTGACGGCTGGCATAATGCAGCTCGTCCTTCTGCTTGAGGTCTGAGGGAAAGAAGTGGTTGCGCCACGGCTCGAACGTCCAGCCGCCGATGCCGACGCGAATAGTGCCGGATTTTGTCATGATTTGAATCCATCCTGTTCGTTTTCGCCAAAACCGCTTTTCGAATAGTCAGCCTCGCGCGGCACCAGCCGAAAGACGCGGGCATCCTTCTCGGCACGTTCGAAATCGCGATCACGAAGAGCGCGGCGTACGCGATCCAGCTTGCGGATATCCTCCGGGCTTACCGTCGGAGACCATTCACCACCGTCGTCGTGAAGCTCGACAACGACCTCAGCGGCAAATTCCCCTTCACGAATGAGCTGCGACGCCTGTCTCGTCATTGCGGCTTCCTCCTGGTGAAATCGTCATTCCAGCGATCAGGATCGGGAATGTAGGCGGTAATCAAGACAGCCGGCTCAGTCGCACCGGCAGGGATGCCCCAAAGCAGATGAATAGGTCTTCCCCGCTCGTCTGTCTGGAGGACCAAAACGCATGGTCCCTTATGATACTGCGGATACTCTTCCACGGGGACAGCGGAAGCTATTCCTGTGACCAACGGTTCGATCAGCAGATCGTCGTTCAATAGCTCCTTCAGTGCGTGCGCAGATATCCTGAACTTGTCGTCAGCGATCAGCGCGCGCACCGTGGAGAGGATATCGCTCACTCCGCCGCCTGGACCTTCTTCACTGGCCGCCGTTCCAGCAACTCCTTGAGGAACTGACCGGTATAGGAACGCTTCTCCTTAACGATTGCCTCTGGTGTTCCAGATGCAACGATCTCGCCACCGCCATCGCCACCTTCGGGTCCGAAATCGAGGACCCAGTCGGCCGTTTTGATGACTTCGAGATTGTGTTCGATGACCACGACGGAATTGCCCTGATTGACGAGCTCATGCAGCATCTCGAGCAGCTTGGCGACGTCGTGGAAGTGCAAGCCTGTCGTCGGCTCATCGAGGATGTAGAGCGTGCGTCCGGTCGAGCGCTTCGACAGTTCCTTGGCTAGCTTGACGCGCTGGGCCTCGCCGCCCGACAGCGTGTTCGCCTGCTGGCCGACCTTGATATAGCCGAGCCCCACGTCCTTCAGCGCCTGCAGCTTGTCGCGCACGGCCGGGACAGCGGCGAAGAAGTCGACGCCTTCCTCGACGGTCATGTCGAGCACGTCCGCGATCGACTTCTGCTTGAAGGTGACGTCGAGCGTTTCGCGGTTGTAGCGCTTGCCGTGGCAGACGTCGCAAGTGACGTAGACGTCGGGCAGGAAGTGCATCTCGATCTTGATGACGCCGTCGCCCTGGCAGGCCTCGCAGCGGCCACCCTTGACGTTGAAGGAGAAGCGGCCCGGCTGGTAGCCGCGCGCCTTTGCCTCCGGCAGGCCGGCGAACCAGTCGCGGATCGGCGTGAAGGCGCCGGTGTAGGTGGCCGGATTGGAGCGCGGGGTGCGGCCGATCGGCGACTGGTCGATGTCGATGACCTTGTCGATGTGCTCGAAGCCGTCGATGCGGTCGTGATCAGCCGGGATTTCGCGCGCGCCCATGACACGACGGGCCGCGGACTTGTAGAGCGTCTCGATCAGGAAGGTGGACTTGCCGCCACCGGACACACCCGTGACCGCGGTGAAGACGCCGAGCGGAATCGATGCCGTGACGTTCTTCAGGTTGTTGCCGCGGGCACCGACGACTTTGATTTCCTTGCCCTTTTTCACCTTGCGGCGCTCGTCGGGGACCGGCACGCCAAGCTCGCCCGACAGGTATTTACCGGTCAGTGACTTCGGGTTCGCCATGATATCCTGCGGCGTGCCGTGGGCGATGACCTCGCCGCCATGAATGCCGGCCGCCGGACCGATGTCGACGACGTCGTCGGCCGTCAGGATAGCGTCTTCGTCATGCTCGACGACGATAACCGTGTTGCCGATGTCGCGCAGGTGCTTCAGCGTTTCCAAGAGGCGGGCATTGTCGCGCTGGTGCAGGCCGATTGACGGCTCGTCGAGCACGTAGAGAACGCCGGTCAGGCCGGAGCCGATCTGCGAGGCGAGGCGGATACGCTGGCTTTCGCCGCCCGACAGCGTGCCTGAGTTACGCGAGAGGCTCAGATATTCGAGGCCGACGTCGTTGAGGAAGCGCAGGCGGTCCCTGATTTCCTTCAGGATCCGGACGGCGATCTCGTTCTGCTTGGCGTTGAAACTGCCAGGCAGTGTTTCGAACCAGTCGCGGGCGACGCGGATCGACATGTCGGTGACCTGGCCAATGTGCAGCTTGTTGACCTTCACGGCCAGTGCTTCCGGCTTCAGGCGGAAGCCGTTGCAGGACGGGCAGGGCGCGGCCGACATGTAGCGCTCGATTTCCTCGCGAGCCCAGGCGCTGTCGGTTTCCTTCCAGCGGCGCTCGAGATTGGTGATGATGCCTTCGAAGTTCTTGTGCGTGGTGTAGGAGCGCGCACCGTCGGCATAATGGAACTCGATCTTCTCGTCAGTCCCGTTGAGGATGACGTCCTGTGCGGTTGCTGAGAGATCGTTCCAGCGAGCGCCAAGCTTGAAGCCGAAATGCTTGCCGAGTGCTTCGAGCGTCTGGTTGTAGTAGGGAGACGACGATTTGGCCCACGGGGCAATCGCGCCGTCGCGCAATGTCCGTTCGGGCTCGGGCACGATCAGGTTGGCGTCGATCTTCTGCTGGGCGCCGAGGCCGTCGCAGGTCGGGCAGGCACCGGCCGGATTGTTGAAGGAGAAGAGGCGCGGCTCGATCTCGGAGATGGTGAAGCCCGAGACCGGGCAGGCGAACTTTTCCGAGAACAGCACGCGTTCGTGCGTCTCGTTGAGCGATTTGTTGGCCGAGCCGCCGGCGGCGGTTTCTTCCACTGGTAGCGGCTTGTCGGCGAATTCGGCGATGGCGAGGCCATCGGCGAGCTTCAGCGAGGTTTCAAGGCTGTCGGCCAGGCGCGCCGATACATCGGCGCGCACGACGACTCGGTCAACGACGATATCGATGTCGTGCTTGTATTTCTTGTCGAGCGCGGGAGCATCAGCGATCTCGTAGAACTGGCCATCGATCTTGACGCGCTGGAAGCCCTTCTTCATGAGCTCCGCGAGTTCCTTCTTATACTCGCCCTTGCGGCCGCGCACGAGCGGCGCGAGGATGAAAAGCCGCGTGCCTTCCTCGAAGGCAAGAATACGGTCGACCATCTGGCTGACGGTCTGGCTTTCGATCGGCAGGCCGGTAGCCGGCGAATAGGGAACGCCGACGCGCGCGAACAGCAGGCGCATGTAGTCGTAGATCTCGGTGACGGTCCCGACCGTCGAGCGCGGGTTGCGCGAGGTCGTCTTCTGCTCGATCGAGATTGCCGGCGAGAGGCCGTCGATCTGGTCGACATCGGGCTTCTGCATCATCTCGAGGAACTGGCGGGCATAGGCCGACAGGCTCTCGACGTAGCGGCGCTGGCCCTCGGCATAGATGGTGTCGAAGGCGAGCGAAGATTTGCCCGACCCCGACAGGCCCGTCATGACGATAAGCTTGTTGCGCGGCAGATCAAGGTCGATGCCCTTCAGATTGTGCTCGCGCGCGCCACGGATTGAAATCGTCTTCAGTTCGCTCATCGTCTTCTGCTTCTGTGCTGGAACAAGCCCCTTATTTAGTGATGCCGGCTGGCGAGTCGAGGCTGAATGTCCATCTGGTGCAAGGTTTTCGATTCGGTTGACAGGATCATAGGGATAAAATAGAACAAATAAAGAACAAAATTCCTTGTGGATGAACCGGCAATGGACGCCCATAGGCGGCGCGCTATAGTTTAAGGTACATCGATTATTTCAAGCGCCGCCGGGCAGGGCGGCAGGTAGGGTGAAAAGTATGGCTGGCAGCGTAAACAAGGTAATTCTGATCGGAAACGTGGGCGCCGACCCCGAAATCCGGCGCACGCAGGATGGCCGGCCGATCGCCAACCTTCGTATCGCGACGTCCGAGACGTGGCGCGACCGCAACTCCGGCGAACGCCGCGAGAAGACGGAATGGCACAATGTGGTCGTCTTCAATGAAGGTCTCTGCAAGGTCGTCGAGCAGTATGTGAAGAAGGGCGCCAAGCTCTATATCGAAGGCGCGCTGCAGACCCGTAAGTGGCAGGACCAGCAGGGCCAGGACCGCTATTCAACGGAAGTGGTGCTGCAGGGCTTCGGCTCGACGCTGACCATGCTCGACGGGCGCGGCGAAGGCGGCGGTGCAAGCTCCGGCTTCGGCGGCGGTGGTCGCAGCAACAACAGCAGCAATGACTACGGCGGCGGCAGTGGTGGTGGCTACGGTGACGACTACGGCGCGCCGTCGCAGTCGTCCGGCCGTGGTGGCGCGTCCTCCGGCGGCGGCAATTTCTCGCGCGATCTCGACGACGATATCCCGTTCTGATCGGACGGTTTACATCAAGCTTTGAGACGGCGCGCCTTGGGTGCGCCGTTTTTGTTTTGAGGTCAGGCCGGCGGGGCGAGGTTCATCGCCGACTTGACGCCGTCGACGACAAACTGGGTCGCCAGAGCGGCCAGGATGACGCCGAGCAGGCGGGTCAGGATCGCCCGACCGGTAACGCCGAGAAAGCGGTCGAGCCTGTCTGCGATCAGAAGCGCCAGGAACAGGAGCATCAGGCTGGCGGCAATGACCATGATCAGTTGCGCCCGCTCGAAGGACGTCTGCATCGAGCCCGCGATCAGGATGGTCGCTGAGATGGCGCCAGGGCCTGAAATCAGCGGTATGGCCAGCGGAAACACCGAGATGTTGTGGATGTGGTCGATGGTGATGGCCGCCGTGCTGGTCTTTTCCTTTCGGTCCTGACGCTTCTCGAAGACCATTTCGAAGGCAATCCAGAAGAGCAGCAGCCCACCGGCGATGCGGAAGGCGCCGATCGAAATGCCGAGCACGCCAAGCACGCTGGAGCCGAACAGGGCAAAGACCGCCAGGATGATGAAGGCGATGACCGAACCGCGGATGGCGACCTGCTTGCGCTGGCTCCGGCTCATGCCGGTCGTCAGGCCCAGAAAGATCGGCGCAAGCCCCGGTGGATCGATGGTCACCAGCAGTGTGGTGAAGGCGTTGATCAATTGGTCCGCGCTTGCCATCGTGTCTCCCTGAGCCCATATAACGCCATGGTTTCGGCCGATTGTGATGCGGAGAAATGGATTTGGCAAACAGCTCCGCTCGCATGACGTGAGGACGGCCGCAAAACCCTTGTTTTGCCCTCATAAGACCGCAAAAGACTGTTCAAAACCCTTGGCAAAATTGGCGTACTAACAGCCTTTCCGCTATAAATCTTCAAGTGATTCTAGAAGAGATCGTGATCCGTTTTGACTGAGCAAACACCCCCCGGCGGCGGGAAGCTCCCGCCAGGCATCGAGCCCATCTCCATTATGGAGGAAATGCAGCGGTCGTATCTCGATTACGCGATGAGCGTTATCGTCAGCCGCGCTTTGCCCGATGTGCGCGACGGCCTCAAGCCTGTGCATCGGCGCATCCTCTACGGCATGTCGGAACTCGGCATCGACTGGAACAAGAAATACGTCAAATGCGCCCGCGTTACCGGGGACGTGATGGGTAAATACCATCCGCACGGCAACTCGGCGATTTACGACGCTCTTGCCCGTATGGCGCAGGACTGGTCTCTTCGCCTGCCGCTGATCGACGGCCAGGGCAACTTCGGCTCCGTCGATGGCGATCCGCCGGCGGCTGAACGCTACACCGAATGCCGCCTGGAAAAGGCCGCGCATTCGCTGCTCGACGATCTCGACAAGGAAACGGTCGATTTCCGCGACAACTACGACGGCACGCTATCCGAGCCCGTGGTCGTTCCCGCGAAATTCCCGAACCTCCTGGTCAACGGGGCCGGCGGTATCGCTGTTGGCATGGCGACGAACATTCCGCCGCACAATCTCGTCGAAGTCATCAACGGTTGCGTGGCGCTGATCGATAATCCGGCAATTGAACTGCCGGAGATCATGGAAATCATCCCGGGCCCCGACTTCCCGACAGGCGCCAAGATCCTCGGTCGTTCCGGCATTCGCTCGGCCTACGAAACCGGTCGCGGCTCCGTCATCATGCGTGGCGTCGCGGCCATCGAGCCGATGCGCGGCGATCGCGAGCAGATCATCATTACCGAGATCCCGTATCAGGTGAACAAGTCGACGATGATCGAGAAGATGGCCGAGCTGGTGCGCGACAAGCGCATCGAAGGCATCTCCGACCTTCGCGACGAATCCGACCGCCAGGGCTATCGCGTCGTCGTCGAGCTGAAGCGCGACGCCAACGCCGACGTGATTTTGAACCAGCTTTACCGTTACACGCCGCTGCAGACCTCCTTCGGCTGCAACATGGTGGCGCTGAACGGCGGAAAGCCGGAGCAGCTGACGCTGCTCGACATGCTGCGTGCATTCGTTTCGTTCCGCGAGGAAGTTGTTAGCCGGAGAACGAAATTCCTTCTCCGCAAGGCTCGCGAACGCGCTCACGTCTTGGTCGGTCTGGCCATTGCCGTTGCCAATATCGACGAAGTCATCCGGGTTATCCGGCAGGCTCCGGATCCGCAGTCGGCCCGCGAAGAGCTGATGACGCGCCGCTGGCCGGCTCATGACGTCGAAAGCCTGATCCGACTGATCGACGATCCGCGTCACCGCATCAACGAGGATATGACGTACAACCTCTCGGAAGAGCAGGCGCGCGCCATCCTCGAACTGCGTCTCGCTCGCCTGACGGCTCTTGGCCGCGACGAAATCGGCGACGAACTCAACAAGATCGGCGAGGAAATCAAGGATTACCTCGAGATCCTGTCGTCGCGCGTCCGCATCCAGACGATCGTCAAGGACGAGCTCGCTGCCGTTCGCGACGAGTTCGGCACGCCGCGTCGCACCGAAATCATGGATGGCGGCCTCGAGATGGACGATGAGGACCTCATCGCTCGCGAGGACATGGTCGTCACCGTCTCGCATCTCGGCTACATCAAGCGCGTACCGCTGAGCACCTATCGTGCGCAGCGCCGCGGCGGCAAGGGCCGCTCCGGCATGGCGACGCGCGACGAGGATTTTGTTAGCCAGCTATTCGTGCTGAACACGCATACGCCGGTTCTGTTCTTCTCCTCGCGCGGTATCGTCTACAAGGAAAAGGTCTACCGCCTGCCGATCGGAACACCGACATCGCGTGGCAAGGCGCTGATCAACATGCTGCCGCTTGAACCAGGCGAGCGCATCACCACCGTTCTGCCGTTGCCCGAGGATGAAGACAGCTGGGATAGCCTGGACGTCATGTTCTCAACGACGCGTGGCACGGTGCGCCGTAACAAGCTGTCCGACTTCGTCCAGGTCAACCGCAACGGCAAGATCGCGATGAAGCTCGAGGAAGAAGGCGACGAGATCCTTTCCGTCGAGACCTGCACCGAGCATGACGACGTGCTTCTGACGACCGCGCTCGGCCAGTGCATCCGCTTCTCGGTCGATGACGTCCGCGTCTTTGCGGGCCGTAATTCGATCGGCGTCCGCGGCATCAACCTTGGCGAAGGCGACCGTATCATTTCGATGACGATCGTCGGCCACGTCAATGCTGAGCCATGGGAGCGTGCGGCCTACCTCAAGCGGGCTGCGAACGAACGCCGCCTGACGACCGGCGACGCCGAAGAAATCTCGCTGGTCGGCGAAGAGGTCACCGAAGAGGGACAGCTGGGCGACGACCGCTACGAAGAGCTGAAGGCGCGGGAACAGTTCGTCCTGACGGTTTCCGAAAAGGGCTTCGGCAAGCGCTCCTCGTCCTACGACTTCCGTATTTCGGGACGTGGCGGCAAGGGTATCCGCGCCACCGACACGTCGAAGACGGCGGAGATCGGCGAACTCGTTGCGGCCTTCCCGGTCGACGAAGGCGACCAGATCATGCTCGTTTCCGATGGCGGTCAGTTGATCCGCGTGCCGGTCGGCGGCATCCGCATCGCCAGCCGTGCGACCAAGGGTGTCACGATCTTCTCGACCGCGAAGGACGAGAAGGTGGTATCCGTCGAGCGCATCAGCGAACCGGAGGAAGAGTCCGAGGACGCCGAGGGAAATGGTGACGACAACGTCGTTGCAACTGGCGAGGAAACGCCTGACGCGGAAGCTTAAGGCGTAGGGCGGTTCGAGTTCTGACCGCTTGAAGCTAAACAAATAGGGCCCGGGACGATCGCTGGTATCGTCCCGGGCTTTTCTATGGGCAGTGACCAGTCGTCACGAGAGTGGGAGCTCCTTCTCAGCTGGTCATGCCGCGATACGTCCGCTCACGGTGAAGGGCTTCGCGCGAGACCTAAGTTGGCAGCCCATCGACTTTCGGAACCTGGTTCAGGTCGTTGTCCCAATCGGCGCGGCTGGCGTAGCAGATGTGTGCGGTCGGTCTGACGGTAACAGCACTATCCAGGCTTCCCGCCGGCACGACGACCACGGCGCCATCCATCTGAACGCTCGGCAGCGCCGAGCCGCACTCGATACAGAAGCTCCGCTTATGGCGGGTTTGCGGGAGCCGATAGGTCTTGATCTGATCGCGGCCTGACAGCCAGGTCAATTCGGCGTTCGTCGAGAACAGATTTGCCGCATGCGACGACCCGGTGTCCTTGCGGCAACGTGAGCAGTGGCAAAGGAAGAAGCTCTCGAACTCGCCTGAGATCTGAAATCTGACGGCGCCGCAAAGGCAAGCGCCTGTATTCATTCGCTGCATGCTCTAACTCGCTAGGTCTCGTGGGGTAAAGGCGCGAGCATCGTCTCATGGCGTTTGATTGTAAAGGCTCGGCTCGTGCGACCGGAGGTCATCAGGTCTACCGAGCGTGGCTCTCTCGTAGAATCAAAAAGGCCGCATCCAGGATGCGGCCTTTTTCATTGTTCGTTCGGATCAAGCCGGGCTGAGCTTAGCTCAGGCGACCAGCAGCGTGGGCAAGCATTGTGTAGACCTTGCCGGTATCCGAGGTGAGGTAGGACTGTGTGATCGTCTTGTCGCGATCAGTCTTGGCAACGTCGGCCAGTAGTCTCTCGAAATCGGCGATGTAGCGGTTGACGGCCGTGCGGAACTCCGGCTCGTGGTCGAACTTGCGTTTGATTTCATCAAACGTCTGCTGGCCCTTCAGCGTGTAGAGACGACGCGTGAACACGTCGCGCTCGCCGCGCTGGTAACGGCGCCACAGATCGACCGAGGCGTCATGATCGATGGCGCGGGCGATATCGACGGAGAGCGAGTTCAGTGACTCGACCACCTGGCGCGGATTGCGGTTCTCGGCCGTGCGTGGCGCCGGCTGCGGCGCTTCCGCACGCGGTGCGGGCTGACGCTGCTGGGCTTCCTCGGCCGCCTCTTCGCGCGATGCACCGCGCAGGAGATCGCTGATCCAGCCGCTTGACGTCGGCGCGCTGGCCGGCGGTGCCGCGACGGGCGCCCGCTGCTGGGTGGTTGCCGGCGTCGCAGGCGTCAGCGTGCCACGCAGACCGAAGCTTTCGATCGGCGAGGGAGCGACCGGGGTCGGCGCTGCGACAGCGGCGGGTGCCGGAGCCTGCTGAACGGGCTGCGGCGGCTGCTGGGCGATTGCCGGTGCCGGTGCTGTAGGACGCGGAGCCGGTTGCGCCTGGGCGAGTGCCCGTGCGTTTGGCTCCGAAATCTCGAGCTGCTGCGTGGAGCGTCCGACGATGTGCGAGATGTCCTGCAGGGCCTTGATCTGCTCGGAAACGGCGCGGCGCATGGCTGCCGCACTTTCCTTGGCTTCCTCGGGGAGATCGAAGGCGCCGCGCTTCAGCTCGCTGCGCGTCATGTTGAGCTCGTTGCGGATATCGCCAGCGGAGCGACGGATCTCTTCGGTTGCGCCGGAGAAGCGCGATACCGCCTCCTCGACCGCTTCGCGGAGGGATTCGCGCATCTGCTGTGCTGCGCCGTCCGATACGCGACCGGCTTCGCCGAAGACGCGCTCGACTTCCGACAGGGACGCCGTCAGGCCGCCGCGCAGGCGGTTGGAGAGCTCACCGGACCGACGCTCGGCGTTGCCGAAGGCGCCATCGATCGTCGAATTGGCATCTTCGCTGGCCTTGACGACGGAGGTGCGGATCGCTTCCGCCGCCTGTTCGGCGCGCTTTTCTGCGTCCGACAGCACATTTCCGATATCGGCGAAGGAGGACTGAACACTCTGCCTGAGGTTGCCGCTGACCTGGTTGGAGCGCTGCTCGGCGCGGTCGAATGCGGATTCCACCATGCTTCCGAGGGCACGCATGGTCTGTTCGATTTCCTCGGAGCGCTGCACAAGGCCGACCGACAGGTTCTGGAGCGCGGATTCGCGGTCTTCCAGCGTCGAGACGAGGTTGGACTGGGCGGCTGCAAGCAGGCCGGAGGCTTGGCCGAGCACCTTGGAATGTTCGTCGAAGCGGCTGATGATGCTGCCGACCTGCGACAGGGTCTGGCCGGAGATATCGGAGAGCCTGTCGACCTTGCCCTCGAGGAGGCGCGTCGACGCCGAGACCATTTCCGCGGCCTTCGAGGCGGATTCGGTGAAGCGCGAGGTGGTGTCACCGAGGCGGCTGTCTACGGCCGTCAGGTCCTCGGCCGCACGGCCCATCATCGCACCCATGGCGGCGCTGTTGTCGGACAGGCGTTCGATCAGCCTGTTGACGTTGGCGAGCAGGCTGTTTTCCATCGCGTTGACTGCGGAGGATGCGCTTTCGGTGCGTGCCGCGATTGCGTCGATCAGCGCCGAATTTTCGCTCCGCAGGCGCTCGGCGCTCTGCTGTGCTGCCGTCGTGATCTGCTCGGCCGCTGCCTTGCCGGTCTCCGCATAGCGCTCAATCATCGGGCGTGCGGTTTCGTCGAGGAGACGCGACAGTTCCGACGAGCGACCGGCAAGCATCGAATTGAGCTCGCGGCTCCGTTCGTCCAATGCCGTGCGGATGGAGTTGCCACGGGCCTCGAGCGCCTTGTCGACATTGCCAAGGGTCGCGTCGATCTCACGTGTCCGGTCTTCGAGGCCGGTACGGATGGCGTTGCCGCGTGCTTCCAGGGCGCGATCGACGTCGGCCATGGTGGTGGCGATTTCCTGGCTGGCGCTGGAAATGGTCGAGCGGAGGTCGGTGCCATGGCTTTCGAAGGTGGCCTGCGCGTCGCTGAGGGCGCGCGAGATGGCGCCTACCTGGCCGCTGACCAGGGTTTCGGCTTCGGCGACCTTGCTGATGATCGAATTGCCAGCCTCGGAGAAGGTCTGTGCAACAGCCGCAGCCTGACCGGCAAGCCGGTTCTGTGCTTCGGCAACGCGGCTGACGATTTGCTCGGCACGCTCGTCGATGGAGCGTGTCAGTTCGCCGCTGCGTGCGTCCAGGCTATCGGCAAACTGGCGACCGGTGAGGCCGAGGCTTTCGGCTGCACGGGTTGCTTCTGCGTCCATGCCCTGGGTCGCTTCGACGACGGCGCTGCGCAGGGAGGAGGCAAGACCGGCGGCCTTGCCTTCGATCGTCCGGTTGACGGCGTCGAGACCGACGGTGAGGGCGCGGTCCATCGTGGTCAGGCGCTCTTCGAGATGCGCTGTGCCGCGGTCCATGGCCTCGCCAAGATTGGCGGTGCGCGCGTCGATGCCGGAGGTGAGGTTCGCGGTACGAGCGTCGATGGTCTCCGCCATCTTCGAAGCGCTGCCGTCGAGTGCCGAGGCGATGCGACCGGTCGTCTCGTCACCCAGCGCGCCGAGGCGGCTGATGCCGTCGGTGAGCGTGGTGGACAGGCGTTCGCCAGCAGCATCGACCTGGCGGGCGACACCGCCGACGCCATCGCGAATGCGGTCTTCGAGCGCGGAGAGGCCTGCTTCGACACGCGAACCGGTGTCGGCGAAACGTCCGGTCATGCCTTCGATCGACTGATCGAGATGCGACGAGAAGGACTCGGCGGAGCGCGAAATCTCGCCCGCGGCATCGTGGAAGCGCACGGCGATGTCACCGGCGCTATTGCGCAGGCGCTCTTCCAGCGTCTTGGCGCTGTTGTCGATGGCATTGCGCAGTGATGCTTCCTGGTCTTCCAGCGTCATTTCCAGCATGCCGACGCTTGCGGCGATCGAGGTCCCGATCGTCGTTGCCTGGTCTGCCAGCGTATCGTTGATGCGTGCATGCGCATCGCCGAGCGTGAGGTTGATCGCCTGCGTACGGTCGTCGAGCGTTGCGCGAATGCGGTCGTGAGCCGAATCGAGGCCTCCCTCGATCCTCGACGTGGCATTGCCCGTCAGGGCTTCGAAACGGTCGGCTGCTGCGGCAAGACCGCCTTCGATGCGATTGGCTGCTTCGCCATGCAAGGCTTCGAGGCGCTGGTGACCGGCGCTCAGGCTTGTTTCGAGGCGCGATGCCGCACCACCGGTGACCGATTCAAGGCGATCGCCAGCGCTGGAGAGTGTTCCGGCGAGCGTATTGGCATGATCGGCCAGGGTCCGTTCGAGACGGTCGTGATTGTCGGTGTAGGCGCTGCGAATTGCGTCCGTCTTGTCGGCAAAGGCACCAGCAACGCGTGCCTCCGCGCCGGCGACGGAGTCGAGAAGCGCGTTGGTGCGGGCCTCGAGCGCGTCGTCGAAACGGCTCTGGCTGTCGCCGAAGGAAATGGCCAGCGCCATCGTCTTTTCGTCAAGCGTGTCGGCCAGACGCTCATGGACATTGGCGATCGAGTTGGTGATCGCGTCGACCCTGCGGCCAAGCGTGTCCTCGATGCGCTCGTGTCCTTCGTTGAGCGACACCGCCATTGCCATCACGCGGTCATCCAGCGCCTCGGTGATGCGGTCATGACCGCTGGTCAAGGAGTTCGCGATGTTTTCAGCCTGATGGCCGAGCGTGTCTTCGAGGCGGGCATGGCCTTCGTTGAGCGAAATGGCAAATGCCATGGCCTTTTCGTCCAGGGTGTCGGAAAGCTTTTCCTGGCCGCTGGCGATGGAGTTGACGATGCTGTCGGCATGATGACCGAGGGTCTCGGCCAACTGGGTCTGGCTCTCGTTGAGCGAGATGGCCAGCGCCATCGCCCGGTCGTCGAGCGTCTCGGCGAGCTTCTCGTGGCCGCTGACGAAGGAGTGCTCGATTGCCTTGGCGTGCTGTCCCAGCGTCTCGTCGATGCGGGACTGGCCCTCGTTGAGCGAGATCGCCAGCGCCATGGCCTTTTCGTCCAGGGCGTCGGCAAGCTTGCTGTGGCCGGATGCGATCGAGTTGGTGATCGCATCGACGCGGGTTCCGAGCGTGTCTTCGAAACGGCTCTGGCTTTCGTTGAGCGAGATGGCGAGTGCCATCGCCTTGTCGTCCAGCGTATCGGCGAGGCGTTCCTGGCTTCCCGTTACGGCGGTGATGATCGCCTCGGAGCGGCTGGCCAGCGTGTTTTCGAAATGAGACTGGCTGTCGGAGAGAGCGCTCACCAGCTTGCCGCTGCGTTCGGACAGGACGCCGTCGATCCGTTCATGAGCGGAATCCAGCGCCTGCGTGATATCGGACGCTCGCTGGGCGATCATCGTGTTCAGGTCGTCGGCACGGCCAAACGCGGACGTGATCTGCTCCGTACCGGCAGCGACTGCCGAGCTCAGATCCGTTGTTGTCGACAGCAGCGTGTCGCGGAATTCGGCCGAACGCGCAGACAGATTGTTGTGCAGGTCCGAGGTGCCGGCAGCGAGTGCAAGCGAGATTTCCGAGGTGGCGTGGCCCAGTGCCGATGTCATTTCGGTGGAGCGGGCATGGATGGCGCTGGTGAACTCGTCGACCTTGCTCGAGAGCGAGCTTTCCAGCACTTCCTGGCCCGTGGCGAGCGCGGTGGTGATCGCGAAGGACTGATCGGTCAGCGAAGAACCGATCCGTTCGACGCTCGAGCTCAGGATGCCGTTCAGCGATTCCGCGCCACCGGTCAGCGTATCGTTGATCCGGTTGAGGCTTTCCATGAGCTTGGTGTCGAGCGTGCCAGCGCGCTTGTCGAAGGCATTCGCGAATTCGGCGACGCGGTCGTCGAAGGACGTCGAGAGCTGCGCGACGGTAGCCTGCAGCCGTTCGTCGAAGAAGCCGGAACGAAGATCCAGATCCATGATCGTATCGTCGACGCTGGACTGCAAGCTGTGACGGAAGCTCGTGCCGCGCTCGTCGAGTGCGGTATTGAGCTTGGCGAGAACGTCGTCGAGCGTGCTGCTGATGGTGCGCTCGCCGCCCGTGAGGCTCTCGTTGATGTCGCGGGTGCGGGCGATCAGGATTTCGTTCAGCTGGCGCGCGCGGTCGTTGAGAGCCGCATTGAGCTTCTCAGCGTTGCTGTCCATGGTGGACGCACGCGTTTCAAACTGGCTGAGGATCGTGTCGCCATGCTCGCTGAGGCCGTGCGTCAGCGCTTCGAGGCGGGTATCGAACTCATTGGCGAGCGCAAAGCCGGAGGAGGTCAGCGTCTGGAGAAGGGAGTCCGTCTTTGCCGCCAGCAGCGTGCCGAGGGATTGGATTGCGGATTCGGACTTCTCGGTGATCGTCGCTGCACGCGTGTCGATCATGGATGCGAAAGCTTCGCCCGAGGTGGCGAGGCGGACAGCGATCTCTTCGGTCGCGAGAGAAAGGTCTTCACGCAACTGATCGTGAACACCGACGATCGACGTGCGGATGCGCTCGGCGTGATTGACGATCGCTTCGCGTTCCGAGCCCAACTCGTGGACGAGGCCGCGAACACGCAGCTCGTTGTCCGCATAGCTGCGCTCAAGGGCATTCACTTCGGAATGCACAAGCGTTTCGAGTTCGGAAGCGCGCGCGATGGTGCGCTCGATGCCTTCGTTCATGGCCGACACTTCGCGGCGCACGGCCTGACCGACGGTCATGATGCGTTCGGAGGCGATCGTTTCCGGTTCGGACAGGCGCAGGGCAACCTCAGCCATCGAGCGGGCGGCGTTGCGCATGTCCTGGGCGCGGGCCATCATGATGGCGAATGCGTAGAACAGCAGAACCGGAACGATGATGCCGACGAGGCCGGCGATAACGCCGGGCAGGGCGATCAGGTCCGAGATCGAACGGATCTGCCAGATCTGCGGCGAATAGAGCAGGGCGGCCAGACCCAATCCGGCGACGATCCAGAGAAGCGAGATGATGGTCGCGTTCCGGATGGCGGATCGGCTGGAACCGTTATCCAGGGACTTCAGTAGCGAGGCCGGGCTTGCGCGGCTCGCATCATTGGCGGCGAAGGACGGGGCGCGAGATCCCTGCTCGGGGCGGGGAGCGGCCGCGCCGCTTCGACGACGCTTTGCTTCATCCTTGGTCTGGCTGCGCGCGCTAGGTGTTTCAGACACTTTGGCCTCCGGGGCGTCGGGCTTCTTGTCTTTAAGAGACGGCGTATTATCGTCCTCGAAGTCGATCTGAAGCGCCTCGTCCAATGCCTTGAACGCCTTGTCCTCAATCGATTCGTTGTACTTGTTATTCGCCATTCCGTTACGCCTCGTTACATCTCAGCCGGTTCATACTCGCTCGGGCTTCCGCCTCACCCGAACCAAACCCTTGCCTCTGAACTCGTCCGCACCGGTTACCAGAGCGGATAAGCATATCATTTCAGAGTGGATAGCTGCTTTTTCATACAGACGGTATCAAAACATTACCATTATCCACTTGGCGAGCAAAGGCAGGTGCCGCAAAGCTCGCCCAATAGTATCGTAGTGACACATCCGTGCCCGCTAGACAATTAACGCGGTGCTGCAAATCCCCCGATATTAATGCTTCGTTAACGCATTTCGCACGGATGCGGACCAAAAAATCCAACGGTTTAGGCGGGTTTAACGGGCGTTAACCATAACGGGAGAAATCCGCCCTGAATGCGCCCGAATTTAACGCGATTGCCACGCCGCAACCCGCACCATGCTTGTAGGCGGGACACAGGACTGGAGAGTAGCACATGGCAGCAGTGAGTATTGCGTTCGCAGCGCCGGACAACTGCAAGGGCTCGCGCCCTTCGCAGGAGCGCCCGGTCGACCTCGTCCATCTGGCCAACCAGACGATGGGCGACAAGGCGCTCGAGTTGGAAGTCTTGCAGATGTTCGCGCGACAGGCGCGCGCTTGTCTGCATGAAATATCGTCCGGAGATGCGAAAACGATCACCGCGGCGGCGCATCGGCTGAAGGGGGCTGCCGGCTCGATCGGTGCCTTCCGGGTGCGGGCGGCGGCGGAAGCGCTCGAAGAACACAGCGGTGATGCGGCCAGTATCGCGTCGGTCGGCGTGGCGGTCATCGAGGCCGAGAACTTCATTCTGAAGCTTTGCCGCTGAGACTGCATCGCCGGCGTGATTGCCAACGCCCGTTGTTCCATTCCGGAACAGCGGGTCTTTTTATGGCTGTCCCAGTGGCGCAATCTGGCAAGCGTGTCGCTTCCCAATCTGGAATGAAAGACGTGTCGGCGGTCGTTGTTGACTGCCTCGCCGATTTGTTGGAAGTAAATTCAAACCTCCCTTTGATGATTTACCGGAACTTGCCATGCCCAAACTGACTATTGTCGCCTTCGACGGCACACGCTTCGATCTTGATGTCGATCAGGGTTCGACCGTCATGGAAAATGCCGTCCGCAACTCTGTGCCCGGCATCGAAGCGGAATGCGGCGGCGCCTGCGCTTGCGCTACCTGTCATGTCTACGTCGATGACGAATGGACCGAACGTGTCGGCGCGCCCGAGGCGATGGAAGAAGACATGCTGGACTTCGCCTTCGACGTCCGTCCGACGTCGCGCCTGTCCTGTCAGATCCGCATGAAGGCCGCGCTTGACGGTCTGGTCGTGCACGTGCCTGAACGGCAGGCCTGATCCGTCTCCCTCGCAAAAAAATGCCTCGCTGGTCGAAGACGAGCGAGGCGAGGTAGGCGCATTACCTACGGACGAGGGAGGATCATCCGCGGCTTCGCAACGCGCCAGGAGAACCCAGGAACGAAAGTTCCGGCTAACCGACCTGAACTTTCGAATGTTTGAATATTAGCGCGTTGTTGTTGATTTTACTAGGGTGATAAATAACCGGTAAATCACTGGGGCGACGAGGCTTTTGCACAATTTTCGTTGTTCGGCTAAGCTCTCGTGGTCGTTTTTTGGTGGCGAATCAGCTAGTGTACGCCGCCCGAAGATTTGATCCGGTTGTTCAGCAATCGCAGGATGCGATTCTGGAAGTTCACGGCCTCGACCTGATCGAATCGGGCCTGAAGGCGATCATGTTCCTCGATTCCCCGAGTCGATGTGACGGTCACCAGTTCCTGCATGGCCTCGCAATTGCGCTGAGGCGGTAGCGCGAGGATGCGCTTTTCCATCTTTTTCGCCTGCTCCCTGGCGATTTCAGCATGGCGCTCTTCGTGGCGTTTGATGTCGCTCGACAGCGTATCCCAGATCATCGACAACTGCTTGCTGGCACCGTTGCGGTTGCTCCAGCGGGGCAGAATGATCTGCGTATGGACGGTCACCTTGGCGTGGGAAACGCGGCAGCGACCGCCATCCTGGATATAGGTCGCTTCTCCTCCGAACCGGATCTTCGTGGCGCCCGGATGACGGGCCGAGGACCCGCTTGCGGTCGGGCCGCGCGTGCTCAACTGCTGATCCAGTTCGTCGGCTGTCTTTCCCTTGATGTCGAAATAGGAATAGCTCTTCGTCGCCACGACCGCGGCTACGGCTGGACTGCAAATCGAAGCCGTCAGGCAAAGAGCCGCGAGAAGGAACATGTGGCGCGTCGGGGAAGGCATTCTGCGAATACTCATGTTGAAGTTTGCGGGAGCTTGGGGCATAGCCACGATCAGCGCAATATCGTGTCGCTGTTTTTCGTTTGATAGGATGAACGCCGTTGGCACAGCGTGGAAGCAGTTGGTGGCGCGTTGGACATGGCCGCGAGATCGAACTTGGTCCGCGCGCCGTAATTATGGCGATCGTCAACGTAACCCCGGACTCGTTTTCCGATGGCGGCAGCTACGGCAGCGTCGACGCCGCAGTCGCGCATGCGCTGAGGGCTGTGGACGACGGGGCGTCGATCATCGATATCGGCGGCGAATCCACGAAGCCCGGCGCTGACGCGGTCAGTCCCGAAGAAGAGCAAGCGCGGGTGCTGCCCGTCATCGAGGCCCTGCGAGACAAGAGCCAGGTTCTGATTTCCATCGATACCTATCGCGCCGAGACGGCGAGCCTCGCCTTGAGCGCCGGCGCCCATATCATCAACGACGTCTTTGGCCTGCAGAAAGAGCCGGAGATTGCCGACATTGCGGCGGCCACCGGCGCCGGACTTTGCGTCATGCATACCGGCCGCGACCGCGACAAGCTGGATGACGTGATCGCGGACCAGTATCTGTTTCTTGAACGGTCGCTCGAGATTGCTGCCTTTGCCGGCGTGGAGCGCGATCGGATCGTTCTGGATCCCGGTTTCGGTTTTGCCAAGGATACGACAGAGAATGTCGAGCTCATGGCTCGTTTCACCGAGCTCGAGCGGTTGGGGTTGCCTTTGCTGGCAGGCACCTCGCGCAAGCGGTTCATCGGGGCGTTGACGGGGCGAGAGGCGCCGCAGCGCGACGCTGGCACGGCGGCCACCAGCGTTCTGCTGCGTTTGCAGGGAGCGGCGATCTTTCGCGTGCACGATGTCGCAATCAATAGGGACGCGCTGGCCGTCGCGGATGCTATGCTAGAAGCACGCGACGCGTTTGATCGGAAGGGCACGGCATGAGTACCGGATACACTATCACTTTGCAGAACTGCGCATTCTTCGCGCGCCATGGTGTCCATGACGAAGAGGAATTCCTCGGCCAGCGGTTCTTCGTCGACGCTGAACTCGATGTCATTGCGAGCGACGCGCTGGAAACCGATTCAATCGCCGACACGGTGAACTACGGCATTGCATTCACCGTCATCGAGGAGATTGTCACCGGCCGGCGACGTTACCTGATCGAAGCGTTGGCGCTGGATATCGCCAAGGGCCTTTGCGAGAAATTCCCGCAAATCAAGCGCGCCAAGATTACGGTTCGCAAGCCGAACGCGCCTGTCCCCGGCGTTCTGGATTTCGTTCAGGTGAGTGTCGAACATTTTGCCTGACACAGCTTTCAAGACAGCGACACTCGGACTTGGCGGTAATCTCGGCGATCCGGTGAAATCCATGGCTTTGGCGCTGCGAGCGCTCGACGAGCGCGAGGACTGTCGCGTCTCGGCGGTTTCACGCCTCTATCGCACGCCGCCCTGGGGGAAGACGGACCAATCCTTCTTCTTCAATTCATGCGCTCGCGTGGAAACCACACTTGCTCCGGAGGCGCTCCTGGATGTCTGTCTGGAGATCGAGCGGGGGATGAAGCGGGAGCGGATCGAGCGATGGGGGCCGCGCACGCTCGATATCGACATACTGACATATGCGAACGTCAGCCAGGATGCGCCACGGCTGGCATTGCCACATCCGCGGATGACCGATCGCGGCTTCGTGCTGATGCCGCTGGCTGATTTCGCGGCCGACATGATCGTGGATGGCAGGCCAGTGCGCGAATGGCTTGCCAAGGCCGATATAGCGGGAATCGAGGTTGCGGATCAGTCGCCGGATTGGTGGGAGCGTTCCTGAGAACGCAGCCCCACGCCCATGACGATCAATGCAGTTATTGAACTGAGCCGACTGTCATTTCATCGACCTGGCGCGTCAGCGTCATGCCGATGACAGGGATCATCTGGCTTTCGACCTTGACGGAAACCGTGACGTTCATCGTCTTGTCGTCGCGGATACGGGCGATCATGGCGCCGTTGAGCTTGGCGCGGTTGAGACCCATGACGACCGTATCCGGAGTGACCGTGCCGGAAACGACATCGAGGCCCTTGCCGGCGGCGCCGTCAAGGAACTTGCCCTTGTAGGTATTGCCCGACTGGGAAATTACAGCGCTCATCGGCTGCTTGAAGACGCCGACTCGGCAGCTGCCATCGAGCTTCATGCCTGTCTCGCCGCCCGGGGCTGGCTCGCCTACGAGGCTGCAGGTGAATTTCGTGCCCTTGTATTTGCCGGCCACGATCTCGCCAGGTCCCTTCCAGGAGCCGCCGACGCTCTCGAAAAACGCCTTGTCGCGAGTAGCCGCCGTCGCTGCCGGAGCCGCGTCCACGATCGGTGAAAGGGCAACTGCGGCGAGGCCGCATAGAAGAAGAAGCTTGCGCGAGTACATGGTTTTTCCCTGGCGAACGGTATCGCTGAATTGTTTTGAGTTTTGCCGAAAATGGTTAATGCTTGGTTTCGGAGGCGCCGAATTGCGCCAAGGCGAGAGCCTCAAACGCCGCGGCGCGCAGCATGGGTTCTCGCGCAAGCATTGATCAGGCTCGTTTATCCTGAGCCTGTTGGCAAGTGGCCTAAAACGACCGTGCTGCATTAAGATTTGGGATTGTCGCCGCGTTGCGACATGGATGGCGTGAGGTCGCCGATGAAATCGCCGATTCCCGGACGCTTGAGGGCGCGAAATGCCATGGGGCGGCAGAGATCCATGGCAGCGATTCCGATGCGGGCCGTCATCAGTCCGTTGATCACGCCTTCGCCAAGCCGGGCGGAGAGTTTGGACGCCAGGCCATGGCCCAGGACCTGCTGGACGAGGCTGTCGCCGACGGCGATCGATCCGGTGACGGCGAGGTGGGCAAGGACGTCGCGCATGAGGCGAATCATACCGAGGGTGCCCGGCCGACCACCGTACAATTCCGCCATGGCCCGGATGAGGCGGGCGGCTTCGTAAAGGACGTAGAGCAGATCGACGATGGCACGAGGGCTCACGGCCGTGACGATCGACACGCGCTTCGATGCGTTGACGATCAAACCGCGCGCCTGCCGGTCGAGCGGCGCCAGCAATTCGCGCTCGGCCAGCGCCAGGAGATGCGGCGCGTCGATGATGTCACTTTCGGCAGCCTTCAGCGTCGCGCGCCCCTTGGCAGTCTCCGGCTTGCCGGCGAGCAGGCCCTCGAGGCTCTTTACAAGGGCGCGGGCCTTGGCGGGCTTGGTCTCGACAATGGCAGCTTCCGCTTCTGCCTTGATGGTCTGGACGGCGGCAAGCCGCATCATGCCGGCGGTTTCCCGCACGACGATCGCGATGACCGCCAGGATGCCGATCGCGAGGGCTGCGAGGGCCGTATAGCCGAGCCAGTCCGCGCGGGTGAAGAGGTTGCGGATGAGACTGTCGGTCCAGAGCCCGAATGCCAGCGAGAACAGGACGACGAAGGCACCGAGCGCAATCTTGCCGAACGAGGTGCGGCGCTTGCGGGGCAGCGCGATGGGAACCGCGGGAAGATCCTTGTCAGGATTGATGAAGGGGTCGTCTTCGTCGGCAGTCAGCACGACATGGTCGCTGAAGCTTCCCGGTTTCCGTGGCGCGGGCGCGGTTTCTGTGCGTTGCGGTTCCTTTTCCTCCTCGTAGGCAAATGCCGCGGGGACACGGCCCGCATGTGGCGGCTTCTCCGATGGCGGCTTGATCATACGAGGCGGTCTCCGAACAGGAACTGCATGGCTCGATCGAGCCGGATATGCGGCACCGAAAGCTTGATGCCGCCGCCTGTTTCTTCCAGCTGCGGCGGACGAAAACGGACGACGTTCACATCCGGCAATTGGACATTGTCGCTGCCTGATTCAATGCTTTCGAAGAGGCTTTGGGGATCTTCTGGCAGATCTCCCGGAAATATCGCGGTCTTCTTGAGACCGTCGAAGCGCTCGCCGGCGATGGTTTCGCCTTCCATCGGCGTGCCGACAATGACGGGGAGTTCGTGCCCATCACGCTTGACGGTGGCCTCACGCGTCGCGCGCACGGAGGCGAGCGCCATCACGTCGATCCCGGCTCCCGCCATTCCGATGCGCTGAATGGCGCGGTCGACAAGGCGGCGGGTGAGGGCGTCGAGCCGGTGGTGGCTCTCATGGTGCAGATGGTCGGCCTTCGTGGCTGCCACGAGGACGCGGTCTATGCGCCGGCCAAGCAGGGAGGAAAGGATCGAATTCTTGCCTGGTCGAAAACAGGCGAGCACATCCGTGAGAGCCCGTTCGAGATCCTGAACTGCCTCCGGGCCGCGGTTGATTGCCTGAAGCGCGTCGACGAGCACGATCTGGCGGTCGAGGCGTGCGAAGTGTTCCCGGAAGAAGGGTTTCACGACGACGGACTTATAGGCCTCGTAGCGGCGCTCCATCATGGCCCACAGCGAGCCTTTTTCCGGCTTTCCGTCCAGGGGCAGTTGCAAGGGCGCGAAGGTCAGCGCAGGCGAGCCATCCAGATCTCCTGGTAGCAGGAAGCGTCCGGGTGGAAGGGTGGACAAGGAGCGTTCGTCGGCCTTGCAGGCCTTGAGGTAATCCGCAAAGGCGGTCGCGAGGTTGCGAGCCTGCATTTCGTCGGCGGGGGCGTTGATATCCGTGGTGCTCGTCTGTGCCAGCCAGTTGCCGGATAGCTCCGCGCGGATACCCGTCCGGGCAAGGGCGATCGTCTCCTCGCTGAAGGTGCGATAGTCCTTCGCCAACAGAGGCAGGTCGAGCAGCCATTCGCCGGGGTAGTCGACGATGTCGATCGATAGTCGCCCGGGTGAGAAGAAGCGGTTCCAGCCGCTGGCGCTCTGATAATCGAGCGTGATCCGAAGTTCCGATATGGCGCGGGTGGAATCGGGCCAGATACGGTCCTTTACCAGTGCGCGAATATGGTCCTCGTATTGGAAGCGGGGAACGGCGTCATCGGGCTGCTGCTCGAGCCTCGCACCTGAAATGCGCCCTGATTGCATCGCCTCGAACAGCGGCAGGCGGCCACCGTGCAGCAGATTGTGGACAAGCGATGAAATGAAGACCGTTTTACCGGCACGCGACAGGCCGGTCACCCCCAGGCGCACGGTCGGATTGATGAGGCCGGATGCTCGATCGGACAAGGTATCGAGAGCAATACGTGCGTCGTCGGTGAAGGATGTCAGACTGGGCGGCAAGGCGGAATTCCGATTGGATCTGGAACGCCATATAGGAAGCCGGGCGTAAAACGCAAAGACGCCGGCAGGGCGACGTCAGTCGATTACGAAGTCGACAAGGCTCCAGCCGTCGTTGACATAATCGAGAACGGCGAGGCCCGCTGTCGGAAAGCCTGTCGGCAGGTCACGCAGGAGCGCGTCATGGCCGATCAGCGCTTCCAACGTCTGCTCCATGGTCGGGTTGTGCCCGACAAGCATGACGGAGCTCGCCTCTTCCTGCGCGTCGAGGATTTCGAGGTAGGTGTCGGGGGAGGCGTTGTAGAGCGCATCGACAAAGCGAACTTCGACGGTCGCGCCCATCGCGCGGTGCATCGCATCGGTCGTCTCGCGGCAGCGTATGGCGGTCGAACTCAGAATGAGATCCGGCCGGTAGCCCTTGTCGGCGGCCTTGTCGGCAACCAGTTCGGCATCGGCATAGCCCTTGTCATTGAGGGGTCGGTCGAAATCGTTCTGTCCGGATGTGGCCCATGCGGCTTCCGCATGTCGCAGGAGAAATATCCGGATAGGCGGAGGCAGGATTGCGGCCATAGGAGAATCCCCGATCGATGAGCTTTTTTCAGTAACTGTTGGGCAGGCTCCGCGTCAACCTTACCGCTCAAGGTTAGGGCCAAAGCAGCCGACGATCGTATCGGTAGAATTGACATACAATATGATTTAAGTCGAATAATGATGGAAAAATAGCCTCTTAGCCTAAAATTGTGACAGATTTAAAAATCTGTTTACCTAGCGTATGGGGCTTGAATCTGCCGGGGCGGTCGGGATATACAGCCGCCAGATGAGATGTTCTTCAGGAGAATCGCGTTGAGTGAGAAGATCGATCTTAGCAACTACGTCCCCTCGGAAGAGGAAGAGTTCATGAATGGCAACCAGAGGGCCTATTTCAGGTCCAAATTGGTTGCCTGGAAGAATGATATTCTCAGAGAGGCGCGTGAAACCCTCGATCATTTGGCCGAGGAAAGCGCAAACCATCCCGATCTCGCGGACCGAGCGTCCTCGGAAACGGACCGGGCAATCGAGCTGCGTGCTCGCGATCGACAGAGAAAACTGATCTCGAAGATCGATGCAGCCCTGCAGCGTATAGAAGACGGCACTTACGGATACTGCGAAGAGACGGGAGAGCCGATTGGCCTCAAGCGTCTTGATGCACGACCGATCGCAACGCTGTCGATCGAGGCGCAAGAGCGCCACGAGCGTCGCGAGAAGGTCTATCGGGACGAATAAGTCCAGGTAGGTGGTAAAAAATTGAAGGCACTGCGGCGATCGCAGTGCCTTTTTTCGTTGCGGCGCCCCGCCGTGAAGAGCGCTTACTTGTCGCGGTTGACGCTCATTTCGCCAAAGATTCTGGCGACCTCGTTCTGTAAAGCCGCATCGGCGCCGGTAATCGGTGCCATCTCGGGATCGCGGCGTGGCATGTTGGTGGCAGGTGCTGCCGGCGCCGGACGGACAGGTGGGGTCGGCGCGCGAACGATTCGCTCTGCGGCGAGCGTGCTCGTCATCTCGTCTTCGAGGATACGCTGGAAGTCGCTCGGCTGGCTTGCTGGTGCAGCGTTTCCGAGATCCGCCACCTGGGCAGGCTGCGTCGGAACCGGCGTGGCTATCTGCGGCTCGATCCGTTGCTGTGGAAGGACACGCTGGCGCGCGGCGTCCAGGATATCGGCTGCCGCGGATGCTTCGATCGGCGCCGGGCTCGGCGGAGCAAAGGTTTGCGTCTGCGGGCGAGGTTCGACCACTGGCGACGGGCGAAGCGCTCGCTCGGTCTCGGTATCGATCGGAATGCGCGGCTGCGGTGCCGGAAATGCCAGCGGTGCTTCTGCCTGAGCGATCTGCACCGGCTCCGGCACGGGTGCTCTCTGGATCGTCGCGATGTTTGCCGGTGAGGCAGGCTGTTGCGCTTCGGCGATCATCACCGGCTGTTCCTTGGGACGTGCGGGTGACGGCGTTGCCGGAATCTGTGCGGGCTGCGCTGCGGGAGCAGGAACGGGTTCCTGTGCGGCTGCACCTGCGGGCAGGATACGGCTTTCAATAACGATATCGGTCGGTCCACCGATCATCACCAGATGCTCGACGTCGTCGCGACGCACCAGAACGAGGCGCCGGCGTGCATCCACGGCGGCGGCATCCAGCACCTGCAGCCGAGGCTGGCGGTTACGGCCACCCCGGACAAACGGCGACGGCGCACGATTGCGCATGATCCACAGGATGGCGACGAGAAGCAAAAGAGCGATGGCGACACCGCCGGCCGCAAGGAGGAAACGGCTGCCGTAGGCTCCCATGAGGTCATCGAACATTTCTTTTACTCCTTCGCGGTTTTCACCACATGACGATCTTTATGCTTCGTAGACAAGAGGTGGGCGTCTTGTCCAGCCGGGGGAGGAGCGAGTGGAAGCGGACAAGTTGGCAAGTCCGTCCATTCTAAGCGAAAAACTGGCGCTGTTCCTTGTGAATTCAATCAGTCTTCACAGTTCCCGGTGTTTTTGGCGGGGCAGCAAATTGCTAAGAAGAAGACAAGTGTCTGATTCCTGCTTCGCTCCCTGTTACGAGTTGAAGACCGGCGGGCAATGCGAGGAAGTACATGACGAAACCGCGTCAGGCCGAAAAATTTAGCGAACCGCTCGTGGACCGTGGAGGGCGCGCGGGAACGGCCTTGCGCATTGTCTTGCTCGCCCTGGTCCTGATCGGCGCCGCCGCTGCCTTCGTGGTGTTCAAGAATTCACTCAACAACGAGATGGTTCTTGGCGTCCTTGGCGTGCTTGCCATGGTCGGGATCTTCTTCCTAGTGTCGTCGATCATCGGCTTCATCGAGGTGATGCCGCAGCGCCAATCGGACAGTCTTGCTCGCGCGTTTCTGAATAGCCATCCTGACGGATCGTTGATCACGGACGACAAGGGCCGGATCGTCTACGCCAATGCCGCCTATGGCGAACTGACGGGTGCCCGCAAGCCGACCGAGGTGCAGACGCTGGAAGCCCTGTTGTCGCGCCACCGCGAATCGAACGAAGCGCTCTACCGGCTTTCGAACGGGCTTCGGGAGGGGAAAGAGGGCCGCGAGGAGTTCCGGCTGCTGCGTGCGCTTGGACCGTCTGCAAACGGCTCGGGCGCGCATTGGTATCGTCTCAAGGCCAGGACGCTGAAGGACGAGGAGGGTGGCGGAAAGCCTCTGCAGATCTGGCAGATCAGCGATATCACCTCCGAGCGCGATGACCAGGAGCGCTTCTTCAAAGAGCTGCAGAACGCGATCGATTATCTCGACCATGCGCCGGCAGGCTTCTTTTCCGCGGGGCGGAAGGGCGAGATCTTCTATCTCAACGCGACGCTGGCGGAGTGGCTCGGCCTCGATCTCACGAAGTTCATTCCAGGATCCGTGACGATCGGCGACCTCGTCGCCGGCGAGGGCTTGGCGCTTATCCAGTCGGTGCAGGCCGATCCGGGCCTCAAGAAGACCGTTACGCTCGATCTCGATTTCAAGAAATCAAACGGTCAGAGCCTTCCGGTGCAGATCATTCATAGCGTGACGTCGATGCGTGACGGCGCCCCCGGCGAGAGCCGGACGATCGTCCTGACGCGGCGCGAAAGCGGCGAGAACGAGCAATCCGCCTCCTCGGCGGTCATGCGATTTACGCGTTTCTTCAACAATACGCCGATGGCGATCGCTTCGGTCGATGGCAATGGGCGGATTCTGCGAACCAACGCGCCGTTCCTGAAGCTGTTCTCCGGCATCGTCTCGCGCGATGATGTGGAAAATGGCGCGCTGTTCGAAACGATCGTGCAGGACGTCGATAAGCCGCGGCTGCAACAGGCTCTGGCTGCGGCCAAGGACCGTCAGGGCGACATTGCGCCGATCGACTCCAAAACCCCCACCGATGACGCCCGCCATTTCCGCTTCTACGTCAACGCCGTCATCGACCAGAGCGACGAAGCGCCGGAAGAAGCTGCCATCGTCTATGCCGTCGAGGTGACGGAACAGAAGGCGCTCGAGGCGCAGATGGCGCAGACGCAGAAGATGAACGCGGTGGGAACGCTTGCCGGCGGCATCGCACACGACTTCAACAACGTTCTGACCGCGATACTGCTGTCCTCCGATCACCTGCTCCTGCAGGCACGACCGGCCGATCCGGGCTTCGCGGATCTGATGGAGATCAAGCGCAACGCCAATCGCGCGGCCGTGCTTGTTCGCCAGCTGCTCGCCTTCTCCCGCAAGCAGACCATGCGGCCGACGGTGCTGAACCTCACCGATGTCGTCGGCGATCTCCGTATGCTCGTGGACCGGCTTCTCTCGGGCACGAACGTCAAGCTCAATGTCGAATACGGTCGCGATCTCTGGCCGGTAAAGACCGACCTGTCGCAATTCGAGCAGGTGCTGATCAACCTTTGCGTCAACGCCCGCGATGCCATGCCGCAAGGCGGCAATCTCACGCTGCGCACGAGGAACGTTACGGCTACGGAAGTCGCGGCGTTCAACTATTCCTATATGCCGCACGACGACATGGTCCTCGTCGAGGTGAGCGATAACGGAACCGGTATCGCGCCCGAAATCATGGACAAGATCTTCGAACCCTTCTTCACGACGAAGGAAGTGGGCAAGGGAACAGGTCTCGGTCTTGCGATGGTCTACGGCATCGTTAAGCAGTCGGGCGGCTATATCCAGCCGGAGTCCGAGGTCGGCAAAGGAACGACGTTCCGTGTGTTCCTCCCGCGCCATATCGTCGAGCCGGCGATTGCCGCCGAGGCGGATGCCGTCACGCCCGATGCGACGGCGCTAGCCCTGCAGGCGCCCGCGGCAGCGGAACAGCCGGAGGATCTCACCGGATCGGCCGTCATTCTGCTGGTCGAGGATGAGGAAGCGGTTCGTCGCGGCGGCAAGCGCATGCTGGAGACCCGCGGCTATACCGTTCACGAGGCCGGCTCCGGTGTCGAGGCGCTCGACATCATGGAGGAACTGGACGGTAAGGTCGACATCGTGGTGTCGGACGTGGTGATGCCTGAGATGGACGGCCCGTCGCTGTTGCGCGAACTGCGCAAGAAATACCCGGATCTGAAGTTCATCTTCGTCTCGGGCTATGCCGAGGACGCCTTCGCCCGCAACCTGCCGCCGGATTCGAAGTTCGGCTTCCTGCCGAAGCCGTTCTCGCTGAAGCAGCTTGCTGTCGTGGTCAAGGAGACGCTCGACAGCTGATGGATCTCTAGAGTTTTAGCCATTTCCGGAACCGGGCGTCAGCGATTGTCTGTTATGAAAATCGCAACCTGGGGGTGATTGTGCGCTGGAAACTCTTTGCCGTTTTTATGGCTGCTTGGTATATCTGGACGGTTTTCGCTGATTTCGGTGGAGTGCCGCGATCACAATTCCGGATGGTCGGTGATGCGTGTCTCGGTCTCTTTGCCACGATAGGCGTTCTTCTATACGCCTTCGAGTTGCATTTGTTCAGTGGGCAATTCTGGTCGTGGTTTTCACGGTTATACTTGGCATGGGTTTGTGTGTGGCTGGCGTTCTATGTCGTCCGCGTGACCGTCTTCTTCCACGCAAATATGGACGCTCCCTCCGTGGGGAGGGCGATCTCGCTGACAGCTTGCTTTGTCGCGCTCCTAGCCAGAGTCTACTCCTTGCAGTGGGTGGCTCTTACCCGCCATGCGAGGGGAGAAAAGCTTGGGTGACAGTTCGCGCTTCACCCGAGGGCGGGAGGCGCCGAAACGCCTCCCGAAACTCATATCAACCGCCGAGGGCGACTGCGATTTCGGCCGCGAGGCGAGCGTTGTTCTCGACCAGCGCGATATTGGTCTTCAGGCTCTGACCATCGGTGAGATCGAAGATCGTGCTGAGTAGGTATGGCGTGACCGATTTGCCGCTGACTTCGTCGCGTTCGGCACTGTCGAGTGCGCGCTGGATATAGATTTCCATTTCCTCGCGCGGGATCTCGTCGGCTCCCGGCACCGGATTGGCGATCAGCATGCCGCCGTCGATGCCGAGCTGTTCGCGAACCGTCTGGAAGTTGGCGATGGCAGCCGGGCTGTTCAGGGTGAGGGGGCTCGGCAGGCCGGAGGAGCGCGACCAGAAGGCCGGGAATTCGTTGCTTTCGTAGGTGACGACAGGAACGCCGGCCGTTTCCAGCACTTCGAGGGTCTTCGGGATATCCAGGATCGCCTTTGCGCCGGCGCAAACGACGATAACGCCGGTGCGACCGAGTTCCTCGAGGTCCGCGGAAATGTCGAAGCTTTCCTCTGCACCGCGGTGCACGCCGCCAATACCGCCGGTCGCAAAGACCTTGATGCCGGCACGTGCTGCCGCAATCATGGTCGCTGCAACCGTCGTTGCTCCATGGCGGCGCTCGGCGATGGCGAAGGCGAGGTCGGCGCGGGAAACCTTGAGCACATCCTTTGCCTGTGCGAGCTGTTCGAGCTCTTCGGCTTCAAGGCCGATATGAAGGGTGCCGTGGATGACCGCGATCGTCGCCGGGACGGCGCCCTGTTCGCGGATGATCGCTTCGACGCTACGCGCCATCTCGATATTGCCGGGATAAGGCATGCCGTGCGTGATGATCGTGGATTCGAGTGCCACGATCGGTGCGCCACGCTGCTTGGCGCTTGCGACTTCCTTGGAATAGGAGATTGGCAGCAGGGGGGAGATCGGTTTCGTCATCGTCTTTTCCATTTCATCGGTAGGGGCTTCAATGCAGAATTCTTGCCTGCGGGACAAGGGCAAGTGTTTCCTGCAGCCTTTCGGGGGATAGGTTTTCGTTCACTGCATGCGGTGATCGTACGGTCATGGCGGCTGCGGCGGCACCTTCTCTCACGGCGTCGGCCAGCGGCAGACCACGCAACAGGGCGGATATGACGCCTGCGGCCAGCGAATCTCCAGCGCCTGTCACGTCGGCCACATCTTCCACGTTTGCCGGCTGCAGCGCGACGACGCGCCCGCCTGCGAATGCGATCAGGTCGCGTTGGCCGCGCGTGACGACGCCACCCTTGAGACCTATGTCGCCAAGCAGTGACGGCCAGTGGGAGGGGTCGTTCGGGCGTTCGCCGGTCAGTGCCGTCGCCTCGGCCTCGTTGAGGAATAGGTAGTCGATGCCGCTCATGCAAGGCTTCAGCTTGACCGCCTTTGCAGGGGAAATGGCGATTGCCGCGACCGGCTTTCCGAGCGCATTGGCGCGGGAGACGATGGCCGACAGCGTTTCTTCCGGAAGGTTGGCGTCAAAGAGGATGAAGTCGCTTGCGGCAAACGCGTCGCGCACGGCGCGAATAGAAAGCCGCCGTGGCACGAACATGCGGTAGAGATCCATGTCGGCAAGTGCGATGACGAGATTGCCGTCCCGTTCCATGATGGCGGTATAGCTCGGCGTCTTGCGATCCAGGAAGACGAAGGGGCGGTCGTTGATGCCGGCGAAATCGGCGGCTTCGCCGACCATCTCGCCCGTCGCATCGCCGCCACGCGGGGAAATCATCGTAACATCGAACCCCAGCCGCGCGAGATTGCGGGCTGCATTGAAGCCGCCGCCGCCGGGCTCCTCGAACCACGAACCGGGATTGCTTGCGCCTGGCGCCGTGTCGCCGGAGATGCGTCCGCGCCGGTCAATATGGGCGCCACCGAGGATGAGAATCTTATTCCGCATTTTTCTGTCCAGCATGAGCAAAAGAGACGAATCGTCCGGCCGGCATCAGAGGGCCAGCGATCGTTGCCGCATCGATAAGCCTTTGCTTTCCATCGATAAAACAAACATAGAACACAGGGCGTTTTACCTTTTTCTTTCAAATATTTGAGCTGCGCTTGCACGATGAGAACAAATGGGGTACATAATCGACATCGGCGGCGACATTGCTTGAGCGGCTTCAATAACCTAAAGGTGGATCGAATGTCACAGAATTCATTGCGGCTCGTAGAGGACAAATCGGTGGACAAAAGCAAGGCACTTGAAGCGGCACTCTCACAGATCGAGCGGTCGTTCGGCAAGGGCTCAATCATGAAGCTGGGCTCGAACGAGAGCGTGGTCGAGATCGAGACGGTATCAACCGGCTCTCTCGGCCTCGATATCGCGCTCGGCATTGGCGGTCTGCCGAAGGGCCGCATTATTGAAATTTACGGGCCGGAAAGCTCGGGTAAGACGACGCTGGCGCTGCAGACTATTGCCGAAGCGCAGAAGAAGGGCGGCATCTGCGCCTTCGTCGACGCCGAGCACGCGCTTGATCCGGTCTATGCTCGCAAACTTGGGGTCGATCTGCATAATCTGCTGATTTCCCAGCCGGATACTGGCGAGCAGGCACTCGAGATCACCGATACGCTGGTGCGCTCCGGCGCGGTTGACGTGCTGGTAGTGGATTCGGTTGCGGCTCTGACGCCGCGCGCCGAAATCGAAGGCGAAATGGGCGACAGCCTGCCGGGCCTCCAGGCTCGACTGATGAGCCAGGCGCTGCGCAAGCTGACCGCGTCGATCTCGAAGTCGAAGACCATGGTGATCTTCATCAACCAGATCCGCATGAAGATCGGCGTCATGTTCGGTTCGCCGGAAACGACGACCGGCGGCAATGCGCTGAAGTTCTACGCTTCCGTGCGCCTCGACATTCGCCGTATCGGCCAGGTCAAGGAGCGCGAAGAGGTGATCGGCAACCAGACGCGCGTCAAGGTCGTCAAGAACAAGATGGCGCCTCCCTTCAAGCAGGTGGAGTTCGACATCATGTATGGCGAAGGCGTCTCCAAGACCGGCGAGTTGATCGATCTGGGCGTCAAGGCGGGCATCGTGGAGAAGTCGGGCGCGTGGTTCTCCTACAGCAGCCAGCGCCTCGGCCAGGGTCGCGAGAACGCCAAGATCTTCCTGCGTGACAATCCCGAAGTGATGCGCGAAATCGAGACGTCGATCCGTCAGAATGCTGGCCTGATCGCCGATCAGCTTCAGAATGGCGGCCCCGACGCCAATGACGGCGATGATGACTCGTAAGTCTTCCGCAGCTTAATCGTTTGAAACCGGCCGCATTCCTTGATCAGAATGCGGCCGGTTTTGTTTGTCTGCTGGACAGTGGTTAACGCGAGCGATAAAAGCCACTGAATTTAAGATTTGACCTGCTTCCAGGCAGCATTGAAGGGCATAGCATGAGCGGCGTGAATGATATCCGGTCGACCTTCCTCGACTACTTCAAGAAGAACGGCCACGAAATCGTTCCGTCGAGCCCATTGGTGCCTCGTAACGACCCGACGCTGATGTTCACCAACGCCGGCATGGTGCAGTTCAAGAACGTTTTCACTGGTCTTGAGCAGCGCCCTTACAAGACCGCATCGACAGCGCAGAAGTGCGTGCGTGCCGGCGGCAAGCATAACGACCTCGACAATGTCGGCTATACCGCACGCCATCACACCTTCTTCGAAATGCTCGGAAACTTCTCCTTTGGCGACTACTTCAAGGAGCAGGCGATCGAACATGCCTGGACCCTGATCACCAAGGAGTTCGCGCTTGACGCCAAGCGCCTGCTCGTCACCGTCTACCACACCGACGACGAAGCCTTTAATCTCTGGAAGAAGATTGCCGGTCTTTCCGACAACAAGATCATCCGCATTCCGACCAGCGATAACTTCTGGGCGATGGGCGATACCGGCCCTTGCGGTCCGTGCTCGGAAATCTTCTACGACCACGGCGATCACATCTGGGGCGGTCCTCCCGGCTCGCCGGAAGAAGACGGCGACCGCTTCATCGAGATCTGGAACCTTGTCTTCATGCAGTACGAGCAGCTGACGAAAGAAGAGCGCGTCGACCTGCCGCGCCCGTCGATCGACACCGGCATGGGCCTCGAGCGCGTCGCAGCGGTCCTTCAGGGCCAGCACGACAACTATGATATCGACCTGTTCCGCGCTCTGATTGCCGCTTCGGAAGAAGCGACCGGCGTGAAGGCCGAGGGTGAGCAGCGCGCCAGCCATCGCGTCATCGCCGACCATCTTCGCTCGTCGGCCTTCCTGATCGCAGACGGCGTTCTGCCGTCAGCCGAAGGCCGTGGCTATGTGCTGCGCCGTATCATGCGCCGCGCCATGCGCCATGCGGAACTGCTCGGCGCCCGCGAGCCGCTGATGTGGAAGCTTTTGCCGGCGTTGATCCAGCAGATGGGCCGCGCCTATCCGGAGCTGGTGCGCGCCGAAGCACTGATCACCGAAACGCTGAAGCTTGAGGAAACCAAGTTCCGCACGACGTTGAAGCGCGGCCTGTCGCTGCTCTCCGACGCCACGACGACGCTCGGCAAGGGCGATATGCTCGACGGCGAGACCGCGTTCAAGCTCTATGACACATACGGCTTCCCGCTCGACCTGACGCAGGACGCGCTGCGTGCCCGCGAAATCAACGTCGATCTCGCCGGCTTCACCGACGCCATGGAGCGCCAGAAGGCCGAAGCCCGCTCGCACTGGGCCGGCTCCGGCGACAAGGCCACGGAAACCATCTGGTTTGAGCTACGCGACAAGCACGGGGCCACCGAATTCCTCGGCTATGACACCGAGACGGCCGAAGGCGTGGTGCAGGCGATCGTCAAGGACGGCGTTGCCGTTGGCGAAGCCGCCAAGGGCGACAAGGTGCAGATCGTCGTCAACCAGACGCCGTTCTATGGAGAGTCCGGCGGCCAGATGGGCGACGCTGGTGTCATTTCGTCCGATAATGCGAAGATCGAGATCACCGATACGCAGAAACGCGGCGAAGGCCTGTTCGTTCACACGGGCACTGTCGTCGAAGGCACGCTGAAGGCTGGTGACGCCGTTGCGCTGACCGTCGATCACGCGCGGCGTTCGCATATCCGCGCCAACCATTCGGCGACCCACCTGCTGCATGAGGCGCTGCGCGAGGTGCTTGGCACCCACGTTGCACAGAAGGGCTCGCTGGTTACACCGGATCGCCTGCGCTTCGACGTTTCGCATCCAAAGCCGATGACGGCGGAAGAGCTGAAGGTGGTCGAGGACATGGCCAACGAGATCATTCTGCAGAATTCGCCGGTCACGACCCGCCTGATGAGCGTCGACGACGCCCGCGCCGAGGGCGCGATGGCGCTGTTCGGCGAAAAATACGGTGATGAGGTTCGCGTGGTGTCCATGGGCCAGGGGCTGCATGGGGCGAAAACAGGCAAGCCTTACTCGATCGAACTCTGCGGCGGCACGCATGTGTCGGCCACCGGCGACATCGGTCTCGTGCGCATTCTCGGCGACAGCGCCGTGAGCTCCGGCGTTCGCCGTCTCGAAGCGGTGACCGGTGAAGCGGCGCGTGCCTATCTCGCCGAACAGGACGAGCGCGTGAAGTCGCTTGCGGCTTCGCTCAAGGTACAGCCGGGCGAGGTTCTGTCGCGCGTCGAGGCGCTGATGGACGAGCGCCGCAAGCTCGAGAAGGAACTGGCTGATGCCAAGCGGAAGCTTGCGATGGGCGGCGGGCAGGGTGGCTCGGCGGATGCCGTTCGTGATGTCGCCGGTGTGAAGTTCCTTGGCAAGGCGATCTCGGGTGTCGATCCGAAGGACCTCAAGGGCCTCGCCGATGATGGCAAGGCAAGCCTTGGCTCCGGCATCGTGGCTTTGATCGGCGTTGGCGAAGATGGCAAGGCGAGTGCTGTGGTGGCCGTCACGCCCGACCTGACCGGCCGGTTCAGCGCTGTGGATCTCGTGCGCGTCGCTTCGGCCGCCCTTGGTGGTAAGGGGGGCGGCGGGCGCCCAGACATGGCGCAGGCCGGCGGCCCCGATGGCTCGAAGGCCGACGACGCGATCGAAGCCGTGGCACTGGCTCTCGCGAGCTAAGCTGCTGTCAAAGAAGCTTGTTAGGGGCGGGGCTGGTCCCCGCCTTTTTCTTTTCAGGTCTGGCCGAGGTCCGCAGGATTTGTCAAATCGAGGTATGGTTGTCTATAGCCGATCGATTTGCACGGGGTTCCAAACATGAATGGCGAAACGGCATGGGCACTTTATGAAAACCGCCTGCGGCGGGTTTCTGCCTATATCCATGATCATCTCGATGAAGAGCTCGACATGGAGACGCTTGCCGAGATCGCCTGCATGTCGAGCTATCATTGGCACAGGATCTATCGCGCGATCTATGGCGAGACGCTGGCGGCCACCGTCAAGCGGCTGCGTCTGCATCGCGCGGCGGGCGATATCGTCGGCACGGGTCTTCGCGTCAGTGAGATTGCAAAGCGATCCGGCTATCCCAACCTCCAATCCTTCAATCGGATTTTCAAGTCGGTCTACGGCATGCCGCCAGCCCGTTACCGGAAGGAGGGAAGCCACGCAGCTTTCGCACCCTCACCTAACGGAAGGATACAAGCCATGTTCGACATCACCTTACGTAAGATCGCGCCGATCACTCTCGTCGGCGTGGCTCACACTGGTTCCTATATGCAGATCGGCAGATCGTTCGAGACGCTGTTCGGCACGCTCTATGCGCGCGGGCTGGCAAAGCCCGGGATGCGCATGATCGGCGTCTATCTCGATGATCCCGATATCGTGCCGGCGGACGAACTGCGCTCGATCGCCTGCGTGACTGCCGATGATACCGCTATATCCGAGCCGCCTTTGCAGCTGACTGAGGTGGAAGGCGGAGAATATGCGGTGCTCCGTCACAAGGGACCCTATGCGGACATGCACAAGGCCTACCAGTGGCTCTATGCGGAATGGCTTCCGAAATCCGGCCGGCAACTGCGCGATAGCGTGATGTTCGAGGAGTATCTCAACAATCCGCGCGAGGTGCCGCCGACCGAACTCCTGACGGAGATCTATATGCCGCTTGCCTGAGCTCAGGCGCTCTTCTGCATGGCCTGCATCGCTTCCTCGTCGATGGCATGAGCGCGCTTGTAGGCGGGGCGGTCGGTGACGCGGCCGACATAGTCGGCAAAGGCCTGGCGCTTCTCGATCGTACCGAAGCCCAGGCCCCAGGCGACATGGGAGCCGACATAAACATCGGCGGCCGTGAAGCGATTGCCGGCGATATAGGGCGATGCGCTGACAGCCTTTTCCAGCGTGTCCATGACGTCGGGATAGCTGCCGTACCCGGCCATGCGGCTCTTGTCCGGTGGTATGTGGTAGCCGAGGGCATGGTTGGTCACCGCAGCCTCCAGCGGGCCGGCGGCGAAGAACATCCAGCGGTAATAATTGCCGCGCTCTTCGGGCCGCGGAGCAAGCCCTGTTTCAGGAAAGGTATCAGCGAGATAGGCGCAGATGGCTGCACATTCGGTGACCACGGTCTTGCCGTGGCGGATCGCCGGCACCTTGCCCATGGGGTTCACAGCCAGATATTCCGGTGCCTTGATGCTGCCGCCGAAGGTGAGCAGTTCCGTCGTGTAGGGAACGCCCGTTTCCTCGAGCATCCAGCGGGCAATGCGCCCGCGCGACATCGGGTTCGTGTAGAAAACCAATTCGTCTGCCATGCTGTCCTCCTCGTTACTCCGGCACGCGATCGGTGCCGGCACTGGTAAACATAAGACGGGTCGGCGGGCTGGAAAGATGTCGGTCTACAAGGCCTTGCGATATTGGATGAAGCCGGAGCGTTCGGCGATGCGATCGTAAAGGCGTCGCGCGGTGGCGTTGGTCTCTTGTGTCATCCAGTAGAGGCGGCCGGCGCCGTTCTTCCTGGCGAGGTCGGCGACGGCCTCGATCAGCGCGGCCCCGGTCCCGAGACCACGCTGCGTATCGTCGACATAGAGATCCTGCAGGTAGCAGGTCCACTTCGGCAGCCAGGTGGAGCGATGGAAGATGGCGTGGACGATGCCGACCAGGCGGTTGCCGTCGTCGAAAGCGCCGAGCGCGTACATTTCCTCGGCCGGGTCGTGGAAGCGGCCCCATGTCAGGTCGGTGGTGTCGGACGGAATGGCGACTTCGTAGAAGCGCTGGTAGCCGGCCCAGAGCGGCTCCCAGGCAGCTCGATCGGACGGCTGCAGCGGACGGATTTCAACGGTCATTTTATTGTTCCCCTTGGTTGTCGTAGAAATGAAAACGGCGGGGAAGACCCCGCCGTATCGTTCGCATATCGCTGATGGCTTATGCCATCGCCTTCTGCAGGTTCTCGTCGATCTTGTCGAGGAAGGCGGTGGTGGAGAGCCACGGCTGATCCGGGCCGATGAGCAGGGCCAGGTCCTTGGTCATGAAGCCGGCTTCGACGGTGTCGACGCAGACCTTTTCAAGCGTCGCTGCGAACTTGGCCAGTTCCGCATTGTCGTCCAGCTTGGCGCGGTGTGCGAGGCCGCGGGTCCAGGCGAAGATCGAAGCGATCGAGTTCGTCGAGGTTTCCTGGCCTTTCTGGTGCTGGCGGTAGTGACGGGTCACCGTGCCGTGTGCGGCTTCGGCTTCGACGGTCTTGCCATCAGGCGTCAGAAGAACGGAGGTCATCAGGCCGAGCGAGCCGAAGCCCTGGGCAACGGTGTCGGACTGGACGTCGCCATCGTAGTTCTTGCAGGCCCAGACATAGCCGCCGGACCACTTCAGAGCGGACGCAACCATGTCGTCGATCAGGCGGTGCTCGTAGGTGATGCCGATCTCGTCGAACTTGGCCTTGAATTCGGTCTGGTAGACTTCTTCGAAGATATCCTTGAAGCGGCCGTCATAGGCCTTGAGGATGGTGTTCTTGGTCGACAGGTAGACCGGCCACTTGCGCATCAGGCCGTACATCATCGAGGCGCGGGCGAATTCGCGGATCGACTCGTCGAGATTGTACATGGCCATCGCCACGCCGGCGCCGGGAGCGTCGAAGACTTCCTTTTCGATGACCTGGCCGTCTTCACCGACGAACTTGATGGTCAGCTTGCCCTTGCCCGGGAATTTGAAGTCGGTGGCGCGGTACTGGTCGCCGAAAGCGTGACGGCCGACAACGATCGGCTTGGTCCAGCCGGGAACGAGGCGCGGAACGTTCTGGCAGATGATCGGCTCGCGGAAGATGACGCCGCCGAGAATGTTGCGGATCGTGCCGTTCGGGCTCTTCCACATCTGCTTGAGGTTGAATTCCTTGACGCGATCTTCATCCGGCGTGATCGTCGCGCACTTGATGCCGACGCCGTGCTTCTTGATGGCGTTGGCAGCGTCGATCGTCACCTGGTCGTTGGTGGCGTCGCGGTTTTCGACGGAAAGGTCGAAATAGTCGATGTCGAGGTCGAGATACGGATGGATCAGCTTATCCTTGATGAGCTGCCAAATGATGCGAGTCATTTCATCGCCGTCGAGATCGGCGACGGGATTGGCGACCTTGATCTTCTTCATGTATCTGCCTCGTTAAGCTTAGAAGGGACGGGCGTCCCGGGTGGGTGATATCAAATCCCGAGCGCTATAGCACTGTGAGCCCGGAGTGCAAAGCCGCAAGCGCTCAGGACGGGTGTGTTTTTGCGGGCATTGCCAAGCCAGTGAAAATGGCTAGTCTCCGCGCGAAACCATTGCCCCGGACATTTCATCATGAAGAAGATCTCGCTCCCGCTCGCCTTTCTCCTCGGCCTGTCCGCGCCTGCCTTTGCGGGCGACGCCACCGCGCCCGTCAAGGAAATCATGGATGCCACCATGAAGAACTGGTCGGGCACCGACGCCGACTGGATCGACATTTTCGACGACAGCCGTTTGACGCGGCTCTACAGCATGGACTTCGTGACGAAGTACCAGGCCGCGGTGCAGAATCCGGCCGCCGACGAGGACGGCATTTCGCCGTTCGACTACGACGTGATCGTCAACGGCCAGGATGCCTGCCCGCTGCAGGATCTTGCTTACGCGCCCAAGCCGGCGGCGAACGGGACGACGGAAGTGGTCGTTACCTTCAAGAAGGCCACCTGCATGGACGATGGGTCGGACAAGCAGGCTGTCACCACCGTGCGGTTCGAGGTGATCGACGAGGCCGGCAAGCCAGTGATCGACGACGTAATCACCGCGGGGGATCCGGGTCAGCCGGACAACTCGCTCAAGAATACCATGGTGCAGATCGCCAAGGGCGAGTGACGGCCCGACTTGATTTGATTTCCTGACCGGTCAAGTTATCCAGTCAGGTTGGGACGCATATTCCTCTGCTTTTAGGGGCCTTGGCGCTTGCTTTCGGGTTTTGACTTCCGCGATTGGCTGCTTGCCAACGATCCGGCACTGTCGCGCTTGCGCGTCGCGTCGCGTGTCACGTTGACGATTGCGCTGTCTTTTGGCGCGTTGCTGGCCATCAATTACCTCCTCGTTCCGCTTCCCACAGCATCCTACGGCCTGGGGATCGTGCTTTCGATCGAAGGCGGCGTTGCCGTGCGCGACAAGGGTGGCACGCCACAGCTGATCACCCGCTTGCTCGGGTGCCTTGCGAGCATTGTCGTGGTGGGGATTGCCGCGAGCCTAGAGGCCTACCGCTACGTTTCCGACTGCGTCTTCCTGCTTGTGATCTTTCTTGCCGCATCGGCGCGGGTGTTCGGTGCGCGGGGACATGCCGTCGGGATGTTCGCCTTCACCTCTTACTTCATGGGCGCCTATTTTCGGCCGCCGCTCGCCGAACTTCCGCTGGTGGCGATCGGTCCCGTCGTTTCGGCCCTGATCGGGCATCTGGTGCGTTCGGTCGTACTGGCGGACGATTGGCGACGCGACCTGCTGCGGTCGCTCGAAAGCGTGCGCGGGCGGATCAATCAGATTCTGTTCAAGATCGCTGCATTGTCGGCACACGGGCGGTTTCTGGAAACGGACCGGCAGGAACTGAACCAGCTCGAGGAGCGACTGAAGGAAGTCGTGCTGATGGCGGAGAGTTTCATTCCGCGACCACCGAGCGGCGTCCTGGAAGCGGCGACCGAACCGGCGGGCGAACTTGCGATCCGTCTTTTCGACGCCCATCTCGCGGCAGAGACTGCGATCGTGCTCAGCGCCCAGAGCCTGCCGTCGTTCGAAATGGTTCATGCGATCATCGAAGGCGACGTGATACAGGCGCCAAAGGTTGCCGACGGTGCGCAAGCGGAAACCATTCAGGCGCTTGCACGCCTCGGTGAGGCACGCAGTGACCTCAGCAGGACGATCGAGCTCGGATATGCCACCGGCTTTGCGGAGATCGCGGCGGTGACCGATACTGCGGCATCGTCGGAGAAGCCCGACTTTTCCCTGAGCAATCCTCTGATCCGTTCCGCGCTGCAGATTACCTTGGCTTCGGCGATTGCGATGACGCTCGGGCTGGCGCTTTCGCGTGAGCGCTGGTTCTGGGCTGTGCTGGCTTCCTTTCTTGTGTTCACCAACACCAATTCACGCGGCGACACCGCGATGAAGGCGTTGCAGCGGTCGGTGGGTACGCTGTTCGGAATCTCGATCGGGTTGGGGCTTGCGACAGTGCTCAACGAGCAGACCGCTGCAGCCGTCGTGGTCACCGGCGTCTCGATCTTCATGGCGTTCTATTTCCTGCAGACCTCCTACGCGACGATGACATTCTTCGTTTCGATCGCGCTCTGCCTGGTCTACGGGATGATAGGATCCCTGACCGTCGATCTGCTCTTGTTGCGCATCGAGGAAACCGCTCTTGGTGCTGCGGCCGGAACCCTGGTGGCATTCCTGGTCTTTCCAGCGCGCACCCGCGGCGCGCTGGATTTGGTACTCGCCAAGTGGTACTCCGCGCTTCAGGAGATGCTCACCGCAGCCTCGGCGGGTGAACCGTCAAACGCCCTGATCGCCCGGTCGCAAAAGCTCGACGCAGCCTACCGCGACCTTACGGCCGCGGCGCGGCCCCTGGGCTCCACGTGGTCCATTGTCACCAAGCCGGGACATATCCGCCAGACCCTGGCAATCTTCCTTGCGGCAACCTACTGGGCGAGGATCATGGCGAAGAACCATGATGCGGCGGCTGCCGGGGCGGATGGTCAGGCGTTGATCGACGCCGATCTTGCCCGGATAACGACTGTCGCCAAGCGCGGGTCCGAATGCTTCTTCGTCGACAGCAGGAACCATAGCGCCGGTGGGCGGCATCTGCCGCTGTCAAATGCCGGTGCGCGGCTCGGGGCCGAAATGATCGGGGTAACGCTCGATCGGCTTTATCCCGACGCTTAAGTCTTGCCGTTTGGGGTGGTCTTGGCTATTCCCGCGCATAGTAAAAGGATCGAAACTTCATGGCAGGCACGAATAGCGAGCGGCAACTTCTGACGGAAGGTCCCGTCATCATTCTGGTCGAACCGCAGATGGGCGAGAACATCGGGATGGTGGCGCGCGCCATGGCGAATTTCGGGCTCTCCGAACTGAGGCTCGTCAACCCGCGTGACGGGTGGCCGAACGAGAAGGCGCAGGCCGCCGCTTCGAAGGCCGACCATGTGATCGAGGGCACGAAGGTCTTCGACACACTTGAGGAGGCGATTGCCGACCTGAACTTCGTCTACGCGACGACGGCGCGCGAGCGCGACGGCTTCAAGCCCGTGCGCTCGCCGGTCGTTGCTGCGCAAACGCTGCGGGCGCGTTTTGCAGCGGGCGAGGGCACCGGCATCCTCTTTGGGCGCGAACGCTGGGGTCTCTCCAACGAGGAGGTGGCGCTGGCAGACGAGATCGTGACCTTCCCGGTCAATCCTGCCTTTGCCTCGCTCAACATCGCCCAGGCCGTGCTCCTGATGTCCTATGAGTGGATGAAATCGGGCATGGAGGATCTCGGCAGCGTTCCCTTCCAGGCGATGTCGCAGACACAATCCACGAAGGAACAGTTGCACGGGCTCTACGACCAATTGGAAGAAGCGCTGGAAGCGCGCAATTATTTCCATCCGCCCGCGAAAAAGCCGAAAATGATCGACAACCTCCGCGCAGTCCTTTCCCGCCGCGCCTTCACGGAGCAGGAAATCAGCGTGATGCGCGGTGTTATTTCCTCCCTCGACCGTTTCTCGCGGCAATATCCGCGCGGGAGCCGGGCGCCCGCAGATGTCAAGGAACGCCAGAGCGATGACAACAGCGACGAATGAGCTGAAACCCGTCCTGGTTTTTGATTCAGGGATCGGCGGGCTGACGGTGCTGCGCGAGGCGCGGGTACTGATGCCTGAGCGCGGTTTCATCTATGTCGCCGACGACGCCGGATTTCCCTATGGCGGCTGGGAAGAGCAGGCGCTGAAAGAGCGCGTCATCGAGCTCTTCGCCAGGCTGCTCAAAGAGCATGATCCGGAGGTCTGCATCATCGCCTGCAATACGGCGTTCACGCTGGTTGGCGCCGACCTCAGGGCAGCCTTCCCACAGATGACCTTTGTCGGTACGGTGCCTGCGATCAAGCCTGCGGCGGAACGGACGCGGTCAGGTCTGGTTTCGGTGCTGGCGACGCCGGGAACGGTCAAGCGAGCTTATACGCGTGATCTGATCCAGTCCTTTGCGCAGCAGTGCCACGTGCGCCTTGTCGGGTCGGAAAATCTGGCGCGCATGGCGGAGGCTTATATCCGCGGCGAAACGGTTTCGGACGAGGCTGTGCTCATGGAGATCGACGCCTGCTTCGTGGAGCAGGATAGCCGGAAGACCGATATCGTCGTGCTCGCCTGCACGCACTATCCCTTCATGGCAAACGTCTTCCGGCGTCTTGCGCCGTGGCCTGTCGACTGGCTCGACCCGGCGGAAGCGATTGCCCGGCGTGCGCGAAGCCTCGTGCCGCAGGTTGCCGACGCCGTTCATCCCGACAATTTCGACTACGCCGTCTTCACGTCAGGAAATCCGGATTTTCCAACGAAGCGGCTGATGCAGGGTTTCGGCCTGAGCACCCGCTGACAGGGCGATTTGCGCTTTCTTTCGACGGACTGATCACGCAAGCTTGCCGACGGGGAATCGCCTGCCGTTGTCACTGGTGGGCGAACAAAGGGATGTGCGATGCCGCTTCAAAGACTTGTGATGTTGATATTCTTCCTGCAGCCGATCGCCTTCGGCAGCTGGTTGCCACGCATCCCCGATGTTCAGGCGAGGCTTGGTCTCGGACCGGCCGATCTCGCCATCGCTTTGCTCGGCATGCCGGTCGGCATCCTCCTGACGCTGCCCTTCGCCGGCCGGTTCGTGTCCCGGATTGGCGGACGCGCCACGGTGATCTATGGCTTCGCGGTGTTTCTAGCGGTCGTTGCGCTTCCGGCCTTTGCGGACAGCATCGTGACGCTGTTCGCGGCCCTGGCTGTCGTCGGTGTCGCGCTCTCGACGCTTGAACTCGGCCTCAATGTGGAGGCCGATCGCGCCGAGAAGATCACGGGCCTGGTGATCATGAGCCGATGTCACGGTTTCTGGAGCCTCGGCATCATGGCGGGCAGCCTGATTGGTGCCGGCGCGGTGGCCCTCCATTTGCCGGCACAATGGTCCATCGCGATCGTTGCATTGCTGGTGCTGCCGGTGGCGCTTGCTGCAAGCGTTCGCCTGCCGGTCGATGCGAAGGCCCGGGCTGCGGCCACCGAGGATGCTCGCGCGCCGTTCAAGCTGCCGAGCGTTGCGCTTCTTGGAATCTGCGCCTTCACCTTCGGCATCACGATGACGGAAGGGGCGATCGCCGACTGGTCGGCGGTCTACCTGAAAGAGGTTCTGTTGGCCGGCGGAGCCCTGACGGGTCTCGGCTATTCCATCTTTGCCTGCCTTGTCGCCGCAGGGCGGTTCGGTGGCGACCACATGAAAGCGCGGTTCGGCGCGGTTGCCATCGCCCGGGTTTGCGGTTGTGCAGCGTTGCTGGGCATGCTGATCGTCCTGCTCGCTCCAAACACGTTGACGGCGCTCGCAGGCTTTGCGGCGATAGGCTTTGGGGTGTCGGTGGGCTTCCCGCTGGCGGTCACCGCAGCGGCAAGCCTGACGGACCGGCCTGCGGCGGCCAGTGTCGCCATTCTGTCGTTCATGGCGCTTCTCGGCTTCCTGATCGGTCCGCCGCTGATCGGATTCGCCGGCGAGCTTTGGGGCTTGAGGGTCGGCTTGGCGGTTCTCCTTGTGCCGCTGGCCGCGAGCCTGGCATTTACCCGGATGCTTGCTCCGAGCGCGGAAAAAGGGCAGGCGGATATTCTTGCGGATAAGGCGGCGTAAGCGCTTGCCGATTGGCTGTGGGTTTTGTCGAAGAGCGGGAGCATCATTCGACGAATCTGTTAGAGAGTGATGTTGCTATCGTAAGGGGAATTGGACTTGCAGGTTGGTATCGATATGGGAACGGCGTCCGGCGGAAATCCGGCCACGCTCGATATCGAGGAGCTTCTGGCGACCCGTCTGCTCGTACAGGGCAACTCCGGCTCGGGAAAATCGCACCTTCTGCGCCGTCTGCTTGAGCAATCGGCTCAGTGGGTGCAGCAGATCATAATCGACCCCGAGGGCGATTTCGTCACGCTGAGCGACAAGTTCGGGCACGTGGTCATCGATGGCGAGCGGACCGAGGCCGAGCTTGCCGGCATTGCCAACCGCATTCGCCAGCATCGTGTTTCCTGCGTGTTGACGCTGGAAGGCCTCGACATCGAGCAGCAGATGCGCGCGGCGGCGGCCTTCCTCAACGGCATGTTCGATGCCGACCGTGAATACTGGTATCCTGTACTCGTCGTTGTCGACGAGGCGCAGATGTTTGCGCCGTCGGTTGGTGGCGATGTGTCGGAAGACGCCCGCAAGATGTCGCTTGGCGCGATGACCAACCTGATGTGCCGTGGGCGTAAGCGCGGACTGGCGGGCGTCATCGCCACGCAGCGGCTTGCCAAGCTCGCCAAGAACGTTGCAGCGGAAGCCTCGAACTTCCTGATGGGGCGAACCTTCCTCGATATCGACATGGCCCGCGCCGCCGACCTTCTCGGTATGGACCGGCGCCAGGCCGAAATGTTCCGCGATCTCAAGCGCGGCAATTTCGTCGCCCTTGGACCGGCTCTTTCACGCCGTCCGTTGCCGATCCAGATCGGCATGGTCGAGACGTCGGCGCGCTCGTCGAGCCCGAAGCTGATGCCGTTGCCGGATGCGCCGCAGGACGTCGAAGACCTGATTTTCACGCCCGATCCCGAAGAGTTCCAGCGCCCGCTCGTGCGGCGCGCGGCGCCTGCGCCGCGGCCGACCACCGATATTCTGGCGGAGCTGTCACGGTCCGCGCCCGCGGCGGTGTCCCAGCCTTCGGAGCCACGCGTGAGCCAGCCAGAGGTGTCTGCCGAGGAGCGGGAGGAGCGGCTTGCGGCCGTTCTCAACGAAATTCTTGATGATCCGGGGTCGGCTTTCCGCACGGATTCCGTGCTTTATCAGGAGTTTCTCGTGCGCGTGCGCATGCGCCGCGTTCCCGGCCCGCCGATGTCGATGGCGGAGTTCCGGCGTCGCGTCGCGATCTCCCGGTCGGGTGTCGATGCCGCCACGGCGGAGACCGAAGCCTGGGCGACGGCGCTATCCCTGTCCTCAGGTGTGACCGATGACCTGCAGGGCGTCTTCCTGATGCTGGCAAAGGCTGCCGTCTGCGGCGAGCCGTGCCCTTCGGACGCGCGGATTGCGCGCGCCTACGGCACGCATTCGGCGCGTCGCGCGAGGCGTTTGCTGGGTTATTTCGAGGAGCAGGGCACGGTCGTCGTCCATACGGATTTTTCCGGCAAGCGGATTGTCGCGTTCCCTGACATGAATTCCCAGACCGCGCCGGGCGATGCGAATGCCCCTGATAGCGACGACCTGCGTCCCGCCGCTGAATAATATCTTCCAGACCGCTATATCTGAGGTGAGGGGTGTGGACGACACCTCCCCGATGCAGGTCACTCGCGTTACGCGCGAAAAAAGTTGACTTTGTCATATGTGCTTCATGCCGGCGAGGGATAAGGCGCGCGCACCCTCCGGGGTGGTGCGTATTGTCAAAGGAGATTTAGCCATGCAGACCAAACTTCGTTATCACTTGCCGCAGGTCATTGCCGCCGTCTTGCTTGCAACCGTCGCGATCCAGCCAAGCCACGCTGACGACGCTGCCGGCAAGCTTCTTGAGCGCGCCGCAAGCGGCGAGTTGAGCGCACCTGCGGGCGCACGCCGCCTCTCCGGCGACATTACCGAAGCGTTCCGCGGAGCGATCGTCGATGGTCGCCCGAAGAATGTGATCCTGCTCATCGGCGACGGCATGGGCGATTCCGAGATCACCATTGCGCGCAACTATGCCGTTGGCGCCGGCCAATATTTCACGGGTATCGACGCCCTGCCGATCACCGGCCAGTACACGCACTACTCGCTCGACAAGAAGACCGGCAAGCCGACCTACGTCACGGACTCGGCTGCTTCAGGCACGGCTTGGGCAACAGGCGTGAAGAGCTATAACGGCGCGATCGGCGTCGATATTCATGAGGCAGCGCACGAGACGCTGCTGGAGAAGGCAAAGGCTGCCGGTCTCGGTACCGGGAACGTCTCGACAGCGGAATTGCAGGATGCAACGCCAGCCGTGCAGATCGCCCACGTGACGCAGCGCAAGTGCTACGGCCCGGAAGCCACGTCCGAGAAGTGCGCCAGCAACGCGCTTGAAAACGGCGGCAAGGGCTCGATCACCGAGCAGCTGCTGAATGCGCGTGCCGACGTAACGCTCGGCGGCGGCGCCAAGAGCTTTGGCGAAACAGCAAAGGCCGGCGAATGGAAGGGCAAGACCCTGCGCCAGCAAGCCGAAGAGCGTGGCTACAAGCTCGTCTCCAACCTGGACGAACTGCAGGCCGTGAAGCAGGCCAACAACGATGCGCCGGTGCTCGGTCTCTTCGCGGACGGCAACATGCCTGTTCGCTGGGAAGGTCCGAAGGCGAGCCACTACGGCAACGTCGAGAAGGAGCCAGTCGTCTGCAAGCCGAACGAGAAGCGTACAGCCGCTACGCCGACCCTGGCTCAGATGACCGCCAAGGCGATCGAACTGCTGCGCACCAATGAGAAGGGCTTCTTCCTGCAGGTCGAAGGCGCTTCGATCGACAAGCAGGACCACGCCGCAAACCCGTGTGGTCAGATCGGCGAGACGGTCGATCTCGACGAAGCCGTGCAGGAGGCGCTCAAGTTCGCGCAGGAAGCCGGCGATACGCTCGTGATCGTTACGGCAGACCACGCTCATGCCAGCCAGATCGTCGATGCCGATACGAAGGCACCGGGCCTGACGGAAGCGCTGATGACCAAGGATGGCGCGGTCATGGCCGTCAGCTACGGCAACTCGGATGACGAGAACGACCAGGGCCACACCGGCGCGCAGCTGCGCATTGCCGCCTACGGCCCGCGCGCGGCCAATGTGAGCGGTCTTACGGATCAGACCGATCTGTTCTACACCATCAGCGATGCGCTGGGCCTGAAGACCGAAACGGTCGGCATGAAGTAAGCCGGACGCGGCTCGAAAATCGAGCGGCTATGGGGTGGTCGGCACGGAACGTCATTGACATTCCAGCGACTTACCCCTAAAGACCGCGCCAGCACGGGGCAGCGATGTCCCGTGTTTCATTTGACATGTCCCGTGGATCTTTCCAGTTCGCGTAACCGGAAAATCCTGTCGGGCCCCCCAAAAGGGGCCAAAGGAGGGCGTGTTTCCTTCGAGCGGTTTGGTAACAAGCCGCCGTAACACTCTGAAAGGAAATACGATGAGCAAGCGCGAATCGTCCAAGTACAAAATTGACCGCCGTATGGGCGAAAACATCTGGGGCCGTCCTAAGTCCCCGGTGAACCGTCGCGAATACGGCCCGGGCCAGCACGGCCAGCGTCGCAAGGGCAAGCTTTCGGACTTCGGTGTGCAGCTGCGCGCCAAGCAGAAGCTCAAGGGTTACTACGGCGACCTGCGCGAGAAGCAGTTCCGCGCAATCTTCGCTGAAGCCGACCGCCGCAAGGGCGACACTTCGGAAAACCTCATCGGTCTTCTGGAATCCCGCCTGGACGCGATCGTCTACCGCGCCAAGTTCGTTCCGACCGTTTTCGCTGCTCGCCAGTTCGTCAACCACGGCCACGTGACTGTGAACGGCGTTCGCGTCAACATCGGTTCTTACCGTTGCAAGGCCGGCGACGTCATCGAAGTTCGTCAGAAGTCGAAGCAGCTCGTTTCGGTTCTCGAATCGGTGTCCCTGGCTGAACGTGATGTTCCTGAGTACATCGAAGTCGACCACAACAAGATGGTTGCTACCTTCGCTCGTGTACCGGCTCTCAGCGACGTTCCGTACGCTGTTGTCATGGAACCGCACCTGGTGGTCGAATTCTATTCGCGTTAATCAGCGCGAGGCGTTTTCGCATACGGAAAAGCCGCCTCTCGAGGCGGCTTTTTTGTTATCTGGAGAGAGGGAAAGATGTTGGATCTGCAAGCCGTGCTCGACAGTATCTACAAGGAGCTCACGCCACGGATCGGCGAGGGCAAGGTTGCCGATTACATTCCGGAGCTTGCCAAGGTCGATCCCGGTCAGTTCGGACTGGCGGTCGTCACCGTTGACGGCAAGGTCTACTCGGTCGGCGATGCGGCCGTGCCCTTTTCGATCCAGAGTGTTTCCAAGGTATTCATGCTGACGCTGGCGCTCGGCAAAGTCGGCGAGGGGCTGTGGAAGCGGGTCGGCCGGGAACCATCCGGCTCGGCATTCAATTCGATCGTTCAGCTCGAGCACGAGGCTGGCATTCCGCGCAATCCCTTCATCAATGCCGGTGCGATTGCCGTGACCGACGTGGTTCTCGCCGGCCACGCCCCGCGCGAGGCTATCGGTGAACTTCTGCGATTTGTCCGCTACCTCGCCGATGACGAGTCGGTGACGATCGATGACCGGGTGGCGCGTTCCGAAACGCAGACCGGCTACCGGAACTTCGCTCTGGCGAATTTCATGCGCTCCTATCGCAATCTCGACCACCCCGTCGACCACGTGCTCGGCGTGTATTTTCACCAATGCGCCTTGTCGATGTCGTGCGTCCAGCTGGCGCGGGCAGGGTTGTTTCTCGCCGCGCGCGGCAGCAACCCGGTGACTGGCCACTCCGTCGTGTCGCCGAAGCGGGCGCGACGTATCAATGCGCTGATGCTCACCTGTGGTCACTATGACGGTTCGGGCGACTTCGCCTACCACGTCGGCCTGCCCGGAAAGAGCGGCGTCGGCGGCGGTATCTTCGCGGTCGCGCCCGGGATTGCCTCGATCGCTGTCTGGTCGCCGGGCTTGAACAAGGTCGGAAATTCGCAGCTCGGTGCCGTTGCGCTGGAGATGCTGGCCGCGCGCACCGGCTGGTCGGTTTTCGGCGATTGATGCTGTGTTGCCCGCCAGCTTTCTGCTAGAGCAGATCAAGCCTTTGAATGGATGAGAAGATGAACATCGCAGCCGACATTGTCGACGAGTTTGAGACGGCGGAAGCCGAGGAGGGTATCGCGCATGCGCTCTTTGCCGATGCTCCGCGCTCCGTCTCGTTCAACAAGCTGCGCAAGCGCCTGCTGCGCCAAGTCCGGCAGGCGTTCGAGGACTTCGCCATGCTTAAGGGGCAGAAGCGCTGGCTGATCGGCGTCTCCGGTGGCAAGGATTCCTATGGCCTGCTGGCGTTGCTGCTCGATCTGCAATGGCGCGGCCTGCTGCCGGTCGAGCTGGTGGCCTGCAATCTCGACCAGGGACAGCCGAACTTTCCGAAGCACATCCTGCCGGAATATCTCACGCGGATTGGCGTGAAGCACCGCATCGAATACCGCGATACCTATTCGATCGTGAAGGAGAAGGTGCCCGCCGGTGGGACCTACTGCTCGCTCTGTTCCCGCCTGCGTCGCGGCAACCTCTACCGCATCGCGCGGGAGGAAGGATGCGATGCATTGGTGCTTGGCCATCACCGCGAAGATATCCTTGAGACGTTCTTCATGAATTTCTTCCATGGCGGCCGCCTTGCCTCCATGCCTGCGAAGCTGCTGAACGACGAGGGCAATCTCATGGTTCTGCGGCCGCTTGCCTATTGCGCCGAAGACGACATGGCGAAGTTTGCGGCTGCCATGCAGTTTCCCATCATTCCGTGCGACCTCTGCGGATCACAGGACGGCCTGCAGCGCAATGCCATGAAGGACATGCTCGCCGACATCGAGAGACGCATGCCCGGACGCAAGGACACGATGCTGCGGGCGCTTGCGCATGTGAACCCGTCCCACCTGCTCGATCCAAAGCTTTTCGACTTCGCGGGCCTGATGGCCGCAGACTCCGCGCCGCAGGCAGAGTAACCCGGCGCTCCCACGCAAAAGGAAACACCCATGGCTTCCAGAATAGATGTCACGACGCTCGCCGATCTTCTCCGGCAGGCGGCGGCAAAGGAGATATTGCCGCGGTTTCGGCGACTGGGCACGGATGATGTTCGCGCCAAGAGCGAGGCGACGGATCTCGTGACCGAAGCCGACGAGCAGGCCGAACGGATGATCAAGGCCGAGGTCGCGCGCCTCTGGCCGGATGCGACCTTTATCGGTGAGGAATCCGTGGCTGCCGATCCGGCTCTGCTTGGCCGGCTCGAAGGCGCTGAACTTGCGATCGTCGTCGATCCCGTCGACGGGACTTTCAATTTTGCTTCGGGCATTCCGGCCTTTGGTGTCATGGCCAGCGTCGTTGCGAATGGCGAGACGATCGCCGGTGTCATCTACGATCCGATGGGCGACGATTGGGTGATTTCGGAGAAGGGCAGTGGTGCCTGGCTGAAGCGGCCGAGCGGTGAGACCGAGCGGTTGTCTGTCGGCAAGCCGGTGGCGCTCGATCAGATGGTGGGCATGGCTTCAACCGGCTTTCTTCCGAAGAACCGGCGTGCCGAAATTCTCGCCAATCTCGCCAAGGTACGCTTCCTCGCCAACTATCGCTGCGCAGCGCACGAGCACCGCGCATTGGCCGGCGGCCACGTGCACTACCTGATGTACAACAAGCTCATGCCGTGGGATCACCTGGCAGGGACATTGATCTGCCAGGAGGCGGGCGGCTATGCAGCGCGTTTCGACGGCTCTGCCTATCTGCCGCATCATATCGATGGCGGACTGTTGATTACGCCCGACAAGGACAGCTGGGAACTGTTGCGCCGCGAGGTGTTCACTCTCTGACGAGACGGAGCGGGCCACCCGCTCGCGCTTGTCGGACACACCTTATGCGGAGAGAAATCTCCGCATGGCGCGTCCGAGCTTACCGGAAACGCGGCATTTTCGGTGGCGCGTTGGCAGCGATTTCGTGCGGGGGAGCGTGATGGCCGAGCAGCTTCAAAAGCTTGCGTTCCTCAGCCGGACCGATCCCGAACTTCTTGCAGTGCGCGGCGACATCGTGGTGGTCGCGCGGGCCAGGGATCTTGACTTGACGATTGTTGGTTGAGTGCATGATCGTTTCCTCCTCCATAGGAAACGCGCCTTGGGAAAATTGGTTGCCTCGGCCCGTTTCCTTATCCCATGAAGCCCGGAGCCTCATGGGTACCTACGGAAATCACCTGGTTGCGTTTCCGTGTTTCTCGTATCGCTTTGCGGCATGGTTGATGAGATCGAGGGAATTCATCAGGTCGACCATATCGCAGGCCTCCTGCCAGACCATGCCCTTGATAGGCATGCCGTCCAGCTCGGCCGGGAGCATCGTCTGTCCATCCACGACCTGCCATTGGTCGTTCTCTTCACGCCGCAAATTGTAACGCCGCATTGCCATTTCTCCGAATGACAGCCCTCTTCTTTACTATTTTAGATTATAATAAAATAAAAGTGATAAAAACAACAAGTCACCGATTAGCGACGTTGGCGATGCGTACTGGCAGTTTATCCACTGACTGGTCGCCAGATAAAGTTAGCCCGCCGAAACGGCGGGCTGTTAGCTCAGAAGTGTGCGTTACCGGGATCCAGCTGCGGGTCATCCCCCGGATGCGTGAAGAGCTTGCCACCTTCTGCCCATAGCGTGGCCACGATGGTGATCGCGCCGAACAGCGCAAAACCTCCGAAGAGCGGCTGTAGGGTGCCATTGAACAGCTGGCCCACCCCACCGCCGAGAATGGCGCCGAACGTGGTCGAGACGAAGCCGGTGATAGCTGTTGCTGTTCCGGCAAGATTGCCCATGGGCTCAAGGCTGATCGCGGTGAAATTGGTCGCGATGACGGCAAACATCATCAGCAGGATCGTAAAGAGCGTATAGGCGAAGGTGAAGCTTGGCGTGCCGCCGAGCGCCTTGGCAAATCCGATGGCCGAGATGATCGTGAAGAGGATCATCGCGACGTGCGAGATGCGACGCATCCCGAACTTCCGCACGAAATAGCCATTGGCAAAGTTGGCAACCGCGATGCCGCCCGCCGTGGCGGCGAATGCGATGGGCAACCAATCGCCAAGGCCATAGACCTCGCCGAAGACCTGCTGCACGGAGATGACATAGGCGCTGATGACGCCTGTGAACATGGTGAGGCCAATCATGTAGCCGCAGGTGATCTTGTTGGTCAGGACCGTCTTGAAGCCGTCGATGACGGAGCCGACGGACAAGGGAATGCGCTCTTCCTTCGGCAAGGATTCCTTGAGGCGCAGCAGGGCCCAGACGAAGAGAATGGCACCAACAATGCCGAGCAGGATGAAGATCCAGTGCCAGTTGGCATAGGTGATGATGAGCTGGCCGACAGACGGCGCGACGATCGGCACGATCATGAAGACGATCATGACATAGGACATCACGCGCGCCATTTCGCGACCGCCGAAGCAGTCACGCACGATGGCCATGGTGGTGATGCGGATTGCGGCACCACCGAGGCCCTGCACGAAGCGCATGACGAGCAGCATTTCGAAGCTGCCGGTGGCCGCTGCTGCAAACATGGCAAGGACATAGACAGCCATGCCGCCGAGCAGAATGTTGCGGCGGCCGAAGGTGTCGGACAGGCTGCCGAAGATGATCTGCGATATGCCGAAGCCGAGGAAGAACACGCCGATCACAAGCTGGGTGTCGTTCGAATTCACGACGCCCAGAGAGTGCCCAATGGCGGGCAGGGACGGGAGCATGCTGTCGATCGCCATCGCGACGCTGGCGGTCATGATGGCGATCGTGATCACGAACTCAAAGAATCCCATGCCGATGCGGCTGGACCCCTGGTTTTCCGTGTGCGGTTTATGTGGCGGAGTCATTATAGCTATCCCGAAATGTGAAAAGGCACCGACGGTCAAACGGCCGGGTTATGCGGATGAAACAGACGGCCCTTCTCGGCGATAAGCACGAAGACGAGGCCGATGATCGACACGGTGAAATAGCCTGCCACCATGGGCAGGGCCGTGCCGTTGAATGCCTGCCCGATACCGGCACCGATCAGGGCGCCGCCTACCGTGCTCATGAAGCCGAGGACGGAGGAGGCGGTGCCTGCGACGTGGCCGAGCGGTTCCATCGCCAGCGAGTTGAAGTTCGAACCGATCCAGCCGAACTGGAACATCGCCAGGCCGAAGAACCCGATGAAGAACGGGAACGGCATCGGATGCGGGCCGATCAGAAGCGCCAGCAGCCAGATGGTGTTGATGGTGATGAACCCGACGAGCGCGCCGTGCGACAGCCGGCGCATCCCGAACTTGCCCACGAGGCGAGAGTTCAGGAATGACGACATCGACATGAAGATCGCGACGCCGGCGAAGGCGAAGGGGAAATAGACGCCGAGATCGTAGATGCCGACATAGATCTGCTGCGCGGAGTTGATGAAGCCGAACAGCGAACCGAAGATGAAGGTACTGGCGATCGTGTAGCAAAGCGCGATGCGGTTCGTCAGAACCAGCTTGAAGCCAGCCATTACCGAACGGGCCGTAAACGGTCGGATATTCGACGGATGCAGCGTTTCGGGCAGGCGTAGGTAAGCCCAGATCGAGATCAGCGCTGCCATGACGGCGATGAATACGAAGATCAGATGCCAGCTGCCGAAGAACATGATGATCTGGCCGCTGCCCGGCGCGATGACGGGCACGATCATGAACACCATCATGATGAGCGACATCACCTCGGCCATCTGGCGGCCGCCATAGATATCGCGAACGATCGAGATCGTGATGACGCGCGTGGCGGCGGAGCCGATGCCCTGCACGAAGCGGAGCGCAAGCAAACCGGCGAAGGAGGGGACCAGCGCGATCCCCAAGGCGGAACAGATATAGATCACAAGGCCGATCAGCAGAGGCACCCTGCGGCCGAACCGATCAGACAAGGGGCCGTAGAAGAGCTGCGCAAGCCCGAAGCCCAGAAGGTAGGCGGAGACCACGAACTGGCGATGGTTCTCGCTCTCGACGCCCAGGCTTGCGCCGATCTGCTGGAGCGCAGGCAGCATGATGTCGATGGCAAGGGAGTTGACCGCCATCAGGAAGGCGGCGAGCGCGATGAACTCACCTTTGCGCATGGGCAGCCGGCCCGCGTGCAAGGCTTGTGATGATTCTGTCACAATGAAATTCCCATAAACAGGTCAAGGCGCTGTTCAGCACAGCGCCTCGAACTCGAAATACAGATTTGGAAACCGGACGGCTGCCCGGTGACCGGTCAGGTCAGGCGGCGCCGCGAACGGTGACGCCGTTTTCCTGCAGGTGCTGCTGCAATTCACCGGCCTGGAACATTTCCCGGACGATGTCACAGCCGCCGATGAACTCACCCTTCACGTAGAGCTGGGGAATTGTCGGCCAGTTCGAATAATCCTTGATTCCCTGGCGGATTTCGGAATCTGCGAGCACGTTGATGCCCTTGTAGTCGACACCGATGTAATCGAGGATCTGGACGACCTGACCGGAGAAACCGCACTGCGGAAACTGCGGCGTGCCCTTCATGAAAAGGACGACGTCGTTGGTCTTGATTTCGTTGTCGATGAATTCGTTGATACCGCTCATGGGACCTAATCCTTTCAACAGGCGGGTTAAAGGCCCACCGTTTCAATCGTTAAGCTTAGATAGCATGTGGCGTGCGGAATTCCAGCAGCGTGGACAAAAAAAGGAACGCGCTTGTGCGCTGCGTCCGCCAATGTTGCCGATCCGTTACGGGTGAGCGGATGTGGCGCGTTCCAAGGACCCGATTTCGCCGTGCTGCGTGGCAGCTAACCGCTTGCTCTCTACTAATTTTTCAGGCGCAGGCGGTATCCCCCGCATTCCGCCATATTTTGCCGCGATTGCAGCGCAGCAAATGCCGGCTGCGACGAGCGGCCCAGAAAGAAGATAATGGACGTCATTTCAAAGAGGGAGGTTTTGCACTTCCCGGGATTCGAACCGCTTGATGGTGCTGCTCATCGGGCGCGTTACGAGAGATCCGCCAAGCAGAGCGCTGCCGTGTGGGACTACAAGGTGGAGACCGGCGGTCTCACTATCACGGACCGTGACGCGGCCTTCGATGTCACAACCTCCGGCGAGCATTGGGTGACGCAAAGTCGCATTCATATGTTCCCGCACGACGCGCTGGTGCGACACCTTCGGTCCAGAAGCCTTCCAGGGCAGTTTCTCGCCGGCTTCAGAAGTGCTGCGAGGATCATCGCCGATGGCGGCATGTATCAGTATTTTCGCCATGCCTGGCGGTTCGGCCTGTTTTTCATCTTTCCGTTTCTGCTGATGGTTCTCGGTATGTCGCTCAGTGCGACGATCGCTTTGACTCCGCTGGGTTTCGAGCTTCCGGCGGTGCATTTGCTCTGGAGTAGTGCGCTGGCTGCGGCATTCTTTGTGTTCGCTTTTCTTCCTTTCGCCGAGCGGTTCTACACGTTGCACCTCTTTGCCGACTGGGAGATGGCCGTCGCGCTGGGGCGGATGGATCGACCGGAGTTCACTCGCTGGCTGGAGCAGTGCGCTGCCGCTGCGCGCGAGGTGCTGATGAGACCAGCGGAGGAATATGTCATCTCCTCTCACAGCATGGGGAGCAGTGTCGCCGTGCATGTCATCGGCATGCTCCTCGAAAGAGAGCCCGAGCTGTTCGCCCGCAAACGCGTGGTCTTCGCGACGCTAGGATCGGCGATCCTGCAATGTGCGTTGCTGCGACCGGCCGGTGTCTTGCGCAAGCGCGTCGGCCTGATCGCCCGCTGTCCAGATATATTCTGGTTTGACGTTCATTGTCTCACCGATGCAATTCACTTCTACAAGGTGCCGGTCGTGGCAGCCTGCGGGCACCGCGGCGCCAATGCCGCCAAGATGGTCTTCATTCGGGTGAAGCAGATGCTGTCGCGCCAGCATTACGAGAAGATCCGCAAGGATTTCCTGCGTGTTCACCGTCAGTATGTGCTTGGGCCCGATATCAAGGCGCCGTTCGATTTCACGCTGATGACGGCCGGTCCGTTGCCTGCATCCGTCTTTGCCGCGACGGGCTACAAGGAGATACCTGTCGTTGCGCCAGGCCGCAAAGCCGGGTGATGGAACTTTCTGCCTCCCTGAAGCGTTGAAGGGGTTTAGGGAGGAATCCATATGGCAAATGACATATCTAGCGGATCATCACGGGGTAAGTGGATTGCTGTCGCAGTGGTTGCGATAATCGTGATCTTAGCCGCAATTTATTGGCCGAGATCGGGAACACATACCGCCACGGCGCCGGCCACACCTGCTCCAACGGCGACAGCGCCGGCTGATACGGCACCCGCCGCGCCACCGGCAGCAGCTCCTGCAGCCCCGCCGGCAGCGACACCGCCTGCCGCGGCCCCGGCAACACCCGCCGCGCCAGCAACGCCCGCTCCTGCGAGCCCGGCTGCGCCCGCGCCAGCGAACCCGCAATAATCGAAAACCCGGATCGGCTACGGCCGATCCGGGTCAACGATTTGCATTTCGTAAGTGTGGAATAGCAGCTCAATCCGGCGCTGATGTCTGCAGCGCCAGGGCATGCAGTATGCCGCCCATATTCCCCTTGAGTGCTTCGTAGACCATCTGGTGCTGCTGCACGCGGCTCTTGCCGCGAAATGCTTCAGCGACGACCTCTGCCGCGTAGTGATCGCCGTCGCCGGCGAGGTCACGAATGGTCACCTTCGCGCCGGGGATGCCGGCCTTGATCATGTCTTCGATATCGCCGGGTTTCATAGGCATGATCGATACTCCTTGCGCATTATTCCGCGGCGGCCAGTGTGCCGCGACCTTCCATGTAATCAGGGAACCATGATTCATGGGCGTCGCGCAATTGCTGAATTGGCAGCGAGAGCAGATCGTCAACGATCAGATTTTCGCCTTCGACCGTGCCGAGGCGACGGAAGGGTACACCGGCGCCTTCGGCGTTGGCGCAGATGAAGTCTGCGACATCGGCAGGTACGGTCAGCACGTAGCGGGCCTGGTCTTCGCCGAAGAGCAGCGCATGCGGCGCGCCCTTGCTTTCGCCAAGGCTCACCTTCAATCCCTTGCCCGAGGCCATGGCCATTTCCGCCAGCGCGATGGCGAGACCGCCAGACGATATGTCGTGGCATGCGGTCGCCTGACCATTGCGAATGACGGAGCGAACGAATTCGCCGTTACGACGCTCAGCGAAGAGATCGACCTCCGGCGCCGGGCCGTCGGTGCTGCCGAGGATGTCGCGCAGATAGACCGAGGAGCCGAGATGGCTGCCGTCCGAACCGATCATGATGATCTTGTCACCGACCGATGCGCTGCCGATGCGCGCCATCTTCTTCCAGTCGCCCAGCAGGCCAACGCCAGCAATCGTGGGTGTCGGCAGGATGGCGACGCCATTGGTCTCGTTGTAAAGGGACACGTTGCCTGAGACGATCGGGAAGTCGAGCGCACGGCAGGCTTCGCCGATACCTTTAACTGCGAGGACGAACTGGCCCATGATTTCGGGCTTTTCGGGGTTGCCGAAGTTCAGGTTGTCGGTCGCGGCCAGCGGCTCGGCCCCGGTTGCGGTGATGTTGCGCCAGCACTCGGCAACGGCCTGCTTGCCGCCTTCGAATGGATCGGCTTCGACATAGCGCGGTGTGACATCCGACGAGAATGCCAGCGCCTTCGTCGGGTGATTTTCGACGCGGACCACGCCGGCGTCGCCGCCCGGCAGCTGCAACGAGTTGCCCTGGATCAGCGTGTCGTACTGCTCGTAAACCCAGCGGCGGCTCGACTGGTTGGGCGAACCGACGAGATCAAGCAGCGCCTTGCCGTAATCGGCAGGCTCCGCCACGAGGTTGGCGGGCAGGGCCGCGCGCTTGTCGGCTTCGCGCCACGGGCGATCATATTCGGGAGCCTGGTCGCCCAGATCCTTGATCGGCAGGTTGGCGACTTCCTGGCCCTGATGCACGACGCGGAAACGCAGATCGTCGGTCGTCTTGCCGACGATCGCAAAATCGAGGCCCCACTTGACGAAGATCGCCTTGGCGACGGCTTCTTTTTCCGGCTCGAGAACCATGAGCATGCGCTCCTGGCTTTCGGACAGCATCATTTCATAGGCCGTCATATGGTCTTCGCGAACAGGAACCGTATCGAGATCGAGCACGATGCCGAGGTCGCCCTTCGCGCCCATTTCGACGGCAGAGCAGGTAAGGCCGGCGGCGCCCATGTCTTGAATCGCGATGACTGCGCCGGTCTGCATCAGCTCAAGGCAGGCTTCCAGCAGGCACTTTTCGGTGAAGGGGTCACCGACCTGAACGGTCGGGCGCTTCTCTTCGATCGATTCGTCGAATTCGGCCGATGCCATCGTTGCGCCGCCGACGCCGTCACGGCCGGTCTTGGCACCGAGATAGACGACGGGAAGGCCGACGCCCTTGGCTTCCGAGAGGAAGATGGCGTTCGACTTGGCAAGCCCTGCCGCAAATGCGTTGACGAGGATGTTGCCGTTGTAGCGTGCGTCGAACTCGACTTCACCGCCGACCGTCGGCACGCCGAAGGAGTTGCCATAGCCGCCTACGCCGGAAACAACGCCGGAGACGAGGTGGCGCGTCTTCGGATGATCTGGTTCGCCGAAGCGCAACGCGTTCATCGCTGCGATCGGGCGGGCGCCCATGGTGAAGACGTCGCGGAGAATGCCGCCGACGCCGGTCGCCGCACCCTGATAGGGCTCGATGTAGGATGGGTGATTGTGGCTTTCCATCTTGAAGACCACGCAGTCGCCATCGTCGATATCGACGACGCCGGCATTTTCGCCGGGGCCCTGGATGACGCGTGGGCCCTTGGTCGGCAGGGTGCGAAGCCACTTCTTCGAGGATTTGTAGGAGCAGTGCTCGTTCCACATCGCCGAGAAGATCCCCAACTCGGTGAAGGTCGGCTCGCGGCCGATCAGATCCAGTATCCGCTGATATTCGTCCGGCTTCAGGCCGTGGGCGGCGATCAGTTCGGGAGTGATCGGGCGGGTATTGGAAATGGTCATGAGCTCTCGGAAGTCCCTGCCGTTGCGCGATTGCGGTGTCTTTAGCCTAAGTGAATGAAACGCGCGACAGGAAAATGCCCGCTGTTAACAGACAGCGGGCCTCAACGACCGATAAAATGGCGGGCTAGAACTTGTAGCCGACCTGGAGACCGGCGCGGGTCATGCCGTTATTCGGTCCGTCGCACAAATTGGCATGCGAGGAATGAGCGACCTGGGCGATGACATTCCAATGCTGCGTGATGTTGTAGCCGGCGCCCAGATATTCATGGAACAGCACGCGACAGCCGAGTTCCGGGCCGTCGTCGTTGTTATCGAGCTCGCCGTTATGCCAGACACCGCCAAAGCCGGCCTCAGCGAATATCTTCTCGTTGAAATTGACCGTCCAGGCAAAACCCGCGAAAACCTGGGTTGCTTCGCCCTGGGTGCCGATCGAGGTGCCGAGGTTTACGCGGGGGCGGGCAAGCTGCTGTTTCCAGTCCGTTGCAGCGCCGTGGTCGAACGGATCGAAGAATACCGTCACCTCCGGAAAGATGCCGTCCTCGTGCTCATCGCCACCCTGGATCGATGTCGACGCGCCAAAACGCAGTTCGTCGAAGATCTTTTCGTCAGCGCGTGCTGAAACCGAAAGCAGCGCGGCATTCGCAGCTATCGCGGCGACAATGACTTTTGCCGAGACCAGCAGAAATCCGCGACCATTCCTTGCCATGCGACATCCTCATCGTAGCGCAAATCACTTCGTGCTTGTGATTGGTACCATTCAAGGAGAGTCGGTAAAGCCGCTTATCGCTAATAATCCGATATTTTACCGGTTGCTGCCCATCTGCAACAATTTCAGACCTCGCCGTCGTATCCGGCGCCGCCACTTTCAAGCAGGCGTCGCAATGTCATCAATCCTGCAACCATTTCATCGCGTTTCTTCGGAGACGAGAAGCTGATGCGAACGCGGTGGTAGGCCTTTTCGGTACGTGCCGCCTTGAACTCGTCTTCGTCATCGATGAGGACGCCCTCCCGATAGGCGGCATTCTTGAACGTACCCGAAAGCCAGGGATCAGGGAGTTTCAGCCATACGAACGGAACATGCGGGTGCGACGTGAAATCGAACCCCTGCAGCTCTTCGCGCACGAGGCGCTCGCGGGTGCTGAGTTCATTGATACACGTTCGGCGGATTTCATGGGCTTGCCCGCTCTGGACCAGCCGGGCGCCGGCCTCGGCGAGGATGAATGGCAGCCCGCCGGTAATCATCTTGTGCGTGACCTTGATGCGCTGGGCGAAGTGGGGCGGACAGGCAACCCAGCCGCCGCGAATGCCCGCGGCAACCGCCTTTGAAAGGCCGCTGATCAGGAATGTCCGGTCCGGGGCCAGGGATGCGAGAAGGGGATTTTCGTCGCCGGTCATTCCGCCGTATAGGTCATCCTCGATCAGCCAGACGCCGTGGCGCCGGGCGATTTCAGCTACCCGCTGCCGGCGCTCGAACGGCATGGTGGCGAGCGTCGGATTGTGGGCCGTCGGCATCAGGAAGGCCAGCTTCGGATGCTGCTGAAGGCACAGGCGCTCGAAGTCATCAGGATTGACGCCGTGCTCGTCGGATTCGACGGTGATCGTCCGGCGGCCCAAAATGCGGGCGCTTCGACTGACTTGCGTATAGGTCAGGTTTTCGAACACGATCTTGTCACCGGGCGATGACACGGCCGATATAACGGCAATCGCGGCGGCGTGTGCGCCGAGTGTCGGAACGATATTTTCCGCCTCAGGCATCCAGTCGTTGCGCGCAAGCCAGCTGCGCCCGGCGTCATACCAGTTCTTGGGGAAGACCCGCGAATAGGAGGATATTTCCGAGAGGTGCTCCTGGCCGATCTCTGCGAGGATCTGGCCGATGATCTTTCCTTGGTCCAGATCGGGGGCCGCCGTCGTGTCGAAACGGATCTTGCCGAGCGGCGCGTCGACGGTTCTTGTGCCGCCGAGAGATAAGGTCAACGGATCCGGCTGATTGCTTGCAGCCGTTTCGGCCCGGTCGAGCACATAGGTACCGCGTCCGACCTCTCCCGCGACGAGACCGCGCTCATGGACCAGCGCATAGGCGCGGCCGATTGTGCCGATTGTCACCCCTATGTCGTAGGCAAGATTTCGCTGTGGCGGCAATTTACTGCCGGCGGGCAGGGCGCCGCTGGCAATTGCAGTTTCAATGCTGTCCGCTAGCCGCAGGTAAACTGGGCCGGAACCGCGTGAAAGATCAGGGAGCCAATTTGTCATGATGACAATTTCCTAGATTGTCACCCTTTGTCTGTCAAGGTTATGAGCGAATGTATGCAATGACCGACTGGAGAATAGCATGTCTGCCGTGCCTGAATGCACCGAATCCGTTGATCTGCCGTCACAGGGCGTGGCCACACGTCCGTTGGCTGGTATGGCCACACATCTTGGCTGGATCTGGAAGCAAATCTCGCGTTGGCACGAGAAGCGCGAGAGCCGCAGGGCGCTGAGAACCCTGACGGACGCACAGCTGCTGGATATCGGCATCACGCGCAAGCAAGCGTGCGACGAGGCGAGCAGATCGTTCTTCTGGGATTGACTAGCTGCAGGCTTTTCCGCCGGAAGCCCAACGCGTGACGTCGTGGACGATGCGGGGTCCCGTCGGCGAATCCATCATGGGACCGAATGCGTCAAGCTTGGAGGGATTGCCCTCTGCCTGGACGACGAGGAGCGGACGGCTCTCGGGGCTTCCCTTGTGTACGACAAGGATACGCGGGCGTCCCGAGAATGAGTTGAGTTCCGGCGCCAGCTTGTAGGCGGCAAAGGCCGGATCCGCGGATTTGAACCAGCAGGCGTTCGCTCCGAGCGCTACCCGTTCCATTGTCGACAACGCGCTGCGATCGGGGCCCGTTGGCGTGGGCTTCGACTGGCAGGACGCGACCAGCGCCGCCGTCGTGGCGATGGTCAGGACATAGGTGGCGGTGAGGCGAGGGCGCATCGATCTTGCTCCAGTGGACCGGATGAATGGCCTCTTAAGCGTTGAAGGTTAAGCGGCGATTACATCAAGCGCAGAAGCGAACAATCCGCGACCGTCGGAACCGCCATGAGCGGCCTCGATGAGGTTTTCCGGATGCGGCATCATGCCGAGAACGTTGCCCTGTTCGTTCATGACACCGGCGATGTCGTTGAGCGAGCCGTTCGGGTTGGTTCCCTCAGCATAACGGAACACCACCTGGCCATTGCCTTCGATCTTGGCGATCGTGTCGGCGTCGGCGAAGTAGTTGCCGTCGTGATGTGCAATCGGGCTGCGGATGATCTGGCCCTTGGCGTAGGCACGCGTAAAGTCGGTTTCGGCGTTGACCACTTCAAGCTTGACTTCGCGGCAGACGAATTTCAGCGAAGCGTTGCGCATCAGCGCGCCGGGAAGCAGACCGGCTTCGACGAGAATCTGGAAGCCGTTGCAGACACCCAGCACCTTCACACCCTTGTTCGCCTTTTCGATGATCGCCTGCATGACCGGCATGCGCGCTGCGATAGCGCCGCAACGCAGGTAGTCGCCATAGGAGAAGCCGCCTGGGATGACGATCAGGTCAACGTCCGGGATATCCGTCTCCGTCTGCCAGATGGTCACCGGCGCCTGACCGGAGATCTTGGTGAGGGCGGCGATCATGTCGCGATCGCGATTGAGGCCCGGAAGTTGAACGACGGCTGATTTCATGGGACTAGTCCAAACCTTGCTTTAGCTTCTGCCGGTTGTCTAAACGCGGACGACAATTGACGAGCCACGGCCATCAAGCGCCTGTCCGGCAGCGCGACCTCAATCCTGGACGTCGCTCTGCATCATCTGCATATGGTCGTGGCAGCAGATCCACACTCGTCGGTTCACGTCGCCCCCTTCGGGGAGGAATGCCGCTTTCCCTTGTTCGGGACTGCAAGCGGCAACTCCTAGCTCGGATCAGCGATCACGTATCGCGATATCACTCAGTCGAGCGAAATCGTATAGTTTTCGATGACGGTATTTGCGAGGAGCTTGTCGCACATCGCCTTCAGGTCGCCTTCGGCCTTCGCCTTGTCGCTGCCTTCAAGCTCTACGTCGAAGACCTTGCCCTGGCGGACATGGCCCACGCCGTCGAAGCCCAACGCGCCAAGCGCGCCTTCGATGGCCTTGCCCTGTGGATCGAGAACGCCGTTCTTCAGCGTGACGGTTACACGAGCCTTGATCACTTTGTCTTCCCTGTCTTGCTTGACCGAATGTCTTATTTCACGAGGACCGGGCCGGTGCCGCGCACAGGCTCGTTCTCGTTGATGATGCCGAGGCGCCGCGCGACTTCCGAGTAGGCCTCGAGGAGGCCGCCGAGGTCGCGACGAAACCGATCTTTGTCCATCTTTTCATGGGTGTCGATGTCCCACAAACGGCAGGAGTCCGGCGAAATCTCGTCGGCGAGAATGATGCGCATCATGTCGCCTTCGTAGAGGCGGCCGCATTCGATCTTGAAATCCACGAGCTGGATGCCGACGCCGAGGAAAAGGCCGGTCATGAAATCGTTGACGCGGATGGCAAGCGCCATGATGTCGTCGAGCTCGGCGGGATTTGCCCAGCCGAATGCCGTGATGTGCTCCTCGGAGACCATCGGGTCGTCGAGGGCATCGGACTTGTAATAGAACTCGATGATCGAGCGCGGCAGGACCACGCCTTCCTCGATGCCCAGGCGCTTGGCAAGCGAACCGGCGGCGACGTTGCGCACGACGATTTCGAGCGGGATCATCTCGACTTCCCGGATCAGCTGCTCGCGCATGTTGAGGCGGCGGATGAAGTGCGTCGGGATGCCGATCTTGTTCAGATGGTTGAAGATGAACTCGCAAATGCGGTTGTTCAGCACGCCCTTGCCGTCAATGACTTCATGCTTCTTCTTGTTGAAAGCAGTGGCATCGTCCTTGAAGAACTGGATCAGCGTACCCGGTTCAGGTCCCTCATACAGAATCTTTGCCTTGCCCTCGTAAATACGGCGGCGACGGTTCATTTCGATTATTCTCTATCGTTGGCGCTCTTGGGATAGCGCGAGTGGATCGATCTCGTGGCGTCCCCATAAAGGAAAAGCGAGGGTTTCACAATGCGCCTGTCACTCCTTCCCCGGATTCGAGGCTATCCGGGATGCCGCCGAGAGAATCGGAGGTTCTCCTACATAAGCATTCTACAGTGTTTTCGAAGATTGCGCGACGAAAGGTGCTTAGAGCGATCTATTCACAGGCTTTTGTTGGAAAGCTGTGCATCGATCGGCGCTCGTCGCTTGCGGTGAACTCTTTGCGTGCCGCCGTCGGCATGGCGCCATGAAGCCGCACGGATGAAGGAGGGGATCTGTTCGCCTGGCATCGGACGAGCCAGCGCGTACCCCTGCAGCATATCGCAGCCGAGATCGCCAAGTATGCGCACGTGATCCATGGTCTCGACGCCCTCGGCGGTCACAAGGATGTTCAGCGATCGTCCGATTTCGATGATCGACCGCACGAGTTTGCGCTGGTCCGACGATTGCGGCAGCATCCGGATCAGTTCGCGATCAATCTTGAGGGTCTTGGGGCTCAGCTTCAGGAGACTGACGATCGATGCGTGGCCGGTTCCGAAATCATCGATTTCGATATCAATGCCCAGCCGGCGCAATTGGCGGAGGTTTGCGATGACAGCATCGTCGCAATCGTCGAGGGAGATCGACTCCAGCAGTTCGAAGGAAACGGTGCCCGGCTGGATCTTCAATGCACGCAGCTTCTTGCCGAGATTGGGGTCGTCCAGCCGGCGCGAGGAAACGTTGACGGCGATTTTCGGGATGGTGATGCCATCCTTTTCCCACTGCTTCCGATCAGCGAGCGCCTGCTCAAGAATGAGGGCATCGATCGCCGCGACGACATTGATGTCTTCGGCGGTCGAGAGGAAGCGGTCGGGCGTCAGCAGCCCATGTTCGCGGTGCTGCCAGCGTGCAAGCGTTTCGACGCCGGCGATGTCGAGTGTTCGTGCATGAAACTGCGGCTGATAAACGGGCACGAACTCGCCGCGCTCCAGTCCGATCAGGATGTCGTCGGCAAGGCGCTTGCTGGCGATGATACGGCGGCGGGCATCGGTGGAGAAAAACTCATGCCGGTTTCTGCCGGCGCTTTTTGCCCGGTAAAGAGCAATATCGGCATTCAGGAGCAGCTGCTTGGCATCCAGCGAAGGACCGCTGCCCGTTGCGATGCCGATGCTGGCGCCGAAACGGCAGTCATGGTTCTCGTAGCGGATGGGCCGGCAGAGTTCGGCAATAATGCGCTCGGCAAGGTTGGAGATCTTCTTGGGCGTGACGTTGATCGTGCAGAGGACGACGAACTCATCGCCGCCGATGCGCGCCACGAAATCGGAGGCACGAACGCTCTGGCGAAGAACCGTGGCGGCGTGTTTCAACATGGCGTCGCCGGCGCGGTGACCAAGCGTATCGTTGATCTGCTTGAAGCGGTCGAGATCGATGTGGAGGACGGCAAGGGTCAGTTCGCCGGTGCGACAAGCCTGCGCACGCTCTTCGAGCATACGATCGAGATAGCGGCGGTTCGGCAGGCCAGTCAGATAGTCATGCAGCGCCAGATGTTCGATGCTCTCCTTGGCAGCTTCCAGTTCCTGGTTGCGAGCTTCCGCCAGGTCTTTTGCCCTCTGCAGTTCCGCGTTCAGGCGAACCTCGTCGGTGACGTCCCAGTTGGCTCCGATCAGCCGTTGGCAGCCATCGCCATCAGTGAAGAACGCGCCTTTCGCGCGGATCACGCGTTCCGCGCCGTCGTGCCGGACAATGCGAAACTCGTGGTGGAAGTCAGAGCTGGTTTCGACAGCCGCCGTAATCGTGTCGCTGACACGCTGGCTGTCATGTGGGTGGATCAGGCTCATCCAGGTGTCGTTGACCGTGGTGCGCTGGGTGCTATCGATGCCATAGATCGCCAGCAGGCGATCATCCCACTCGACAGTGCCTGCGGCGATATCGGCTTCGAACACCCCAATGTCGGAAATATCCAGCGCCAGGTCGAGGCGGCGCGACATATGTGCGAGGCGTTCTTCCGCCTCCTTGCGCGCGGTAATATCGGTATCGGTGCCAACCACGCGGGTAGGGGTTCCGTCAGCGTCCCATTCGACGACGGCGCCGCGGCACTCGATCCATATCCAGCGTCCGTCCCGATGCCGTTCCCTGTATTCGAAAATCTGATAGGCGGGATCGCCGGCGTTCTGTCCGTCAACGGCCTTGACGACGAAGGCGCGATCGTCCGGGTGGATCAACGAGATCCATGCCTCGTAGTCGCCATCGGCATCCTCTTCAGGCGCCATGCCGCGCATGGTTTTCCATGTATCGGAATAGAAGCGGGTTCCGAGACGGTGGTTGTGGTCCCACACCCCCAGGGCAGAGCCGACAAGCGCATAGTTCCAGCGGCTTTCGCGCTCGGACAGATCGACAGCGCCCTGACGCAGAGCCTCAGGCAATAGGATATCTTCGACTTCGTCTCGTGGCCGGAGGCGTTGTACCGGATTTGTCTGCTTCAATTTTTGCACCCGCTCCCTCGCGTGTGCCTAGTCTGCTTCTGTTGGATTAAATTGCTCTTAATAACGAGAATCCCAATATGATAAACTTATCAACCTGTTGGGGTGCCGACGTTGCCGCACGGTATCCGGTCGTGTTACCGCTTTGTTTCCGTTCATTCTTTACGATTTTTCGGCGAGTGACCGGTGGGTTTCGCCAGCTGCGCGATCATGCGCTCGTTGCTCGCCAATTCTATTTCGGCTGACAGTTCGCAGCGATCTGCTGATCGAGAATGATCGCTGTCATCGTGTCTGTGTACCTCTCCCGGAGGGACCCGAGGTAACGTGTCCTCTCGGACGGGGCATCTCCGCGATCCCGCACGAGGTTCTCAAGTATGGTGCGCTGATCCGTGCATTTGCCGAACGCACCTGGGACCAATTCGGAAACGTCCCTGCAGAGCTTTTGGCCGTAGTATGTCGCGCTCTTCGTGAGGCAGGATTGGTAGTCCAGTCGGGCGTCGTCAATCCGCTTTGTCATTGCCGCAAAGTCTTCGCCAAGGGCGATAGTAGGAGCAAGGAAGATTGCGACGGCGATCGATTTTTTCATGGCTCCCCTCCGATAAGAGATGCTCAAAACAAGGGATTGAGAAAGGCCCATTTTACTCGTTGCTACCGATCGACTGGCGGCGCGCGTGTGGACACTCCATGGTGCTCGCCGCAAACCCAGTTAGTGCTGCGTGAGGTTAGCCAAATGCTCCATTCGCATGCGGAACTGCGTGTCGAAATCCCAGGTCCTTGCAAAATTCAGTGCGTTTTCAGCACGGGTGGCGATTGACATCCGGTCGGCGCTGATCGCCGTCAGCTTGTCTGCCATCGCAGTCGCATTACCGAGGGGAACGCTCCATCCGGCGTTCGATTCTGTCAGCAACGGCGACCACATCTTGTTATCGTAGCCCATGATCGGCACGCCGCAGCCGAGCGTCTCGAGATACGTGCAGGACGGATCGGATTGTCGGTGGCAACTGAGAAATACGTCGGCGGTTGTGCGGGTGAGCGGCACAAGCTCGGTTTCGAAGTCGATCGGGCTGTTCAAGAACACGTGCCGTTCGAGACCGCATGCTTTGATATCGGCGGCGATGTCGCCGTACAGACTTCCGGTGCCATAGATCGTAAGGGTGAAGTCGATGCCGCGTTCGGCGAGCAACTTTGCGATCGGAATGAGGTCTTGGGCGCCCTTCAAGGGCTCGAGGCGACCTGAGTGGATAAGCCGTAGCGTGCGGTCGCTCAGCAGATGCTCGCGCCGTGCATCCATTTCGCCTGGCGTGGCAAACATGGACGGTCTCATCCGATTGTCGAGATAAAGCATCCTGCTCGACCCCACCTTGCTATACGCCGCGTAGGCCGGATAACCATTCGCCTGCAGACCACGGGCGGCACTGAAGGCACGGCGCCGCTTGAGTTCCTGCGCCGTCGTCCAGGCCATCGCATAGATCTTTTTCGCAAGACTTCGCGTTTTGTCCAGCGAGATAATCTGCAATCTCGTCTGGTAGATATATTCTATACTATAGGCGACCGTGCTTTTGGCTTCGCGAATGACCTGAGGGGACATAAGGTCGAGGTAGGAGTCGCCCGACAGCAAGGCTAGATCGTAGTCCGCAAAATGCTCTGCCGACGCCCGCTCCTGGGTATCGAGTATCTTGATCTGAAAATCCAACTTGCTCCGGTCGAACTTGTCGCCGAATGGGATTTCGGTCGCCCCGCGACGGATGAAGCAGGTGATCGGTCCTTCCCAGTGCTGCACATGCAAAGCCATACCGCTGACGAATTTTTTGTCCAGGATAAGGCCGCCGTTTTCGGTTTCGATCACCGGTGCAGATACGAACAGGGCAAGCTTCTTCGGCATGTAAATGTTCTCTTTCGTAATCGAAATTTCGGCCATTACTTTGCGAAGTCGGTGAAATGCCGCGGAACAAAAAATATCACAGCAGTACAGAGAGCCACAACAGCGCCAATCCCACGCGCTATTGGCAAAACTGATTAGCTATTGGGCCATTTCTAAGTCGAGCGAAGTATGTCCGCCGCCTTGCTTGCGGCAGTGAAAGAACATGGCAGTGTTTATGGATCCGCGTACAGGCGGATTACGGCTTCAGCCGGCTCATGAACTGAGCGAAGACCATCGTGCCTTCGGGCCAAGGGCCATGGCCTGATTCAGTGTTGATGTGGCCGGATTCGCCGGCATCGATCAGCAGTGATCCCCAGCTGGCGGCAATGTCGTCGGCGTGTTCATAGGTGCCGAATGGATCGTTCCGGCTTGCGACGGTCAACGCTGGAAACGGAAGCGGATCGCGTGGGTAAGGACCGAAGGTCAGCAGGTGTTTCGGGCGAATACCGGGGTTTGCGACATCCGGCGGCGCCACGAAAAATGCGCCCGCGATCTTCTTCTGAAATTGCGGGATCGCATGGATGACGGAGGGCACGCCAAGAGAGTGGGCGACCAGCACGACGGGGCGCGTCGAGGCATTTACTTCCTCTGCAATGCGGGCAACCCAGTCGTCACGTACCGGCTTTGACCATTCCGCCTGCTCGACACGGCGGGCGGTGCTGAGCTTTGCCTCCCAGCGGCTCTGCCAGTGGTCGGGACCGGAATTCGTGTAGCCCGGTATGATGAGGATATCGGCTTCGGAAGTTTTCATAGTGCCGCCGATGTGAGAAAGCTTGACCGCATTGTCAAGGGAAAGCGGGACAAGGGCGGCGAATTTTGTTATGTTGCCGGTGTTGCCGGTCGCGTCCTGATGTCGGCTTCCGCCGATGCCCTTCGCCGCCGGCCAGCTTGGCTGAGGAGGAGAAAGCCATGACGGCATTTCATGTCATGTCCGGCGCGAGCGATGTGTATGCGCGCCCGGTCGTCAACAAGATCACGGTTGCAGATGTCTTTGACGCGTTTCGGCGCGGGTTAGATGATTTTCGGGAAAAGCCGTCGCATTATGTCTTTCTGTGTCTCATGTATCCCATCGCCGGCATATTCCTGGCCTTGGCAACATCGAGCGCCAATCTGTTGCCGATGATATTCCCCCTCATATCGGGTTTTGCCCTGATCGGTCCGCTTGCGGCGATCGGCCTCTACGAAATCAGTCGCCGCCGGGAGACGGGCATGGATACGTCGTGGACGCATGCGTTGGAGGTTACCAAGTCCCCCGCGTTTCCGTCGATCGTGACCGGCGGCCTGATGCTCTTCGCTTTCTTCGTGGTCTGGCTGGTGGCCGCGCAGACGCTCTATGCGAACGTCTTCGGGGATGTGTTTCCGCGGTCAGTCTCCGCCTTCACATCGCAGGTGCTCGGGACGCCGCAGGGCATGCAGCTGATCCTCTGGGGTAACCTCATCGGTCTGGGCTTTGCGATCATCGTCCTGTCGACCACGGTTGTGACGTTCCCCATCCTGCTTGATCGAGACATCGGTCTCGTGGCCGCGATGGAAACCTCGCTGCGCGCGACGGTCGCCAATCCTATCCCGGTCTTCTGCTGGGGTCTTATTGTCGCCGTATCGCTGCTGATCGGCACAATCCCGGTCTTCGTCGGGTTGGCACTGGTCATTCCGATCCTTGGCCACGCAACGTGGCATCTCTACCGGAAGCTGGTCGCACCGCCTGTCGTCTGACCAGACGCGCTGAGGTCCGGAACATAGCGCCTCCCTTCGAGTTTCTCATGCTAGGGCTTTGAGGGAGGCATCCATGGCTGCCACGCAGCATATCTTTGCCCGATTTGCGACGAAGACGTCTGCGTGGGCGGGCAAGCCGGTCACGTTCGTTCTTGCTGTCGTTCTGGTGCTCCTATGGGCCGGCACAGGCCCATTCTTCGACTATTCCGAGACCTGGCAGCTGGTGATCAACACCGGCACCACGATCATCACGTTCCTAATGGTCTTTGTCCTGCAGAACGCGCAGACGCGCGATACCCGCGCCATCCAGGCCAAGCTGGATGAGCTTATCCTGACCAGCCATGCAGAAAATCGCTTCATCGGGATCGAGAACCTGGATGAGGAGGACCTGAAACATCTCGACCGGATCGTGGCGAAGGCAGCTGAAAGCCAGCGTCAGAAGATGCAGGACGTGCCGCCAAGCCCGGTAAAGACAGCGAGGGCAGCGACGACAGCCCGCAAGGCGATTGCTGATGCAAAGGAACGAAAGCCGAAACGGAAAGCGGCGCCACGAAGAGCGCCACCTCAAAGCCGATGAAGATGATCAGGCGTTGCCGAACACGCGCTTGAAGATCGTATCGACATGCTTGGTGTGATAGCCGAGATCGAACTTCTCGCGAATTTCCTCTTCGGAGAGGGCCGCGCGCACTTCTGCGTCACCGAGCAGCTCTTCCAGGAAGTCCTTGCCCTGTTCCCACACCTTCATGGCGTTGCGCTGCACCAGCCGGTAGGCGTCCTCGCGCGAGGTGCCGGCCTGGGTGAGAGCCAAAAGCACGCGCTGGCTCATCACGAGGCCACGGAACTTGTTCATGTTGGCAAGCATGTTCTCGGGATAGATCACCAGCTTTTCGATGACGCCCGCGAGGCGGTTCAGCGCAAAATCCAGGGTAATCGTCGTGTCGGGGCCGATGGCGCGCTCGACACTGGAGTGGCTGATATCGCGCTCATGCCAGAGAGCGACGTTCTCGAGCGCCGGCGTGACCGACATGCGGACGAGACGTGCGAGACCAGTCAGGTTCTCGGTCAAGACAGGGTTGCGCTTGTGCGGCATGGCCGAGGAGCCCTTCTGGCCCGGAGAGAAGAACTCTTCGGCTTCCAGAACCTCGGTGCGCTGCATGTGGCGGATCTCGATCGCGACATTTTCGATCGACGAGGCGATGACGCCGAGGGTCGCGAAGAACATCGCGTGCCGGTCGCGCGGGATGACCTGCGTCGACACGGGTTCCGGAACGAGGCCGAGCTGGGCGCAGACATGCTCCTCGACCGACGGGTCGATATTGGCGAAGGTCCCGACCGCACCCGAAATGGCGCCGGTGGCGACTTCCGCGCGAGCGTTGACGAGACGGGCGCGGTTGCGCTCCATCTCGGCGTAGAAACGGGCGAAGGTCAGGCCCATGGTCGTCGGCTCGGCATGGATGCCGTGGCTGCGACCGATGCGGACCGTGTCCTTGTGTTCGAATGCGCGCTTCTTCAGCGCTGCGAGAACGCGATCCATATCGGCAAGCAGAAGATCGGCTGCACGTACCAACTGAATGTTGAGCGTCGTGTCTAGGACGTCCGAGGAGGTCATGCCCTGATGGATGAAGCGGCTGTCGGCGCCGACGAACTCGGCCAGGTGCGTCAGGAAGGCGATGACGTCGTGCTTGGTGACGGCTTCGATTTCGTCGATACGGTTGACGTCGAAGGTTGCCTGGCCGCCTTTTTCCCAGATCGTCTTGGCGGCGGATTTGGGTATGACGCCGATTTCGGCAAGCGCATCGCAGGCGTGTGCTTCAATCTGGAACCAGATACGAAACTTGGTTTCGGGCGACCAGATGGCGACCATTTCTGGCCGGGAGTAGCGCGGGATCATGGCTTCCTGCTTTCGTTCTAAAGGAATGCTGGCGCCCCTGTAGCAAAGACGGGCGGCAATCTCAACGCATGCGTTTCGCAAGCGCGAAACTAGTGACAAGCAGGCAGAGGATTCCGAGGGGCAGGAAAAGGCGCACGCCGAGGACCGCGAACTGATAGACCGCCGCCGCACCAGTGAAAACAAACTGAAACGCCCATGTGACCGTGCCCGCCGGCGCATGCCAGCGCGAATAGAACATCCGGTAGTCCATAGCGAACAGAAATGCCGTCATCAGGATTGTGCCGGTGGCAAGCACCACGAAGAACGCAGCGAAACGCGTCTCGAGCGGTCGTCGATGAGCAAAGAAGCGACCCAAAGGGATCATGAATGGCCAGGCCAGCAAGCCCCCAAGGAAGTACATGACGGCGAGGTCGGTTGCGTGACTGGTTGTCAGTCCGTTGCGCAGGTAGAGAGCTACCAAGGCCGAGACGAGCATCTGGCCAGCCCATAGAACTGCGCCTGCGAACAGGTCAGGGTAGGGTGGCCGTGCTGCCTTGAGCCGCTCTGCGATCAACGGCGTGCCATTGTCACTTGGAATGACCTTCCGCGGCAGCGCGCAGCGCGCTGATCGCCGACTTGTAGGCATCGACGGAGCCACCCTTGAAGATCGCCGATCCGGCCACGAGCACATTGGCGCCGGCCTTGCCGATCACAGGCGCCGTTTCGACGGTTACGCCGCCATCGACCTCAAGATCGATCGGCCTGTTGCCGATCAGTGACTTTGCCGCCGCAATCTTGTCGGCCATCGCGGGAATGAACTTCTGGCCGCCAAAGCCCGGATTGACGGACATGATCAGGATCAGGTCGATGTCATCGAGTACATTTTCAATAGCCGAGAGCGGCGTTGCCGGATTGATGGTAACGCCAACCTTCTTGCCGAGGCTGCGAACGGTCTGCAGCGAACGGTGCAGATGCGGGCCGGCTTCCGCATGCACGGTGATCCGGTCGCAGCCCGCCTTGGCAAAGGCTTCGAGGTAGGGATCGACGGGAGCGATCATCAGGTGGCAATCGAAGACCGCGTCGGTATAGGAGCGCAGCGACTTGATGACATCAGGACCGAAGGAAATGTTCGGAACGAAGTGACCGTCCATGACATCGAGATGAATCCAGTCGGCGCCGGCAGCCGTGACGTCGCGAACTTCCTGGCCAAGCTTGGCGAAGTCAGCCGCGAGGACGGATGGCGCTATGCGGATTGGCTGGGTCATTGGTCTCTCTCCATCTGTAGTTTTGGTGCGGTCTCGCCGCTATTGCTTCTGCCCATTCGGCTGCACGAATGCACCGGAACGCCATTGAAGCAATTGATAGGGATTGTCGGCCAGTTCATGGCCGGCGTTGAAAGTGATTGGACCGATGACCGTGTCGAAAGAAACGCCGCCAAGGTGCTGGGCGACGGGCCGCTCATCGGCGGCAGCATCCTGCACGGCCTTGGTCGCGATTTCGACGGCGGCATAGGCGGGAAGCACATAGCCCTCAGGCTCGACGCCGTTGGTGCGCAAGGCAGCAACGGCGGCGTCGGCGCCGGGCCGCGTCGCGTATTCAGGAAGCGCTATGGCGAAAACGCCATCGGCAAGCGCAAGCGGTTGGTCCGCTGCCCGCATCGCGTCACCACCCAGCAGATCGAGCTGGATCTTCTCGGCCTTGGCGTCCCGCGCGATGATCGATGCGTCGCTCCTGTCGCCCCCGACGAAGACCTTTGTAGCGCCGGCCTTTTTCAGACGGCGAACAAGGGCGATCTGCTGGTCCTGGCCCGGGCGATAGGTATCCGTGAAAACCGGCTTGAGGCCCTTTTCTTCAAGGGCGTTGCGGACTGCCTCGGTCAATTCGCGGCCGTGTATGGTGCCATCTTCGATCAAGGCAATCGGTGCGGATGACCAGTCTCTCAGGATCACCTCGATGATCTTGGCGGCTTCGGCGCCGTCGGGCGGGGCCATGCGGAAGAGTGGCCAGCTATTTTTCAGCGCGTCTTCCATCAGAATCCGGGACCTGACGGACACTGCTATTGCCGGAATGTTGGCATCTTTCAGCTTGGGAAGTGCCCCTTCGAGGGTCTCGCTGCAGAGGAAGCCGATGGCCACCTGTACCTTTGCGGCTATGAGCGCATCCGCGACGGCAGCACCGCTGTTTTCTTCGCAGCTCTCACCGATCTTGACGATCGTATTGCCGTCCTGCTGCGCCTTTGCGCTGGCACCGGCGAAGATCTGTGCGCCCAGCAAAGCAAAATTGCCTTCCTGTGGCGCAACCACGCCAATGGTAACGCCCGTTGCATGGCATTCTCCAGCTGCAAGAAGCAGCACTGGAAGAATTCCTAAGCCACGCAAGATATTCATAAAAGACGCACGCCCCTGCCGTTTGTTCTGCTCTTTTATCCGTCCTCGACGGATCGTCAAAGAAAAACGCACAATTTGGCGCCTTTTCGCTTGGTGTTTGTAGAAAAGGTAACCGATCGCCCCCATAGTAGAGGGGAATATGTGCCGGTATCACCGGATGGAGAACGCTTTTGTTGAACAGGCAACCAATCGATCCACGCCTCTACAGGGATGCGATGAGCCGCTTCGGCGGTCATGTGCAGCTTGTGACGACCGCCGTTGGCGACATGCGCCGTGGCGTCACCATCACCGCGGCCTGTTCCGTGTCGGATAGCCCCGCGACCGTTCTGGTCTGCCTCAACAACAGCAATCCCAAGAACGATATCTTCTTCCGCAGCGGTGTTTTTGCGCTGAACACCCTGGGCGCACATCACAAGGCTTTGGCCGATGCCTTTTCCGGCCGCACGCAACTCGACAACGACGAGCGTTTCGCCACGGGAGTATTCGATACGCTGGTGACCGGCGCCCCGGTCTTGCAGGATGCGCTGGCATCGTTCGATTGCAGGGTGACGGAAATCAAGGAAATGACCACGCATCATATCATCTTCGGCGAGGTCATGGCTGTTCGTTTCGATCATGCGAAACCGGCGCTTCTCTATATGAACCGCGACTATCACACGCTATAACTTCCTGAAAAAGGGAGGAGATATGTCGCAACCCCACCGGCCGCTGCCGTCATCGATCGACGAGACAATCTCGATGCTCGGCGATCACGACTATCTTGCGGGACGATCACTCGCCACGGTCATTTTTCTTGCCCTGAAGATGAAGCGCCCGCTCTTTCTCGAAGGCGAGGCGGGCGTCGGCAAGACAGAGATAGCAAAGGTTCTTGCTAAGGCACTCGATCGGCCGCTGATCCGGTTGCAGTGCTACGAAGGCCTCGACGTCTCCTCTGCCGTCTATGAATGGAACTACCCCGCACAGATGCTCGAGATCCGACTTGCGGAAGCGTCGGGGCTGACGGATCGGGACAGGATCGAATCCGACATCTTTTCCGAACGCTATCTGATCCGGCGCCCGGTGTTGCAGGCGCTTTCATCCGCGCCGGGAAAGGCGCCGGTCTTTCTGATCGACGAGCTGGACAGGACGGACGAGGCGTTCGAGGCGTTTCTGCTTGAAGTTCTCTCGGACTTCCAGGTGACGATCCCTGAGTTGGGCACGATCAAGGCCAGCGAGCCGCCGATCGTCATTATCACCACCAACAGGACGCGCGAGGTGCATGATGCGCTGAAGCGGCGCTGTCTCTACCACTGGGTCGATTATCCCGATGCGACGCAGGAACTGGAGATCATCAGCCGGAAGGTGCCTGATTGCAACGCGGCGCTGTCACGTCAGATCGTTGCCTATGTGCAGAAGTTGCGAACGCTCGACCTGTTCAAGAATCCCGGTGTTGCCGAAACCATTGACTGGGCGACGGCATTGACCGAGCTCGACCGGTTGGCGCTCGATCCGGAAACGATCTCCGACACGATCGGGACGCTGCTGAAATACCAGGACGATATATCGAGGATCCAGAGTGGCGAGGGCGCGAAAGTGCTCGAAGACATCAGGAACGAACTGCACGTGGCGGGGTAGCGATATGCAGGCGGCAAACGGAACGGATGGCATTGTCGTCCCGCCGCAAGCCGCGGGCGACGGACGATTTGCCGACAACATCGTCTATTTCGGCCGGACGCTGCGAAAGGCGGGGCTGAAGGTAGGGCCGGGTGCGATTGCGGACGCTATCGAAGCCGTCGAGGCGATCGGTATGGGGTCACGCGAGGAGTTCCACGCCGCGCTCTTCGCGGTCTTCGTGAAGCGGCATGAGGACAAGCCGGTCTTCGACGAGGCGTTTCGCCTGTTCTGGCGCTCGCGCAACCTCGTCGAAAAGATGATCGCGATGATGTCGCCCCGCGCGCCCGATACACGGTCGAAGGACAAGGCGAAGCCGGGTGAGAGCCGTGCCGCCGATGCGCTGCTCGGGGAGCGGGAAGACAAAAAACCTCCGCGCGAGGAGCCCGATATCGAGATCGATGCGCGGTTCACGATGTCCGGCAGCGAAGTCTTTCGGCGCATGGATTTTGCCCAAATGTCGACGTCAGAGATCGCTTTGGCGAAAAAGGCGCTCGCGGGACTTCAACTGCCTGTCGACAGAGTGAGAACGCGTCGCTTCAAGCCATCGCACATCCACGCTCACGTCGACCCCCGGGCCACGATGCGCGGCGCGCTTCGCAATGGTGGTGCGCTGATCCTGCCGCGCTACCGGCAGATCAAAGAGATCCAGCCTCCGCTCGTGGTGCTTGCGGATATTTCCGGCTCGATGAGCCAATATACGCGGATATTCCTGCACTTCCTTCATGTGCTCACGGAAAAGAGGCGGCGGGTTCATACATTCCTTTTCGGCACCCGGCTTACCAATGTCAGCCGCCAGATGCGCCACAAGGATCCCGACGAGGCGATGGATGAATGCGCCGCTGCCGTGAAGGACTGGTCCGGCGGGACACGCATCGGGGAGACGCTGAAGGAGTTCAATCGGCTCTGGGCGCGGCGCGTATTGGGGCAGGGAGCCGTCGTGCTGCTGATCACGGACGGTCTGGAGCGCGAGGGAACCGAACTGCTTTCGACGGAGATGGACCGGCTGCACCGATCCTGCCGGCGGCTGATCTGGCTCAACCCGCTGCTGCGCTTCGATGGCTTCGAGCCACGTGCGCGCGGCGTCCGCGCGATGCTGCCTCATGTTGACGAGTTTCGGCCGGTCCATAATCTCTCGTCGCTGTCCGACCTTGCCGCTGAACTGGGACAGGCGAGACCGGGCATGTATGATCCGCGACGATATCTCGAGAGACTGAAAGGCGGTGCATGATGGAAGCTTCACTGGGGCTCGGCCCGCTGGCGACGGCGCAGGCGTGGAAGGCTGACGGGCGAGACGTTGCGATTGCGACCGTCATCGAAACCTGGGGCTCGGCACCCCGGCCGGTCGGCAGCCATCTGGTCATCGACCGAGACGGAAATTTCGAGGGATCCGTATCCGGCGGGTGCGTGGAAGGCGCCGTCATTGCCGACGCACTTGACGTGATTGCGGACGGTCGGGCGAAGATACTCGATTTTGGTGTCGCCGATGAAACCGCGTGGCGCGTCGGTCTTTCCTGCGGGGGCCGGATCCGGGTTTACGTTGAAAGGCTGGATTGATGGACGCAGGCAACCTCGCGCGGCTGAATGACGCTCGCCGGGCGCGGCGGGCGGTTGCGCTGATTACCGATCTGGCCCGCGGCAGCGATACGATTGCGCTCGAAGGAGACGACGTTGCGGCAGCGCTGCGCCCTGCGGTTGAGGCTGCCTTTCGCTCCGGAAAGTCGGGCCTGGTCGAGCTTGAGGGGCGGAGTTACTTCGTCAACGTTCACTTGCCGCCTGCGCACATCGTTATCATTGGTGCGGTCCATATCAGTCAGGTCCTCGCGCAGATGGCGAGCCTCGTGGGCTTCGACGTCAGGATCATCGATCCGAGGACGGCATTTGCGACGCCCGAGCGCTTTGCCGGTGTCGACCTGACTGCCGACTGGCCTGTCGATGTGCTGCAGCAACGGCCGCTCGACGCGTATACGGCACTCGTTGCAGTCACGCATGATCCGAAGATCGATGACCTGCCGATTGTCGAGGCGCTGCGCGCCGGCTGCTTCTACGTCGGCGCGCTCGGTAGCCGCAAGACCCACGCCGCGCGCCTGGAACGGCTGCGCAATGGTGGAATGGGCGACGCCGATCTCGCACGGATCCACGCGCCGATCGGGCTTGCCATCGGTGCTGCGAGCCCGGCAGAAATCGCGGTCGCCATTCTTGCCGAGATTGTTCAGTCGCTGCGGTCGCGGGACGTGACGTCACCCAAGGGTGACGTGCCATGAAGTTCGGCGAATTCCCTGTCAAAGAGGCTGAAGATGTGGTGCTTGCGCATGCGGTCAAGCTTGCGGACGGCAGTCTTCCCAAGGGACACCGGCTCCAGCGCGCCGATATCGAGAGGCTTCGTGCGGCTAACGTCGCTTCGGTGATCGCTGCCCGGCTCGATGCCGGCGATATTGGCGAGGACGAGGCCGCGCGCCGGCTTGGTGGCGCCATTTCAGCTGACCATCTGCGTTTTTCCGAGGCCGCGACCGGTCGCGTCAACGCCTATTCCACCGTCGACGGCCTATTCGTCGCCGACAAATCCGCGATCGATCGTGTAAACAGGGTCGATCCGGGCATTACCCTTGCTTGTCTCGCTGACCATGTGCCGGTGCGAAAAGACGATATGGTTGCGACATTCAAGATCATTCCGCTGGCTGTGCCCGGTGAAAAGGTCGAGACCGCATGTGCGTTTCTGCGAGCGGCCACCGTCTTCGAGGTCAAGCCGTATGCCGCTCATTCGGTGTGGCTGGTGGCGACCGAGTTGCCGTCGCTGAAACCGTCGGTGATGGACAAGACCGCCCGCATCCTGTCCCGACGGCTGCTGCCTTCCGGTAGCCGCATCGTGCGGGAGGAGCGCGTCGCGCATGGTGTGACGGCCGTTGCCGCGGCGATCCGCAAGGCTGCCGAGGCACCGACGAGCGGCCCGCGGATGATTGTCGTCTTCGGTGCTTCCGCCGTCATCGACGGGGATGATGTGATCCCCGAGGCCATTCGGCGTGCAGGTGGTGAGGTTATTCAAGTTGGTATGCCGGTTGATCCTGGCAACCTGCTTGTCCTTGGTCGGCTTGGCGACATTCCGGTCATCGGTGCGCCTGGCTGCGCGCGCAGCCCGAGGGAAAATGGCTTCGACTGGGTGCTGGATCGCATTCTCGCCGGGGAACAGCCGAGCGCTTTTGATATCAGCGGAATGGGCGTGGGAGGGCTTCTGATGGAGATCGAATCGCGTCCGCGCCTGCGCGAAACGGATGATCACCGGAGTGATGCCGTTCACGTCGCTGCGGTCATCCTCGCAGCGGGGCAGGCAAGCCGGATGGGAGCAGGCGGTCCGCACAAGCTGCTATCGGAGTTCAACGGGATCCCGCTGGTGCGGCGCTGCGCGCTGGCCGCGATCGAGAGCGGTGCCGCATCGGTTAGCGTGGTCACGGGATATCGGCATGCCAAGATAGAGGCGGCACTTTCCGGGCTGGATATGACATTCGTTCACAATCCTGATTTCGCCGCCGGCATGGCGTCGTCGCTGATCGCGGGCGTCATGTCCAATGCAGCGCGAAGTGCCGATGGCATACTGGTGATGCTGGCCGATATGCCTGACGTGTCGACCGCGGACCTCGACACACTGATTGGCGCCTTCCGGCAGGCCAAGGGGCAGGCCGTGGTGCGTGCGGTCTCGGGCGGCAAGCGCGGAAATCCGGTCATTCTGCCACGGCAGCTCTATGACGCCGTCCTGAGGCTCGAGGGTGACGTCGGTGCCCGGCATATTATCGAAACGGCAGGCATTCAGGTGATCGACGTTGAGATCGGCAACAATGCGCATCTGGACGTCGATACGCCGGAAGCGGTCGTCGCGGCTGGTGGTGTTTTGAAGGAGTAGGCAATGGACGCAGCGGCAATCGAAGAGATGTTTCAGGGGCTGGGGCCCGTGACGATCAAGCGGATGTTTGGCGGCAAGGGGATCTATCATCTCGGCCGCATCGTCGCGGTGGAAGTCCGGGACGAAATGCTGCTGAAGGCCGACGAAAAGAGCGCGCCGGAGTTTGCTGCTGCCGGTGCAACGCAATGGGCCTATGAGGGAAAGAAGGGAAATCCTGTGAAGATGCCCTATTGGTCCATCCCCGAGGACGCCTACGATGATCCCGATCTCATGGCGAAATGGGTGCGTCTTGCCTACGAGGCGGCGTTGCGCGCTGAGTAACGCGTCGGGGGCGGAGACCGCGCTTAAAGAAACTGGTCGGTGCTGAGATGTGAAATCGCAGCCTGGGCGAAGGCCGAGAGCGGCTGGGGCAGATCGTCTCGCGTGAACCAGCCGAATGCGGACAGCTTGTCGGGTTCAGTCAGCTGTGGGTCGCCGTCCACCTCCGCTGCAATATAGAGCAACGATATCCAGTGCTGTCCTTCGGCTTCGATGATCAGTTCGGTGGGGCCGAGCAGATCGACGCGACCGATGCCGAGGCCGGTCTCTTCCTCTGCCTCGCGTCGGGCAGCCAGCTCGGCGGGCTCCATATGGTCGACCTTGCCGCCGACGATGCTCCAATGGCCGGCTTCCGGTGCGCGCATTCGCTTGTAGAGCAGGATCTTGCGGTCACGCAAAATCACCAGGCCTACGCCGAGGCCTGGGAAATCTAGACCAGGATGAGCCATGGGAGATCAGATCTTGGCGTTAGCCGTGATCAGCATGAAGGCAGGGATTTCATCGCCGAAACCGACCGGTGTCGGGCCGTCATCGTGGTCGCGGTAGCGACGACGCTCGCGGTTGTCGTCATTTGCCGGATAGGGACGATTGTTGCGCGCGTTGTTATGCGGCTTGTTGTTTTCTGCTTTGCGCTCTTGCTTCACGCTTTCGACCCTTGCTGGTGCTGCTGCTTCGATCGTCTCGACGTCATTATCCTCGACGGCGATATCAGATTTATGACCCGAACGGCTCTTGCCGCGGCCACGGTCCTTATCCCGCTCACGACCCTTGCGGCGGGAGCGATCGTCATCGCGGCTGGGCTCAGCCGGCGGCAACGCAGAAAGATCACCATTGTGCCACTCGACCTTTTCGCCGATCAGCTTTTCGATCGCGTCGGTGTGCTTCTGCTCACGGCTGGTGACGATGGTGAAAGCAGCGCCTGCACGGCCTGCGCGGCCTGTACGGCCGATACGATGCACGTAGTCCTCTGAGTGGATCGGTACATCGAAATTGAAGACATGGCTGACATCGGGGATGTCGAGACCACGAGCGGCGACGTCGGAAGCGACGAGAAGCTGAAGCTGACCGTCGCGGAAATTCTGCAGCATCGTCGTGCGCGAACGCTGGTCCATATCGCCGTGCAACGCACCGACGGAGAAGCCGTGACGCTCCAGCGAACGGAACAGGTCGGCAACGTCCTTCTTGCGGTTGCAGAAGATAATCGCGTTCTTGAGTTCTTCCTGCGAGCGGACGAGATCGCGCAGAGTCGCCCGCTTTTCGTAATCCTTGCTGTGAGATGCAACGAAACGCTGGGTGATGGTCTTGGATGCGGAAGCGGGCTTGGCTACTTCGACGCGTTCCGGATTCTGCAGGAAGCGATCGGCCAGCTTCTGAATTTCCGGCGGCATCGTGGCCGAGAAGAACAGCGTCTGGCGCGTGAACGGGATCATCTTGGCGATGCGCTCGATATCGGGAATGAAGCCCATGTCGAGCATGCGGTCCGCTTCGTCGATGACGAAAATTTCGACGCCGCTCATCAGCAGCTTGCCGCGCTCGAAATGGTCGAGCAGGCGGCCGGGAGTGCAGATCAGAACGTCCGCGCCGCGTTCCAGCTTGCGGTCCTGCTCTTCGAAGGATACGCCGCCAATCAGCAACGCAACGTTCAAGCGATGGTTCTTGCCGTATTTCTCGAAGTTTTCCGCGACCTGGGCTGCAAGCTCGCGGGTCGGTTCGAGGATCAGCGTACGCGGCATGCGAGCGCGGGCGCGGCCTTTTTCCAGGAGCGACAGCATCGGCAGAACGAAGGATGCAGTCTTGCCGGTGCCCGTCTGAGCGATGCCGCAGATATCGCGGCGCTGGAGCGCAAACGGAATTGCGCCAGCCTGGATCGGGGTTGGCGTCGTGTAGCCCGCGTCGGTGACAGCGGAAAGCACTTTTTGGCTCAGGCCAAGATCAGCAAATGTCGTCAAAGGGAAAACTGTTTCCGTTCCGGTTCGGCCACACTCAGGTTGAGTCGGCGTGATTGCATGCCGCAATGCAGCGCCACATAGGCTGAAACTGTAAGGAAGTCAAGGAATAGGGGCGTTGCGCCAGACGCAGGGGTAAATGTGTGGTTAGTACAATTGGTTATTTTATATAGCTGGCAAGTTTCATGCCGGCGTTCATGAAGTATATGGGGTCGACGGCACGGCCGTCCTGGCGAACTTCGTAGTGCAGATGGGTGCCGGTGGAGCGGCCGGTACTGCCGGCAAGGCCGATGACGTCCGAGCGGTCCACGATATCGCCGATCTTGACCAGAATTTCCGACATATGACCGTATCGTGTGGAGATGCCATTGCCGTGGTCGACCTCGACCATGTTTCCGTAGCCGCCGGTCCAGCCTGCGGCGATTACCTTGCCTGGAGCGCTCGGACGAACCTTTTCACCCGGCGCAAACCGAAAGTCGATGCCGGAGTGCAAGGCGAGGCGACCGATGAAGGGATCACGCCTGTTGCCGAAAGGGCTGGTGATCTCCTTGCCGATTGCCGGATTGCTGAACGGCAGCGACGCGGCTGTGCTGCGCATGGTTTCGAGGCGGGTCAGGGCACCGTCGAGTTGTGCCAGCGAGTTGTCGAAATCGTCGTCGCTCTCCGGAGCGACGTAGGGGCCGCCGACCGCCGAGTCATCTTGCTTGGCGAGGCTGGCGGTTTCAGCTGGAACCGGAATACCGAAGCGGGTCAGGACACGAGAGATCGCATTGGCCGCGTCGCCCGCATCACTGGTCAACTGCTCCACCCGGTCGCGCTGCTTTTGTTCGATCCCCTTCAACGATAGCGTCATCTTGGAGAAGACACGGTCGGCACGGTCGCCCATGGTTTCGCGCGCGGGGACATAGGCAAGCGTGGTGTTGTCGGGTACCACATCCGCAGGCTCGCTGTTGCCAGCCAGCTGGTTTTCGATCGCCTGAGCAGCACCGGAAAGGGCTGCCCGCTTGTCCTTCGCGTCAGGCGCATAGGATTGCGTCGAGATCGCGGGTTTCTCGCTCAAACCCGAGCTCTCTGCCCGATCGAACAGCGAACCCAGCTTGCCGTGGCGAGACGTCAGCGCCATCTGCTGTTCGAGCAACTTATCGACCTTGTCTTCAACAACCTGCTGGTCGAGCAGTTGCCGCGAGGTAACGCGGTCGACCTGAGCGCGCAGGGAAGCGATCCTGTCTTCATAGTCATGCTGCATGCGCGCCTGGCGCGCCATCGTCGCCCCGATAAGGTCGTCGCGCAGCACCAGGTAGGATGTGGCAAGCAGGTAGCCGATTGCGAATACGCCGATAAAGCCGAAGGCAAGCCCCGCCATCCACGGCTTGACGGTGAGGTGCCGGACTCGGTCGCCGCTTGCGAGGATCAGGATATGCTCCTGTTTTCGCTTGCCGAATACGCGACTTTGCTGTGCGTGCGTCACGGAGAATCTCCCAGTTGACGGTCCGTGCCTCAATTGGTCCGATTACACACTGTTAAGGTTAATAAATGCCTTATTTGGTCCACACTCATGCGTGGCTGGTGGACGTGAGAGATCGATAAAATGATGGCGTCAGTCCGGCTTCCGCCCGGGCAATGTCGTTGAAAGGCGGCTTCAGCGGACCGCGGAAATTAGCGCGGACGAGATCGTGGAAGGTCTTCGACGGATCGCGCTTTTCTCGCGCGCACAGGAAGCGAAACCATTTGGCGCCGATGGCGACGTGGCCTTTTTCGTCGTTGTAGATCACATCCAGAACGGCGGCGCTTTCGAGATCTCCCGTTTCGCGCATCTTGGCCTGCAGGGAGGGCGTTACGTCCAACCCGCGTGCTTCCAGGATGAGCGGCACGACGGCCAAGCGCGCCGTCAAGTCGTTGCGGGTCGCGTGCGCGGCCTGCCATAGGCCATCATGGGCGGGTACGTCACCATAGTCCGCACCAAGGTCGTTCAGCCGCGCACGCACCATTCTGAAATGCTTGGCCTCTTCGTAGGCGACCTGCATCCACCCGTCGAAGAACGAGTGCGGCACGGGCTCGGTGGCAAATCTGGCAACGATATCAAGCGCGAGGTCGACAGCGTTGAGCTCGATATGGGCGATGGCGTGAAGGAGCGCAATGCGGCCCTTCAGTGTGTGGAGGGATCGCTTCTTGACCTGCGTGGGCGGGGTGAGTTCCGGCTTGTCCGGCCGTCCCGGTCGGTCGGGCAGGGCGGCATCGAGCGGCGAACGCAGGGAGAGCCTGCGGGCGAACCAGCGCGTTGCGGTTTCCTGTGCCAGCTGTGTCTTGTGATCGAGATCGGCAGAGCGGATGGCGAGGATCGCGCCGCCGCGAAGCGAAGGAATTGCGGTGTTCATCCGGCAAGGCTCTGAACGGCCGCCAGAACAGCCTCGGCATGTCCCGGCACCTTCACCTTCTGCCATATGGTGGCGATCGTTCCGTCTGGGCGGATCAGGAAGGTGGTGCGCTCCACGCCCATGAAATTGCGGCCGTACATGCTCTTCTTTTTCCAGACGCCGTAGGCTTCGAGGGTCGTCTTCTCTTCGTCG
>UEHQ01000004.1 GCA_900489925.1 Hyphomicrobiales bacterium | reverse complement strand
GCTTGGACAGATCGTTCTTTTCGAAGGCGGTGGCGGCACGCAGCAGCATCCGCTCGATCAGGTCGCCGACGCCGAGCACCTCGCGGGTGGCGCTGGCGAGGGCAACGACCGGCGTCGAAAGTTCGTGCAGGTCGAGATATTTCGGGCCGGTGTCCGGCTCCGCGTCCTCGGGAACGAGCCGCAGCATCAACCGCGACAGGATGCGGGAGAACGGCCAGGCAAGTGCTGCCAGAAGCAAATTGAAGGCAAGGTGGACATCGACCGGCAGCTTTGCTGGCGTCAGCGGCAGCATGCCCAGCAGATCGGCGCCGTAGCCAGCCAGCGGCAGAGCGATCAGGCAGCCGATTGCGCGCACGATCAGGTTGCCGAGCGTCACCCGCTTGGCCGACGCCGGGCCTGAGAGCGACGCGATGACCGGCGGGATGGCGCCGCCGAGATTGGCGCCGAGCACCAGCACGATGATCAGCCCTGCCGACAGGATGCCGGTCGAGGCGAGCGACAGGATGAGTACGACCGCGGCTAGGCTGGAGGACGACACGAAGGCGATGCCGGCGGCAAAGGCCAGGGCCACCGGCCAGGCATTGTCGAGCAGCCCGATGAAGGCTGCCAGCGCCGGCGACTGGCGCATCGGCTCGGTTGCGCTGCTGAGCAGATGCAAGGACAGCAGCATCAGCCCGATCCCGATCAGCGCCGTGCCGCCGCCCTGGCGGGCGGTGGAGCCGCTGCGGTAGAGCACGATGCCGGCGAGGATGACGAGCGGCGACAGCCACTCGATGCCGGTTGCCACGATCCAGGCCGTCACGGCTGTTCCGACATTGGCGCCGAGCAGCACGATCTGGGCCATGCGCGGTTTGACCAGTTCACGCTCGACGAAGGAGGCCACCATCAGCGCGGTTGCGGTGGAGCTCTGCAGGGCGACGGTCGCGACAAAGCCGGACAGGAACGAGCGAAGTCCGCTGCGGGTGCCGGAGGCAAGCCCGGTCCTCAGCCGCGCACCAAAGGCCCGGGAAACGCCATCCTTCACCTGCGCGAGGCCGAACAGCAGCAATGCCACGGCGCCGAACAGATTGATCATGACGATTGTCGATTCCATGCCGTCTTTTCTTTTTCCTGCCTGCCGGCTTTCCTGCGCTGGAACGAATCTTCGAATCTATGGCATAGCCAAGTTATTGAAATTGCGTCGTTGCGCCGTTTGATTTGATTGCTCGGCTAAAAACTATACGCCCGTCTGACGAATTCACAACGCCATGCGCGACATATTGTGGAGCCTGACCGGCATTTGTGGAGATGCGACCGAAGGTCAACCCCAGACGGTTTGCCGCATTGCCTCTCCAATGATCATCGCGGCCGAAACGGCAACGTTGATCGAGCGCTGGCCCTCGACCATCGGCACCAGTATCCGGGCATCCGCCCTGTCGTGGACCTGATCGGGGACGCCGGCGCTTTCCCGGCCGAAGAGAAGAACATCGTCAGGACGGAAGGCGAAATCGGTGTAGCGCCCGGAAGCCTTCGTTGAGGCCAGAACGAGCCGGCGCCCGCTGGATTGCAGCCAGGTTTCGAAATGGTTCCAGGAGACATGGCGGGTGAGGGCGGCGGTTGCGATGTAGTCCATGCCGGCGCGTTTGAGGTTGCGGTCCGAAATGTCGAAGCCGGCTGGCTCGATGATGTCGACGGCAAAACCGAGGCATGCGGCAAGACGCAGGATCGTGCCGGTATTTCCTGGAATATCGGGTTGGTAGAGCGCCAGTCTGAGGTCTGTCATCGTATATGCCGTCTTGTTCGATTTTGTTGCGAAACTGGTATTTCAACTGCGATTTTCGTGCAACAGCCTGTCTTTAACCCCGAAACCTTCAATTTTGGCGTCGTAAAGGGCTGGAATTCTCGGTGATTTCGCGCTATCGGTGCATATCTTCAATCGTCAGCAGGGAGGCTATGATGAATACAATGCGACGCACGCGCCTCTCGCCCGTGACCCCGCGACTGACGATCCGGCACTCCTAAGTGCCCTTTCTTTCCTGATTTTCCTTTTCTGATCCATTGCGCGGCTGTTGTGGCCTCGCCCCTTGAACGTCCGGTTCCCATATGAGCCTTCAGCGCGTCCTTGCGCGGGCTCTGGGCCGGGACGCTGAAGTTTCGGAGCATTTTTTATGTTTGGCTGGTTCGAACAGAGACTCAATCCCTTTCCAAGCGAGGATCCCAAGGTTCCTCCGAAGGGGCTCTACGCCTTCTGCTGGCACTATACCAAGCCGGCGGCCCCGTGGCTCGGCATGATGGCCGTGCTGACGATGCTGATTGCCATCGGCGAAGTGGCGCTCTTCCAGTTCCTCGGCAACATCGTCGACTGGCTGACGCATGCCGACCCCGCGACGTTCCTCCAGAGCGAAGGACACCGGCTCGTCTGGATGGGCGCGCTGATCCTCATCGGTCTGCCGGTGGCGGCTGTGCTGGACTCTCTTATCATGCATCAGGTCCTGCTCGGCAACTACCCGATGATCGCGCGCTGGCAGATGCACCGCTTCCTGATGCGCCACAGCATGACCTTCTTTGCCAACGAGTTCGCCGGACGCGTTGCAACAAAGGTGATGCAGACGTCGCTTGCCGTTCGCGAGACGGTGATGAAGATCCTCGACGTTTTCGTTTACGTCGTCACCTACTTCATCTCCATGATCGTGGTGATCGCGGCTGCCGACTGGCGATTGATGATCCCGATCCTGGCATGGCTCGGCATCTACATCGGGATCGTATCCTACTTCGTGCCGCGGCTTCGCAAGATCGCCGCCACGCAGGCCGATGCGCGGTCGATGATGACCGGTCGCGTCGTCGACAGCTATACCAACATCGCGACGGTGAAGCTGTTCTCGCATGCGGGCAGGGAAGAAACCTATGCCAAGGAGGGCATGAACGAATTCCTGCAGACCGTATATCAGCAGATGCGCAAGGTCACGATGTTCCACGCGGCGGTCTACATCAACAACTGCGTGGCGCTGTTCGTCATCTCCGGACTATCGATCTGGTTCTGGCTAAACGGCGGGATCTCGGTCGGAGCGATCGCCATCGCGATCGGTCTTGCGATGCGCGTCAACGGCATGTCGCAGTGGATCATGTGGGAAGTCTCGGCGCTCTTCGAAAACATCGGTACCGTCTATGACGGCATGGAGATGATGACGAAGAGCCACGATATCGTCGACAAGCCCGGTGCGCCGCAGCTCAGTGCCAAGCGGGGAGCGATCCACTACGATCGGATCGGTTTCCACTACGGCAAGGGCAAGGGCATCATCGAAAACCTGTCGCTCGACATCAAGGCGGGCGAGAAGGTGGGTCTCGTCGGTCGCTCCGGCGCCGGCAAGACCACGCTGATGAACCTGCTTCTGCGCTTCTACGATCTGGAAGGCGGGCGCATCACGATCGACGGGCAGGACATCGCGCACGTCTCGCAAGAGAGCCTGCGCGAACTGATCGGCGTGGTGACGCAGGATACCTCGCTGCTGCATCGTTCCATCCGCGACAACATCGCCTACGGTCGTCCGGATGCCAGCGATGCAGAGGTCATCGAGGCTGCCAAGCGTGCCAATGCCTGGGACTTCGTCGAGACCCTGGTGGACATGCAGGGGCGCAAGGCGCTGGATGCGCAGGTCGGCGAGCGCGGCGTGAAGCTTTCAGGCGGTCAGCGCCAACGTATCGCCATCGCCCGCGTCTTCCTGAAGGACGCGCCGATCCTGGTGCTTGATGAGGCGACCTCGGCGCTCGATTCCGAGGTCGAAGCCGCGATCCAGGAAAACCTGTTCGCGCTGATGCAGGGCAAGACGGTGATCGCGATCGCCCACCGGCTGTCGACGCTGACGGAAATGGACCGCCTGATCGTGCTCGACAAGGGTCGGATCGTCGAGGCGGGCTCGCACGTCGAGCTTGTTCACCAGGGGGGCATTTATGCCGATCTCTGGAACCGGCAGTCCGGCGGCTTTCTTGCCGATCACGAAGACGCCGAAGAAGCGGCGGAATAAAAACAAGGCGCCCTCCCTGGGATATCGGGAGGGCGCCTTTTTATAGTGTGGTGCGTTCAGTGCCCGTCAGCGGAAAGGCTGTCAGCCCAGTCAATGACGCGGTGTCCCTCGACCGCCATGCTGTTGGTCGAGGCGAGTGCACGTAGTGCGGCGAGGCGTCGTTCTTCCTCGCGATCAATCCAAGCGGTAATTGCCTCCGTAACGATCTGATCGTACGGCAGGTGAAGCTGTCCAATCATGGCGTCGAGTTTTTCCGCCAGAGGTAACGGAATACTCGACGTAAGCGTCTTCGTTTGCATCGCGGCAGTCTCCCGTGAAACTCTACAGTATGCCGAGATTGTGGCGAGTTATACTTCATTCAACGGCGATGCCGTTGATGTTACCGATCATTACCAAAATATAAGGTTGTCCGGCGGGAGCATTCCTTTCCCGTTCCGGCATATATGCCTATATCGCAATTATGCTGTTAAATCGAATCTTTAGTACTTTCGAAAATTGGATTGATCCGTTCCGGCCGCGCGACAATATACAGCCGCCGCGCTCGACCCTCGGATTCATCTCTTTCTATATCGGTCAGGCGAAGGCACCGTTCATCGCCATGCTGGTTCTCGGCGGCATGTCGGCCGCGATCGAGGCGGCGCTTTTCTGGTTCGTCGGGCGGGTAGTCGACATTCTGGCGAGCATCACGCCTGCCGCCGGCTGGAGCGGACTTCTCCAGGCGCATGGCGCGGAACTGTTCGGCATGCTGATCCTGATCGGCGTCGTGCGTTTCGTGGTGGCGCTGCTGATCGCGCTTGTCGATCAGCAGGTCATCACCCCGGGATTTTACAATCTTGCGCGTTGGCAATCCTATCTGCACGTCTCGCGCCAGTCGCTCTCCTTCTTTCAAAGCGACTTCTCGGGGCGCATCGTCACCAAGGTGTGGTCAGCCGGGCAGGCGACGGGCGACCTCGTGACGTCATTGATGGAGAGCGTCTGGTTCGTCGGCATCTATGCGGCGACCACGCTGGTGCTCGTTGCCCGGCTCGATCTCTCGCTTGCCGTCGTGGTGTTGGGGTGGCTTTTCGCCTTCGGGCTGCTGGCGCGCTATTTCGTTCCCCGCATCCGCTATCACTCGCGCGAGACGGCGGAGGCCGCATCGATGCTCAACGGCCGGATGGTCGATGCCTACAGCAACATCCAGACGCTGAAGCTGTTTGCAAGGGACGAAGAGACCGACCGCTACATGCGGCAGGGCTTTGATTTCTACCAGGAAACCGTGCTGCGCTTCACGCGCTTCATCACCGGCGTGCGTGCTTCCATGGCGCTGCTCTCCGGCCTGATGATCGTGACGATGGCCGGACTCAGCGTCCATCTGTGGCTGCAAGGGCTCGTTAGTTCCGGTGCCGTGGCCTTTTCGCTGGCGCTTGTGCTGCGGTTGAATTTTCTTCTCGGGCGATTGATGACGCAGTTCAACGGCATCATGCGCAATCTCGGAACCATCCAGAACTCGGCCGAGCTCATCTCCAAGCCCCTCGGGCTGGTCGACAAGCCGGATGCCCCCGATCTCGTCATCGAGCATCCGGGCATCCGCTTCGAGAATGTCACCTTCCACTATGGCAGGACCAGCGGCGTGATCGACGATTTTTCGCTGACCATCCGGCCCGGCGAAAAGGTCGGCATCGTGGGACGATCCGGCGCCGGCAAGTCGACGCTCGTGAACCTGATGCTGCGCCTATACGATCTCGAGGGTGGGCGCATCCTGATCGACGGCCAGGATATCGCAGACGTCAAGCAGGAGTCGCTGCGCATGCAGATCGGCGTCGTCAGCCAGGATACCTCGCTGCTGCACCGGTCGGTTCGGGACAACATCCTGTTTGGACGCCCCGATGCCGGTGAGGCTCGTCTCATCGACGCAGCGCGCCGGGCGGAAGCACTCGGTTTCATCGAAAGTCTTCAGGATCAGCAGGGGCGTAAGGGCTTCGACGCTCACGTTGGCGAGCGCGGCGTCAAGCTCTCCGGTGGGCAGCGCCAGCGGATCGCAATTGCGCGCGTGATGCTGAAGGATGCGCCGATCCTCGTGCTCGACGAGGCGACGTCGGCGCTGGATTCCGAAGTGGAAGAAGCGATCCAGTCCAATCTCCATGGGATCATGGAGGGCAAGACCGTGCTTGCGATCGCGCATCGGCTTTCGACGATCGCCGCTCTGGACCGCCTGATCGTTGTCGACAAGGGCAGGATCATCGAGGAAGGAACCCACGAGGCGCTGCTTCAGCAGGGCGGTCTTTATGCGGAACTCTGGGCGCGCCAGTCGGGAGGCTTCCTTGCCGCCGACTACGATGACGCAAAAAGCCCGTCAGCGCTCGATGGCAATCTCGGCCATGAGGCCAAAGTGATTTGAGCCGATGCTGTCATCCATCCGCGTGACCGATGTCAGCCGCAGCGGTGGTCGGACAAGGACGTGATCGATGGCGATGCCGAAGGCGCCGGCCCGGATGGGCCAAGTGGCCGGCTCCGGAAAGACGGTGTTGAAGCCTGTCGCACGCATGAACCTCTGGATATGCGGATCGATTATCGCCGAATTGAAGTCGCCTGCCAGGAGAAGCGGCCCGTCGGTCTCGGCGACGATCTTGCGCAAATCGGTGAGTTCATCGAGCTGAAAATCGTCGAAGTAGGGTTTTGCCAGATGAACCGAGGCGAAATTGATCTTTGTGCCGTCGACGTCGATCGCCGTCTGGATCAGCCGGTTTGGCCAGAGATCGCCGATGCTGCTGACGGATTGCGTGAGGAACGGTCGCTTGGAAAGGACCAGCGTGTCGCAGCCATCCGTGCCGGTACCGCACCCGATGCGATAGGGATACGCCTGTGAAAGGCGCGGGATTTCAGGACGCAGGGGTTCTGCTTCGAGAATGTTGACGATGTCGGCATCCGAGGCGATGACCGCGTCGGCAATCCGAGCGCCATTGCTGAGATTGTCGTTCTTGATGTTGAAGGACATGAGACGCAGGACGGGCTGCGTTGCGGCCGATGCCGGAGCGGCTTCGAAGGCCTTCAGCATGAACAGGCCATGGCCGAGCAGGAACACGGCGACTGCAAGCAGGAGATAGGCAAACCAGTGTCGCTTGATCGCCAGCAGCACAAGCGTTGCCAGCACTGCGGCGAGCGCAAAATGAGCCTGGAAACTGTATACGAAGGCGAGCAGCCATGTATGCGTGACGTATCGCAGAGATATCGTTGCAAGCAGCAGCGATACGAGGACACTTCCCACACAGAATAAAGTGTCTTTCATCGCCGCGCGCCGAGAGTGGAACAACAATATGTCCGGGGCGTAGCATAGGCTTGATTTTGGTGCAACGCAGCAATGTTGCAAGCATGTGATTGTCTTCGAAAATCAACCCAAAATTCCCGCGACATTGTGCCCACATGCCCTTGCCAAGGCTGGACATAATTTGCGATCAAGCTTAGAACGCGCCGGATTGGTGGGGAATCTATGTTCGAATTGTGTCGCGACAGATTCGCCGCCTTGAGGGGATGGGGCGGAGTTCCGCAAAATTTGCGCAGAGGATGGTAAGCCGTGAGCGAACACGAAACGACAGGCGAGGTCACGGGCGAGCCCACTCGTCGTGATTTCCTTTATCTCACCACTGGTATGGCAGGCGCGGTGGGCGCCGTTTCGGTTGCCTGGCCGTTTATCGATCAGATGCGCCCCGATGCTTCGACATTGGCTCTGGCTTCGATCGAAGTCGACGTGTCGAGCCTCGAGCCCGGCATGTCGCTGACCGCCAAGTGGCGCGGCAAGCCGATCTTCATTCGCAATCGTACGCCTGAAGAAGTGAAGGCCGCCGACGACGTTGCGCTGGCCGATCTCAAGGATCCGATCGCACGCAACGCGAACCTGCCGGCAGACGCGCAGGCGACCGGCGTCGATCGTTCGGCCGGCAAGGACAAGGAAAACTGGATCGTCATGATCGGGTCCTGCACCCATCTCGGCTGTGTCCCGCTCGGCCAGGCCGGCGAATACAACGGTTGGTTCTGTCCCTGCCATGGCTCGGTCTACGACACGGCCGGCCGCATTCGCAAAGGTCCGGCACCGCAGAACCTTGCGATTCCGACCTATTCGTTCGTTTCCGATAAAGTAATCAAGATCGGTTGAGGGGGACTGATTTATGAGTGGCCATTCCAGCTACGAGCCATCAACCGGCCTTGAGAAGTGGATCGATGCACGCCTGCCGCTGCCTCGTCTCGTCTATGACAGCTTCGTTGCCTATCCGGTTCCGCGTAACCTGAACTATGCCTACACCTTCGGCGCCATGCTGTCGGTCATGCTGATCGTTCAGATCCTGACCGGCGTCGTGCTCGCGATGCACTATGCAGCCGAAACGACGGTTGCGTTCAACTCGGTCGAAAAGATCATGCGCGACGTCAACCACGGTTGGCTGCTGCGCTACATGCACGCCAACGGCGCGTCGTTCTTCTTCGTGGCCGTCTATCTCCACATTGCCCGCGGCCTTTATTACGGCTCGTACAAGGCACCGCGCGAAATCCTCTGGATCCTCGGCGTTCTCATCTATCTCCTGATGATGGCGACCGGCTTCATGGGCTACGTTCTGCCCTGGGGTCAGATGTCCTTCTGGGGTGCAACGGTTATCACCGGCTTCTTCTCGGCATTCCCGCTGGTCGGTGAATGGGTTCAGCAGTTCCTGCTCGGCGGCTTTGCCGTCGACAATCCGACACTGAACCGCTTCTTCTCGCTGCATTACCTGCTGCCATTCGTCATTGCCGGCGTCGTCGTCCTGCACATCTGGGCGCTGCACGTCACCGGCCAGACGAACCCGACCGGCGTCGAAGTCAAGACGAAGACGGACACGGTTCGTTTCACGCCTTACGCAACGCTCAAGGATGCGCTCGGCGTTTCGATCTTCCTGCTCGTCTACGCCTACTTCGTCTTCTACCTGCCGAACTTCCTCGGTCACGCCGACAACTACATCCCGGCTGACCCGTTGAAGACGCCGGCTCACATCGTTCCGGAATGGTACTTCCTGCCGTTCTACGCGATGCTGCGCTCGATCACCTTCAACGTCGGCCCGATCGACTCGAAGCTTGCAGGCGTTCTCGTGATGTTCGGCGCGATCATCGTGCTGTTCTTCCTGCCGTGGCTCGACACCTCGAAGGTTCGTTCGGCGGTTTATCGTCCGTGGTACAAGATGGCTTACTGGCTGTTCGTGATCAACGCGATCATCCTCGGCTGGCTCGGTTCGCAGCCGGCGGAAGGCCTCTACACCACGATCTCGCAGATCTGTACGCTGCTTTACTTCGCCTTCTTCCTGGTCGTCATGCCGGTGCTTGGTCTCGTCGAGACGCCGCGCCGTGTGCCGAACTCGATCACGGAAGCCGTGCTTGAAAAGCGCAACAAGACTGCCTCGGCTGTAGCGGCCAAGGCATAAGCGGGCGACGAGAGGGAAACAAACCATGAAAAAGCTTGTTGCAAGCATTCTGTCGCTCGCAGTCGTCGCCGGTCTCGGAACCGCGGTTTTCGCTGAGGAGGCTGCAAAGCCTGCTGAGCACCACGAAGCCGCGACCCCGCACTATCCGCTGAAGGAGCCCAAGGAAGTCGACTGGTCCTTCGCAGGTCCGTTCGGCACCTATGACAAGGGCCAGCTGCAGCGCGGCCTGAAGGTGTACACGGAAGTCTGTGCCGCCTGTCACTCCATGAAGCTGGTGCCGTTCCGCATGCTGGGCGAGCTCGGCTACTCGGACGCGCAGGTCAAGGCCTTCGCGGCGAACTACGAAGTACAGGATGGCCCGAACGCCAGCGGTGACATGTACACCCGCAAGGCCGTACCGTCCGACTACTTCCCGTCGCCGTTCCCGAACGCCGAAGCGGCTGCTGCGTCCAACAACGGTGCCGCACCGCCTGACATGTCGCTGCTCGCCAAGGCGCGCGAAGTCGAACGCGGTTTCCCGCGCTTCATCTTCGATATCTTCACGCAGTACCAGGAAGGCGGACCGGATTATATCTATTCGCTGCTGACCGGCTACGAAGAGCCTCCGGCTGGCTTCCAGGTCTCGCAGGGACAGCACTACAACCCGTACTTCCACGCTGCCGCCGTCCTGGCCATGCCGAAGCCGCTGTCTGACGGTCAGGTGACCTATGATGACGGCTCGCCGGCGACCGTCGACCAGTATGCCAAGGACGTCTCGTCCTTCCTGATGTGGGCCGCAGAGCCGCATCTGGTCGAGCGCAAGCACACCGGCTTCATGGTCATGGTGTTCCTGCTGATCTTCTCGGTACTGATCTACCTGACGAAGCGCTCGGTTTACGCGAACAAGGAACACTGAGGGTTTTGCTCTCATGTTGCGGAAAAGGCGGCCCGGTGGCCGCCTTTTTTGTTGGTTCCATCTGTCGCAATTGATAGGGTGCGCCAACTTTCGACCCCTGCAGATATGGATTTTCCATGAACGACAAGACCTCGGAGCTCGCTGCCAGCATTCGCTCCATCCCGGATTATCCCAAGCCCGGCATCATCTTCCGTGACATCACGACGCTTCTTGGCAATGCGCGTGCGTTCCGGCGCGCCGTCGATGAGCTTGTCCAGCCCTATGCCGGCATGAAGATCGACAAGATCGCGGGCATGGAAGCCCGAGGCTTCATTCTGGGCGGTGCGGTTGCCCACCAGCTCTCGGCCGGCTTCGTGCCGATCCGCAAGAAGGGCAAGCTGCCGCACGATACCGTGCGGATCGCCTATAGCCTGGAATACGGCGTGGACGAGATGGAGATGCATCGCGATGCGGTGCAGCCGGGCGAAAAGGTGATCCTGGTGGATGACCTGATCGCCACCGGCGGAACGGCTGTCGGCGCCACGCAGTTGCTGCGCCAGATCGGGGCGGAGGTCGTCTCTGCCTGCTTCGTGATCGACCTGCCAGATCTCGGCGGTCGCGCCAAGCTCGAGGCGCTGGGCGTGGACGTCCGGACGCTTGTCGAATTTTCGGGGCACTAAGCCCCGCTCATTCGAATTCCAGAACGCTGCCTTCGAAGCGAATGACAGGGGTGCCATCGGTGATGGCGCCCTCGGAAAGAATGGTGTTCAGCCGCATGCCCGGGCGCGAGGCCAGCGCGCGGCTCGCCAGCAAGGTGTTCGAATAGTGCACCACTTCGCCTGCGAAGACAGGACGAATCCACTGCATGTTCCTGAAGCCGGGTGAGGGTCCAAGATTGGGCGGCACCGATCCTTCACGTATCAGCCGCTCGGCCTCTACTTTCCAATAGGCCAGGAATACCTGCATCCAGGCCGCGCTTGTGTGCCAGCCGGATGCGCATAGACCTCCAAACAGGCTCTCCTTTGCCGCTACGGTATCGACATGGAATCGTTGCGGATCAAAGCGTCGTGCAAACGACAGGATCCTTTCTTCCGTAAAGGCGTAGTGGCCGATGTCGGTCTTCTCGCCGATCGGGTAGCGCTCGACCATGATCATGGAGCTTTATCCAACGTTTGGCGCGTGGAGAACATGATCGAGTTCTCCGAGAAGCAGACGATCTGACCCTTCTGGTTCTCGATTTCGTGGCGAAACTTCACGATGCCGATCCCTGGCCTCGAGCGCAGCGGGCGCGCTTCCACCACCGTCGAGCGACCGGCAAGCGTGTCTCCCGCAAGCACGGGCTTGCGCCATTCCATGACATCGACGCCAGGGGCACCCTGCGACAGAGAATTGATGAGGAAGCTGTCGGTCATCATCCGCATGAGCATTGCCGATGTGTGCCAGCCGGAGGCGGCCAGTCCACCGAGAATGCTGTCGCGGCCGGCCGTCTCGTCGAGATGCATGGGCTGCGGATCGAATTCCCGCGCGAACTCGATGATCTCTTCGGCCGTGACCGTCTTCGGGCCGAGGGTGAAGACTTGATCCGGATGGAAATCCTCGAAAGCCAGTGTCTGATCGGACAAATTTGTCCTCCGCTTCATAGGAGTTTCACAAGGACTACAATAGCATCCGACACGACTCAACGATTGCTGCGAGATTTCCTGCATGTCAGACCTAAAGTCGATCATCGACGCTGCCGAAAGAGAAGGGCTCATTGCGACGCAAGGCTCAGCGCCACTGACGGCGTTTCTGCTCGAGCGCGGGGTGACGGTTGACGCTGGCCGGACGACGGTGCGGAGCTCTGTAGCGGCGTTCTCGGATACGGAGACGCCAAGCTTTGTGCGTGGCTTCCATGACGTCCTGATCACCATCGGCATCGTCGTGGCGCTTGCGGGGCTTTGGGGGATTGCTTCGGTCTATGCCGTCCTGCCGGCCGTTATCGTGCTGGCTGAAATCCTCGTGCGGCGACAGAGGCTGGCCTTGCCGGCCGTCGCCCTGACCATCGCGCTGACCGTCTGGACCGGTGTCGTTGCCGCGGCCTTGCTGGACGGCTGGCCCAACGCCGCTGCGCTGGGCGACAACAAGGCGCTGCAGTTCGCGCTTTGCTTTCCGGTCGTGCTGGGCGCCTTCTACCTGCGTTACCGGATACCACTGGCGCTCGCGCTTACCATCATGGGCGCGATGGCGGTTATTCTGCTGCTTGTCCTGCAGGCTCTCAGCTGGATGAGTGGCGATCCCTTCTTCGTGCTCAATCACACGGGCGTGCTGTCGTTTGTCGCCGTTGCCTGCGCTGTCGGCCTCTTTGCCCTTGCCATGCGCTTCGACCTCAGGGATCCGCTTCGTCGCACCATCAATGCCGACGTTGCCTTCTGGCTGCATCTTGGCGCGGCTCCGGCGCTGCTTTACAGCGTTCTCTCGCTGGCCGGTGCGGACGGCGGCCTGTTTGCGACGCTGCAGACCGTGTCTTTCCGCACACCGCTGGTGGTGGTGACGGTGGCTGCGCTGATGCTTGTCGGGCTGGTGATCGATCGCCGCGCTTTCGTGACCTCAGGACTGCTGTCGCTCGGCTTCGCGCTTTACGGCATCTTTCGCCAGGGCGAGGCCCGGGTCGATACCTACGTCTTCACCACATTGCTGACGGTCGGCGTGATCGTTCTGGTCATCGGCACAGGGTGGATGCCGCTGCGGCGGGTCGTCATGGGGGCGTTGCCGGCCGCGATGCGTGAAAAACTGCCGCCCGCATAGGCGGCAGTTCGTGTCACTCGGGTATCAGGTGTTAAAGCGGAAGTGGATGACGTCGCCGTCCTGGACGACGTATTCCTTGCCTTCGTCGCGGCCCTTGCCAGCTTCCTTGGCACCGACTTCACCCTTGAAGTTGATGTAGTCGTCGTAGCCGATGGTGAAGGCGCGGATGAAGCCGCGTTCGAAATCGGTGTGGATGACGCCGGCCGCCTGCGGGGCCTTGGTGCCGCGCACGATGGTCCAGGCGCGGGTTTCCTTGGGGCCGACGGTGAAATAGGTGATCAGGTCGAGCAGGTGATAGCCCGCACGGATCAGGCGGTCGAGACCGGCTTCTTCCAGGCCGAGGGCGGAAAGGAACTCCGTCGCTTCTTCTTCCGGCAGCTGCGCGACTTCGGCTTCGATGGCGGCCGAGATGATGACGCATTCCGCACCCTGCTTCTCCGCCATGGCGGCGACGGCCTTGGTGTGCTCGTTGCCGGTGGAAGCGTCGCCTTCGGCGACGTTGCAGACGTAGAGGACCGGATGCGAGGTCAGGAGGTTGAGGCCCTTGAGGATCTCGATCTCTTCAGGCGCCAGCGTCTTCAGGAGAAGGCGAGCAGGCTTGCCCTCGTTCAGCAGCTTGATCACGGCTTCCATAACAGGAAGCTGCGCCATCGATTCCTTGTCCTTGCCGGTGGCGCGCTTGCGGGTCTGCTCGACGCGGCGCTCCAGGCTTTCGAGATCGGCGAGCATCAGTTCGGTCTCGATCGTATCGGCATCGCCGACCGGATTGATACGGCCTTCGACGTGGGTGATGTCGTCGTCCTCGAAGCAGCGTAGCACGTGCACGACGGCATCGACTTCGCGGATGTTGGCGAGGAACTTGTTGCCGAGGCCTTCACCCTTGGACGCGCCGCGCACGAGGCCGGCGATGTCGACGAAGGAGATGCGGGTCGGAATGATTTCCTTGGAGCCGGCGATGGACGCCAGCTTCTGCATGCGCGGATCCGGCACCGCGACTTCGCCGGTGTTCGGCTCGATCGTGCAGAAGGGATAGTTTGCCGCCTGCGCTGCCGCCGTCTTGGTGAGCGCGTTGAAGAGGGTCGACTTGCCGACATTCGGCAGACCGACGATACCGCATTTGAAGCCCATGGCTGAAACCTGCTGTTCTTGAAGTTCTTGGGGGTGCGTATGGGATAAAAGGCGGTGCGCGGTCAAGCTTTTCGCGCATATGCAGGCCATCAGTGCGCGCCTTTGTCTTGATCCGCGACCTTTGCGGCGCAATATAGACCTTAGCGAGCGTTAACCTCGCCGTTCCCATGTCATCAACGGGTGGACCTCCGATGAGTGACAACGACATCGCCCAGAAACCGAAAGTCGCGTCGAAGCCGAAGCTGGATCGGCCGAAGCTGTACAAGGTCATTCTCGTCAATGACGACTATACGCCGCGCGAATTCGTCATCGCCGTTCTCAAGGCCGTTTTCCGGATGAGCGAGGAAACCGGCTACCGCGTGATGCTGACGGCGCACAAGCTGGGTACATCAGTGGTGGTCGTCTGCGCCAAGGACATCGCCGAGACCAAGGCGAAAGAGGCGGTGGACTTCGGCAAGGAGGCTGGCTTTCCGCTGATGTTCGTCACCGAACCCGAGGAATAGTCCCTACTGGCGGCGGATCTGGTAACCCGTCTTGTCCTGAACGAAACCGCAGTTCTCATAGAAGCGCAGCGTCGAGGGATCCTTTGATCCGGTCAGCAGCATGACCTTGTAGCAGCCAGCATCCCATGCCGCGTCTACGGCGTGGCGGATGAGCGCGCCCGCATGACCTCGCTTCCTGTAGTCACCATGGGTGACGACATTCTCGATCAGTGCGTAGGAGGCGCCGTTTCGCGTCAGGTTCGGAATGACGATCAGCGTTACCGTGCTGGTCGGTGCAGTGCCAAGAAAGCTGATGAAAACGGACATTCCGGGCTGGGCCAGCATGGCCGCGAAACGTTCCTCGGCCCTGGCGGGAGCGAGTACGGGATCGCCGGAGTTGAAGTGACGATAGAGCTCGATCAGGCTTTCCAGGTCATCCGCCGCAGCCCGGCGGATCGAAAAGGCCGCGTCGCTCACCGGTCACTCTCCCTTGTTGCCGAACATCTTTTTCAGCATCTCGGCCATCGGTCCTGTTGTCGGGAGCGCTTTCGGCTGCGCGTGGTTGCGCGCCTGATGGATGTGCGACTTGGCGACCGGCTTCTTCTCAGCCTTCGGCTTGTCCTCGTCGGCCTTGCCGCCGACCGCCAGGGCGAGCTTGTTCATGAGCTGCGAATCTTCTTTCCGCACCAGCATCTCGGCGTTGTCGGCGAGCGCGTCGAGCATCGGCTCGAGCCAGGTCTGGTCGACCTTGGCAAAATCGCCGAGCACATGATGCTGCACCAGTTCCTTGACGCCGGGATGGCCGATGCCGAGCCGCAGACGACGGTATTCCTTGCCGCAGTGGGCATCGAGGGACTTGATGCCGTTGTGGCCACCATGGCCGCCGCCGGTCTTGATGCGCGCCTTGGCGGGCGGCAGGTCCAGTTCGTCGTAGATGGCGACGAGATCGGCCGGCTGCAGCTTGTAGAAGCGCATGGCCTCGCCGACGGATTCGCCGGACAGGTTCATGTAGGTCTGCGGTTTGATCAGCAGCACCTTTTCACCGCCGATTTCGCCTTCGGCGATCTCGGCCTTAAACTTCTTCGCCCATGGCGAAAAACTGTGGCGGCGGTGGATGGCATCGACAGCCATGAAGCCAATGTTATGGCGGTTTCCGGCATATTTGCCGCCGGGATTGCCGAGGCCGGCGATGATCAGCATGGCGCGTTCATTCCTCGCAAGGTCGCTTTGCCGTTCACCACCGCGAAACGGCGTCAAAGTCAAGCACAAGCGAGCGGTTCTCGCGGAAAATCAATAGGTGGGATGCAGACCGTACTTTTGGAAGATTGCCCTTTGCGTGCCATCAGCGATCATTTTGCTCAAGGCATCCTGCATCTTTACCAGAAGATCCGGAGGGAAATTCTTCTCGCAGGCAATGCCCAGAGGCTGGGAGGAGAGGAGGGCGACCTTCTCCAGCGGCTGTTCCTTCTTCAATTTCTCATAAAAGGATTCCGAGATCGGCATCATGTCGATGCGACCGTTCAGCAGCTTGCGAAGCGACGCATTGAAATCGGATGCGACGTCGATCCTGGTGAAGCCTTTTTCCTTGAGAAGCGTCTCGGTGTAGTCGCCTCGATGCGTGCCGACCGTGTATCGCCTGGCGTCCTCGATATTGTTCGCGGAGACGCCCGATCCTGATTTGGTGATCAGAATATTCTGATCGAGGAGCAGCGGTTCCACCCATTTGAACAGCGCGTCACGTTGCTGGCTGTGTGCGGTGGTGAACACGCATGTCATTGCCGTGGTTTGAGCGAGAGCGTAGGCGCGCGTCCATGGCATCATCTCGACCTTGTGGTCGATGCCTGCCGCCGTCATGACGGCCTCCACCTGGTCGACGGATGCCCCCTTGAGTTCCTTGCCCTCGCGATAGCTGAACGGCGGATAGTCTTCGGTATACAGCGTGACTGTTTCCGCCTTGGCCGGCGCAAACGAAGAAAGACCGAGAAGAGCAAGGATCAACAGGCGTTTCATCGTTATGCCTTCCTACTTAGCGCTTATGAAGCACGGGCGACCGTAAGCTTGACGACCGTCAGCTGCTCGATCAGCTGTGCAGCATTCTGAGGACGGTGGAAGAGGTAACCCTGACCATAGTCGAGGCCCATCTCGCAAAGCGTCCTGCATTCCTCTTCCGTCTCGATGCCTTCGGCGATGACAGTGCAATCCATCTTGTGAGACAGGGTGGTAATGCTTTCAACCAGCATGCGGCTCTTGTGGCGCACGTCTTCGTTGACGTCATTGATCGAGCGGGTGAAGGACTGGTCGATCTTGATGATATCGACCGGGAAGCGATTGAGATAGCTCAGTGACGAGTATCCCGTGCCGAAGTCGTCCAGGGCGATGCGGCAGCCGAAACGGCGCAATTCGCTGACGATCATGCGGATTTCCGGATTGTTGTGCATCAGGACCGCTTCGGTGATCTCGACGACGATCCGTTCCGGGCGGATGCCGTGGCGGCCGAGCAGGGCGGTCAGTCGCGCGGGGAGGGCGGCTTCGAATTGCAGCGGCGAGAAATTGATGGCGAGATAGCTGTCCTGCATGCCCGCGAGCTTCGAGATTCGGGCCAGATGCGCGATCGCCTTCTCCATGATGACATTGCCGACGCGCACGATCTTCGCCGTCTCTTCCGCAACGTTGATGATCTCGGCTGGAGGCATCAACCCCTTTTGCGGATGGTTGAGGCGCATCAGGGCCTCGAAGCCGGCAATGCCGCGACCGTTCAGATTGACGATCGGCTGCAGATAGGCGTCGAACCAGCCCTCGGCCAAGCCTGTCTCAATGCATGTTTCGATCTCGGCGCGGGCGCGTGCGTGGTCCAGCATGCCATTGTCGAAGAGCTGCGCGCCGTTTTTGCCGTCACGCTTCTTGGCGTACATGGCCATGTCGGATTTTTGCAGGAGCTCTGCGGCGGTCGTGGCATGCCGCGGATAGATCGCGATGCCGACGCTGGCGCTGAGGTGCAGATCGGCACCGAAGGGCTCGTGGAATATCGAAGCGATCTGCTCGGCCATAACAGCCGCGCGGCGGGCGGCGTCCTTTGCCGGCAACAGGATCGCGAATTCGTCACCGCCGAGGCGAGCGGCCACGTCGGATGGCGCGAGATGTGCCTTCAAGCGGTCGACGAACTCACGCAGAGCCCGGTCGCCTTCGGCGTGGCCGAGGTTGTCGTTGATCCACTTGAAGCGATCGAGGTCGACGAACAGGCAGGCCAATTCCTGGGCGGCAGCGTCGGCTTCGCCGATCTTCCCGTCGAGGACCGTCTCGAAACCCTGGCGGTTCAGCAGGCCCGTCAGATGGTCGCTGATCGCCTGGCGGTGGTTCCGCGCTTCGGATGCCTTGAGTTCCGTCACGTCGGTCATGACGGACAGCGAAAGCATGTCGTGGCCGCCTGTGGCGGCTTTCGATTCCAGGATCAGGACGTCCATCAGGCGGCCGTCTGCGCAAAGGAACTTCACGGTCACATCAACAGCGGTGCCGCCGTCCTTCTTGCGATTGAGGAAGGCCTCCCTGGTATCCGATGTTACCAGATCGGTGAACCTGCTGCCGACAACGCGCGGACGCTCATAGCCGGTGGCGACCAGCCAGTAGTCGCTGACGGCGGTGATCCGATCGTCCTCGTCGAGCGAGAACAGCATGGCGGGCGTGAGGTCGTAGATGTCGATCGCGCGGCGATGGGCGAGCTTCAGCTCCTGCTCCTCGCGTTCGAGCTTGGATTGCATCTCGTTGAAGCCGCGGGCAAGGCGGCCCATTTCGTCGTTCGAGTGCCAGTCGACGTGGTGGCGCGAACCCAGCTGGCGCGTTGCCTCGGTGGCGGCAATCAGGCGCATCAGCGGACGGATAATGAAGATGCGGTTACCGATCAATGCCGAGCTGAAGACGGTGAGCACCGCGAAGATGAAGATCGACATGAAGACGATCTCTTCATGCTTCAGCCCCGAGAACAGGCCAAGCGCAGGATAGAAGACGGAGATGGTGCCGAGGTTCTTCGGGCCATCGACCGTGTTGTAGATGATGGCGCGCGATACCTGGACGAGTTCGCCGCCGAAAGACTTCGGAATGGTCGACTGGGTGACATCCAGCTGCCCGGACTGATCGCGGACCTGAACCTTGACGATCGCGCCTTGTGAAACGACGGTTGCACTGATCTGCGCGACGCTGTCTTCGTCGAGATCCCACAAAGGTTTCGCCAGTGCCTGCGCGTTTGCAACAAGAAGAACGGAGATATGGTCGCGGATTTCCTTGTCCGCACGCTCCGAGGAAAGAAACAGGAAGAGAACAAACAGAGGGGCAACGAAGAGGAGGAGGGCTCCGCAAACGATCGCCAGAAATCTGTTCTGAACGGAATTGTTCATATTTTCCTGTCGGCTCCCTGCCGTACCTTTTTTATCGCTTCCTGCCATCGCAGGACTTTCATAAGCGGTACCGGATGCTTCCATGAAATGTATTAAATGTTGCTGAAACGACCTCCTTCGCCCAAATGAAAAGGCCCGCCTTCCGGAGAAAGCGGGCCTTATGCTTTACAAATTATGGAAGCTATTAAGCTTCTGCTTCGCCAGCTTCTTCGGCAACGCCGCCTGCCGGAGCAACGATCGTTGCGATCGTGAAGTCGCGGTCGATAACCGTCGTCACGCCCTTCGGCAGGGTGACTTCCGAGATATGGATGCTGTCGCCGATCTTCTTGCCGCTGAGGTCAATGTTGAAGAATTCCGGGATAGCGTCTGCCGGGCAATGAACTTCGATTTCGTGACGAACGATGTTCAGAACGCCGCCAACCTTGAGGCCCTGGGACTTCTCTTCGTTGATGAAGTGAACCGGGATTTCAACGGTGACCTGGGTGTTGCCCGAAACGCGCAGGAAGTCTACGTGCATCGTGAAGTCGCGAACCGGATCGAGCTGGTAGTCCTTCGGCAGAACCTTGTACTTCTTGCCGTCGACTTCGATCGTTGCAACGGTGGTCATGAAACCGCCGGCGTGGATGCGCTTCGTCACCTCATTGGTGCTGAGAGCGATAGAAATTGGGGCCTGCTTGTCACCATAGATGACAGCGGGAATCAAACCGTTGCGGCGAAGTTCACGGGCGGACCCCTTACCAACCCGTTCGCGCGCCTCGGCCTTGAGCTCGTAGCTTGCGTGGCTCATGACTTTTCCTTCCGAGGTTATTTGGAGAGCTCCGCATGGCGTGTGCCTGTACGGAACTGGAGGCGGGGGTTACCCATCCTCATCCGCGTTGCCTCCAAGGGTGTCTGCGCGGACGCGTGCGCTATAGTATAGTTGTGCCGCAAAGGCAAGCTTGCTGGGAATTTCGAACATTTTTACGTGGTTTCGCCATATCGGACAAGCGAGCGTCGAGCTTTTCCGCCACTCGCGAATTCAGAAGTTGCAGCCGGTCGTCAAGATTTAACCATAGGCCGGGATTTCCTGGATCATTAAGGAATACTAATGTCGGAGTGGCTATGAGGGGATGTCTCAATCTGGTCCCTTTTGATGCTCCGTCTTTTTTCCTGCATCGCTGTTGAACACAGCCCCTCCCATCTGCTCTTTGCAACCATCATCTGCGTACTTGGGTCGCTGTTGACGGTGAGGCTTTTCGCCAAGGTGAGAAGAACCCAGGGACTTCAGAAGCTTAACTGGCTCTTTCTATCCGGATTTGTCGGCGGGGCGACGATCTGGACCACCCACTTCATTGCCATGCTCGGCTTTCAGACGCCGGTGCTGACCGGCTACGACCCAACGCTGACGCTTTTGTCACTGTTCATCGGCATAGCGTCGGCGATGACCGGCTTTTCCATTGCTTCTCTTTCTCGCAAGGGTGCGCTGATTGAAGCCGGCGGTGCCATCGTCGGTCTCGGCGTTGCAGCGATGCACTATATTGGTATTGCCGGCTTTGAGGTTGCCGGCGATATCGAGTGGAGCCGGCCTTATGTCGCGGCGTCGCTTGTTGCAGCGGCCGGGTTTGGAGCGCTGGTGACCAATCGCGTCGCAAGGCCCACATCGCGTTTCAGCAAGTGCGGCTCCGCCTTGCCATTGATCCTGGCGATCGTGTCGACGCATTTCATCGGCATGGCCGGTATGACGATCGTGCCTGATGCGACGGTAACCGTTTCGCGCGAGATCCTCTCGGTTGGGGTCATGACCAGCCTTGTCGGAGCCGTGATGGTCATCATCCTCCTGCTTGGCGCATCGACCTATATCATCGACATGCAGTCCACGGTCGCCGCCGTTGCGCGGTATCGGCACCTGTCGCTTCATGATCCGCTCACGCACCTTGCTAACCGGGCAGGGCTGAACGAGCACCTGCCGCTGATGATTAAGAGCCTGAACGACATGTCGAGCAACATCACGGTGCTGAGCTTCGACCTCGATCGCTTCAAGGAGATCAATGACGTTCACGGGCACGCCGCAGGCGATGCCGTGCTGCGGGCGATCGGCGAACGGCTGGCGAAGATAACCGACAAGGGACAGTTTGCCGCGAGAGCAGGCGGCGACGAGTTTGTCGTCGTCATGCGCGATGATGTCGCCCGCTCGGAGGCCACGGCGCTCGCCCAGCGCATTCTTGATGAGGTCGAGCGTCCTGTCGAATGGAACGGTCAGCTGCTTTCCGTCGGATCGAGCATCGGTATTTCAAGCTTCCCCAACCAGGCCCGGACGATCGACGATCTGCTATCGCAGGCGGATGTCGCCATGTACCGCGCGAAGGCGACGGTCGGCAGCAGTATCTGCTTCTACGATCCTTCGATGGACGAAGCCGCGCGTGCGCGCAATGCCTTGGCGATGGAGATGCGCGAAGGCCTCAAGCGCGGCGAGTTCACACTGTTCTACCAGCAGCAGAACGATACGGTGAGCCGCGAGGTGGTCGGTCTCGAAGTCCTGTTGAGGTGGAAGCACTCGACGCGCGGTTTCGTTTCGCCCGGCGAGTTTATCCCGATCGCGGAAAAGACGGGTTTCATCATGGAGCTTGGCGAGTGGGTCTTGAGGACGGCTTGCAGCGAAGCGGCGAAATGGCAGAACCCACTTGGAATTGCCGTCAACGTCGCGGCGCAACAGCTTGCCGACAGCCGGCTGCCGTTGATCGTGCAGCAGATCCTGGCGGACAGCGGTCTGGCCCCTTCACGCCTCGAACTCGAGATTACGGAATCCGGCATTGTTGCCGACCATGCGCATGCCCTGAACGTGATCCGGCGCCTGAAGGCGCTCGGCGTCAAGGTGGCGATGGACGATTACGGGACAGGTTATTCATCACTGTCGACGCTGCAGAGCTTCCCCTTCGACAAGATCAAGATCGACCGAGCCTTCATCGACGGCGTGGTCAGCAACAAGCAATCGGCGGCTATCGTTCGTTCGACGCTTATTCTGGCCCAGAGCCTGGATATCCCGGTGCTTGCCGAGGGCGTCGAGCGCGAGGAGCACATCGACTTCCTGCGCCGCGAAGGCTGCCTGCAGGTGCAGGGCTTCCTGTTCGGTAAGCCGATGCCGCGCGAGGAGATCGAGGCGTTGGTCAATGCCCAGCCCGCTCGCACCGATGCGATCGGCACGGAAAATCAAGTCGTTATGCGCGAGCCTCCACAGGACGCTGCAGCCTGACTCTGGGTTGACATTGTGCCACTACCAACCTCACATACGCGCTGATTGGGGAAGGGAAATTGGTATGCAGCTCAATGTCGTAACCGCCGCTGGCGCCATCATGCTCGGTTTCGTTTCGGCGGCGTATGCCGTTGAAATCAATCAGAGTGGTGCCGATGCGCTCAAGGGCAATCTCACCAGGCTTCTGCCCAAGGAGGTTGCGCCGAACCGCGCCATCACGGTCAAGCCGGCCGGTACCCGCTACGAGATCATTTCCGATTTCGAAAAGATGCTGAAGGCGGCGCGACCGGCGAATTTCGCCATCAGCGGTCTCGTGCCATGGTCCATTTTCGCGACACCGCAGGATGATGGTCTCTGGAAGCTCGAGGGCAACAATGCCCTCGATGTGACAGGACATTTTTCGGTGGCCGGACAGCCGAGGACCGACTTCACCTACGTGATCGGCTCCGCGATCTTCAGCGGTATTTTCGATCCTGCCATCAGCTACCTTCGTTCCGGCGACTTCTCGACCAAGGCGCTTCGCTTCACCTCGAAAACAGTTGCCGAGAACGTTGCCGTTGCTCTGGACAGCTCGACCTACAAGCTGACATCGTCGCCGAGTTCTGCCCCTGAGCGGACGAATTTCGCGGTCAGCGGAACAGCGCTGGGGTTTGTCGAGACCATCGGAGGTCACGAGATTCCACCGGTCGAAATTCGGGCGGACTCGCTTGACCTCGCGGCAGCGGTCAACGGCATCAAGGCAAAGGAAATCCGCGATATCGTCGTGTTCATCCTTGATCATGCCGAGGCTGAGAAGCTCAAACCAGCCGATAGCGACACCCTGAAGACGATGCTTCGCAACGCGTTCCCGCTTGTGACGAGCCTGAACGAGACCATCGGCGTCAACAATCTCACCATATCAAGCACCGGCGGCAACGGTGGTGCGAAGAGCCTGGACTACAACGTCGCGCTCGATGGCCCGACCAACGCTATGCGGTTCGGTTTCGGCATGTCCGCGCGGCAGATCAGCTTCGACAGTCCCCTTGTTCCGGCAGCCTATTCGGCCTTTCTGCCGGATGCGCTGCAGATGCAGTTCGCCCTTTCGGATATGGATTTCACGGCGTTCAGCGAGGAGCTGTTGAAGGCCGATTTCAATCAGGACAAAATGTCTGACGACAGCGGCAAGGAGGCTGCCCAGAAGCTGTTCAAGGACGGGAACCTCGTGATGGAGTTCCCGAAGATTGCCGCTTCCTCCAGCGTCTATGACGCAGAGATCTCCGGGACTGTGCGCGGGCGGCTCGATAACGAAAAGGAATACTCGATGGACGCGACGATCCTGGCGCGCGACCTCGACAGGACGATTGCCGCCGTTCAGGATCTTGCCAAGAGCAATCCCGATCTCAATCAGCTGTCGTTCGGCCTGATGATGGCGAAGGGTTTTGCCAAGACCGATCCGGATGGCCGCCAGCGGTGGGAAATCAACGTTGCCCGCGATGGCGCGGTATCGGTGAACGGGCAGGTCATCAAGGGCGCTGAATAAGCCTGCCGACTGACGATGCCGGTGAGGACTCGGCGATAGCCCTTGCGGGAGCGATGTCGCAGGTTCATTGTGGGGCAGAAGTGCGGGCTGTGAACCCGCGCGGTCGGGGCCATTCCAATGGATTGTGCCGCCTGTGGTTTTGCGATCGAGAGCGGCTTTGCGTTCTGCCCGAAATGCGGCGCAAGGCAACCGATCTCCTGCGCTGCCTGCGGCGAGGCTTGCCAGCCGGATTTCGCATTCTGCCCGAAATGCGGGATGCCGATCGGCGGTTCCCCCACCCGCGTCGTGGCACGGGACGCCGTTGTACCAAAAGCCGTGGCCACGGCATCCGTCGAGGACGGCGCCGACCGCCGGATGCTGACGGTCCTCTTCGCCGATCTCTGTGGGTTCACGACGCTCAGCGAGAAAACCGACCCTGAGGTCATGCGCGCGCTGCAGAACGAGCTTTTCGAGGAATTGACGCGGGCTGTGGAGGATTACGGCGGATTTGTCGACAAGTTCGTCGGGGATGCGCTTCTTGCGCTTTTCGGCGCCCCCACGGCACATGAGGACGATCCGGCCAGGGCACTTGGTGCGGCGCTGGAAATGACGGCCGGAGCCGCTCGCGTGGGCGCCAGATGGCCGGCCCTTGCGAACATGCCCCTGCAGCTGCACATCGGCATCAACACCGGGCCTGTTGTCACCGGTGGCTTCGGAGCATCGGCTTCGCGCTCCTATTCGGTAACGGGCGATACGGTCAACACGGCGCAGCGTTTGCAATCCATCGCGGGCGCGGGTGAGATCCTCGTCGGTGCGTTGACACATCGCTTCACGCGCCATGCGTTCTCGTTCGAAAGCCTCGGTTCGCAGGTACTGCGCGGCAAGACCGGCAACATTCACGTTCATCGTCTGATTGCGCCGCTGGACACGCCAAACGCCGCGCGTGGCCTGGAGAGTCTCGGCTTGCATTCCGAGATCGTGGGACGCGACGCCGAACTGGCGCGCATGGGTTCATGCCTCGGCCTTGCCTGCGCCGGCAGAGCGCAACTCATCCAGCTTGCCGGCGATGCCGGGATCGGCAAATCGCGTTTGGTCAAGGATTTCCTGGGATCGATGTCTAAGGACGAGCGGTTTCGTGATGTCGTCGTGCGACGTGCCGTCTGCTCGCCGCTTGGCGATCAGTCATATGGCACATTGGCCTCCGTGTTGCGCAGCGCATACGGGATCGCGGAGCGGGAAAGCCCAACGCGTACCGCTGAGTTGCTGACGGCAGGCCTGCGCGATCTCGCCTTTTCCGAGGAAGACATCGGGGAGCTGGCACCGCTTCTCTTTTCGATTTTCGGCTTTGGCGATCCGGGCGACGCCCTTCGTCATCTGGAACCAGAGCAGCTACGGCGGCAGATCCTCTATGCGACCCGCACCATCATCGAGCGGCGGTTGTCGCTGAGCCCGCTGCTGCTTGTGATCGAGGATCTTCACTGGGCCGATTCCGCCTCGGTGGAGGCGTTGCGCTTCGTGATGGACCGACTTGAATGCACGCGCCTTATGATGCTGACCACCGGCCGGTCATCGACGGAAAGCGAAGGATTGGCATCCAGTCGAACGAGTGGAACCGTGCTGCGCCTGCTGCCGCTTTCCGAGGCGGACGGCGAAGCGCTTCTTGCCCAATACTTCGGGGGCAGGGATGCCATTCCGGCGGATGTGCGGTCAGGCATCCTGACGAGGGCGGGAGGCAATCCGCTGTTCATCGAGGAAATCGTTCGAGCATTGATCGAGACCGGCACGCTGAGCTTCAGCGATGGCACGTGGTCTGTGGTGGGCAGCGAGGTCGGCTCGGAAATACCCGTGAGCTTGCAGGCAATGCTGCTCGCCCGCGTCGACCGGCTCTCGCCCGAGATGAAGCGACTGGCACAGGAGGCGTCGGTTATCGGCCCACGCTTCGACGTGGCCCTTCTCCGGGACGTTGCCTCTGATCCGGCGCGTCTTGACGCCGGGCTGGACGGCCTTTGCCAGGCTGAAATTCTGGAGGAAACGGAGCATCGCCAAATAAAGGGTGTGGCGGGTTATGCCTTCAAGCAAAGCCTTCTGCATGATGCCATCTACAGCAACCTCCTGCTGCAGCGTCGCAAGGCACTGCATGCTCGTGTCGGCATGGCACTCGAGCGGATGCACCGCGGTATGCCGTCCCGCCTGGAAGACACCGCACAACTCGGCCGCCATTTTTGCCTCGCGGATGAGACCGGCAAGGGCGCCCGCTACCTGATGGCTGCCGGCGATCTGGCGCGAAAGACCTATGCCAACGACGATGCGATGCGGCTCTATCGGGAGGCGCTCATGGCAGTAGACGGGGATGCCAGCACGATGGCGGAGCGGCTTGCGCTGCTCGAACGCGTTGCCGATCTGTGCGGTCCTGTCGGCGCGAGGGACGCAGCGCGGGACCACTATGGGCGGGCGCTGGCGATCTTCCGGGAAACGGGGGAGAGGGCCGCTGCCGCCCGCGTGCTCCGCAAGCTCGGGCGTCTCAATCTGGATGCGGGAAAGAGGGACCTAGCGGACGCTGCCTATGCGGAGGCAGCGTCGATGCTGAGCGATGCCGACGCGCCGATCGAGCTTTCGCATCTTCTGCAGGAGCGCGGTCATCTCGCCTTTCGCATGGGCGACCATGTCGTGGCCGCCGGCTGGGCGGACGATGCGCTATCCTGCCTTGATGCGGCGGGCTGTGCGACGGCCGAGGCAGCCCAGGCGCGTGCGGAGTCCCTCAATACGAAAGGGGTCGCGCTGGCGCGGCTTGGGCGTCGCCGAGAGGCGGTGCAGGCCGTCGAACACAGTCTCAAGGTCGCGGAGGATGCCGAATTGCTGGGTGCGGCCTGCCGGGCCTATGCCAACCTGGGTGTCCTCTACACGATCGTCGATCCGGCACGCGCCATCGATGTCTGCCGACGCGGGCTCGATGTTGCCGAGCGGATGTCTGATCTCGGCTTCCAGGCACGGCTTTACGCGAACCTTGCCGTCGCTTGTTGCACGTTCACCGACAACTGCGCCAGCGAGGGTGTGCCAGCCGCGGAGAAGGCGATCGAGATCGACCGTGCTCTCGATCAGCGCGACCACCTGGCCGTGCCCTTGATCGTGCTGGGGCAGATCCATCAGTGTCACGGACAACCGGGTCTTGCGCGTGGCTTCTATGAAGAGGCGTTGCGGCTTGCGCTCGAAATCGGCGAGCCTCAGCTCCTGTTTCCATGCTATGATGGCCTGGCGACCCTGAATTTGGAAAAGGACGATATGGCGGAAGCTGAGCGGTATTTTACGCTGGCTCAGGACATTTGTACGAAACACGGCCTTGACCCTGACGCCTTGGTGGTTTTGCCTTTTCTTGATTGAACGAGCGCCGTCTGAAGGTGAACACGCAACGCCGCGTGCAGGTTTTCCTCGTTCTACGCGGAACATGCCTGACGTACAGGCAAAGGAGGGTGTCATGCCGGAAATTCAACGCGACAAGCCGCTGCAACCGGGCGACCGTGCCCCAAATGTTGTTCTCGATGCGATCACGCGCCAGGGCAAGGTTTCCATCGACGATTTTCGCGGCCAGAAGCCTGTTCTCGTCGGGCTGTTTCGCGGGCTGCACTGTCCTTTCTGCCGACGCCAGATCGCGGCCATGGCCACTCTTGCCGGCGACCTGCAGGAAAAGGGGGTGGAAAGCCTGACGATCGTCAACACGCCGATCGAGCGGGCTCGCATGTATTTCCGTTACCACCCGCTGCCCAACCTGTTGGCGGCGTCAGATCCTGATCGCGTGTCCCATCGGGCGTTCGGATTGCCGAATATTGAGTTCACGGAATCGGAGACGCAGTGGCCTTACAAGGTCAGCCTGAGTGCGATGACCTCGATGAAGGTCGATATGCCGGAATTACCGGAGCCGATGAATTTCATGGCGGCCACGGAATATCTCGACAATGCCGATGGCTACGAATTTACCGATGAAGACAAGAGCATGATCGCGACGGGCGAGGGACAGCTTGTCGGCGAATTCCTGCTGGATCGTGACGGTTTCGTCAGGTGGTGCTTCACCGAAGTTGTCGATGATGGGCGCCGCCTGTTCGGTGTGCCGGCGCCGCAAGAGGTGATGTCCGCTGCCTCAAATATCGCGGCCTAGCCGTTCGTCAGCGGCACTGGCCGTCGCCGATGATGCGGAAGCCGCCGTTGCGGGCCTCGCAAGCGTTCGGGAATGTCCGCGTTTGGGGCCCGCGCTGTGCGCAGACAGGCCGGTATTCGCGGGTGCAAATCCCGGCTGGACGCTCCGGATGCGTGGGTTCTGGCCTACTCGGACGGGGCGGCTGGGGCTGAGGCCTATGCGGCGGCATTGGCGTGACGGGCGGCTGCCGGCGGCATTCTCCGTGGCCGACGATGGCAAAGCCATTGCTGCGCGCCTGGCAGCTGTTTGCGAATGTCTGTGTTCTTCCGCCACGCTGCCCGCAGACCGGTGCGTATTCCATGGTGCACATCTGCGTTTGCGGCGGACGCGGGCGTGGTGGTGGACGCGAGTAGCCGGGATCGACATCCACGGTGCACGCCGCCAGTATCGGCGCAAGAAGGAACAGCGACCATTTCTTCGGTGATATCAACCCGGCAAACATCGTCGTTCCTCCTCCATAAACATCGCGCAAAAGTAGCCGAAGTCGCATTGGGTGGAAAGCCCAAAGCTCTGCAATCATTACGATTTTGGCAATGCCTCAGTCGAAAAGGCTGGAGACGGATTCTTCCTGGCTGGTACGGTTGATCGCTTCGCCGATCAGATTGGCCGTCGTGACAACACGGATGTTGTGGGCGGACTGGACCGCGGTCGTCGGCTGGATCGAGTCCGTGATGACGAGTTCGCGAAGCTTGGAGGACGTCACTCGGGTGACGGCTCCGCCGGACAGGACGCCATGCGTGATATACGCCGTGACGCTGGTGGCACCGTTCTTCAGCAGGGCTTCCGCGGCGTTGACCAGCGTGCCGCCAGAATCCACGATGTCGTCGACCAGAATGCAATCCTTGCCGGTCACGTCGCCGATGACGTTCATGACTTCGGATTCACCTGGGCGGTCGCGGCGCTTGTCCACAATCGCCAGCAGACAGTCGAGCCGCTTTGCGACGGAGCGGGCACGCACGACGCCGCCAACGTCGGGCGAAACGACCATGACGTTGCTGATGTCGTAGTTCGCCTTGATGTCGCGCGTCAGGATCGGCACGGCATAGAGGTTGTCCGTCGGAATATCGAAGAAGCCCTGAATTTGACCGGCGTGCAGGTCGAGTGTCAGGACGCGGTCGGCGCCGGCTTCGGTAATCAGGTTCGCAACAAGCTTGGCCGAGATCGGCGTGCGCGGTCCGGGTTTCCGGTCCTGGCGAGCATAGCCGAAGTAGGGCAGGACGGCCGTGATGCGGCGTGCCGATGAGCGACGCATGGCGTCGATCATGATCAGCAGTTCCATCAGATGGTCGTTTGCCGGAAACGAGGTGGACTGCACTAGGAAAACGTCCTCGCCGCGGACATTTTCCTGGATTTCCACGAAGATTTCCTGGTCGGCAAATCTCCGGACGGTTGCTCTGCCCAAAGGCACATTGAGATAGTTGCAGATCGCTTCGGCGAGATGCCGGTTCGAATTGCCTGCGAAAACCTTCATCTTGGTCCGCCTGTTACCTGCTGATAGCCGCGCTTTTTAGCCAGCTTGTTCCCGAATGCAAGCGTAAAGGCGTCGAACGCCCCCATATTTCCAAAATGCTTGTGGCTTAACCGCCACGTGTTTCGCGCCAGGACGAAAACTCGCTGATCGTTCGCGACGCAATTTGCTGCATGACCGACGCCGGGACGGCGGCCCAGGGATCCTGTGCTGCCGACGGAACGCTCTCCTGTCCCTGGATGCGGTGCAGGCGGGCGCCGCTGTTATCCAGCACATCCCAGACATAGACGACCGTAACCTTGCCGCTGTCGGAAAACGCGGAGAGATAGCCCTTCAGGATGTAGGAGCTGCTGTTGTCGTTGGAACTCTTGATCGAAAGTCCATGGGACCGGGCTTCGGCGCCGAGCTGCCGCGAAAGCGGCGTCACCGCCTGGACGGGGGCGCCGATGATCGGAAGGAAGCGCACGGTCGCGTCGCGGCTGACGCCGGGGTTTACCGCTGCCGTGTGGGTTTGCGGCGGGGGCGCTGCCCGCGCCGGCTGCTCGATCATGTCCTGCTCTTCGGCTTCGGCGTTGGACACTGGTTCCGATAGCGTCTGGGTCTGGATGCGCGCGGATGCAGGGGATACGGGCGCCTGGTTTTCCAGCGCGAGGGCCTGTTCGTCCATCGTCGTCGGCGGTGTGCCGGTGCCGGGCCGGTAGTCGGGCTGCGCGTAACCGCCGCGTCGCGGCTCGGCGGCGAAAGCCTGCCTGCGCGGCGTGGTACCCGCCATGCGCTCGACGTCGTTCTGGGTCACTGGAGACGAACGGACGCTGCCCGAGGTGTCGCCGATATCGACCAATGGCGTCAGGGCATCCGTGGTATTGCAGGCAGACAACAGGGCAATACACGAAAAGAGCGCGGGCGCTGTCGCAAGTCGCGTCATCCCTCGTTTCGTCCTTCCATCATGCGTGTCAGCCCCGGCTGACTTTATGACGGTCGCGGCTGCCTTGTGTCAATTGCGGATTGTTGCCGGCGTGGCGTCAGACGCTGATGAAGTCCAGCGGATGGCGGGAGAGGGCGCGCGGCTCGCCTTCGGTCGTCAGGTAAGTCTGGCCGAGCGTCATGGCTGTTCCCGTATCCGAATCCATGATGATCATGTGCACGAACAGCGACATGCCGGGCTCGATCGGCTGCGGGTTGCCGACATGGAACATCTGGTGCTCCATCCAGGACGGCGAAAAACGGGCGCCGAGGGAGTAGCCGCAGGCGTTCAGCCGGTGACGGGCGAGCCCGCGCTCGTCCATGATCTTGGCGTGCATGTCGAAGACATCGCCAAAAACATGTCCCGGTTTCAACACCGTTTCGATTGCCTGGATGGTTTCGTGGCAGGCATTGTAGAGTTCGCGGTGGCGATAGCTCGGCTCTCCGACAACGATCGTGCGCATCATCGCGGCGTGGTAGTGCGCATAGGCGCCCGCCCACTCCAATGTCAGCTGATCATTGTCGCCAAGCTTCCTGCGACCGGCCTTGTAGCGGCAGAGAAGCGCGTCTTCGGCCGAGCCGATGATGAACTCGTTGGCCGGGTAGTCGCCACCGCCAGCAAACACGGCGCCCTGCATGGCAGCAAGGATATCTGCCTCGTCGGCGCCGGGCTTGGTCAATGCAATCGCAGCATCTAGCGCGTCGTCGGCAAGGGCCGCCGCCCGCTCGACGTAGACAATCTCGGCGGGGCTCTTGACCAGGCGCAGGCGGCTGACAAGGTACGAAGCATCGACGATCTGGCCGAAGGCCGTCAGCTGTGCGTCCAAGAGGTGGGCGATCCGCCCGGTCATGCCATGCGTGTCATATTCGACGCCGATGCGAGCGCCGAGCAGGTCCATCTCCACCAGCAGATTTTTCAAGTCCACCGTCGGGTCGGCATTCACGCGGTCGACCCAGACGTGAACGTTCTCCAGGATAGACGTGTGCTTCGCCTGCCGGAGGTCGGCCGAGCGCGTGATCAGGGCCATCGTCCCGTCGGCCTTGACCACGAGCGTCTGGAAAAAGCAGTAGCCGAACGTATCGTAGCCAGTCAGCCAGTACATGCTTTCCTGAGCGAAGAGCAGAACGGCGTCCAGCTTCTCTTCGCGCATCTTGTCGGTCAGGCGGGCGAGGCGAACCGCAAATTCAGGCTTCTCGAAGTGTAGGGCCATGCGTTCAAATCTCCCTGATGGCGATCGCCGATATCTGCCGACCGTAGTCCGGCTCATTGTTGTGCGTCGTGCGACGGTAGGAAAAGAAGCGCTCGCTGTCCGGGTAGGTGCAAAGCCCCAGGCTTTCCGCGCGAACACCCGCAGCCCGCAGCCTGTCGACTGTCAGGGCGGGAAGATTGAACATGAAATGCCCCGCCTTCGACGACGCCACGAAATAGCGTTCGTGCGACGGGTCCTGGTTCAGGAAGCGCTCGACGAATTCCGGGCCGACCTCGTAGCTGGCCTGGCTGATCGATGGGCCGAGGCAGGCCGTGATGGTTGCGCGGTTTGCGCCCAGCTTCTCCATGGCCTCGATGGTGTTTTCCAGCACGCCCGTAAGCGCACCCTTCCAGCCGGCATGAGCGGCGCCGACAACACGATTTTCCGGATCCGCAAACAGGATCGGTCCACAATCGGCGGCCAACACACCGAGCGCTATCCCTGGTGTAGCCGTAACCAAAGCGTCGGCCGCAGGGCGTTTGCCATCATAGTCATCATCGACGACGACGACATCGGGCGAATGAACCTGGTGGACCGTTGCCAGCCGTTCGACAGGAAGGTCAAACCAGTTTGCGACCCGCCGACGGTTCTCGTTGACCTTCTCGCGTTCGTCGTTGGAGCCGAGGCCAACATTCAGGCCGCGGTAGATGCCATCGGACACCCCGCCGAGCCTGGTAAAATAGCCATGAAGGATAGCGTCACCGGTCGCGGCGTTCAGCAGCGCACTTTGGATCGGTACCGGGAAGAGCGCATCTGTCATCTGTCATTCCAAGATTATTCTGCAAGTCTGCCGCGCCGTGCGGCGAAGCAGTTTTCTGTCGGGCCGGATGTTGGCCCAGCGGCGCGCGCCCTGTCAATCCACAGCGCGGAACGGCATCAGGTCTACCGAGGGATATGAAACGGCCATCACCTTGAAGAGTTCCCCCATCTTGCCTTCACCTTCGCCGGCAAGGCGGTCAACGGCGGTCTGGATGATCTGCTGGGTACGCGGCTCGCGATCACGGCCAAGGGCCGCCGCCCGCTCGAGAATGCCGAGGCCAACCAGGAAATCGCCCTGGCGCAGCATTCCGTTCACATGCAAGCCGGCGGAAACGGCCGTTTCGGCGAGAGCCTGGAAATCGACATGGCTGGTCAGGTCGGCTTCGCCCGGGTGGGCGAGCGGCGGATCGAACTCATGCATGCGCACGGCCTGAAGGGTGTCGCCGAAGCCGGTGACGAGATGGCCGTAATCGAGCGCGAGCGCGGTACCGCCGAGGCGCTTCAGCCGTTCGCTGATCGCCAGCATCACCGACTGGCGGGCCGGGGCGATCTCGAACATCGTTCCCACCGGCATCGACGATGCCTGTTCGGGGAGAAGGGCAGGGTCGATCCCGGCCACGCCGGCACCGAAAGACAGTTCGTCGTCCGCATCGATACCGACCATGCGTTCGCGAAAGCCTGTCGGCGTCTTCACGAACTGACGAAATGGTATGGCATCGAACAGCTCATTGGCCGCAATCAGCGTGAAGCCGGGGGGCACATCGTCGAAATCCTGGTGCCATTGGATCTGGCCGGCGTAGGCTGCCAGGGTCTCCTGCTGCACATCGCTCAGACGCTCGCTGGTTTCGACGAGATGGATCGTCATGTTCTCGAACAGCGGTGGCGCGAGGCGGGCGATGACGCGGAGCATGTCGGCCATCATCGTGCCGCGTCCGGGGCCGATTTCCACCAGCCTCACGCCGGTCGGCGCGCCGTGGCGCTGCCATGCGTGCACGATGAAGACGCCGATCATCTCGCCGAAGAGCTGACTGACTTCAGGTGCCGTGACGAAATCCCCGGACCGTCCGAAGGGTTCGCGCGTCCTGTAGTATCCGTAGTCGGGATCGGCCAGGCAGAGCGAGAAGTAGTCCGTCACGCTGATTGGCCCATTGGCCTGGATGATCGCCTTGATCTTCTCACCGAGTGCGGTGGTCATGGTTCTCCTCCTCCGATGGACGCGATCAGAGCTGCGGAGCAGCCTGACGGCGGGCACGGATCATCGCCCAGACACCCAGCAGGATCATGGGAGACGAGAGCACCATGCCCATCGTCAGCCAGTTCGTGCCGAGCAGATAGCCGAGCTGAGCATCGGGTTCACGGAAGAATTCGACGAAGATGCGCGAGAGCGCATAGCCGCAGACGAAAACACCCGTGATGAAGCCTGGCGCCTTCAGCGCGCGGAATGCGTAGATCAGCACTGTCAGGACGATCAAGAGCGTGATGCCCTCGAGGCCGGCTTCGTAAAGCTGGCTGGGATGGCGTGCAAACGGTCCGCCGCTCGGGAAAACGACAGCCCACGGCACATCCGTCAACCGACCCCAGAGCTCTCCATTGATGAAGTTTGCGATGCGGCCGCAGAAGAGGCCGATCGGCACCACGGCTGCGACGATATCGAAAAGGCTCCAGAGCGGGATGCTGTTTCGGCGCGCGAAGATGATCATGGCAATCGTCGTGCCGGTCAGGCCGCCGTGGAAGGACATGCCGCCGTTCCAGATCTGGATGGCCCGGATCGGGCTCTCGATCACCGCCGGCATGTCGTAGAACAGAATGTAGCCAATACGCCCGCCAAGGACGATGCCGAGCGCGACCCAGACGATGAAATCATCGAGTTGCGCCCTGGAAATCGGCGATACGTTGCCCGGCCATAGCTTGTCGTTGCCCGCGAGCATACGCGCATAATACCAGCCGAGCATGATGCCGGTGACGTAGGCCAGGCCGTACCAGTGAACGGCGATAGGTCCGATCGAGAAGGCGATCGGATCAATGTTCGGGAAAGGCATGATCGCCAGTAGATTCGCTGCTGTCGGCAAGGTGTTCCCATCCGTTGATGTGGGCGGAAGATGGCGCTGCCATAACAGGCGGTCAAGTCGATTGTTAGTGATGGATAATGAGAGGGGGCGCTTATCCAGAGCAAAGCGCTTGCATCCTTAACGGCGAAGCCCTACCTCATTTCACAGAGCCGCAAGCGGCCGCACGCTATAGATTAAAGGGAGTAAGCCGCCATGACGACTGGAGCAAACCGCATCATGGACGAGTTCGCCAAGCTGATGACCGATGCCGCGGGCGCGGCCCAGGGCGTTCGCAAGGAAATCGAAACCGCCTTCAGCGCACAGGCCGAACGCTGGCTGAACAGCATGGACATCGTGAAGCGCGAAGAATTCGAGGCCGTTCGCGAAATGGCGATCAAGGCGCGCGACGAAAACGACGCTCTTCTGGCTCGTATTGCCGCGCTGGAAGCAAAACTCGCCGCCAAAGGTAAGTAATCCCATTCTGAGACAGGCGGCGGTGTGGCCTTTAAGAGACACACCGCGGCTACAGCCGAAAATGCAGGTCGCGTTATCCACCTGTGGACACTGCCAAAAAAGCCAATGCGCAGAGTCGTTTAAACCCTCCTTCTGAATCCAATTCCCAACACCTTTCCACAGCGCCGTTCCCGAAAAGGGCCCTCTGGGGGCTGGCGTGCCGTCGAGCCCGTTATACACTGATTTTAAATGATGATTCGAAGCGCCTGGTAAGCTCCGGACAGGGTGACTGCGTTAGTCTGGCGTTGGTTCAACGATCATCTGGGTTGGTGGTTTCCGGTAGTTGCGTGTGTTCTTTCTTGTGTCCCCGTTGACGAAGTTGGATCGCATTCACTCCGGTCAAGAAGGTGCTGTATGAGCCTCATGGAATTGGAAGTCGAGCGTCAGTCAAACCCGGTCGATATGATCGAGTATGTCGCCGCGAACAACGACTGGGCTTTCGAGCGGTCTGGCGATGATGAAATCGCGATGACAGTCGAAGGCAAGTGGACTGATTACCACGTCTCCTTTTCCTGGATGGAAGAGTTCGAAGCCCTGCATCTTGGCTGCGCATTCGACGTCAAGGTGCCGGATCAGAGGGTCAACGAAGTTACGAAGCTTCTCGCCGCGATCAACGGTCAGGTGCTGATGGGGCATTTCGACCTGTGGCGCCAGGAGGATGTCATCATCTTCCGCCAGTCGCTTCTGCTTGCCGGCGGCGCCGAGCCGACCAACCGCCAGGTTGAGGTCCTTCTCGCCAGCGCGCTGGACACCTGCGAGGCCTATTACCAGGCATTCCAGTTCGTGATCTGGTCCGGCATGGACGCGAACCGCGCCATGGAAGTCGTTTTGTTCGAAACCGTGGGTGAAGCGTAACATGTCGTCTGCTGTCGTCTCCGTCGGCCGAATTGTTCTCGTTGGTGCCGGCAATATGGGCGGGGCGATGCTCTCCGGCTGGCTCAAGAACGGTGTTCCCGGATCGTCCGTGGTTGTCATCGATCCGGGTCCTTCGGCTCCGATGATGGAGACCATTCGCGCCGCGGGTGCGACGCATCTGACGGCGGCTCCTGCTGACCTCAAGGCCGATGTGCTGTTTCTCGCTCTCAAACCGCAGGTGATGGACACGGTTTTGCCTTCGGTGAGGAGTACCGTGGGTTCAGGTACGGTCGTGGTCTCCGTCGCTGCTGGCAAGACGCTTGGTTTTCTTGAAAAGCACCTCGGTGAAGCGGCCATGGTTCGTGCCATGCCGAACACGCCGGCCATGGTTGGTCGCGGCGTTACCGGTGCTTTTGCGAATGCGCATGTGACTGAAGCGCAGCGCGAACAGGTTCATGCGTTGCTGCGCGTGTCGGGCCCCGTCGAGTGGGTGCCTGCTGAAGCCGATATTGATGCTGTGACTGCTTTGTCGGGCAGTGGCCCGGCCTATGTGTTCTATCTCGTGGAGTGCATGGCAGAGGCAGGCCGCAAACTTGGTCTGCAGGCGGACCTTGCCATGCGTCTCGCGCGGGAAACTGTCGCGGGGGCTGGTGAGCTTTTGCATCAGTCCCCCGACGACGCTTCGCGGTTGCGCCAGAACGTGACCTCGCCGGGTGGCACCACTGCCGCCGCGCTTTCGGTGCTGATGGCGGACGACGCAATGCAGCCGCTGTTCGACAAGGCGCTTGCAGCCGCACGCAAGCGCGCTGAAGAGCTTGCTGGCTGAGGCGCTACCATGGCTGAAGAGATCACCTATGCCGATTTCGAGCGTGTCGACATTCGCGTCGGCACGATCATCGAGGCGAGCCCGTTTCCGCAGGCGCGCAAGCCAGCGATCAAGTTGCTGATCGATTTCGGACCAGAGATCGGCGTCAAGAAATCGTCGGCCCAGATCACGGTTCACTATACGATTGAAAGCCTTGTCGGGAGACAGGTTCTCGGCGTCGTCAATTTCCCGCCACGCCAGATCGGACCGTTTATCTCCGAGGTTCTGACGCTTGGCTTCGAGGACGACGCAGGCGCGATCGTACTTGCCGCGACAGACAAGCCGGTGCCGAACGGCAAGAAACTGATGTGATCAGTGGATATCGCGCGAGACCGGATCGGTCAGCGCGTAGTCGTGGAACACGGCTTCGAAGCCTGCGCGCTGCGGCGAACAAAAGACCGGCCCGACCGATACGTTCCTGAACGCCGGATCGAACCAGGCAAGCCGAGCCATGCGCCATTCGTTCATGCCATCGGTTCGGTATTGCACGAAAAGCGCATCGCCGTTTCTCGTCGCTCTGACCGTTATCCTGTCGAAATCATGATCAAGGCGAAAGGCTGACCAATCTGAATTTCCGTTAGTCACAACGACGCTGAAATGCCTTGCGCCATCGGTGTATTCGATACCGCATTTCATCCAATGGGCGGCGTCGGCGCGCACCATGAGACCGGCCTGGTCGTACAGGGCCTCATATCTGGCGGAAAAGGTGACCTCCGCGGTGAAATCACCGCTTCTTTCCTGGTGCAGGAAATGCCCGTCATCCCGATGGAAGCCGTAGTAGGTCCCTTGCCAGAAATCGGTCTTTTCGCCCGATCGGACGAGAAGGGCTCCATTCCGCTCTTCAGCGAAGGCCGGCGGATTGAACCATGTCATTGCCGTGGTATCGATGCCCATCCGCAACCTCAGGCCGGCAGGCGGATGGTTGCGCGCAGGCCACCCAGCGGGCTGTCGCCGAGCGTTACGTTGCCGCCGTGGCTGCGGGCGATATCGCGGGCGATAGCAAGGCCAAGTCCTGTTCCCGAGGCATCCAGATTGCGTGCCTCGTCGAGGCGAAAGAATGGCTTGAAGACGTCTTCGCGATTGGCTTCCGGGATGCCGGGGCCGTCATCGTCGAAGATGACAGTCAGCCATTTGGCGCTGTGCTTTGCTTCTATGTTGAGCGTCTTGGCATAGCGGCGGGCATTCGAGGCGAGGTTCGTCACCAGTCGCGTAAAAGCATTCGGACGGACGAGGATCTCGTCGTCGCCTTCGATCGTATAGGTCATCGTCTTGCCGTTCAGGGCGAAGTCAGGCGCGAGCTTTTCGAACAGCTCGCTCAGCTTCAACTGGCCGACATCTTCTTCGACCTCGCTGCGGGCGAAGGCCATGTAGGCTTCCAGCATCGACTGCATGTCGTTGATATCGTCGTTCAGCCCCTGCAAATCGGCGTGATCACCCGCTAGTGCGAGCTGGAGCTTGAAACGCGTCAGAATGGTTCGCAGGTCGTGACTGACGCCTGTCAGCATCGCGGTGCGCTGCTCGATCTGCCGCTCGATGCGTTCGCGCATGAGAATGAAGGCGAGACCGGCACGGCGCACTTCGTCGGCGCCGCGCGGATAGAACGTCTCGTCCTTCTGCCCTTTGCCGAAGCTCTCGGCGGCGGCGGCCAATGCCTGGATCGGGCGGATCTGGCCGCGCAGGAAGAGGATGGAGATCCCGATCAACACCAGCGACGCGGCAACCATCCAGACGATGAATATATGCGTATTCGACGCGTAGGTCTGGTTGCGCTTGGCAAGCACGCGCAAGATCTTGTCCTTCAGCTTGATGCGGATCTCGACCAAGCTGGAATCACCGACGGTATCGATCCAGAACGGGCGTTTGATCTGATCGCTAATCTCGTCGCTCAAGATCCCGTCGAGGATCGAGAAGAACGGCTTGACGCGCGGTGGGGGCAGGTCGCCATCCGGTTCGACCGACACCTGCAATCCGAGTTGTTCGCGGGCGATGCGGGTCGCCGTGCTGTAGTCGCTATCCTGGGGATAGGTTTCGATCATCTGGATGATCGCCGCGATATCGCGGGTCACGCCCATCGAAAGGCGCTGGGTGACCATCTGCCAATGGCGTTCCATGAAGAGCGCAGCGACGACCGATTGCAGCAGCACCATCGGGATGATGATGATGAGAAGCGAGCGGACGTAGAGGCCCGTCGGTAGCTGATGGCGGAACCAGCGGCTTAGCCATCGCCATCCGTGGGCGGGCGAGCGGTCCTCGCGGCGCAGGGAGTCGAACGTCACCATCTAAGTCGCAGGGTCCTGACGTTGGGGCTTCAATCGATGCTCAGCCGGTATCCTATACCACGAACCGTCTGGAGCCAGACCGGATTTGCGGGATCGTCTTCTATTTTGCGGCGGAGGCGGTTGATCTGCACGTCGATCGTGCGTTCACCGACATCAACATCGTTGCCGATGAGCTCGTGGCGCGGAATGGTGTCGCCGGCGCGCTTGGCAAACAGAAGCATGATTTCCTGCTCACGATCCGTCAGGCGCACGATCTCGGAAGCCTTCTTGAGCTCCTTGCGCGTGAGCGAGAACGTGTACGGCCCGAACATCACCTGTTCGATCTTGGGGGCGTCGTTCGAGACGTTGCGCCGCAGGATGTTGTTGATGCGCAGAACGAGTTCGCGCGGATCGAAGGGCTTGGACAGGTAATCGTCGGCCCCCGCTTCGAGGCCGGCGATGCGGTTGCCGGATTCCGCCAACGCCGTCAGCATGATGATCGGCACGTTCTTGATCGAGCGTAAGCCCTTGGTGACGTCTATGCCGGACTCGCCAGGCATCATCACGTCCATGACGATCAGATCGAAGTCGAGGCCCGTGAGTTTGCGGCGCGCTTCTGCTCCGTCCGCAGCCACCGTCACCCTGAAGCCGTTTTCGGTCAGATAGCGGTTGAGCAGCGCACGAATGCGCGTGTCGTCGTCCACAACCAGCAAATGCGCCGCATCATCTGATATAACTGTCTTGACCGCCATTCAGTCCGCTTTCGAGTTCTTTCTGTTCCGCATGCCACTCAGAAAGGCTTTCACACCTTCCCGTATCTCCGGAGAAGCTCCGTCGAATGCTCTTTCAATACGGCGCGATTGCGGCTCTGCCAGTGCAAAGGCAAGCTCGCGCCCTGTCTCTGTCGGATAAAGCTTCCGCTGCCGCCTGTCCTCCGGACCCGCGATCTGGCGAATATACCCCGAATCGATGAGTTGTTTGAGTACCCTTGCGAGACTCTGCTTGGTAATCTTCAACGTATCCAGCAGATCGGCAACGGTCATGCCGGGATTGCGGTTAACGAAATGTACAACGCGGTGATGTGCGCGCCCGAAGCCGCTTTCCGCCAGGATCGCATCCGGGTCGGAAACGAAGTCGCGATAGGAGAAGAACAGCAGCTCGATGATGTCGAAATCGATGGTATCGGTGTTTTCCATCGGCATCTTCAATGGCTCAGGCTTCGCGACTTTCGGGCTGCTCTGTCGTGCCAATTTGGCATTTCCTTTCGTTTCCGACGTTGTCCTGAACGATCTAAATCATGCCAGCAATATTGGCGCAATTTGCGAGATTGTTCACTCCTCCTGGCTTCGCGAAGCGAACGAGATCGGGATTTCACCGAAAACTCAACCGCATTCGCGACGCCGCCGACGCAACGTGCGATTTCCCCTGTGTCCGTGGATAAGACGGAACCGGGACAACAATCAACAGTCCCGTGCAAGGGCCGGGCGTGCATCGCGGTTTCGGGTTCCTTTTTGGCGCCGGCGGCAGTAGGCCACGCCAATGGCGAGCGCATGTCTCGACCGCGAAGAAGACACGATCGAACAACCGCTGACGCGATGCGAGGGCGTTTCGGGGCAGCCGAGCGAATCAGACGCTGGTGCGCGGCCAATATCTTCCTCAGCGACCCGAATCTCGTTCGGATCCCTCGCGGCGGCTGCCGGTGATGGAACAGAGAGCTTACGGCCGGTGCATCTTTGGATGGCTGGCCGTTTGCCTGAGTGCCTATTATCTTGCCTTGGCGGCGACGGCGCCGACGATCGTCGACAGGATGCCGCCGCCGATCAAGCCACCGATGCCGTCGGCGATCAGCCCGGTCATCTGGGCCTCGCCACCGAACATGCTGAGCAGTATGCCGCCGCCGATCCCGCCGACGGCGCCGGCAATTGTTCTGGCAACGGCGTTGATAGCGACCTGCTTCAGCGCGGCACTTGCGACATTGCCGCCGACCGCACCGGCAATCACCTGGGTAATGATTGGTATCAGAGCTTCCATGATTTCCCTCCTTGCGTTTCCTCAAACGCATCGCCGGCTGCGCGATCTTCGATGATCGCCAGCCATACAGGCGATCCGGCGTCCGATGGGAACAGGGATATCGTCTGAATATCAGTGTTTTAGCATATGCAAGTGCAAAGTGAAATGGATGGCAACCCATACGTGAGAATTTTGTGTGACACTGCTCACAGAAAAGGCGGCCGTGTGGCCGCCTTGATCGGGCAGGTTCTCAAACCTTAATGGTAGACATACACGATCCGTCGCGTGCCCGGATCGACCAGGACCGGCCTGTTGTTGATGCGTGCATAACGGTACTGGTAGTCAGGGACTTCCTGGAACGTTACGCTTGCCGGCACCTGGGCGCCGACCACGACGTCACCACCAAGATCGATCGTCTGCCCCGGATTGGTTTCGATGTAGGTCGTGACGTTTGCTGGCGGCTCTATCGTATCAACTGAGCCGACCGGGCCGAGCAACTCGTCGCCGGGCGCTGGTTCAGCCTGCGCCACATCTGTCTGGGCGACGCTTGCCGTTGCTTCATAGGTCACGACAGGCACGCCGAGATCCTGCTGGTGTTCTTCCACGACAACGGGACTGCCGCCCTGATCGACTTCAAGATACTGGGCGTAGACCCAACCGCGCATGCCGTTCACGTCCACGCGACACCATTTGCTACCCGCGACGCAGCCATCCAGGATCGTCTGGGAGCCGCGCGTCGCAACGCCTACAGCCGGGTATTGCGTGCCTGGACCAGAGCGGATCGTCATATCATTGATGGCCGTCGCCGCCATTTCTTCCGCCCGGCCAAGCCCGGCGCTTGCCGCCAGGATCACGCCTGCCAGGAAAAGATTTCGCTTCAAGGTCATCTTGGTACTCCTTGTTTCCGATAGGTTGGTAACGCCCAAGGGAAGGGGAGGTTCCGCCCATTCACGATGCCTACCGCTGCGCGGGGCAGTGTCGCTTTACGCTGTGTTCAAAAAATGCCGGCTGCGTGCGCACGCGTTTCCGACTATACCGCGTCATCATAGACATGAAGCGAGGCACTCATGAGCATGCTCCAGGCTGGCATTATTCCGGTGACGGCATTTCAGCAGAACTGCACGATCCTGTTCGATCCCGAGACCAAGGAGGCCGTTGTCGTGGACCCGGGCGGCGACGTGCCAAATATCCTGCAGGCGGTGAAAGAGAACGGATTCGTCGTCAAGGAGATCTGGTTGACCCATGGTCACCTCGATCATGCCGGCGGGGCCAAGGAGCTCAAGGAAGCGCTCGGCGTCGATATCGTCGGGCCGCACGAGGATGACCTTCCGCTCCTGCAGCGGATCGAGACGCAGGCGCAGAAGTACGGCCTTACGGGCATGCAGAACGTCGTACCGGATCGCTGGCTGAAGGATGGGGACACCGTTTCGCTCGGGGAGCATACGTTCGAGGTCTACCACACGCCGGGTCATGCACCTGGCCATGTGATCTACTTCAACCGTGCGCAGAATTTCGCGCATCTGGGCGACGTGCTGTTCAACGGCTCGATCGGCCGCACCGATCTGCCGGGCGGCAATCACGAGCAGCTGCTCGAATCGATTCGCGACAAGGTGCTTCCGCTGGGAGACGAAGTCGGCTTCATCTGCGGGCACGGCCCGGGCAGCCGGATTGGCGACGAGCGGCGCAACAACCCGTTCCTGCGCGGTATCTGACCTCAAAACAAAAGCGCCGCTGAAAAGCGGCGCTTCGTCATTTGCCTGCCGGGTTATGGCATCAGCTGGCGACGCAGAAGTGGCTCATGCCGTCGTTGCCGATAAAGGTGCCGCTGCGTGGATCGAACGAGCGGTAACGATAAGAGCAATAGCGTTCCCACTGCGGCGTCCACGGCTCAAGTGCTGCGCGGACAGGAACCGGACGGTAGTAGCGCGGCGGAGGAGCTGCGTAGACCGGCGCATCGTCATATGCATATGGCGGATCGATGTAGCGCGGTTCGTCGTAGCGTGGGGCAGCAATAGCCGAGCCGACGATCAATCCCGTAGCAAGGCCAACTGCGCCGCCGACGAGAGCATCGTTGTTATGGTGATGATGCCACTCATCTGCCGATGCGGTCGCGATCGACGAGAATGTGATGGCAGCAGCTGTTGCCGTCAGAAAGAGAGTTTTGGCGATGCTGTTCATCGTGTCCTGTCCTGTTTCAACTGATTCCGGCTTGCACCTTGATGATGGCAAGGTAAGGGCCGGCTTGTGAATACAGGCTGAACGATAAAACCCGGCATTCCTGCCGGGCTTCAACTCGAAATCACAGCGTTGGCTAGGATATCAACCTGAGATCTGCAGGTTGACCGCCTTGGGGCCCTTGCCGCGGCGATCCGGCTCCGTGTCGAAGCTTACCTTCTGATTCTCCGTCAGCCCGGCCAGGCCAGAAGCCTGAACGGCAGAAATGTGAACAAAGATGTCAGCGCCGCCCTTGTCCGGCTTGATGAAGCCGAAACCCTTGTCGGTATTGAAGAATTTTACAGTGCCAGTCTCGGCCATGCGTCAGGTCCTTTTATCTCTGCCCGCCATCCACACGGGCAGCATCACTGATATTGCCTCCTCTCGGAGACGTTAGCAGGCAATTATTGAATTGTGAGAAAAAGGTCCCCTCTAACTCAGCCGAGTTCACCGCGGGGCTGTCGCCCGCTTTATCGGAACCGACTGACCGGAATATTAGCGTCTCCGGCGCGCACATTCTTAAGGACTTCCCATGCTCGCAAAATGCCCGAACGCCGTGAGAGTGCTGCGATTATTGGTATTTGGCAAGCAAAAGTTTTTTAACCCCTTGATGCTCGCAAAGGCAATCTAACTGCCATTTGACCCCTCTGACGCAAAAAATCGCTCATCAAAAGCTGTTGATTAACGTTTTATATCGTCAGCAATATAATCTGTGAGCAGATTTTGCCAAAAATGCAACGCTAGCGCGACTGCGCTTTTTCTTCACTTTTTTCTAAAATTCGCCGATCAACCCAGATTTGGACTGGATTTTAGCCCCTGCAACGCCCTTCTGCGGGCTAGCTCAGGGACAATTTCAACTAGAAGCATCGCCAGGAACATCAGCGCGCAGCCGATATAACCAAGTGCCGGCATCGTCTCGTTGAGGAGGAGTGCGCCGAGCGACGCCCCAAAGAGCGCCTCGGATGACAGGAAGATGGCAGCCTGGGAGGGCGTGGTGTAGCGCTGCCCGATGATCTGCAGCGAGAAGGCGACGCCAGACGAGAAGAGACCGACGTAGAGGATCTCGGGTGCTGCGCCACGGATGGCTTCCCAGCTGATCGGTTCGGTCACGATAGCGACCGCCAGCGCGCAGGCCCCGGTAATCGCAAACTGCGCCGTCGAGAGGGTCAGCGGCCGCCCGGTTTCCGAGACGGTTGTCCCGGCCAGCGTAATCTGTCCCGCCCAGAACACGGCGCAGACAACCGTCAGCAGATCGCCGGTCGACAAGGCGGACAGTTGGCCGCCCGACAGGAGGTAGATGCCGGATACGGCCATGATCGCGCCCGGCCAGATGATCCAATGCGGCGAACGGCGCAGGAAGACCACGGCGATCAAAGGTACGAAGACGACGTAGAGCCCGGTGATGAAGCTCGAATTGGTCACCGTCGTCGTCTGCAGGCCGAGCTGCTGCGTGGCTGCGCCGCCAAAGAGCGCAAGACCGGTCAGCAGATAGAGCGTCAGATGGCGCGGCGACGTCTTCGTCGTGGCCTTTCGCGATTCCCGCAACATGAAGGGAAGGACCGCAACGGCCGCGATCAGGAAGCGCAGACCGATGAACCAGAACGGACCGATTGCTTTCATGGCTGTCGACTGCGCGACGAAACCGCCGCCCCAGATGGCAGCTGCAAGCAATAGAAGGAGGTTCGCCTGAATGCGCGTCATTTCATCCTCGATTTGGGGAAGAAGCCGAATGCGGCGACGGTTACCAGTTGCCTTCGATTTGAGCAAGGGTCGGTGCGTTGCAGCGTTGCCGCATCGGGATATTCCGGCTCAACCGTTGCCGCCTGGCCCACGCGACACGCGCAGCAGCGCGCCATTGTCTTCGTCCGTCACGATCAGCAACGCTCCGTCAGGAGCGATGACGATATCGCGCATGCGGCCGTAGGAACCGTCGAACATCCGCTCCTCGGCGACGAATGCTCCAGTGTCATCGCGCTGCATCCGCGACAGCAGCTGAAATTTCAGCGCCGCAACGAGGAAGTCGCCGTTCCATTCGGGAAACATCTTGCCGTGATAGATTGCCAGCGCGCCCGGAGCGATCGATGGATCCCAGTAATAGAGGGGTTGCTCGAGCCCTTCCTTGGCGGTGCCTTCGCCGATCTCTGCGCCGGAATAGTCGCGGCCGTAGGTGATGATCGGCCAGCCGTAGTTCTTGCCCGGCTCTATGCCATTGATCTCGTCGCCGCCGCGAGCGCCGTGTTCGACCGTGTAGAGCTGGTCATCGGCTGCATCGAAGGTGATGCCTTGCGGATTGCGATGGCCTTTCGACCAGATCTCCGGAAGCGCCTTTGCGCCGTCCTTGAACGGGTTGTCATTCGGTATGCTGCCATCGGCATTGATGTGGACGATCGAGCCGGCGTCGTCGTGCCAGTCCTGTGCCCGATCCCGGTCGCCGCGATCTCCGATGCTGATGAACAGCGAACCGTCCTTGGCGATAGCGATCCTCGAGCCGTATTGGATGTTGCCGCTCGTGAAGCGCTTCATGGTGAAGATGGCCTTGATGTTCTCAAGCGTCTTTTCATCCGGGGAGAGGGACGCGCTGAAGGCCTGGGTTCCGGAGCCATCGGCATTCGTCGTGGCCGCCGTGAAGTAGATCGTCCGCGTTGCCGCAAAGTCCGGCGCAAGTTCAACGTCAAAAAGCCCGCCCTGGCCTCTGTCGCTGACCTTCGGGATGCCGGCGATCGGGGCGGAGAGCTTGCCGTCGCGGATGACGCGCATCCGGCCCGGGCGTTCGGTCACGAGATAGGCGCCGTCGGGCAGGACTGCAACGGCCCAGGGATGCTCCAACCCATCGACTATGGTTTCGACCTGGACCTCGACCTTCTTCGTATTGACGATGTCGGTCGCGAAGACCGGGGAGGCGAGGCTGCCTGCTACTATCAACGCTATTCCAAAACGAAGGTCTCGAAGTCTTTTCATGATCCACCCTGCCGCATGTCTGAAGGAACGTGGAGCGGCGAGGGCGGTCGTTCAACCCTCACCGGGGTTCCGATGACGGATTTGTGTTGGCCGGCGAAACGCTGCCGGTCGCCTGTGCGTCAACAAGTTCGGCTTCGACGATATAGCGCAGCGGCCCGCGCTCTGTTGCACCGAACGGCCAGCACGTCGCCAGCACAAGCCGACGGCCCGGCGCCGATGGATCGATGCCGCTCTCGTCCCACGGCACCACGCGGCCTTCTCCTGCCTTGAAGGACAGGATCTTTCCGTCGCGGCGCGTTACCTCAATCTCATCGCCGGGCTGAACATCCTTCAGCCAGCGAAAATGGGTGTCACGATGCGCGGCGATCACCGAGGTTCCTTCATCACCCGGCTGCGGCGTGTTGGTGAGCCATGCCGGGCCAAAGGCGAGGGCTTCCCCTGATGCTCCCGACAGCACGATCGCGTGCTTTCCAAGGCGCGGTGCGCTGACTTCGGCTTCGGTGGTGAAGTCGGCCCATGGCCACGGCTTTGCATCCTCGCCGCGGAGTTCGGCGGCAAAGGCGCGTTTCAGGAGAACCTGCGATAGCTCCGCCTTTGCCTTGATATAGAGGCCATCGCCGATCAGGATCGCGCCGTACAGCGCAAGGAGCGCGATGCAGGCAGCGATCGCCTTCTCGATTGCCGAGAGGCGTGGCAGGCGCAGTCGCCTGTCTCTGGGGTCGGGTACGTCGTAAGCGGTCGCCGCCGCGGTGGCCATTGCCAGTTCAAGGATGGTCGGAAGCGCGCCGAATTCGCTGACTTCCTCATTCAAGCTCTTGCCCAGTCTACCGGTCATGCGGCTTGGCTCCTGCGAAAATGCCGCGCACTCTGCGACGCCAGACGGCCAACCCGCTTGCCGCCGTCAAGGCCAGCAGCAGCATGGTCAAGCCGCGCATGATCTGCTCGTCGGCGCGGGTCGCCGTTTGCGGCAGCTTGACGGACGCCGAGCGCTGGGCAATCAACCCGGCCGCTTTCGCCGTCGGTGCCGCAGCCATCCGCGCCTCGGCCAGTTGCGCAAACTCCTGTTGCGGTGCCGCCATGGCGTGATCCGGCGTGCTGCTTGGCGAGATCGGTGCGGGTGCCGGCTCACCGTACACCTTCTCGAAATCCCAGCCTTCGGGCAGGTTCAGCGGCACCTTTGCCGTGTTGACCGGCTCACCGGCAGGGCGCGAGGGCGTGACGTCGACGGCAACGAGGCTGGTCATGCGAGAGACGAGGTGGTGTGCAAGCGCGACGCTTTCGACGTCCTTGTCGAGCGATGTGGGGTCTTGCCGCTCGTAGGAGCGGGCTTCGAGATCGTCGATCTTGCGGCGCGCCCAGAGCTTCGAGATCCCCTGGCCGTCGGCTGCATTGGCGATGTCCATGTCGACGCGCCACGGCTGCGCGCCCGTCTTTCCGATGATTTGGAGCTTGCCGGCAGGCTTCTCCTCCGGCAGCTCGGCGGTGAGCACCACAGGTTCGCCAGCGTAAAGATCAGGCATCGGGTTTGGCGTGATGTCTTCGGCCTTCACGCCATCGAATGTCGCGGCGATGTCTGTCATCGCCGGGTTCTGGAGCTTGGTGAAGAGCTCGCCCATCCGGCTCGCGACCTGATCGGATGAGCCGATCTGGGTAAATGTGCCGCGCCCCATCTCGGCGGCCTTCGTCATGAAATAGGAGTTCGGTGCCGAGCCGATGCCGACCGTGAAGACCCGGGCATCGCCACGGCTCTGCGCAATTTCCATGAAGAGTTGCTGCTCGTTGCCGATCGCGCCGTCCGTCAGGAATACGACCTGACGAAGCGCGCCGGCCGCGACGGGGCCCTGGTTGCGCAGCGCATCCTGAAGGGCCGGAAGCATCTCGGTGCCGCCGTCCGCCGTCAGGCCCCTGACAAAGGCGATCGCCTTTTCGCGATTGTCGGGGGAGGCTGCTACGAGACCGTTGAAATAGTCCGTCATCGTATCGTCGAAGCGGATGACATTGAACCGATCGTCGGGGTTGAGTTTGGAGATTGCGAGTGCAAGGCTTGCCTTTGCCTGTTCGATCGACGGGCCGGACATCGAGCCCGAGTTGTCGATGACGAAAACGACTTCACGCTTGGCGGGCGCGGCGGCGGTGTCCGGCGTTGCGGGCGGGGTGACGAAAGCGAGCAGGTAGGTCTTGCCGTTCAGGACTTCGCGGAACAGGCCGGCGCTCGGCGTCTTTCCTGCCGAGGCCTTCCAGGTCAGCTCGAAGTCCTTGTCGGCCGGAACGCTGTCGCCCTTCAGCGAAATCGTGCGGTTCTGGTCGCCGTCCTGCTTGATATCGACATCATGGAACGAGGATCTGACGTCGCCAACGGGGAAGCCTGCTTTCAAGTTCACGGTGAGGGCGACCGGGTTGATCTTGGCGTTTTCACGCGGGTCGAGCACTGGTGCTTCGATCTTTTCGCGGTTTTCGACGGGATCCGTCGGCACTGCGAAGCCTGCGCCATTGTTGAACTCCACCGTCTGCACGATCGGGGCCGGATTGTAGCGAGGGGCCACGACCATCGGGAAGCGCAACGAGAATTCGCCGCCGCTCTGGTGGACGGCTTGCTGGTATTCGATCTGAACGACGATGGTTTCGCCGGGGCCGATATTGGCGACCTGATTGGTGAAGATGTTGGGGCGCTGTTGCTCGAGAAGCGCGGCCTTCTTTCCTTCCGCCTTTGCCTGCTCGTAAATTTTGCGGGCTTCCTGCCTCGGCTTGATCTGCCCCTCGATGAACCGTTCGCCGATCTGCATCTTGAGGACGTCGACCGCCGAGTTTTCGGGGAGAGGGAAGACGTAGGTGCCTTCCACCCAGCCCTTGCTGGGGTTCTGGAAGCGCTGCGTGACCTTGATGCGCGCGACCGGTCCGGACACGTCCATCTGGACGTCGGTCTTCAGACGCGGCGCCTCGACGAAGAAACCGGGTTCTTTTGCCGGGAAGAGCAGGGAGCCGCTGTTGACGTCGTTCGGGCGGACGAGGCCGGCGAGCTGTCCGCTCTTTGGCTGCCCGTCGTCGGCGTAGGCGACGGTCACCAGCCCGAACGTCATCAGGATCGAGGCGGCAAACGCCACGAATGCAATCAACAATGACATTGAAACGCGGCGGGCGCGCAGGCGCCCTATGACAACTTCGTCTTCCACAAACATGGCATGTCCCTCACGAACCAATAGCGGATGCATCAAAATGCATCTCGGATCTCGGCGCGCTCGCGACCGAATTGCGGCATGCCGCGGCATTTGTTGCGGCCAATTCGTGGCAAAGGTGGATATTGGCGAAGTTTTTGATTTCAGGGCCTAAATCGGGCTCACTTCAGACATCGATTCAAGTGCTTCGCAAAATGATTCAGACCGACGGACGCTTCGGGCCGCGAATCAACGCGCGCCGCGACCGATCGATCACGAAGAATCATTGGCCCCATCACGCCTTTGAGCTTGAAATGCCTGCGCACATTGGACATAGAGCTTAGCGCAGAATTCCGGTCCCGGGTTTCTGCCCAAATCAACCGTATAGGACCGATATCATGGCCTTTCTTGCCGATGCTCTTTCCCGTGTGAAGCCTTCAGCCACCATCGCCGTTTCCCAGAAAGCGCGCGAGCTGAAAGCCAAGGGGCGCGATGTGATCGGCCTTGGTGCCGGTGAACCCGACTTCGATACGCCTGAAAATATCAAGAAGGCTGCCATCGACGCGATCAATCGCGGCGAGACGAAGTACACGCCGGTCTCCGGCATCCCGGAACTGCGCAAGGCGATTGCTGCGAAGTTCAAGCGCGAAAACGGTCTGGAATACTCCTGGGAGCAGACCATTGTCGGCACCGGTGGAAAGCAGATTCTTTTCAACGCCTTCATGGCTACGCTGAATCCGGGCGATGAAGTTGTCATTCCGGCACCGTACTGGGTTTCCTACCCGGAAATGGTATCGCTGTGCGGCGGCACGCCCGTTGTCGTCTCCGCGACCCAGGAAAACAACTTCAAGCTCCAGGCTGCCGATCTCGACAAGGCGATCACGCCGAAGACGAAGTGGTTCATATTCAACTCGCCGTCCAACCCGTCGGGTGCTGCCTATACCCATGACGAGCTGAAGGCGCTGACCGACGTCCTCGTCAAGCACCCGCATGTCTGGGTGCTGACCGACGACATGTACGAGCACCTGACCTACGGCGACTTCAAGTTCGTCACGCCTGTCGAAGTCGAACCGAAGCTCTACGACCGCACGCTGACGATGAACGGCGTCTCCAAGGCCTACGCGATGACCGGATGGCGTATCGGCTACGCTGCCGGCCCGATCCAGCTCATCAAGGCCATGGACATGATCCAGGGCCAGCAGACCTCCGGTGCGACCTCGATCGCCCAGTGGGCCGCCGTCGAGGCGCTGAACGGCACGCAGGACTTCATTCCTGAAAACAAGAAGATCTTCGAAGGTCGCCGCGATCTCGTCGTGTCGATGCTGAACCAGGCCAAGGGCATCACGTGCCCGTCGCCGGAAGGCGCGTTCTACGTCTATCCGTCCTGCGCGGGTCTGATCGGCAAGACGGCGCCGTCGGGCAAGGTCATCGAGACCGATGAAGACTTCGTTTCGGAACTGCTGGAGACCGAAGGCGTCGCCGTCGTTCACGGCTCGGCCTTCGGCCTTGGCCCGAACTTCCGTATCTCCTACGCGACCTCCGAGGCACTGCTCGAGGAAGCCTGCAAGCGCATCCAGCGCTTCTGCGGCGCCTGCAAGTAAGCCGTTTCAGAACACCCAATAGCAAAAGCCCGCCTGGTTTTTTCCAGGCGGGCTTTTGTTTGGAACGGTTGTGTGCCGGGTCTAGAAGACGAATGGGATCAGGCGATATCGCGTCGACTTGGCGAAGTCGCGGTAGGCGGCATCCTCGCCAAGGATCCTTTCTTCGGCCAGGATACGGAAGCACTGGGCGACAAGGCAGGTAGAATAGACGAGCAGGTTCCAGATGCTTGGGTGGACTGTCAGGAAGGCGATGTGCGTCAGCAGGTAGCCTGCATACATGGGGTGACGCAGCAACTGGTAGGGTCCGCCGATCTTGACGCCGCGATTGGCGGGGGCGAGCCCGAAGCTGCGCCGCAGCGCCAGCTTTGCCGAGATCTGCAAAAAGAAGCCGGCGATCGTGAAGAAGAGCGCTACCGCGATCGGTGCAATCGGTTCGGCAGCACTCGGGGCGACGAGAAGCGGACTAAATGTGCCGATCGCTGTGAAGGCCCAATCCCGGGGATTGCGGGACAGCGTCTTGGTTGGACGCCGCAAAAGAATGAAGAGGACCGCAACGGCCTCCGATGTCAGCACCAGCGTATCGATGATCGCCGAGGCGCCGGCCATGTGCGGCACAACACGCCACCAGACGGCCACGCAGGCGATGAGCAGGAGGGACTTTTCTACAATGTCGACCACAAGTGGCAGGGACGGGGCCGACGTAATAGCATTGACCCGCATCGTTTAGCTCTCCACCTCGGTTCAAGTTTTCATCTTTTATCGGCGATAGCTTAAATAAGTATCAAGGAAACTTGCGAGTTGATGCACCCCATGTGGCGGCTGGATTGAGCGATGTGCGCCAAGGCGAGACGAGTTTGTTTGTCTCAGCCGAGTGCTGCTTCAAAGCCCCAATACAGATAGCATGAGGAAGGTCGCGAAGAGGATGAAGTGGGTCATCCCTTCGATCGCGTTCGTTTCCCCGTCGTTCAGGTTGATGGCCGCGGCGATGAGAGTGATGGCGACCATTACGGTCTGCACCGGGGTCATGGCCATCACGAAAGGCTGGCCGGTGTAAAGCGCGATGCCCTCCATGACCGGTACCGTCAGGATCACGGTCGAGAGGGAAGCGCCCATGGCGATATTGACGGTCGCCTGCATTCGATTGCGTAGCGCGGCGCGCAACGCTGTCAGGATCTCGGGCGCCGCCGAGATCGCGGCGACAACGATGGCGGTGAGGGCGATCGGCGCGCCGGTGCCTCTCAGGCCCGACGTCATGAAGGTGGACATGAATTCCGCCAGCACGCCGATGATAACGACGCCGACGAGAATGGTCACGATGGAGGCCGTTGCCGATTCCTCTTCATGATCGTCATCGGGGGCGTCTTTCTTTCGTTCGGCGCGCGGATAGCTGTAGCTGAAGAAATAGCTGTGCTGGCCGACCTGCATTCGCAGAAACAATCCATAGAGGGCAATCATGGCGACGATCGTGAAGGCCGAGTAATAGTGCCATTTGTCATCCGGCACGAATTCCGGAACGATCATCGATATCCCCATCGCCGTCAGGATCATGACGCCGTAGGTCTTGCCGGAGTTGTCATTATAGGGCTGCTCGCCGTGCTTGAGGCCGCCGAGGAGGGCTGCCAGCCCCAGGATGCCGTTGATGTCGAGCATCAGGGCGGAATAAATCGTGTCGCGGACGAGGGTGGGGGAACCTTCGCCGCTCATCATGATGGCGAGGATGATAACCTCGACCGCCACGGCGGAGAGGGTCAGGATCATCGTTCCGTAGGGATCGCCGACCTTGACCGCGAGGATTTCCGCGTGATGGGCGACGCGCATCGATGCCAGCACGATCGTGCCGACGAGGGCTGCTGCCGCGCCCAGCACCACGCCTTGCCCCATCTCGAGGACAGCATGTTCCGTGGTGAAGGCGATCACCCCGACGACGAGCGCCACGAGGAGATATCTTTCGTCTTTCAAGCGCGACGCAATCGCCAAGGGACGGCTCCGATTTTGATTCACCACTCAAGTCTAAGGCGATGATTTTACATATCAAGTGACCGGCTTGATCCGCGTGGTTTGCAGTCTGGGCGATTTAATGGAATACTAACGCATCGGTCAGCCGGAAGCATATCGCGGCGCCCCTCGTTTTCTTGCCACGGCCCGCGGCGGAACTGGATTCAGTCCGGTCGGTGTTCGGGTGAGCAGAAAAGAAGAGGAGTGAAATGCATGGTCAAGGTGGTCTATGAAGTCGTCCCGCATGACGGGGGCTGGGCCTACCGGCTGGGAGATGTGTATTCCGAGGCATTCCCGACACATTCCGAAGCGCTTGAAGCTGCTCGCATCGTGGCGGCCGAACAGCAGGTCGGCGGCGATTCCGCTGAGATCAGCTGGCAGGACGACAAGGGAAAATGGCATGAAGAATATGCCGAGGGCGGTGACAGACCGGAGACCGAAGTGGTCGACGGAAACTGGAAGACCCGTTCGGCTGAAGCTTCTCCGGGTGCTTGACCATATGGCAACTTCTGTCTGAACAGTTGGTCAGGCGGGACTTCTGCGCCCTGTTTTCCTCACATAATCCGTCAAGCCTTCCACCAGCGCATCGAATGTGACGCGATAGCGTGGCGTCGTCCTGATGCTCTCGTGCATGACCACCCATGTTCCGAGCGGTATCTCGAAGACGTCGGCCAGGATATGCTCCAGATCGAGGTCTTGTGCCGCAAGCCCATTCTGGCAGATGCCGATCCCAAGGCCGGCGCGGATGGCCGAAAGCTGCGCGAGCGGGCTATCGGCCTTGAAGGAAAAGTCGATGTCTTGGGGGATCCGGAATTGCTTGACGAGGCTGCGGATATAGGCGGTCTGGCGATCGAAGCCGATGAGGCGGTGGCCGGCAAGATCGTCGAGAGACTGCGGCCTTCCATATTTGTCGAGGTAACGACGGTGCGCGTGAAAGGCGAGCGGGATATTGCCGATGCGCTGCGCGACGAGCGCATCCTGGGCAGGGGCGGTCATACGGATCGCAATATCGGCCTCGCGGTTCAGCAGATCCTCGATGGCGTCCGACGCGGACAGTTCGATGTCTAGATCCGGATAGGCGTCCATGAGGGGGACGAGGATCCGCGGCAACACTTCCACGCCGATCACTTCGCTCGCGCTGATGCGAACCGTACCTCCAACGCGGCCGCGACTGCCGGATGCCGTGCGCAGCAGCGCTGCGGATGTTGCCGCCAGGGCCTCGGCATAGGGGCGTAGCTCCAGAGCTGCTTCGGTCGGCAGCAATCCGTTCGATGAGCGGACAAAGAGCTGGGTGCCGATGGTGTCTTCGAGCGCATCGATGTGACGACCAATGGTCGGCTGCGTCAGCCCGAGTTCGCGGGCTGCGGCAGAAAGCGAACCGTGCTGGAGCACTGCCAGCAAGGTGCGGTAAAAATCCCAGTTCGGCTCCATGTCCATAAAAATATGTATAACGGCTGCACGATTTTCGTCAATTTTGTTTATGTTGATGTCGGCGCATAGTCGGTCCATCGAATGTGATGGAGGTTTGAATGACCGACAAAAGACAGAAGATTGCTCTTGTTCTCGGTGCCACAGGCGGGATTGGCGGCGAGGTTGCACGTAAGCTCATGAGCGCTGGTTGGCAGATCAGGGCAATGCATCGCAATCCGACCAAGGCCGGAACTAACAAGACCGGCTTCGAATGGCTTCACGGCGATGCGATGAACACCGGCGATGTCATGGAAGCGGCGAGGGGTGTCGATCTGATTGTGCATGCGGTCAATCCTCCCGGCTATCGGGACTGGGAAAAGCTGGTGCTTCCGATGCTCGACAACACGATTGCCGCTGCACGGGAATACGGCGCACTCATCCTTCTGCCGGGCACGATCTACAACTTCGGACCCGACGCGTTTCCGACGTTACGCGAAGACAGTCCTCAGCATCCGGTGACGAAGAAGGGTGCGATCCGCGTCGAAATGGAACGCCGCCTGCAGGTGGCGTCCCAGAATGGCGTCGGCGTGATTATCGTGCGTGCCGGCGACTTTTTCGGTGCCAATGCTGCAAACAGCTGGTTTTCGCAGGGCATGGTCACGCCGGCAAAGCCTGTTACAGTGATCAAGAACCCTGCAAGGCGCGGCGTCGGCCACCAGTGGGCCTATCTTCCCGATGTGGCGGAAACAATGGTCCGTCTTGTCGAGCGGGCGGCCACGCTGCCGGCATTTGCGGTCTATCACATGAATGGCTTCTGGGATGCGGACGGCAGCATGATGGCCGCCGCAATCAACCGGGCTGTCGGAGGAAAGGCGAAAGTCCGGGCGTTTCCCTGGTGGATCGTGCCGCTCGCCGCACCCTTCGTGACATTTATGCGCGAGCTGAAGGAGATGCGCTATCTCTGGCGCGAACCGCTGCGGATGGCGAACGACCGGCTCGTAGCAGAGCTTGGCGAGGAACCGCATACGCCGATCGACGAGGCGGTGAGAGCGTCGCTGGCGGCATTGGGCTGTCTGCCGGAGGTGCCGGTGGCCGGCGTTCAGGCTCGGCTCAGGCGACAACCGTCCTAGCCTCGCTCCAATATGGCTGTTGCAATGCGGGCGACGGTCAGCGGGCTTTCGGCCGCTTCTGTCGAGCCGTCGCCGAGGAACCAGGCCGCCGATAGGCCCGCATAGGCGATGATCCAGCGCAGCGTGCGCATGGGGTCGAGGTCGGCCTCTGTGGTGACGATCGCGAGTTGCCGTTCCATTCGAGCGGGCTGGCTGGTGCTCGGCAGGTCGTGATTGGCGAAGATGTTGGCGAAGTCGAAGCCGCGCTCACCGATCAGGCCCTTGGGGTCGATCGCCAGCCAGCCATGCTCCTCGAAGTCGAGAATATTGCTGTGGTGGATGTCGCCATGGAGAGCGATGGGATCACGAGGCTCGGCAAGAAGTGCCGTGGCTATCCTGCTCGAATGCGAGAGGACGCCGCCATATGTCCGCGCGGCCGGCTCAAGCTCTCGGAACCAATGGTGCAGCGGAATGAGTGCCGGGTGTGGTTTGGCGCGGGGAGCGTGCAGCTTTGCTGCCGTCTGGCAGATAAGCCTGCTTGCCTGATCGTCCTCGCCATTCATCGCCATCGCCAGCAGGGAGCGGCTGCCCGTGGCGCGCTCAAGCAATATGGCTTCCTCGCTATGGGCGTAGACCTTGGCGGCGCCGATACCATCCCACCACTTCATCAGCGCCCCGCCTGCTCGCTCGGCATCGTCATGGGCAATCTTTAGCATTGCCGGCTTGCCGTGCCAGCGCACGGGCAGCAAATGGCTGCAATGGGTAACGATGGGGTCGCCGTCCGCGATCAGCTGCCAACGCGCGAGAGAAGATTCGAACATGGCCGTATGCTACCCGGCGTGTCTGAAAAAGAAATCCCGCCGTTGGGCGGGATTTCGTCGTTCGGATCGCTGCGATCAGGCGGCCGCTTCCAATGCGGGATAATCAACATAACCCTTCGAGCCGCCTCCGTAGAGGGTTGCCTGATCGAGGCCGGCGAGGGGAAGGTTGTTCTTCAGACGCTGAACCAGATCCGGGTTGGCGATGAACGGCTTGCCGAAGGCGACAAGATCCGCACGTCCGCTCTCAACCGCATCGATCGCCAGTTCGCGGTCGTAGCCGTTGTTGACCATCCAGCTCGCCTTTCCGCCAGCCTTTTCGTAGGCTGCGCGCAGTGCCTGGTAGTCAAAGGGCTTGTCGCCCTGCTGGAAGGCACGGTCGCCGCCGGTTGCGCCTTCGATGACGTGTACGTAGGCGAGATCATACTTGGCCAGTTTCTCGACCACGTATGTGAAGACCGGCTGCGGATTGGAGTCCGCGGCGTCGTTGGCCGGCGTCACAGGCGAGATGCGGATGCCGGTGCGGCGGGCGCCGATTTCCTTGGTGATCACATCGACAACCTCGAACAGGAAGCGAGCGCGGTTCTCGATCGAGCCGCCGTACTGGTCGGTGCGATCGTTAATGCCGTCGCGGAGGAACTGGTCGATCAGGTAGCCGTTTGCAGCGTGGATCTCGACGCCATCGAAGCCGGCCTCGATCGCTGCGCGAGCTGCCTTGCGGTAATCTTCGACGATGCCGGCGAGTTCCGAGGCTTCCAGCGCACGCGGCTCGGAGGTCGGGGCAAAGCTGCCGGTGCCATCCGGGTTGACGAGGTACGTCTTCGACTTCGCGACCGTGTTGGTCGAGGAGACGGGCTTGCCGCCATTCGGCTGCAGCGTGGTGTGCGAGATACGGCCGACATGCCACATCTGAACGACGATCCTGCCGCCTTCCTCATGCACGGCCGACGTCACGCGCTTCCAGCCGTCGAGGGCTTCCTTGGTATAGAGCCCGGGGACGTCCGCGTAGCCTTGGCCCTGATGCGTGATGGCGCTCGCCTCCGTGACGATAAGACCGGCGGTTGCGCGCTGGCGGTAGTATTCGACGTTCAGGTCGTTCGGAACTGCGCCCGGGGAGCGGTTGCGCGTCAGCGGAGCCATGACGATGCGGTTCTTGACGGCGATGTCGCCGACCTGTGTTGGTTCGAAAAGCTTGCTCATGGGAGTCCTTTCTTCGTTTACGGGAGGATCATTCGGCAAGGGCAGGCACTGCCCGGCCCTTGGCGGAAAGATAGGTGAATGCCGTGGCGACCAGTCCGATCAGCGCCAGCAGCGCGGCGATAAGCGGCACGCGGGTGAGGTCGAAACCTGCGTCGATGACCAGGCCGCCAGCCCAGGCGCCGAGCGCGTTGCCGGTGTTGAAGGCGCCGATGTTGATCGTGGACACGAGATTCGGCGCATCCTTGCCGAAGCGCACGACGCCAACCTGAAGCGCCGGTACCGCGGCAAAGCTTGCCATTGCCCAGAGGAAGAGGGTGATCTCAGCTGGAACAAGGAAGGGGCTGGTGAAGCTGAAGGCGACCGAGGTGATGGCGATCAGGGCAAAGATGCCGGCGAGCGTTGCTCCAAGCTTCCAGTCCGCGGCCTTGCCGCCCAGGAGATTGCCGATCGTCAGGCCGAGGCCGATCAGGAACAGCGTCCAGGTAACGCCTTCAGGCGAAAGGCCGGTAACGTCGCGCAGCAAAGGAGCGATGTATGTGAAAAGCGCGAACATCGACGCGGCAAAGAAGACCGTGGTCGAGAGTGCCAACCAGAGATGCCCGTTCTTCAGCGCAGCGATCTCGCGGAAGATGTTGCCCTGTTCCTCATCGCGATCTCTCGGCAGGATGGCGATCAGACCAGCAATGGTCACGATACCGATCGCGGTGACAACAGCGAAGGTCGACCGCCAGCCATATGCCTGGCCGATGGCTGTGCCAAGCGGCACACCGAGGACGTTTGCAAGCGTGAGGCCGGTAAACATCAGCGCGACGGCACGAGCCCTGCGGTCCGGGGCCACCAGATTGGCGGCAACGACCGAACCGATCCCGAAGAATGCGCCGTGGCAAAGTGCCGTAACGATGCGCGCGATCATCAATACCCAGTAATTCGGGGAGAGGGCGCAGAGCAGGTTGCCGGCAATGAAGAACGCCATCAAGGCAATCAGCGCGGTGCGCCGTTTCAGGTGCGCGGTGGAAACAGCCATGATCGGGGCGCCGATGGCGACCGCAAGCGCGTAGCCGGTGACCAGCCACCCGGCCTGGGGAATCGTGACCGAGAGATCGGCGGCAACCTCGGGCAGGAGGCCCATGATGACGAATTCTGTCGTACCTATCGCAAAGGAGCTCAAGGCCAGCACAAGAAGGGCGAGGGGCATTATCACAAATCCTGAGTGAGCTGCTTCAAGAAGGCAGCAATGGTTTCTTCGTTGCGTTTGTAGAAAATCCATTGGCCGACGCGCCTCGTTGTAACGAGGCCTGCGCGGCTGAGGGTGCCCAGGTGCGCGGAGACGGTCGACTGCGACAGGCCGCAGCGCTCAAACTGGCTGGCGCAGACGCCCATCTCGAGCGGATGTTCCTGCGAGCTGAAATGATCTTGCGGGTTCTTCAGCCAGTTCAGGATCTCCAGCCGCGTCGGGTGGGAGAGGGCCTTGAGGATTTCGTCTTTGTCCATCGTCTTTCATCGAACCATATATCGTCTTTACTCGATATATGGATTGATACTTTTCGATATTCAAGTCACGACACAGTGAGATGGCTGCGTTTTTGCGTGGTTAAATTTTAAGCAAAAAAAGAGGGCCACCGAAATGTCGGGGCCCTTTAAGGTATGAAGGTCAATAAACCTCCAGAGGGGAACAGCTAACGCGGTGGCACTGGGAGAGAACCACCAAAGTGCATCAGCTGAGTGCGATATGATGCTTTCGCAGGCATATTTCAATGCCTGTTTGCGCATGCCTGCTATGCAATGCAGCATTTCGTTGTTGCGATGCGGAAAAAGCGTGCAAAAAAAAGAGGGCCACCGGAAAGCCGGGGCCCTTATAGGTGTGAAGGTAAAAACCTCCAGAGGGGAACAGCTAATGCGGTGGAACTGGGAGGAAAAGCCACCGTGTGCATCAGCTGAGTGCGATATGGTGCTTTAATGGGCAAACGGCAACCCCCGTTTATGCATGCCAGTCATGCGTAAGTTGCACAGCTTGCATTTTCAGGCGAGAAACAACTAGAAGTTCCAGTTTCTCGCCTTGCTGACGATGAAGTCACGGAAGGCCTTGAGCTTCGCCGCATTCTTCATTTCATCGGGGTAGCAGAAGTAGGTGTCGAACGACGGCACGTCGGCGTTGATCGGCAGCTGGATCAGGCCCGGATCGCGGCCGACGATATAGTCGGGCATGCAGGCGACGCCCATGCCGAGCAGGCAGGCGCGCTTGATCGAGGTCTGGCTGTTGATCTGCAGATGCGGAATGCGCTTGTTGTCGGAGGAGCGACCGGCGACCTCCAGCCAGTTCACGTCGAGCAGATAGTTCGGTGCCGGTTCGCCGAAGGTGATGATGCGGTGATTGTCGAGATCCTCGACCGTCTGCGGCTCGCCGTACCTGTTGATATAGGAGGGGGCCGCGTAGACGTGCATGTGCACCGTGAACAGCTTGCGCTGGATCAGATCCGATTGAACCGGCTGGCGCAGGCGGATGGCGCAATCCGCATAGCGCATGTTCACATCCACTTCCTCGTTGTCGAGGATGAGCTGGATCTGGACATCGGGATAGAGCTGCATGAACTCCTGAATCTTGTCCGTCAGCCAGCCCTGGCCGAGGCCGACAGTCGTCGTGACGCGCAGCTTGCCGGTCGGCGTTTCCGTCGTTTCGGTGAGTTGCATCTTCACCGTTTCGAGTTTCAGCAGGACGTCATGCGCCGTGCGGTAGAGCAGTTCACCCTGTTCGGTGAGAATCAGGCCGCGCGCATGGCGGTGGAAGAGCTTGGTACCAACGTCCTGCTCCAGCGCGCTGACCTGCCGGCTGATTGCGGATTGGGACAGATGCAGCTTGTCGGCCGCATGCGTGAACGATCCGGCTTCGGCAGCTGCGTGAAAAATACGCAGCTTGTCCCAGTCCAATGGCATTCCCCCACCCCTCATGCCGATCTTACTCCGCGGCCACGGCGACAGGCATGTGGCCCGTCAGATAACGTTCGGCTTCGAGAGCGGCCATGCACCCCATGCCGGCAGCGGTGACTGCCTGGCGGAACGTGTCGTCCGTCACGTCGCCGGCGGCATAGACGCCTTCGACGTTGGTTGCCGTCGAGTCAGGAGCGGTCCAGATGTAGCCGTTGTCCTTCAGTTTGAGCTTGTCCTTGAAGAGCTCCGTTGCCGGCGCGTGGCCGATGGCAACGAAGACGCCATCGATTGCCACGTCGCTGATCGCACCGGTGCGAGTATCGCGCAGGCGGGCGCCCGAGACGGACGGCGGCATCGGCGGCTTGGCGGGCGTGCCGGTGATTTCGGCGACTTCCGTGTTCCACAGCACCTTGATGTTTTCCTTGGCGAACAGGCGCTCCTGCAGGATCTTTTCCGAGCGGAAGCTGTCGCGACGGTGCACCACGGTGACCGATTTCGCGATGTTGGAGAGATAGAGGGCTTCCTCCACGGCGCTGTTGCCGCCGCCGACGACGATCACGTCCTTGTTGCGATAGAAGAAGCCATCGCAAGTGGCGCAAGCCGAAACGCCGAAGCCCTGGAAATGCTGTTCGCTCTCGATGCCGAGCCACTTGGCCTTGGCGCCGGTTGCGATGATCAATGTATCTGCCGTCCAGACCTGGCCGCTATCGGTGTGCGCCACGAAGGGACGCGTGTTCATCTCGACCTCGGTGACGATGTCGCTGACGATCTCCGCGCCGACGTGCTTGGCCTGCTGCAGCATCTGGTCCATCAGCCACGGGCCCTGGATCGGATCGGCAAAGCCCGGATAGTTCTCGACATCCGTGGTGATCATCAGCTGTCCACCTTGCTCCATCCCGGCAATCAGGACCGGCTTCAGCATGGCGCGCGCCGCATAGACGGCAGCGGTATAGCCGGCAGGGCCGGATCCGATGATGAGGACCTTGGTGTGGCGGGCGGACATGTGTGTATTCCTTTCAACTGGCAGGATGCGGCGGCCAAAAGCGAAGGCGACCGTAGCGCGATCCATTCGCCATTTATGAACGACCAATGCTTTTATTCAAGGGCAGCCTTGCGTTACCAACAAGGCATTCCCGGCTGCTGTGCAAGATTCCGACGCGAGCGCGAAACAATCTTGCGTATTGCGTCGCTTTATATAGAAGCTGGCGCAGGGAAATTAAAGAAAGGCACAAGCGTGGTTCGCGCTGAACTCGATGCCATCGACATAAAGATCCTGCGTGAGCTGCAGGCAGACGGCCGAATGACCAACGTCGAGCTCGCCGACAGGGTCGGAATCTCGGCTCCGCCGTGCCTGCGTCGCGTGCGCAAGCTCGAGGAATCCGGCATCATCGAAGGCTATCACGCGATGCTGAACAGCCCGAAGCTCGGCTTCGATCTGGTTGCCTTCTGCATGGTCGGCCTCAAGCACCAGTCGGAAGCCAACCTGAAGGCGTTCGCCGCTGCCACGGCACAATGGCCGCTGGTGCGCCAGGCATGGATGGTCTCGGGCGATAGCGACTTCCTGCTGCATTGCGTCGCGGAAAACCTGACGCGCTTCCAGGACTTCGTGATCGAAGTGCTCACCGCAAACGAGCACGTCGACACCGTGCGCACCATGCTGACCATCCGTCAGGTGAAGCGGCTGGGGCTGGTTGAGGTGTGATTGGGTTGGCAGGCGGCAAGCCTGCGCAATGCGGTACTGAGGTGCAGGATGATGGTGGCGGGATCCGTCCACCATCACGCACTAGACCCGATCTGTATTAGCTACCCGTCACTTCGCTGTAGAGCGACGACTTCGTTCCGGCGACGTAGCCGATGCGTCCTGAAATCCAGCCCATTGTTCGCGCCGCATCAAGCATGGTCTTGCCGCCTGTCAACGGGATGGCGATGAGCTGACCAAGCAGGATCACGGCTTTCAGCGGCACCGGCAGAACGCCGACGATCGCGGGGCGGCCGAGCGTCTGGCTTTTCCGCCGGATATGCGTGTTCGATTGATCTCGTGCGCGGCGATACTGATAGGCGAAGCTCAGGCGCTCTGGCGGGATCGTTTCATACACAAATGCATCCGAGACCCAGCCAGTGACAAGACCGGCACGGCGGACGTCGGCGTAAAGCTTGGAGTCCGTGCCGCCCGTGTAGCGCATCGCTTCGTCGAACCAGATGTTATGCGTCTTGAAGATCGACAGCTCCGCCAGCCAGTTATTGGTGACGATCGTGACACGATCGGTCGAATTGAGGGTCGCGAGCTGCTTCGCGCGCGCCTCCTTCTGGGCGTAGCGGGCCTCGACGTTCTCGTACATTCGTTGCTGGATGTAGGAGAGTTTGGCTTCAGGCGGACGCGAACGCAACGGTGCGCCGAGAAGGGCTGCATTGCTGCGGCGGTAGCCGTCGATCATGCGGACCAGCCAGTCTTCAGCAACCTCCTCGTCGTCGTCGACGAACAGCAGGAGATCGGCGTCTGCGGCGATCGCTTCCTTGGCCGCGCGATTTCTGCCGAAAGGAATGCCGAGTTCCGTCTCCAGGACATAAAGAAGGTTGGAATTCGGAAAGTTCCCACGGTTGGCTTCCATAACCGCAGCGGCGGTCTGCTCCGTATCGTTTTCGACGATCAGAAACGTCACCGTGCAGTTGTCCGGAATAGCCATCCCTGCCCAGGAGCCGAGAAGCGCATTCAGCATCTCTGGCCGACGACGCGTCAGCGACGATACGAAAATCTTCAAGTGCTGCTCAGCTCTCGACATGGACCTATTGTTACCCGTTTGCACTATTGTTCATTCAAGCCGCCTTGTTTTTTAGGCGATCTCACGAAACCCGTAAACATCGCGACGGCGCTATACAGACATATAGACCGCGTTCAGCCGCTGCGCTTCGCCCTCGATGCTGAATTTTTCCATCGCATGCGCGCGGGCTCTCGCCGACGCGGCGTGTCGGCGATCGGCCTCGTCCATGAAGCCTGCGGCGGCGTCGGCCATGGCTTGAAGGTTGTCGCGCGGGATGATGACGCCCGTCTCGTTTTCGCCTGTTACCAGCAGTTCCGGAAAGGCGCCGACATCCGTGGCGATGACGGGAACGGCTGTTGCCATGGCTTCGAGCGGGGTGAGGCCGAAGCCTTCCCAGCGCTGCGGCGCGATGAAAAGGTCGAGCGTACGGTACCAGTCGTTGATGTTGGTATGCTCGCCGACGAAGAGGATGCGGTCTGCCAATCCTGCTGCGGCGACGCGATCCTTGAGGTCGTTCTCGAAGCTGATGTGCTGAGGCGTAGCGCGCCCGGCAACGATGGCGATCCAGTCCGGCCGGGTGGGCAGCACGCGGATCATGCTGTCGACGAAAAGGTCGGTTCCCTTCTGGTGGCGGACGCGCCCGAAGCAGCCGACGATATTCTTGCCGGCGTCGAGGCTACAGGCGCGCTTTGCAGTTACCTTGTCTGCCGGGGGCGAGAAGCGGGCGGTGTCGATGCCATGCATGACCACGCTGTTTGGCACTTCCAGATAGTTCGCGGTCCGGCCACTGGTGGCGATGACGGCATCCATCCTGGAGACCAGCCATTTCGTCCAGCCGCTGTGGCGGCGCTGCGAAGCGGACGTGAATACGATCCTCAGCTTCATGCGCAGAATATCGCGCATGATGATCGCCGGCAGCATCTCGATATTGCGGCGCGCATGCCAGATGCGGAAGCGCCGGCCGCGAGGTGCCGTCCAAAGTTGGAGGAGGTCTCTGAAACGGATGTGGGGCAGATCGACCGGTAAGCCGGGTCCCAGTGCCGCGACCTTCTGGCCGAGGGCACGCTGCACTGGAATGAGCTGGATGATGGTCGACGTGACGCCGGAGAGCCGCTTTTTGAAGTTCGGCGCTATGATTTCGACGTCAGCAATATCGACAACAGCTGATTGGCGGCGATCTGCCAATGTCCATCAGCCCCAGGTGATGGCGAGCACTTCGTAAGCCTTGGAGCCGCCGGGCGCGTTGACTTCGATCGAGTCGCCGACCTCCTTGCCGATCAGCGCGCGGGCGATCGGGGAGGAAATGGAGATGCGGCCCTGTTTCACGTCGGCTTCCTGGTCGCCGACGATCTGGTAGGTCTTTTCTTCCTCGGTGTCCTCGTCGACGAGCTTCACCTTGGCGCCGAACTTGATCGTGCTGCCGGACATCTTGGAAAGGTCGATAACTTCGGCACGTGCGGTCAGATCCTCAAGCTCGCCGATGCGGCCTTCATTGTGGCTCTGCGCTTCCTTGGCAGCGTGATATTCGGCGTTTTCCGAAAGGTCGCCATGGGCACGGGCTTCTGCGATTGCCTCGATGATACGCGGGCGCTCTTCCTGCTGGCGCCAGCGCAGTTCTTCCTGCAGCTTGACAAACCCACCCTGCGTCATCGGTACCTTATCAACCATTTTCCTGTCCTTCAGTCCCTGTATCCGCTTAGGCGCAGACACAAAAGAAAACAGGTCCCGAAGTGGAACTTCGGAACCGTGCTACATCGTCATTGATTTGGGGTTATAGCAGATCGCCGCCGCGAATTTCCAGAAAATTCGATAACCTGACTTGCAACCTTTGGCGGCTATTCGCGCAAAACTTGAAAATCATCAATCCCAACGGCGTTTTCTTGACTGTTAGCGACGGAACATATAGTGAACATTAGCATGAAGAAGTCCCTTGAAGAGCGTTTGGCGATCCTTTCGGATGCGGCCAAGTATGATGCCTCCTGCGCTTCCAGCGGCACGACGAAGCGCGATTCCGGAACGACCGGCGGGCTCGGTTCGACGGAGGGTGCCGGCATCTGCCACGCCTATGCGCCGGATGGACGATGCATTTCGCTGTTGAAGATCCTGCTCACCAATTTCTGCATCTACGACTGCGCCTATTGCATCAACCGCTCGTCCAGCAATGTGGAGCGGGCGCGGTTCACGCCTGACGAGGTGGTGTGGCTGACGCTGGAGTTCTACCGGCGCAACTATATCGAGGGGTTGTTCCTGTCGTCGGGGATCATCCGCTCCTCCGACCACACGATGGAGGAGATGGTGCGGATCGTGCGGGAGCTGCGCACAACGCATAACTTCCGGGGCTACATTCATCTGAAATCCATTCCCGAGGCCTCGCCGCATCTGATCGAGGAAGCCGGGCTTTATGCCGACCGTCTGTCGCTCAACATCGAGCTGCCGACCGACCGCGGCATCGCGCAGCTGGCGCCGGAGAAGAAGCCGGCCAGCATCCGCCGCTCGATGGGCGATCTGAGACTGAAGATCGAGGCGGCGTCCGAGCCGACATTGCAGACCAAGCGGCGCAAGCGCTTCGTGCCGGGCGGGCAGAGCACGCAGATGATCGTCGGCGCCGATGGGGCCAATGACGCGACCATTCTCGGCACCAGCGCGCAGCTTTACGGAAGCTACGGGCTGCGGCGCGTCTATTACTCGGCCTTCAGCCCCATTCCCGACTCGTCGAAGAACCTGCCGCTGATCAAGCCGCCGCTGATGCGCGAACACCGGCTCTACCAGGCGGATTGGCTCTATCGCTTCTATGGCTTCGGCATCGACGAGATCACGTCCTCGCAGGAGGGTGGGATGCTCGATCTCAATCTCGACCCGAAGCTCGCCTGGGCGCTCGGCAACCGCGACGATTTCCCCGTCGACATCAACAGGGCGCCGCGCGAGACGCTGCTTCGGGTGCCGGGATTGGGGACGAAGACTGTGAAATCGATCCTCTCGGCCCGACGCTTCCGAAGGCTCCGGATCGAGGATCTGACGCGGCTCGGTGTGTCGATCAAGAAGGTGCAGGCGTTCATCTCGGCCGAGGGCTGGTCGCCGCGCCGGCTGATCGACCGGCCGGATCTGAGGGCGATGTTCGAGCCGAAGCCGGAACAACTGTCGTTGCTGTGATGATTACCGTGTTGCTGGAGGGCCGGGGGGAATTGGCCGAGTGGCGTGACGCGGCGCGGCGGCTGGCTGCCTCGGGTGTCGCGCCCGAGGAGATCGAGTGGCGGGAGCGGTATCGCGAGACGGATCTGTTTGCCGCGCCTGAAGCCTTGCCGAAGCTGCCGGCGCTCGATGCTTCCAAGCCGTTGACGGTGCCGCCCGCCTTTATCGGGCTTGCGGAAGCGGTGATCTGCCATAGCGATCCGATGCGGTTTTATCTGCTCTACCGGCTGCTCTGGCGGCTGCAGAGTGACCGGTCATTGCTTGATGTCGCCTCGGACGAGGACGTGGCGCGAGCCCGGGCGATGGACAAGAGCGTGCGCCGCGACGCGCACAAGATGACGGCCTTCGTGCGCTTCAAGGAGGTCGGGTCGGGGATTTCGCTCAACGGGCGGCGGAAATTTCTCGCCTGGTTCGAGCCGGATCACCACATCGTCGCCCGCAAGGCGCCGTTCTTCCAGAAGCGGTTCAACGACATGGACTGGGTGATCGCGACGCCGAAGGGGTCGGCTGCATGGAACGGGGAGAAGCTGACCGTCAGCCATGATCCTTGCGAGAAGCCCGATCTCACCGATCCGGCCGACCAGCTGTGGCGGACCTATTACGCCAATATCTTCAATCCGGCGCGCCTGAAGGTGAAGGCGATGCAGGCGGAGATGCCAAAGAAATACTGGAAGAACCTGCCCGAGGCCGATCTCATTCCCGGCATGATCGCCGATGCGGAAAGCAAGGTTCTGGAGATGGCCAAACGCCAGGCAAGCGAGCCGCTGCCGTTTCACGATCGGCTGCAAGAAGCCGCGCGCCGAGTGCCCGCAGCACCCAGGGCGCCCGTGGGCACGCTGGCGTCGCTGCGTGAGGAGGCGGCCGTCTGCACGCGCTGTCCGCTGCACGAAAAGGCAACGCAGACTGTGTTCGGCGAGGGGCCTGAAAATGCGAACGTGATGTTTGTCGGCGAGCAGCCGGGGGATCAGGAGGATCTCGCCGGGCGGCCGTTCGTCGGGCCGGCGGGCAAGGTGTTCGACCAGGTCGTCGTCGACGCCGGGATCGACCGGCGGTCGGTCTATGTGACCAATGCGGTGAAGCACTTCAAATACGAACCGCGCGGCAAGCGCCGCATCCACCAGCGGCCGAACATGGGCGAGGTCACCCATTGCCGCTGGTGGCTCAATCTGGAGATCGAGCTCATCAAGCCGAAGCTGATCGTCGCCATGGGCGCCACCGCGCTGACGGCGCTGACCGATACGAAGCACAAGCTGTCCGATATCAGGGGGCAGCCGATCAGGATGGGCAAGGAGCGGACACTGTTCGTCACCGTCCATCCGTCCTATCTGCTGCGCATTCCCGACGAGCGGCTGAAGGCGGAGGAGATGGCGCTGTTTCGGGCGGATATGGTCCGGGTGCGCGAGCTGATGGCGGTCATGGCGGCCTGACGATCGCTACCTCGATAATTGCCATGGCGCCTCGGCGCGAATGTTGTAGCGTTGCCGGCAATGGCAATCGGGAGACCGTTTATGTTCGATCATGTGTCGATTGGTGTGAAGAGCCTTGAGAAGTCGCAGGCGTTCTATGATGCCGCGCTGGCGCCGCTCGGCTATGAGCGGCTGACGAATTTCGGCAATGTCAGCGGCTATGGCGCCGATCGGGTCGGGCTCTGGGTCGGCGAGGTGGCGCGGCCCGTGGTGCCGGATATGGAGTCGGGGCTGCATTTCTGCTTCGTGGCGCCGAGCGAGGCGTCGGTCGATGCGTTTTATGCGGCCGGGCTCGCCAATGGTGGAACCGATAATGGTGCGCCGGGCGTGCGGCCGGATTACAGCGAATTTTACTATGCGGCCTTCATCATCGATCCGGATGGGTATCGGCTCGAGGCTTATTTCAAGCGGCCGGAGTGATTTCTTCCTGAGAGATCAAACGAAAACGCCCGGCTGGTTGACCGGGCGTTTTCGCAATTGGATCAGGCGAAGTAGCTCTGCAGCGGGCGAACCTCGAGGTTGCCGGCCTTCAGCGCCTTGATTGCCTGGGCGGCTGCCTCGGCGCCGGCCATGGTGGTGTAGTAAGGGACCTTCTGCATCAGCGTCGCGCGGCGCAGCGACTTGGAGTCGGAGATCGCCTTGTTGCTATCGGTCGTGTTGATGACCAGCTGGACCTGACGGTTGCGGATGGCGTCCTCGATGTGCGGACGGCCCTCGAGCACCTTGTTGATCTTCACGGCCTCGATGCCGTTTTCGGCGAGGAAGCGGGCGGTGCCGCCGGTGGCCAGAACCTTGAAGCCCTGTTCGACCAGCATGCGGATCGCGGGAAGGACGCGCGGCTTGTCGTCGTCGCGTACCGATACGAACACCGTTCCGTCACGCGGCAGTTCGACGCTGGCGCCGAGCTGCGACTTGGCGAAGGCGAGTGCGAAATCGTTGTCGAGGCCGATGACTTCGCCGGTCGAGCGCATTTCCGGGCCGAGCAGCGTGTCGACGCCGGGGAAGCGGGCGAACGGGAAGACGGCTTCCTTGACGGCGATGTGCTTCAGGTTGCGTGGATCCGGCTTTTCGCCATAGGCGGCAAACAGCGGATCGAGCTTTTCACCGGCCATGGCGCGGGCGGCGATCTTGGCGATCGGGGCGCCGATGGTCTTGGCGACGAAGGGAACGGTACGCGAGGCGCGCGGGTTCACTTCGAGCACGTAGACCGTGCCGTCCTTGATGGCGAACTGGACGTTCATCAGGCCGACGACGTTGAGAGCCTTGGCCATCGACTTCGCCTGACGCTCGAGCTCGTCGATCATTTCGGCGGACAGCGTACGTGGCGGCAGCGAGCAAGCCGAGTCACCGGAGTGAATGCCGGCTTCCTCGATGTGCTCCATGATGCCGGCGATGAAGGCATCCTTGCCGTCGGAGAGGCAATCGACGTCGACTTCGATGGCGTTCGACAGGTAGCTGTCGAAGAGCAGCGGGTTCTTGCCGAGCAGGGTGTTGATCTGGCCGGTCTTGTCGTTCGGGTAGCGCTGCTTGATGTCTTCAGGCACCAGTTCAGGAACGGTGTCGAGCAGATAGGTCTGCAGCATGCTCTCGTTGTGGATGATCTGCATGGCGCGGCCACCCAGAACGTAGGACGGGCGAACGACCAGCGGGAAGCCGATTTCGGTCGCGACCAGGCGGGCCTGCTCGACCGAGTAGGCAATGCCGTTGTTCGGCTGCGTCAGGTCGAGCTTGATCAGGAGCTTCTGGAAGCGATCGCGGTCTTCGGCGAGGTCGATCATGTCGGGCGCGGTGCCGAGGATCGGGATGCCGTTCTTCTCGAGTGCTTCGGCAAGCTTCAGCGGGGTCTGGCCGCCGAACTGCACGATGACGCCGACGACTTCGCCCTTTTCCTGCTCAGCGCGCAGGATTTCGATCACGTCTTCGGCCGTCAGCGGCTCGAAGTAGAGGCGATCGGAGGTGTCGTAGTCGGTCGAGACCGTTTCCGGGTTGCAGTTGATCATGATGGCTTCATAGCCGGCGTCACGCAGGGCGAACGCGGCATGGCAGCAGCAATAGTCGAACTCGATGCCCTGACCGATACGGTTCGGACCGCCACCGAGGATGACGACCTTCTTGCGGTCGGAGATTTCGGCTTCCGAGCGGGCGGCGCCGACGAAAGGCGTCTCGTAGCTCGAATACATGTAGGCGGTCGGCGAGGCGAATTCGGCGGCGCAGGTGTCGATGCGCTTGAAGACCGGGCGGACGTTCAGCGAATTGCGCAGCTCGGCCACTTCCTTCGGGCGCTTGCCGGAGAGGGTTGCGAGGCGGGCGTCGGAGAAGCCCATGGCCTTCAGCGTGCGCAGGTTTGCGGCATCGGTGGGCAGGCCGTGCTCGCGAACACGGGCTTCCATGTCGATGATCGCCTTGAACTGGGCGATGAACCACGGATCGATCTTGCAGCCTTCGTGCACTTCTTCTGGGCTCATGCCCATGCGCAGCGCCTGGGCGACCATGCGCAGGCGATCCGGCGTCGGCGTGCCGATGGCGGCGCGGATGGCGTTCTGGCTGCCTTCGCCTTCCTCGACGCCGGGGATTTCGATTTCGTCGAGGCCGGTGAGGCCGGTTTCGAGGCCGCGAAGCGCCTTCTGCAGCGATTCGGCGAAGGTGCGGCCGATGGCCATGACTTCACCGACTGACTTCATGGCTGTCGTCAGAACCGGCGAGGCGCCCGGGAACTTCTCGAATGCGAAGCGCGGGATCTTGGTGACGACGTAGTCGATCGACGGTTCGAACGAGGCCGGCGTTGCGCCGCCGGTGATGTCGTTGTCGAGTTCGTCGAGCGTGTAGCCGATGGCGAGCTTGGCGGCGACCTTGGCGATCGGGAAGCCGGTGGCCTTCGATGCCAGAGCCGACGAGCGCGAGACGCGCGGGTTCATTTCGATGACGACGAGGCGGCCGTCCTTCGGGTTGACGGCGAATTGGACGTTCGAGCCGCCGGTTTCAACGCCGATCTCGCGCAGAACCGCGATCGAGGCGTTGCGCATCATCTGGTATTCCTTGTCGGTCAGCGTGAGCGCCGGCGCGACGGTGATCGAGTCGCCCGTGTGGACGCCCATCGGGTCGATGTTTTCGATCGAGCAGATGATGATGCAGTTGTCCGCCTTGTCGCGGACGACTTCCATTTCGTATTCCTTCCAGCCGAGAACCGATTCTTCGATCAGAACTTCCGTCGTCGGCGAGGCGTCGAGGCCGCCGCCGATGATCTCGAAGAACTCCGAGCGGTTATAGGCAATGCCGCCGCCGGTGCCGCCCATGGTGAAGGAGGGGCGGATGATGGCGGGCAGGCCGACGACGTCGATCGCCTGGGCGGCAATCGCCATGGCGTGGCTGATGTAGCGCTGCTTGCGATCGGTCTCGCCGAGGTTCCACTGGTTTTCCAGCGCGTCGAGCGCCTTGTCGAGCTCAGCGCCCGAGAGGCTTTCCTTCAGCTTGTTGCGCTCGGCTTCATGCGTCTTGCGGTCGGCATCCTTGATGTCGGTGGCGTTGGCGAGCATCGAACGCGGAGTTTCGAGGCCGATGCGGTCCATGGCTTCGCGGAAGAGGGCGCGGTCTTCGGCCATGTCGATGGCAGCGGGCTTGGCACCGATCATCTCGACATTGTAGCGGTCGAGAACGCCCATGCGCTTCAGGGAGAGCGCGGTGTTGAGCGCGGTCTGGCCGCCCATGGTCGGCAGCAGCGCGTCCGGGCGCTCCTTCGCAATGATCTTGGCGACGACTTCAGGGGTGATCGGCTCGACATAGGTCGCATCGGCGAGGCCCGGGTCGGTCATGATGGTGGCCGGGTTGGAGTTGACGAGGATGACGCGGTAGCCTTCCTCCTTCAGCGCCTTGCAGGCCTGGGTGCCGGAATAGTCGAATTCGCATGCCTGGCCAATGACGATCGGTCCTGCGCCGATGATGAGGATCGATTTGATGTCTTGGCGCTTCGGCATGGGCTTTTTTCCGTTTCCTAGCTGCGCAGAAAGCCGGCCAGGGTGGGAGGCACCGGCCGGGTCGCGCATATGATGGTCTTTTCAGGCTAGAAGCGGCTTATAGGCAAATGTATCCGTGAACGGAACCCCATAAATTGCGGAATCGACAGGAATCGAAGGCTTTGCCTGTCGCTATTTCAAGGCCGGTACGACAAGGGCGCGGATCTCGCCACGCGGTGCCGGATTGCTGATCGCTTCGACCGCTTCGTGGAAGCCGATGCGACGCGAAATCAGGGGCTCGACCTTGATGGTCTGTGTGGCGATCAATTCGGCCGCGCGCCGGTGCGTGAAAGGGTTGAGGAAGGAGTTGACCAGCTTGATCTCGCGAAAGAGCAGGTCGAATGGTTCGATCGCAACCTTTGTTCCTTGCGGCATGACACCGAGAATCACGACAGTGCCGCCGCGGCGGGCAAGGGCCGGGGCCTGCTCGATGGTGTCGCTGACGCCGGCGCATTCGATGACGACGTCGGCCCCACCGGGCAGAATGCCGTTGGGGGCAATCAGCTGTTCGATGATGTCGCCGGACGATGGATCCGCCGTTGCCGTTGCGCCCAGTTCCTCCGCCAGCCGGCGTTTTTCCGCGCTGCGCGTCACGAGAACAACGCTCGTTGCACCGGCAAGCCTTGCGAGTTGGACGACCAGCAGACCGATAACCCCGCCACCAAGGACTATGACGGAAGATCCTGTCTTGATCTCGGCGAGGTCCACGCCGTGCAGGCAGCAGGCAAGCGGTTCGCAGAAGGCGCCATGCAAGGGCGGCAGATCCGCAGGCAGTTCGAAGGCCTGCTTCTCCGGCACGATCACATATTCGGCGAAACCGCCGTCGCGGTGGATGCCGATGGCCTGCAGATTCGTGCAAAGATTGACGCGGCCGCGCTGGCATTCCGCGCAGCGGCCGCAAGCAATGTTCGGATCGCCGGTGATGCGCATGCCTTTTCGGAAGCCGCTGACGCCTGCGCCGACTTCCTCGACGACGCCGACAAATTCGTGGCCGAGCGTCACCGGCGGATGGGACGGAAACTCGCCGAGGAAAAGGTGGCGATCAGTGCCGCAGATGCCGCAGGCCTCTACCTTGACCAGCAGGTCGCCCGCTCCGGGAGACGGCTTTTCGATATCGCGCAGGCGTAGTTGTCCTGTTGATTCCAGGCGCACGGCTTTCATGTTGTCTTTCCTCTCGCAGTCTCCTCCGCCGAAGAAGAAGGTAAAAGACAGAGTCGGGTCAAGTGCTTGCGGCCACACGCTCATGCGTTGCCGAATGGTTGGCGCTGTTGCCGGTAGGTCCTTTTTGGCGACCGCCGTGGCGATCGTTACGCTCGAATCGTCTGGAATTTCCCGGAAGCCGGGATATATAGTTTGGTCAAACAACGTCCTAAGGCTTGGTCGGGGAGATCGTCATGGAGTGGAAGGGCCGGCGTCAGTCCGACAATATCGAGGATCGGCGTGGCGATCCTTCCATGGGCGGGTTGGGTCAGGGTGGTGGCTTCAGCTTTCCGTCCGGTGGCGGAATGGGGCGCCGCGGCGGTGGCCTCAGCATCGGCACGATCATCTTTCTCGTGGTGCTCTACCTTGTCTTCAAGGCGATGGGCATCGATCTGCTACAGATTATGGATGGCGGCTCGACGGGCGGAGGAGGCTACGAGCAAAGCCAGTCCGGCGGCAGCAGCCAGGCGCCTGCGAACGACGAGATGACGGCCTTCGTGCGCACCGTGCTCGCCGAGACCGAGGATACGTGGACCGGCATCTTCAAATCCATGGGGCGCGACTATGAAGAGCCGCGGCTGGTTCTTTTCTCGGGACAGACGCAGTCCGCTTGCGGTTTTGCCTCGGCTGCGACCGGGCCGTTCTATTGCCCCAGCGACCATAAGGTCTATCTTGATACCGCCTTCTTCCAGCAGCTCAGCCGTCAGTTCGGCGCGTCCGGCGATTTCGCCGAGGCTTATGTCGTTGCCCATGAGGTCGGGCACCACGTGCAGAACCAGCTTGGCATCCTGCCGAAATTCAACGAGGCGCGGCAGCGCATGAGCGAGGCCGATGCCAACAAGATGTCGGTTCGCGTCGAGCTGCAGGCTGATTGCTTCGCCGGCATCTGGGGCAAGTTCACCGACCAGAAGGGCATTCTCGACGCGGGAGACCTTGAGGAAGCGCTGAATGCGGCGCAGCAGATCGGTGACGATACACTGCAGAAGCGGAGCCAGGGCTATGTCGTTCCCGAAAGCTTCAACCACGGTACGTCGGCGCAGCGCGTCAAGTGGTTCAAGCGTGGCTTCGACAGCGGCAAGTTATCGGACTGCGATACGTTTTCCGGGCCGGTTTGATCGACGTCGGCTTCCTCGAGAGGAAGCCGTTCACCTGTCAGTTGCCACTCACCTTTCGCTGTCCATGTGCTTGAGCATTGCCGTCGGGTAACGCGAGCCGGCGGCCGCGTCCTTCGGGACGGCATTTTCAATTGCTGCCATGTCGCTTGCGGTTAGTGTGACGGCGCGGGAACCAAGCGCTTCCGTCAATCGATCGCGCCGGCGGGCGCCGATGAGCGGCACGATGTCGTGTCCTTGCGCAGCCACCCAGGCAATCGCGATCTGCGCCACGGAAACGCGCTTTGCCTCGGCGATCTTGCGAAGCTCCTCCACCAGCGCGAGGTTCTGGTCGATATTGCCATTCTGAAAGCGCGGGCTCATGCCGCGGAAGTCGCCGGCGCTGGAGCCCTGGCCCTTTTGCCAGTGGCCACTGATCAGGCCGCGAGACAGGACGCCGTAGGCGGTGATCGAGATGCCGAGCTCGCGACAGGCTGGAAGAATGCGCTCTTCCGGGCCACGGGAGATCAAGGAGTATTCGATCTGCAGGTCGCAGATGGGGTGAACGGCTGCGGCGCGCCTGATCGTCTCCGCGCCGACCTCGGAAAGCCCGATGTGGCGGATGTACCCCGCCTTGATGAGGTCGCCGATTGCGCCGACGGTTTCTTCGATCGGTACGGCGGGATCGAGACGGGCGGGGCGGTAGATGTCGATATAATCGACGTCGAGGCGCTTCAGTGTATAGGCTAGGAAGTTCTTGATCGCGGCGGGGCGGGAATCGTAGCCGTTCCAGCTGCCTGCCGGATCGCGCAACGCCCCGAACTTGACGCTAAGCACGATATTGTCACGGCTGCGGCCCTTCAGCGCTTCGCCGATCAGCATTTCATTGTGGCCCATTCCGTAGAAATCGCCGGTGTCCAGGAGGTTGATGCCGGCGTCGAGGGCGGCGTGGATCGTCGCGATGCTCTCGGCGCGGTCCGCCGGGCCGTACATCCCCGACATGCCCATGCAGCCGAGCCCTAGGACGGATACTTCGGGGCCGGTGCTTCCCAGGCGGTAAGTCTGCATGTCATTCTCCTTCGTGGCCGAACCGTTGCTAGCAGCTGTTTTATCGTCTGCGGTCTTGTGCGATAACTCGAGTAAATTTGTACGGGCTGTACGGAAAAACGAACAATGGATGATCTGCCTCTTGGTGATCTGGATGCCTTTGCCGCTATTGCAAGGGAGCGCAGCTTTCGCGCGGCGGCTCGCAAACGCGGTGTTTCCGCCTCATCCCTGAGCGAGTCGCTTCGCCGCCTCGAAGAACGCCTGGGTGTGCGTCTCCTCAACCGCACGACACGGAGCGTTACACCGACAGAGGCTGGGCAGAGGCTGCTGGAACGTCTGGCGCCGGCGTTGGGGGAGGTGGCTTCAGCGCTCGGCCAGCTCGACAGTTTCAGGGATAGCCCGTCTGGGACCCTGCGGCTGAACGTGCCGACGATCGCCGCTCGCTTGTTTCTCCCCGAAATGGCCAACCGGTTTCTGAACCTCTATCCCGGGATTACGCTGGAGATCGTGGGCGAGGATACGTTCATCGATGTTCTGGCCGCAGGCTACGACGCCGGCATTCGCTATGACGAGCGGCTGGAGCGGGACATGATCGCCGTGCCGATCGGACCGCGCCGGCAGCGCTACATCACGGCAGCCGCGCCTGGCTATCTGGCTCGACGAGGAACGCCGCAGCACCCCGCCGAGCTGATCGATCACGACTGCATTCGGCATCGCTTCCTGAGCGGTGCGCCCTTGCCATGGGAATTCGAGCGGGACGGTGAAACGCTTCTTGTCACGCCGCGCGGCCCGGTGGTCTCGAATGTGATCGAAATGGAGGTTGGTGCGGCGACCTCAGGCCTCGGCGTCATCCGCACCTTCGAAGAGTTGCTGACGCCGGCGATCAAGGCTGGTGCGCTGGTGCCGATCCTTGAGGATTGGGTCACTGAATTTTCCGGCCCATTCCTCTACTATGCCAGCCGCCGGCACATGCCCTCGACGCTGCGCGCCTTTGTCGACTTCGTGAAGGCGGAACAGCGCAAGGCGGGCTAGGTGCGCCTTTTGTTCCGCTTCTCCATCAACAGAACTGGTGAGCCTATCAAAACATTTGAAATGTTCACGTATTGTTTCGTTTATGGGCCTGCGATATGTAACATCTCCGGCGACGAGATCGTCTTTCCAGAAACAACGCTGTAGAGATGTCTCATGCTCGATCCGAAATTTGTACGCCGTGGATTGTTTCTCGTCTTCATGATCCTGTTTCTGGATGTGATCGGGATCGCGATCATCATGCCCGTCCTGCCGGTCTATCTGGAGCAGTTGACAGGCGGCTCCGTCAGTGACGCCGCGCTCGACGGCGGCTGGCTGCTGGTCGTCTATGCGGGAATGCAGTTTCTGTTCGCGCCGTTTCTCGGCAATCTCAGCGACCGCTTCGGGCGGCGGCCGATCCTGCTGTTGTCAGTGCTGACCTTCGCCATCGACAATCTCATCTGCGCTGTCGCCACCAGCTTCTGGATGCTGTTCATCGGCCGTATGCTGGCCGGCTTGAGCGGCGGCAGTTTTGCCACCTGTTCCGCCTATATCGCCGACATCAGCACGGAAGAAAACCGTGCCAAGAATTTCGGCCTGATCGGTATCGCGTTCGGTGTCGGCTTTACGATCGGTCCCGTGATCGGCGGGTTCCTGGGTGAGTTTGGCCCGCGTGTGCCGTTCTACGGCGCTGCTGCCTTGTCCTTCGCCAATTTCGTTGCCGCCTGTTTCCTGTTGCCGGAAACGCTGGATGACAAGAACCGGCGCGCGTTCGAATGGAAGCGTGCCAACCCGCTCGGCGCCCTGAGGCAGATGCGCAACTATGCCGGGATCGGCTGGATCTGCGTCGTCATGTTCCTGTTCTGGCTGGCGCATGCGGTCTATCCGGCCGTGTGGTCGTTCGTGTCGACCTACCGGTATGGCTGGAGCGAGGGGCAGATCGGGCTTTCGCTTGGGATTTATGGCATCGGCGCGGCGTTCGTCATGGGCGTCGTGCTGCCGAAGATCGTACCAATTCTCGGAGAATGGAAGACGGCGGTCGTCGGTCTCTGTTTCTCCGTGGTGGGCCTGACCGGCTATGCCTTCGCCTGGGAAGGCTGGATGGTCTATGCCGTCATCATCTTCACCGTCATGGAAAATGTCGCCGATCCGCCGCTTCGCAGCATTGCAGCTGGCAAGGTGCCGCCATCGGCGCAAGGCGAGCTGCAGGGGGCGCTAACGAGCCTCAGCAGCATCACGACGATTGTCGGGCCGCTGATCTTCACGCAGATGTTCGGCTATTTCACCAAGGCGGATGCGCCGATCACCTTCGCCGGCGCGCCGTACCTGATGGCTGCCATCTTCATCCTGGTTGCGGCACTGGTCTTTTTGCTCAGGGTGCGGGTCGGCAAGCCGGGACCGATGTTGGAACAACCCGCGGAATGAACCATCAGAATCGCTGATGTGATGATGAATTTTTCATCATTTGCACGTTTTCTGGTGTTTCTTTCCTTTTCTTTCAGTTAGACCACGGTTGGCCCTTGCTGCCTGTCGCAGCCGTGGGCAATTGAATCACAGGAACAGGTCATGGATACCCCGATCGACGCGCGAAAGCTCGCGCCGACAACCGATAACCGTTGGTCCGCGCATATCCGCGCCACGCTGGCGCTCGGGATCCCGCTGATCGGTGCGCAACTTGCTCAACTCGGAATCAACACGACCGACGTGATGATCGTCGGCCGCCTCGGCCCGGAGCATCTGGGCGCGATGGTGCTTGCCGGCCAGTTCCTCTTCACCATCCTCGTGTTCGGCTCCGGCTTTTCGATTGCCGTCATCCCGATGGTGGCGCAGGCCTATGGTCGCGGCGACGTCGTCAGTGTGCGCCGCTCGCTACGCATGGGTCTCTGGGTGGTTTTCGCCTACTGGGTGCTGATGCTGCCGGCCTTCTTCAATTCCGAGCGCATCCTGCTCGCTGCCGGACAGAAGCCGGAGGTGGCGGCGCTGGCGCACAGCTATATCGTCATCGGCCAGTTCGCAGTGCTGCCGGGGCTTCTGTACAATGTCGTACGGGCGCTGGTGAGCGCGATCGGCAAGGCGGCAGTGATCCTGAACGTGACGATCGCGATGCTGGTGCTGAACGCCATCTTTGCCTACATGCTGGTGCTTGGCCATTTCGGCCTGCCGGCGATGGGGCTGAGAGGTGCCGCTATCGTTTCGGTCGTCGTGCAGACAGCTGGCTTCTTCTTCATCGTCGCCTATGTGCAGAGTCGGCCGGAAACGCGCCGCTACGAGCTTTTCGTACGCTTCTGGCGGCCGGACTGGAAGGCCTTCTTCGAGGTCGTGCGGCTCGGACTGCCGATCAGCGTCACCATTCTTGCCGAGGTCAGCCTGTTCACCATGGCGTCGCTGCTGATGGGCCGGATCGGCACGATCGAACTCGCCGCACACGGGATCGCGCTGCAGTGGGCGTCGATCGCCTTCATGATACCGCTTGGTCTTTCACAGGCGGCTACCGTCCGTGTCGGCGTCGCGCACGGGCAGGGGGATCACCTTGCCCTTGTCAGGGCTGCGGTTTCGGTGTTTGCGATCTCCTGCGCCATCTCGGCAATCGGCGGTTTGCTGTTTGCGATCATGCCGACCTTCCTTGCCAGCTGGTTCCTGGACACGCATTCGGCGCAGGCGCCTCAGGTGCTGGCCTATGCCGGACCGCTGATCGTCATCGCGGGATTGTTCCAGCTGGTCGATGGCCTGCAGGCGATTGCCAACGGCCTGCTGCGCGGTCTCAAGGACGCGCGCGTGCCGATGATCATGGCTCTGGTTGCCTACTGGCCGATCGGTTTCTTCCTTGCCTGGGCCTTTGCTTTCCCGCTTGGCTTCGGCGGAATCGGCATCTGGTTCGGCTTCCTGATCGGGCTGTTCACCGCAGCCGTGATGCTGTGTGGCCGCTTTTATCTTCTCATGCGCCGCCACGCCTAAGAGGACGATGGCGTCTGGTCGTCAACCGGACGCCCTTCCTGATATTGCGGCAGGTCATCGCCGATGACATCCCACCCGACTTTCGCCGACACCCAGACGTGGGCCAGCGGGCGATAGACCTCAGGGTCATCGAGGCTTATCGTCATGATGTCGATGGTGTCGCGTTCCGTCGTGTTCTGGTAGGTCAGCGGCGATCCGCACGATCCGCAAAATGTCCTGATCACATTGGCCGACGACGCAAACCGTCTAGGCGTACCGCTCGCGAAGACGAAGGTGCGGGCGGGAAAGACCACATAGGGAAGCGTCGTCGCCGAGGCAATTCTCCGGCAGGTTCGACAGTGGCAGATGCCGCTATAGAGCGGCGCTTCGGCTACGCTGTAGCGGACCTCTCCGCACAGGCAGCCTCCCCTGTGGAGTTTGACGGGTTGCGGCATCCGCTTTCCCTTCCATCCGGTGTCTCTCCAGGAACGCGGCGGCATGGCGGGCGTTCCACACCGCATAAGAAAACCGCCTGCAACGGTCTGCTGCAAGCGGTTTCTCTATTTCTCAGCGGAGTCGGGCCTAGCGTTCGGCCAGTGCCGCTTCGCCCTTCTTTTCGCGCACCATGTTGATGAAGCGGCGGAAGAGGTAGTGGCTGTCCTGCGGGCCGGGGGAGGCTTCCGGGTGATGCTGGACGGAGAAGATCTGCTTGCCTGAAACACGCAGGCCGCAGTTCGTGCCGTCGAACAGCGAAACGTGAGTCTCCTCAACACCTTGCGGCAGCGACTTCGTATCGACCGCGAAGCCGTGGTTCATCGAGACGATCTCGACCTTGCCCGTGGTGTGATCCTTGACCGGATGGTTGGCGCCGTGGTGGCCCTGATGCATCTTTTCGGTCTTGGCGCCGAGCGCGAGGCCCAGCATCTGGTGGCCGAGGCAGATGCCGAAGACCGGAATGTCGGTCTTGATCAGCGACTGGATGACCGGAACGGCGTATTCGCCGGTTGCTGCCGGGTCGCCCGGGCCGTTCGACAGGAAGATGCCGTCAGGCTGCATGGCGAGCACGTCTTCGGCGCTCGTCGTTGCCGGCATGACCGTTACCTTGCAGTCGAGACCGGCAAACAGGCGCAGGATGTTGCGCTTGACGCCGTAGTCGAGGCAGACGACGTGATACTTCGCGTCCTCGGCCTTCAGTTCGCCGTAGCCCTCGTTCCAGATCCACGGGGTCTGCGACCACTGCGAGGACTGGCCGGAGGAGGCGATCTTGGCGAGGTCGAGGCCTTCGAGTCCGCTCCAGGCCTTGGCTTCGGCTTTCAGCGTTTCGATGTCGAAGACGCCGTTCGGGTCATGGGCGATGACCGCGTTCGGTGCGCCGTTCTCACGGATCCAGGCGGTGAGCGCACGGGTGTCGATGCCGCAGAGGCCGATGACGCCGCGAGCCTTCAGCCAGGCGTCGAGATGCTTGACGGCGCGGTAGTTGGACGGGTCGGTCATGTCGGCCTTGAAGATGACGCCGACCGCGCCGTGGCGTGCTGCCGGCGTCAGGTCTTCGATGTCTTCATCGTTGGTGCCGATGTTGCCGATGTGCGGGAAGGTGAAGGTGACGATCTGGCCGAGATAAGAGGGGTCGGTCATGATCTCTTCGTAGCCGGTCAGCGCGGTGTTGAAGACGACTTCGGCCTGGACCTTGCCGGTCGCGCCGATGCCCTTGCCTTCGATCACTGTGCCGTCTGCCAGAACGAGCAGGGCGGTGGGCTTTTCGGTTGTCCAGGGTGCTGTCGCGGTCATCTTCATCCCGTTTCCGGCAGCCACGCGTCCTTGGGCAACGCTGGCCGGCCATTTGGTTCGCAAGCATATGCGCGCGGCAAGGCGCACGCTCTCAGGCCTGATCACGAATTTTGGTGCAGGTGGCGGTAAATAGCCACGCTATTTCCTGAGGTCAATCTTTGTACCCGACATAAAGGCGCTTTTCTTTCGCTTTCTGCGGGGTTTCTCGCAATTTATTTGATCGCACGCATTCGTCTGGTTTATGAAGCGGCATTCAAACAGGAGTGATTATGATGTTGCGCGATCAACTCGCCGCCGCCCTCAAGGATGCGATGAAGTCCAAGAATGCCGAGCGTCTTTCGACCGTTCGCCTGATACAGGCGGCGATCAAGGACCGGGATATCGCCAATCGCGGCGCCGGCAAGGAAGAGGCCAGTGACGACGAAATCCTGCAGATCCTCGCCAAGATGGTGAAGCAACGCGACGAATCGGCGAAGATCTATGACGAGAATTCCCGCCCGGAGCTCGCCGCCAAGGAGCGCGCCGAAATCAAGGTCGTACAGGACTTCATGCCGAAGCAGCTCTCCGATTCGGACGTGCGCGCAAACATCGCGGCGATCATCGCAGAGACGGGTGCTGCCGGTCCGAAGGACATGGGCAAGGTCATGGCGGTTCTGAAGGAGCGCTATGCCGGCCAGATGGACTTTTCGAAGGCCTCGGGCGCCGTCAAGGAACTGCTTAACTGATGCGTCTTGCGCCCGTCGTCGATGCGACGGCGGGCCCCAGCACGGCCTCGGCTGCAGCATCGATCACGGTGAATTTTGCCGCCTGGTAGCGCCAGTACTCCAGGACGAAGCCGCCGGAGAGCCAGACATCTCCCTTGTATGACGGTCCGCTCCAGCCCATGCTTCCCATTTCAGCGGCCTGCGCTAGCAGCCGCTTCAGGTGCGTGTTCGATATCCTGAATTCGTCGCGGATCAGCTTGAGCGAAACCGGCCCGATCTCGATCCTCTTCTGTGAGCGATCAAAGGACGGCACGAGGCTCATCAGGTAGTCCATGACCAGCCCGCCTGACGTGGCCCAGTTGAACAGGTTGTAGGTCGGTCCGGGATCGCGCACGGCCTCGGTCTCGATGATGGCCTTGGCAATGAGCGGCTGGATGCGGGCGACAGTCGCGGGATTGGCGGTCACTTGGCCGAGCCGGTCGCCACCGTCCAGATTGTCGAGAATATAAAGATGCGTGGCGATCCACTTGAAAAAGTGTTCCGACGCCGTCTCCGTCGGTTCCAGCAGCCGCGTGCGCTTGTCGGTCGCGCCTTCTATCGGGCGCAGAAAGCGATAGGCGAGCATCTCCTGGATGAACGCGGCCGCGGTGTTGCGGCTTGCAATGTCATGCTTGACGGCAAATGTAATGAAGCGGCCGGAATAAAGCGCGCTGCTTGGCTCGTCCGGATAGCCGTAGTGAAGTGCAAAGCCGGCATGCGCAAGCAACCAACGCTGTTGCGAAGCAAATATCGAGGCGATCCGAGGGCTTTCCCTGTAAATCGTCAGCATTTCATGCGCGCAGCGCAAGACTGCCGAGAAGAAGGAGTCGCTCGCTAAAAATTCGTCAACTATGTGGGCCATGTGGTATTCCAGTGGTCCATCCTCATTGGACAGGCCAAAGGTAGCTGTCAATATTTCCTAAGGTCAAAAACGTCGGGAATCTGCGACTTGCTGAAAATTAAAGAAGGCAGGAGCTGGGGGAGCTCCTGCCTTCTTGCTCTTTGCTTCCGGCCAGCGACTCAGGGCGAAGCCCTCACCAGCGGGATAGTTGCAAAGGCACCCTTGCGAGGCGGCGCCGGGGGTAGGGATGGTGCCTCGCTCGGGGATCGCGTTGTTGAGTTGGAAGTTATTGCGGTGCGGAAAGTGTTTCAAATTACAAAAAAATAATAATTGGCCCAAATGGCTGCCTTAAGTGTGGCAGGGCTCTCCCTTCCGGCGGCGGCGGCATTCTACGTTTCGTCTTTAAGTCATTGTTCTAGAAAGATTTATGATTGATTCCTAAGTTCCTTTGTCGGGCGGTGACAAGGCGGTTAGGATGGTGAGCCGGTGCCACCGAAGACGATGTCGCACCCCCTGTCGCAGGGGCCGGTAACGCATTGTTGATGGGACAAAAATCGGCCCTGAAGAGTGATGAGGCGCCCAGCCTGTGAATAGCGCGCCTTTCTGGCGGCAAAGTTCGTGGCATGCGGGGGTGAACTTGCTTATATGGAGGGTAGCCAAGAGGTTTAGATGCGCTTTTCAAATTCCTTTCTCGACGAGATACGCGACCGCGTGCCGATTTCGGACGTGATCGGTCGACGTGTGAGCTGGGACAAGCGCAAGACCAATGTGCCACGTGGCGACTATTGGGCATGCTGCCCGTTCCACGGCGAGAAGTCACCGAGCTTCCATTGCGAGGATCGCAAGGGCCGATATCACTGCTTCGGTTGCGGGGTGACGGGCGACCATTTCCGGTTTCTCTCGGAACTCGAGGGCCTGAGCTTCCCCGAGGCCGTGCAGCAGATTGCTGACATGGCCGGGGTCGCCATGCCGATTGCCGATCCGATGATGGAAAAGCGCGAGAAGGAGAGAACCTCCCTTCTCGACGTCATGGAGCTTGCGACACAGTTCTTCCAGGATCAGCTGCAGACCGCCAATGGCGCGAGGGCGCGCGCCTATCTGCGCGATCGCGGGCTGACGGGGCGGACGATCGAGACCTTCCGGCTCGGTTTTGCGCCGGACAGCCGGAACGCACTGAAAGAATTCCTGGCGGGCAAGGGCGTGCCGAAGGAGCAGATCGAGGCCTGTGGGCTGGTCGTCCACGGTCCAGAGATACCGGTATCCTATGACCGGTTCCGCGATCGCATCATGTTCCCGATCCTGTCCTCACGCGAGAAGGTCATCGCCTTCGGCGGTCGCGCGATGTCGCCCGATGCTCCGGCCAAATATCTGAACTCGAACGAGACCGAACTCTTCCACAAGGGCAACGTGCTCTACAATTTCGCCCGCGCCCGGCGCGCGACGCAGGGAGCGAACGGCGAGGGCACGATCATTGCGGTCGAAGGCTATATGGATGTCATCGCGCTCTACCAGGCGGGCGTCGAGAACGCGGTTGCGCCGCTTGGCACGGCACTGACCGAAAATCAGCTGGAACTACTTTGGAAAATGACGCCGCAGCCGGTGCTCTGCTTTGACGGTGACGGTGCCGGTATCCGCGCGGCCAACCGCGCCGCGGATCTGGCGCTGCCACAGATCAAGCCCGGTAGAACCGTGCGCTTCGCCTTGCTGCCCGACGGCAAGGATCCCGACGATCTCGTGCGCAACGAGGGACGGGCTCCCTTTGACAAGGTGATGAGCCAAGCCAAGCCTTTGGCCGAAATGATCTGGGGCAGGGAGATCAGCACCGGAAATTTCGATACGCCGGAAGCCAAGGCGGAGCTCGAGGCGCGGCTGAAGCAGCTGGTGGCGGTGATTGCCGATGAGAACGTGCGCCGTCATTACCAGCAGGACATTCGTGACAGGCTGAACAGCTTCTTCCAACCGCAGTACCAGAACCGCGGCAATGAACGGCGCAGCTTCGAGCGCGGCGGTCAGTCCAAGGGCCGCGGCAACGAAGGCCCGCGCGGTGCTCGCGTGTCAGGCGGCATTTCCGAGCGCCTGGCGCGCTCCGGGCTTGTGCGCGGGCATCAGGAGGTGCCGGCGTTGCGCGAAAGCGTGCTGGCGCTGACGGTCATCAACCATCCGGCCCTGATGCAGGATGAATATGATGAGATTGCATCGATCGACTACGACAGCCGGGACCTCCAGCGGCTGTGGTCCGGTATGCTGGGCGCTGCTGCGGCGGTCGCCGGTCCGCATCTGACCCGGGAGTATCTGGTCGAGCGGCTTGAGGAGCAGGGCTTCGCATCCCTGATGCAGGGGCTGGAGCAGCAGATCCGCAATGCGCGCCTCTGGATCGCCACCGAAGAAGCGGCAATGGAGGATGCGCGCGAGGGATATCGCCAGGCGCTCGCCTTCCACAAGCGCGCGAAGGCGCTCCGCTGGCAGAAGATCGAGCTTGAGCGCGAGATCGCCGAGGCGACGGAGACCGGCAACGGCGAGATCATCGACCAGCTGATGCGTGCGCTGCAGGAGGTTCACTTCGAAGGGCTTCGCCTTGAAAACCAGGAGGCGATCGTCGACGGCTTCGGCGTGCTGTCGGGTCGGGTCAAGAAAGCGGCGGCGAGCCATTGATGGACGGGAGAGAGGCCGCATTTTCCGCGGGAGCTGCGCTTTTCGGTGCCGAGCGTTCTCCTCTTGGAATTCTCAACCGTGTCTACGGCTATCCGGCCTTTCGCGGCAAGCAGCAACAGGTCGTGGAACACGTCGTTGCCGGCGGTGACGCGGTCGTGCTTTTTCCGACAGGCGCCGGCAAGTCGCTTTGCTTTCAAATTCCAGCCCTTTGCCGGGATGGCGTCGGTATCGTCGTCTCGCCTTTGATCGCGCTGATGCGCGATCAGGTGGAGGCGATGAAGCAACTCGGCATTCGGGCGGCGGCGTTGAACTCCTCCCTGTCGCGCGAAGAGTTTATCGAGATTCGCCGGGCGCTTTCCGCCGGTGCGCTCGATCTTCTCTATGTAACGCCCGAACGCATTCTGATGGATGGCTTTCGCGATACGATCGGCAATTCGAAGATCGCGCTGTTTGCCATAGACGAGGCCCATTGTTTTCACGGATAGGCACGATTCCGCGAAAACGTAAGGTATCGAAGTATCCGCCGACTAGGCGGATTCCGCTTCGGTGATATTCGAATGCAAGCCGGGGCAAGCAGCGCCTCAACACGCAAGCGAGCCCGGCTTGCTTTCATTCGAATGAACAAAAGACTCCGGGCGCAGCCCGACAATTTTTGCCCACAAAGTGGGCATTCGGCTTTAGCTTGGTCATTCCGGCGAGAGGCCGGGCCGCGGACGGCCGACCACAGGATACCCGGCGACTATTCTGTTGGGGAGTTTTTGTCGCCATAGTCAAAGTCCAGGAATGCAGCGCGGACGCCCCAGCCTGCATCAGCGTCGCGACCGATGAAGGTGACGCCCTTTGCCGTATAGTAGCGGATCAATTTCTCGACGCTCGCTATGCCCGCCGCCCCATTGGTTTCCGCCATATGTATGGTTTTCCGGCTTATTCCGGAAGCCTTCGACACCTCGGTCTGTGATTGACCAAGGAGCAGCCTTGCGGCGGCGAGGATTCGAGGCGGCGGTCTCATAAGGATTGAGTGTCATCAAATTCCTTGTCACGCAAATAATAGTTGACAATTACTCACTGTGAGCAAATAAGGAGTCACTGTGAGTAAAAAAGGATGCATGGTGAGTTTCGCTTTCTTGCTTGGAACTCGAATCAATGAGGTACGCTTGACCTACGAATGGCTGGACGACGCGACAGTTCGACGCTTGCTAGAAGATCTCCAACGAGCGGAAGCTGGAGATTTTGAAAACTTACCAATCGCCGACGCTCCGGTGCTCGCGAACTACAAACCAGTTCTCGGAAACGTGTTCGCGTTGAGCGGGACTGTCACCGGTCATCCCCGCCTACGGGACGGGAAGGAAATCGTGACCAGCCAACTCTTCTATTTCAATCCTGAAGTCGGAGTGGCCCGGACCATGAACCGCTGGTATCGGCTTGCGACTGGTGTCAGCAGGATAGGACACTGAACATGGAGTTCACCAATCGAACCAAATTCTTAACCAAGCACGCGAATGACCCTGGCAAGCTGCTGGCGGGTTTCGGTATGGTTCGATCACTGCGGGCTGCGGGTCTGCTCCGGTATGGCGCGGGTGGCTTCATCATCTTCGTTGTTCCTGACGGTTTCCGCACCGAAGAATTCGAGGAGGCTGCCTTCACCCTGTTGGATGGCACGAAAGAAAGTTGGGGTCGCGTCGAGCAGAACATTAGAGTGCGGCTTGCGAAACCGCCTTACAAGAAAGGCGGAGACAAGATCCCTATATCGATCTTTGATGTCGGGGGTCTCGACATCCTGATCGCGCGCAATGTCGATGAAGTGCCAGCGGACGTGCGCTACGCCGCTACAGCTATTCTGTTTGTCGAGCCGCCGACGCCGGCCCATATCGCTGCAGCTCGGCGGCTGTGCAAAAGACCACCACTGTCTCTCGAGGCAGCCGCTGCCGTCGCCAGGATGCCCCAGAACCTCCTATTGGCAGCCGTCCTCAAACCAAATCTGAACGAAGACGAACTAGCTGATGTGGACGACGTCGATCGTGTCCGAGCGACTGGGCCCAGTCTCTTCGATCTCCCCGGCTATGATGAGATCAAGCCGTGGGCGTTGGATGTCGCGAAGGACGTCGAACGCTGGCGCCAACGGAAATTGGCTTGGAGGTTGATCTGTAAGGGAGCGATCGTCTCCGGAGTGCCGGGCACCGGAAAGACACATTTCGCATCGGCACTCGCCAATGCTTTGGGGTTGAGGTTGGTCACCGCAACAGTCGGGGCATGGCAAGCGCAAGGTGCGCTGGACGACATGCTTAGGGCAATGCGGACAACTTTCGCCGACGCGGCTGACGGCAAAGGTGCGCTATTGTTCATTGACGAAGTTGACTCGATCGGCACCAGGAATGCTCGGCCCACGGGATATCACGGTGACCAGTATTGGCAGACTGTCGTCAACGAGGCCCTCTATCTTCTCACCACGCTAGGAGATGGAGTAATCGTCGTGGGAGCCACTAACTTCCCAGAGTGGATCGATCCAGCGCTTCGCCGGGCCGGACGTCTGGAAAAGCACTTCGATCTACCACTTCCGGATTCAAACACCCGCGCGGAGATCCTTGCTCACCATTGCGGGGGCGTTCTGCCATTTGAATCCTTGCGAGAGCTTGCCGATGAACTCGAAGAGAAGTCGGGAGCAGACCTAGAGTTGATGGTTCGCGATGCTCTCCGGGCCGCAAGGAATGAAGATCGAGAGCTCTGCTTGCAGGATCTCAAAGGTCAGCTTCCTGAGAAAAAGTTCTATAAGGCTGAGCAGTTGCTACGGATCGCTGTTCACGAAGCTGGCCATGCGCTGGTAGCACTCGCCCTCGGTCATGCGGTTGGCGCGACGATCGAGGTCAAGAAGAGCTTCTATCCGAAGGCTGAAGGCTTCATCGGTGGGAAGGTGACCTACGATCTGGAAGAGGACTTCTTTCCGACTGAAACGGGCTTGCGAAACCGCATTGCAGTGAGTTTGGCGGGGTTGGCGGCGGAGAAGGCTGTTTTTGGTGATCGATCCATTGGCGGTGGGGGTGCACGCGGCACCGATGTTGAATTGGCGACAGCTGTCGCCAGAAGGATGGTCGGGAGCTATGGCCTTGGCCGGGTGCCGGTATTCATAGGCACAGTTTCCGAGCTCAAAGACAAACCACTTCCGGAGCCTTTCGAGGCGGAGGTTTCGCAGATCATCGACGAGGAGTGGAACCGAGCGCTTGCCATGCTGACGGAGCAACAAGATCGAGTGCTTGATCTTGCCAACCACGTAGTCGTTCATCCCTCTTTGAAGATCGAGCGCAATGGAGGAGCGAAGGCTGCGTAGGATCAAAGAATGTTTCGAGCGCCGACTTATAAACAATAGCTCCATCTGAATCCTTGAGAGCGTCAGAAAGTGCTGGTCCACCTCGCGTCCGTCTAAGGATTCATTATCCGCTCTTGGATATGGATAGTGCTCGGCCAGCTTTTGGCCGATGGAGCCGTCCGTGGAAGTCACACTTTATTGTCATCAGATCTCGTCCGGGTCGGACGAGGACATGTGGTTCACCGATTCTTTCGATCAGTGTCAAGCTGACGCGTTGGAGCACCACGCGCAACTTTTGAAAGACTATCCCGGTCGAAATGGTGCTCTGGCGATTTACGAGATTGTTCTCCGAGTTCCAGACGCACCTGTCATGATTGCCATCCTCAACGAGGCCTCCGGTCTTCTGGAAAAATGTCTCGTCAGCAAAAAGCTTGTTGCGCTGGTTGCCGGCGAGGCGCCCTGAGGAGATTGACACCGTACGGCCCTGTTGCGCTTAGTCCGTGCACGCGTTATCTAACGGATGAAATCGTGATCACCGGGTCGACTATGTCGGACGGCCGCGAAAGCGCCCCGAGCGGCGGGACATGCGCGCAATACCGCACCTCCCGCCGCTTCTCATCCAAACAGTATCCTGACTAGCTGGCTGACAAACCGTCGATCTACGGCCTAAGTGGCTCAAGATCCAAGGATGAAGAGGATTTTCGCGTGTGATGATCTCGACCGGGATCTCGCCGGGTCAGTTCTCAGTGGCGATCAACAGAGATGCTTTGAAAGCGTCGCAGAAGGCGGTTCTGCAAATCGCTCGCGATACCGCGTTGCAAAGCGACCCAGTTCAAAGAAGCCAAGTTCCGTCGCAACGGAAGTGACAGTGGAACCCTGTGTCGCGTTGGATAGTCTTCGATACGCTTCATCAAGGCGCCGCGCCATGATGTGCTCACTCGGCGAGCAACCGAAGACGCGCTTGAAGCTCATTTGAAGCGAGCGAACTCCAATGCCAACTGCTGCCGCGACTTCCTCGACGCCTATAGCGTCAGATAAGTGAGCGTCGATCCATTCTGCGGCCCGCTGGACTTGCTCATGGCTGATGGCAAGCACTCGCTCTGCCTCCACGGGCGACGCCGCAGTGATGCACTCAACTATGAGACTTGTAAGAAGCCTCTCTGCATGCTGTCGCGGTTTTCCGCTTGTTCCAAGTGGCGATAGCGGTTGATCAAGTTCATGCGCCAACCATGTGGCCATTGATCGCATTGTTTGAAGCGAAGCGCTCTCCGGCAACACGCCGAGCCAGTTTGAGTAAGGGGGCAGCTTTCGAAAGCGCTCCCGCATTGCATTGTTAATCAGCTCTCCGTCGACGGTTAGGAGCAGCAGTTTGAAGGGGCGAATATCTAAATGCAAATCCGCTCCTGGACTATGCACTATTGTGTTTGTGGGGTGAGACCGGAACTCGCGACCGTCTACTCTGTGGTCTATAATGCCATCGGCATTTAGGAAAATCCGAAAATGGTCCGACAGCGGTCCCTGTGCTGTAAGATCAACCGCGCAGTCATGTTCAATATACGAGAAGCCTATATTATCGAGGCCCACCTGGTTCCAACGGATGCCGTAGCGCAGCTTGTCGGTCTTGACACTTCGATTTCGCTCCCAGACTTGGCCAGCAAAATGGGCGCCTTCATCCAAATCGTCGCTCGCAAATATTCTATGGCGTGAAAGGAACTCCATTATCAAACTCCAACGTTTGAACTCAGATGCTCTTCACAGACGCAGTCTTTTAAATTCGACTCAAGCTTTGGGCATTAGGCCGAAGTTGTACATTATACTATCGATTACTGAGACCGCCCATGGTGCAAAATGCGAAAAGCACTCGCTTTCGCGTTCAGCATAGCTCTCAACGCGATCATATGGCCTGCTAGAGCACACACACCCCTCAGTATGAGGATGATGTTTCTGATCAGGAGGTAATCGCTATGTACAATCTGGCAACGAATACAGTCTGCTGTACGCATGCGGCTTCATCGGCAATGACGCGTCCGATAGTGTATGTAGTCGATGACGATATCTCTATACGCGAGTCTTTGGAGATGCTGATCCTTAGTGCCGGGTGGCACCCCCAGCTCTTGGGTTCGGCTGGTGCTTTCCTTGCGGAACCGAAGCCGCTAGCTCCGCACTGCCTTATCCTTGATGTAAATCTTCCCGACCTAAACGGACTGAAGTTGCAGGACTTGCTCTCCGAAAGGCGAAGTGGATTGCCGATTATCTTCGTTACAGGGTACGGCGACGTTCCAATGACAGTCCGCGCGATGAAAGCCGGGGCCGTCGACTTCTTGACGAAGCCTTTCAACAATGAAGCACTTATCGATGCGATCAAACGCGCCTTGAAAGCAAACACTGAACATGAGGAGCTCGAGGCGGAGCTAGACATATTGCGAGAAAGTCACGCATCTCTCAGCCGCCGCGAGGCAGAGGTGATGAGTTTCGTCGTCTCCGGGCTGCTCAATAAGCAAGTCGCCTTTGAACTCGGTATAAGCGAGATCACAGTAAAAGCGCATCGAGGTCAAATGATGAGGAAAATGAATGCGCGTTCACTCGCTGAACTGGTCAATATGGCCGTCAAGCTTGATGCCGATGGTACACGTTCGACGCCTCCTCACTTGGCGCGACCCCGTTAGGCTTGTAGTTGTTGAAGTAAGCTCTGTCTCAGACTAAGTGGGAATTGCAATACCCGATCGGTGGCGGATTGCAAAATGTCATCCACCGCGCATTGCACCGCCCAGCTTACATGCCAGGCGCAGATAACAGTGCTCCCGCGCAAGAAGTTGCAAACTTTCGCGCAGTTCAGTCGCATTGGTTGGGGCGGCACGAACCGGTTCGCTCATGCTCCCTTTTCCAGTTGCTGGGTTCGCACCGACACTTCAGGAAGATGGAGCATTTACGTTCACTCTGGGGGCAAACGCAACGCCGAGAAGTCGCGGAGCTCGCATGATCACATCGATATCGAATTCGACATTCACGAGCGCACGATAGACCAAGCCGACTGCCTGCGCCGTGCGGGGAGGGAAGGCATCCGCGATCTGCTGATCCCCAGCGCCCAACGCGCCTTCGAAGATCCAGTTTCTTCCGGGAAGCCTTGAATCTTTGCTCGCATAGCTTTCGGTCAGACCTGGCCTGAATCCTGGCGGCGCAGCTTCCGCTGCAATCGGAGCCTTTGGTGGCTTGCAGCCGGCGCCGATTTCGATCGTCTTCCATCCAGGCATTCGAGAAGTTGCGCGGTGCGTTGCTCAGGTAGCCAAAAAGAGTGCGTGTTACCACCTTTGCCTCCTTCATAGCTAGGACTAGCGTCCAACGCTGACCAGAAGTTTCCCGAAGTTGCCACCCGAGAGCATATCGATGAAAGCTTTGGGGGCGCTTTCCAAGCCGTCGACAATATCTTCCTTGTACTTGATCCTTCCAGAAGCAACGAGCGTCCCGATTTCGTTTTGGAACGCACCGTAGTGGTGTTCCAGGAACTCGGTGTTGATGAATCCTCGGATGAGAAGGCTCTTCCTCAGAATGGCTGACATTGTTGCGGGAAGTCGATCCTGACCGGAATCAACGGGGCCATTGTATTGCGCGATCAGCCCGCAGACCGGAACACGGGCGTACGTGTTCAGCAAGGGGAAGACCCCGTCCCAAACGTGCCCGCCGACGTTCTCGAAATAGACGTCGACACCACCGGGACAGGCCTCGGCCAATTCGGACGCAAAGGACGTGGAACGATGGTCGATGACACGGTCGAACCCCAACTCGTCCTTCACGTAGGCGCACTTGTCCTTTCCACCCGCGATACCCACGGCACGTGCGCCCGCGAGTTTCGCAATCTGGCCGACGAGGGATCCGACGGGCCCGGAAGCCGCAGCAACCACGACGGTCTCGCCTGACTTCGGCTGGCCGATAACTTTCATGCCGCCATATGCGGTGAAGCCAGGCATACCCAGCACTCCCAGTGCGGTCGAAGCGGGGGCGCCATGAGTATCCACGTGACGGACCTTTGCGGCGTCCATCACCGCGTGGCTGCGCCAGCCAGTCATAGCGCGGACGATCTCGCCTCCCTTGAAGGACGGGCTTTGCGACTGGATGACTTCGCATACCGTCTCGCCCTCCATGACACCCCCGACCGGGACAGGATCGGCATACGACTTGGCAGCGCTCATCCGCCCGCGCATGTACGGATCTAACGACAGGAAGAGGACGCGAAGCATTACCTGGTTGTCCCGCAGAGCCGGCATCTCGGCAGTTTCCATCCGGAAATGCTCAGGGCCCGGTGTGGCGGCCGGTCGGCTCGCCAGAATGATCGAAGTGGCTTTCATGATTGGATCCTTTCCTTTCGCCTGGAAACGCCGTCGTCAGACAAGCGTGAACGTGACCCCAATGTTCCCGCGCGTCGCCTTCGAGTATGGGCAGATCTGATGTGCCTCGTTGACGAGCTGCTGCGCGACTTCGCGATCAACACCAGGAATTCCGACCGCGAGGCGAGTTGTCAGCGAATAGCCACCGGTTGGGGAGAGATTGAGATCCACTTCTGCATCGATGGTCACTTCGCCTGAGAGCTTGATGTGCTTCTGCTTGACAAGAATGCCGATGGCACTTTCGAAGCAAGCCGACCATCCGGCTGCAAAGAGCTGCTCCGGGTTCGTGCCAGGTTTGTCGGTCCCGGGAACGCCAAGCTTCAGGTCGAGTTGGCCATCTGAACTCCGCGCAACGCCGTGCTCGCGGCCGCCGCTGACGTGTGTCTTTGCCGTGTAAAGGACTTTCGACTGCTGATCCATTGTAAGCTCCTTGGATGCAGGATCTGGATACGCCGTCCGGCGCTCATCGCCGGATCGGCTTGTTGATGCGAGGGGTCTATTCGGCCGCGACAGCGGCGGGCCGTGCGGCCGAGATCGCCTTCAGGATCTCTTCCGTCGAAACGATCGCGCTGGCGTAGTTCGGCATGTTGATTTCCAGCGCCGCACGCATCATTTCGTCGGAATAGTCGGCGACCGCGTCCTTGACGACAGTCACGTCGTAGCCGAGCTCGGCGGCGAAGCGCACCGTCGCCTCGATGCAGGTATGGGCTATCAGGCCGATGACGATCACCCGGTGGATACCCTGCCGTTTGAGATGATTGTCGAGGTCGGTGTTCGCGAAGCCGCTCGAGCACCAATGTTCCTGTGCGACCGTCTCGCCGGCGACGGGGACGAATTCTGCTCGGAACTCGCCGCCCCAGGTGCCATATTCGAAGCTCCTGCGCTTCCAAGCCATTTTCTGGATGGGAGCTATGTACTTCCAGTTCTCGTAGTCGCCTTCGCGCAGGCGGTGATGCATTGCGAAGAACACACGAAGCTTTGCAGCACGCGCGGCCTTCAGGATCTGCTCCATATGCGGGACGCAGTTGTTCGCCTCGGCGACCGCCTGTAGACGCGGCCAGATCTTGCCGCCTTCGGAGATGAAGTCGTTGTAGGGATCGACCACCAGAAGCCCGGTGATGTCTGGATCGTAGGATAACTCGGTCATGTCAATTCTCCTGACGCTTCAGGCAGCTTTTGACGACTGCTGGTTAAGGAGTGCGAAGCGTTCAATGCTCGCAGCAAACAGCGGTGTCTCACCCTTGTTGTGGGCGATTGACATCGGCTGGCGCTGCGTGCGGAAGACTTCAAACGGAATGCCCTGGCGGTCGAGGCCGGCCAGCATTTCGTCGGTCGCGAAGGACTGCACGCGGTTCGTGAACTCGCAGCGGTCCTTGTCGAGCGCCTTAACGCTCAGTTCCCAAGTGACGTGGATGACGACCCGGCCTGTCGGCGTGAAGACGTCGGAGTCGGAGTCGAGGATTAGATGCGTTTTCTCGCCAAGGGTCTCGTGGTAGTGCTGGACCATCAGACTGCCGCCGATTGTCTCGACATTGATAGACATACGGGTGCCGTCCGGCGCCGTCGTGAAGCCGGCGGCGATATGGGCGGGCGAGCAGCCCTGATATTCCTTCTCCGGAAGCGAGAAGCACCACGAAGGAATATCGATCTTCTCGATCGGCGCGTTGATGATGGCGGTGAAGCTGGAATCGACGATCTGGTTGTCACGCATGGTCATTCTCCTTGATTGGACAGGACTAAGGTCGGCCTGGCGCAGGGTGACCGCGCCGGGCGCTGTCAGATCTGGTCGCGCAGCGGCTTGAAGGATTCCCGCAACTCGGCCGTGAATAGCGTGGGCTGCTCCCACGCGGCGAAGTGTCCGCCCTTCGGCAGTCGGTTGTAGTGAATGAGCTTGGGATAAGCTTTCTCAGCCCAGCTCTGCGGCGCCTGGTAGATCTCGTCCGGAAATGCGCTGACGGCGACCGGGATCTTGATGCCGCGCGGATCGAAGAAGCCGCCCGTTGGGTGGTGTGCATTGTCCCAGTAGAGACGGCCCGAAGAGATCGCCGTGTTCGTCAGCCAGTAGAGTGTGACGTTGTCCAGCACGTCGTCGGGCGACAGGCCTTCCTTCTCCCCGTCGATGGACCGGGCAATCATGCGATAGCTGCGGATGTCATGGTCGAGCATCCACGCGGCCAGCCCGATCGGGGAATCCACGATACCGTAGAGCGTCTGCGGCCGATTGTTCATCTCGATGGCATAGCCAAGGCCATTCTGGTTGAAATCGACGAGCTGGTCCCACGCGCGTTTTTCGTCCGCGCTGAGGTCAGCGGGCTGAGTGCCCGAGGCAAGCGCCTTCGTGATGTCCGCGGGGACGGTCGCCGCCATGTTGGTGTGGATGCCGAGAAGCCCCTGGGGTTCCTGTACCGCCATCAGTTCAGTGACGGCATTGCCCCAGTCGCCGCCTTGCGCCACGTATTTTCTGTAGCCGAGGCGGTCCATCAGAACGGCCCAGGCCTTGGCGATCCGCGGAGGGTTCCATCCCGTCTCCAAGGGCTTGCCGGAGAAGCCGTAGCCTGGCAGCGAAGGGATGACGACATGGAACGCGTCCGCTTCAGTGCCGCCGTGCGCTGTCGGATCGGTCAGGGGTTCGATGACCTTCAACTGTTCGATGATCGAGCCTGGCCAACCGTGGGTGATGATGATCGGGAGAGCGTTCTCGTGCTTCGACTTCACGTGGATGAAATGGATGTCCAGGCCGTCGATTTCGGTTGTGAACTGCGGGAACGAATTCAATCGGGCTTCGATCTTGCGCCAGTCGTGGGTTTTCCAGTGCTTGGCCAGTTTCTTGATCGTGTCGAGCCTGACTCCCTGGCTGTCGTCGGGTACGTTTTCTTGGTCTGGCCAGCGGGTGGCCGCGACACGACGGTGCAAGTCGATGAGCTGTTCGTCGGTAGCCGAAAACTTGAATGGCTTGAGATCGGTTTTCGGCGTCGTCGATGCGAAAGCCTGCGGGATCATTCCCATCGCGCTTGCGGTCGCAGCAGCCGCAAGAAGGGTTCGACGGGTGACCGTCGGCTGAAGTTGAGACATGGCATCCTCCTTGATGTGTGCCTTTGCTTCTACGAGCAGCAGGGTCACACCAAGGGATCGAAACCACTATTGGACCAACGTATAGGCGATACGATGGTATCGATTTTGAACCTATCCGGATGCGGAGGACATTTCCTCTTCGGCCATGCCCGCGGGCATCGAGAAATACATCGTTACTCCCGGGCCATCGTTGGGTTCGGTCCACATGCGACCGCCGTGGTTCTCGATGATGGATCGACAGACGGAAAGGCCGATCCCCATGCCGTCGGCTTTTGTCGTATAGAAGGCCTCGAAGATTCGTGACGACGCATCCGGATCAAGTCCTATCCCGTTGTCGGCTACTCCAAGCTTCACGGAACCGTCGCCGTCGACCGCTGTGCTGATCTCGACGAGCCTCAGGCGGTCCCTTACGTTCGCAACTGCATCCATCGCATTCCGTAGCAGGTTGCTGATTACCTGCTGAAGCTGGACGCGGTCGCCGACTACGAGGGGTATTTCCGTAGTGAAGGAGGTGTGGATCGTCACCCTGTTCCTTCTCTGGTCGCTTGCGGAAAGTGCGATGACTTCATTGACCGCGTCGTGAAGGTCAAGCTGTTCGAATTCAACGGGGCGTCCGCTGAAGAGTGCCCTAAGCCGGGTGATGACTTCGGTGGCGCGGTTACCGTCGCGGATCGTGCGTCGTGCGGTTTCGAGTGCCGTTCCGATATCGGGTGGATCCATCGACAGCATTCGCAGGCAGGTGCTGGCGTTGGTCAGGATGCCGGAGATCGGCTGGTTGACTTCATGGGCGATAGCCGCAGACATCTGGCCAAGGCTGAGAAATCCGGTCACTCTCGCAAGTTCGGCGCGAAGGCGGTCCCCTGCTTCCTCTGCCAGACGCCTCTGCGTGACATCCTGGATGGCGCCCAGCGACTCTCGGTGACCGTCCTGATGGTCAATTACTTTGCCGATCACGCGGATGTACTTCACGTCTCCACTGCGACCCAACAGGCGGATCTCATATTCCGAACTGCCATAGCCCTCGCGGACGGCTGCCATCTTCTGAGCGAGGATGCCGATGTCATCGGGATGTATCCGCTCCCGTATCCTTTCAAGGGTGATGCTCTCGCCTTCTCCGAACTCGAATATCCGGAGCCATTCGTCGGAGAATGTCAGTTCGTCAGTCTGCACGTTCCAGGAAAATGTTCCGGTGCTGCTTATGCGCTGACCCGCAGAAAGGAACGCCTGGCTACGCCTCAGTTCTTCTTCGACGTGCTTGCGGTCGTCGATGTCCGTGAGCAGGCCGTACCACCGGACGATGTTGCCCTCGCCGTCCCGGAGAGGTTGACCACGAACCTGGAACCAGCGAAAGACGCCGTCATGGCGGCGATATCGACTTTCGTAGTCGTACGGTTCGCCGCTCTTGAGCGAACCCATGAATGTTTCGATGTTGACCTGTACGTCGTCCGGGTGAGTGATGCCGTTGGTGGCCCAGTCCTGCACCTCGTCGAGCGTGATCCCAAAATAGTCGAGGAGTTGCTGGTTGCTGCCATCAAGCACGCCTTCTGGTGTCGACAGAATGATCATTCCCGCCACCATGTTCACGATGTGACGGAACTCACGCTCGCTGTTGGCCAGAGCCTCCTCTGCTCGCTTGCGGTCATCGATGTCGTTCAGGATGAAGTACCACCGAACCGTGGAACCATCGCGATCCAGCACAGGATTTCCCCGAAGCTGGAACCAGCGATACAAGCCATCATGCCGACGAAGCCTTTCCACAACTTCGTAGGCCTGACCAGAGGCGGCGGCCTCGGCAAACTTCGCGACCCCAAGAGCTCGATCGTCTGGATGGATGATATCGTTGGTCTGCCACCCCTGATGTTCATTGAAATCGTAACCGAAGTATCGCAGGGACTGGTCGTTGACGTTCTCCACGGTCCCGTCGGGCCGTAGCACGATGATCAGTGCCGGGATGGAGTTCACGATGAGCTGCAATTCGCTCTCGCTGGAGCGCAATGCCTCGACCGCCTTTCGCCGATCATCGATATCGGTCAGCAAAAAATACCAACGCATCACCGATCCGTCGCTTTCCCGGACGGGATTTCCCCGAACCTGGAACCAGCGATAGACGCCGTCATGCCGACGCAGCCGCTCCTCGACCTCGTATCCGAGGTCGGATCCCAGGGCTTCCTCGAACCTCGTTATCGCAGCCGCGCGATCATCGGGATGAATGATGTCGTTCGTCTGCCACCTACTAAATTCATCCAGATCAAGCCCAGCGTAATCGAGTGCCTGATCGTTGACGTCTTCGACTTCGCCGTCGGGGTTGATGATGACAATCAATCCGGGCAGCGAGTTAACGATCAGGCGCAACTCGCTCTGGCTTTCGCGCAAGGCGTCAACGGCTTTTCGGTGATCGTCGATATCGGTCAGGAGGCCGTACCACCGGATTATCTTGCCCTGATCGTCCCGCACCGGATGGCCCCGTATTTGGAACCAGCGGTAGACGCCGTCATATCGACGGAAACGCGTCTCGAAATCGTATGGTTCTCCGCTTCTTAGAGAAGCTGTGAAGGTCTCAATGCAGTGTTCAAGATCCTCCGGGTGCGTGATGCCATTTGTGGCCCAATTGGCCACTTCTTCGAGCGGCATTTGAAAATAGTCGAGAAGCTGCTGGTTGCTGCCGTTCAGTTGGCCGTCAGGCGTAAACAGCGCGACCATCCCGGCGATGGTGCCTACAATCAGGCGCGATTCCAGTTCGCTTGCGGCGAGTGCAAGCTCTGCAGCCTTTCGATCCTCGATGTCGATGAGAAGGTGCAGCCAACGCTGGATGTTGCCGGAACCGTCACGCAGAGGAAGACCAAGCACGTTGTGCCATCGATAGAGCCCGTCGGTTCGAAGGTGGCGGCTCTCCACGTTGTACGAGCTGCCCTCTCGATGAGCCGCCCACTGCGCCTGTATCGTCTCTTCAAGGTCATCGGGATGCACGACCTCGGAAGATTTCCATTGCTTCAATTCATCGAGTTCGAGGCCGAAGTATGAGAGGGTCAGACGATTGAGTGCTTCCACCTCTCCGGTGGGTGTCGTTACCGCAACAGGGACGGGGATGCTGTCGACCACGAGCTGAAAATCGAGCGGTGGTCGTGACGGCTCCGGCTCCTCGATCAAGGTCTCGACGTCCGTCGCGACAGCGCACCACTTCGATATTTCACCGGAGGCGGATCTGACGGGGCTCCAATCCACCAGAAAGCGTCGAAGTTCGCCGGCAGCGCTGCGCAGCCTCGCCTTGGATCTTCGCGGCATTTCCTCGCTGCTGGCGCCGCCGCCCTGCAGACTTGCAGTCAGAAGCGAAAGGTCGGCAGGTTCAACCACATCCTGCCATCGCCACGTTCCCATGGCGGAGCGTGAGAGGCCAGTGTAGTCTTCCCATCGCGCGTTGACGAAATCGACTTGACCGTTGCCGAGTACGGTCCAGACCATACTCGGCAAGGAGTTCAATACTTGGCCGACATCCACTTCCATGGGCCACCCACCGCCTGTCAATTTGGCGGGAGTTTACATCATCGTCTGTCAGCCGCCTACGGTCAGAATGGTTGTGGTGTCATGGGTTTGCCACCCGTTCTTGCGCCAGGGTTCCGGACGCTAGCGAAGGTAAATAATGCCCGAAATTCCTTTCGAAGTCACATGGCTTTCCCATCCCCAGCTCAATGCTGCGCCGTCCACGCGCCTGCGCGCCGGGCCAGGAGGAGGCTTCGTAGAAGGTTGATTGAGATTCCTTAAGACGATCCTCGCTTGGAATCAGACCTCTGTTGATCAGGCCCTTGGCGGCCATCAAAGCTTGAGAGTCAAAGGACGCTATGCGCTGGGCAAGGTCGTTCACGAAGCCGTCAAGTTGATCGTCGTGAAGCGCGCGGTTAATCCATCCGTAGCGCTCAGCAGTGATGGCGTCGAAGTCGTTCGCACCGAGGACGATCTCCAGCGTTCGCGAGCGGCCCACGAGCATCGGCAGCCGCTCGAGCGAGCCACCGCCGGGAACCAGGCCGACGCCGACCTCGGGCTGACCGAAGACGGCCTTTTCGAGGCTCGCGAAGCGCATGTCGCATCCGAGAGCGATCTCGCTTCCAATGCCCCTGGCGCGGCCACGGATCGAAGCGATGCTGACGGCGGGGGCACGGGCCAGCCGGAGACCGATGTTCATCCAGCTTGGGGCCTCGGTTTCCGACCCAGAAACTGGCGGAGCCTTGCTCGTGATGTCCCAATGGGCGAGGAAGAAATCGGGATTGGCGCTCTCGAATACGACGACCTTGAGATCCTGCGAGCTTTCGATCTCGGAGAGGATCTGATCGAGTTCGATCAGCGTACGATGGTCGACGAGGTTAATGGGAGGGTTGTCGAAGAGAACACGCAAGATGGACGTCGTTTCGACGCGAACTGACAGTTGCTTGAAGTCATACATGGGATATCTCCAGCTTGAGCTGCCGTCGAAGCGACTGCAGACTGAGCAAATCTTGCTTCATGCGGGCCGGAAATGAATTGCACTATCGTATCGGTGCGGGTGTCCGCACCAGGGTTAAACTAGATCGCTTGCAACGCCTCTTGCAACTCGTCATCGCCGAAGGGCTTGAACAGGCATTCAACCGCGCCGTCGCTCATCAGTCGCGTGCGCAACTTGGTGTCCTTGATCGCCGTTATGAAAATCGTCGGCACGCGGCGGTCCCTTCGTGCAAGTTCCTGATACAGCTCAGGTCCCGTCATGCCCGGCATTGCGACATCGAGGATCATACCGTCGCTCGTCTCGAAGGCCTTTGCGTTGAGAAAGGCTTCGGCGGAATCGAAAGCGTCGACGGAGAAGCCGAACGATCGAAGCAGATCGGGAAGGGCCTCGCGAACCGACTCGTCGTCGTCGACGATCGAAACTCGTTTCGATCTCATCGTCATTCCGCGCCCCCTTCGATTTCTGTCGTCAATTTCAGATCTGCTTTCATGCCATTGTCGGTCAAGACACGCGAGTGATGGATCGGAACGGAGAACCCAACGGTTGCTCCACTTCCCGGATTGGTTTCAGCCCACATTCGTCCATTGTGGTTTTCGATGATTGAGCGGCTCACAGAAAGTCCGATACCCATGCCGTCGGGCAGCTTAGTCGTGTAGAAAGTATCGAAGATCCTATTGGTTCCATGTTGACCGAACCCGACACCATTGTCTTGCACGAGGAGTTGTACGTTTCCACCGCTCGCCTCGGTCTTCAGCAGTATGCGCCTAGGACGATCGTCGACTGAGGACAATGCCTCGATAGCGTTTCGGAGCAAGTTCATGATGACTTGCTGGAGCTGGACGCGGGCAGCCTCCAAGCGCGGAAGGTCTGCGCCGAAATCCGTCAAGATTGTCAGGCGCGATCTTTGCAGGTCGGTGTGAAGGAGGGCCAGCACTTCGGAAGCTATCTCGTTGATGTCGACTGCCTCGATCAGGGGCGGCTTCCTGCTGAACAACTCTCGCAGCCGAACAATTACGTCAGCAGCGCGGTTGGCATCTCTTATCATGCGGCGGGCGGCGTCCTTCGCCACATCGATGTCCGGAGGATCCATGCTTAGCACCCGCAGACAGGTGCTGGAGTTCACCACCATTCCGGCCAGTGGCTGGTTCACCTCGTGTGCGATGGAGGCGGTGAGCACACCCAGGCTCGTCACGCGAGTCACGTACGAAAGCTCCGACCGCGCCTCGTTCAGGGCCTCTTCAGCCGTTCTGCTTTCAGTGATGTCTTGCACAGCTCCCGTCAGTTCCTGTTCGCCGTTTACGGCCGTCTCACTGTGGGCGAGAACCCGCAAATGCTTGAGCGACTGATCTGGTGCGACCAACGTGACCTCATAGTCGAAGTCGGCGGCGCCACTCCGTGCCCTTTCGACGACTTCCTCGACAGTTGGCACGCTGTCGGGATGGAGGCGGGAGAGAACCGTGTCTAAGGTGACAGTTTCATCAAGATCCACGTCAAAGATTCGGTAGGTTTCCGCAGACCAGGTTAGTTCGCCAGATGTTAAATTGAACACGAAGCTTCCGGTCTTGCTCAGTCTCTGGGCGTCGGCCAGGAAGGCCTCGTTGCGCCGCAGCTTCTCTTCAGTCCGCTTGCGGTCGTCGATGTCAGTCAGGAGACCGTACCAGCGTATGATCTCCCCCTCGGGGTTTCGTAGCGGCAGGCCTCTAAGCTGGAACCAGCGCCAAGTGCCGTCGTGACGAAGGAAGCGAGTCTCGTAATCGTACGGTTCCCCGGTCTTGATCGATCCCATGAAGCTGTCGATGCAGACTTGCAGGTCGTCAGGGTGAGTGATCCCATTTGTCGCCCAGTTGTTGAGCGCCGAAAGGGGCAGATTGAAGTAGTCGAGGATCTGCTGGTTGCCGCCTATCAACTCGGCGTCCGGCGAGAAGATCGCGATGAGGCCGGCAATTCCGTCAACGATGAGGCGGGTTTCCCGCTCGCGGTCGGCAAGCGCCCTTTCGGTGCGCTTCCAATCCTCGATGTCGATGTTGGTGCCGTACCATTTGACAATCTCGCCGCGCTCGTCGCGGAACGGAGCCGCCCGGAACAGGAACCACCTGTACTCTCCATCTCTTCCACGCATCCTCGCCTCGTTATCGACGGGAATACCCGATACCAGGCAGGACGCCCAAGACTCGGAAAGCCTCGCTACATCATCCGGATGCAGAACCGAGGTCCAACCCCATCCTTCTGCTTCATCCGATGAAATGCCCGCGTATTCTAGCCAGCGATCGTTGATAAAGTCGCAGTAGCCATCAGGACGGGTCGACCAGACCGTCGCCGGCAACGCGGCGACGATATTGCGGAGTTCGTTCTCGCTCTTCCTGAGTGCGTCTTCGGCGCGCCTTCTATCGTCGATGTCGATATGCAGGGCATACCACCGCAGAACCTCGCCAGTGGCCGATTTCATAGGATGGCCGATCACCTGGAACCATCTGTATTGCCCATCTGCCCGTTTCAGGCGGAGTTCGATGTCATAAGGATACCCTCCCACAACACCCTCGAGCGCCTTGAGCAGAACTGGAACATCTTCCGGGTGGACTACTTCGTGCTCCCTCCAGTCGAGCACCTCATGAAGATTGAGACCATAATACTGGGAGAGGTGGTCGTTTATCGCGCTGATACGCCCATCGATTTCAAGAACACCGATGCCCACTGGAATGCTATCCAAGATTCGCAAGGCGTTGTCGTCAGGGTTTCTTTTTTCCGCAAGAATGGAGGAATCTTCAACGGCTTCGGTCACCGAGCCATACCACCTGACCACGCGACCGCCATTGCTGGAAGGATTACACTCAAGGGTAAGCGCACGGTCTCCAAGCGCGCAGCGAACAGTCATGACTAGGCTGAAACGCTGCTGTCCTGCGGTTTTTGACTGCCAAGCAGAGTGAGGATGGCTGTGATTGGTCGGCCACTCCACTGGTGCAGCGTTGAGACCCAGACGTTGCAGCAGGCTCTCGTTCATGAACTCGATGCGGCCGTCTGGGAGGGCGGTGAAGACCATCCCGGGCAACATGTTGAGAACTTGGATGACCTCCACGTCCATTGATGTCCTCTCGCGGGCCTCCCCGTGACGACATCCTGCGATTTGGGCAACTTGCCGTATATTATCCAATGGTATTGGGTACGCTTTCATCGTTGAGGTAGATGAAAACGTGTAGCCGAAGCCTCGGTCGTTCAGACTGGAGGATTCGCGCCGGATTGTTCTGCGACAAGATATTCGGCATACCAATCCGGCCAGTTCTCGTCATGGACGCCGCCCGTTCGTTTTTCATGTTCGCCATGTGCGGCAGCAACGCGGCGCAGTGCGCCGGCAAGGTCACTTGCAGACGTGTATGCCGCCCCACTCTCGTCTATCCGCCCGGGAAGCCGTGCCGTAACCTCTTGAAGGACCCAGCCGTTCCCATCTGGATCCTTGAAGGAGGCGAACGAGCCGTAGCTTGCGCGCAACGGATGTGGGCCGGGCAGTCTGTCCTGATCGCCTCTGTGGTGGAAGACGCCGCCAGCATCGTGGAAGATGCCGCTCATTTCGGCGCCCCTCGATCCTAGGGTCGCGTGCGCCATGTCGATATCGGAAACGATCAGATGGAGACCCTGCGCTGAACCCGGTTCCGCGGCTGTGATTTTCGAGCCGAAGATAACGGAACAGGGGGATCCGGGAGGCGTCACCTGAACGACGCGAAATCCATTCTGCCCCGGAACATCCGCGTCGAGCCGCCATCCCAGTCCGGTGTAGAAGCTCTTGGCGCGGTCCACGTCGGAGACCGGAATGACCACGACCTCGAGCTTGGTGTCAATGTCGTTCACCGCGTGCGCCGTCGGTTTCACAGGCTCCTGAATTGTCATCGGGATCTCCCTTGTCGCGCTCCGCCCGGCTTCCTCGCCGCAGCGCTGGCACGGTGCCTTGGAGGAGCGCGGGTGTCCATTGTCCAAAGGTATCGGTTGGCGGCAGACGAGGCCAGAGCACGGGCAATACTAACGTTCAATAGCGTTCTTTACCAAGCCAGCAGAGTCTGGGAGTTGCGAACTCCCTGTTCACCGCCATCGATCATCAACGCTATCCACGAGTCCGACCATGCAGAACCCCGACATCTTGAACTCCTTCCCGCGTGTTCGGCTCATGAATGGTCCGACGCCAATCCAGCGGCTCGATCGTCTTGAGGAATTGCTTGGCGAGGAACGGAACGGAGTTTCGATCTGGGCAAAGAGGGATGACTTCATGGCCTTGGGTGGCGGTGGCAATAAGCTTCGAAAGCTTGAGTTCCTTCTTGGACAGGCCAGGGCCGAAGGTTGCGACACCGTCATAGCGATCGGCGGCGTGCAGTCTAACTTCGCGCGGCTGGCCGCGGCGGCATGCGCGAAAACGGGATTGGCTTGCGAGCTGGTCCTTGCCCAGATGGTGCCACGGTCGAGCGACATCTATCAATCCAATGGCAACGTCCTCCTTGATCGTCTTTTTGGTGCGCGCGTCCACCTTCTCTCCGAGGGGCAGGATGCGGCGACGTTCGCGTCAAATCGCGCCGACGAAATCGCATCCTCAGGCTCGCGGGCGTTCATTGCCGTCCTTGGAGGATCCACTCCGAGCGGCTGCCTTGGCTATGTCGATTGCGCATTTGAAATTGCATCGCAGTCGGGGGAAATCGGTATCGAGTTCGACCGTATCGTGATGCCGAATGGCAGTGGTGGAATGCATGCAGGGTTGGCCGCAGGCTTCGCGATAATCGGCACGGCACTCTCTCGCTTAACCGCCTACACCGTACTTGCGTCCCAGCCGTCGGCCCTTGAAGCAACCACGGACAAGACAAATGCCGTTCTTGGTCTCATGGGGGGTGACATACGTATTCGCCCGCATGACTTACGGATCGACGGCTCCGAGCTCGGCGGTGGCTACGGTATCCCAACGGAGACCATGATAGAGGCCGTGAGAGTTATCGGCAGGTCCGAGGGCCTCTTGGTCGATCCGGTGTATGGGGGCAAAGCGTTGGCAGGAATGCTTGCAGCTATCAGATCGGGTTCAATACCGCGGGGATCCCACGTCCTGTTCATTATGACCGGAGGCTCACCCGGTCTCTACGCCTACCAGGACACCTTCTGACGCTCGGCTACGTGTGCCAGGTTAGTGTAAGTCGTGCGTCTCATCGAGCTGCAGGCGCGATGCTATGTTTACTAGGTCGGGAAGTGTCCGCGCGCACATCTTGCGCATGACCTGACCGCGGTGCGCCTTAACGGTGACTTCGGATATGTCGAGTTCGTAGGCCACCTGCTTGTTGAGCAGCCCCTTGACCACGCGCACCATTACTTCGCGCTCGCGTTTTGTCAGCGCCTCGAAGCGACTGTGGAGCTGCAGAAGATCGCCGTCGTCACGGAGCATAGCTTCGCTCCTCTCGAGCGCCGCCCGGACGGCATCTAGGAGAGCCCTGGTGTCGATGGGTTTAGTCAGGAAGTCCAGTGCGCCGCCCTTCAATGCCTTCACCGTGATTGGCACATCTCCGAAGCCCGAGACGAAGATGATCGGCATTATGCTCCGGTTTCCTGTGATCATGCCCTGGAGATCGAGACCGTTGAGGCCTGGCATGTTGACGTCCAGGACGAGGCACGAAGGTGACGGGATGACGGATGCCTCGAGGAAGGCGTTGGCGGAGTCGAACAGAATGGGCCGCCACCCAGCGGACTTGATCAGAAGTTCGAGTGACTCGCGGACAGACACGTCATCGTCAACAACGAAGACGGTCGGTCGCGTCACGGCATTCCCAGCGTCCGCAGCGGTTACGGTCGAGATCATCCGATACATGTGCTCCTCCTAGAGGAAGCCATCAAGTTCACCGAACAGCAAGAATGATACCACAATATCGACTTCGCGACACGTTCGTTCCGGCCGCTTTATGTTGTTGCCGACGATAGCACCATTCCCGGTCGAGTCCACTGTACGATGGTATCGACCTGAGCGCCGATGACCGATTTCCTAGGCCAACGCTACAGCGTCCAGTACCGCCTGAGCAAATTCCCGAGGCGCCTCATGTGGAAGGTTGTGTCCTATCCCACCCGAGATATTGCGGTGTTCGTACTTACCCTTGAACTTGCCAGCGTAAGCCTTCGGATCGGGATGTGGCGCGCCGTTCGCGTCTCCCTCAAGCGTGATAGTTGGCACGTGGATGTCCGGCCCCATCGCGAGCTGCTCTTCATACCTGTGGAACCGCTCTTCTCCGTTTGTGAGGCCGAGACGCCAACGATAATTGTGGATCGTGATCGCTACATGGTCGGGATTTGCGAAGGCGGCCGCGCTGCGGGCGAAGGTTGCGTCGTCGAACTCCCACCGCGGGGAGGCGAGCCGCCAGATCAGTTTGGCGAAATCGTTGGTGTATTTGGCGTAACCATCCTGGCCGCGGTCCGTCGCGAAATAGAATTGGTACCACCACTGAAGTTCGGCAGCGGGCGGGAGTGGTGCCTTGCCGACGCTCTGGTTCCCGATCAGATAGCCGCTGACCGATACCAGCGACGTGCAACGCTCCGGCCACAGCGCGGCTAAGATACAAGCGGTGCGGGCACCCCAATCGAATCCGGCGATTGTCGCACTTTGAATCTTCAGCGCATCCATCAGCTTGATAGTATCTACCGCAAGCGCTGCCTGCTGACCATTACGCTTCGTCTCCGGCGAAAGAAACGTCGTGCCCCCATATCCGCGGAGAAACGGAACGATTACGCGATATCCCTTTTCGGCAAGTAGGGAGGCGGAGGCGGCGAAGCTGTTGATGTCATATGGCCAGCCGTGGAGAAGAAGGACGGGAAATCCAGCCGCTGGGCCGACCTCCGCATAGGAGATGCTGAGGTCGCCTGCTTCCACCCGTTTGTTGGCTTCAATGGTGGCCGACGGCTGGTTGTTGGATTGGTCCAATCCCTGGCCGGCCCGGACATCATCGGCCAACTCGCCAAACATGCCCGCCGCGGCCAGTCCAAGGGCGACGCCGCCGAAGGATCTGCGGCTAAGGTTCGAAAGTGCAAGGTCGAGCATCGGTGAACTCTCCTGGAAAGCATGCCAGAGGATCCCAACCGGAAGCCTCGGTGCGTCAATAGAACTTCGAAAGTGTCCGCCGAACTGACCATTCGCGCTACTACACATAGGTATTGGGCATACGATGGTATGGACGATACCTAGGTGCAACTGCTCTCCCACAAAGCTCGCGCCATACTCCCTGCTCAGTCAAAGGAGCAGAGACAATGCACGACGATACAAGATCCTCGATGTTCCCGGGCCTACTAATAATGGTGGCGATGGGAGCCATGCTGATAGCACTGGCAACGGTCGAGCGGCCGCCGACAAAAGGTCGGGTGTTCGTTCCGCCTCCGACTTCCGAGGAGGCTCGGCAGAGTAAAGGCTCATACCCATGTCTGTCTTCCTGGACACGATGCCCGTCCCCTGGCGCGGTCTGATGGGCCCACGTCGGGCCGCCCGAGGTGCGGTTAAGGGCCGCTGACGCAACGTTCGACGGCCCTCAGCTCAACTATCGCAGCACGTCCGGAAGAAGTGCGGTTGAAAAGTCCTGGTAGGATACGGGCCTCAGGAAACGGTAGATTGCCAGCGTTCCGACGGACGTGGATCGACCGTCTGCAGTTGCAGGATAGGGGCCGCCATGGACCATCGCCGGAGAGACTTCGACACCTGTTCCGAAACCGTTCACAAGCAGACGTCCCGCAAGCATCTCAAGCTTCGGAACGAGACGGCGAGCATCGGCCTCGTCGTCATCCGCGACGAACAGCGCCACGGTCAGCTGTCCTTCCAGTTCGTCGATGACCGCTTCCAGTTCCGTCAGATCCCGGCAGCGAACGACGAGGCCGGCGGCACCGAACACTTCATCCTGAAGCTCATGATGTGCCAGAAGCGCGGAGGCGTTGGTCTCGAATAGAGCAGCCGTACCTTCGAATTCACTGCCGGGTTTCCCCGACGCGACGGCCCGCACTTCCGGATGCGCGCGTAGGCGTTCGACTCCTTCGGAGAAGGCCCGAGCGATTGATGGGGTCAGCATCGCCTGGGGTGCGACCTCGGGCAAAAGTTCAGCCGTCCTCGAGACGAAGGCATCAAGCGCTTTACCATCTACGGCCAGCAGCAGGCCCGGGTTCGTGCAGAACTGCCCGGCGCCTAGGATCAATGAAGAGACGAATGTCGATGCGATGCCTTCGACGTCGCGTTCGAGCGCGTTCGGAAACAAAATGACCGGATTGATGCTGCTCATCTCTGCGTAGACCGGGATTGGCTGGCGCCGCTTTGACGCAATATCCATCAACGCGGTGCCGCCGCGACGCGACCCGGTGAAGCCCACCGCGCGAATCCTGTGATCGGCGACGAGTTTTTCGCCTGCCTCGAAACCCGTATCGAAGAGTAAGGCGAACGTACCGGGATGGAGGCGACAGGCCGAAACTGCCCGTTGTACCGCCTGGCCCACGAGTTCGGAGGTGCCCGGATGCGCCGAATGAGCCTTTACGACTACAGGGCAGCCAGCTGCAAAGGCCGAAGCGGTGTCTCCTCCCGCAACAGAAAAGGCTAGCGGGAAATTTGATGCGCCGAACACTGCAACTGGGCCAACCGGGACGTTGCGGAGCCGAAGATCTGGCTTGGGAACTGGCTTTCGCGAAGGATCGCCTGCATCGAAACGCAGCTCCTGGAAACGGCCCGCACGGACCTCCCTTGCAAATAGCCGGAGTTGCCCTGTCGTGCGATTTCTTTCGCCCTCGAGCCTCCCGCGCGGTAGTCCGGTCTCCGACATCGCGCGGACGATTAGCTCGTCGCCGATCGACTCTACTTCCGCGGCGATGGTTTCCAGAAATGCAGCTCTGCTCTCGAGGTCGGTCTCGCGATAGGATGCAAAGGCTTCCCAGGCTTGTGCAGCTGCCGCCTCGACGTCGTCCTGCGACGCTCCGCCGAACGAGATAGGAAGGGATTTTCCCGTGGCTGCCTCAATCCCATAGAACTCACCGTTCGAGCCGCGCTTTTCCGTTCCCGCGACGAGCAGGCTTCCTTTGATTGTCATGATCGATGTTCCTTTCAGATGGCCGTAGCGGATATAGGAATTGAGATGGCCTCTGTCACCATGACTGGTACCCCCTTATATGAGGGTGTTCCGGACTGACGGTCGAAATGGCTGAGCGCCATCACCGCGTTCATCTCCGGATAGTAGCCAGCGATCGACCCACGCGGAATGTTGTAGGCCACAGCCGTAAACCCGCTGACGACGTGGGTCTTCTCGGCGTTGGCAATCAGCCCGTGAATATCGATGCGGTCGCCATCCCTGAGACCGCGTTGCGCGAGATCGTCGGCGTTCATGAAGATCACGTCGCGTCGGCCAAAGACACCGCGATATCGATCGTCCAGCCCGTAGACGGTGGTGTTGTATTGGTCGTGGCTGCGTATCGTGGTCAGGACCAGTGCATCCTTGGCCTCGAGCGCCGGATCTTCTTCAAGGCCGGCGGCGATCAGGAAATTCGCCTTGCCACTTTCTGTGTTCCACCGTCGGAAGGAAGCGGCAACATCAAGGCGAAAACCGCCGGGCTTGCGTACGCGAGCGTTAAAATCGGCAAAGTCGGGAAAGACTATCTCGATCTTGTCGCGGATGCGGTCGTAGTTGCCGATCAGGCTATCCCAGTCGATGCCATGGCGGGTGCCGAGCGTCGCCTTTGCTATCCCGGCGATGATCGCCGGTTCAGAGCGAAGCAGCTCGCCGGGCGGATTAAGGAAACCCCTGGATGCATGCACCATCGACATCGAATCCTCGACTGTCACCGCCTGCGGGCCGGAAGCCTGCGTGTCGAGGTCGGTGCGGCCGAAGCAGGGGAGAATGATCGAGGTCTTCGCCTTGAGGAGCTGCGAGCGGTTCAGCTTGGTGGCGATATGGACCGCGAGATCAAGCCTGCGCATGCCCTCGAACGTAGCGTGGTGATCCGACATGGCGACCGCCAGGTTGCCGCCGAGGCAGATCAGCGCCTTCGACTGGCCGGCGATGATCGCTTCCACCGCTTCAATTGCGTTATGGCCCTTGTCCGATTTCGGCCGGAAGCCGAAGGCACGCTCCATGCCGTCGATCAGCGCCTTGTTAGGAATTTCGGTGATGCCGACCGTACGGTCGCCCTGGACGTTGGAATGGCCGCGGATCGGTGCGATGCCGGCGCCCTGGCGGCCCAGATTGCCGCGCAGCATCAGCAGGTTGGCGATCTGCTGGACGTTTTGCGTTCCGCGCGCGTGTTGCGTGATGCCCATGCCATAGCAGATGATGACATTCTTCGCTTTGACGTAGACGGCGGCGGCGCTCTCGATCGCCTCTCTCGAGAGACCGCTTGCCGCGGTGATCTCATCCCAGCTGGTTGCCGAGATATCTGAGCGAAGTGCATCGAAGCCTGCGGTATGCTCGCTGATGAAGGCCCTGTCGAGCACCCCGGAACCGCCGGCATCGATATCCCGCTGATCCGTCTTGAAGATCGCCTTCATGATGCCCTTGAGAGCACCAAGGTCACCGCCGACCCGGAGCTGGTGATAGGCCGAGGCGATCGGTGTCGAGGACATCGTCATCATCTCGATCGGGTCCTGCGGAGCAGCGAAGCGCTCGAGCGCCCGCTCCTTCAGCGGATTGAAGACGACGATCGGCACGCCACGGCGCGAGGCCTCGTGCAGGGTGGTCATCATTCGCGGGTGGTTGGTGCCGGGGTTGTGCCCGAAGGAGAAGATCGCATCCGCATGGTCGAAATCTTCAAGCGTCACCGTTCCCTTGCCGACGCCGATCGATTTCGGCAGGCCGACGCTGGTTGCTTCGTGACACATGTTGGAACAGTCGGGGAAATTGTTGGTCCCGTAAGCACGGACGAAGAGGTGGTAAAGGAAGGCTGCCTCGTTTGACGCCCGTCCGGAGGTATAGAACTCGGCTTGGTCGGGATTTACGAGCTTGTTAAGTTCGGAGGCGATGAGTGCAAACGCGTCGTCCCAGGCGATCGGCTCGAAATGGTCGCTGGCGGAATTGTACCGTAGCGGAACCGTCAGGCGCCCGGCGTCCTCGAGTTTGTGATCCGTCCACGTCCAGAGTTCGGTAACGCTGTGCTGCTCAAAGAAGGCAGCGTCAGTGCGCTTCGCCGTAGATTCCCAAGTGATAGCCTTAGCCCCGTTCTCGCAGAATTCGAAGGAGGATGTATGTTTCGGATCCGGCCAAGCACATCCCGGACAGTCGAAGCCCTCCGGCTGGTTTGCCTTGAGCAGCGTGCGGCTGCCCTGGGCGACGATCTGCTGATGCGCCAGCGTTTTCGCAACCGCCTTCAATGCATCCCAGCCGCCGGCCGGGTGGGCGTAGCGCTCGATGCCGTCTGGACGCTTCTTCTTCATGGCCAGCTCCTTCGGATTTCTGCAAAGCGATTACGAAGATGGTTAGGGCGCCAAAGCGGATCAGCAAGGCGCCCACGATAAGGAAGGCCGTCTCCTAGCGGTTGGAGACGGCCTCGCGGACCTGGGTTGGGATCCGCGCGCCCCAGCGGAGGGGAGGACACTGGGGCATCTCTGGTCAACCAACGTTCCAAGGAACGCGATGATCAGACGCTATTACGAACACAAGCCCGCAGAAACTGGACTTAGGTATCGGTTCGCCCAACGCGCGATCTTGGCCGATACCGCGTAGGCAGCTGGCTTTCCAATAAACGCGTATGACCGATGGAGAAGTCGACAAGATCGTAAGCAATGGCCTCTTTGCACGTTGGCCAAGCGCGGTGGCCGTAACGATAGCAACCCGCTGAGAGGTGATGGCAAGCAAGCGCCAAAGGCGGCACACCGGGTCGGTCCGCGAAGGTGGCACGGACCGCAGCCGAGGCGCTGGCGCGTATCTAATGGGGCTGAACAACGAGGGGCAGGGATGATGCGGCCGGGTAACCTGGAAGAGACCATGGAGGGGCGCTCCGGTGAAGATTTTGACACATATAGTGCCCCCCAAAACATCGTCTTTCGCTTTGCCTCGTCCACAGACTTTAGCTGTTCGTCCGCCGTAAACAGCTCCACGGCATCAGCACATCGATCTAACTCTGCTTGTGGCCAGCATTTCTGTGCGACGTTCGTTGCAAATGTTGACAAAACGCCTCGAAGCATAGCTATGTTACTCTACTTAGGGGAGAAGTTATGGCGTTTACATTTGATCTTTCGAACTTTCTTGTAGGTTTGATCACCGGGGGCGCCGCTGGGACTCTTATTACCTTTCAGGTCACCAAAACCTTGCGTTCGGGTACAAGCGGTAATTCGACGGATCAGAGCGGATCGACCGCCGGTGGAGACATGGTCGGGCGCGACAAGACCACGACTCACAAGTAACATTCATGAACACAGTTGATCAGCGCAGGGCGCACGCCGAGCGCGACGTAATCGGTCGAGATAAGAAGGTTACCGTCGAAGCGCCAAAGTCGATGGTTGAGAAGTTGCTTCACCGCCTGAAGCAGCAATACGACGCCAGCGAACAAACGAAGATCACAATCGATGAACTCGCGCGCTACCACGGTCGGCGGGCGCAGGATGGCATCGAAGGCCTTGAGAACAAGCTTCAGGCTGCCAATATGTCTCACTATTATGATGAAGCTATCGAGAAGAAGGAGATGTTCGCGAAGCTCCTTGAACGCTGGTCACTGTACTCGTCGGCCCAGTCGATCTTCGTCCACATCCTTGCGAAGACAGAAAACGAGTTCTCCCACGTGATCTACCCGCAGATTCCAAGGCTTTCTGAGCATGAAATGAACGCGATGATCATGGACCGCATCGTCAATCCGATCGTGGAAGAGTGCAACAGCGAATTGATGATCATCAGCCACAACATCGTGCTTGGGATGGTTTACTGGCTGGCTGAACAGTGCTTCATACGATGGCATCATTCGCCTCGAGCCGTGGCATGACCCAGCTATCCTACAACGAGGCATTCGACCCCTATCACGCGATTTTTCGATCATTCAGATTGTACTTCGGCTGCAATCTTCGCGATGCCGTGCCCTTCGACAAGTTTCGCATCCTGGATTTCTATCTGCTTCACCCGTTCCGGCTTCAGAATCTGCAGCTTTTCGACGACGACAGGGAGTGGCGGAAAATCAGCAAGACGTACTTGCGGCTCAAGCCGTACGGTGAGCTGCCGGACGACAACTCACTCTTCGACCGCATGGCCCCTTTCCAGAAGACCGCCGCCGAGAGCATGGCGAAAGCCGGAATAATCCATGATCTGGCCTGGCAGAAGAACCAGATCCTTTTCACGGGAGAGGAGCTTGGGCCTGAGATCGAGACCCGATGCGAGGAACTCAATGCATCGATGGCGGATTTCATCGCCATCCTCTGCCAGATCAATAGAAGGTATGAACTCCACGGCAGGGATGGGTTGAAGGCAAGAAGCAAGCTGCTGGAATACAGATATGATCCGATTTGAGCCCTCCCTGATCGCTAGACGTCTCGTGGTGAAACGTGGAGTACACATCGCCTACGACGAGCGCTTTCATTCCGGAGTGAATATCGTTCGGGGCGACAACTCGTCGGGCAAGTCGACGATCCTGAACTTCATATTCTTCGGGCTGGGTGGCGACCTTAACAAGCTCGACTGGAGTGACTACGCCCTCCTATGCGAGCATGTGTGGCTCGAGGTGGAATTGAATGGCAATCCCGCAGTGCTCCGTCGAAAAATCGATGTGTCGTCACAGTCGGATATGGAAATATTCGGAGGACGCTACGAGGCGGCGGTGAGTGCGCCGATCGAATCCTGGCTCCGTTACTCTTACTCGCGTTCACAGAACAAGGAGAGTTTCTCTCAGGCGTTGTTCCGGCTGCTCGGGATGCCTGACGTTGCCGTGGAGGGCACGTCGAGCATAACTATGCATCAGGTCCTCCGGTTGCTGTACGCAGACCAGCTTTCGCCGACAGACAGCCTGTTCCGCTTCGAGGGCTATGACCCAGAGAATCTCAGGGAAGCCGTGGGAAATCTTCTGTGTGGAGCGTTCGACACAGCGATCTATGAATCCCAGCAAAGCCTGCGGGGCAAGGAGAAGGAGTTTCAGGAAGTCTCATCGGAGCTGCGGAGCATTTTTCGCTTGGTCGGCGGCGAGGAAAGCCTCGGCTTGGAATGGATCACGCAGAAGCGCGCCAGTCTGGTTGCTGACAAGGACCGCCTGTTGAACCAGATATCGGAGAAGGAAGAAGAGTTCTTCTCTTCGACCACGCTCCAGAAGCTGAGCCTCAAGCAGCAGCAAGATCTGTACAGCGCCGTCCAGCGACTGCAGCAGGACCTTGTCGAGGCGCAGGAGGTTCAGGGCGGCATCGAATTCGAAATTTCGGATTCCCAGGCGTTCATCGAAAGCCTGAAGCGCAAGTCCGAGTCTCTGCGTGATGCGCGTCTCGCGGCAGAGATCGTCCCGGATGTGCACTTCGCGACCTGCCCGGCCTGCTATGCCGAGGTTTTGGAGGCGGACAAGAGCGCATTTGCGTGCCACCTATGCAAGACGCCGATCGACCCGGAACGCGCAAGCGAGCAAGTCACCGGAATCATCAACAACCTCGCCATACAGATCAAGCAGTCCGAGCGTCTACAGGTGATCCGCGCAGAGCGTCTGAAGAAGCAGGTTGCGAAGGTCGATGAGATCAAATCCGATTGGTCAATGAAATCACGAGAGCTGTCGGCGATAGCTTCCCGGCCGACATCGAAAGTTCGAGAGGAAATCCGAGACCTTCATAGAAAGCTCGGATATCTCGATCGCTCGATCGAGGACGTCGAGTCGCAGTTCAAGCTGGCGAACAAGATCGGTGACCTCTCTGAGAGGAAGAAGAGCCTAGGCCTGGACATTGCGGACCTACAAAGTCGCATCGAAACACTGAAGCGGAGCCAGACGGATCGCATTCGCCTGGCGCGAAGCGAGATCGAGCGCGAAACGATCAAGCTCCTGAAGGGAGACCTCAAGCGTCAGGATTCGTTTGTCGATCCAAAGAGAGTCGAATTCTCGTTCGCGAAGAATTCGGTCACCGTCGATGATCACACGTATTTCTCGGCCAGCTCTCGCGTCGTATTGAAGACTTCGTTTCTGGTTGGTTTCCTTGCTGCGGCGTTGATCGACAAGAACTTCCGCCACCCGCGATTCCTCATGATCGACATTACCGAAGACAAGGGGATGGAGCAGGCAAGAAGCCACAACTTCCAGAAGCAGGTGATCGAAATTTCAAAGTCGACCGAGGTCGAGCATCAGGTCATTCTTGCCACCGCGATGCCATGGAGTGAAATCCCAGAGGGTCTCTTTGTCGGCAAGTTCTCCACACTGGAGAACGGCACGTTGAACATTATCCGTCCCTCAATGTAGGACCAAGCGAATGGGAAAAAGACAGGTGATCGAGATCGACAATGAAACGTTCGCGACCCAGGCGGAGGCGCGCGAGCGATTTCGAGGGATACTTTACAAGTATCGCCTGAACCAGTCGGTTGATCAGGCTGACGACCAGTTCCTGAGAGCTGCATTGGCCAGGCATCCAGACGCCTTTGAAAAGGTCGGACCGGGGGTGAAGCACTTTGAGGTTCGTTCTGCCGACTATGGTACACGATGCTTTTGGGTGGTTCGCCTGGATGGGACCGCAGAGCGGTTCTCTTTCAAGGAGTGCTACAAGGGTAGCCCCGAAATGCTGGCTTCAGTGATCCCTTCTACGTCATGATCAGGTAGTTGGGGGGATCAGGCGAAATGCCAAAGGTCGACACAGTCGGGGATAACTTTTACAAACCTCTGGAGCTTGCCGAGTCTACGGGGGGCTGGCTGTTCTGGATTGTGTCAGCGCTTTCGATTGGCACTCTTTTCGTCGATAAGTCCGCCTATCCGGAGCTGTTCGACAATCTTCAGATCGCGTTTCTCGTCCTTGCGCTTCTGTATTTCGTGCAGGGTCAGGCGCATAAGCTCTACTTTTTCCCTAGGGCGGAAGATAAGCGGAGACAGGAGTTCCTGTCCAACAGTTACGGAGTTTCCCTGACCGATGAGCAGACTGTCGGCTATTACAACAACGATCAGACGAACCCGCTGAAGCGCCTCGCGGCATCGATCATGGAGAGTGCGTTCTTCACCCGGGAGATCGCGCGACAGATGTTGGTCGGCCAGCGAATCAAGACTCTGGGTTATCTCGTGGTCTACGTAGTCGTAATCTCGGTTCGATCCACAGATCTGGAATTGCTGACGGTGGCGGCGCAGGTTCTCTTCAGCGAAGACATTATCTCTCGCTGGCTCCGAATGGAGTGGCTTCGCGTTCGCAGTGAACAAGTATACCAGAATCTCCATAGTCTTTTCTCGAGCAAGCAGTCCTTCTCACGCGTTGGGGCGCAATCGCAAGCAATCGACCTGTTTTCCTTCTACGAGACGACGAAGTCTACCGCCGCCATCCTTCTGTCATCGCGGATATTCCACAAGCATAACGTACGCCTAACCCAGGAATGGGATCAGGCACGAACGCGGTTGGGGATCTGAAGCAACGATGGTCACAACTGTAGCCGAGGCGTTTCGCCAGTTCAGATCGAACCTCGAAATCACGGGTCTTCAGGAAAACACGACCTCAACACGGCAAGCCAATGTCCGCGACGCTGTGGCGACTGACTTCACGGTTCTGGAGTCTTTCCTGACGGGGTCGTATCGGCGAAACACCATGATTGCGCCCTTGAGCACGGCGGACGTCGACGTCTTCATAGTTCTCGATCCGAAGTACCACGCTACCAACAACCAGGGCTCCCTGCTGTCCGCTGTGATGGGCACCCTGAAGAAGGAGTATCCGAAGACCCCTAAGATCAAGCCGGACGGCCAAGCTGTGACAATTACGTTCACCGACTTCAAGGTCGACGTTGTTCCCGGATTTTATCGGACCGGGGGCGGGTATCTGATTCCTGATGCGAATGTAGGCAGGTGGATATCGACAGATCCGAAGAAGCACGTCGAGCTATGGACAGAATCCAACAAGGCTCACAATGGTTCACTGGTGCCTCTGATCAAGATGATGAAGTGCTGGAACCGCGCCAACGGCGACCTGCTTCGATCCTTCCATTTGGAGGTTCTGGTCCGTAATGTGCTAACAGATGTGACCATCGTTGACTTCCCCAGCGGAGTGCGATGGGTGCTCGACAAGATGCGGGCCAAGGTATGGACCAAGATTGCGGATCCCGCGGGCTACAGCGACGATGTCGCGTCGCATCTCTCCAAACTCGAGGCGGACAGGATCATCGCCGTCCTCACCAACGCGTGCCGCTCAGCGGTCGCTGCGGAGACGTACGCTGCTTCCGGGTACGTGAGGTCGGCAATCGATGAATGGAAATCGATCTTCGGCGACTATTTTCCGGCTTATGGCTGAACGCTGGGAGCGCTGGCAATAATGACGGGAGTCAGTCCAATTGGGGTTTGAAGCGGCTTTATAAGGTGCCGCAGATTGACGCGGGGAGTACTGAAATGATCACTGCAATCATGACGGCAGGCATGGGATTGATTGACGCGCTTACCGCGCTGGCGAACCTGTGCAAGGATGGTGTCATGGCTATGGATCGCGTGAGGGTAAAGCAGATCCTGGGCGCACTGCGCGAGATATATTTCTACGATGATCGGACACTCTCGCTGTTGCAGAAAACAATTGAAGGAGAGGAACTGTCGTTCGACGAGGTGGACAGGGCTCTTGGAGGACTGTTCCGTGGTGAAGACAAGATTTCAGAAGCGCTGCAAAAGCTCGATCAAGCTGAACTGTCTCCCCATAATAATCTTTCGGTCGAGGCCTGGAACAAGCTTCGTGGTCTGAGTGGCGGTAAGTGGGACGTCCGTTTCGCAATCAGGCATTTCCTATACGACCTCGCTACTCCTCCCGCTGACGGGAGCGAAAAGGCTTCCCGAATGGAGCAGGCAAAGCAAATCCGTGCGCAGATACTCGAGATAAATGCGAGGATCAAAGTAATCGACGATAGCCTTCGAGGGCGATAGGTCAGCGAGCGACAATTGTTGGAGTGGGGGCATGGGGATCGGAAAGTGTTTGGCCTTTGTTTTGGTACTGTGCTCTCTCCCGAGCGCAGTCATTGCGGAGGATAAGCCCGGACCTACAATGGCTGACTTTATGTCCGCGGCGAAGTCGAAAGATGGCGATCGGTTTGTCGGGCTCGTGGTAGGGGCCGGGCGCGGCCTTGAAGCCGCAAACACAGTTCTGGAAATGAATGGCCAACCGAAGCTCTATTGTCAGCCCGACATCCCGATCACCGGGGACCAGTATCTCCGCATCCTCGAACAACGAATAGAGCGTGTGCCGGCTACAGCGGTAGAGCCGTCGACTCTTTTCGCGATGTTCCTGGCCGTTGCACTGCGAGACGCATTTCCGTGTAAGTGAGCGACAAACCGTATAGAATTCTCTATCCTATCGAGAGCCAGGATGAACCAACCAGTGCGTTTGAGACTTCCACCTGTCATCAAGGAACTCATCGATGCTCGCGACAGAGTTAAGCAGCATTACGACTACCCTGGGATCGAGTTTACCCTGGACGGAAAGTTGGTAGGCGACATCGGTGAGGTCGTGGCGGCGAAGGTCTTCGGCATCACATTAACACCGGGCGGCGGAACCGGGGTGGACGGCCACACACGTGACGGTACAGCGGTTCAGATCAAAGCCACTGGGAAGAAAGGCGGTCCAGCGTTCCGACAGGTCGATAAACGCGCAAGCCACCTGATCTTCATCGACTTCGATTTCGACAATGAAGTGGGTACCGTTTTGTACAACGGCCCCGAGCATATTGTTTTGCGTGGTATGCCCGAGGACTGGGGTGGTAAGCAGCGCACGGTCGCCCGGGGAACGATCAGAAGGTGCAATGCCGAGGTTTCGCCCGACGATCGGTTGCCGATCGTGGACTGGTCGCTTGTGATCTGACCGTCCTTGCCGTCCTCCTTGTCGAAGCATTGATGAGCTAATTACCGAAATTCTTGCAGGCAAGCTGCCAGCAACTTGTGCAAGTTGATCATTGCACTTGACTCTTTGTTCACGAAAATAGAACATAAAGTGAACATGCGACGAGGCGCGGAAGTGATCAGATCAAAGGAAGTCATCGCAAATGCATTGGTGATAGTCGCCGCTTCCCGTGCTGAACGGGAGCGTCATGCCGAGCGCCCGAAGGGTGGTGTCGAAAAGCTTGAGCTCGGCCGCTCCACGCTGCAGATTAGAAACCAGCAACTCAAATTGGACCTGCACTCATGATCCCATTGACGAAAGAGTACATCGACTTCGAGGTGCAGGCCGCCCTTGCTTGGCATGACGACGACGTGTGCGCCGCAATCGCCACGCTGCTTGAGGACATTCGGCACCTGCGGACTCAGCTAGTTCTGACCGAGGGCGCCATGAGCCGCGGAATGACGCGAGGGTGGACGCCGACATTCGAGCGAAAATGAACATGCGTCACCGCAGGGGCATCAACCTGGCGCCACCTGGGGACTATGCTGTCGATCTTGCTCGCGAAACGCTTGGCTCGTTGCCTGAGATGTATGTGCTGGTCGCCGCTTGCCCGGCATGCCTCAAGAAATCACCGATCGATCGGTGGGAACTCGGACGGAAAGTTGGGAAACGCACAACCCTTGCCGATCTGGCGAAGAAGCTGAAATGTTTAAGTTGCGACAACCGTGCCAACAACAGATTTCTGATCGGAAAGCTGCCGCGAGACTGAATGTAGGCCGATCGTATGCCTGCGCATGTGCCTGAACCTCTGGATTTCGAGGGCAGTGGCAGTGTACGGTGAAGCCCTGACAAGAGAGGTGTGCATGTTGGATTCCGACAGGCCCGTTACAGACAGTGATCGGGTGAAAGAACTCGAAGAGCGAGTGCGCGGGCTGGAGCGCGATCTCGAAAGCATGACGCGGAAGAACGAATTCCTCCAGGAGACCCTTCTTAAAATCGCCAACAACAGACTGGCATCGCGGCCAATTTTGTTGTCGGAGGGCAGTTCCACGGCACACGACCTTTCCAAGGCGGCCGAGCTTCTAAAGCGCAAGTCCAAGCCGAGTGCACTATAGTTGAATGCGGGCGACGCCGAATTGTTGGGGCGCAAGATGTAATCTGGTGGGGGCATCGGCTAGCGTCAGCCAACGTGGGTTAACCTGGTTCTCCATTTTTTATCTCTTCGAGGATCCATCGCCGGAACTGAAGAAGGCGGCCGGGCAGCGGCCCTCGGTCTTGGTAAACTGAGCCGACTGTCATCGCTCCGCTACTTGGATGGCGTGAGTTTTGTGTCGATGATGTCGGAGAAGGCCTTCAATACCGGTTCGAATCCTGAAAAGTCGATCTTTTCACGCTGGTCGCGGATAACCTTTGTCGCAAACCGCTCCTTGCTCATCTTACCCTTCGCTGGGGGCTGGCCGCGTTTCTGTTTCAAGTCAACGGTTTTGCCATCCCAGGTCATTGCTTTGGTCGCGGTGTCGAATAGGTCTTCGACAATCCGTTCGGTGGGGCCGACTCTTCCTGGGACTGCGACTACGAAAAGATTGCGCTCGATATGGTAAAACGGATCCGATCCATCGATTGGCTTGGTTGAGCCCGTTCGCTCTTTGATAAAGCTCCAAATGCCATTTGTAGCTTTGTCGTTGTCCACGAAAACAATCACTGGGCTCAACTGACCACCCGCGTGGAAAGGCAAGACGAGCTTATTGTACTCCCGGACGAAATGCTGGATATCACCGGCGCCGCCAGACAGCCTGGTCGCGGCTGTGTGATGACGGCTCTGTCCGAAGAAGCGAACGTCCGATGCGTATTTCCCGCCGGACATACCACCGAGTTTCGGAAATTTTCCGTGAAGAACCTGGATCGCGGTCTTTAAATAGATGGCGTCCGTCTTTCCTTCGCACACGATCGTGGGAACAGGATTCACATGAAAGCTGCAGTAGTTAATGTAGTGGGCATAATCACGATAGAACTTGGGAATGTCTTCGCCGGCCTTCTCAAACTCGCGAGCTGACTTGAATCCATGGCGAGCGACCTTGATCTGAAATTGGTGACTGAGCCGGCCGCCGATCTGCTCCAGCGTCATGGGCGTTTCGACTCCCGTTTTGGGATGCTTTTGGAAGCACGTCCCTTTCTTCACCAGCGTATGGGTGAGGACGCGATTGTGAGCCTCGGTCTCTGTTCGGACATTTACGAACTCATTCACGATTAGCCCGGTGACTTCTTGGCGCGATGCGCGCGCTTGCATCCTGGTTTTTTGATCGTTTAGAGTGAAGCCCTGCCGCCATATGCGGCCCCGAAGTTCGTGTCCGGCGTCCCACTTTCCGGTCAACGGATCTTCCAAAGCCAAAGCCGGGGGAAACTCTGCGAGATTCGTCGAGAACGTAAGGTCGTCAACGTATCGAGAGTAGGTGCAACCGTGCGCAGCTGCCATCTTTGAAAGATGCACGTCCATGACACGAGCCATTAAGTCCGACACGACGGGCGAAGTCGGCGCCCCCTGGGGCAGCTCGTTGTTGTGACAAACAATTTGAGCAATAACCGTCGCTACAGGCTCAGCAAGAAGGAAATCTCTGTTCTTTAGAAAGTACCCCCGGACACGACCGAAATTTATCGAAGGGAAGAAGCCCTCAAGGTCCACGTTGAGTACAAATCGTCGATTTGTGTGCTTGCCCGCGTTTGTTTGAATCGACAGGCCGCGCTTCTTCTGAAAGCCATGCGAGAGAACCTTCTTGATGTTCTCTTCAACGGGAACGATTTCGCGCTGGCACGCATAAAGAAGTTCGGTCAGGCGAGACTGAACGAACTTGAGACGCCGCTCTGGTGACGAAATCGTCCGACTGCCGCCGGATTTCTTCGGTACTTCAAAACGCGTGTACTTCAGATGCGGCGGGATTTTGTAGAGGATGTAACTCAGCCCCTTTGGAGACACGCTCAGCAAATGGGCGAGGTCAGACAAATCCTTGCATGCACGGAGATTTTTGAGGGTCATGGTGTAGGTCGCTTGCGGGCACTCGTATGCGTGTCACGGGATTTCCCGTAGAAGAACGTAAGGGTACTCCGGAAGGAGCAATCAGGCCTGACATTGTCAGCAACCGTCGCGATGCGCGACGACAGGATCTACCCGCAAGCTTGTATCGGGGATAGCAATGTCCTCGATCCATCACAAGTGGGTGGCCTGCGCCAATGAGGCGGCTTATACATTGTCCACAGGCGTCTCCGGAGTGATCCATTCCTTCGGAACAAGCTTGTCGTCGCCACGCCATTCGTGCGCGAGAGAAACACCTTGGAGATCCCCCCACACATCGGATCCGGCGTGATCCAGAACAATCAGTTGGAGGCGTCCTTTAGCGCGAACGACCTCGTTGCCCATTGCCTTGAAAACCGACCTAACAGCCGCGATATCCTCGTCGCGGCTCCGACCAGTCGGCCCAGGTCCGTCTCCCACATCAAAGCCGCGCGGAAAGTAGACTTGGCTCGGCTGGTCGTAGATGACGAACCCGGGAACGGGATGATGTGGCTGATCCAGAAAGAACCGCTGAAGCGCCAGTGTCACTGCGACATGATATGCAAGCCAGTTTGCTCCACTCCCGATTTCCCAGAGGTAGTCCTCGCGCTCGGGTTGGATAACCTTGATTGTAAGATCCGGCACAACAACCGCGATGGGAGCATTCGGCCATTCTGCATCAAGATCGGGGATTATCGATGCGGCGTAGTTCTCGACCTGACGCAGTGCGTTGGCGAGCTTACGTGTTACCTGGCTCTCCGAGTAGATTGCACGAAGAGCGGACAGCCTCTCTTGCAACGCTCGGACTTCGTCGGCCTGCTCGGATCCTTCGTCACTTCGTTCGAATGTGGTCAGTGCCTGCTCGAGGCGCCCTATGAACCGCTCCACTCGATCGTGTCGGTACGTCTCCTGGCGAACCTGCTCTGACTGTTGTTCTAGCAGAAGGATGCGTTGACGGACGTTGGCAAGTCGGGACGTTGCCTCTCCAAGTTCCGTTCTGAGGCGAAGTCGTTCACGGTCGAAAGTGTCTGACAATGCCGGCTGGGTTCTGAGTTGTACGTCGACACTTACCAGTGCCTCAGTTAGAGCGGCTAGTTTCTCTGCTCCGGCGCCGACCATTGCGATCGGATCATCGGTCTCGGTTACCCGCTCTCGCAGCCAACCGGCGATGTCGAGCCGGTCGCGCTGGATCTTGATAGCGGATCCGTAAGACTCGCTGCTTCCGAGAAGTCGCTGGACCTCGTTGAGTCGCTGGCGTCGTTCTCCGAGTTCCGCGGCTACCTTGGTTTCCTCACTTCGCAGGACTTCAAGCTCATCAAGGCTGGGAACAATCGACTCCAGGCTGGCAAAGGATTGCCGCGTGTTGGCTCCGGTGACACGCCTCAGCATGTCAACGACAGCTTCCCATTCTGATGGGATTATCGTGTCCGGAGGAAGTAGGCCCAACTCGATCGAGGTTCTGAGCCACGCTTGTGTCTCATTCTGCCAAGCACGAACTGCAGATTTCGTCGAATTCAGCGCTGCCTCTTTTCGCCGTAGTTCGCGCGTCAGCCGATCGATCTCCCAGCGGGCTGCCAGCATTTCCGGGGTCACTGCGCCAAGAACATAGGGGTAGATAGATTTCAGCTTCTCGCGGTGCTCGGTTGTGTCCGCATTAAAATAGAGCACCATCGGATTGGCGACGATATACTGGGGTTGGAACGTAAATGCCGTGAGATCTCGGAAGCTCACCCGAGCGACGTCGCCTTCCGGAGCTAGGCCGAGCTGGGATAAGCCGGCAAGTCTGTCCAAGGATTTCTTTACGAAGTCGGATGTGGTGTTTTTCTCAGGCGCTTGTAACGGGACGTCAACATCCTCTCCCTCCAGCATGAACATGTCGCTGGTCGAACGAGCATCACCAGGTTCACGTCTCGCAAGCAGCTTTTGGCCCTCGATTGTATCGATCACGATCCCGAACCACGAGCACGCCTCGCGGATTGTTCCGACCGGGATGCTGCATTTCCCGGAGGCTAGGCAGTAGTCGATGATCGGTATAACGGCCGATTTTCCGGTCTTCGACGCTCCGCTGACGATGTTCACCATCCCCGGTTCGAAGGGAACCACTCGTGGAGGATGCCCGGACCGAGACCACAGGATCAACTTCAGGATCTGGAAATGCATCAGGGTTCGACCTTCAGGAGGGAAAAAACGTGACCGGACGGAAGTCGAGCGGACCAGTGTCCCAGCTTCTCGGCTGAAGACAGATGATACTTCAACCGCTCCGGCGTATTGTGAAATTTGGCTTCGTTTCCGTGGACCGTTCCCAGGTCATAGTCGACCGAAAGCAATCTCGTGACGATTCCTGTCGATATAGAGTCAAGCGTGAGGCCCCTCAGTGCCAGGGCTCGATCGTGTATGGAAAAAAGAAGCTCTCGCTCATCTCCTAGCTTCTCGACAAACTTGGCCAACCCCGACGATTGGTTTGTCGACTTGATCTTCTCCATGGTGAGGCGGTGTAAGATTATGGGAAGAACAAGAAACAGGAGTTGCAGCACTGGCATCGAACCCGGCTTTTCCTGTTCATAGCCTCGGACGAATTTCCAGATAAGCGCAGCCCCGAAGGCAGGGTTCTGGACCTGAGCGATGGGAGAAAGAATCTGATCGGCCATTTTCGTCAATCCGGCGGAAAAAGAGTGGGATAGTCAGGGTGCCAACCCACGCGTCGACCGTCTGCGAGATGATTGTAGGCGCCGGCGACAAAATAGGCCGGAAGGGTCTGACCATCCAAGGGCACGGTCGCCTTCGTGCATAATCGATATAGCTTTCGCCCTCGCGACGCGATGGCAGATGACCCGTCGGTATCCTCGACCTCATCACGGCTAATTTTGTGAAGTCTGACGAGTTGGTCGTCGAAGTCCTGAAAGCTGTCGGCCAAGATTCGACCGTCATCCGCCCATTGGACCTTGTCGATCTGGGTGCGCAGATAGTCACTCGCAGCGGTGAGCAGCATCTCGTCCCTGGCGTCGATCGCCCGTAGCTGTCTGACGAACGTGGGTTCGTTCTCGACGGTTGACGCGATATCAGCATCAGACGGTGGCGGGGTCCGTGAAATGAGGAAATTCCCGAGGTCGGATCGACGCGAGAAGGACTGAAAAGATCGGCGGAACTTCGTTGCATCGACAATTGCCGGCTGTCTCAAACGTATAAATGCGTCGGCCCGATCCCGAGCCAACCCAATTGCTGCTGCAGTCATTTCCTGCAGAACGCTGGGGGATGCTCCGGGTCGCACATACTGCCGCACTGCCTCGACGGGATCAGCTTCGGTCGAAACCTCGAAACGCGCGACAATCGTTCCGCAGATGCTGTCGCCGAAGGAGAGAAACCGAGTCAGAAACGACTTGCAGGCGGCATCCTCTTGAAGACCCTGGGCGAGCTTTTTTAGTTGCAACAGCAATGCAGAGACTTCAGCCCCAGTGCTTGCCGCCGACATTTGGGCAACGATCTTTCCGTACTTCACAGGCGTGACGTAGTAGCGAAAATCCGTGCGGGCTTTGTCAACAATGTCGTCGTGGCAAAGCGTCCCCCAGTTGGCAAACGTCTTCCAGAGATCCGCTGATCGGTCGGCGGCCGGATTCCCCGAAAGTGCGCTTTTGCATTGCTCGAGCACGATCGATCCATCGGCGCGGTGCACAGCAACGTCGTCAAGGTGCTCAAGCGACGCGAAATCGCCGTCAGGAATTCGAAATAGGTGGTATGCGAGGCGTAGCTGCTGGAGCGAGAAGCCGAGATATTGTCCCGCGGCGCTTGTTTTAAGTGGTTTTTCGAGTTCGGCGACTGTCATTTGAACCGGATCGGCGACAACTATTTAAATCGATACTGCAACTCTAGCTGTTTAATTTCTTCGATTGAAAGCACTGGTCCGGCTATTTTGGAGATTTCCACCGAATTTCGTTCTGTTGTTAGGATGTACTTACTCAACCGCGATCTGCAGGGCCCGTAGGAATCGCTCGCCATAGCGTTCGAGCTTTGTTTGGCCGATACCGGATATCTCGAGCATCTCATGCAGTCGGGTCGGACGTCTCGTCGCTAGAGCTATAAGTGTCGTGTCCGGAAAGACGACGTACGGGGCCACGCCCAGCTCTCGCGATATCTCCAGCCGTTCCTGACGGAGCACCTCGAAGATCTCGCGATCTGGAGCGGACAATCCGGATCTGGCCGGGGAAGTGTCGCTACCCTTCCGCCGCTCACCGCGAGATACGGCTCGATCCTTGCGGAGCGTGATGGCACGTTCCTTCCTGAACACTGCGGCTGCGGATTCCTGCAGCTTCATCGCGCCGAACTCATCGTGCTCGATCCTGATAAGGTTCAGCGTGAGCAGCTGGCGATAGATGGACTGCCAGGCGGCGGCCGTTAGCTCCTTCCCGGCGCCGAATACGGCCAGATCAACGTGCCCAAACCGCTTTGTCTTGTCTGTAACCTTGCCAGTCAAGACATCGATCACGTGGCCGACTCCGAAGCGCTCCCCGGTCCGGTAGATTGCCGCGAGCGCCTTGATGGATGCTTCGGTTCCATCCCAGGTCTCGATCGGCTTGGTGCAGGTGTCGCAGTTGCCACATCCTCCAGGATGATCTTCACCGAAATGTCGCAGGATAGACTGTCGGCGGCACGCTGTGGTCTCGCAGATGCCAACTAAGGCATTGAGCTTCGCGCGCTCGATGCGCTTGATCTGGTCGGTCGAATCCCCCTCATCGATCATCCGCCCGCGCTGGACGATATCCTGCATGCCGTAGACCATGAATGCCTCGGAGGGCAGCCCGTCACGACCCGCGCGTCCCGTTTCCTGGTAATAACTCTCCACGGAAGAAGGCAGATCGAGGTGGGCAACATAGCGAACGTTGGACTTGTTGATCCCCATGCCAAAGGCGACCGTCGCCACGAGACATAGGCCTTCCTCAAGCCGGAAGGCGTCCTGGTTCGCAGCCTTCAGCGCCGGGTCGAGTTTCGCGTGATAGTGCTTTGCTCGGATCCCATGCTCATTCAGCCACTCTACTGTCTCTTCGACCTTTTTTCGGGACAGGCAGTAGACAATGCCGCTTTCGCCTTTGTGCCGCTTCAGAAAATCAAGAAGCTGAGTGCGGGCGTTGGAGCGCAGAGCGATCTCGTAGCTTATGTTCTTCCGGTCAAAACTGTCTACGAACACCTCTGCATTATCGAGATTCAAAAGGCGGATGATGTCTTGCCGCGTCCTCGGGTCGGCGGTGGCGGTCAGCGCTATGATAGGAACAGCCGGATACATCTCCTTCAGCCGGCCAAGCGACAGGTAGTCCTTTCTGAAGTTGTTACCCCAGGAGCTGATGCAATGCGCTTCGTCGACTGCGATTAGCGAGATACCGCCCGAACCAAGCATGGAATCGAGGCTGCCGGTCGCCAGTCGTTCTGGGGTCACGTAGAGCAGCTTCAGGTCACCTGAGCGAAGATTCCGCTTCACCTCGATAGCGTCTTCCGACGATTGTTCCGACCAAAGGGCACCTGCGCAGACACCTAGCTCCCGGAGTTCCTCGACCTGATCGCGCATCAATGCGACCAGAGGAGAGACCACAATTGCCGTTCCGGGCAGGCACAGGGCCGGTAGTTGGTAGCACAGAGACTTCCCTTTTCCGGTCGGGAAGAGCACCAAAGTGTCGCCGCCGGCGATCACATTCTCGATCACGAGTCCTTGCTTGCCACGAAATTCGGGATAGCCCCACACGCGCCGCAAGACGTCCAAAGGATTCGACATCATCGCGTTGAGCGTGTGCTGCTGGTCATCGAAGACATTGTTGATCGAATGCAATATTCTACCATCCTCTCCCTCGGCCATCCTTGCCGGCAGGAATCGATAATCGTGGCCCGAACCCTACCACGATGCCCCCATTCGAATTCAAGAAAGCGACCGGTGTCCACTGTTTTGGACCAAGCCGCGGCATTGCTCATCGCGAAGCAATGGTTCTCCGAGACGGCCGGGCTGCGAAAATCCGACCGTTTGCGATATCCGATATGCACGCAATGATTGATTTGACGAGATCATTGAGTCCTTGCGGATTTTCCTCCTCCCAAGGATTCGTTTCTCTGTCCAAGGAATCGCAAAGAATAGCAAAAACAATAGCTTAAAAATGAGGAAGCCTCATATAAATCTAGCGTGCATCCCCAAAAAAGGTATTGACGCGAACAGAAAAGTGTTCAGGCTAAATGAAGGAAAGCAATCCGAGGTAGAAAATGAGCAGGCGTAGTTTGTGTCCATGGTCACTGAGGCAGACGTTCCCCCAGCGGTCCGAACTTGGACCGTATGAGAGTACGGACGTTGATTTGGTCCCGTTCCTTTCGATGGTTCAGAGCAGGAATTGACGAATGACAGACGTTGCTGAACTGGAGTCCGCATCGCCCGAATGGATGGTCCATTTCGCAAGTGCTCGGAATAAGTTTGACCGAGGGTTCTACGAACACGAGGGCGACATTTCGCTCCCAGCCGATGGCGAGTTGTCACCGGGAGCTGATGAGTTCGCCGTGCTCTGCGCACAACTGCGGTTTGGCGGTTTAATTCCATGGTGGCCTGACGGCATTGGGAGACGATACAGTCCTCGGCCGACAATTGTCGCCCAGAATGCGAGCGGGATTGATTTCTCTCGTCGTGAATCGATTGCTGGAATTGCTTTCCTTCGCGATGAATTCGTCAGCGCTGGTGCCGGCACTGAAGTCATCTATGGGCGACCAGATTTGCGGTTCAGTGAACTGCTCGCCTGGGATGCGAGGAATGGCGCTTCGGAGGTCATCCGGTTTTTCGGGCCGAATGGAGAGAAAGAATGGTCCATGGGACTGTCGCTCTATCTGCCGAGAACGCCGTTCAGTGCTGTGAAGGTGCTTGTCGATGATGCGAAGATGGCCTCGCGGGTCCAAGAACTCCTCACCAGCAAGTACCTCGGCCTAAGGAGCTACGAACCTGCGAGCCGTTATATTCGCCGAAGGCTCGCGAAAATTCACGTTCTCTGGCCGCGTGACGACGACGCGGGAGTTCCGCACCTCTGCTTGGAGCCGGGATTGCAGGACTTCTTGCAGCAGCCCGCTATCTTCGCAACGCTCGATCTCCTTCGCTACAAGATTACGGTGGATTGGGCGATCGAGGCCGCAAGGTCCGCGGCGGGCCACTACAACCTGCACCCTGGGCAATGGGATTTTGTACGACCTGATCTCCATCAATCGAACTTCATTTCCTTCGTCAATGACGGAAGTCCGTCTTCTGCCTTCCTGATACGAAGCGGGATCGCAGAAATCGCTGATGAGGATGAAGATGAATGGCGGCTGGACATTGGTATCGATCTTTGGTGCGAGCCGACGGAGCAGTTGGCGATGTATCGGGACGCAGCACAGGTCCTGACATCGGCACTGGATCTCTGGTGCTTCATCCGTAGCTACGACTGATCAGTAGCCTTCCGTTCTAAAAATTCAACGGCCTCGCGACCACTCTCCAATGTGAGCGGTTCGGGTACCTGCGTCCGTTAACCGAGGGGACACTTCAGTGAAAATCTACTTTATGAAAGACGTTGTGACCAAACGCCTCGCAAAGCGGCTCAAGCGCCAGATTAAGGCCTGGGGAGACGATATTGCCTACAATACGGCATTGAACTTGGTCGCGAGAATGTTCGGACACGACCACTACCCAGCCTTGCAGGCGACCATCGGGTTGGTTGCGACTCCTTGCGATGCTCATGTGGATGAAGAGAGCCAGGCTGCACGATTCCGGCAGTATCATCAGGTGTTGTGCGAGCATGACTTCTCGCCAACGGAGGCCGATGAAATCCTCGAAGAACTAGGCTGCGAAGGTTGGTGGCGCTTCACCGACGATGATGTCGATGTGCTCGACGAACGATCGGATGCTTAGCATGCCAAAGTGGAAACTGGCCCCACCAGACCTAGGAATCATAAATAACCAGCTCGGTCCCGAATTTCTCGAAAGTCTCCAGGCCTATTTCGATCGATTTTCTGATCGTCGTCTGCTTCAGGTAAGACGCGACGTCGCGCTCTTCGCAATCCACCTTATCGAGACCCGGTCTCGCCATTCGTTGTGCGACGCCTACACCGGGAACGCGGTGCCTGTGGGTTCCGACCTAAATGCCGAGCTGACCCGCGCAGTCGATGAAGCGGTCGCCAAGCACCGCGCTGCCGGCATAAGTGAAACGGGTGTCACGAAGTACACCTCCGGAGTTCGTGGGGCTGTCAGGTACCTTTCCAAATTGAAAGGAAGGCCGGATTTGGGGCCTCACCGTGTACGGCATCTCAAGGCACGTCAGCCACAGGGCAATCGTAGGGACAAGGGCGGACTTCTTGTACCCTATATCGACATGGACCAAGTCGGAGCACTTGTGTCTGAGCAATTTGCCTCAGATCTCGTGAAGGTTTGCAAAACCAAAAGGGAGGCCGCCTCCATTCGAGCCTTTTTGACGACTTTGATACGGGACAATTCCAGCTCCTCCCGGAAACTCGTCATCATTCTCAGCTCGGGTGAAGGTCGCACGGAGGGTGCGGTGGCTCTAGTAGTTGCCGCCTTGCAGACCTGTGAAGCTCAGTTAATGACTGACTTTGGATTGACCCGCGACACGGTTAGGGACCGTCTACAATGCGCCCGTACAGTGTTGGAACGTCTTGGCAAAATTGGAGACCGGAACTACCCGGCTTTTCGAAAAAGCAATTTCATTGTTGAGCACCACGGCACCGATGAAGGCGCAAGGACACTTGTAGACCTTTCCCTGTCGATTGAAACCACTCTCAAGGGCGCAAGCCGGCAGCGCGCGGCGCTGGCAGTACTTCGGGATGCCGCGCATGCTGAGTTAGCAGCATGCGTTCGGATTTTCGAACGAATGCAACGCATTATGAAGGGAGAGTTTGATGATCTAAACGGCATCAAGGCGCTGGCACTAGCCGAGGCGTTGCGGATAGTATTGATCGCCGAGGACAAGAGCTTCAAGGCAACCAGCTATAGCCAGTTCCACGTCAAAGGCGAGCGAAGCAACAGGACCGAGGTCGACGAAGCAGTCGCTCTGCTATCCAGTCGAGATGCCTGGACAGTACTCGGGCTTGAGGAAGCTACTGTTCTCGAAAAGCGGATCGGCACGAGCGCTGTTCGACGAATGATCCTCATGGGACTTGGCGCAACGCGACGTGCGGTGCACGCGTGCATGATAGTATTCTGCTGCGAGCACGGGTGGAACCTGCAGCCGATGTGGGACATCCCGCTCGCCCCGTTTTTCTTCGAGGTTGAAGATTCGGTGACCCTCGGTAGCTTGAGCTACATTGCTGCGTTCAAGAATAAAGCTGGCCACGAGGTGATGGCGATGCTTGAACGACACGGGACGAGGCCTGAAATCGTCCGCGAACGGGTGATGCATGCATGGGAGGCGACATCGAAAGAAGGGCATTGGGGAGATAACGACCATTCCGCACTCCTCAACAAAGAGGGTGCTGCGCGTAAAGCGCTGTCTCAGTTCGGCCCACTAGGCGCCTCGGCACGAGCCTACACATCTTCGTTGGAGCTGCGTGATCGCTTTTTCGTCATTCTATCTCAACATTTCGGGATCGTTGGCTTTCAATCGTCGCTTCGAATTGCTGGAACTTTTTCCTCCGCGCCTTTGAACACTCACGGGCTGACATTTCCACTGATCAGGAAGAGTTTCCAGCAACTCAAGCTTCGGGAGGTTGGTTCGGTCGAAGGCCTCCGTCCGGTTACGGGCCATGCAAAAACGAATAACCTTCAGCGGTTCTACGTTAACTCCGACGATGTTGTCAGGGAGACGCTGGAGTCGATCCGGTTCTTTCAGAACGCACTTCAAGCTTTGGTAGTCTCTGAGACTGGGATCTCCGGCGCGCTCACGATGGATGATAAGACCTTGGAGTGGTTTTACAACCTAGCGGAACTTTCCGGCATTGCTGGTGCTATCGGTCTTGGAGCGTCCACGCCTGCCGGCATTCGGAGGGGAGTTTATAACTTCGACCCGACGGACGTTAACGTCCGATCGTTGGTCGCCATTCATCTGTCCTTGAAACGTGCCAGGAGACATACTGAACCATACCGGTTCGCGATTTATGGCGTGCCTTTGCTTGGCTTCGTTGTCGCGATCGAAGGAAAACTTCGTCTCAGCGGATTGACGGTTCTCTTCAGGCAGACGGCACGTCAGGTCCTGAGGGATCTCAAGGCGAACAAAATAGAGCTGCCTAGCCTGTTCTAGTCCGCCAGAGCGCATGCCGCTCTCCAAGAAATTTCATTGTCATACGAACGGAAGGGAACAATGATCTCTATCGCAGAATACGCGCGCGTATTGAGTGACTGGCCAATGCCCGCAGGCCTGATTGCCACAAAAAGCTCGACAGCGAGTAGTGACTGGCACGAAGGAAATGATCGTAGACTTGAGCACGATTGCTGGCGTATCGCCACGTCAGATCCCCAGGTCAAACGGCTGGATGTTTACCGCATGGTGTCGTTCGATTCCGCGGTAGGCTTCCCTAACGTAAATCTGGCGGCCGAGATCCATCGAGCGGACAATCTCGCAAAGAAGGTTCTGGTCCTCAGGAGCTTAACTACTGGACTTCTTGGTACCGGTCGAAATAGTGCTGCCGACATAGCGAGGTATTCATGGCATTTTGATTGGTTGGTTAGGTACAGAAATGCACGAGGTCTGGCGAAATTTGGTGACATTACTATAGATGATTTCCATGAATGCTGCAGAGTATTGAGCACGGGAGAGTTGATAGACTTGGTTCCATATGCTGAGTTCCTCAGTAAGATGTCCGAGGGGGTTGGCATTGGCGACTATTTGTCATCAACCAGTATTCATTGGTCCTGCTTAGCAGGCGTGCTTGGTGTGACAAGGACATCCATCAGTCAGTCAGCAGTGTTTGCAGATGCCCTCGTTTCGACGTTTCCTGAGGTATTCGCAAGGCAACCCAAGCTACTGCTGCATCTCCGGCGCGGAGTGCGTCAGTCTGGAGCGCAGCTTGTTTCCGAGCCGGACTTCGAACAAATCGTGGGCGAAGCAGAGAAGTCGACCGACGATGAGGAGGGCGCACAGCAAAAGCGCCGCAAGGTTTTCAAACAAATTTTCGACGTCTGGGATTATCTGCACTCCGTCGCAGGTCGAGGCGAAGATTGCCTTTCCTTCAATCCCTTCGGCATGGAGACCAAGAAGCGGCTTGTGCAGATGTACGCAGACGTCACAGCGGGGCGAACTCGGACTCTCGAGCCCGTGGATCTGTTTCGCATACTTGGGGCCGCTACAACGTGGATATACCACTATGGTGACCACATCGCTGAAGCATATAGCCAATTTCACGAACTCCACCCTCTTAGTAAAGTAAACCGAAAAAGGCTCGAGTTGGATTGGGAGGCCGTGCGCCCTGATAACGCTCCAAAGATGGTCCCTGCAATGATGATGGGATCGCTGCCAAAGCCGCGCAAAGGCGCGATAATGCTCGGCGTAGCAGTGAAACATCTGCTGGCAGCGATTGCCGTGCTGATCCTTACTTTCGGTGCTCGACGATCCATCGAAGCAAATAGCCTGAAATTGGGGTGCTTGATCGAGGATCGTCCGGGTCTGCTCGAACTCGAAGTTTATATTGCGAAGACACGTCGAAATCTCGGTCGGAGACCGGTCCCTGAGATCCTCCGCAAGGCCGTTGATCTTCTTGAGATGCTTTCTTCTCGGACCAGACAGCTAACAGGTGACCGCTGGCTGTTCGGGGTGGTGCAGCACCCGACTATTGCTACTCGACAGGTATCCACGCGCTTCGACATCACCATTGATGACTTCGTAACGTTCACAGGTCTTGAGCCCCCGGAAGGCCAAGAGCGATGGGGATTGACCAGTCACATGTTCCGGCGCGGTTTCGGTATCTACTACTATCATGGGTTTGATGGAGCCAACCTCGACGCCCTCAGTCTTATGTACTGGCACTACGACCCACGGATGACGCGGATATACGTTAACATGCTGATCCCGGGGCAGATCAATCGTCTGAGGGACGAGATCAAGCGCGCTCAGCAAAGCGCTAGGGCTAACAGAACGCCAGAGATGAAAAAGTGGATCGAAGGCGCCCGGAAGGATTTGAAGCAGTTGTCCGAGTTCGCGAAGGATTTCGACGAAGCCCGCTGTGAATTCTTCGTATCGAAAATGATTGATGTATGGATGCGGAAAGACTCCGTCGCCGGGCGCGGTGGCCGAGCGTTGTTCAACAGCGTGCAGGCAATCGCTGCCCAGATGGCAAGTGCAGTCCGGATCGGTTCGCGCGCGAACAGTGCCGATCTATCGGTAGACGATATCCGGGAGGCGTTTCGGAAGTTCGCGACGACCAACCTTCTTGAGCCAGTCATCGGGACGAACGTCTTCTGCACAGCAAACCCGAGGGATGAGAAGGTAGGTTTGGAGGCGAACTGCCTGAACTTAAAAAAGCGGATCCAGCGACCACAAGGCGACACGTCTGACACCTCAGGCACTACGCCCGACTTCGATTTCGCATTGAATAGTGTGTGTGCCGATTGCGCCTATTGCGCGATCTTCGCCCGCGGACGAGCGGCGATAGAAAAAGAGCTTCGTGACGAGAAGGCACTGATCCCGCTGGCTGCCACGGCGGAGGTCAAGAATGCTGCGCAACGACGCTATGAGGAAAAAAGGCAGGCCTACGCGATCGCGCTTAGAGCAATGAGGTCACAGAATGAAGGGTAAGTCCGTTGCCTGGGACCGCCTCCTAACGAAGGAGGAGGTTTGGGGGCTTAGCCCGCAGGATAAGCACGTACGTCTAGTGACCTCGATTGAACGCAAGGTTCTGTTCCTTGAAGACGTTGTAAAGCGACGGCACATTCCGCTCCACGTGATCGAGAAGCTAGCCGGCAGTCGGTCCGCATTTCGCAAATGGCAAGACGTTAGGCTTCGTCTTTGGAAATGGTCGATCGTAGGAGCCGATAGCTTTGTGGATAAGGAGACCGGTGAGGAAGGTCCCAACTACGACCTAATGGTCCGCTGGAAAAACGCCATGGTTGCGTTGCGAAAGCCAGCAGAAAGTGTCGCCGTAAAAGAGGCGGACAACACAAAACTAACAAAAGAGCTTGCACGGCAAAACCTCGCGTTGATCGCGCGAAATTCCTTTCTGGAAGCTGAACTTTTGAAGGCAATGAGGAGGGCAAATGGCCGTTCTCCCGACTGATTTCAGCTTCGATCGGGTGCCTGAAGGATTCAAGTGGTACGACATCGATATCGGCGGCCTTCCACTTGTGTATTGGCCATCGGGTGCCATTTGCGAGCCGCTGATTAGGTACTTTGCGCACGGTTGGCGTACGCGCCTCTTCACGTCCATCAAGTCCATGACCCCGGAGGTCTATGCGCTGCGAGAGTTCCTGGCGTTTCTGGAGAATCGCTTTACTCATTGGTTGGACGCGGACAACGATGACCTGAGCGTCTACCGCGAGCTGCAGACTCCGCAGGTCGGAAAAGGACTTATCTCAGAGGCGCAAATAGAAAAGAAGATCGGCTATGTCTTCAAATTCTATATGTACATCCAATCCGCAATGCCCTTCCAGGCAAATCATCGCTTGACGCCACGGTTCGTTGGCGAGCCCGAGCAGAACGTGACCCCTTTCTCATCAAAGGAGGTATTCACGAAGAAGGGAGGGCGAAGCCTTGTATGGTTGTGGTCAGAGCCGTCTGGCAAATCTGTCAAAAAACGCCCGACACCGGACGCGGCCGCTGTCAAGCGCATCTTGGATCATCTTCGGTACGCTGCGAAAGAAGACAAGGCAAAGAGAACAGCAGGTTGGCAGGCAGAGCAGCGCCGGCTCGAGGGGGAGCGGAATTGGCTGATCGCCAAGTGTGAAGCGGAGGCAGGCTTGCGTCGAGAGGAGACAGCATCTTTGACCGTCCGCCATATCGCGATCGCCCTTGCCGAGGAAAGACTACTGGGAATCAATAGCGTTAGGGATCCGGACGCGGCGACCGCACGGCTTTTCTTGGCCGCGAGCGATGAAAATGTGAAAAAGGACATTCTCGACAGACTGGCGCGATTCCGTGACCGTGGGCACGAAACACTGTACATAACGATGCCGCGAAAACGCGGAGTGGCATCCGTCCAGTTTCCCCTTGACCTAGTCGAGGACCTGCTGCGGCTTGGCTTTTGGGAGATTCACAAGGCCTACACCGACCATTGGTCCAAGATCAAGCCTGGCTATAATGCATCAGAGAAACTGTTCCTGTCGGGACGCACTGGACAAGGACTCTCCACTGGTGCCGTGGGTGATATCGTCAACGATGCGTTCGCTGAGCTCGATATCGCTGGGAGCGGCCACAGGCTTCGAGCTTACTATCTCACCAACATGGCTTGGCTGATCTGGAATGAGAATTTTGCCTTAAACGGCTACCAATTCGATGCAGCCATTGTGAACATGACGCTCGATCGAATTGCGGAACTCGCGGGCCATGCTGATCCCTCGATGACTGCCCAACATTATTTGGACATGGCACTTATTCGGCACTTCAGCCGTACTAATCGCCAACGGCTGAACGCTATGTCGGACTTGCTTAACGCGATCATCCACGCCGGGCCCACGTTGTCGGACGAAGTCGCAGGCCTTCTTGAGAAGGTTGTCTACAAGTTGGTTGACGTTAGCCAACCGCATTTTCCCATAATGCTTCAGAGCTTAATCGATGACGATTTCTCTGATCTACCGCCGGACGGCCCCCCTTCGGATGGCACCAAGTCAGATAAGTGGCCTACCTATCTGCGACCTGTCACCTGAATTTAAACTTGAAGATACCCATAGTCGTGAGGTATCGTATGTGTGCATTTATCCTAAATAAATCAGCCCCTTGAAAACATAGTGAAGAGACTATCCGTGAAAACGGATGCGTTTCCCAATGGGGGCATGACTTCCGGCCGGAGTACCGCGAGCTCGGCAGGCTGGCGGAACACTATCCTGATGTGCCGCGCATTGCCCTGACGGCGACCGCCGATCCACACACCCGCGACGACATAGCGGAACGGCTTGGCCTGACGAACGCGAAGGTCTTTACCACCAGCTTCGATCGACCGAACATTTCCTATGAAATCGTCGAGCGTGACCAGCCGCGCCAGCAGTTGCTGCGGTTTCTCTCCGGTCACAAGGGCAATAGCGGCATCGTCTATTGCCTGTCGCGCGCCAAGGTCGAGGATACGGCGGAGTGGCTGAACGGGCAGGGCATTCGTGCGCTTCCCTATCACGCTGGCATGGATCGCGCGCTTCGCGATGCCAATCAGGATGCGTTTCTCAAAGAGGACGAACTCTGCCTCGTCGCAACCGTTGCCTTCGGCATGGGGATCGACAAGCCCAACGTGCGCTATGTCGCGCACCTCGATCTGCCGGGCTCTGTCGAGGCCTATTACCAGGAAACGGGACGCGCCGGCCGCGACGGGTTACCGTCCGAAGTCTGGATGGCCTACGGCATGGCCGACGTCATCCAGCGGCGGCGGATGATCGATGAGGGCGGTGCGGCCGACGAGATCAAGCGTGTCGAGCGCGCCAAGCTCAATGCGCTGCTCGCCATCTGCGAAACGGCATCGTGCCGGCGCCAGGCAATTCTCGCGCACTTCGGCGAGGCGCATGGCGGTAATTGCGGCGGCTGCGACACCTGCCTGAAGCCGGTCGAGACCTGGGACGGGACGGATGCCGCGATCATGGCACTCGCCGCCATATACCGTACGGGCGAGCGTTTCGGGACCGGGCACGTGGTTGATGTGCTGCTCGGCAACGTCAACGAGAAGACGGAGCGGTTCGGCCACACGACCATGCCGGTCTTCGGCGCCGGGAAGGACATCGCGTCGCGAACCTGGCAATCGGTCTTCCGTCAGCTTCTGGCCATGGGGTTGATCCGCGTCGATCACGATGCTTTCGGTGCGCTGAAGCTGGAACCCGAGGCGCGTACGGTATTCAAGCGCGAACGTGAGGTGTTTTTCCGAAAGGATCGCCCCGCATCCGAACGCCGGACCAAGAAGGCGGCCCAGGCCGAACGACGGTCGGTGCTGTCAGGCGCCGACGGCATGCTGTTCGAAGCATTGCGAGCCGAGCGCACGTCGATTGCCCGATCGCTGGGGGTTCCGCCCTATGTCGTCTTCCCCGACACGACGCTGATCGCCTTTGCCACGGAGCGGCCGCGGACGCACAAGGAATTGCTCGGCGTTTCAGGGGTAGGCCAGTCGAAGCTGGAGCGTTATGGCGACGCGTTTCTTGAGGTCATCCTGAACCACGACGGGTAGGCTTCGCGATCGCCGTCGCGGCGGGAGTGGCTCTCCTTGGCCTCCATGTATCGTACATTCGCTTGTTCTGATATTCTGCCCCATCGTTGGGGGAAACGTCATGACGATGTTCAAGAAGCCGGTCGCGTCCCTGCCGGGGCAGGAGAGGACCGCCCGTCACCCGCATGGCGGACGCGTTTTCATTCATGCCACAGCAGAGGAAACAGCCGGCGCGTTCGGCGCCTGGGAGACTTTTTCGGCACCGGGCACCGGGCCGACCTCGCATACGCACACCCGCGAGACCGAAATGTTCAGGGTGATCGTCGGTACCTATCGCTTCTGGTGCGGAGACGAGGTGATCGATGCGCCTGAAGGCTCGACCGTCGTGCTGCCGCCGCATGTCCCGCATCGCTGGAAAAACATCAGTGATATGCCGGGACGCATGATGGGCATCGTTACGCCGGGCGGCTTCGAGCGCTTCTTCGATGAGCTCGAACGCAGCGGTGCCGATACGCCGGAAAAGATTCTTGCGATCCAGGAACAATTCGGCCTGATCGAAGGCTGAAGGCGAGAGAGATTTACCGAACATTGAATGGACTGTCAGTGTTCCTGCTCGCGCGGGGGGCGCAAGACAATCGCGTGCCGATGTGCTAGTCCGGCGAGATAGGGAACAACACGAGAAGGGCCATCCAATGACCTCACAATTCCTCTCTCATCTCCGTACGGAACTTGCCGGGCTGAAGGACGCCGGACTTTACAAGTCCGAGCGCGTCATCACCTCGAAGCAGGCCGGCGAAATTGCCGTCGCTTCCGGCGAGCGGGTGCTGAATTTCTGCGCCAACAACTATCTCGGCCTTGCCAACAACGAGGAGCTTGCGGAGGCCGGCAAGCAGGCCCTCGACCGCTATGGCTACGGTATGGCCTCGGTACGTTTCATCTGTGGCACGCAGGAGGAGCACAAGCAGCTTGAGGCCCGCATTTCAGCCTTTCTCGGCATGGAAGACACGATCCTCTATTCCTCCTGCTTCGATGCCAATGGCGGGCTGTTCGAAACGCTGCTCGGCGAGGAAGACGCGATCATCTCCGATGCACTGAACCATGCCTCGATCATCGATGGTGTGCGCCTCTCCAAGGCCAAGCGCTTCCGCTATGCCAACAACGACATGAAGGCTCTGGAGGAAGAGTTGAAGAAGGCGGAAGGCAGCCGCTTCAAGCTCATCGCCACCGATGGCGTGTTCTCGATGGACGGGATCATCGCTAATCTCCAGGGCGTTTGCGACCTCGCCGAGAAACACGGCGCCATGGTCATGGTGGACGATAGCCACGCGGTCGGCTTCGTCGGCAAGCATGGGCGCGGGTCGGCCGAACACTGCGGCGTCGAAGGTCGGATCGACATCATCACCGGCACGCTCGGCAAGGCGCTGGGCGGTGCTTCCGGCGGCTATACATCCGCCAAGGCGGAAGTCGTCGACTGGCTGCGGCAGCGGTCGCGCCCGTATCTGTTTTCAAACACGCTGGCGCCGGTGATTGCGGCCGCATCGCTGAAGGTCTTCGATCTCATCGAGGGTGGCGATGCGCTGCGCGCTCGGCTGTCGGCCAATGCCGAGCTTTTCCGCTCGGAGATGACGAAGCTTGGCTTCACGCTGGCGGGCGAGGGGCATCCGATCATTCCTGTCATGCTTGGCGATGCCAAGCTGGCGCAGGACATGGCGGCGCTGATGCTGAAGAAGGGTGTCTATGTCATCGGCTTCTCCTTTCCTGTCGTGCCCAAGGGGCAGGCGCGTATCCGCACGCAGATGTCGGCGGCGCATTCGCGCGCGGATGTCGAGCGCGCAATCGCGGCCTTCGCGGAGGCGGGCCGCGAACTCGGAGTCATTTAAAGGGTTTGGGAGAGTAGGATCATGTCGAACATGATGAAGGCGCTGGTCAAGGCAAAGCCGGAGGTCGGGCTTTGGATGGAGCAGGTGCCGGTGCCGGAGGTTGGCCCGAACGACGTGCTGATCAAGGTGAAGAAGTCCGCGATCTGCGGCACCGATGTCCATATCTGGAATTGGGATCAGTGGGCGCAGAAGACCATTCCGGTGCCGATGGTCGTTGGCCACGAGTTTTGCGGTGTCATCGCCGAGATCGGCTCCGCGGTCACCAAGTATCATGTTGGCGAGCGTGTATCCGGCGAGGGGCACATCGTCTGCGGCAAATGCCGCAATTGTCGTGCCGGGCGCGGACATCTCTGCCGCAATACGCTGGGCGTCGGCGTCAATCGTCCGGGCTCGTTCGGTGAGTTCGTCTGCATTCCGGAAGCCAATGTCGTGCCGATCCCGGATGATATTCCCGACGAGATTGCCGCCATCTTCGACCCCTTCGGCAACGCCGTCCACACGGCGCTTTCCTTCGATCTGGTCGGTGAGGACGTGCTGGTGACCGGCGCGGGTCCGATCGGCATCATGGGCGCCATGGTTGCCAAGCGGTCTGGTGCGCGCAAGGTGGTGATTACCGATATCAATCCGCATCGGTTGGATCTCGCGCGCAAGTTGGGCATCGATCACGTTGTCGACGCTTCCAGGGAGAACCTTGCCGATGTGATGAAGTCGATCGGGATGACCGAGGGCTTTGACGTCGGGCTTGAAATGTCCGGGGCGGCACCGGCCTTCCGCGACATGATCGACAAGATGAACAATGGCGGCAAGATCGCCATTCTGGGCATTGCGCCGGCCGGATTCGAGATCGACTGGAACAAGGTGATCTTCAAGATGCTGAACCTGAAGGGCATCTATGGACGCGAGATGTTCGAGACCTGGTACAAGATGATCGCCTTCGTCCAGGGGGGGCTGGACCTGGCGCCTGTCATTACCCATCGCATCGGGATCGATGATTTCCGGGAAGGGTTCGAGGCGATGCGGTCGGGAAATTCCGGCAAGGTCGTGATGGATTGGTCCTGAGGAGGGGACGAGGATGATCTACGAGGGAAGCTGCCATTGCGGCAATGTCGCATTCGAGGTCGAGGGGGATTTCAAGCAGGTGATCGACTGCAACTGCTCGCTCTGTCGCCGGCGCGGCGGCCTGCTGGCATTCGTCGCGCGCGACAAGTTCAAGCTCACGACGCCTGAGGAAAACCTGTCGACCTATACATTCAACAGCCACGTCATCAAGCATCGGTTCTGTGGAAATTGCGGTATTGCCCCGTTCGGCGAAGGTGTTCTCCCGAATGGTGATGCCATGGCGTCGATCAATGTGCGCTGCATTCCGGCGATTGATCTTGGGACATTGGAGATCGCGCCTTACGATGGGCAGTCGCGATAGGTCTGCGGTACTCGGGCGCTGGCCGACTTGACTTTGGTCAAGTCGAGACGAAGAGCCTTTTTGCCGTTGCCTGCAAGAATCCCGGATGCTCTTGTCTTCTCCTGGTGACATCCTATCTATGGATGGCAATCGCGTGAGCGGTGCGAAGCCTGTGGATAAGGCATTTTCCGAGTTTTCTGAGGCTTTTTTTCTGGAAAAGCTTGACGAGAACAAAAATTATGGGAATCACCGTTCGACTTGCAAAGCGGTGAACTGGGTCAAGGGCGGATCGCACAACCATGGCCGGACATTTGGTAACAACAAAGCTCTGTCGTCCGGCGCCGGCAATCGTGGTTAATCAGGCATTAAATCTCATCCCGTTAGGTGAGAGCATGTGATTCGAGACGGCCGCTTGCGGGGCTGGCTCCTAATACGGCCGTTCACCGCGGCGGATTTGAATAGCGTCAGGAAGGCGACGACATAAATGGCAACGAAGGTCAAAGAGAACGAAGAAGCGGAAGTCGAACGCGACGGCGGCACCGACGGCCCTCTTCTCGATCTTTCCGATGACGCGGTCAAGAAAATGATCAAGGCCGCGAAGAAGCGCGGCTATGTGACGATGGACGAGCTCAACGCCGTCCTGCCGTCCGAGGAAGTGACGTCCGAGCAGATCGAAGACACGATGGCGATGCTGTCCGACATGGGCATCAATGTCATCGAGGACGAGGAAGCCGAAGAAGCCAACGCCGGCGGCGGCGATGACGACGATTCCGGCTCCGACGACGACAACGAAGGCGGTGAGCTTGCTCCTTCAGGCGGTACCGCACTTGCGACCGCCAAGAAAAAAGAGCCGACCGACCGTACCGACGACCCTGTGCGCATGTACCTGCGCGAAATGGGCTCGGTGGAGCTTCTGTCGCGCGAAGGCGAAATCGCCATCGCGAAGCGCATCGAGGCTGGCCGCGAAACGATGATCGGTGGTCTCTGTGAGAGCCCGCTGACCTTCCAGGCGATCATCATCTGGCGCGACGAACTCAACGAAGGCACGACGCTGCTGCGCGAGATCATCGATCTCGAAACAACCTATTCCGGTCCGGAAGCCAAGGCTGCACCGCAGTTCCAGAGCCCCGAGAAGATCGAGGCCGACCGCAAGGCTGCCGAAGAGAAAGAAAAGACCCGCCGCACCCGTTCGGGCGACGACGACATCACCAATGTCGGCGGCGAGGGCCTGCCTCCGGAAGAGGAAGAAGAAGACGAGGACGAATCCAACCTGTCGCTGGCCGCCATGGAAGCGGAACTGCGCCCGCAGGTCATGGAAACCCTCGACATCATCGCCGAGACCTACAAGAAGCTGCGCAAGCTGCAGGACCAGCAGGTCGAGCAGCGGCTGGCCGCTACCGGCACGCTGTCATCCGCTCAGGAGCGCCGCTACAAGGAACTCAAGGATGAGCTCATCAAGGCCGTCAAGTCTCTGTCGCTGAACCAGAACCGCGTCGACGCGCTCGTCGAGCAGCTCTACGACATTTCCAAGCGACTGATGCAGAACGAAGGCCGCCTGCTGCGCCTGGCTGAATCCTACGGCGTCAAGCGCGACAGCTTCCTCGAGCAGTATCAGGGCGCCGAGCTCGACCCGAACTGGATGAAGTCGATCGGCAATCTGGCTGCGCGCGGCTGGAAGGAATTCGCCAAGAGCGAAAACACCACGATCCGCGACATCCGCCAGGAGATCCAGAACCTCGCAACGGAAACCGGCATCTCGATCGCCGAATTTCGTCGCATCGTGTCGATGGTGCAGAAGGGCGAGCGCGAAGCGCGTATCGCCAAGAAGGAAATGGTCGAAGCGAACCTTCGCCTCGTCATCTCCATCGCCAAGAAGTACACGAACCGCGGTCTGCAGTTCCTCGACCTCATTCAGGAAGGCAACATCGGCCTGATGAAGGCGGTCGACAAGTTCGAATACCGCCGTGGTTACAAGTTCTCGACCTATGCGACGTGGTGGATTCGTCAGGCGATCACCCGCTCGATCGCCGACCAGGCCCGCACGATCCGTATTCCGGTGCACATGATCGAAACGATCAACAAGATCGTTCGTACCTCGCGCCAGATGCTGCACGAAATCGGCCGCGAGCCGACGCCGGAAGAACTGGCCGAAAAGCTCGCCATGCCGCTCGAAAAGGTCCGCAAGGTCCTGAAGATCGCCAAGGAGCCGATCTCGCTCGAAACGCCCGTTGGTGACGAAGAAGATTCGCACCTCGGCGATTTCATCGAGGACAAGAACGCGCTTTTGCCGATCGACGCCGCCATCCAGGCGAACCTGCGCGAAACGACGACGCGTGTTCTGGCATCGCTCACGCCGCGCGAAGAGCGCGTGCTGCGCATGCGTTTCGGCATCGGCATGAACACCGACCACACGCTTGAGGAAGTCGGCCAGCAGTTCTCGGTTACCCGCGAACGTATCCGCCAGATCGAGGCGAAGGCGCTGCGCAAGCTGAAGCACCCGAGCCGCAGCCGCAAGCTGCGCTCGTTCCTGGACAGCTAGGATCGCCACCGTATCACCAGAAAAAGCCGGGCTTCGTGCCCGGCTTTTTCTTTGGTTCGGGCGACTGGTGCGCGGCTGCTTTCGTTGTCTCAGTGTGGCGAGAGGAGTACAATGCCGGCCACGGGGGAAGGGACCGACCGCAGCGCTTGAGCGAAGGTCGCCAATTAGCCTGTGTGGACCAAGACCCTCCGTCGGGAGGTGTGCAATGACCACATATATCGTTCTCATCAATTGGACCGATCAGGGCATTCGCAATGTTCGCGATTCCGCCAAACGACTCGACGCGGCCAAGAAGCTGCTCGGGGATATGGGCGGCTCTTTCCAGCATTTCTTTCTGACGCTTGGCGACCATGATCTCGTTGCAATCTGCGAGGCACCGGATGATGCGGTCATCGCCCGCTTCGGTCTTTCGCTCGGGATGGGCGGCAATGTCCGTACCCGGACGCTGAAGGCGTTTCCTGAAGCGGCTTATCGGGAAATCATCGGGTCGCTCGGATAGCCGAACAGACCAGCTGGCGCTGCAATTTGCGCGGCATGCCATTTTTCTGCTTTAAGGCTTGATGCTGCCTTTTTAAAAGGCCACATCGACTGCTGGTTTCTGATCGACGTACGTGGGCATGCCGAAGATTCTGGAAAGACGCTGGGGAGTGTTCGGCTGGGGCGTTTTCGCCTCCGTGTTGCTGCACCTTTTCGTCGGCGCAATTTTTTTCCTGGAACTACCTCGCCCAACTCCGAAGCCGGAAGAGGAGACGGTGAGCGTCGACCTCGTGCCGCCCCCCGAGGAGAAAAAGCCCGAGGAGAAGAAGCCGGACGAGAAAAAGCCGGAAGAGCAGGCTGCGCTGAAGGTGCCGGACGAGCCGAAGCCCGAGGAAAAGAAGCCCGAGCAGCCGCCGGCGGCTCAAAAGCCTGCCGACGAGCCGAAGCCGGAAGAAAAGAGGGCCGAGGA
>UEHQ01000013.1 GCA_900489925.1 Hyphomicrobiales bacterium | reverse complement strand
CGAAGGAAGAGGCCAAGGCCGAGCCGCCACCGAAGCCGGCCGAGGAAAAGCCGCCAGAACCGCCCAAGCCGCCAGAAGAGAAACCGCCAGAGCAGAAGCCACCTGAAAAGCCGCCGGAAGCAAAGCCGGAGGAGAAGAAGGCGGAAGAGCCACCAAAGCCCGACCCCGTCGAGCAGGCGAAGGCCGACGAGCAGCCTAAGGGCCAGGAAGGCAAGCCGCAGCCGATCCAGCCGTTGCGGCCCGTCTTTGAATTCGGAGACAAGGCGAGCGGGGAGAGAAAGGCTGAGGATGGCGACGCCTCGACCGAGACCGGCAAGCCTGCTGCGACACCCGACGCTGAAAAGCCTGCAGACGATCCCGTATCGGCGGGCAAGCCGGATGCCGGAGACACGCCGCCAGCCAAGCCCATGCCTGACGACATCAACCTACCGCAGGTCGATGTCGCCGATGCGCACCAGGAGAACAACGGACCTCCCGCCGAAGCGACAGGGGTGGTGACGACCGAGATCACGCAGGCCAAGCCCACTGATGCCGCGAAACCGGATCCCACAGCCACGGCCAAGCCGGCTGCCGACCCGCTGACCAAGGCGAAGAAGCTCTACTCGCAGAACGACACGGGCGGCGCGGTGGCCAGGACGGCGATCGATGGCCTGCCGCGTGGCACGCGCGTCGCTCAGCTTTGCAGCACGGAACTGGGCGAGCAACTCAAGCACTCGCCGCAGGGATACCGGCCGGAGCTACTTCCGTCCTCCTCTCGGCTGTCGCAGGGAACGGTGCTGGAAATCAAGCGCGGTGCCTTCCGCGCCAGTGCACGCTGGTATGACGTGAGCTTTCGCTGCGAGGTCGATGCCGAAGGCACGAAGGTTGTGTCGTTTGCCTATGACGTCGGCTCTGCGATCCCGAAGTCGCAGTGGCGGAGCCGAGGATTCCCCGATTTCTGATCGCGACGCGCCGGAAGCCTGTCGTGGCCTCCGCCGACGCCCACCTGCCCTGAGAGCATGGACGGCAGCTCGGAGAGAAGCGCATCGCGGGCGCGAACGCCTGCCGTGCCTTGGAGCTTTCTGTCATCCTGTATCAGGCGAGCGAAGACGACAGTGCGATCGCCCTTCTTCGCCCAGCCGACATACCAGCCCCAGGGATGCGGTTCGTCAAAGGTGTAGTCCGGGTTTCGCGGGTAGGCCATTCCGGTCTTGCCTTGAACGGTCCAGCCGCCTTGATCGGGCATGGTCTCGATCACCTTCAGCGTCATATCCATTGCGTGGGTGCTGACCGGAAGGTCACGGTTCACCAGCCTTCTCAGAAACGCGATCTGTTCCAGCGGCGATATCTTCAGCGACGAGGCGATCCACGCACGGTCGAGGCCGTTGTTCTTGCCGGCGTCGCCGGAGAAATCGGCATTGCCGTAGTTCAGCTTGGTCGCGTAGTCGTGGAGTGCCTTTTCGCCGAGCGCGTGGGTTATGCGCTGCGAGAACCAGACGACGGAGTATTTGAGCCAGCGAACCGCATCTGTCGGCTGCTTCCAGTTCTCGCCGCCCCAATCGACATCGCCCTTGTGGAAGGGAAGCGTCGGGTTGTGCTCGTCCTTGAGAAAGCCAGCGTCATAACCGATGACGCTGAGCGCGACCTTGAAGGTGGAGGCAGGGGTCACCCGGTCGGTGCAGTCGCCTTCCTGGACGATCGTTTTGCCTGTCTTGGCATCCGCCACGACCGTACAAATTGTTTTGGCCTGAGCCACGGACGCAAGAAGTCCGGTGGCTGCGAAAGCAAGGATGGCGGCGCCGAATTTCATAATATCTCCCTTGTATCTATCGTTTCGACGAAAGAGCTACCAGCGGTTTGACCCATAGACAAAGGATCAATATTGGGATTAGCCATTAGAAAAATTGAGGCATCGCCATGGTTCGGCCATATCTTCCCTTGAACGCATTTCGGGCTTTCGAGGCCTCGGCCAGGCATCTCAGCTTCACCAAGGCTGCGATCGAGCTCAACGTCACGCAGGCGGCGGTCAGCCATCAGGTGAATGGTCTCGAGGCGCAGTTGGGCGTTACGCTGTTTCGGCGATTGCCGCGCGGGCTGATGATCACGACCGAGGGCGATAGCCTGCTGCCGGTGCTGCGCGACAGTTTCGACCGAATGGCCGGCGCAGTCGAACGGCTGCGCGACGGCCATGTTCGCGAGGTGCTTGCGGTGGGCGCGGTCGGAACCTTCGCCGTCGGTTGGCTCTTGCCGCGACTTGCCGCTTTTCGGGACCGTTATCCCTATGTCGACCTCCGGCTTTCCACCAACAACAATCGCGTCGATCTGGCGGCCGAAGGGCTCGACCTTGCCATTCGATTCGGCAGCGGTGCGTGGCATGCGACGGAGGCAACGCGGCTTTTCGAGGCGCCGCTATCGGTGCTGTGCACGCCCGAGATCGCCCGTGATCTGAGGGAGCCGGCAGATCTGCTCGACAAGGTGCTGCTTCGCTCCTACCGGCCGGACGAATGGAAGCAGTGGTTCGAAGCTGCCGGAGTGTCCAATTCCGGACCGATGCAGAACAGCATCGTTTTTGACACATCGCTGGCAATGATGGAAGCCATTCAGCAGGGGGCAGGCGTCGGTCTCGCGCCGCCGAAGATGTTCGAGCGCTATCTTGCGATGGGTGCGATCGCACAACCGTTTGAAACCAGCGTGTCGATGGGCAGCTATTGGCTGACGCGGCTGCACTCGCGCCCGGTCACGCCCGCCATGGCCGCGTTCACTACATGGCTCACGGAATTGATCGGCCAATCCGAGCGTTGAAAGGTGACGTCATCCCACTGAAGTTATGGAAATCACAGAAGTTTTTCTTAACGCTCTGGAAGCTTTCGCCAAATGCGCTAAGTTGGTTGTGTCGATCTGATACGGAAGCGCCCACTGCGTGCCGATCCAGTTCGACACAAGCATGACCGCTTAGCTTTGTCCCATCGCCGGATGTTAGCGGCACAAGAGGGACAATGAAATGTCGTACGAGATCGAACGTTTTTTTGAGCTGCAGGATGAGGCGACCAAGGTGGCCCTGATCGAGAGCAAAGGCGACGAACTCACGGACGTTCTGGTGGCCGCTCTGGAAGATGTGGCCGCGATCCTCGCAGGTGATGTACGGCCTGAAACCCTGCACTAGGCAGCGATTCCCCTCAGATTGATTTTCTACCCACAAGGCAGTGCCGTTCCGGCGCTGTCATTGCGTGCGGAAGAGGTTGCGGTACTCACGCGGCGTCATACCCTTGAGGCTGCGAAACTGCCTGTTAAAGTTTGCCAGCGAAGCATATCCGATGACATCGGCGATATAGCTGATTGGCTGCGGTGTGCCCGACAGACGGGCGCAGGCATCGCCGATCCTGATATGCGTGACGTAGTCCGAGATTGTCTTTCCCGTATGCCTGAGGAATAGCCGGTGCAGCCCGGAAAGGCTGAGGGCCGCGATGTCGGCCAATTCAGGCAATTTGATCGACCTCGCGTAATTCGTGTGAATATGCGTCAGGACGCGGTCGATGCGGTCCCGGTTTTCGCCGGGAGCATCCTGGAGGGCAGGCGTGCTTGCGAGTGGCTGCGACGCATCGAATGAAAGGCGATTGAGAACTGTCAGCAGTGTCAGCAGCCGTTCTGCCGGTGAGCACGAAAAGAGACTTTCGAACATGCTGCGGACCGCCTCGGCCGCCGTCGGCGTGAATTGCAGTCCGCGACTGGCGCGCGCAAGCATGGTTGAAAACGGACGGAACTCGATGAAGTCGTGCACCATCTGCTGCGCCCAATCGGGATGAAACCATATGACGAGCGCGATGTGCGGTTCGCCGGCCTCGATCTTTTCGCGCGAAAACCAGGTGTGGGGCAGGTTGGGGCCAACCAGCACGAGATCGCCGTCGTGATATTCACCGACATGGTCGCCAATGAAGCGCTGGCCGCGAGAGTTGAGCGTCAAGGTCAGCTCGAATTCGGGATGATGATGCCATTGGAAGGGGATTGCATCGTCCAGCCGCCGGTTCAGGCGGCTAAGCGAGCTGTCCGGCTCGAGCGTCAGTTTTTCGAGATAGGGCCTCATCCAGCATCTCAATCCTATAGGAAGCCAGAATAGTATCAGACGCGGCCATATGGCCACAACATTCTTCTTCGTGGGCGGCTACGCTTCATCCATCGCCTGATCAGACAGGGATTGCGGAAATGGAGGGAATACATGCAACAGGCATTGAAGCGCGACGCTCACCCGACGTCATCGACCACGACGCAGCTGAAGGACATCCAGAAGACGATGCCGCTTCGGGTGTTGTCGGAAGCGGATTGGCAGCATTGGATTACCAAGGGCTATGTGATCGTGCGGCAGGCGGTGCCTGCGGAGAATGTCGAGCGACTTGCCGAGGTGCTCTGGCGCTTTGACGAGAAGGACCCCAGCGACCAGTCGACATGGTACGCGCCGCAGCGGCGCGAACACAAGATGAAGGAACTGAACAACACCGGGATGCTGGAGATCTATAATCACCAGGCATTGTGGGACAATCGGATGCAGCCGCGGGTCTACGGCGCCTTCGTCGACATCTGGGATCGTGAGGATCTGTGGGCGACGATCGACCGCGCAAACCTCAATCCTCCGAAGAAGGTCAAGGGCAATCCGAACGGCTTCATCCATTGGGACGTCGATACCTCGATCCGCCCCTTGCCGATCGGCGTTCAGGGCGTACTGAGCCTGAAGAAGCAGGACGGCGATGTTGGCGGCTTCCAGTGCGTGCCCGAGCTGTTCGAGCATTTCGAGGAGTGGGTGAAGACACAGCCGGACGATCGCGATCCGATGCATCCTGATATGACAGGTTTGTCGGTCGTCAATATCGACATGGAGCCCGGAGACCTGATGATCTTCAACTCGCTACTGGCCCACGGGGTGCGCCCGAACCATTCGGACAATCGCGTGCGCATGGCTCAGTACATCTCGATGCATCCGGCCGAATATGACAACGTCGCGGAACGGGAAGAACGTATTCGCCTGTGGCGTGAACTCGATCATCCAAAGCGCGATGCCTTCCCGGGCGACCCGCGCGAATGGGAAAAGCACAATGCAAGCACAGCCGAGCTGTCGCCGCTGGGACGAAAGCTGCTCGGCCTCGACCGCTGGTGACTGATCCTTTGCAGGAGCGCCGATAGCTCCTGCAATTTCTTCGAGCCGCCCCTATATCCTTCCAGAGGGAAAAGAGGAGCAGCCGATGTCAGTCCAGTCGATGAAAATACCCGGCCCTGATCATCCGATTACGATCACGCGCAATACGTCGCGCGTGATCGTCAAGCTCGGCGGACAGGTGATTGCAGATAGCCACAACACGCTGACGCTCAGGGAATCCACATACGCGCCGGTCATCTACATACCGCGCTCGGATGTGGACCTGAGCCTCGTCGAGAGAACGCACGATCACACCTACTGCCCCTACAAGGGCGAAGCATCGTATTACAGCATCCCCTTGGGCGGAGCGCGCGCCGAGAATGCAATCTGGACTTATGAAAATCCCTACGCTGCCGTCAGCGAGATCAAATCGCATTTCGCGTTCTATCCGGAGCGCGTGGATTCGATCGAAGAGTTACCGGCTTAGGCGCATGAGACCTGCGCTGGTCGGTGTGAAGCCACATTTGTAGTAGAATTCGGTGAGATCGTGCTCGAAGTCGACATGGAGCCATTGCGCGCCGCGCGCTCGCGCGCACTCCGTAGCAGTCTTGACGAGCGCTGATGCAATGCCTTTGCGGCGGAACGCCGGGTGGACGCACGTGTCGAGAATGAATGCGTGTACGCCCCCATCCCAAGCGACATTCACAAAGCCGGTCAGGCGCTCCTGGTGATAGGCTCCCACATGTGCCAAGCTTCGCGCAAGAACTTGAGCGAAATCCCGGTCCTGGATTTCACCCCAGGCTGCGCGCCAAAGTGCGTTTAGTTCTCTATTCGATGGATTTGGATCTACTCTAAGTTCCATGAGCCGTGTCTCGATGTTGGATCACGACGATAACCAAGAACTAATTGCCAGGCAAAGTTCGTAGGTTTGAAAGTGGAGTTGATCGCCTTTTGGTCGACAAGCCGTTGTTGGGGGAAGCGCTTCGGAGCAGGATAAGCGCTGCAAGGAAGGTCCGGCAGGGAAACCGGACCATTCCCCGTAACTGATCGGAGGTCAATCGGATCAGAAAACGCAATACTGGAGGAGCCCCGGACAAAGCCGGGGCACCGGAAGTTCAGATTAGAACGCGCGCTGCAGACGGAAGAAGCCCGACGTTACTTCGTTGGCGTCATCCGGATCCGTGTAGTTCACGGTTGCCTTTGCGTAGAGGTTGTCAACGATCTGGTAGTCGACCGTTACGCCAACCGCCCAAGCGTCGCCCAGGCCTTTGAAGGACGTGGGGGTAGCCGAGTCTGTATCGGTTACGTAGTTGCCGAAGTACTGAGCAGCCGGCGTGATCGTCAGCTTGTCTGTTGCCTTGAGGGCGTATTCAGCAGCGACGGTCCATTCAGACTGATCGTAGTAGCTGTTGCGGCCGCTTGCCCAAGCAGCTGCGAGGCCGATGGTGCCCGGTCCAACTTCAACGTAGCCGATACCACGGACAGCGCCTTCTTCGTTGTCGGTGTCGTAGGAACCGATCAACTGGTAGGAGAAGATGCCAGCCTTGCCGCCAAGACCAACAGCAACGCCAACGTTGTTCGCGTTTTCGCCGGGCTTGTAGTAGCCGTCTTCCAGCTCATCAACGCTGACGCCAGCGTAGAAATCGCCGTTTTCGTACTGATAACGGATCGAGTTGTGCAGCGTCTCGTGGCTGGACAGAACGTCCGTTTCGCCGCTCAGATCGTCATCCCACCAGCTGTAGAACAGACCAGCGCGGAGGCCGGCGATGTCGATGTAAGCCGAATCCAGAGTGGTTTCGGTCGAGGTGTTGTCGCCGTTGTTACGCAGAACGATCACGCCGGTGAGCGGGCCGTATTCCGTATCGCTCTTGGCGGTGAACTGTACCTGGGCGCGAGTACGAGCGTTCCAGTCGGAGGTACCCTTCTGATCCGGGCCGCCATAGACTTCGAAACGCAGGTAACCGCCGATCTTGAGGCAGGTTTCGGTGCCGGGGATGTAGAAATAGCCCGTGCCGTACGCGTCGCAGACGCGGACGTATTCTACCGGTTCCGGCTCGGCTGCTACGATTGCGTCAGCAGCGAAGACCGGGGAGGACAGAGCCGCGAGAGCTGCGGCCGAGGTCAACATAACCATCCGTATGTTCATTTGAAATCCATTTCCTTTTCGAAGGGACTGCCGCCGATAAAACAAAAGTGATGGCGGCCGTTCCGGTAATTGCCTTTCGGCGCGCGGATCAGCGAACCGCTGACTTTTCATTTCATCCCAAAGTAAATCTATCAATTGAGCAGTGAACGAAATCGAACTTTAAACAGTTTATTTCAATTAAATTGTGGTTTTTCAGCAACAATTTCAATGACTTAGGCGCAAGCCAACGGGAGCGTCGCTGTTGGCGGCGCGTCGAAATCCTGAAGCTGTAGCGAATGCTCTCATGAGCGGTTGAACGACATCGCGGGGAGCGATGCCGATGTGGTGACAGGCGCGAGATAGTACCGCACCGCAGCAAATTGAAGTGCGTCGATTGGAACGCAATGTTCCAAATTTGGAACGACGCTTTGGTTCTTGGCATTATTGGCCAAGAAGCGTATTCGGGCGACGGGAGCCTGAATTGCATTATTGAAAGAGACGTACTGTGTCTGCCGCAGAACAGATTTTTCCCGACATGAACGATTTCGTCTATTTCGCAGCGGTCGTCCGCCATGGCGGCTTTTCCGCCGCGGGGCGTGTTCTGGGTCTGCCGAAATCCAAGCTCAGCCGGCATATCTCGTCATTGGAAGAGCGGCTCGGCGTCCGGTTGATCGAACGAACAGTGCATCGGTTTCGTGTGACGGATATCGGCCATTCGCTTTATCGCCATTGCGATAACATGCTTCGCGAAGCCGAGCGCGCCGCCAAGACCATGAACGACGCAAACGGCGAGCCGCAAGGCGTTGTCCGTATCGGTGTGCCGACGGGCCTGCTCGAAGGTTCCTTCGGAACGATGCTGCCGCGGTTCCTTTTGATGTATCCGAAGATCCAGCTGCAGGTGATCGCAACCGACCAGCGGGTCGATATCATCAACGAGCGAATGGATCTCGCCATTCGTGCGCAGCTGATCGATGAGACCGATTCCGAGCTGACGATGCGGGTGCTGAGCAAGGTGGATCTGATTCTGGTGGCAAATAAGGAACTCGCGAGGACACTGCCGCTGCATGGCGGCATCGAGTGTCTGGCCGATGTGCCGACGGTCTCCTTTACCGGTGCGATGGCGGAGTGGAGGGATGCCGACATCTGGGAGTTCAAGGGCCCCGATGGCGGGCTCCACAGGCATGAGCACAGACCGCGCATGAGCTGCCGGAGTGTCCATGCGGTTCTTGCCGCGATCGAATCGGGGGTCGGGGTGGGGTTGCTTCCGGATCACATTTGTGCTGACGGCATTCGCGATGGAAGCCTCGTGCACTTGCTGCCGGACTACCAGATGTCCCAGGCCACCATCTATCTTGTATTTACCGCATCGCGCGGTTTGCCCACCGCTGTTCGGGCCCTCGTCGATTTCCTTGTCGATGAGTTCCGGACGTTCCGGGTGACGATGCAGACTGCGGATGCCTAGCTGCGGCGAATCTCAGCGCGCATAGGCTTCGTCCAGTGCTGAAATGTCGATCTTGACCATCTGCATCATGGCAGCCTGCACCCGCATGGCCTTCTCGCCATCGGAATCATTCAGATACCGCATGAGCGCGTCGGGAATGATTTGCCATGAGACGCCGAAGCGATCTTTGAGCCAGCCGCACTGCTGCGGCTTGCCGCCATCGAGCAGGTGCTCCCAGTAATAATCGACCTCGGCCTGATCACCGCAGCGCACGAAGAAAGAGATTGCTTCGGTAAACTTGAACTGCGGGCCGCCGTTCAATCCCATGAAGCGCTGCCCCTCGAGTTCGAAGGTCGCGGCAAATGCCCGCCCGTCCGGCCCCCGCTTCACCTGGGCCTCGCCGGCGTTTCTGAATATTCCCGTGTAAAAGGCAATCGCTTCATCGAGCTGGTTGTCGAACCACAGGCATGGGGTGATTTTCTGCATTGGCTTGTCCTCCTGCGCACTATCTGTGTCGAGGACGAACAAAGGGGAGGTGGAACGACGCTGATCCTCGCTTTTTCCAATCGGAAGGATCACGCGACCTTGCTCCTCTCGCGAGGCGCCTATTCTTAAAGGAGGTGTCGGATTCGTCCAACGTCGTTCGTCCTTGATCGTGGATGCAACAAACAAGGGAGTGAGAGCATGTCTTATGTCGATGGTTTCGTCGTCGCAGTGCCGAAGCAGAATATCGAAGCCTACAAGGCGTTCTCGGCGACCACAGGGGCGATCTGGAAAGGTTATGGTGCCAAGGAATACGTCGAGTGCCTTGCCGACGATGTTCCCTATGGCGAAGTCACCTCCTTTCCGCGCGCCGTGCAGGCGAAGGAAGACGAGATCGTTGTCTTCTCGTGGATTGTTTACGAATCGCGCGCCGCGCGTGACGAGATCATGGCGAAGGTCATGGCGGATCCCCTGCTGCAGGGGGATGAATGGAAGGCGATCTTCGATGGCAAGCGGATGATCTTCGGTGGCTTCGAGCCTTTCTTGCGTCTCTGAACGCGATGCGCCGGGATTGACACGAGGCGCCCTCGGGCGCCATTTCGGCCGGACGCAAGGACTGCCGGAGTATTGTCATGCCGCAGAAAATCATTGCCCTATCGACGCGCGGGCAGGGGCTTTACGAGTTCACCGACGCGGCGGCGTCATTCGTTCGCTCGCTTGGCGCGGATGAGGGATTGCTGACCGTTTTCGTTCGGCACACCTCCTGCTCGCTGCTGATCCAGGAAAATGCTGATCCTGATGTTCGCACGGACCTCAACGCATTTTTCCGTCGTCTCGTGCCGCCGTCCTCTGACCCTTCAATGCGTTGGATCGTCCATACGATGGAGGGACCTGATGATATGCCGGCGCATATCAAGGCAGCGCTGACCCAGGTTTCGATCGGTATTCCTGTTTCCGCAGGGCGCATGGTGCTTGGCACCTGGCAGGGAATTTATCTGTTCGAACATCGCGATCAGCCGCATCGGCGCGAAGTCGTGCTGCATTTCAGCGGCTGAACGTGGGGTGAATGGCCGGTTCGAAGATCGTTCATTTTCAGATGGTTATGGTCAGCACAATCCCGCAAGGGAGATTGATGAAACCGATTTGAAAGTGCCACCATGCGTTATTTGTTTGCCAGGGTTACCTTTGCGGCTCTTGTCGCGCTTGCCTCCATTCCCTCCACGGCTTCGACGGCAGCCGCTGCCTCTCCGGAGCGCGCGTCGGTCATCGATATTCAATATCGCCCGGTTCACGGCTGCTCTCCGGTGCAGGCCGTACAGAAGGCACGCTGGGCCGGTCTGCGCAATGCTCGGGTGACCAACATCACGCCTCGCCGGGTCGTCGTGTCCGGTCGCAGCTATCGCGGCTGGGAGCAGATGTCCTTCGCCAACGTTCGCGGGTGCCCGTTGCTTCGCCGCTGATCGGTCGTCCCCATGCTTCGCCTTAGCGACGCCATTTTCGGGCTGCTTTGTGCGAATCGCATATGAACATGCACATCCGGAAGACTGCTTCCGACCAATACGAATGAATCGAATGCGTTGCGGCCCCGGTCGCGCGAACATGGAGACTTCGATGATGCAATTTCTGACCAAGGCGGGTTTTGCCTTGGTGCTTGCCGCCGGCACATTCGCCGGGGCAGTGGCACCGGCCTCCGCTCAGGTGGATGTCTATATTGGTGACGGTCGCCCGCCACCGCCTCGCGGCTACTATCGTCCACCACCGCCACCGCCGCCACCAGGCTACGGCTACGGTCGCCCGCGTGGATGTGATCCACGCATGGCTGAAGATATCGCTCGCGACTATGGCTTTCGCCGTGCCCGCGTTGTCGATGTCACGCCCCGCCGCGTGATCGTCCAGGGTTGGACGCGTCGCGGTGCTGACGAGATCAGCTTCGGCAATGTTCGCGGCTGCCCGGTCTGGCGCCGATAGTCGCCAGTTTCGATCTCAGATCGCTTGAAATGAAACACCCTGCCAGCGCTACCGCGCGGCAGGGTGTTTTCGTTTCCGGCAAGAAAGCGAGATGCGATCAGGCTGTTTTTCTGTGGGCTTCGTCAGCGTCGATCGATGTGGCAAGTGGGGCCTGGCTGTCGGATGACACAACGGCCCTTGGCAGCGGTGTTCCACGCTTGCGCTCGCGAGCCAGCGTCAGCAGTCCCGAGCAGATGATCAGGAGGATGCCGCCGGCCATCGGCAGATCGATCGCGTCGTCGAAGATCAGGTAGCCGAAGGCGATCGCCCAGAGCATCTGGCTGTATTGTGGTGGCGCGACAAGATTTGCGGGAGCGATGCGCGCGGCGGTCATCAGCAGGACGTTGCCCGCGGCGCCAAGCAGACCGTAACTGGCGATAAAGAGCCATTGGTACGGGGTGGGCATCGCAAACTGTGGAATCATCAGCATGCCGCTGACGATCAGCGTGCCCAGGAGCGCAGCGCCATAGAGCGAGAGGCGCTTTTCGGCCGGACCCATCTTGCGCAGAACGACGATCGAGATGGCCGCAGCCAGCCCACCGATGGCGGCCGCGAGATGACCGATCGACAGTTCGCGAAAGCCGGGGCGCAATACCACGAGAACACCGGCGAAACCGACGGCGACCGCCGCCCACCGCTGCCAGCGAACATCTTCCTTCAGGAAGATGACCGACAGGATGGTGACGAAGGAGGGGAGCAGGAACAGCAGGCAGAAGGCTTCCGCCATCGGCAGCTTGGTAAAGGTGATGATCGAGGCAATGGCGCCGACAGCACCGCAGACAAAGCGTAGCAGCCAGAGCGGGCGGTTCGTCGTTCTCACGACATCGAACCAGGAATCACCCTTGGCCTTGATGAAGGGGAGTGCCGCGATGCCGAACACGGCGCCGATGAAGGCGATCTCGTAGGCGGGCACGCTGCCGTGCAGGATCTTGATCGACGCGTCGCTGAACGCAAACACGGCGTAGGCGGCAAACGCAATGAGAACACCGCGCACCGGCGAAGATATAGCTGTCATGAGGCCAGAATCATTTTGAGGGGAGCCAGAATCACCGTGGCGCGGTCTGCTCCGCAAAGCGAGCGCTGAATGGGAATAGCTGCCATGCACAATCGCAAGCCAGGCAGTGGCTCAGGCGGGAAATTGAGTCGTCAGCCGCCCGCCGATGATGCCGGGAAACGCTCTGCGAATGCGAGCAGGATAGGGCGCTGGCCGGGTAGCAGCTTCACGTCCGCTTCCGGCAGAGTAAACCATGCCGCCCGGTCGACCTCCGGAAACTCTCGCATGGCTCCCGAGCGAGGCGGCCATTCCATGGAGAAGGTGTTGCTCCTGATCGAGGACGCGTCGAGGTCCGCCCTAACCGCCCAGGCGATTACCATCTTACCGCCCGGTTGTTTGAAACAGCCGAGATCGGTGAACGAACCATCGATATCGACGCCGAGCTCCTCTTTGGTCTCACGTCTTGCAGCCGCGAGATCGTCCTCACCCTCGTTCACGAGGCCCTTGGGAATGGACCAGCATCCCTCGTCCTTCTTCGCCCAGTAGGGGCCGCCGGGGTGAACGAGCAATACCTCGTGGCGATCCTCGTGCTGGCGGCAGATCAGCAAACCGGCACTTCGCTTTGTCACTGTGTCCTCGGTCGTTCGGTCAGTTGGTGCCGCGGCGCAGTGCTGCTCCGTAGTCACGATAGACGCTCAGGCAGTCGGTATAGCTCAGCGACTCGTTGGCGCCGTAGATCACATGAGCGCTCGATGCATTGGTTGCGGCCTCCTCCGAGACGAAGAGGATCGCCTCACCGAGCGATTTTCCTGTGATCGGTGCATCCGTGCCATCCTCGAGTGTGATCCCTTTGATGATGGCCGCGATCTGGCGGTGGCTGAAAACCGCCTGTCTGTCTTCCGGTGTCATTGTCCTTGCCTCGATCTGAAAATGAATGGTCATATTTGACGGTCACCACGCGCAAGGGCGCAACAATGGTTGCCGCGCCTGTCGGTTCGGTGCTTTGACGCGTCATTTAAAATCACTCAGGCGTCGCCGAAGGGGCACTTCCTTTGCCGTCGCCAGCCCTACCACGCCAAGCCGGAGTTATCGGCTTCATGGCCACTGCAGCGGCCCTCAGAATTCGTGACCGCGCCAGAAATAGATATGGTGGGATTGCCGTCCGGCAAGGTCGTTGCGGTCGTAATCACGGTGAATTTAGCGCAAGTGAAGCGGCGCCAGAATGCAGCTCTTCCGATTGGCAAGGGATGCGTGGATCACTATATGGATGCCATCCCGAAACAAGACGAGCGATGAGTGACATGTTCCAGGCGGCAAAGATCGATCACACCGACAAAATTGCGTTCTATCGGGAACTGAGCCAACAGCTTCAGGGCCTTTTGCATGGAGAAAGTGATGTGATCGCCAATGCAGCGAACACCTCGGCCTTGATGTTCGAGGCGATGCCGGATCTGAACTGGGCAGGCTTCTACTTTCTGAAATCGCCGGATGAACTGGTGCTCGGACCATTCCAGGGCCGGACCGCGTGCGTGCGCATTGCCGTCGGTCGCGGTGTCTGCGGAACCGCGGTCGAAAAGGGCGTTTCGATCCTGGTGGAAGACGTTCACGAATTTCCCGGCCACATCGCCTGCGACGCGGCCTCGCGGTCGGAGTTGGTGGTGCCACTCCATCACGAGGGCAAGATACTCGGGGTCATCGATCTCGATAGCCCGACCGCCTCGCGTTTCGACACGGATGATCAGGCGGGAGTGGAAGCGCTGGCCAGGATTTTCGTCCAGGCCAGCTACTAGGCGCCATCCGGTTCAGTGATATTTCTGCCGTTCGCGACCGAGGATCGCCGGGGCGTTGAGGCCGGCGATCGGTTGGGTGGCGTCGGTCGGGATATCCCCCGTCAGCTGCAGATCGAGATAGCGTGCGCAGCACACCCTGAGAAACGAAGTGAAGTTTCCGAGATCGTGGCCTGCATCGATCGACTCGTGGTGCAGGCGCGTGATCAGCTGCGTGACATTCATGCGGTCGCGCCGGGCAATTTCCTCAAGCTTTGACCAGAAGAAATTCTCCAGGCGAACGCTCGTCACCATGCCATCGATGCGAAGCGAACGGGTCGTGCTCTCCCAGAGCCTGGCGTCCGCCTTGATGAACAGTTCGCACATCCCGTCCTCCTGTCGCCACGCTCCTCAGGCGGCATTCGTTTGTAGCAGGGCTGCAGCGTCTAGCACAGCCATGAACTGCCGCAGCCACGAGGGGTGCGCCGGCCAGGCCGGTGCCGTGACGAGGTTGCCGTCGGATACGGCGTCGCTGATCGCGATATCGGCGTAGGTGCCACCAGCGAGTTCGACTTCGGGCCGGCAGGCAGGATAGGCCGAGCAGGTGCGTCCTTTGAGAACGCCCGCCGCGGCGAGCAACTGCGCGCCATGGCAGATCGCAGCCACCGGCTTTCCTGCCTCGAAGAAGTGCTGCACGGCCTTGATGACTTCAGGATTGAGACGCAGGTATTCCGGGGCGCGACCGCCCGGGATGACCAGAGCGTCGTAGTCTTCAGCGCGAATGCTGGAGAAGGTGGCGTTCAACGCGAAGTTATGACCGCGCTTTTCGGAGTATGTCTGGTCGCCTTCGAAATCGTGAATGGCCGTTGCGACGGTTTCCCCGGCATTTTTGCCCGGGCAGACGGCGTGCACCGTATAGCCGCAGGCAAGCAGCGTCTGGAACGGCACCATCGTTTCATAGTCCTCGGTGAAATCACCGGTGATCATCAGAATTTTAGAAGCTGGCATTTGTTTCCTCCCGAAACCAACGCGGGAAGAGTAGCAAAGCCGGAGAATGCGCGGGTACTAAGGGAATACTACAGGCGAATATTCTCGTCGGACGCAGCAAAAGGATGCGCCCTGTGTGGGCGCATCCCATGTCTCGACGGAGAGAACGCAGTGCTACTGCTTTTTCTTCTTGGCCTCATCGTCCATCAGTTCGTACCACATGGCGTTGAGGACGGCGAAGGCGGCCGCGAGCGGCAAGCCAAGGATCCATGCGAAATACCACATCGTCTTTCTCCTTCAATAAGCGTGGCCGCTCTTGTCGTTGACAGTTCGCTCGTCGACCTTGCCCCAGAGCACTTTGTAGACCCAGGCGGTATAGGCGAAGATGATCGGCAGGAAGATCACCGCGACCACGAGCATGGTGAACAGGGTCGAGTGGCTCGATGATGCATCCCATACCGTCAGGCTCGACTTCGGATCGAGCGACGAGGGCAGGATGAACGGGAACATCGAGAGACCGACGGTGGAAATGATGCCGAAGATCGACACCTTGCTGAAGAGCAGGGCCACGACTTCCCATCTCGCCCGCAGAGCTACGAAGGCTGCCCCCGCGCCGGCGAAGCCGAGGATCGGCGCAATCAGCATCCACGGGTGCGCACTGTAGTTGGCCAGCCACGAGCCGTCTTGGGTGGCCGTCTTCAGAAGCGGGTTCGACGGGCCGACCGGGTTGATCTCGCTGGTGATGCTGTACCCATGCACCCCAATCGCCAGGAAGACCCCGCCAAGCGCGAAGAGGGCGAGCACGACCAGCGCAGCCAGGCTGCCATAGCTTCTCGCCCGTTCGGCAACCGGACCCGTTGCCTTGAGGATCAGCCAGGCCGCGCCGTGCAAGGTGAGCATGGCCACCGACAACAGCCCGCAGAGCAGGGCGTAGGGGTTCAACAGGGCGAAGAACGATCCTTCGTAGAAGATGCGCATATCGGCCGGATCAAACCGGAACGGTACGCCCTGCAGCACGTTGCCGACTGCGACACCGAAGATCAGCGACGGTACGAAGCCGCCGATGAACAAGGCCCAGTCCCAATTGTTGCGCCAGCGTGGGCTCTCCCGCTTGGAGCGGTACTTGAAACCGACCGGACGCAAGATGAGTGCCAGCAGGATCGCGAACATCGCCAGATAGAAGCCCGAGAACGACACAGCGTAGAGGGGCGGCCATGCGGCGAAGATGGCGCCGCCGCCGAGGATCAGCCAGACCTGATTTCCTTCCCAGACTGGGCCGATCGTATTGATGGCGATGCGCCGTTCGGTATCCGTCTTGGCGACGAAAGGTAGCAGCGTGCCGACGCCAAGGTCGAAGCCATCGCTGGCGGCAAAGGCGATCAGGAGGACGCCGAGAAGCAGCCACCAGATCATGCGCAGGATGTCGTAGTCTATGAGTTCGTGCAGGATCATGATGGATCACTCCGCAGCGGGAACGAGGGTTTCGGAAATGAGCTCGGCTTCCGGCTCGTCGTCCGGTTCCGGTCCCTTCTGAATGGCGCGGATCATCAAGGTCATCTCGACAACGATCAGCGCCGTGTAGAGGGCGGCAAAGCCGATGATGGTCAGCAGGACGGTGCTTGCGCCGAGGCTGGACACTGCCATTGCCGTCGGCAGGACACCTTCGATCACCCATGGCTGGCGGCCGATCTCGGCCACGATCCAGCCTGCTTCGATGGCAATCCAGGGAAGCGGGATGGCGAAGACGGCAATCGTCAGCAGCAGCGGGTATTTGTCGAGGTGGCGGCGTGCCGAGAGCCAGAAGAACGTGGCCGTCAGGACGATGAAGAACATGCCAAGCCCGACCATGATGCGGAACGACCAGAAGAGCGTTGGTACGTGCGGGATGGTATCGCGCGCGGCCTGCGTGATCTGTGCGTCAGTCGCCTGGCGCGGATCATCGACGTAACGCTTCAGGAGAAGGGCATAGCCAAGCTCGTGTCCCAGTTCCTCGAAGGAGCTGCGGAGTTGAGGCGCGATCGCGTCCGGCGTTGCGGCTGCGCGGATTTGCATCAGCGCATCGTAGGCCTTGATACCGTCGCGGATACGGGCTTCAGCCTGCTGTTCGAGCTTATCGATACCGGGGATCTCCGTCGTCAGCGAGCGGGTGCCGATCAGACCCATGACCCACGGGATATGGACGGCAAAGTGGGTTTCGCGCGCTTCCTGATCGGGGAAGCCGAAGGCGGTGAACGCCGCGGGTGCCGGTTCTGTCTTCCACATGGCTTCGATGGCGGCGAGCTTCATCTTCTGGTTTTCGGTCGCCAAGTAGCCGCTCTCGTCACCGAGGACGACGACCGAAAGCGCCGAGGCAAGGCCGAAGGACGCCGCAACCGTCATCGACCGCTTGGCGAGCTCGATGTGGCGGCCCTTCAAGAGATACCAGGCCGAAACGCCGAGCACGAAGATCGAGGCACAGACGTAGCCGGCCGAAACGGTATGGACGAACTTCGCCTGGGCAACAGGATTGAAGACCACGTCGAAGAAGCTTGTGACTTCCATGCGCATCGTCTGTGGGTTCAGCGCCGAGCCCACGGGGTTCTGCATCCAGCCGTTTGCGATAAGGATCCAGAGTGCCGAGAAATTGGAACCCAGTGCCACGCACCATGTCGCCACCAGGTGACCGACCTTCGAAAGCTTGTCCCATCCGAAGAAGAACAGACCCACGAACGTCGCCTCGAGGAAGAAGGCCATCAGCCCTTCGATCGCCAGCGGGGCGCCGAAGATGTCGCCGACATAGTAGCTGTAGTAGCTCCAGTTCATGCCGAACTGGAATTCCATGACGATGCCGGTGGCAACGCCGATTGCAAAATTGATGCCGAACAGTACGCCCCAGAACTTCGTCATCTGTCGCCAGATCTGGCGACCGGTCATGACGTAGACCGTTTCCATGATCGCCAGCAGCACGGATAGCCCGAGCGTCAATGGTACGAACAAAAAGTGATAGAGCGCAGTGAGCGCAAATTGGAAGCGCGATAGCGCGACGATGTCTAGTTCCATTATCTTTCTCCCACGACCCCACAGGGTACGAAGAGTTTCCGCCGGGCCGGATTGCCAGGCGGTCATGCGGTTTGGCTCAGTCCGGCCGCAGCCGGTCCAAAGCCTTTTCGAACGCCGCCTCTCCACGGCGTGAAACTTCTGTGATGCGCCCATCATCGACGAGGGCTATCGCGTCGGCGATCTCGGCCTCGCGGCGGATGTGGGTTGCGATCACCAGCGAGCGGTCGCCAACCCGTTCCACCAGCCGGCGCATGACGTCGCGGGCGGTCGGGCCATCCAGACCTTCGGTCGGCTCGTCCAGCAGCCATAGGGGCGTGTCGCGCAGGAACAGACGCGCAAGCGCCAGGCGCCGTGATTGGCCGCCAGAAAGGCCTATCCCGCCTTCTCCGAGCGGTGTGTCCAATCCTTGGGGAAGAGCTGAAACATCGGCGAGCAGGCCGGCCGCCGCGAGCACCTCGCGAAGCTCGTCATCTCCAGCATCGGGCTTGGCGAGTTGCAGATTGCCACGCAGGGTGTCGCGGAAGAGCTCGGTTCGCTGCGTCAGAAGCGTTGCCTCGCGGCTCGCCACGGTCCCACGATCGGCCTGCATTTCCGCTGCGAGAAGCGCAAGCAGCGTCGATTTTCCAGCTCCACTTGTCCCAACCAGCGCTAGCTTTTCGCCAGCGTTCAAGTCCAGCGTAACGGTATCGAGCGCGTTTGCTTCGTTATCATAGCCCGCGCTGGCAGTAGCGATGCTGAACGCCAGCCATCCGGCGGGTGGGTTGTTTCGCTGCGTTGCCTCGGTTGTCGAAAGGCGGGGAGCGATCCGGCGTGCGGCAAGGAATGTGCGGCCGAGCTCCATCGCGCCGCGGCGAAGCGCTCCGAACGGCTCGACGGCGGCAAAGGCGATCAGCACGCCGAGTGCCGCTGTCGGGGCGGTGATCGAACCGGCGCCTGCCAGAGCCGCCACGGCCAGAAGAGAGCCGCTCAGGAGGATCGTCGAGGTTATGCCGAAGCCGAAGACGACGCCGGCATCGATGCGGTTGAGCCGGTCGTCGGCGTTGGCGGCATATCGGTCAGCCTCGGCAACGGCGGCGCGCTGGGCATCAAGCCGTCCCGCCATGAGCAGATCGGTCTGTCCGGCCACAAGGTCGATGGTGCGAACACGCACCGCCTCGATGCCGTAGGCGCGGCGGCGCGCATGGCTGGCGGCCCGACGTCCGGCGGCAAGCGGAAGGCCGAGACCGGCGGTGAGCAGCAGCAGACCTGCCAGCAATCCGAAAAGCGGATGCATTAGCCCGAGCGCGATACTGGCGACCACGCCTGCGATGATCGCGACACCCGCGGGGACCAGCACACGCAGGTAAAGCGAATCGAGAGCGTCGATGTCGCCGGTGAGACGGAAGAGCAGGCGGGCCGGACGACGCACCAGATCCTGCGCTGCGCGGGCCTCAGACCAGCCACGGAACAGGCGTTCGCGAAGTGCTGCCAGTACGCCGAGCGTCGCGTCGTGCGTGGTCAGGCGCTCGCCGTAGCGCGATGCCGTACGCCCGATCGCGAGCAGCCGGATCCCGGCAGACGGGGCGAAGACATCGAAGACGACGGCGGTTGTGGTCGAAAGCCCGGCGATCGCCGTCGCTGTGATGAACCAGCCCGATAGTCCCAGTAGTGCGATGCCGGCGGTCACCGTCGTGGCGGAGAGGGCGGCACCAACAAGCAGGCTGCGCCGCCGCTCTGCGAAGAACAATGCGAGGATGGGCTTCAGATTGGAAAGCGAGGTGTTCATTCGGCGGCCTCCCGCGCAGGCTCGGCATCGATGATGATCGTGCGGCCCATGCGCGCGGCCAGGCGCGGGTCATGGGTTGCGACGACGAGCGTTCGGCCCTTGGCGAGCGCCAGCAGGCTTTCGATGACATCGTTGGCGGTTTCAGTGTCTAGGTGAGCGGTCGGTTCATCGGCCAGCAGGATGCGCGCATCGGGCTTGCTTGCAGCCCGCGCGATGGCAAGCCGCAAGGCCTCTCCGCCGGAGAGGCCGCCACCGCCATCGCCCAGCTGCCGACGCCGATAAGCGGCAGCGAGTTTGCCGAGCTTGGCAAAATCGAGCGCTTCGGCAGCCTGCCGGGGCGACACGCTCGGCCGTCCGAGCGAGACGTTCTGCGTGATGGTGCCGGCAAATATGTGCGGCTTCTGGCCAATCCAGGCGATGGTCTCTTGGGCGGCGGGACCGGTATCCTGGCCGTCGATGAGGACTCGGCCAGCCTCACAAGGCGCCAGACCGGCGATTAGGCTGAGCAAGGTCGACTTGCCCGAACCGCTGGCGCCGAGGAGAGCAACATGCTCGCCGGCCCGGATGTGTAGGTCGATGTCGTCGATGCTCCTCTCAGCATCGGGGCCATAGCGGAAGCTCACGGTTTCCAGCCGGATATCGCCGGTACGAGTCTCGACTGGGGCCGAGACGTCGGGCGTTTCTGCCAAGGTCAGGCCGTCGCCGTCGAGGCTTTCCAGTGCCCGGATTGCCGCTTCGCCCGAGGCGCGATCGTGCCACACGGCCGAAAGCTCGCGCATTGGTTCGAAAAAGGCGGGTGCGAGCAGCAATACGAAGAGGCCCGAGGTGAGGTCGAGGCCGTGTGCCCATGCGCCGAAGCCGATTTGCCCGAGCAAGGAGAAGCCGACATAGACTGCGACCATCGCCACGCCGAGTGCCGCAAACAGTTCGAGAACCGCCGACGACAGGAACGCGATCTTCAGAACGGCCATGGTCCGGTCTTTCAAGGACTCGGCGTCCGCTCGCAGCTTGAGCGCGGTTGCGTCGACGGCATTCAACGAACGGATGGTGGCCAAGCCGCGCAACCGGTCCAGCAGGAAGCCGTTGAGGCCGCCAGTTGCTGCGAGCTGTTTTTCGCTCGCTGCCTGCGCGCGCCAGCCGATTAACGCCATGAAGACCGGGATAAGCGGCATGGCGACCAACAGCACGAGGGCTGCGATCCACGACTGAGGGAAAACGAAGGCGAGTATCACCAGGGGCACTGCGCTTGCCTTGAAACGGGCAGGCAGATAGCGCGAGAGGTAAGGGACGATCAGCTCGGCCTGTTCGCCGATGATGCTTGCGGCTTCGCCGGAGCTCTGCCGTGTACCGTCGATCGGCGAGCGCCGTGCGAGCGCGGCAACCGCGCGCTCACGCCGCACCGTCAACTCGGCACGTGCGGCGCGGAAGGCGAGGCGGCCGCCAGCCGCGTCGAGACAGCTTTTCAAGATGCCGAGAACGGCAATGATGGCGGCTGACCAGAGAGCGTCATGGACGCCTGCGCCGTTCGCAATATGGCCTATGGCGGTGGAAAGAGCTGCCGCCTGCGGAATCCACAACAGTGCCGCAACCGTCTGGAGCACGGCGGCCTTCTTGAGGCCCGGATGCCTTGGCACGGATTTTCCCGGCCCGCCCGAAGCCTGCTTTTCACTTGCGTTGAAGTAAGCACTCCCCATGGCGCTAACTCTTATTCGCAGGATTGGGCCGGCGGCTGCGGCCGAGCGAAACGACTCGGTCCTTGGCCTCCAACAGCTTCGTCACTTTCGCACCCAGGGAGAGTAACGTTGCAAGCCGCTCTGTTTCAAGTTGTTTTACGTCTTCATACCAATGCGTTAGTTGCTCGATGAGAGCGTGCATTTCGCCCATACGTTCCTGCGCGTGTCGCTCGGCGTCACTGGCTGGTCTTTGCATCAGGATTTCACGGAGCACGGACAGCGTTGGATCGACTTCGCGCTTCTTGCGCTCTTCGGCGAGCGTACGCAGGATCAGCCATACGTCATCAGGCGTGGTGAAGAAATCGCGCCGGTCGTCCGGCTTGTGCTTGAGCAGCACGAGGTTCCACGTCTGCAGTTCCCTCAGGCTCATCGAGACATTCGACCGCGAGATGCCCAGGGCATCCGCGATTTCCTCGGCGCAAAGCGGCGAGGGCGATACGTAGAGCAATGCATATATCTGGCCGACGGTGCGGTTGATGCCCCATCGCGACCCCATTTCCCCGAAGTGCAGAACAAAGGATTGAACGAGCGGCGGAAGATTCATGTTCGGTTTCCGTTATGTCTGTGATTTCAGAAATTTCTGAAATCACTATAACTGCGTTAACTGTGGCCGCAACGGCGAAGGGGATGCTGCGGCAATTTGGTGTCGCGACAAGTGATAGGGAGATTTTAGGGAGCGTTACTTGATTTCGATCAAACGGCCAGTGAATGTTTGGCGCGCCCAAGTGTCAGATATCGATCGAATTTCGAGGCAATCACGCGAACGAACGGGCGTCCTTCCGGCGTGACCGTAAAGGTGTCGCCGTCGAAACTGGTGAAGCCGTCCTCGTCAAGGAGATGCGCGCGCACAGCGTCGCTGCAGACATCATCCGCCGCCCGGCCATAGCGGCCGCGCAGCTCCGCCAGAGAAAAGTCGTAGCTGCACATCAGGCTCTCGATCGCCGCCGCTGCCGCCCGGTCGTTTGCCGACAGGGCGATGCCGCGCGCGACGGGAAGCTCGCCTTCTGAGACAGCACGGCAGTATTGTCCGGTTGCGACAATATTCTGAACGTAGCCCTGTTGAAGCCGGCCGATCGAGGATGCCCCGAAGCCGATCAGGGTTTGCGCGTCATCGGTCGTGTAGCCTTGAAAGTTCCGCCTCAGGGCGCCGCTGGAAAGCTTCTGCGCCATGCTGTCATCCGGCTTGGCGAAGTGATCGATACCGACGGGCGTGTAGCCCGCATCAAGGATCGCTCGTGCGCCTATGCTGGCCATTTCAAAGCGCTCGACCGGCGACGCAAGCGTGGCCGTGTCGATCATCTGCTGGTGCTTCTTTGCCCAGGGCACATGCGCATATCCGAACATCGCCAACCGGTCAGGAGACATGGATAAAGCGAGATCGATGGTTTGCAACAGCATCTGACAATTCTGGTGCGGTAGTCCGTAGACGATGTCGAGATTGATCGAACCGACGCCGAGTTCGCGCAGCGTGTCGACGACGGCCTTGGTCTGCTCGTAGCTCTGCGGGCGATTGATCGCTGCCTGCACAACGGGGGCAAAATCCTGAACACCGACACTCGCACGGGTGATGCCGAATGACTTCCATGCATTCAGTCGCTCGGCATCGACGTGTGTTGGGTCAATTTCGACGCTGATCTCGCAGTCCGGCAGGATATCGAAATATTGGTCCAGAGTGTCCCGCATCTGTTGAAGATCGCCCGTCCTCACGATCGTCGGCGAGCCACCGCCGAAGTGGATGGCTGCCACCTTTCTATGGTCGGGCAGGCAGGCTGCGACGAGCGCGACCTCCTTGTTCAAGGCATCCATGTAAGCCGCGATCGGTTCATAGCGGCGAACCTGCTTGGTATGGCAGCCACAATAGAAACAGAGGCGATCGCAGAACGGGATATGAAAATAGAGGGACAAGGGGCCGGGCGCGGGCTCGCCGAGCCATTGACGGTAGGTGGCCTCACCGATGCCGTCGTGGAAGTGCGGCGCTGTCGGATAGCTGGTGTAACGGGGAACGGGGGCGGCGTAGCGGGCGATGATGTCGGCGTTCATGGCAATTCCTTTTGGGGAAGGAATAGCCGGGCGCCGTCATATCTACTTTGATCTCGATCAAGAAAAAGCTGTTCTCGAGGCATGGTGGCAGTCTATGCTCTGCGCGGAGCTGATTTGATGCGCAAAGACATACATAATTCAAACATACCAGTACGTTGTCTCAGTTGTGAGGTTCGCCATAAGGGCATGTGCGGCGCGCTCAGCGAAAGCGAGCTCGTGTCGCTGTCGGCGCATACGCGGTTGACCAATTACGATGCCGGTGAAGAGCTGGCTGGCGAGAAGATGCCGGCTGAGTCCTACGCGACGGTGATCCGCGGCGTCGTGAAGCTGACGAAAACCCTCGAGGACGGTCGCCAGCAGATCGTTGGCCTGCAGTTTGCGCCTGATTTTCTCGGACGGCTGAATGCCGATGAGAACGCGGTTTCGGTGGAGGCTGCGTCCGACGTCAATCTCTGTCGCATTCCGAAGGCGACGCTTGAGCGCATGGTCAAGACCAATCCATCGCTCGCCGACCGGTTGATGGCGCAGACCTTGCGCGAACTGGACGAGGCGCGGGACTGGATGGTGACGCTCGGCCGCAAGACGGCTGCCGAAAAGGTCGCCAGCTTCCTGCTGCTGATCGCCACGCACCTCGACCCTGAGGCCAAGGGAGAGAGCCGCCGGTTCGACCTTCCGCTGTCGCGCGCAGACATTGCTGACTTTCTGGGCCTGACGATCGAGACGGTGTCGCGGCAAATGTCCAAGCTCAAGGCCGACGGCGTGATCTCCATTGCCGCCAACAGGCATATCGAAGTGCCGAAGCTCTCCAAGCTCAAGGCCTGCTGCGGTTCCTGACCGAACGCGCCGGGGCATGGCGCGAATGCGTGTTGCCGTCGCCTGCGATTTTGTGCAGGACTGCTGGCTGCATTATCCAGCATCCACAAGAGAGCATTCATGCATCCTGCCGAAGCCAATCCGCTCGTTTCCCGACTGTCGCCGCCGCCGATCCCTTCGGTTCTGGCCTGGGCGCGTGAGTACAAGGGCGGTAAGGGGCCGCTGGTCGACCTCTCGCAGGCGGTGCCCGGCTATCCCGCACATCCGGAAATGCTTCGGCTGCTTGGTGAAGCGGCGGCGTCACCCACGACGACCGGCTACGGACCGATCGAGGGCGAGGGTGTTTTGCGCGAGGCCTATGCGCAAAACATGTCGGCGGTTTACGGCGCTCCTGTGTCTGCCGGGCATGTTCACATCACGGCAGGCTGCAATCAGGCCTTCATGGCCGCTGCGATTGCGCTTGCCGGGTCGGGCGACACGGTGGCTCTCACCAATCCTTTCTATTTCAACCAGGAAACAACGCTTTCGATGCTGGGCATCAAGCGGGTGCTAATGGAATGCGATCCTGAGAACGGCTTTCTGCCTAAAGTATCGTCGGCCGAGAGCGCCTTGGCGGGCGGCGCGAAGGTCCTTGCGATCGTAACGCCGAACAATCCGACGGGAGCGATCTACCCGCCGGCACTGCTGCATGAGCTGTTCACCCTCTGCCGCAAACATGGCGCATGGCTCATCGTCGATGAAACCTATCGGGACTTTCTGCCGGAAGGATATGGCGCGCCGCATCCGTTGCTGACGTTCCCCGGCTGGGAAGACACGCTCGTTCTGCTCTACAGTTTCTCGAAGTCGTTCTGCATTCCCGGCCACCGGCTCGGCGCGATCACAGCGGGCGTCAGTGTCATCGCCGAGATCACCAAGGTGATGGATAACATGCAGATCTGCGCACCACGGGCGGCGCAGGTCGCTGTTGCCGCGGCAATGCCGATCCTTGCTGACTGGCGTGCCGGCAACCGCCTGGAGATCGCGCGGCGTGCGGATGCCCTGCCAGCGGTGATGGCACAACTGCCTGGCTGGGAAATCGGCGCGCTCGGCGCCTACTTCGCCTTCATCCGGCATCCGTTTGAAGGGCTGACTTCGGCGGCCGTTGCCGAGCGGCTGGCGAAGGAGGCCGGTGTGGTCTGCCTGCCCGGGAGCTATTTCGGGGAAGGGCAGGAGCGCTTTCTCCGGCTCGCGTTTGCAAATGCCGATGCGGCTTCCATCAGCTTGCTGGCTGATCGGCTCGCCTGACATTCCGCAGTAAAGACAAAGGCCCGCGCGAGCGGGCCTTTGGTGTTTCTGGGATAGCGACGATCAGACGACCACTGTCAGCGGTGGGATGCGCTTGTCCGGAGCGCTTTCCTGCTCCTCGGCGGCGAGCAGGTTGAGTTCACGCCGCTCCTTCTCCGACACGATCGCAAGGTCGAGGACTTTCTGCAGGTTTGCGGCGTGGCGGAAGGTCGGGTCGTCCTGCTTGCCGGTTCTGACGGCTTCGGCAAAGCGCTGGTAGTTCGTCAGCACAGCCGGGACCTCGATGTCGCGCCAGGTGGCGGTCTCGATGTCTTCGCCGAAGCAGCCGCGCAGTTCGGAACCGTCCGGGCGATGGATGACCTCGAGGCTGCCCTTTTCGCCATAGATGCGAAGCTTCAGCTCATTGAGGTGGCCGGTTGCCCAGCGGGTCGCGTGGATGACACCGAGCGCACCGTTGGTGAAATCGACCGACATCGTGAAGCTGTCGTTGGCATCCAGCAGATATTCGCCGATCTGGCCGCCGGGAGCCTTGTTGAAGGTCTTCAGGCGGGCAAAGACGTGGTCGATATCGGTCGCCGCGCCATAGGCGGCGAAGTCGAGGATGTGGATGCCGACGTCGCCGAGCACGCCGTTCGAACCGTGACCGGTCGACAGGCGCCACAACCAGCGCGATTCCGTGCGCCAGTCGCCCCAGGCGCGCGAGACCAGCCAGCTTTGCAGGTAGGAGGCCTCGACGTGTCTGATGGTGCCGAGCTCGCCAGCCAGCACCATCTCGCGGGCGCGCTGCAGAGGCGCGACGTTGCGATAGGTGAGGTTGACCATGTTGATCACGCCAGCGGCTTCGGCGGCTTCCGTCATCTCCAGCGCGTGGTCGTAATGCTCGGCCAGCGGCTTTTCGCAGAAGACGTGCTTGCCGGCCGCGATCAGCGCAAGGCTGGTCGCGTGGTGGATGCGATCGGGCGTGACGTTGGTGGCCGCGTCGAAATCACCCCATGCGATCGCTTCCTCGAGTGTGAGAAAGCGCTTCTCGATGTGGAAGTGATCGGCAAATTCGGCTAGGCGCGCCGGGTCGGTATCGACGGCGCCGACAACCTCCACGCCGTCGATGGCGAGGAAGTTGGCAACCTGGTTTCTGGCCATCGAGCCAGTGCCAAGAACGAGTAGTCGCATATGTGTGCTCCTCAGCGGTAACCGGCTTCGCCGGCCTGATGCAGTCGTGGGCCGCGTTCGACGATCGGCTCGAGAGCCTTTTCGACCGGCACATTCGGGGCATCGGTGATGCTCTTCAGGTCGCCCTGCGGGTTATAGGCCCATTTCACGCCGTTGATGAGTACCTTCTGGACGTTGGCATCATGATAGGTCGGATAGGTTTCGTGGCCAGGGCGGAAGTAGAAAATGTTACCTGCGCCACGGCGCCAGGTGAGGCCCGAGCGGAAGACTTCGCCGCCCTGGAACCAGGAGATGAAGACCGTTTCCAGCGGCTCCGGCACGGAGAACTGCTCGCCATACATTTCCTCGTTTTCGAGAACGAAGTTCTCGTCGAGGCCGGCGGCGATCGGGTGGCGCGGGTTGATCGTCCACAGACGCTCGCGCTCACCGGCTTCGCGCCACTTCAGCGCGCAGGGCGTGCCCATCAGACGCTTGAAGATCTTCGAGAAGTGGCCGGAGTGCAGGACGAGCAGGCCCATGCCTTCCCAGACGCGCTTGGCGACGCGCTCGACGACGACGTCGGAGACGGCGCCATGATCCTTGTGGCCCCACCAGGTGAGGACGTCGGTTTCGGCAAGGCGGGCTTCCGTCAGGCCGTGCTCGGGTTCCTGCAGCGTGGCCGTCGTCGCCTGGATCGCCGGATCGGTGTTCAGCGCGTTGGCGATGGTGGTGTGCATGCCTTCGGGATAGATGCCCCGAACGATGGCATTGGTGGTTTCGTGGATGTTTTCACCCCAGACAATGGTGCGAATAGCCAAGTGATTGCTCCTTCATGCGAATGTTGGACCGGAACCGATGGGAAGCGGCCAGATCCTGTGGTTTTGGGTAGTGTCAGGCCGCGCCCTTGAGGGGAACCCTTTCGAGCGCGCGTCCGGATTGGTCGAAACGGTGAATTGAGCCCTGAACCGGGGCGACGCCCAGTTTCTGGCCGGGTTGATGGCTCGATACGCCGGTCTCGCGAACGACCAGCGGTTCCGAGGTGCCGATGTCGAGGTAGACGAAACTGTCCGAGCCGAGGATTTCGGAATGGATGACGGTGCCCGTCCAGGCGGGGGACTGCTGGACGATCTCCATGTGCTCGGCGCGAACGCCGATCGTGTGGGCATTGTAGGGCGCCGAGAACTCACCGGTCAGGAAGTTCATTTTCGGCGACCCGATGAAGCCGGCGACGAACACGGAGTTCGGTGTCTCGTAGAGTTCGAGCGGGGTGCCGACCTGCTCGACGACGCCATCGCGCAGAACGCAGATGCGGTCGGCGAGCGTCATCGCCTCGACCTGGTCGTGGGTGACGTAGATCATCGTCGTGCCGTGCATGCTGCGGTGAAGCTTAGCGATCTCCAGGCGCGTTGCGACGCGCAGCGCCGCATCGAGGTTGGACAGCGGCTCGTCGAACAGGAACACCTTGGGATCGCGGACGATGGCGCGGCCGATCGCGACACGCTGGCGCTGGCCGCCCGACAGCTGGCGGGGCAGGCGTTGGAGATAGGGCGAAAGCTGCAACATGCCGGCGGCCTGCTCGACGCGGGCCTTGCATTCTTCCTTCGTGTGTCCCGAGAGCTTCATGCCGAAGGCCATGTTCTCGAACACGGTCATGTGCGGATAGAGCGCATAGGATTGGAACACCATGGCGATGCCGCGCTTCGACGGCGCGTAGCGGTTGACCGCCTCGCCATCGAAGGAAAGCGTGCCCGAGGTGATGTCCTCCAGCCCGGAAATCAGTCGCAGCAGCGTGGACTTGCCGCAGCCGGACGGGCCGACGAAGACCATGAACTCGCCCTTGCGGATATCTAGCGAGACGCCCTTGATGACTTCAAGCGCACCGAAGCTCTTTCTTACATTGTCGAGTCGAATCTGTGCCATATCGTGCTTTCTTCAACCTTTGACGCCGCCGGCGGTCAGGCCGGAAATGATGCGCCGCTGGAATATCAGGACCAGGACAACGACAGGTACCGTCACGATGACGGATGCTGCCATGATGTTGCCCCACGGGATTTCGAACTGGCTGCCGCCTGAAAGCAGGGCGATGGCAACCGGCACCGTTCGCTGAGCGTCCGATGAGGTGAATGTTAGGGCGAAGAGGAATTCGTTCCAGGCCGTAATGAAGGCAAGCAGGCCTGTGGTGACCAGTGCCGGCCACATCAGCGGCATGAAAACCTGGGTGATGATGACCCATGGCGAGGCACCGTCGACGATCGCTGCTTCCTCGATTTCAATCGGCAGATCGCGCATGAAGGTGGTCAGAACCCAGACCGTGAAGGGCAGGGTAAAGATCATGTAGGAGAAGATCAGCGCGAAGGGCGTGTTGAAGATGCCGATCCAGCGAATCAGTTCGAACAGCCCGGCGAGCACGGCGATCTGCGGGAACATCGAGACCGACAGGATGGTCAGCATCAGCAGCGCGCGACCGCGGAAATTGACGCGGGCAAGCGCATAGGATGCGGTGACGGCAAGCAGCAGCGAGGCCGCGACCACGAGGAGGGCGACGAGCAGGGAATTGCCAAGGCTGCGGATGAAGCTGCCTGTGGTCAGGACGTTGGTGTAGTTGGTGAGCGAGATCGAGGTCGGCCAATAGTTGACCTCGAAAAGGGCGGTGCCGGCTTTGAAGCTTGTCAGGATCGCGTAGTAGAACGGGAATACCGCGATGATGACGATGACGGCGACGAGCAGGTAGAAGAGCGTGTTCTTCGTGGCGGTAAGCAGCATCAGCGTTCACTCCCGCCAAGCTTGACCCGACCGAGCCACATGTAGAGCACGGTAATCGTCGCGATGATCAGGAAGAGCACCGTCGAGGCCGTCGCCCCGTAGGCGAACTTGTCGAAGTCGAAGAGGTTTTCGCGCGCCATGACCGACATGGTCTTGGTCTGCGCATTGTTCGGCGTGAGCACGTAGATCAGGTCGAAGATGCGCATGGCGTCGAGCATGCGGAAGATCACCGCCACCATGATTGCAGGACGCACCAGCGGCAGGGTGAGGCGCCAGAAGACCTTGATCGGGTTGATGCCGTCGATCTTGGCGGCTTCGTAGATATCGGCCGGAACCATCTGCAGGCCGGCGAGGATGAGCAGCGCCATGAAGGGCGTTGTCTTCCAGACGTCGACGATCAGCACCGCGATCATCGCCGTGTCGGGATTTGCGGTCCAGGCGATCTTCTGCGTGATCAAGCCCGCGCCGAGCAGGATATCATTGAGGATGCCGAACTGGTCGTTGAGCATCCAGGCCCACATCTTGGCAGAGACGATCGTGGGGATCGCCCACGGAATGAGAATGGCGGCGCGCACGATACCGCGGCCGACGAACTGTGCGTTGAGGACCAGGGCGACGATAAGGCCGAGGGCTGTTTCGATCAGCACGGACAGTACGGTGAACTTCATCGTATTCCATACGGCGCCCCACCAGGCGGGGTCGGCGAGAAGTCCCTTGTAGACCGTGCGGCCGCTCTTCAGGGTGATCCAGGACAGGTAATTGCTGAACCCGACGAACTGTGCGTCGCCGAGGCTCGTCAGGGATGCATTGGTGAAGCTGAAATAGATGGTCCTGAACAGGGGCCATCCTGCAACGACGGCGAGGATGAACAGGGTTGGTGCCAGAAACATCCAGGCGGAACGGACGCGCTCGGAGCGCAAATCCGACGAGGCGCTCTTGGCGCGTGCGCCGGACCTCACGTTTTGAGAAACTGCAACTTCACTCATGAATCAGCGACCCGCTTCTTGAGACGATTGATGATGGCTCGTTCGGAGAGGGTAGCGGCGGAGAACCCGCCGCTACCTGTTCGATCGATCACCAGTTGTCGCCCTTGAGCGAGGTCAGGTCGGCTTCGAGAAGCTCGAGGTTTTCTGCGGCAGTGCCGCTGCCGGAGAGTGTGTTGTGAACGGCGGTCCAGAACTTCGAGGAGACCTCGTTATACTTGACCTTGGCCGAAGCGGACGGACGCGGAACGGCGTTCTGGAAGATCGGCTTCCAGTTCGGCATGAACGGCTGTGCGGCAGCAACGTCCTTGTCGTCGTACAGCGCAACAAGCGTCGGCAGGTTGGAGAGCTCGATCGCGCGCTGCTTCTGGCTCTCCTTGGAGGTCAGGAACTTGGCGAGTGCGATCGCGGCGTCGGGGTTCTGCGAGTACTTGGAGACGGCGAGGTTCCAGCCGCCGAGCGTGGATGATGGTGTGTCGCCTTCCTTGGCAACCGGAAGCGTCGTCACGTCGAACTTGCCCTTGACGGCGCTGTCGGCACCGTTGCCGAGTGCATATGCGTAGGGCCAGTTGCGCATGAAGACGGCGTTGCCTGTCTGCCAGACGCCGCGGGATTCTTCTTCCTGGTAGGCCAGGACACCGCTCGGCGAGATGCTGCCGACCCAGGCCTTGGCGCGATCAAGCGCTGCAGCGGCCTTCTCGTTATTGATGGAGATCGAGCCATCCGTCTCGATGATCTGGCCACCGCCTGATGACTTGACCCATTCCAGCGCATTGCAGGTCAAGCCTTCGTAGGCATTGCCCTGGAAGACGTAGCCCCAGAGGTCCTTCTGACCGGCTGCGCGCTCCTTGTCCTGGATCTCCTTGGCGGTTGCCGCCATTTCATCCCAGGTCTTCGGCGGCTGCTTGCCGTACTTGTCGAGCAGGTCCTTGCGGTAGAACAGCGCCGGGGCGTCGGTATAGAGCGGCAACGCGACGAGGCGGCCGTTCACGGTCTGCGATGCGATGATCGACGGGAAAAAGTCGCCGACGACATCCTTGGCGGCGTCCTTCAGGTCGACGAACTGCTCGGCGAGCTGCGGCGCCCAGATCACGTCCGTCTGATAGACGTCGACGTCCTTGTTGCCGGCGGCGAGCCAGAGGCGGTACTGCGAAAACTGCTCGGTCGACGAGGACGGCATGGTCACGATGCTGACCTTGTTGCCCGTTGCCTTCTCGAATTCGTCTAGCTGCTTGCGGAGCAGATCTAGGTTCTTGCCGGTCGAGCTTGCCGAAATGCTGATATTAGCGGCGAGCGAGGGCAATGCCGTGCCAATGAGTGCGGCCGCGATGACGGCCGCCGTAAGACGAAACTTCATAATCTTCCTCCCAAAAAGAACCAAACGATCTAAAATTGAAAACGGTTTGGTTGCGAAAAATTGTCAGAAGGGTGATATCGTGTCAAGCGGCGAGTTTTAACGAGAATGCTGCGCTGCATAAAATCGATCATTATTTATTGAAAACAAGCAGATGCGATGATTTCCGTCTGTGGAGATTCAATCGGGCGCTCCATTTCGGGAATATTTGCAATTGAAATCGATTTGGCTGTTTCCAGTCGCGGTGAGTTAAGACATAAGGAAATCAGCGGTTTCGATGTATAGATGCTTGAAAAAGCTGGTGATGAAAGAACGTGTCGGAGCATGAAGCTTAAAGAGTTCGCAAAGCAATTGGGACTGTCTCCGACGACGGTCAGCCGTGCCCTGAGCGGCTATCCTGAAGTAAGCGAGGTCACTCGTGCCCGCGTTGCGGAAGAGGCCGTGCGGCTCGGCTATCGCCCGAATGTGAACGCGGTTCGGCTGAAGACGGGGCGGGCAGGCGCCATCGGCGTGGTGATGGGGCGGGCCGGCGAGTTTCATTTTGCCGAATTCATGGCCGGTATGGCCGAACGGCTTGTGACCGAAGATACCGACATTCTGGTCATACCGATGGCCGATCCCGACCACAATGACGAAATGCAGCTCTATCGGCGGCTGGTGGAAAGCCAGCGAGTCGACGCGATCATCGTGCACTCGCCGCGACCGAACGACGAGCGCATCGCGCTGCTGCACAAACTTGGAATGCCGTTTCTCGTGCACGGCCGGTCGGATATCGACGTTCCCCATGCCTGGCTCGACATCGACAATGAGGGGGCGGTGCGACGGGCGACTTCGCATCTGATCGACCTCGGCCATCGCAGGATCGCCATGATCAACGGGCGACAGGGCGCGACCTATGCGCTGCATCGCGACAACGGCTATCGCCGTGCTCTCCAGAGCCATGGCATCGAGCCGGATCCGCAGCTGATCGCCAACGGTAACTTTACCGACGAGCTCGGTTTTCGCTTTGCCCGCTCGTTTCTCGAGCAGCCGAACCCGCCGACCGCCTTCGTTGCCGGTTCGATGATGACGGCGCTCGGGGTCTATCGTGCCGTCCGTTCGCTCGGCCTGCAGGTCGGGCGGGATGTTTCCCTGATCGCGCATGACGACGTTTTTCCCTATCTGACCGCCGACAACATGGTGCCTTCGCTTTCTGCCACCCGGTCATCGATGCGTGCGGCCGGAACGCGATGTGCGGATCTGGTTCTACAGCTCATCTCGGGACGATCGCCGCTGGAGATCCATGAGCTGTGGCCGGTCGAGCTTATCCTGCGGGAATCGACAGGGCCGGTGCGGCAGCCCCAGATTTGACACCGGTGCTCGGCGATGGGCGTACGGCGGTAGAATATCGCGCGTTTCCGGCAGGTCGTGGAAATTAGATTTCGATGTGGTCGGCAATTCAGCCATCAGTTGGTTGAAGCATGAGGCTGCGACCTTCATATTACAGACAGTTGCTCATGCAGTCGGCTAGTCCTCCCGGCCGATGATGCAACTGTTCCCCTCTGGAGGTTTTGACCTTCATGACTTCAGCCACCGTCAACAGCGGTGGCTATTTTTTTGTCCGTGCAGAGGAACAGCGCGACAGGAACTTTGTTGGCGCGCGGTCGTTTTGAGACTGATGTTCCAAAGGAGAATTCCAATGCATGTCGTCGGTACGCAAGTCATTCCGGAACAAGGTGGAAAGCGGGGTTTCACCGTCGAATTCGTCGGGCAGGGCGGTGAAGTCGTGTCGGTGCAGTTGCGCAACGATTCCGACAGAACGCTGACCTCCCATAACGCAATCGAGCGCGCAAAGACGCTGATGGGCGAACTCGCCTCCTTCGATGAGACGAGGGCGACCGACAAGCCGGCAGAACCGATGTTGAGCGCTCGGATGTCCGGTGATGTCGAGGAAATGGAGGAACAGCTGGACCAGGGACTGGAAGATTCCTTTCCTGCCAGCGATCCGGTGTCGGTGACCTCATCAGCGATTCCGACGGGCAAGGTCCGCAAGCACTGATCGGATTTCAAGTGGTCGAGCGCACCGTTGCCGGGATGGGGCATGCCTCATCGCCGCCGAACATGCGTGAGCGCGTGAGAAAGCGCTTCTCACGGCCGTTGTCTAGCGAGAACATGCCGCCGCGGCCGGGGACCACATCGATGATGAGTTGGGTATGTTTCCACGCTTCGAACTGACTGGCGCTGATAAAGACCGGAACGCCGGCGATCTCGCCGAGCTTTACGTCATTGTCGCCGACCATGAAGTCGTCGGCGGGGTAGCACATGGGTGACGAGCCGTCACAACAGCCGCCTGACTGGTGGAAGAGAATATCGGGGTGGTCGCGCCGGATTTCGTCGATCAGGTCGATCGCAGCGTCCGTTGCCAGCACGCGCGGTTCACCGTTGACCAGTTGCTCCATGTTTCGCTCCTCCCAGGCGAAGCCCGCTCTCCCGATGAGAGAGCGGGACGGTTTTAAGACCTAGATGCTTGGCTCTCAGAAGAAGCCGAGCGCCTTCGGGCTGTAGCTCACCAGCATGTTCTTGGTCTGCTGGTAGTGGTCGAGCATCATCTTATGCGTTTCGCGGCCGATGCCGGACTGCTTGTAGCCGCCGAAGGCCGCATGCGCCGGATAGGCGTGGTAGCAATTGGTCCAGACGCGTCCGGCCTGGATTTCGCGGCCGAAGCGATAGCAACGGTTGGCATCGCGGCTCCATACGCCGGCGCCAAGGCCGTAGAGCGTATCGTTGGCGATTTCGAGCGCTTCCTTCTCGTCCTTGAAGGTCGTGACCGAGACCACCGGCCCGAAGATTTCCTCCTGGAAGATGCGCATCTTGTTGTGACCCTTGAAGATCGTCGGCTTGACGTAGTAGCCGCCTGCGAGCTCGCCGCCCAGATCGTTGCGCGAGCCGCCGGCCAGCACTTCGGCGCCCTCCTGCTTGCCGATGTCGAGGTAGGCGAGGATCTTTTCGAGCTGCTCATTGGAGGCCTGGGCGCCGATCATCGTTGCGCTGTCCAGCGGATTGCCCTGCTTGATGGCTTCGACGCGTTTGACGGCCTTTTCCATGAAGCGATCGTAGATCGATTCCTGAACGAGCGCGCGGCTGGGGCATGTGCAGACTTCGCCCTGGTTCAGCGCGAACATCGCAAAGCCTTCGAGTGCTTTGTCGAGGAAATCGTCGTCTTCGGCCATGACGTCGGCGAAGAAGATGTTCGGCGACTTGCCGCCGAGTTCCAGCGTTACCGGGATCAGGTTCTGGCTGGCATACTGCATGATCAGCCGTCCCGTTGTCGTTTCGCCGGTAAAGGCAATCTTGGCGATGCGCGGGCTGGTGGCGAGCGGCTTGCCGGCTTCGAGGCCAAAGCCGTTGACGATGTTGAGCACGCCGGGCGGCAAAAGGTCGCCGATGAGCTCTGCCCAGACAAGCAGCGATGCGGGGGTCTGCTCGGCCGGCTTGATGACGACGCAGTTGCCGGCTGCGAGCGCCGGCGCAAGCTTCCAGGCGGCCATCAGGATCGGGAAGTTCCACGGGATGATCTGGCCGACGACGCCGAGCGGTTCATGGAAGTGATAGGCGACGGTGTCGTGATCGATCTCGCCGATCGAGCCTTCCTGAGCACGGATGCAGGAGGCGAAGTAGCGGAAGTGATCGATGGCGAGTGGGATATCGGCCGCCATGGTTTCGCGGATCGGCTTGCCGTTGTCCCAGGTCTCGGCCTGAGCCAGCAGTTCGAGCTTGTCTTCCATCCGCTGTGCGATCTTCATCAGGATGTTGGAGCGCTCGGCGGCCGATGTCCGGCCCCACTTGTCCTTGGCGGCATGGGCGGCATCAAGCGCGGCGTTGATGTCCTTTTCGGTGGAGCGGGGGATCTCGCAGAGCTTGCCGCCGGTGACCGGGGTGATGTTGTCGAAGTACTTGCCTTCGATCGGCTCGCGCCATTCGCCACCGATGAAGTTTCCGTATTTCAGCTTGAACGGAGACTCGACGATTTTCTGATGCAGCATGTCATCCTCCCTTGAGATGAGCCAGGTTCGGACGTGAACCCGTGAGAGGAAATCTGCGCGTCTCTTGCCCGGAGAAACAGGCCCGCCGCCCCATACCGCAGCGCACACTGTCGCATGGCTGCGACAGGCAGCGGCCCATCCGGGCATCAGTGAAGGTTGAGGCGTTTCATCTTCCGATGAAGCGTTGCGCGGCTCATGCCGAGCGCAACTGCGGCCTGAGAGACATTGCCGCCAGCGCGCGAAAGGGCGCGAAGCAAAGCCGCGCGCTCCGCGTCGATCAGATCCTCGTCGTCGGAAAGACGGGTCTCGTGCAGCGCGTCGGCTGCGGGAATTCCGGCGGCAATGCGCCGGTCATCAAGCTTCAATGCCAGGCGTGCTGCCCTTGTGGCACCCAGAACCAGATCGTGCCGATCGACAGCGAGAAGGGCCGCAGCCGGGTTGGGGCCGCCCTGCGGCACCATCAGGAAACGCGCACCGGCAAAGGCGCTACGGAAGAGATTGATCTCGATGCGCATGGCGGCATCCCGAACCATCTGTGTGAGCATCGCCAGTGTCATTTCGTTGACGTCGTCGCGGCAGGTCGAGATGTCGAGCGCCGCCGCCAACTGGCCGCGATGGTCGCGGATCGGTGCGGTCGTGCAACTCAGGCTGATGTTTGAAGAGAAGAAATGCTGATCGCGAAAGATCGAGAGGGCGCGTTCGTCGGCGATCGCGGTGCCGATGCCGTTGGTGCCGATGCTCGCTTCGGTCCAGATCGAGCCGGTCCACAGTCCGAGTTCGTGGAAGTGCTTGTCGTCACCTGCTGCGCCGCGCCGTTCGAGCGCGATGCCGTTGCGGTCGGTGAGCAGCAGGCAGCAGCCCGTCTTGCCGACGGTGGTGAACAGTCGGTCGAGTTCGTCGGAGGCGTTGACGATCAGTTGCTCGGATTCCGCCCTGGCGGTCCTGAATTCGCTTTCGGTCAGACGAAGCGGTTCGCGCACCTCTTCAGGCGCGAGCTGGTGCATGGCAATGCAACGGCGCCACGATGCAACGATCGAAGAACTCGCGGCAGCCGAATCCCGCTGTGTGCACGTATAGACATGCTCCGCATGAGCAGAGTGTTCGTGCATTGGTTCCTCCCACCAAATATTAGGTCAGTCTGACGTAAAGGACGGGCTATTGCAATTCGTTGCAACAGCCTACTGCCAGACGGATATCTCCTTGTCGCCCGGGAACTGTCGCAGAATTGCGACACCGGGGGAATGTAGCTTCACATCTTTCGCTTCTGCCTATCGCCCTGGTCTTCTTGTATCTCGCCGCAAAACCAGCGCCATGATGGTGATCTCGCGGAACTTTTTCCGATCTGATCAGTTAATTCGGCTGGCTCCTGTCATCGGGGCAACGGTGGAGGGATGCCATGGCAGCACGGGCAATCTGGAAAGGCCATCTGAAGGTCGCGGATATCACCTGCGCCGTGGGACTTTATACCGCCGTCTCTTCTTCCGATCGTATCTCCTTCAACATCGTCAACCGCAAGACCGGTCATCGCGTGGAGCGACAATTCGTCGACAGCGAGACCGGCAAACCGGTGGAGCGTGAGGATCAGGTCAAGGGATACCGCCTCGACAGCGGCGACTACATCACCATCGAAGGCGACGAACTCGCGGGCCTTACGCCAGAGAGCGACAAGTTGCTGAACGTCCAGAGCTTTGTTCCCTTTGATGGGATCAACAAGCTCTACTTCGACAAGTCCTACCATCTTGCGCCTGTCAGCGACGACGACGAGGACGCGCTTGCCTTGATTGCAAGGGCGATGCGCGATCAGAAAGTCGCGGCGATCGGGGAGGCGGTGCTTTTTCGCAAGAACCGGACCGTGCTGATCCGGCCGCAAGACGACCATGTGATCGCGACGATGTTGAACTACGACTATGAAGTCCGGAACGCGGAAACCGTGTTCAAGGACATCCCCGAGATGAAGTTCGACAAGGAAATGCTCGAACTCGCGGGCCATATCATCGGAACGAAAAAAGGTGCCTTCAATCCGCAGGAATATGAGGACCGCTACGAGGTGGCGCTGTCGGAACTCGTCAAGGCGAAGATCGAGGGTCGGCCGCTGCCGCAGAAGCAGCCCAAGCCGGAAGGCAAGGTCATTAATCTCATGGAAGCCCTGCGCCAGAGTGCGAAGGCCAGCGCCAAGCCGGCCGCCGGCAAGGCTCGCAAGAACGCTCCTAGCGATCAGCCAAAGGCCGGCTGACGATGGGGCTCGAGACCTACCAGGCCAAGCGCAACTTCAAGGTCACCTCCGAGCCCCGCGGCGACAAGCGCCCTGCAAAGACAACAGGCAGCAATGCGCTGAGTTTCGTCATTCAGAAACATGATGCGACACGGCTGCACTATGATTTTCGCCTCGAGCTCGACGGTGTGCTGAAAAGCTGGGCCGTCACACGCGGACCGAGCCTCAACCCAGACGAAAAGCGGCTTGCAGTGCATGTCGAGGATCATCCGCTTGCCTATGGCGACTTCGAGGGGATCATCCCGAAAGGGCAATATGGTGGCGGCACGGTGATCGTATGGGATCGTGGCACGTGGAGCCCGCATGGTGACGCGCACAAGGCCTACAAGAAAGGGCACATGGAGTTCGACCTCGACGGCGAGAAGCTGAAGGGGCGATGGCACCTGGTTCGGATGCATGGAAAGCCCGGCGAGAAGCAGGAAAACTGGCTGCTGATCAAGGCGGAAGACGAGGAGGCGAGGCAGAAGGGTGACATTCTCAAGCAGCGCCCGGAATCTGCAAAGACCGGTCGAAAGATCGAGGATGTGGCGCGGCATCCGGATGCGACCTGGAACTCGCGGCCGCGCGGGAACGCCAAGGCCGAAGCGCTCAAGACTCAGCGATCGACCCGGCCGGTGCGTCATGCGTGGCCGCAGGGTGCCGAGAAGGCGGCGATGCCGGTATTCATCGAACCGCAGCTCGCCAAACTGAAACCCAAGCCGCCCGCCGGCGACGAGTGGATCCACGAGATCAAGTTCGATGGATACCGGCTGCAGGTTCGGATCGAAGGCGGCAAGGTTGCCTTGCTGACGCGAACCGGCCTGGACTGGACGGAGCGTTTTGGCCAGGAAATAGCCGCCGTCTTTGCGGGGCTTCCTGTCCGTTCGGCGGTGATCGATGGTGAGATCGTCGTCGAACGGGAGAGCGGCGCTTCCGATTTTTCAGCACTCCAGAGCGACCTTAGCGAGGGGAGACAGGATCGCTTCGCGTTCTATGCGTTCGATCTTCTCTACCTCGACGGCTACGATCTCAGAAAGTCGAAGCTCACCGACCGCAAGGCGCTGCTCGAGACCGTCCTCTCGGACGCAGACCCGCGACTTCGCTTCAGTGTCCATTTCACCGAGAAGGGCGGGCTCGTGCTGGAGCACGCCCGCCTGCTCGGGCTGGAGGGCATAATCTCCAAACTGGGAGACAGCGAATATACGTCTGGCCGCAGCGGCGATTGGGTCAAGTCAAAATGCTCGAAACGGCAGGAGTTCGTCATTGGTGGCTATGTGCCGTCGACGGCGATGAAGCATGCCATCGGGTCGCTGGCCATGGGGCACTACAAGAACGGGGTGTTCAAATATGCCGGCAGGGTGGGGACCGGTTACACCGTGACCGTCGCACAATCGCTCTATGAACAACTGTCGGGCCTGGAGCGCAACGACAGTCCCTTCGGCGAGCCGCTGACGGCGGAAGAGCGGCGCAATCTGGTCTATGTTGAACCACGGCTTGTCGCCGAGGTCGAATTCCAGGCATGGTCACGCGACGAAAACCTGCGCCATGCGGCGTTTCGCGGTTTGCGCGAGGACAAGCCCGCCGAGGATGTGATGAAGGAAACAGGAAAGACGATCACGGTGGACCTGCCGCATTCAGGCGTCACACTGACCCATCCAGACCGCATCTATTGGCCGGAACAAGGTGTCACCAAGCAGGGACTTGCCGATTACTATGCCAGGGTCTGGCGGTTTATCGAGCCCTTCGTGGTCAATCGTCCCCTGTCTCTCTTGCGGTGCCCCGACGGCATCGCGGGCCATCAGCGGTTCTTCCAGAAACACGCCTGGAAGGGGATGAACCCCCATATCGAGCAGGTTGCCGACCCGAAGGATAAGGGTGGCGACAAACTACTCCGCATCAGCGACTTCGACGGCATGATCGCGCTCGTGCAGTCGGCTGTTCTGGAGGTGCATCCGTGGGGCGCGACGACGGGAAGCTGGGAAAAGCCGGACATGGTCACCATGGATCTCGACCCGGCCGATGACGTCTCGTGGCAGGAGGTGATGGTGGCGGCGAGGGAGCTTAAAGACCGTATCGAAGCGATAGGTCTTGCGGCTTTCGTCAAGACCTCTGGGGGCAAGGGTCTCCATGTGGTGACACCGTTGAAACCCAAGGCCGGCTGGGCCGAAGTGAAAGCGTTTGCCAAGGCGTTGGCTGACGGAATGTCGAGCGATCAGCCGGATAAATATCTGGCGACCGCAACCAAGGCGAAACGCGACGGCAAGATCTTCATCGACTATTTGCGAAACGGACGTGGCAATACGGCGGTGGCGGCCTACTCGACGCGTGCGCGCCCTGGCGCCGCGGTATCAATGCCGCTTGGCTGGGACGAGCTGACTGAAGAGATTGGTCCTGCCTACTTCACGATCGACAACGCGCCGATCCGTCTCGATGCCTTGCGTCACGATCCCTGGGCGGATTTCTTCGCAGCGGCAGTGCCACTGGCAAAGCGAAAATAGCAGCTTGGCCGGTCAATGCTTTGGCCGGCTTGTTTCCTTGGCGAGGCTTTTTTTCAGCGCGTCCATCATGTTGACGATGTTGCCGGTCGGCTTCACGGTCGACCGCTTTGAAGCCGGGGCCGTCTTGACCAGCGACTTCTGCTTGGCGCGGATCATTGCTCTCAGGCGCTTTTGCACCGGGTCCTGCACCATAGAAGGCTTCCAGTCCTCGGTCCTGTCCTGGACGAGCTTGTTCATAAGGGAAAGCACGGTGCCGTCGACCTTCTCCTCGCTGTCCAGGGGAGCGATGGGCGCTCGAACCTCGTCGCCGAAGTGAAGTGTCCAGAGGATAATTCCCTTGCCCTGGGGTTCGAGCAGGACCGCGCGCTCGCGCCGATAGAGAACGAGGCGGGCGATGCCGACGACGCCATTTGCCTGCATCGCTTCGCGGATCACGCAGAACGCTTCCGTCCCAACCTTGTCTTCGGGCACGAGAAAATGCGGCTTGTCGTACCAGATCCAGTCGATCGAACCGCGCGGCACGAACGTGTCGATATCGATCGTGCGCGTGCTTTCCAGGCCGACTTCGTTGATCTCGGCGTCTTCGAGAATGACATAGTCGTCCTCGCCGCGCGGGTATCCTTTGACCTGGTCCTTGTCGGAGATCGGCTTATGAGTGACGCTGTCCACATACCGGCTCTCAACGCGGTTGTTCGTCTTCCTGTTCAGAACATGGAAGCGCAACTGGTTGCTGTCGGTGGTCGCCGGTGTCAGCGACACCGAGGCGGTGACCAGCGAGAGCTTGAGGTATCCTTTCCAGTAAGTCTGACGTGCCATTTGCGCCCTGGCGCCTTGCGCGCCATCTCCCAAGCCGTAGTCCGGCGATTTCGCATTAACGACGCTGCACGCGAATTGGTTCCCGAAGGGTTGCAAGAAGGCGGAAATGGGCGACCGTTGACGCCCTAGGCCCCGCCCGTGTCGCTCTGATAGCGCGTGCGCCGCTCGCGTAGCCGTTCACGGTATCGTTCCTGGCTCAAAGACAGGTGGGTGCGCATGGCATCGCGCGCCGCCTCCGGGTCGCCGGCGGAGATCGCGTTCAGGATCGCGAGATGCTCCTTCTGCAGCCCTGCCTGATAGCTGAAGGAAAGCACCTCTTCTGTGGAATGGGGAGACGTGACGTCGCAGGGGATCGTGCGTGTGCCGAGCGCATCCAGAACCTCGACGTAGAAGGGATTGTTCGTTGCCTTCGCGATCGACCGGTGGAACGAAAAGTCCGCGGTTCCTGTCGGCTGGCCAAGTTTCAGGAGGCGATCGAACTCGAAGAAGCTCTCCTGGATCCGTGCTTCCTGCGAGGAGCTTCGACGGGCCGCGGCGAGGGCGGCACTCTCCATCTCAAGGGCAATGCGCACTTCCAGCACGTTCAGTGCGTGAGAGATATTGCTCGAGGTGTCCTGCTTGATCAGCGGGGGCACTGCCGCCACCCGCTGCAGGTGCTCTATCACGAAGATGCCTGCGCCCTGACGCGTTTCCACCAGCCCGTCCGAGACCAATGCTGCAACGGCTTCGCGAATGACGGTGCGGCTGACGTCGAAGGTTTCGGCGAGTTGCGTTTCGGTCGGCAGCTTCTTGCCGATCGAGACTTGCCCGGAAAGGAAATCCTGCCGCAGCGACATGCCAATTCGCTCCGACAGCTTTTGTCGTCGGGACGTATTGAGATCGGGTGCTGGAGGCACGGTGTTCAGGGCGTCACTTCCTTCTTGGTTGCTAATTATGAGAGCATCCGCTCGCGCGGTTGTCTCGATATGGGTAATGGATGGTCGGTTATTTTGTCAATAAATATACAAATCTCATCTTTGCCCCAAAGTGCGTCTCTCTCACAGGGGAAGAGAGAAAAAGTGTTTAATTATAATGATTTGATCGGATATATGTCGGCGCTTTCGGGCACCTTGTGGAAAACGTTCTGGCGATATGTTGTCTAACATGCATCGATATGTATGATGAGTTCAATAACAAATTATGGGAGGTGTCATGAGCCACACCGATTACACCAATCGCTTCGCGATCGATCCGAAAACCGCCGCCCGTTTCGGCACGCAGGAGCTTCGCGACAATTTTCTGCTGCCGCCGCTGTTCGTGCCAGGGCGCATCCAGCTTCATTATACGAACTATGACCGCATGATCGTCGGTGGCGCCATGCCGACATCCAGCCCGCTGGCGTTGGAAACGATCAAGCCCGCGGGAACAGACACGCTGCTGGGGCGGCGCGAACTGATCGCTGTGAATATCGGCGGTGCCGGCATCGTCGCCGTCGACGGCGAGCGGTTTTCGGCCGGCACGCGTGACATGGTCTATGCCGGGCTCGGCTCGTCCGTGACGTTCGAGTCGGCCTCTTCCGAGCAGCCAGCGAAGTTCTATTTGCTGAGCGCGCCTGCGCATTCGCGCTACCCCGCAAAGCATATCGGCATCAACGATGCCCGGCGTCTTGACGTGGGATCGCAGGCGACCAGCAACGAGCGCTCTATATTCCAGTTCATTCACCCGGATGGCGCGAGGACCTGCCAACTCGTCGTCGGCATGACGACGCTCGCGGAGGGCTCCGTCTGGAACACGATGCCCTGCCATGTTCACGACCGGCGAATGGAGGCCTATCTCTATTTCGACCTGCCGGAGAATGCGCGCGTCATCCACCTGATGGGCGAGCCGAACGAGACGCGACATCTCATCATCAAGAATGAAGAAGCCATCCTCTCACCGGGCTGGTCGATTCACTCCGGCGCCGGCACGTCCAGCTATACGTTCATCTGGGCGATGGCCGGCGACAATGTCGACTACACCGACGTCGATCTCGTCGCGATTGAAGATTTGAAGTGAGGATAAACGAGATGCCATCAAGCGATCTGTTCGTCTCTGCCAATGCCGCAGGGTGGATCAGCCCCGAGCCAGGCGTAACCCGCCGCATCATGACCTATCTGCCCGAGATGATGATGGTGGAAGTCGTCTTCGAAAAGGGCGCCATCGGTGCACCGCATTCGCACCCGCATATCCAGGCAAGCTATGTTGCCGAGGGACGTTTCGAGGTGACCATCGACGGCAGGACGGAAACGCTGGAGCAGGGCGGAAGCTTCATCGTGCCGCCGGACCTTGTTCATGGTGTCAAGGCGCTCGAAAAGGGCAGGCTGATCGATACGTTCACGCCATACAGGGCCGAATTCCTGCGGTGAACCCAAATGACCCTCTTCGATCTTTCCGGCCGCGTCGCGGTCGTCACGGGAGCCAATACTGGCATCGGCCAGGCGATTGCGATCGCGCTGGCGACGGCCGGAGCGTCGATCGTCGCGGTCGGGCGCTCCTCGATGGAGTAGACGCAGTCGGCCGTTCGCGCGGCGGGCGCAGGCTTTCATGTCATCAAGGCTGATCTCGGCACGATCGAACCTGTCAAAGCCATCGTGGCGGAGACAATCGCGACGTTCGGTGCGCTCGATATCCTGGTCAACAATGCCGGGATCATCCGCCGTGCTGACGCGATCGACTTTACCGAAGCCGATTGGGATGCGGTGATGGATGTCAACCTGAAGACGACGTTCTTTCTGTCGCAGGCGGCCGCCCGGCAGATGCTCACGCGCGGCAGCGGCAAGATCATCAACATCGCGTCGCTTCTGTCATTTCAGGGCGGTATCCGCATTCCGTCCTATACCGCCTCGAAGAGCGGACTTGCCGGACTGACACGGCTTCTGGCTTGCGAGTGGGCGGGCAAGGGGATCAACGTCAACGCTATTGCGCCGGGCTATTTTGTCACCAACAACACGGCTGCCCTGCGCGAGGATCCCGAACGAAGCGCCGGTATTCTCGCGCGCATTCCCGCCGGGCGATGGGGAAAGCCTGCCGAACTCGGTGGTGCCGCCGTTTTCCTGGCATCCCATGCATCAGACTATGTTCATGGGACAGTTCTGCCGGTGGACGGCGGCTGGCTGGCTCGTTGAGCTAGTCGCAGTTTACAGGTTTGGTCGCAGCGCGGCCATGAACCTGAAAGCCCTCATACGCGTGCTTAAAGCCAGCGAAATGATGCGTTGCCGCGCTTATCGACCTGCTGCAGTTCGATGGATGCGGACCTGCCGCTCGCGGCATCCGAAAGCCGCAGGCGCGACTTGCCGGCAATCAGGGCAAGGAAGCGCGGACAGCCGCGAATTTTCCCACCGCCTTCTTCCTCAGTGAATATGCAGGTCCCCGAAAGGGCCGTTCCGTATACTGCTACTCGTCCAGTCTTAGGCATGTGTGGTTCCCGTCACTTCATGCTTCCCGAGGGGATCATTGCGTGTCTGGACCGGGATGACAACCCCCAAAAGGCGTATCTGGGCGACAATCGGCTATTGGGCGGCTGGAGCTAGCGGCACGCCGAAGCAGGAGCGGCGCGTATCGCCATACTCTATTTTTCACGTTTTTCCGTCGGCGCGAGCGATCAGTTGGGGGTATCGGGTTGGGTGGCGGCCTTCAGATCCGCCAGGCCTCGATAGCCGCCCTTGTCGCCGGTGGCGGCCGCGGCGGTGAAGACCCGGTCCGCATCGCTGAACATCTCGAGCTTGAGGTAGCAATAACCGCGCAGGACCAGCAGGTCGGTGCGCTCCTGCTGCAACTGAGCCCGTTGATCGAGGTAAACAAGGGTTTCCCGGTAGCGCTTGGCGTCGAAAGCGGCGAGCGCGCGATCGGCCAATATCGCGACCTGCAACTCAGCGGCGCGCTGGCGGGGCTGCGGAGCTCTTGTCGCTGCTACCGCGGCGTTGTTGGAAAGCCCGGCGCGAAGGTAGGCGAGGCTCTGCCCGTAGGCGGCATCTTCCCGGACCTTGCGTGTCGGACTGTTCAGCGCGGCTTCGAAGGCCTCGACTGCCTCCATGGGCCGATTGAGGTCCATCAGGCACCAGCCGCGCGTCAACGCATCCGTCGGGTTGAGGAGCTGCGCGTTGATCGTTGTGGAGCAACCGCGCGTCTGGCGCGCGGCGCGCGGAGCTGTCGCGACTTGTGCTGAAGATGCACGCCGATCATCGATGGTCGCTTGAGCGCGTGCCGGAGCAGAGGTTTCCAGCGTTGCGACAGGTGCGGAACCGGCTGCCGGAGACGATGCTGCTGGTTGTTGGGGCACCAACGCACCGGGGGCGGGAAGCGGGGATGCCGCCGTTGCCCTGAGTGCGGCGGTCTCGCCCATGGTGGCGATCCGGGCAGAGCGACCTGCCCAGAGACGCTGCACTTCGGCAACGCCCTTGCGGTCGTTCAGCTGTTCGCGCGTGATTGCCAGGCCATAGGCGGATGGCTCGTCGTCCGGCTTCCAGCGCAGGGCCGTTTCGAACCAGCGTGCAGCTGTCTGCGGCTGGTTGAGAGAGCGGGCATACCAGCCGAACTGCTGGGCCGTCGGCACGTATTTCTGTGCGATGGTCTCCGCAGCCACGCGTGCGAGGACGTCCTCGCCGATATTGGCAGGCGGCTGCATGGCCATCAGGTTGGCAGTTGCCGCGAGGTAGGTGGCTGTCGCATCCGCAGAGGTACTACGCCATTTGTACATGACGTCTTCCGCTTCCGGAAACTTCTTCTCCGCAACCAGCGTCAGCGCCAGTCCCTGCGAGGCGCTCGCGGAATCCTCCTTGGCGCGGGCTGCGCGGAACCACTTATCCGCTTCCGCGTAGTTTTCGCGGCGAAGCTGATACCAGCCGAGAAGCAGACTATCCGATGCCAGCCCCTGCGTTTCCGCGAGACGCTGGACCTGAGAGAGATAGTCGGGTGCAACCGCGAGGTTTGCGTCATCATTGCCAGCGGCGATGAAGCGGCGGGCAAGGTCGTTGCGGATGCTGTCGAACTCACGGCCGCCGTTTCCGTCCGGCCGTTCGAGTGCCAGCAGCTCCTGCATCGGCGCGTAGGCGAGCAGGCCCGATGCCTTCTGTATCGTCGCCAGGCGTTCCTGCGGATTGGTGCAGTTCTTCAGGATGTAAGCGTAGGCGTCCTGCCCCCGCTGGGTGTGGTCGGTCTTGACGAAGGCTTCCGCCACGCGCCAGAGCACGTCGATATCGCTGCAGGTCAGCAAGCTCGGCGTGTCGGCGCCGACCTGGACGACGGTGGCGTATTGCTTGAGGTCCGAGGCGTTGACGAGCCGGGCACGCGCTTCGGCGACGTCGAGGCGATCGAGCAGATCCGCGGGAGGCTGCCAGCCGGAGGCCTGCCGGTCCGCGATCTGCTTTCGCAGTTCCGCGTAGCGCCCCTCGGAATAGAGCTGCCACATGGCTTCCAGCTGTTTGTCTCCGCCCTGTGGGATCGCAAGGGGATCCGCCGGTGGAACCCAGTTCGGGTAGAGCGCTTGCAGTCGCGATATTTCTGCCTGCAGTCGCGCCTTGTCGCCGCGGCTTGCGAAATAGCGGAGCGCGCTTTCATCGACCTTTTGCTGCTGTTGCTGCGCCGGTTGAGAAGGCTGGGTCGTGGGTGCCGGTTGCTGCGCCTGGGCGACAACAGGAGCCGGAGAGGCTTCCTGCGCGGATGGGGTCTGCGTTTCCGGCAACAGTGATACCGGGGCGGCGGCCTGGATGCGATCTGAGACGGACTGGACGTCGATCCGAGGTTTCTCGGCAGGTCCATCGGGTCCGCTGATGCGACCCATGAGCATCAATTGGGGGATCGGCCGGTTGGACGCAGCGAGACCCAGCGCTTCCTGAAGAGCCGCACGATCCTTGATCGCGGCGACAACGCCTGCCACCACGACTGCAACTGAGACTGCAACGAGCGAGGATTTCACAGACACTCCGGATGTTTCTCCCCGACGAAGGCCAACCCAAGCAGTTGCAGGGTGGACGGATAGTAGAATAACGGCGCGAACTGTCGGGACGACGCGGGAAGCTTCGTTCCGTCAGTCACACAGGCCACAACATCGTTAACAATTTGATAACCGGGATCGGGAAGCTCGTGCTTCGGCTTTCCGGTCGTCAAGTCGATCGTGGCCGGCGTATTGCCGTCGGCGGTCATTCCTGTTCGAAACCGTAGCAGCAGTGCCTTGTCCGAAACTCCCGCGCGGGCAAGATAAAGCGGAATACGGATGGCGTTGTAGCCGAACTCGGCATCGAAACCGTCTGCCGGCCGCGGCTGCCGGTTCAGGCTGACCCAATCGGCGGGAAGCTTGCGCGGTCCGAACTGCATGGAGTGAAGCAGAGAAAGGCCATCCTGAGACAGCTTCTGCCACGCCTTGGAAGGGGCCAGCAGTTCCATGACCGGCAGCGCTTCATAGATCCAGTAGGACGGGTTGATAACGGGCCCGTCTTTCCTTTCCGGCGCGTTGAAGCCATCCACACCAGGCAAGAGAATGGTGCGGCCGCCGGAGCTTATGACGGCGTGGGACAACAGGGCTTGCGCGATGGCCGCAGCTGACTCGACATAGTCGCTCTTGTTCCAGGCTGAACCTGCCAGTGCCAGCGCGTAAGCGATCAGCAGATCGCCATCGGATGCATTGTTGGTATCGGTAACGTGGGGAGTGACGGCGGGGTCCCATTTCCAGACCGCAAGGCCATCGTTTCGCAGCAGCAATTCGGTTCGAGTGAAGTACCAGATCTGCTCGAAATCGGCGGGGTTGTTGGCCAGATAGGCCAGCAGAAGTCCGTAGCCTTGCCCCTCGCTGTGGCTGATGCCGCCGTTGCCGTTATCGATGATGCGGCCGTTGGCATCCAGGAACTTCGCCTTGTAGGCGCTCCAGGCTTCGGACGGGATAGCGGCACGCTGCGCCGCCGCCGGTTGGCACGCCGCAAGCAGCGCAAAGCCGCCGGCCAGAAGGAGTTTGCGCCAACGTCTCATTCGCGCCTGCCGAGTCTTGCGAGCATGGCCGAGGTCGTGACACCGATCAGCAGCGCGAGCACCACCAACAAGACCGCATAGGAGAGAATGTTGGTCGAGAGCCAGTTCGCGGCGATCAGGCGATAGTTGGAGATCGACCACGGTTGCGAGGACACGAAGTCAAAACGGCTGACGGGCACCGTTTCGATCTTGCCGGTCTTGCTGGAGTAGGTCGTGATGTGGCCAGCGATCTGCGGCCAGTTCTCCTGCGCCGTCAGGGCTTCCGCGCCCTCGCGAAGATCCTTCGAGGATGGCGCGGTGACGACCGTCCACGACGAGTCGCCTGCAGCGCTGGTCCCCTGGGCAATCATGAAGCTGTCGACGTTTGAGGGCGTGAAGATCTCTTCGGCACCGGGGACGAACTGCAGCGAGCTCAATGAAATGTCGAAGTTGCGCCGCAGCCATTCCTGGAACGATGTGATCTGTCCGCGCCAGACGCCGCCGCTCACCTTGGAGCGCCATTCGTCGAAGGTCACAGACGATTCCGGTTGGCTGGCCTGCGCGGCCGTTGCCGGCCGCCACGATGCCTGGCTGGCTGTCGAGATGTTCAACTGCGAAAGGACGGCGGGAGGCATCTGTGAGATGGAGCCGACGAAGATCGCATCACGCGCACCGACGGCGGCCGGCGATGCGGCTGGCTCAACCGGAAGGGGACGCCCTGCGACGACGGCCATCTGGCCGAGGACGGTTGCCGTTGCCGACAGCGTATCGGGATCGACGCGGTCCAGAAACAAGGGGATCGGGTCGGTGCTGCGACCGAAGGGGTAGCCGGTCCCAGCCAGTGCGCCGAGGTTGGGGCGCTGCCCGACCCGGGCAAAGTCCGGCATGTGGAATTCGCTGGTATCGAAGAGTGCGAAACGGGGGCCGGCTCCTGCCGTCGTCCCGGGCACGCAGATCTCGTCCTCCTTGGTCATCATGATCACTTCGAGCGAAAGCGTATTCAGGCCCGGCTTGAAGTGCCGCATCGTGACGCGGATCGGCAGGTGGCGGAAGATGCCGCCGCCGGTCGACGTGATCGGCACGGTGGAAGCGATATTGCCGTTGACGTAGATGTCGACATGGCTGCCGGGCTGCACATCCTGCGTGTAGGCGGCGTCGAGCAACACCATCGCCTCGCCGTAGGCATCGGCATAGAAGTCCGCCGGTACCGCGACATTGAAGTTCGTACGGAAGCGGCGACCAGAGAACTCGGTCGTCTTCACGCCGAGCTGTGAGAGTGAAAGCCTGCTGTCTCCGAAGAGCAGCGGTGCGTCGGGCGCTACCCAACGCTGCGTCGCGAGCGTATCGCGCCGGACGTTGGGATCGCGGTCCGTCGTGGAAACGATCGTGTCGATCGCCGAGGAAATCGCGGGCCACGAGGGGCCGCTTACCAGAAGGACAGGTGACCCGGAGCGCGGATCGCTGACGAAGGCTGCCAGGGGAGCTGTTTGTGCCGCCGAAGGGGCTGCGAAGACCGGCTGCAGTTCCGCCGGCGTGCCGACGATGACAGCCATCTTGCCTGGGCCGGATGGTGGCAGCGAGTCGGCCGAGAACGAGAATGTCTCGTTGGGCATACCGCTCAGGACCGCGAGCCCCTGTGCAAGCCTTAGAAGCGGCTTCGTGGTGCCGGGTTGTTCCAGTGCTGGAACAACGAAATTGAACTGCGTCTTGGCTGCGCCGTCGACGCCGATCGCGCGGATGGCGTCGGTGCTGGAGACTTTGGCCGCGTCTCTTCCGGAAAACTCCAGGAAGGTCTGTTCGGGATCGATATCGGACCAGAGCTCATAGGTCGATTGAACGGTGCAGTCTGTGCGGTGGCGATGGCTCGCTTCGAATGTCAGCAGATTGGCGCCGGGCTGCAGCAGCCCCGGGGGGACGTCGAAGGAGACTTGGGTTGCGCCCTCCGACGAGCCGATCTGCTGCTGGCCGATCATCCTGTTGTTGATCAGAATTGTCAGCTGCGAGGCTTCGGGGGCAACGACGACGGCGTTCTGATAGGAAAAATGGAACTTGGCAGGCGAGGCGGCCTGCTCGGGCGTCAGGTAGAGCGACCATGACTTGCGGTCATATTCACCGTCGAGGCCGAACTTTGCGAAGGGTACGACATAGCGGCGAATATCGCCGGAGGCGGGTTGGGTGACTGCCTGACGCGTTATCGCCGGCGGCGCCGGCGCAGGGGCAGGTGCTGCTGCTGGGGTGGGGGCAGCGGGTGTCGTGACGATCGGGTTCGCAGGCAGAAGGACAACAGGCGGCGCTTGCACCGGTGCAGGCGCTGCCGGTTCCGCGGTCGCGGCCGGCTGCAGCGAGAGCGGCGGTACCGGCGCTGCTACAGGGGGTGATGGCTGTGACGCCGGTGGCGTTTGCGGTGCAGGCTGAGCCGGGGGTGTCGTTGGCGTGGCAGGCAGGGTCAGCCGTGGCACGACCGGCTGGCCGCCTTGCGACCGTTCGCCAGACATGTCGAACGGTGCGGTCTGCGCGTAGGCGATTGCCGAAGCGCCGACGAGAAGGAACGAAGCGTAGAGAACCTTCTTCATCAGCCGTTCGCCTTTGCCGCCTGCTGCTGCTGTTGCCGGTCACGCTCCGGCCGCATGCTGCGGAAGAAATAGACCAGCCCGCGACTCGTTTGATAAAGCGACAGTCCCAGGAACCAGATCGTTCCGCGGATAAGGCCGGGGTTGCGGCGACGTCCCTGCTGGAATTGCGTCCATTGGTTGGAGTTGGCAAACATCAGGTCGGCGATCAGTCGGTGGTCGAGCGCGCTCTTGGGAATGTACTGGCAACCCACCGCGAGGATTTCGCCCGACGGCTGGATATTGCGGACGATCAGCGGCAGCGTTTCCATCTCTGCGCCGCTATAGGGCTGGAAGCGGATTTCGCCCTCGGCACCGATGACCATCGGATCAAGCATCTTGTTGAAGACGTGCAAGCGGGCACCGTGAACCGAAACGTCCTCGATCGAGGCGGTGTACCACTTGCCGTTGACGCCAAACTCGCATCGGCGGTTGACGCGGACGCGGCGCGACGAGGCGCGTTCGCCGCGCTCGGAGACGACGCCGAGCGCACAGCCGGCCATGATCAGGTTGATCACGTTCCAGCCGCCCACGACGAGAGTGACGTCGGCCTTGTAGGGTTCGGCATAGATGCGGAAGATCGTCACTGCGAGCGCCACCAGCTGGACGGCGAAGATGACGAAGAACGGCCGGCTGATTTCCGACAAACGGCTGACTGCGATCGACTCGTCCTTGGCAGTCACCTTGAAGGTCGGCTTTCGCGGATTGAGCATAACCGAGACGACAGCGGGCAGCAGGTGTACCGTCTGCACATACTCGTAGAGCTCCGAGATCCACGGCCAACGGAAGGAACCGTAAAGGTAGTTCTGCATCATCAGGTTCACGAGCATGTAGGCGAGCGTGTAGGCCAGGAACTCGCCGCCGGAGGCCGTGAAGATTTCCAGATCGAAGAAGAGATAGAAGAGCGGCGCAAACAGAAAGATCGTGCGCGGAAACGGGAAGAGCCAGAAGAGCGTCGACGACATGTAGCAGAGGCGCTGCGGTATCGTCAGGCCGCGCTTCAGAAGCGGGAAGCGGAAGCGTAGGATCTGCATCATGCCCTGAGCCCAGCGGCTGCGCTGGCCGATGAAGCTCGCGAAGGTTGCGGGTTGGAGGCCGGCGATCAGCGGCTTGTCGACATAGATGCTGTTCCAGCCGCTGCCATGCAGGGCAAGGGCCGTCTCACAGTCCTCGGTGATACTGATGCCGCTGAAGCCGTTTTGCGATTCCAGCGCCCGGCGGCTGAGAACGGCGGCCGAGCCGCAGAAGAAGGCCGCATTCCACTTGTCGAGACCGCGCTGGATGATCCCGTAGAACATCTCGTTCTCGCTCGGCATGTTGTCGAATGTGCGGAGGTTTCGTTCCAGCGGATCGGGATTGATGAAGAAGTGCGGCGTCTGGACGAGGAAAAGCTTCGGATCGTCATCGAAATAGCCGACTGTTTCGAGCAGGAAGTCGCGGGCCGGCGCATGGTCGGCATCGAAGACGGCAATGAGTTCACCGGAGGAGTGCTGCATGCCGTTGTTGAGATTGCCGGCCTTGGCATGCTCGTTGCGGTCACGCGTCAGATATTTGACGTCGAGATCTTCGCACAGCTTCTTGAGTTCGTTGTGGCGGGCGACGGCGGCCTGGGCCTCCAGGAGCTTGTTGGAATTGCGCTTCTGGAGCGTGCCGCCGTCGTCGAGAAGCCAGACGTGAAGCTTTTCGGCGGGGTAATCCATTGCCTTTGCCGCAGCCAGGGTGTTGGCGAGCAGATGGGAATCCTCGTTGTAGGACGGAACGAAGACGTCGACATGGGGAAAGCGATCTTCGCTGGCGGCCCGTGAGGGGCGGGACGGCAGGGGCGTCGCCACGATAAACAGGCTGAGCGCCAGCATGGCGACGCTGTACATTTCCGCGAGGTAGAGCAGCAGGCCGGGAATGAAGTTTTCCGGCTGGTTGACCGGGGGCAGGGTGTTCGTCGTGCGCCAATAGACATAGCGCAGGACGATCGCGGTACCGAAGGCCAGCGCGACGAGCCGCCATGTGCCTTCCGCCTTCAATCCCTTGATGATCGCCATGACCGCGACGACGGTTATGCTCGCGATCAGCTGCGTCTGCAGGTTGACCGGCAGGGTGATCAGCACGATCACGCAGAGCGAAACCACGGCCCATATGATGATGCTTAGGGCTTTATGCATCGGCGTCCCTTCGAAAGCAACAAATCGGGCGCATGGCGCTCCGGTTGAATCAAACTATCTCCGGCAAGCGGTCGTCATGGCCGCGTCGCCTATGCAATCCGGCGACGGCACGGTCACACCGCTCGCTGTCACCGTCTGTTGGTCTGTCTGTCTGGCGACCGGTGCGACCGGCGCCTCTATGCTCGCCTGCGGTGCGCCGCCCGGCATGTCAGGAAGCGGCACGCGTGGCCCGACCGCCGCAGGGAGTGCGGCGGGGGCTGCCGGAGTTGTGGCAGCGGCGCGTCGCGTGACGGCTGGGCGAGGGGGCTCCGCCGCAGGCTCGTATCCGAATGACATCGGCACGCCGCGGTAACCGCCCGCATCGGGATAAATCGGACTGCCGGTGCCTCCGATCGTCGGATCAGCGCCCCGGGGGGCGCCGTAGGGATTCCAGATCTCACCGTCGAAAGAGCCAACGACGGTGTAGCCATAGACGATGCCGAGCAGCTGGCGTTCGGTTGCGCGCGCATCGCAGAGGCGTAGCCGCACCTGGATCATCCCGAAGTTACGGGCCTGCGTCATCGCGTTGCGGCTGGAGCTGATCTGTTGCCAGGCGTAGACGCAGGTGTCGCCTGACCGGCTTTGGCCGGACGCGTAGCCGAACGGGCCATAACTGTTCTGCAGGAAGGTTGGCGACGTCACCATCGGCACGCCGGGCGCCGCCGCAAACGCCTCGCGAGAAACCTGGCTCCCTGAGATTGTCCTATGGGACGCGTTGCCGGTTCCCTGGTTGACGCCGTTCGCGCCGATGAATTGCACCTTGAGGAAGTTCTGGCCGGGTACGGACGACGAGGTGAAAAGCGAGATCGTCTGCTCGGCACCGTTGCCGTGCTTCCGCTCGACGACACTTACGATGGAAGGGCCGCCAGGCGGCGGCAGGGCAAGCGCTTTTTCGCTTGCTACGGTTTCCGCAACGTTTGGTTGTCTTACGCCTCCTGTGGAGGTGCAGCCGACAGCAAGCCCGGCTAACGCCGTCAGCGATAACACTCTCAGCAAACGCATGTGTCTGGCCGCAGTAATCGTCTTTCCTCTCATCCGTTCGCAAATCTCGCGTAGGACTTTCGAATCAACGACTCTCAAGGTCGTCACCGATGGTAAACGATGTTTATGGTTAACCTAAAGTTAATATTCGCACCCCGAACTTTCGGGCGCCGGCCGATTTGGATGATTTTTAACCGAGGGTTAGCGGCGTCGTTGAAAGAGGTCTGTTGCCACACGTAATGGTGGCTGAAATCGCCACGCCTGTGATCGAGTATTAGAAAAAAATGTACAATGGAAACAATGGTTGCGCCGGCGGCGCCAAGGAGTTCGCCGCGACAATCAACTCAACCTGTCGTGGCGGGCAGAAGGCATTCTCCATCTGTCTGTACCAATATGCCGGGTCAGCGCGCCCGGAAGGGTCGAGATAGCGATTTCGGCGATCGCGCCGTGATTTCTGCAATCCCCGCCTGCGCTTCCAACAGCCGCTGAGGCCGCCTTCGGCGCGTTCGAGCGATTGCTTGAAACCGGGGCACGAAAGGGCTACTGCTCGTTTCGTTGTTTTCCTTTATGTTGACGGAGTCACGCGCGGATAGCGCGCCATGTCCAAGGCTGTTTCCATGACTACGAATCCAGAACTGCCGGAGATCCAGATCGATTTCCACACCTCACCCGTTTCCGACGCAGATAGAGCTCAGGCCCTTGAAACGCCCGGCTTCGGCAAGATCTTCACCGACCATATGGTGCTCGCGCGCTGGACGCCCGACAAGGGCTGGCACGATGCGAAGGTGACGCCGCGGCGGCCGCTGGCGATCGATCCGGCGAGCGCGGTGCTCCACTACGCGCAGGAAATCTTCGAAGGCATGAAGGCCTACAAGACGGCGGACGGGCGTGTCCTGCTGTTCCGGCCCGAGGAGAATGCGCGGCGGTTTGCACAGTCGGCGCTGCGCATGGCGATGCCGCCGGTTCCGGAAGAGCTCTTCATCAAGGCGGTCGAAGCGCTGGTGCGCGTTGACAAGGCCTGGATCCCGTCGGGTGATGCCAGCCTCTACCTCCGCCCGTTCATGTTTGCGAACGAGGCGTTCCTCGGCGTGCGGCCGGCGCAGGAATACGTGTTCTGCATCATCGCATCGCCTGCCGGTTCTTACTTCAAGGGCGGCAGCAAGGCAGTCTCCGTCTGGGTCGAAACGGAATTCACCCGCGCGGCCAGCGGCGGAACAGGCGCTGCGAAGTGCGGCGGCAATTATGCCGCTAGCCTTGTTGCGCAGTCGGAAGCCGCAAAGCGCGAATGCGACCAGGTCGTGTTTCTTGACGCGGCCGAGCATCGTTGGGTCGAAGAACTCGGTGGTATGAACGTATTCTTCGTCATGCAGGACGGCTCGATGGTCACGCCTCCGCTCGGCGGCACCATTCTGCCGGGCATCACCCGCGCATCGGTGATCGCGCTTGCCGAGGAGCGGGGCATCCGCGTCGAGCAACGCCTTTACTCGTTCGACGAGTGGAAGGCCGATGCTGCCAGCGGAAAGCTCAAGGAAGCGTTTGCCTGCGGCACTGCCGCCGTGTTGGCCGGTATCGGCCTCGTGCGTCACGCCGGTGGCGAGTTCAAGATCGGCGACGGACAGACCGGTGCGCTGACCGCCGAGTTGCGCAAGCAACTGGTCGGACTGCAGCAGGGCGCGTCGAACGATCAACACGGCTGGACGCATTCGATAGCCGTCTGATCCCGTCATAGCTTACGTCGTAAGGCAACCCGCCTCGCAGTGAACCTCGAGGCGGGTTTTTATATTCGCGGGCGCAACACTGTTTTGGCCGAGCCGGGGTCGCGACTGAGACGAAGAAATCAGCCGCCTTGCACTACCGTCAAATGAAGATAAAGGCCGAGAAAACGGCTTGATTGGAAGGAAGCACCATGAACGTTCGCGCGACCAGCGCCGTGGGCAATGCCGTGCTTGCCGGGGTGCTCCTGATGCTCCTTGGCGATGTGCTGTTCTCGTTGAATGATGCAATGGGCAAGTGGCTGGTTGCGAGCTTTTCCGTCGGCCAGGTGCTGGTGCTGCGCTCGCTGGGCTCCTTCGCCATGCTGGCGCCGATGATTGTCAGGCAGGGACCTGCTGCGCTGGTCCAGCTGGAACGCCCGTCGCTGCATATCCTCCGTATGGTGCTGGCAACGGGCGATGTCGCGCTGTTTTATGCGGCTGTCGCCTATCTCCCGCTTGCCGATGTCATGACATTCTACATGGCCGGTCCCATCTACGTGGCGGCGTTTTCGCATTTCTTCCTGGGCGAGACGATCGGCTGGCGCCGCTGGCTCGCCGTCGTCATCGGTTTCATCGGGGTTGTCATCGCGCTGCGGCCGTCGTCGGCCATGCTGTCCTGGCCATCGATCTTCGGCCTTGTCGGCAGCCTGTCTTTTGCGTTGACGCTTGTTCTCAGCCGTCGCCTGCGGCAGACGAGCGATGTGACACTGGTGACCTGGCAGACCATCGCGGCCTTCGTCGCCGGCCTGTTCCTGAGCATCGGGAACTGGGGTCCGATGACGGCCGTCGATGTCGCCGCCATGCTGGCGCTCGGCATCGTTGCCGGCAGTGCGCACATGATGATCACACGAGCGCTGAAACTGGCTCCCGCATCGCTTCTGGCACCGCTACAGTACAGCCTGCTAATATGGGCGATTGTCCTGGGCTATCTGTTCTTCGGCGACCTGCCGGATAGCCAGATCCTTGTGGGATCCGGCGTGATCGTGCTGGCCGGACTTTTCATCTTCCATCGGAAGAATCTGGTCGGGGACACCCCAAAGGCAGACGTCCCGCCCGACGGGCACTGATACGGCTTTGCAGCGCGCGGGGCCTTCAGATCTTGAAGGCTACTTCCACGCTCTGCCGATCCTGCGCGATCACCTGGCACAGCGTTTCGAAGCCCTCACCCTTGATGGCCAGGACAAACTCGGGAGGAATGCCCGCCGAGCTGGAAACCGATAGGCCTGCGCTATCGATGCCGAGGGTCTTGATGGTGCAATCGATCGTCGAGCGCCGATCGTTGAACAGGATGGCACCGGCCTTCAAGACACGCCGGCGAGAGCCCATTGCACGCTCCGCCCCGATCGATGCCCATGAAACGCATTGATTTCGGCCGCTGTGCTTGGCGTGATACATCGCGGCGTCCGCTTGCGCCAGGAGCGTGTCGATGTCCTTGGTGACAATGGAGAGCGACGAGGCGCCGAAGCTCGCGGTGACGCTCAGTGAACCGAAGTCCCCGTGGATGGGGTGAGACGAAATCGCAGTCCTGACTTTCTCGGCAACGGCAATCGCGCCTTCGCGGTCGATGTGCGGGAGCACGATGCAGAATTCTTCACCGCCGAGACGACCAAGGAGGTCGCCGGCTCTCAGATTTGCCCTGCAGGTTGCCGCAACGGCCCGGAGAACCTCGTCGCCTGCTGCATGACCATAGGTGTCGTTGACGCTCTTGAAATGGTCGACGTCCAGCATGACGCAGGAGAGATTGTGCTGGTGGCGCAGGGCCAGCGAAATGAGCTGGTCAGTCTCCTGCTTGAATGCACGGCGCGTCAGTGTTTCCGTCAGGCTGTCGGTTGCTGCAGACTGCAGCAGCTCTATCCGGTCCATTGCTGCCCCGGCCAGTTCCTGCAGTATCGCGAGGTCCTTGGCCCCGAAGGATCTCGGCGCTCGGTCGATCGCGCAGACCGTGCCGATGATATGGCCTTCCCTGGTGCGCAACGGAACGCCCGCATAAAAGCGGATGTGGGTGTCGCCGGTCACGGCGGGATGTTGCGCGAACCGTGGATCTCTGGTGGCGTCCTGCACAATGACTGGTTCTTCGTAGTCGACGACGTATCGGCAGAACGTGTCTTCGCGCGGAACCTCATCGGCCGAAAGGCCCGAGCAGGCCTTGTACCATTGGCGGTGTGCATCTATGAGGGTGACAAGCCCAATATCGATCGTGAAGATCTCCTTGATCAGTCGCACGATGCGATCGAAGCCGTCGTCTCGCGGCGTGTCGAGAAGATCCAGCTGCTCAAGGGCTGCCAGACGCTCCATTTCCCGCTTTTTTGCGTCCGCGGAAGACTTCCCGAATGCCCTTGCAACCACCATTGCCGCATCCTCCTCAATCGAGCCGAGATACCGATGGGTCTCATAGATTGGTGAAGAAATTTAATACGCCGGGTGCTGTTCGTGTACGGGTTACAACTGCCAGTACGATTGCGACAATCGGCGCGTGCCTTGGCGGCCAATATATGTCTTCTTTCCTTCCCGCTTCGGATAAGTAAATTCAATCCGTCGGATTCGAGAAGGTACGTTCATGAGACAGGTTCCTGCTGCCAACTGGGCAGAGAGTTTTCACTACAGCTTTCGCGACTGCGTCTATCCGTCTTCGGTCGAGGACGTTCGCGATGTCGTGGCGCGCTCTCAGACGATAAAGGCGCTGGGATCACGACACTCGTTCAACGCCATCGCCGATGGGCAAGTCGCCATGTCGCTGGCCGAAATGCCGACAAAGCCCCTGATCGAAAGAGATGGGACGCAGGTCTCCGTTGGCGGTCACTGCACCTATGGCGAGCTTGCGCTTTTCTTGCACGATCATCGTCTCGCCGTTCACAATCTGGCATCGCTGCCTCACATCTCGATCGCCGGCGCCATTGCCACCGCGACCCATGGATCCGGTAATCTGAATGGAAATCTGGCGACAGCGGTTTCAGGACTGGAGTTCGTGGCAGGTGACGGTAGCCTCGTGACGGTGAAGCGCGGCGATGCGGATTTCGCCGGAATGGTCGTGCATCTCGGCGCGCTCGGCATCGTCACGCGCGTGACGCTCGATGTTCAGCCGGAGTTTCAGGTCGCGCAGTGCGTCTATGACGGTCTCGCATGGGACAAGCTGGTCGAGAACCTCGATGAAATCACGGGTGCTGCCTACAGCGTGAGCGTGTTCACGCAATGGGGGGAGCAGGCAGGTTCGATCTGGCTGAAACGGGCCGGGGCAGGCGACGATTGGCCGGCGGCCATTCATGGTGCGGTCCGGGCGCAGGTCAAGAGACATCCGATCAGTGGATTGGATGCGCAGAACGCGACCGACCAGCTTGGCGAATACGGCCGGTGGTCCGACAGGTTGCCTCACTTCAAGATGGGCTTTCTCCCGAGCAGCGGCGAAGAAATACAATCGGAATATCACGTTCCCAAGGAGTACGGCGCCGCCGCGGTCGAGGCTCTGCTATCGGTCCGCAACAGGTTTGCGCATCTGGTCCAGGCAGGTGAAATAAGGACTGTCGCGGCCGATCAGCTGTGGCTCAGCCCGCAATATCAACGCGACACCGTATCGTTCCATTTCACCTGGGTTCGCGATCAGGATGCGGTCAACGCGGCGGTCCGCCATATCGAAGATGTTCTCGCGCCACTTCAGGCGTTGCCGCACTGGGGCAAGGTGTTTACCCGCAGCCACATCGGCGCCAGCTACGAACGCCTTGCTGATTTCGCACGCATCCGCAATCGCATGGATCCGGAACGGAAGTTCTCGAACCCGTGGCTTGAAGACGTCGTTTTCGGCGCGGCGGGAGCCTAGTTCTGGACACTCATCAACTGCGCTTCCTGTGGGCGCAGTTGATGGCGCCTTTCAATTGCCGATCTGGTTGGTTTCGTCGAACAAAAGCGCCATGCTGATCGCATCGATGAACTGGTTGTCGATGCACGCTGCCCGTCGGACAACTCCTTCTCTGACGAAGCCGACTTTCTCGTAGAGGGCGATGGCGCTGGTATTGTGTTCGTAAACATCCAGCTCAATCCGCCTGAAGCCAGCCTCTTGCGCTCCTCTCAACGTCGCATCTATCAGTCGCCGCCCCAAGCCGCGGCCTCGAAAGGCTGGAATGACACCCATTCCAAGGTTCCCGCGGTGGGCGTGTGACGGGAAAAATTGGCGACTGATATCGCACCAGCCGACCACTTCTGCCCCGACCACTGCAACAAACTGCGGGTTGCCCTTTTCGATCATAGCCATGACGAAATCGCGAGTTTCGGGAAGTGGCGTGGCTTCCAGCATGGTCAGATATCGCCGCTCTCGCGCGACGACATCGAGCGCGCTGTGAAAGCTGTCGATATGTTCAGGGCTGATCGGGACCACCCTGACATGAGATATGTCCGATAACTCTCCGGCGACCATTCTTCTTCCTTTGGCTAAACATACCGGCACAGCCTACAGCTGTAAAGATGCCGCCGTCCATCGCCTTACGGGCAGCTGGTCAGGTGAGCTTCGCGATTTTCCGCAGGTTCTCGGCGGTCGTCGTCGGGAAGTCGAAGAATTCCAGGTAGGCCGGTATCTGTTCGAACAGCATGTCTGTGCCCACCTGGAATGCACACCCCCTTGCGCGGGCGGCCTGAAGGAAGGGTGTGATCTCTTCCTTCATCACCACTTCGCCGACGAAGGTCGACGGCGCGATGCGGGAGACGTCCATCGGCAAGGGGTCACCCTTTTTCATGCCGAGCGGCGTCGCGTTCACCGCGATGTCGTGACCGGACGGATCGGCGGACCCGACGGCTATCTCGACGTTCGGGTAGTATTGCCGCAAGCGATCTCGCAGGCCGGTCATGGTGGTGTTATCGGGATCGAAGATCGCAAGCCGTCGGACGCCTGCCTTTGCCAACGAGGCCGCAATCGCCGAACCGACGCCGCCGGCACCGACGATCAGGACGCTCGTGCCGGCGACTTCGCGTCCCTTGCGCAGAACGCCGCGCACAAATCCCTCGCCATCGAACATGTCGCCGATCAGGCGACCGTCTTGATCGAGGCGGACGGCGTTGCATGAGCCGGCCACCTTCGCGCTGGTCGATGCCTCGTCGAGCAGGCTCATCGTCGCAATCTTGTGCGGCATTGTAATGAGGGCGCCGTGAATATTGGAGAGGCGAAAGACCAGCTTGAGAAACGATGGGTAGTCCTGCGGCCTGCAGCCCATGGGCACGACGACGGCATCGATCCCGTTTGCGTCGAAATAGGGATTGTAGATCAGCGGCGCCTTGAAGGACTCGGTCGGATAGCCGAGGTGCGCGATGAGTTTGGTGGTCCCGGTAATCATTCTATTGGACCCTTGGTGTCATGATGGTGTCCAGCCCGACCATCTGCCCCGAAAGAGCAGAGGTTCGGATTGCTTCGATGACCCTGAGGGTCGCCAGTCCCTCCCGTCCGCTGACGATCGGTTCGGCGTCGCCCCGTATGACGTCGCAGAAATGGCTGAGTTGGGCTTTGAGCGGATCGGTGGCGACGAAGGAGACGCGTTCGCGGGCGAGGGGCTCCAGCCAGTCCGGTCGCGCGGCATTCGTCCATAGATCAAGATGTGGAATGCTCAGCGAACCGTGCGTGCCGCCGATCTGGTAGCAAAATTGGTCCTGCTGAGGAAAGGAAGGGTTCTCGCCTGTTGTCATCTCCCAGCTCCAGGGGGAGGCGACGGCATCGCTTGCGGTCAGCGTCGCGAGGATGCCGTTGGCAAAGCGCATCGAGACGACGGCCGTGTCTTCCACGGCGTGGCCTCGGATCGCGCTCGACTGCATGGCGTGGACGGCGTCGACCTCGCCAAAGAGATAGCGGAAGAGATCGACGTCGTGGATCAGGTTGACGAAGATCGGGCCCGCACCCGGTTCGCGCCGCCAGGCGACGTCGAAATAGTCGTCAGGCTTTGCGACCCAGAAGGTCCCGTGTACCGCGATGATCCGACCCAGCCTGCCGCTTTCGAGGATCTGTCTGGCCTTCTGGATCATCGGGTTGTAGCGGCGGTGATGACCAACCAGGATCGGCAACCGAGCTCGTTCGCCCGCGGCAACGAGTGCTGCCGCTTCATCGACATCATCCGCGATAGGCTTTTCGACGAGTACAGGGATACGCGCTTCAATGACTTCCAGCGCATTCTCGACGTGAAGCCGGTTCGGCGTGGCGACGATAACGCCGTCGGGGCGATTGTCTCGCGCTGCCGCTGCGAAGCTCGGGGACCAGCCCACGCCGATCTCCTCCGCAAAGGCCCGTCCGTCGCTCGACGGGTCGATGATCGATGACAGGATGGTGTCGGTCTGCGCCAGGACGTGCTGCGCATGGCGCTTGCCGATCAACCCGGCGCCCATTACCGCGATCTTCAACGGCTTCATCGGTGGCTCCCTGCGTTGCGACGTTGAGCGGTCATCAGTTGCGCAGAATCTCGCCGAGGAACTTTCGGGTTCGCTCATGCCGGGGATTGGTGAAGAACTCCGATGGCGGCGCTTCCTCGACGACGGCACCGCTCGCCATGAAGATCACCCGATCGGCAACCTGGCGGGCGAAACCCATTTCATGGGTCACGCAGATCATCGTCATGCCTTCGTCGGCGAGCCCGATCATCGTGTCGAGCACTTCCTTGACCATCTCAGGATCGAGGGCCGAAGTCGGTTCGTCGAAGAGCATCACCTTCGGCCGCATGCAGAGCGCGCGGGCGATGGCGACCCGCTGCTGCTGGCCCCCCGAGAGTTGCAGCGGATATTTCTCGGCCTGCTCGAGGATCTTGACGCGGTCGAGAAGTGTGCGTGCGCGTTCTTCGGCTTCCGCCTTGCTGACGCCAAGCGCGCGCATTGGTGCCAGCATACAGTTCTGCAGCACGGTCAGGTGCGGAAACAGGTTGAACTGCTGAAACACCATGCCCACCTCGCGGCGAACCGCGTCGATCGCCTTCGCCTGGTTTCCGAGCAGTATGCCGCCGACGCGGATTTCACCCTTCTCATAGGCTTCGAGATGGTTGATGCACCGGATCAGGGTCGACTTGCCGCTGCCAGAAGGACCGCACAGCACGATCCTTTCGCCCTTGCGGACGGACAGGTTGATATCATGCAGGGCTTGAAACGCGCCGTACCACTTTTCGACCCGTTCCATGGTGATAATGGTTTCTGCGGCTTGGGACTGGGCAGCATTGGTCATCGGTAGTCTCCAGGTGCTTGTGTCAGGGTCGAGCGGGATCGGAGGCGATCAGCGCGCCGACGCGGCAAACCGTCTTTCCAGGCGTGCGCCGAGGATCGTCAGCGGGCAGCACATCAGGAAGTAAAGCGCGCCGACCACGCCGAAGACGGTCAAGGGTTGAAAGATCTGGTTGGAGATGATGTTGCCGGCGCGCGTGAGCTCCGTGAAGCCGACGATCGATGCGAGCGACGTGCCCTTGATCAACTGAACCAGGAAACCGATCGTGGCCGGCAGCGAGATGCGGAGCGCCTGTGGAAGAATGATATCCTTCATGCGCGAGATGTACTTGAGGCTGAGCGCCTTGGCGGCTTCCGTCTGTCCCCGCGGGACTGCCTCGATCGATCCGCGCCAGATCTCGCCGAGATAGGCGCTGGCGTGAAGGGTGAGACCGATGGCGACGGCGAGCCAGGCATCGAGCTTCAGGCCGATCAGCGCAAGTCCGTAATAGACCACGAAGAGCTGCATCAGCAGGGGCGTTCCCTGGAAGACGGCAATATAGCCGGAGGTGATGCGCTCCAGCAGCGGGCTACCCGAGGTCCGGGCAAGTGCCACGCCCAAGCCGGCGATGCATCCGCAGACGAAGCCGATTGCCGACAGGACGACAGTCCATTTCAAGCCGATCAGCAGGAAAACGAGTTCTTCATTGCCCATGGAAATCGCTCCCTACTTGACGGGGTAGGTGAAGTAACGCGCCGAGAAGAACGAGAAGAGGCGCATCATCAGCCAGGAGATCACGAGGTAGAAGATCGTGACGGTGAAATAGACTTCGAAGCTTCGGAAGCTGTCGGATTCGATGCGCTGGGCAACCGATGTCAGCTCGTAGGCAGAAATTGCCGAGGCGATGCTCGTCGAGAGTGTCAGAAGGACGAACTGGCTCGTCAGCGAGGGATAGATCGCCCGCAGCGCCGGTTTCAGGATAATCAGCCGGAAGACCTGCGCCTTATGCAAACCGAGCGCGAGGCCAGCCTCCATCTGTCCCTTCGGGATCGACTGGACGCCGCCGCGAATGATCTCGATGGCATAGGCGCCGCCATTGATGCCGAGCGCAATGATTGCCGTCGGCGTCGGATCCAGCCTGATGCCGGCGAGGGGCAGGGCGAAGTAGATGAAAAAGATCTGCACCAGAAACGGCGTGTTGCGGATCAGTTCCACAAAGCCGATGACCAGCCAGCGCATCCACTTGATGTGGGAGTCGCGCAGGGCAACGCCGCCGATGCCGATAATGATCGCGAGCACCATTCCCGAGATCGCCAGCAGGAAGGTGCCGAGACAGCCCATCAGCAGGGTCGGCAGACCGTCGATGACAGGAGTGAAGTCTAATTTATAGTCCATGCGGATTTCTCCGGCTCAAGTTCGTCTTCAATGCGCCGCGCGCGTGACCATCCCGGCCATGGCCTGGATCGCCAATTCGTATCCGTCGGCGCCGAAGCCGATCATGATCGAGGTTGCGATGCGTGAGATCAGCGAGTTGTGGTAGATGCTCTCGCGGGCATGCACGTTCGAGATATGCAGCTCGATCTTCGGCGGGTCGAATGTCTTCAGCGCATCCAGCAGCGCAATGGATGTGAAGGTGTAGGCTGCGGGATTGATAATGATGCCGCACGCCTCGTTGCGCGCCTGATGAACGCTTTCGACCAGTTCGCCTTCGAAGTTCGTCTGTCGGAAGTCGATGTCGAAGCCAAGTGACCGAGCCTTGGCGATGCATCGCTCGCGAATGTCATGAAGCGTCGTGGTGCCGTAGATCGCCGGCTCGCGTTGACCGAGCAGGTTCAGGTTCGGGCCGTTGAGTACAAAGATCGTCTTGCTCATCATCACGCTCCTCGCCGCAAGCCGAGGCTCGTCCGGCGGCATGGTATCAGCGTTGGCGGGCATCGTTGATGCCCGCCTCGGCGGTCCGTAGTGTCAGGGTAGACAGGCTCAGTTCACAGTGAACGGAATGCCGTCCAGGGTCGCGGGGAACTCAGGAACCGGAACCTTCATCCATTTGTCGTAGACCTTCTTCAGCTCGCCGTTTGCCTTGATCTTGTCGATGAAGGTGTTGAGCGCCGCGTTGATTTCCTTTTCGCCCAGGCGCGTGCAGGCGCCGTTGTAGAGTTTCTGGAACTCGAGCTTGTTTTCGAACTCGCCCGGGCGGGCCTTTTCGACGCGATCCATGTAGAAGATGTTGCCACCGAGCGTATCGACCTGGCCGGAGGCAAGTGCCTGCACGCTGGCGGCATCACCGTCGTAGCGGCGGATCGTCGTGTTCGCAGGCGCGTTCTTGGTGACCTGCGTATCCTGGGCGGCGCCCTTGGCAACGCCGACCGTGAATTTGGCCATGTCGGCGTTCGTCTTGATCTCGGCCGACTTCGGTCCGATCAGTACGATCGCGTTGGCCACATAAGGCTTGCTGAATTGGACGGCCTTTGCGCGATCCGGAAGCATGGCCATGGTTGCGAAGAGAACGTCAACGCGGCCCGTCGTCAGCGCGGGAATGCGGTTGTTCACTTCAAGCGGGACGAATTCGACCGGAACGCCGAGCTCCTTGCCGAACAGTGTTGCGATGTCGGCATCAAGACCATCCTGCTTCCCTGCGCTGGTCACGAAACCCCACGGCGAGTTGTCGCCCTGGATCCCGACCACGAGCTTGCCTTTGGCCTTGATCTCGTCGGGCGTGATTGCGCTCGCCGGCTGAGCCATGGCGACAGCGGCAACGACCGCGGCAGCGCCAAGCATGGCATTTCGGCGCGTCAGCATTGATTTGAACATTTATTCCTCCTCCGTTTGACGGTCCTTCGACCCGACAGCCATCCCTCACCAAATTGACTGTTGTTAATAATTGGCAGACCAGGGTCGATAAATCAACATAGTTTTTCGAAATCATATGAGAATCCAATTTTCACCAACCGAATTGAAATATTCACGACATTCGTCATAATGACTGCAGGAGGATTTTGACGCCGGCACCCAATCGTGCCGCCGGCTTCTCCTCATCACGCTGAAACGGGGAAGGGCTGTGGCCATGAAGACCTCCATTGCGACCGTAACCATTAGCGGCGAACTGCCGGAGAAGCTTGAGGCGATCGCGCGTGCCGGGTTCAAGGGCGTCGAGATTTTCGAGAACGATTTTCTGGCGTTCGACGGCAGCCCGGCCGATGTCGGCAAGATGGCGAGGGACCAGGGGCTCGAGATCACGCTGTTCCAACCTTTCCGAGACTTCGAGGGCATGCCGGAGCCGCTGCGAAGCCGAACCTTCGATCGCGCGGAGCGCAAGTTCGATGTGATGCAGGAGCTCGGTACCGATCTGGTGCTCGTCTGCTCCAACGTTTCGCCAGCCTCTGTTGGCGGCATCGACCGCGCTGCCGCAGACTTCCGCGAACTGGGCGAGCGGGCCGCCAAACGCGGGCTGAGGGTCGGCTACGAGGCGCTTGCCTGGGGTCGCCATATCAACGATCACCGCGATGCCTGGGAGATCGTGCGGCGCGCGGATCATCCGAATGTCGGGCTCATTCTCGACAGCTTTCATTCTCTGTCGCGCAAGATCGACATCAACTCCATCCGATCGATCCCCAAGGAGAAGATCTTCATCGTCCAGCTCGCCGATGCTCCGCTGATCGATATGGACCTGCTTTATTGGAGCCGCCACTTCCGCAATATGCCTGGTGAGGGCGACCTGCCGGTTACGGCCTTCGCTGAAGCGGTCGCCTCAACCGGATATGACGGCTACTTCTCGCTGGAGATTTTCAACGACCAGTTTCGCGGAGGTTCCACCCGCGCCATCGCAGCCGACGGCCATCGTTCGCTGATCTACCTCGGCGATCAGGTGCGGCGCAGTTTGGGCGAGAACAGCCCGGTTGGTATTGCCATGCCGGAACGAGCCAAGGTCAAAGGGGTCGGCTTCGTCGAATTCGCGACCGACGAGGATGAGGCCGTCGGATTGGTTGGTTTGCTGGAGGCGCTTGGCTTTCGGAAAAGCGCTGTCCACAAGACAAAGAAGGTCACGCTCTTCGAGCAGGGCGAGATACGGATACTGATCAACGTCGATCAGGCCGGGTTTGCCAACGCCGCCTATGCTGTCCATGGAACATTTGCTTACGCGCTTGCACTTGTGGTCGACGATGCAGCGAAGGCCTACGAGCGCGCGCTGGCGCTCGATGCAGAACCATTTCGCCAGCCTGTGGTTGACGGCGAGCTTGAGCTTCCCGCGATCCGGGGCGTCGGCGGCGGTCTCATCTATCTGATCGACGACAAGAGTGCGCTTGGCCGCTTCTCCGAGATCGATTTCGAGCCGGTTGCCGACGACGGTGAAGCGCGGACCGCCGGGCTCATCCGCGTTGATCATATCGCGCAGACAGTTGCCTATGACGAGATGCTGACTTGGTTGCTCTTCTATACATCGATCTTCGAGGCGACCAAGACGCCGATGGTCGATATCATCGATCCCAGCGGCGTGGTGCGCAGTCAGGTCGTCGAGAACACGAGTGGCGCACTGCGGATTACGATGAACGGTGCCGAGAACCGCCGAACCCTGGCCGGGCATTTCATTGCCGAGAAGTTCGGATCGGGCATCCAGCACCTGGCCTTCTCAACGGATGATGTCTTTGTCACCGCAGAGGCCCTTCGGCGGCATGGCTTCAAGCCGCTGCACATCTCTCCCAACTATTACGACGATATCGAGGCTCGGTTCGGCCTCGATCCGGAGTTGACTGAGCGATTGAAGGTCGAAAATATCCTCTACGATCGCGACGAGCACGGCGAGTATTTCCAGCTCTACAGCGGAACCTACGGCGAGGGCTTCTTCTTCGAGATCGTCGAGCGCCGCGGCTATCGCGGATATGGTGCGCCGAATGCGATCTTCCGGATCGCCGCTCTGAAAAAGCAGATGCGGCCTGAAGGCGTACCGAAAGACGCCGCGTAGGAGGACGAGCGCCAGGCGGGTCTCAGGGTATGCGGCCGCTTTTCAGCACATGTTCCACGCCGCTTTGGACATGTCGCCGTACGACCTCTCTTGCGCCTTCAACATCCCGCTTGATGGCGAGTTCGAACAGGAGCTTGTGATCGTCGACGACAGCCTTGCCTCGGAAGCTCTGGGCGAGCATGTGATAGCGGAGAAAGCGGTCGAAGACGGACGATAGTGTCGTCATCAGCGTTGCCGAGTTGCAGGCGGAGACGATGGCCTGGTGAAACTCCCAGTCGTATCGGACCCAATCGATGGTCCGGGAGGCATCGCCCGCGAGCAGGTTTTTTTCCGCTGCCGCGAGCTTGTGATGTGCGGCCACGATCTGGCCTTCCCACTCTAGATTGCCGGCAGCAAAGGCAAGGCCAATCGCATGCGTTTCCAGCACGATCCTGAGGTCGGCGAGCTCGACCAGCTCTTTCCGCGAGGCCGGGCTGACCTCGAAGCCGCGCTGGCCTTCCGCAATCACCAGATTTTCGTTCGTCAGGCGGCTGAGGATTTCGCGCAGGGACGAAACGCTGATGGAATAGCGCTCCTTCGCCTGCTCAAGCTTTATCTTGGCGCCTGGCGGCAGCGCGCCCGAGATGATGTCCTGCCGGATCTGCCGGAAAACGACGTCACCGACCGTCTCGGTCGATTCCGCTACACGCTTGAGCATGGCCCCTCCTGGTTCGCTCCACAATACAACGGAGGAGCCGAAAATGTACAACAGAATGCACTTGATATGATGATTTCGTCACCGGCGTCAGGTCATGCGCTACGAAAGCGAGCCCTTTGCCAAGGCGTGTTCGACGCCGCCTTGAATATGCAAGGCGAGAACCCGCTTGGCCGTATCGCCATCGCGCTTCAAGGCCGCGTCCAGAAGTTGCTGATGCTCGTTGGCGGCGACATCGCCGCGATAGGAGAGGGCTACCATCTGGTATCGCAGATACTTGTCGAAGACGGCGGAGTGGGTCTCCATCAAGAGTTTCGATCCGCAGGCCGAAATCAATGCTTGGTGAAACTCCCAGTCATAGCGTTTCCAGTCCTCGGCTTTCGTGGTGTCGCCCGACGCCATCACCTTCTCCATGCGGGCCAGCTTGTAGTGCGCCGACACGAGGCGCGCTTCCCATTCGACCTCGCCATAGGCAAAGGATTGCTCTAGCGCATGGGTTTCCAGAAGCAGACGAAGTGCCGCGATCTCCTTGAGATCGGCGACCGACATCGGAGAAACCTCGAAACCGCGCTGGCCTTCGGCAACGACGAGGCCTTCCGAAGACAGACGGTTGAGGATTTCACGCAGGGTGCTGATGCTCGTCTCGTAGGATTCTTTCAGGCTTTCCAGCTTCAGCTTCTGCCCGGGAGCCAGCCTGCCGAAGATGATATCGGCCCGAATGCGTCGGTAGCCGCTCTCGGCAATGGTCTCGTTCGTGATTTCCTGCAGCACCGGCGCGTCTCTCTGAGATTTTTGCGATCGTCCTATATAGCGCCAGAATGCTGCGTCATTCAATTGCAGCGATCATGAAGGAGCAAGCCGATTTTCTCACACAAATGGTGCGAGCGTCGGTCGTTCGTTGAGATAGGCGAGGGGGATCGAGATGATCAAAGGACGGTCACGTGATCTCGTGGCAGCAACTTGACGTCAATCCGTCGCCCGACCCCATGCTAAAGTTCATGGCAGTCGCGTCCTAGCGTGGTGTCTACAGCAACGCGGCCATCAATCAAGGTCTGTGTCGACCGCGCTCAGACCTTTTCCGTCTTCTTGACCTTCACCTTGGGTTCGACAGGAGCATCAGGCGTGGGGTTCAGCAGCTTGCGCAGAGAGGAGATCTTGTCTTTGACGAGTGGCCGGAAACGTGTCGCTCGAAACGGCATGTCGGCGGCGCCGTATCCTTCCGGCCCGTCATCGTTGCCGCGATGCAGCTCTTCCAGCTTCACGCCGAAGAAGGTGCCGTCGATGTAATGCGTGTATTCGCCGACCCAGCGCAGCGTATAGATCTCGCCCTTGCGGATGCCCTGGTCGATGCTGACGTGCTTGAACGTATCGTCGATACAGACGACCTTCTGGCCGACGTGAAAATCGTAGCTCATCGTCTCTCTTCCCTTTCGGCGACGCTGTCAGGCACGTCTTTGCAGCAATCGCGTCGGCGCCGCAATCATCTGATCTCGAATTGAGACGAGAGCAGGGCGCCCGCGGCATCAAGCAGACGAGCGCATCTCGCAATCCCACGGACTGGGTTGATCACTCCACGAGGCCCAAGATAGGGCCGAAACCGCCATGCAGGGACCTGTCGTTGCGCTCCAATGCAGGAGCGTAAATGCCCACACCGCCGCCGCCGTCGAGAAACAGCGCATTGGTACATTTCAGCTGGTCGCGAAACAGCCGCGCGAAATCGTGAAAATTCACAGCGTCCTCGCTGATTGCGAAGCGAACCGTGCCCCCGCACTCACCTACACCACTGCGGCGGGTTCTGTCTGATGAGCCCGGGATAAAGATCGGGTTTAACCTATTCTCGATGACGAGGAGCGGGCCGGACTGGGTCGCAAGCCGCACATCGAGCCCCCGCTTCAGGTAGTCATCGGTCGGGAGTATCCCAGCGCCTTGCCCCTGAACAAAGAACACGCCGTTGGGCTTCTTGTAGAAGTTCGGCACGATGAAGCCCGTCATTTGTGCCGTATTGGCGGGTCGCAGTTCATGGCCGTTTTCAACGTAGAGACCGAGCGGCGAGAAGTCGGGAAGGTACATGCCGGCATTGACAGCAAAGGTCAGTGTACGGCCCTCGGCGCGAACGGCTTCGGCAACATTTGAAAAATAGCGGTAGGGCTCATCCTCGCCATTCTTCCAGAACAATCGCAGCTCGGCCTTTCCCGGTTCCCACGTACAGACGATGTAGCGGGTCTCCTCAAAGGTCTGCGGTTCGCATGGTTCGGCGAGAGCTGAAGACAGGGACACCACCGGGGCCGCAAGCAGCATGGCTGCGGTGAAAAAGCCTAGCGCGGCAAGGCCCATCGGAGCTCCCCTTGTTCTCGGTGCAGACGCGTCTTCGTTTCCGTCGTCAGCGCGTGGCATCGGCCGCAGATGATCCGATTTTGGCGAGGTCACCGCAAAACAGACAATGTTCGTTTTGCAGTGACCTCTTGATGATTAGGCAAAGTAATCATCCGCAAACATCGTAACCGCTGCAGGAGATTCGGAAATTTCCCAATTGCAGCAATCCACACATTCTTTGGAGGTAATGCAGCATCAGCATACACTCCAAAGTGTCAGAGGCTCCATCACAAAGAGCTTCGGTCGCTTGAGCGAGGATCTTTGCGCCTTCGACGAAAGGGTGCCTTTTCCGCTTATACGAACGACGCGGCTATCCGAACCGGGGCGGCTTGATGCCGGCCGCGCGATACGCAGCCGTGACCGTGTTGGCCATCAGCATCGCTATGGTCATCGGCCCGACACCGCCGGGAACGGGCGTCACGGCCCCGGCGACGGCCTGGCTTTCTTCAAAGGAAACGTCGCCCACGAGGCGTGTCTTGCCGTCAGGCTCGCCGGGCACAAGGACACGATTGATGCCGACATCCACGACCGTCGCGCCTGCCTTGATCCAATCCGCCGTGACCATCTGGGGACGTCCAACCGCGGCGACGAGAATATCGGCGCTCCGGCAGATGGCGGGCAGATCCTTGGTGCGGGAGTGAGCGATCGTTACCGTCGCATTCGCCGCCAGAAGAAGTGCGGACATCGGCTTGCCGAAGAGGTTCGAGCGCCCGATTACAACGGCGTTCAGGCCGGAGAGATCGCTTCCGTGAACGCTCCGCACGAGCACCATCGCTCCGGCGGGCGTGCAGGAGACGAGCCCGCTGTCGAAATCACCGGTGGCAACCTTGCCTGCGTTGACGGCATGCAAGCCATCCACATCCTTGGCGGGACTGACGGACTGCGTAAGCTGATCTCCATCGAGATGTGGCGGCAGCGGCAGCTGAACGAGAACGCCATGGACTCCGTGATCGGTGTTCAGGCGCGCAACAAGCGCTTCGAGTTCGTCCTGGGTTGTCGTGGCCGGGAGAGTGTGTTGCGTCGATGCGAAGCCGCATTCCTTCGCCATCCGGCTTTTCGCGCCCACATAGGCATGGCTAGCCGGGTCGTCACCAACAATCACGACCGCTAGGCCCGGCGTGCATCCGGCCCGTTGTTCAAGCGCTGCGGTCGCGGATTTCACGGATTCAATAATGGAGCGAGCGGACTGCCGTCCGTCGATAAGGCGAGCAGCCATCAGGGGTGCCTCGTTCGTAAAAATGGGATGGGATCAGCGAAGGAATGCGGCGTGACGTCGCGTAGCCCGCCGCGCGTACGGCGTTACGAAACGAGGGCCTTGGCGGCCACCAGAACGGCCTCGTCAACGTGAACCTCGTGGCGTTTTTCAGGATAACCGCGACCGCGAACATCCTCGGCGAAGGCCTTGAATGCATTGACCCGCAATTGCTGCAAACGCAGTTCCTCGGAAGCGAGGTCCGCATATTGCTTGCCGTGTCGCGGCGTGCGGCTGGTTCCCGTTCCCAGTACGTCGCAGGAAAACAGATACTGGGAATCGCACCCTGCGCCGCAGCCCATGCCGAGCGTGACGAGGGATGTCGAGCGGGTAATCCACTCGGCAACCGAGACGGGTACGACCTCCATCTCCACTGCCCAGGCTCCAGCCTGTTCGTAGTCCTTGACGCGGCGATAGATCGATGCGGCTTCCTGCGGCGTTTTTCCGATCGAACGGAAGTTCGTCCAAGTCGCCCACCTCGGCACCAAGCCGACGTGACCACTCACGGGGATTCCTTCGCTTGCCATGGCATGCACGAGCCGAAGCGAACCGGCGAAGTAGATGCAGCTGGCCCCCATCTCGAGCGCTTTGAATCCTTCCCTAATGGCACTCGATTCATCGTGCACGGTTCCGGGCGAGTGAGCCGCCTGGATGAAGGCAGTCGGCGCGGCCTTGCGGATTTCCGGCAGCATGGCGTCGACTTCGCAGGTGAACATTTCGATGCCTGCTTCGGCTGCTGCTGCTGCCTCGGAGGGAGTGTCGACATGCATGGTGAGAAACTGGCGCTTTCCCTTGAGCGCGCGAAGATCCGCGACCGTAAGTTCTCGGGTCATGCGCGGCCCCCTTCGTTGGATTCCTTGCCAGCGTTTGCGCGCTGCATCTTCTTCTGCCAGCGCGCCTGCATGGTGGCGTCGCCTTCCTTGGTGCCGTCGTGCCAGGTGCCGAACCACTTATCGAAGGGGATCAGCCCATCTGCGTAGTTCACCTCGAAATACTTGTGATGGAGGTAGTGGGCATAGGCGTGGGTATCGATGCCCTTCTCATCTCCCGTCTCGATCTTATCGAAGCCGACATGGCCGACGACGGCGCCGAGAGCGAGCGACTGCAAGTTGTAAATGGCGAGCAGCGGATGGGAGAAGATCACCAGATGGATCAAAGCCTCGCCGAAGAAGAAGAAATGCTCGATCGGATGCATGGAAAGCGAGGACCAGGGAGAGGGGTTCACCGAGTTGTGGTGAACCGAGTGGATCCATTTGTAGAAGAGCGGAATGTGCAACGCCCGATGTATCGCGAAGAAATATGCTTCGTGGAACATCGGCACGAGCAGCGCGATCATAGCGAGCCAGACAGGGTTCTCGCTGAAACTTGCCATAGGCACATAGTTGTTGGCGAAGGCCCATAGCGTGATCACTTCGATCGCCGTCCAGATCGTCACGCCCGTGCCGACGCCGCGGATGACGCTGTCGATCGCCTGGGAGCCGAACATGAAAACGGTGTTCTTCTTGTCAGCCGGAAAATTCGGATTGTATTTGAACCGGTTTTCCTGCTTGCGCTGGCGGTAGAGGCGATATTCGATCACACCGTAGAAGACGAAGAAGGCCGCAAGGTTGCGCGCGAAGATGAGCGCGATCCAGTCCCAGGACAGCGTATTCGTCGTCTCCGTCCCCGGCGTGAGGAAGAGCCAGGTGAGGGTCGCGGTGAGCATGAAGAATACGTTCCATGGCAGGAAGTAATTCGGCAGCCACCGGAGAAACTTCAGCGGGTTCGGCGGAAGCACGAAGATCGGAGCCGGCGTCAGGACGCCGTCGGGCGTCCAATGGCCCCTCTTGTCGCGTTTTCCGTATTTTGAATCGTCCATTGTTACCTCCCGCATATGTCGTGTTGTGAATTGAGCTGAAGCTCCGGCGGCACTTGCAATCGTGACATGTGCCTGCCGCCAGTTCGCCGCTGTTGATATGACGATATGGTGGTCCTCCAGCCCGTCGAGAGCAAACGCAATGATGATACGTTTGCATCATTTGATCGGCGCGGAAGAGAACCTGATGTTCGTGATATCGGCTTGCGTTTATGGGATATTATGCTGGTATTTCAGTTACGTGATGAGTGTCGTCGCGTCTCGTCGGCGGTGGCTGTGTTCATTTCAAGATAATGATACACTTGGATCATTTCCCCTTCGAATAGGCAGATCGGGCTTAGCCCATCCGTTCCGACGCGTAGGAGCCTGGGCTTGCTGGGAAAACGATCGTCCGGTGGCCGTTCATGAAGACGCGATGGTGGATGTGGGCGTGGATGGCCCGTGCGAGCACCTGGCTTTCGACGTCGCGGCCGATCGAGACGTAGTCCGACGCCGATTGAGCATGGGTGATGCGGGCGACGTCCTGTTCGATGATCGGGCCTTCGTCGAGGTCGGCGGTGACATAATGGGCCGTCGCTCCGATAAGCTTCACGCCTCGCTCGAACGCCTGCTTGTAGGGGTTGGCACCCTTGAAGCTCGGCAGGAACGAGTGGTGGATATTGATGATCCTCCCCGACATTTTTTCGCACACGGCGTCCGAAAGCACCTGCATGTAGCGGGCAAGGACAATGAGCTCGGCGCCGGATTGCTCGACCACCTCCATGAGGCGTGCTTCCGCTGCCGGCTTGTTCGCCTTCGTGACGTTGACGTGGTGGAAGGGAATGTCGTGATTGACGACGACCTTCTGATAATCGAAGTGGTTCGACACCACGCCGACGATCTCGATAGGCAGGGCGCCAATCTTCCAGCGGTAAAGCAGGTCGTTGAGGCAATGGCCGAAGCGGGAGACCATCAGCAACACCTTCATTTTCGCACCGGTATCGTGAAACTCGCAGACCATTCCAAACGTCTTCCGGATCGTTTCGAACTCCGACACGATCACGTCGATCGGGGTGCCTTCCTCGCTGGAGAAGGTGAGCCGCATGAAAAACAGCCCGGTCTCCAGGTCGTCGAACTGGGAGGAGTCGATGATGTTACACCCCTTGTCGGCAAGAAAGCCCGAGATCGCCGCGACGACACCGCGGGTGGAATTGCAGGTGACGGTAAGTACATAGGACTTCATGACAATATCCAATTTGCATCGGCGCCGCGGGCCGGCGTCGGCTGTTGCACGATGAAGGGACGAGCGGATGTCAGGCCGCCAGTAGCGACTTCAACTTGATGTCGGGCAGGGCAAGGGAGGCTGCGTCGACAGCCTTGCCGGATGCGATCAACATTTCAGCGAGGCGAATGTCCCTTGCGATCGAGTTTCCGGGTCCAATGCCGCTCGCGGCGAGCAGCCGACCGGCATCGTCGAGTTGGAAAATGATGAATGCACCATTGCCGAGGTCTCGCTTGACCGAGTGCGACGAGGGGTCCGCCAGTCCGGCAACCTGGAGCGTGAGATCGAACTGATCGGACCAGAACCATGGCACTGCCGCGAGCGGCTCCTCTGCGCCTAGCAGGTTTGCCGCCGCCAGCATCCCGTGCTCCTGCGCGCTGCGCCAGGATTCGAGACGAACGCGTCTTCCCTCGTAGTGCTTGATCGGGAAGGAACAGCAGTCGCCGGCCGCGAAGATGTCCGGGTCTGACGTTCTCAACCTGTCATCCACACGAATGCCGTTCTCCACGGCAAGTCCCGCTTTCTCCGCGAGTTCTACGTTGGGGATTGAGCCTATGCCGACCACCACGAGGTCGGCTTCGATCGTGCGTTCCCCGGCCATCTGGACAAGGACATCACGATCCGTCGGCGAAATGGATTCAAGCCTGCTGTCGCAGACAATCTCGACGCCTGCGGAGTAATGCCGGGCTGCGACCGCGGCGGCGATCTCGTGGGGGACGCCGCGGGACAGAATTCGCGGCAATCCCTCGATAACCGTCACGGTGGCTCCGAGCCCCCGGGCGACGGCCGCGAGCTCCAGTCCAATGAAGCCGCCGCCGATGATGACAATTCGTTTGCCGCCGCCGAGGTGGGCATTGATCCTCATGGCGTCCGCGTGGGTGCGGAGGCTCATCACGCGCGGTGAGGTGCCGAATGTATCGGGAAGGGGCCTTGGTCTCGCGCCTGTCGCAAGCAGGAGGCGGTCATAGGCAAGCTTTTCGCCGTTCGACAGGGCAACCGACTTCGTCTGCCTGTCGATGGCGACTGCGGACGTGCCGAGCTTGAGGTCGATGCCACGATCGTCGTAGCCGGCCAGATCCATGATGAACTTCGGCCCGGCCGCTGCGACGATCCCATCTTTCGATAGGGGCGGTCGCTCATAGGGGGCGAGCGTTTCGGTGCCCACGAGCGAGATGCTGCCGTCAAATCCACGCTCTCGCAACTGGAGCGCTGCGCGTCCGCCGCATTCACCTGCGCCAACGATTACGATCGAGGACATGTTCAGTCTCCAACAATCGGGTTTGCGATACGATGCTGCTCAAGCGGGAAGCGCGAGCATTACATCTCCGTTCTCAATCTTCGCCTGATAAGTGTTGAGCCCCTTGCAGGCGGGCGGGGTCAGCGGCTGGCCCGTTCGATAGTCGAATACCCCCGAATGCTTGGGACATTCGATCTCGTAGTCCATCACCAGTCCATCGGCGAGGTGTATTGCCTCGTGCGTGCACAGGCCGTCCGTGCAGAAAACCTCGTCGCTTGGCGAACGATAGATGGCATAGGTGCGTCCACCGTGGTCGAAGCGCGTGACGCCTTCCTGCTCGATGTCGTCAAGCCGACATGCTGAAATCCAATTCATGGTGTTACTCCCTGGTTGGCTGCCAATGTCGGGGCGGAGCCTCGCTTGGCGCTCGATGCTTGCCACTAGATGCCTGCCTGCACGCGTTCCGGCTGGCCGGATTTAAGCGACCGCTGGACCGCCTGCGCGATGCGATGCGCGCGAAGCGCATCTTCCCCCGAGACCGCGACGGCCTTGTCTTCGCGAACTGCGTCGACGAAGGCCTGCAGTTCGCCCGAGAAGGCACTTTCGTATCGCTGCAGGAAGAACGGCAGAGGGTTCGGCTGTGTCTGGCCGGTCGACGAGCGAGTCGTGACGCGGGATGGCGTCATGTTCTCACTCTCCACCGATGCATTGGAGCCGAGGATTTCGACGCGTTGGTCATATCCATAGGGTGTGGCGCGCGTATTCTCGACAACGCCAATCGCGCCGGATTGGAACTTCAGCATGATCGTCGCAATGTCGATATCTCCAGCTTCACCGATCGCGGGATCGATCAAGCAGCCGCCGAAAGCGGCGACTTCCACGATTTCTTCGCCGGTCAGGTAGCGTGCGAGGTCGAAGTCGTGGATGGTCATGTCCATGATCATTCCGCCCGACGATTTCACGTAGTCGATCGAAGGCGGCCAGGGGTCGCGGGAAGTGATGCGTATCGACCGTACCTGGCCGATGCGGCCGGTCTGAACCTCTTCGCGCATCGTGACATTGTTGGCATCGAAGCGGCGATTGAAGCCGATTTGCAGAAGCCGACCCTTTTCACGGCACACGCGGACGGCTTCAGCGATGCCTTCCTCGTCGAGAGCCAGAGGCTTTTCGCAGAGAACGTGGAGGCCGGCGCCGACCGCCTGTTTGACGTGGTCAAGATGCAGTGAACTCGGCGAGCCAATCACGATGGCCTCAGGCGCGCCTTCCGCGAAGAGCGCCTCAAGGCTTTGGCGTACCGGTATCCCGAACTGCTTGCCGATTGTGCGGGCACGCTCGAGGTCGCTGTCATAGATGCCCGTGACCTCGACACCTTTGACGCGGGTGGTGAGATTGGAAGCGTGTACCTCACCGATACGACCGGCGCCGATGACGGCAATGCGGACGGTGCGCAGCGAGGCCGCTGCGTCTGAGCTTGGGTGGATCGTCATGGTAGTAGGTCTTTTCCTGTTCAGGCGCGCGCTGCGCCTCTTCCTCCGAACATGGTGAAAATATCCCGGCAGGAGGGGCGGAATTCAATGCTCATGTTGACGCAATTGCATCATTTGAATATTTCAGAAAGGTCATCTATTGCGTGGGGAGTGCCGAATGAGAGGTCGTAAGCCAAGCATGGAGGATGTCGCCACTGCGGCCGGTGTCAGCCGCATCACGGTCGACCGCGTGTTGAACGGCCGCGGCGGCGTGAAGCCGGCGACCGAGCAGCTGGTCATCGCCGCGGCAAAGTCGCTGGGCGTGGACCGGGCGCTGACGATGATCCCGACGCGCATTCTGCGAATCGGCGTCGTGCTGCAAAACAACGTCAATTCTTACTATGTGAAGCTGCGCGAGGGGTTCGCGCGGGCTGCCCAGCAATACAAGCGCTACAATATCCGCGTGAGCTTCTGGTATTTCGAGCAGATCACGCCGGAGGCGGCCATCAAGACGCTGACGAAGGCGGCTGCCGAGTGCGACGCGCTGGTCGTCATCTTGTTCGACGATCCACAGGTCGTCGTAAAGGTGGAAGAGCTGGCCAGGGCCATGCCGATCGTGACTGTGGCGTCTGACCTTCCCAGCACTGGTCGTATCGACTACGTCGGGTCCAACGCCATTCAGGAGGGGCGCACGGCGGCAGCGCTGATGGGCCGGTTCCTTGGTCCAGCCGGAGGCGACATCATCATCATTGTCGGCTTTCACCAGCTGCTTGAGCACGATCAGCGCGAGGTGGGATTCCGAAACATCCTGCGGCGGCACTACCCGAACTGCCAGGTGGTCGAGACGTTCCAGAGCTACGAGCAGGAGGACATCAGGAAGGACTTTCGTGCGCTTCTCAGGAAGTATCCTGAACTGAAAGGCATCTACAACATGTCGGTGGGCAATCCCGGGGTGGCCGAGGAACTCAAGGCGATCGGCAAGGACCAGTCCGTCTGCATCATCACGCATACGGTTACGCCCGAGCGGGTGGCGCTGATGAACGAGGGGGTCATCGACGCCATCATCGACCGTGATCCCTACATGGATGCCCGGCGCGCCATCGAAATCCAGCTGTGCCGGGCCGGCCGTTTCTCCGAGGACGAAATATCGACGGCTCAGCGCCCGCAGATCTTTATCCGCGAGAACGTACGGCTCGAATAGCGTCCACGCCTGCGCTCACTGAGATGAGGGCAGCCCCGCCACCGGTTTCTGCTGTCCGGCTCAGGGAATGATGCAAATGTATCATTTTTCCAATTGCCTCCGGTCGGGCTTCACATCACCATTTGTCGATCAGAAAAGGATGCCGGACCGATAAGGGAGTTTCGTTCCGGATGAAGGGCGAGGGCATGTCGCGATTTTTATCGTCGCGTCCGGCGTAAACGCGCTCTTGATCGACTGTTGGAGGACAGCATCATGACCACCGAATTCTCGGACGTACGACAGCACAAGTGTCCCTCCTTGAGAACGGCCGGCGTTCCTGACGCCTAGCCGCGAACCGGGCGCCCTCAGGGCCGCCCAAAATGATCAACGACAGCATCGGTAATGAAATTGGCCGGCTCCGACGAGATCCGGAGCGGTTGAACGCGTCCCATCGGTGGCGCGCGAGGGAGGACAACGTGAGCACATCCGAACCGAGGCAACACGCAAGGATGGTTATCGAAGCCAGGGGCATCGAGAAGTCCTTTCCTGGCGTACATGCCTTGAGCAATGCCCGCTTCGACCTTGCCGAAGGGGAAGTACATGCCCTGATGGGCGAGAACGGTGCCGGCAAATCGACCCTCATGAAGATCCTGACCGGTGTCTACCAGCCCGATGGCGGAGAAATCCTGCTGGATGGGCAACCGGTCACACTGCATAGCCCGCGATCTGCCTTGAGCAGGGGGATCAGCATCATTCACCAGGAGCTCTTCCTGATGAACCACCTGACGGCCGCGCAAAACATATTCATTGGCCGCGAGCCTCGAAATCGAATGGGCATGTTCGTCGATGAAGACAAGATGAACCGCGACGCTGCCGCGCTGTTTGCCCGCATGAAGGTCAGCATCGATCCCAAAGGCGAAGTCGGCGAACTCACGGTCGCGCGCCAGCAACTTGTCGAGATCGCCAAGGCGCTCTCCTATAATTCGCGCGTCCTGATCATGGACGAGCCGACATCCGCGCTGAACGAAACCGAGGTCGAACACCTCTTCAACATCATCGACGATCTGAAGGCCCAGGGCGTCGGCATCGTCTACATCACGCACAAGATGGACGAGGTGATGCGCATCGCTGATCGCATCACGATCATGCGCGATGGCCAGTACATCGACACGCTTCCGGCAAAGGAAACGCCGATCTCGCGGGTGATCTCGCTGATGGTCGGGCGCGAACTCGCCGATGCGACGAGAGCCGAAGGACATGCCTCGGGAGAAGAGGTTCTCCGGGTAGAGGGTCTGAACCGAGGCAAGGTCATCCGCGATGTCAGCTTCTCGCTCGCAAAGGGGGAGATTCTTGGCTTTGCCGGCCTCATGGGAGCGGGCCGTACCGAAGTCGCCCGTGCCGTGTTCGGTGCCGATCCGATCGATGGCGGCGAAATATTCATTCACGGAGCGCGTCGGCATATTCGCACACCCAAGGACGCCGTTCGCCTGGGCGTCGCCTATCTCAGCGAGGACCGGAAGCATTTTGGTCTGGTGACGCGCATGTCCGTTCTGGACAACGTGACGATGGCCTCGTGGCCGCGCTTCACCTGGGCATCCTTGTTCATGAAGGATGCGGCGCTTCGCAAGACCTCGGACGAATATGTGAAGAAGCTCCGGGTGAAGACGCCTTCGGTTGACCAAGAGACGCGCCTCCTGTCCGGAGGAAACCAGCAGAAGGTCGTTATCGCCAAGTGGCTGCTCAGGGATTGCGACATCCTCATCTTCGACGAGCCGACGCGTGGCATCGACATCGGCGCCAAGGCGGAGATCTACAATCTGCTCCAGGACCTCGCTGCCCAGGGCAAGTCCATCATCGTCATCTCCTCCGAACTTCCGGAAATCCTGCGGCTGTCTCATCGCGTCATCGTGATGTGCGAAGGCTGCATCACCGGCGAACTGGACGGAAGGACAGCAACGCAAGAGGCGATCATGACGCTGGCGACACAACGCCAGAAGTCCGGCCGCTTGAAATCGGGAACACAGTTATGACTGACACGACAATCGCACATGCCAGCCCGACGAAGGCCGGTTTCTTCTCGGCTGCAGCACTTCAAAAGGCCGTCGCCTTCGTGGTCTTGATCGCGATGCTTGCCTATTTCAGTGTCGCGACCGCGAACTTCATGACCCAGAGCAACATGATCGGGATCATGCAGGCGACCGCCGTGAACGGCGTTTTGGCCGTAGCCTGTACCTTCGTGATCGTCTCCGGGGGCATCGATCTTTCGGTCGGTACCCTGATGACGTTCTGCGCGGTGATCACGGGCGTGCTCCTGACCTTCCTGAAGCTTCCGATGGCGGTCGGCATCGTCGGCGCCATGGCAACGGGTGCTTTCTGCGGCGCGATTTCGGGTACGATCATCGCGAAATTCAAGATCCCGCCATTCATCGCCACACTCGGCATGATGCTCATCCTCAAGGGGCTGTCGCTGGTGATCTCCGGCGTGAAGCCGATCTACTTCAACGACACGCCGAACTTCACCATGATCTCCGTCGACTCCGTCGTCGGCCAAGTGGTGCCGGGTTTCGAAATTCCGAATGGCGTGCTGATCCTTTTCGCCGTCGCGGTCGTCGCTTCCGTCATCCTCACCCGTACCTTGCCCGGGCGCTACATCTTCGCGCTTGGCAGCAACGAGGAGGCGGCGCGTCTCTCCGGCGTCAATGTCGATCGCTGGAAGATCCTGACATACGCGCTGGGCGGTCTCGTCTGCGGCATCGCAGGGCTTTTGATTGCCTCTCGGCTGAACTCCGCCCAGCCGGCGCTGGGGCAGGGCTACGAGCTCGACGCCATCGCCGCGGTTGTCATCGGCGGCACATCGCTCAGCGGCGGTCGCGGCACGATCCTCGGCACCATCATCGGGGCATTCATCATCTCCGTTCTCAACAACGGCCTCAGGATTATGGGTGTCGCCCAGGAATGGCAGATCGTCGTCACCGGAATCATCATCATCGTCGCCGTCTTCGTCGACATGGTTCTTCGCAAGCAAAGGTGAGTGGGGAGGGCAGGTCCACAGAAACACACGCATGAAGGCGAATTCCGCCGCCGAAGAGCGGCATCAGCAAAACCTACTGGAGGAGAAGACATGAAGAAGACCACATTGATTTCGGCACTGGCTCTCGGCCTTGCGGCGAGTGTTTCGGCGCCAGGCTTTGCAGCGGAGCCCTATTTCGCGATCATCTCGAAGGGCTTTCAACACCAGTTCTGGCAGGCCGTGAAGGCCGGCGCGGAAGAGGCCGCCAAGAAGAACGGCGTGACCATCACCTTCGAAGCCCCCGAGACCGAGACGATGATCGACAAGCAGATCGACATGCTGAACGCTGCGATCGCCAAGAAGCCGCAGGGCCTTGGCTTCGCAGCACTCGACTCGCAGGCGGAAGTGCCGCTGCTCAAGAAGGCGCATGATGCCGGGATCCCGATCGTCGCCTTCGACTCTGGCGTCGATAGCGATCTGCCTCTCGCCACCTGCTCGACGGATAACCTGAAGGCGGCCGCGGCAGCCGGCGAAAAGATGGCCGAGGCTATCGGCAAGAAGGGCGAGATCGGCATGCTCGTCCACGACCAGACGAGCCAGACCGGCATTCAGCGCCGTGACGGCTTCAAGAACGAGATCGAGAGCCAGTATCCCGACATCAAGATCGTCGACATCCAGTATGGTGGCGACCCGCTCGTCGCGACGGAAAGCGCCAAGGCGATGCTTGCCGCCCACCCTGATATCAAGGGGATCTTTGCTTCCAACGAGGGATCCGCGATCGGCCTGCTGCAGGCGGCACGCGAAGCAAAGTCCAAAATCATCGTGATCGGCTTTGATTCCGGTAAGCAGCAGAAGGCGGCGATCGCCGACGGCTCGGAGTATGGCGCGATCACCCAGAACCCGGTCGGCATCGGCCAGTGCGTCGTGGATTCCCTTGCGAAAGTAAGCAAAGGCGAGAAGCTGGAAAAAGTGATCGACACCGGATTCTACTGGTACGACAAAAGCAATCTGGCCGACGCCAAGGTGGCGGCGGTGCTCTATGATTGATGAATGCGTCCCGCAGCACGCGGCGGGACCGTACTCTCCAGCGGCACCTCCAACCCGCTGACCTGGGACGGCGCACGGATCGAAGGGTTCTCCGATCCGATGCGCCGTTTCACTGAGATCGAATAGGGTCGGGTGGTTGCTGCCGGTTTATGGAGAGCCGCAGCACCAGTTACGTCTAATGGTGTCTGGGCGGAGTTCGGGACGCGCAGACGCGTGTCTTGCGGAGCCACGGCCGCCCGCCGACGAGGACGATTCGCCGCAAATCGCGCTGCCACCTTCTGTCGGCGCATCTGTCGAATAGTGCTTTCTCCGGCCCCGGCGTGCGCTACTTAACGCGCCTTGCTACGCGTTCTTTTTTACGGCGTCATAGACGGACTAAATTCCTTCTAGCGCGGCCTTTATAAGCCCATCCATCTTCGCGGAAGTGTTGCCGTTCTCGGCTTCCAGACGCTCGCGCAGTTCAATTGAGAGCCTGACTCCATCCACAATGTCTGCCATGTGAGAACGATTATCGGCCACAGGAACAAGAATATTGCGGATGTGTTCTGGTTCCAGATGCTGTTGGACGGCGCCATATTCGTTCCTAGACATCTGGTCTTGCGCATACTTCGACTGAAGGTAAGCGAAGATATAGAAGCGTAGTTCTTCATCCTCCACGCGAACGCGTATCAAGTCGTCACTTACGATCACGTTGTGGAGTCGTCGGGTGATGTAGGCGACCCGACCAATCGTTCCAGAACGAGTTATCACGATATCACCACGGCGGACCCTGATTGCGGCGATCATACGCAACTGGTTCAGCGATGCCTTGCTGACGTCGATCAGCTTCGCGCTATCTCCTTTTTCTTGAAGTACGGCAGACGGTGTTAGATATGGCTCGACGTTGGGGCCAGGCTCGTCAACAATAATCGACTCACTCTTAAAACGAGGCCCTTTGAAAATCTTGATGCCGGTGGACATTGCTCCAATGGTCGAGACCGACCATCCATCAGCACCATCAAGACCTTGGATGGACTCCAAAGTCTCATTGAGGTGAGGAAGAAACAGCTGTGGATTGATGTTCAGATTCTTCTCAATCTTGCTCCGGTCGACCGCAAAGAAATAGCCTGAGCTCTTGAGCTTTCCCTGCCTGAAATCATCAAAGGCCTTTCCGATCTCTGCCAGGTCATCGTCAAGCTCGTCAGTTGGATTGTTGTGCGCGTCCTTCTTGTAGATTGGGACACCCTCGCTATCCTGACCAATCTTGCGCGAGATTGCCATGAATATCGGATAGTTCGAGGGCGCGCTTTCGCCTTCGGCGAGCTTCTGGACAACAACAATACACGTTCGCACCCCAGTGAAGGGCTGGAAGGTGTTTTTGTGACAATTTATGATAGCCAACAGGCGGCATCGAGCGAAGAGGATCGCTCTACCCGGGCGATATGTTTGAGTATCTAAGAAGCTCTTGGGAAGAACGATTCCGAGTTTACCCCCAGGCTTAAGCCAGTCCACGCACCTTTCAAAGAAGAGAAGTTCAGGTGGCACTCCATCCGGTGCAAACTCCTCAGTCTTCCGGTATTCACCATCAACGTCTACCCATCGCTTGCCCGAATCAAAGCGACGAAGCACTTCTTCATGTGTGATCCGTCCATCGCCGACACCAGCAAACGGAGGGTTTGTCAGAATAACGGTAGGTACGCAGCGACCGGCCTGACTAACGATTGTCTTGTCAAATGATTCATATGAACCAAGGCTATCGCCAGCGGTCATGCCGGCGTGGCCGTCTCCGTTGAGGATCATGGCCGTTTTCGCGACCTTCACCAGTCGTCGGCTAGCGTCTACGAGAAACAGGTTCTTCTTGTGCCGTTCGAGTTGTCTCTGTTTGGCTATTTCGCTGCCTTCACTGTCGACGATACGATTGCGAACATATCGCATGGTCCCAGTTAAGAAGCCTCCCGAGCCTCCGGCAGGGTCCAGAATCACATCCATGTAGTCGGGCTGCACCATCGACACCATGAGATCGACCGCAAGCCGGTGTGAAAAATTGACCTTTCTCGCGCTTCAGGTACACGGATGCGTACTGCTCGTAAGCATGCCCCATAAGGTCCCATTCGTGGGCTGCACCCGAGCTTGAAAGTAGGCTGTACTCTTGCAGTTCAACGACAACGTCGGCGACTGCCCTTGCTCCGACTGTGATCCGCTCGTGCTCGTTGAATACATCTCGGTTGGCCCGCTTCACGTCGTCGAATAGCTTCGCTATACGCCCTTTGACCGAATTTATGCCGGCTTCAGAGATGTATTCTTCTGGGGTGCAATAGAAGGATGGCAGGGGATCAGTGCCTTCTTCGTCCATCGCTTTTGCGAGCATAATCCTAACCATATCCATGGTAAGATCCTCTTCCTCGCTGTCATTGCCACGCCCGTGTAGACGATTGTGGCAACGCCGGAGCAGGCCCTTTATGTCCTTCGGTTTCTTGAGGTCTACTTTCTTGCGACGACCGAGCGCGTCCCATGCCTCCTTATAGCGCGGGATACCAATCCACTCTTTGAATTCGCTCTCAGGAGCAGAGACACGACGGAAGTAGGCAACTTCATCATCCTCTCCTGAGCCGTTAAACCAGACGCCACCCTCAGCGCTCGTATTGAAAACATAGGAGACAAGTTGGTTGTGGCCGGCTTTGATGCTCGGAGCCTTGCACTCTATGACGAGGTATATTCGCCCCTGGTCCTTAGATGCGCAGGCGGCAGCGTCTCTGTAGATAACGATATCCGCGCGCACGGGCCGACCACGAGTATCGGTTAGCAGCGAGCTTCCGTGATGGATCGCCACCTCTCTTTTCATGAACTCCCTGGGATATCCATACTCATAGTGGAGAACGCGAAGATATCGTTGACGAACGCGCTCTTCTGGGGTGGCTTCGAGAAGAGTCGAGGTTAGGAAATCGACGATTTTGCCATCGATATCAAACTCGACTTCAAAGTGGTTTTGATCTGACACCATGTGACTCGTTCCCTCGTGTTCAACGGGGTATAAAAGTCCACGGTTCGAGCGCCAACAAAAATGTGTGCCAGACCTAAACTAAGCTAGCTAGGCGGCGGCTCCTACCTCACATGCGCCGGACTGTTTCAAACGAAATGATGGGGCGGGAGAATGTTTATTGTTTTTACTGAACAATCTTGAGAATTCAAACTTGATCCCAGCAAAATTTCATTAATTGGCACAGCTTTGTATGCAACTCCGCAATAAACGCATCTAGTGCTGGCCAATTAAGGGATCCCTCACTTTCGATAGGTGATACCTATCGATGATTTAAGCCTCAACTAGTCGATCCACTCTCGGTTGGTGCTGCGAACGCAAATTGGATTATTGCCTTGACCGCGTGCCTTTTTCCTGTTTTCCGAACACCCGGAACGGAGAAAGTTAGCCGATGAATATTGACCGCGAGTCCGAAGGTCCTGCAGACGATATTACGGCAGACGAACAAGCGACGCGCAAGCAGTGGCTTTCGTGGTTGAGCAGGCTTGAAGGCGACGGAGACCTCGATGCGCTGCGGCGTCTTCAAATCGAGGGCCTTGATGTTTGGCCGATAATCAAGGCCACAATCATCATGGGAGAGCTCAATCGAAACCAGCGGACACGTTTCGTCGCAAGAGCGCCCATCAAAGCTGTAGATGTTCCTTCTGCGACCGATAGCTCGAGTTCGCCGGACCTCCACTTCGATTGTGATGTCTTGTTTCTTGCAAATGTCGCCCCGGCGATCGAGATAGACGGAATTCTTCTCAATCCACACCTCGACCCCCTTAGAAATGCCTTGGGGAAAAGGGGGATTCGCACGCTAACTGCCTACTATGACAGCGTACCCGAAAATCGTGTTTGCGCCTTTCCGAGCATCAGTCTCTCGGACAAGGTGCGCCGAGCCAAGATAGATTCACGCTCGAAAGGTGAACTGAGCAAACTCCAGGAACTTCTATCAACCTCTCTGGGGGGCGATGGCGGGATCGATGATAAAACCCAAAAAAGCATCTTAAAACAAATCGAAAACACGCTGAAGCTGCGCGTCCACTACCAGCAGGTCTTTAAAAGCAACGCCGCGCTCAAGTGCCTTTTCGTAACTAACTACTATAGCGCCCACGGTTGGGGCGCAGTGTCTGCCGCGAAATCACTCGGCATACCTACCGTCGACATTCAGCACGGGCTTCAAGGTCGATATCACCACGCCTATTCCTGGCAGGAGTTGAAGAACGAGTCGATGTCTTGCGTTCCGGACCATTTTCTTTGCTGGACCAAGCATGACCACGAGAACCTTGATGGATATCCTCTCACTCGCGGCAGGTCTAAAATAATTGGTCCCGGACATTTTCAGCTTGAAAAATTGGTTGAAGCGTACGGTTCTGCTCAAGAACCGGCCTCCACAGGTTTTGCTCGGTACAGCCAACTTAGCGATGAATTACTGCATTTCGCTGAGCAGACTCGTAGTAAAGGCAAAAAGATCGCAGGGCTTTTCTTGCAATACAAGGAAGATGAGAAGTGGCTAGAGTTGCTTCGCAACTCCGTCCCCAGTAATACCGAACTCTGGGTGAGGAGGCATCCCGGAGTGAGGCGACTGGATCCAAATCCTGCGGAGATGGACGGGATACATTTCGTAGATCGTTTTCCGCTCACTTCCGTGCTCAATTCTGTGGATATTGTGGTCACTGGATATTCGTCCGTGGGGATCGAGGCGTCTCACTTAGGGCACCCGGTCGTTGCATATTCTCCTCTTTCGGAAGAGTTTCTTGAGCCATATTGCACTTCCACGGGTTTTCGGCTCAGCAGCGGTCACCCCAGTGGAATAGCTTCCGCCATTTCGGGGGAACTCTTGACTAGAACGACCGCTGTTTCTTCCATTCCGGACATCAACTCAGTTGCTGAATCGATTCTGCAGCTGATCGAAAAATCCCACCGTAGAAACAAATACATTACGCACGCAACACGTTACCTGCGTAAAGCCAGGGTAGCAGGCGAACTCTTCAAATCAGCCTACAGAAGGTTCCTATGATACAACTAGCCGTACCCAATCTCGCAGGAAACGAAGAAAAGTACTTATCCGATTGTGTGACGTCGACATTCGTTTCCAGTGTCGGGCCATATGTTACGAAATTTGAGGAAATGGTGGCCGCTGCGGCAGGCGCGCCCTATGCTGTGGCGACGTCAGCTGGCACCACCGCGCTGCATGCTGCGCTTTTGACGGTGGGCGTGAAGCACAATGATCTGGTGATCTGCCCCGCTCTGACGTTTATTGCATCTGCAAACGCCATCTCGCATTGCGGGGCCACTCCTTGGCTCTTCGACGTCGACCGAGATAGTTGGACTCTCGATGCTCGCCAAGTGGGGGAGCAGATCGCGAAGAACACAGAAATCAGGGCCGGAGAGCGAATTCATATACCATCGGGACGCCGTGTCTCCGCTATCGTGCCCGTTTTTACGCTTGGAATTCCGGCAGACATGGATGCAATCATTCAGGTCGCAAAGAATTCTGGATTGCCGGTTGTGGTTGACGGCGCGGCCGCACTGGGGGCGACCTATAAAGCGCATCGCTCCGGGGCCCTTGGTGCTGATTTCACCATGTACTCGTTCAATGGCAACAAAACCGTTACGGCTGGCGGCGGTGGTGCCGTGGCGTGCTTCAGCAAGGACCTCATGCAGGCCTTCCGCCACCTTACAACAACGGCTAGGGTCGGCACCGATTACGACCATGATGTTGTCGGGTACAACTATCGCATGACGAACTTACAAGCCGCCGTCGGCTGTGCGCAGCTGGAACAGCTCGATGCATTCGTTGCGGCCAAGCGGAGGATCGCGGCTACTTACCAGGAGGCGTTTCAGGACATCTCAGGCGTCGAGGCCTTTCCCGATCCCAGTTGGGGAGAAAGTGCGGCCTGGTTCTCCGGCTTCTATTTTGATTCTCCAGATGGGGGGGGGAAAGGCGCCAGACTCCGCCAAGCGTTGCGCGAGCGGAACATAGATGCACGTCCATTTTGGAAGCCAATGCATCTCCAGGCGCCTTACAAAGACGCTCCTCGAGCGGCCTTGCCCGTCAGCGAATATCTTTGGGACAAGATCGTGACGCTTCCCTGCTCAACAAATCTGACGTCGGACGACCAAGCCTACGTTGTTGATGAGGTGCATGCGTGGAGCCGCGCTCACGCGCTTTGCTCAGTGCCATCGTAAAACCGCTTAGCTAGCAAGCCGGCATCCAAATCAACCTCTTCGAGCACCTTCACAATGCGGTCTGCGGCGTGGCCATCCCCATAGGGACTAACCAAACCAGCCAGCCCCGCCCTGAAACTCGGATCAAGCGCGGCCTGCAGACCCGCTGCGATGGCCTCGCTGGTGGCTTCAACGTCAATTACATTGCGAGCCCGTGTACGGCCCTGCTGCCTATCGCCGACATTGACCGTGGGCAACATGAATGATGGCGTCTCAATTAGACCGCTTGATGAGTTCCCCAGCATCGCCGCGGAATAGCGCAGCATGGCCAAGTAATTGAGCGCGCCGAAGCTCTCCACAAAGAAGCTATAGGGTCTCTCCTGGCAAAATTCCTGAATTAGACGTCGGATGACATCACTCCCGGCATCCACATTGGGCGCCGTGAACACGATGGGGATGTCAAATTGCCGCAACGCCATGATAATCGCGGCAACCTCCTGCTGTACGGTCTCGACACGTCTGGTCACTGGATGAAAGGTCACCAAAAGAGGTGCCTGCTCCAAAGAAATTCCAAATCGCTTTTCAAGGTCTGAACGTTCCGGGAGCTTGGCAATGAGGAGATTGTCGAGTGCTGGAGCCCCACTTACCGTAACCCGCCATGGTTCTTCCCCCATCCGGATGATGCGGCCGGCATATTCAGCGGTGCTCGCAAAATGAAGGTGGGCCATCTTCGTGATGGCGTGGCGGAATGCATCGTCTATCGCACCAAAAGAAAGTTCACCGCCATGGATATGGGCAATCGGAATATTGAAGGGGACTGATGCGGCAGCAATTGCGAACATTTCAAAGCGGTCGCCCAGCACCAAAATGATGTCAGGCCGCTCCTGCGCAAGATGATCCGCCATGCCAAACATGGCGGTGGCCATTGCCCTCGCAGTCTGCGCTTGGCTGTCTAATGTATCCGGCAGAGGAAGCAATGCCGCGACTGGCTGCGCGTCGTCCTCTATCTCCTCGACAGTGTGGCCTGCTCGTCGCGATAGATGCCCTCCGCTGACCAATAGACGGTAGTTGAGCTTAGACGAGGCTCTCATCCGCTCCAAAAGCGGACGGTAGATGCCGTAGTCGGAGCGCCCCACCGTTACGACGAGTACACTGCGCATGCGAAATTCCTCTGAAGGCCTATGTGATCTTGCGGCAGGTTCCAGAAAGAAGCTAATACCATGAAAGTCAATCAAATAGGCGGATATCGATCGTGAAGACCTTTGTAACTGCGGAAATTGGCGTCAATCACAATGGCAGCCTCGATCTCGCGTTGAAGCTAATCGAGGAGGCGGCGAAAGCAGGCGCACAGGCCGCAAAGTTCCAATCGTTCACTGCCGATACGATCGTCACCCCCAACACCGATACGGTAGGTTACCAAAAGGCCAGTGGCGCAGAGGACCAACATGCTATGCTGCGCGCCCTCGAGTTGAGCGACGAGGACCATCGCTTGCTGGCTGCCCATTGTGAGGCCTGTGGAATCGAATTCATGTCCACCGCATTCGACCGCCGCTCTCTGGACTTGTTGTGCGACATCGGTGTGAAGCGAATAAAGATACCTTCGGGAGAGATCACAAACATTCCCTACCTGCAGGATTGTGCTTCGAGAGGCCTGCCAATCATTCTATCCACTGGTATGGCGGATCTTGAAGAAGTGAAAGAAGCAGCGGCCCTGATAAGCCAGGTCCAGTTGAATCGCGACATCGCGCATCCTGCATTGACCGTCTTGCATTGCACCAGCGCTTATCCCACCGATGTCGACGATGTGAACCTCTTGGCGATGCAAACCTTGGCTCGCGAACTCGGACTTCCCGTGGGCTATTCAGACCATACCGACGGAGTATTCGCTGCGCCGATAGCCGTCGCTCTCGGCGCGCGGGTCATTGAAAAGCATGTTACGCTCGATCGCACGATGAACGGTCCGGATCATGCCGCCTCGATCGAGCCCCACGAACTTGCAAACATGATCACCGCAATTGACACCGTCGAAACGTTGCTGGGTGACGGTGTAAAACAGCCACGGCCGTCTGAGTTTGAGGCACGTAGGTTGGTGCGAAGGGGACTCAAAGCTGCGCGTCCTCTACCTGCGGGGACGATTTTAACGGCAGGGGATGTTTCCGTGCTACGGCCGGCCACTGGACTTGTGCCTAAATACTACGCGACCGTCGTCGGCAGTCGCACGACGAGAGAATTGGGTCTCGGTGAACCGATCGAGTTGTCGGATCTCGAAAGGTGAGGGTAGGGTTGTGACAATACGGGTGGTTTGTTTTGGCGCGGGCGGGCACGCCCGGGTCGTGCTAGATGCCCTTTCTCTGATCGGTCGAGAAGAGCCTGCCGAGATCGTCGGACTGATCTGCGACACTGGGACATCGCAATCCGTATTGGGGTTTCCGGTTCTGGGAGCCGATGCCGACATTGCGGCGATCTCTCGGAGGCACAAAGCCACGCATTTTGTGATTGGCGTTGGCAGCGTACGTGGCGGGTCGACGCTGCGTCCTCAACTCTATAGTCTAGCTTCGTCGGTGGGGCTTGAGCCGCTGACGGTGGTCCACCCTTCCGCTGTTGTCTCGCCGTGCTCTACGATTGGACACGGCACGGTGATTATGGCCGGCAGCGTTATTCAAGCAGGGACCCGGATCGGCAACAATACCATTGTCAACACCCGCGCGAGTATTGATCATGATTGCCGCATTGGTGATCATGTCCATATAGCGCCGGGTGTCACCTGCTCAGGCAATGTAGTGGTTGGATGCGGAGCACATGTCGGCGTTGGCGCCACGGTTGTCGAAGGCGTAACAATTGGAGAAGGCGCCACAGTGGGAGCGGGCGCAGTTGTCATAGAGGACTGTGCAAGTGGGAGCACGATCTATGGTGTCCCCGCGCGGGTTCATCAAAGCCGTTGATCGAGGTAGGTCTTGGAGTCCCGATGTGTTTCCAGAAACCCGGGCTCGACGATTGCGATGATCTCCTTGAGAAGATCTTTGCTCACCACGGTTTTGGGATCCTCTAGCAGCTTGCAGACTTCAGCAACGACTTGGTCGACTGCCGCTTGGCTGGCCAGATCATACTCAACGGTTTCCAGGTTGGGTAAGCCCAAGTCTGCGCGACGCTCGGCAGCGGTTGTAAACTCCTCATACGGCTTCTCCCCGGCGGTATCAAGCGGGGTCAAAAGCAAGGGCCAGCGGCCACGGCTGCGCTCATTCTCAACATTGGCGCACGCCGCTTTTTCGTCTTGGTAGATCGCTGGCGAAAAACCATGCCATTTCAAGAAACGTTCGGCGATATCGTGAAGCAATATGAGATGCTCGTCTGGATTGAGCTTGGGAATGACGATAGACATGTCCGGAACCACGGTCGAAGCGATTGCACAGATTTGTCCCGACTCCGCCAGGGAGACGAAGTAACGTCGCGTGTCGATAGGCGCGGCCAAGGGCTCGCCACGTGCAAGCCGGTTTTGAAATCCTTGCAGGAGGGATCCATTCGAAAAGGCCACATTCGCAAAACGTGCGGATGACTTTGGACCGCTGAGGGCGCGTGCGGCACCTGAACTGAAAAGCACGTGCTCCATGACGCGCTTCGTTGCCCCCATCATTGATGAAGGATTGGCCGCTTTGTCGGTGGAGACAGTGAATAGGCGCCCCGCGAAGCCGCGCTCGGCGAGCCAGGTCATCAGACGAACTTGTTTGACGAGATTTGTCTCAAACATCTGCAAGGTCGAGAAGGGATCCTTCTCGGAGCGGACGTGCTTCAGCGCCGCGAAGTTCAGAACCAAATCGTATTCCTGCTGCGCGTAAAGGAAGTGTCTGGCGGCCGCCGAACCATAATCAAGGGGCAACGCCTGGAAGTCTTTGACTGACCAATCAGACGGTCTCGAGCGGAGCTGCCGGACGAGTTCAGCCAGCCCATTCTCATTCTGGTCAATTACATGGAGCGCTTTAGGCATTCGCGTGATGAGCTGTAGTACGGTACTTGAGCCGATAGACCCGGCTCCGCCCACGACGAGGATGCGCTTACCGCTGATCGCATGCTGTAGCTTCTCCTCGAGCAAGGCAACGTCCACGTCGAAAAGAGAACTCAAACGACCAGTGGCAATTGTGTGTAGCGGCGTAGCGTTCATCTCATATCTCTTAAATTTCTCAATCCGGCTGTATCTGGCGCCGCCAACCGCGCGGACAATCCGCATGGTGCGAATCGTTGCCTAGTCCGATCGCATTCCGAAAAGGATTTCAGCGAGTCTGAAGTCCCACTCATGATCGATATCCACCGCTCGTTCGTGATTCATGACATATGCGACAGGGTGTTGGGACAACAAGGTGCTACGTTCTCGGAAGGAGCTCGGGCGCACGACGTAGACCGCCCCGTTCACATAGTACAACGGATCAAGATCCTGAGTTCGAACATAGCCTTCACGGGGAGGGAGGTACGGGGACGCCTTCGGCCCGTCAAGCCGGTACATGAGAGCGGGGTGGGTCGTAACCGACGAAACGGCAAAAGCGCAGTCTGCCTCTGTTTCGATGATGAGGTCCAAGGTTGCATCAATATCCGATGCGCTTCGCAGGGGGCTTGTGGGTTGCAATAGGCAGAGAAATTCCGGCAATCTACCTTCGTCGCGCTCCAGCCAGTCTACTGCGTGCGCGACGACGTCATGATGAGCGGCATGGTCACCGGAAAGCTCCGGCGGGCGCAGAAATGGTACTTCGCCCCCCGCTTGTCTTGCTGCCTCTGCAATCTCGACACAGTCGGTCGATACGATCACTCTACGAACATGAAGAGATTTGAGCGCGGCGGCGATGCTCCAGGCAATTAGTGGTCGTCCACCCAATTGCCGGATATTCTTCCCGGGAAGGCGTTTTGAACCTCCCCGAGCGGTCACCAACGCTACACAATCGGTATGCCTCGTTCCGGACAATCGTTTTCTGCCTACCATGTTATACCGTGCTCGTATGCATCCACCGTTTGGGAACATCAAGTCTTTTTGGCTTCCTTGGCGAATCGGCAATTGAAATTCGTGGGCAAATGGGCCACTCCGTTGCCGGACTGCCTGAATCGACAAGGTTTGCAAATGAAGAGTCATTCGATCGCCGAAATCAGCCTTAGGGCGGACCAGCCGCTCTCAGTAGCCGTGTCGTGCATCGAGTCGAGCGGCGGTGAGATCGCTCTTGTAACCGATGAAACAGGCAAACTCGTCGGCACGATTACAGATGGCGACATCCGTCGAGGTATCCTGCGTGGCGCGACGCTGGATACCATGGCTGCTGACGTCATGTATTCCGCGCCGCGGACTACCACTGAGTCCGCCTCACGATCAGAGATCCTAGCGCTGCTCCGAAAGCACAGCTTGCGTCAGATGCCGATCCTCACACCTGCCGGCGTCGTCGTCGACATTGTTTATGCCGACGATCTGCAGCATCCGGCGATCGCCCTTCACCCCGTGGTAATCATGGCGGGTGGATTGGGAACACGACTTCGACCAGTTACCGAGACAGTGCCAAAGCCAATGATCTCGGTGGGGGGGCGACCGATCCTGGAGACCATCATCGAGCAGTTCCAGACGCAGGGTTTCCGTTCGATTACCCTATGTGTCAACCACCTTGCCCAGGTCATTGAGGAGTATTTCGAGGACGGCGCAAAGTTTGGAGTAGAAATAACTTATGTTCGCGAGAGCACTCGGATGGGAACAGCTGGAGCGTTGTCACTATTGAATTTCAAGCCAACTCATCCGTTGATCGTGATGAATGGGGACATACTCACCTCGGCTAATTTCGGGCAATTGCTTTCGTTCCATTATGAGAACATGGCGCTGGCAACAATGGGATTAAATCGATATCAATACCAACTGCCCTACGGCGTGGTCGATGTCGAACATCAACACATCAAAAGCTTCACGGAAAAGCCGGTATACGATTTCTTTGTCAACGCGGGCATCTATGTAATCAATCCTGAAGCGCTTCAACTAATTCCAGCTGAAAAATACTTTGATATGCCCTCGCTCTTCGAAAATATCGACAACAGGAAAAGGGCGGCATTCCCGCTTCATGAGTATTGGCTAGATATCGGTCGCCATGACGACCTTGAAAAAGCGAACGATGAATACCACGCGCTTTTCAGTAGCAAACGCGACGAAGAGAAGAAATAATACGCGTCTTGTCCGCGACCTGCCGCTGCCGAGCCAGCGCCTTTTGTTCGCTTTCGTCGATGCATGATATGGCGTTCTTATCGGCAATTCTGCACGAGACCTTGTTTCTTTAATATCCGGATGTGTGGGCCGATCGGCACCCTCGGTGCATAAGATGTGGCGTGACGCATGTCTTCGCAGAAAGCCGGCCTACTCCGGCAGGCTCTCTCCCGGTTTGCGCACGAACCGCTCACCCAAGAAGGCACTAAGGACGCGTTTTCGCCGGCCTAGCCTAGCTCTGTCTCTGCAACGCAACACCCGAAAGGCGCTTGCGGGGAGTGGCCGAAATAATCGAGAGCAGAATATTGACGGAACTGCTCGCGGCCGCATTGTGCTGCCGACATCCAAGGACCAGAAAATTGGCAGAAGAGCGACCTAGCATTTTCCGCGCTGACATCGAGGGACTTCGAGCAATCGCAGTGTTGTTCGTTGTTATATTCCACATCAATGCGGCCTTGATTCCGGGCGGATTCGTAGGCGTCGATTTGTTTTTCGTTATATCGGGTTATGTCATTACCCAACGGATCTACGCGGACAACCTGTCATCAATCGCAGACTTTCTCGAATTCTACCGGCGTCGACTTCGCCGAATTGCTCCTGCGATGTTCTTTGTCACGGCAACTACGCTGGCCGTGGGAGCCATCATACTTCTACCTGGCGATCTGGTTCGGCTTTCGCAGTCCGCCATCGCGACTGCGTTCTCAGCGGCCAACATCTATTTCTCGTTGTTCCTGGATACAGGCTATTTCGCCCCCGACAGCCGAACCATCCCGCTGCTGCATATGTGGTCATTGGGCGTTGAGGAACAGTTCTACCTTCTCTGGCCACTTTTGCTGTACGTCCTCCTGAAGCGCCCTCGCTGGGCTATCCCCAGTTTTATTGTTATCGTGGTAGCCAGCGTTGCTTGGGGTGAGTTTGGGTTAAGAACCTATAACTTCACCTCAGCCTACTACATGTTGCCATCGCGTGCGTTTCAACTCTGCGCTGGCGGGCTCGCGTTTTCGCTGTCGCGAACGAAGAAAGTGCAACGTGCCTCGCCAAACGTCTTACTGATAGCGGGCTTCTTGGGCTTGGGCGCCGTGGTGGGCAGCGCAATTTTCTTGCACGAGACCACGCCATTTCCCGGTATCAATGCCATACCGCTAACAGCGGGGGCCGTTGCGCTCCTTATGTCTGGGACGAAGCCTCAATTTCTCACATCACTGCTTTCCCTCTGGCCCGCCCGGCAAATAGGAAAACTGTCGTACTCTATGTATCTTTGGCATTGGCCGCTGCTCGCATATATGCGCTATCTGGATATCGAGATCGGCTTAGTGTCCGGGATTGTTGTTTTTCTTACGATCCTGAGCTTCTCGATTGGATCATACCGGTTGATAGAGGAGCGGTTTCGCCACTCTCAGCAATCGTTTTCACGTACTTTCACGACGATGGCGGCAGCTCCGGCCCTAGCAATACTCATTGCTGGTGTCGTCATCAGCAAGGCTGGTGGCTTTATACCAGCGCTAGCACCTTCAGATTACAAGGAGAATGTTGCTCTGGTGGAAGAGCAGACAAAACAAGCCTTCCGATATTCGTACGTCTGCCAAGCATCCCGCCTTTCAGCAAAACAAACTCAAAATACCAAGTGCGTGATTGGCGACGGAAGTTCAGCGCGGACCCTCGTTTGGGGCGACAGCAATGCCTCGCATTACATCGGTATTCTAGGCGAGCTTGCAAAAGTTGATGGTATATCGTTTCGCAACATTGCTCATTCCGACTGCCCACCGCTGTTGCAAAACGCTGGCCACTTTTCGTCCGGTCGAAGAGCACGGGATTGCCAGTACTCTGCCGACCTCGTAACGAAAACCCTGCTTCCGAATTATGACCACATCATCATATCTGCGGCTTATTCAAACTACTTCGCGCGTGAGGAAGAGGGCTTCTTGGCCGAATTTGCGAAGACGATTTCATCCTTAAGAAAGGCAGGAAAACGAGTAACCGTCTTGGGTCAGGTGGTGGCGTTCCCTGACTATGATCGGCTTTGTGCTGCAAAAGCTCTCCGATTGCCGATCGATTGCCAAGCAAAGCAGGCAGATCTGTCCGCCGAAATTGCTTCCGTCAATGCGTCAGTCAAGCGGGCGATTTCTGGTATAGAGGGCGTCGAGTACTACGATTTCAATTCGCTTATCTGCCCATACGGCGAATGCTCCCCGTACCTAGACGGGAAAGCTCTCTATTTTAATAGCACACATTTGAGTGTGACAGGGTCATGGGCACTTGGATCCGCCGCGGTGCGTTCCAAGCTGTATGACGGAATATTCTGAAAGCGTAAGGGTGATATCCAACGTGGACGTGTGAGTTCAATCGCGGTAGGCGCCTGGGGGTTCTGACCTGGTGCCCGTGACGCTTGCCTTTCGGCGACTGTGGTATCAGCCGGCTGCAACCGAGTTATTTTCTGCCGAGTCCACGGTTCCTAATCGAGTATTTTTCGAAACGAGCCGGACCTCTCCCGCGAGGTTCCCCAAGAGATGTTGGATATCTGAGGGACAGTGCGAAAAATCGTGACAAGTACTCTTGTGGCTGACGTGGCCGGACCTCGCGGTTTGGCCTTATAGGTTTCATTATCGCAGCGCCGGAGCTACAGCAGCTATCAAACCTTAGTTTACAAGGTTTTCAGCGTTTCAACGCAATAGAGGGACGATGGTGGGCCCGGAGGGACTCGAACCCCCAACCAAGCGGTTATGAGCCGCCGGCTCTAACCATTGAGCTACAGGCCCGCGACGACGGTGTCGTCGTGCGTTCGGCGCAATGGTTCGCCGGTGCGGTTTCGCTCTAACGCAATTCTTCAATCGTCACAAGGGACTGCCGCAATAGCTTCACAATCAAACGGCAAGAGGGAGGGCGTAAATCACAATCGGGGAGTGAAAACATGCCATTGCTGCAAAACAAAACGATTGCCTTCGGTCTTCTGCTCGGCTTGCCGATTGCGGCTTCCGCCAGCGTGCCTGCGCTGGCCGCCGATTCGCCGCCGTCCGTTATTTCGGTTGCCGGGGAAGGCAGCTCGTCGATCGCGCCCGATATGGCGGTGCTCAACCTGTCGGTCGTCAAAGTGGAAAAGACGGCTCGCGAGGCGCTTGACGGAAACAACAAGGCGATGAGCGACGTTCTCGATGCCTTGAAAAAGGCCGGCGTGGCCGAACGCGACATGCAGACATCCGGTTTCTCGGTTCAGCCGCAGTTTCGTTTTCCGCAGAGCAGTGACGGGCAGCCGCAGCCGCCGGAATTGCTGGGTTACCAGGTTTCCAATTCGCTGACCGTGCGGGTTCGCGATCTCTCGAAGCTCGGGGCCATCATCGACCAGTCGGTGACGCTCGGCGTCAACCAGGGCGGGGATATCCAGTTTACCAATGACAAGCCTGAGAGCGCCATGGAAGCGGCGCGAAAAGATGCCGTCGCCGATGCGATGAGAAAGGCGAGGACTCTCGCCGAGGCTGCCGGCGTCAAGCTCGGCAACGTCATCGAGATCAGGGAAGACGGGCCGCGGCCGCAGCCTGTTCCGGTGTTCCGCGCGGCGATGATGAAGGCGGGTGCCGATTCGGCCGTGCCGGTTCAAGGCGGCGAGACGAGTTACAACATCACCGTCAACATGTCGTTCTCGATCGCCCGGTAAGGGCAGTTGCGGCATTTCGCACCTTAAGTTGATCTGAAATATGCCATTAGTATTGTCCATAATATCAATGGCATAACTGTTTTTATCGGCACCGCTGCGAGGCTGGGGCGGATAAAAGGCTTTATCACGCAGATATTACACTATAACATTGATCGTGTTATTCGGTTCGGATGGAGGCCAGAGTTCTGCCTCCAATGTGATGCCGACCGATGAGGAGGAATTGGCACTATCCCTACAAGAGGAGACAGACATGACGAATGCCTTGCCGCCACTTCACAACGGACACGCCCCGTTCACCCTTCAGGAACTCTTTCGCGATGCGCTTTATGCGTTCGAAGAATGGGATACGGAACTCACTGAACCGATCGTGACATTTGACGGGCGGGTCGTTCCCATCAGTCGCGTCTTCGAAGCTATGCGCGAATGCGACGACATCGTGCCCATGAACATCGTCGGCGCCGTCACCGAGCGGCTGACGAAACCATGGGAAGGCGAGGGACCGCTCGACCAGATGAGCTTCTCCACGGCCGCTCGCGTCATGGCCGTTCTCGTGCGTAAACGCCTTCATGCCACCGGAACGCCCGATATCGTCGCGGTTGCCGGCGCGCCCGCCGAGCGTCGCTCGCGCGGTTGATTCTAAGCATCGCGGCGACCGGTTCGGTGCCGCGATCGCCTCGAGCGGAAAGCCCGGTCGAGGCCCTAGACGTCGAAAGCTTCCTTCAGCCCCTGGCTCTTTCGCTCGCGCAGGTCGAGATCGGCCTCGATGTGAGTGATATGATGCACCATGAGATGGCAGGCGTGGTCTAGGTCGTTGCGCTCGATGGCGGCGACAATATCGCCATGCTCGGAATGGCCGCAGCTTGAAATCGTTGACTGTCCGTAGAGTGCGATCACCAGGGAAGACCTTGCGACCAGTTCATCCATGAACCTCTGCATGATCGCATTGCCGGAAATGGCTGCGATCGTCAGGTGAAAATCGCCCGATGCCTTGATTTCGGCGCGCCGCGCGGTCTGGCCGCGCTCGCCCATCAGCCGCGTCTCTTCAAGCAGAAGCTGCTTCAGATGCTGGATTTCAGAGGGGGTTATTCTGGCTGCGGCCTCGCGCAGAATGCCGGGCTCGATCAGCCGCCGGGCCGCAAAGATCTGGCGGGCTTCCTCCGGCGAGGGGTAGGCAACAAAGGCGCCGCGGTTCTTTTCGACGCTGACCAAGCCTTCATAGGATAGCGCCTGCAACGCGGCGCGTGCCAATGTCCGGCTGACATTGAAGAGATTGCCGACATCGCTTTCCGACAGCTTCGTTCCTGGCGTCAGGCGGCGTTCCACGATTGCGTCGCGAATGGCATCGCGGATCTGCTGGGCGCCGGATTCGGCTGAATCATCGGTCGCTTGGATGGCATTGGTGGCGGTATTCATGAAATCTGGTACCCTTTGACCGGCAAATGATATCCGCCTTTGGTTGAAAAGTTAACCGGATTTTGTGATCAAAGTTGCGGCTAAATTGTATACGATCCTTTGCTTTAATTGCAGACAAAAGCCTATTTCGTGTGCAGGATGCTGAGTAGCTCAAGTTTTGCACAGCTGTTGATCCGGTAGAAATTCGAGCTTTTGTAACGGGTTGTTGCGCCGCAATAGAAACTGGCACGCGAGATGCATTGTCTTACTCGAACAGGGGAAGACATGATGTCGAAAGCGGCAGAGATCGATATTGCATCCGTTTCGAAGGTGTATGGCGCCACCACGGCGGTGCACGCGATCAGCCTGAAAATACCGGCTGGTTCCTATTGCTGCTTCCTGGGGCCGTCGGGCTGCGGCAAGACCTCGACACTCAGGATGATCGCCGGGCACGAGAGCATTTCGTCCGGCGATATCCGCCTCGGCAATACCGTCGTCACCGATTTTCCGCCGGCCAAGCGTGGCACGGCGATGATGTTCCAGTCCTACGCGCTCTTCCCGCATCTCGACCTGATCGACAACGTCGCCTTCAGCCTGAAGATGAAGGGCGTGGAGAAGGAGGAGCGGCGGGCCAAGGCGCTGGAGATGCTGAAGCTGATGCAGATGGAAGCCTATGCCAACAGGCGTCCGGCGCAGCTTTCCGGCGGCCAGCAGCAGCGCGTGGCGCTTGCCCGCGCGCTGATCACTGATCCCGAGGCGCTGCTGCTCGACGAGCCGCTGTCGGCGCTCGATCCGTTCCTGAAGATCCGCATGCGTGCCGAGCTCAAAAAGCTGCAGAAGACGCTCGGCATCACCTTCGTGCATGTCACGCACAGCCAGGAAGAGGCGATGGCGCTCGCCGATATCATCGTCATCATGAACGACGGCAAGATCGAGCAGGCGGCGACGCCGCGCAAGGTGTTCGAGGAGCCGGCGACCGCCTTCGTGGCGCGCTTCATGGGCGACCACAATGTCCTGTCAGGCCGCGTCGCATCCGTCGGCGATGGCGTTCTGACGCTCGAGGCGCCGGGCGGCCAGGCGTTTTCGGTGCGCGGCGAGGGCAGGCTTGCCGGCGAGCCCGTTGATATCGGCATCCGCACTGATCGGGTGCGCCTCGATACCGCTTCCGACAAGACGCTCGGTTTCAACGGCGTCGTCTCCAACATCGAATATCGCGGCGCCTCGGTGAAACTCACCGTGGCCGGCGCGGGCAGTGACGACTTCACGGTCATCGCGAGTGACGGCGATTACTTCGCCAAACCCGTATCGGTCGGCGATGCGGTGTCTCTGAGTTGGGCCCTGGAGGACGCGGTCCTCCTCGGCCGTGCATGAACCTCACCAGCCAAAAAGAAGGGGAACTGACATGACAACTGAAAAGAAGACGACCAAGACGGCAGCGGGGATTTCCCGCCGCAGCCTGCTGAAGACGGGCGCGGCCGCCCTTGGTGCGGCCGCAGGCTCCGGCCTGATCACCGGCTTCCCGACGATCTGGGCGCAGTCGAACATCACGCTTCGCCAGTTCGGTACCGGCGTTTCCAACATCAACGCCATTGCCGAGCAGTGCAAGAAGGACCTCGGCATCACGCTCGAGATGACGGCGACCGATTCCGACGCCGCTGCCCAGCGCGCCGTCACGCAGCCCGATAGCTACGATATCGCCGACATCGAATACTGGATCCTGAAGAAGGTTTATCCGACCGGCGTCATCCAGCCGATGGATGTGAAGAAGCTGAAGTATTACGACAAGGTCGTTCCGCTCTTCAAGAACGGCAAGCTGAAGCCGGATAGCGTGATTGCGCAGGGCACCGCGCCGCACACGGTTGGTTATGTCGAGAGCGCGGATGCCAAGACCTTCGCCAAGGGCGAAACTGAACTCTTCACCATGATGCCGACGATCTACAATGCCGATACGCTCGGCATTCGCCCCGATCTCGTCGGTCGCGAGATCTCGACCTGGGCCGATATCATGGACCCGAAGTTCAAGGGCAAGACCTCGATCCTCAACATCCCGTCGATCGGCATCATGGATGCCGCGATGATCATGGAAGCGCTCGGCAACATCAAATACGCCGACAAGGGCAACATGACCAAGGAAGAGATCGACAAGACGATCGAGTTCCTGATCAAGGCCAAGCAGGACGGCCAGTTCCGCGCCTTCTGGAAGTCTTTCGACGAGTCGGTCAACCTGATGGCATCGGGCGAAGTCGTGATCCAGTCCATGTGGTCGCCGGCGGTTGCCGCCGTCCGCTCCAAGGGCATCGCCTGCAAGTATCAGCCGCTCAAGGAGGGTTATCGCTCGTGGGGCGGCGGTCTCGGCCTTGCCTCGCACCTCAAGGGCGCCGAGCTCGACGCGGCCTATGAATACATCAACTGGTACACTTCCGGCTGGGTCGGCGGCTACCTCAACCGCCAGGGCTACTACTCGGCCTGCATGGACACCGCCAAGGGCTTCATGACCGAGGACGAATGGGGCTACTGGATCGAAGGCAAGGCCGCCAAGGGCGATATCCTTTCGCCCGAGGGCAAGGTCATGGAGAAGGCCGGTGCGGTTCGCGACGGCGGCTCGTTCGAAGAGCGCATGGGCCATGTCGCGTGCTGGAACTCCGTCATGGACGAGGACCGCTACATGGTTCGCCGCTGGAACGAGTTCATCGCGGCTTAAAGGCGGACTTCATCCGCCACGGCGGGTGCCGCTTTCCCCTCCCCAAACCCTCCCCACAAGGGGGAGGG